>JANQLG010000011.1 GCA_028280715.1 Spongiibacteraceae bacterium | reverse complement strand
CTACTGGCATCGTATGGTATTCCCAAATTTTTTCACCGTTACTTGCATTCAAAGCCACCACAGCGCCGTGGTTTTCGCAGCACTCATATTGAGGATTAGCTGCCGCATTTGCCCCGGAGCCAGAGATCGGCACGATAATTTTGTCAGCATGAAATACCGGCGACCCAGTCAATTGCCCGTAATTGTTTGAAGCCTGCCCACTCTTAACCCATAACGCTTTGCCTGTTATTGCATTCACTGCATGTACAAAACCGGCATTATCGCCAAGCACTAATAGACCTACGCCATCCAATTCGCCATAGGCTAAAGAACTACGTAGTTTTGTTGGAGAGTGATAAACCCACTTTACACAACCAGTATCGGTGTCTAGCGCAAAGAGTTTTTGTTCATCAACAGCTGCATAGAAAATAGCTGAATCAATAATTACCGGAGCCGACCTAAGCACGGCCGTATTAGGGAAAGCCACAACCCAGGCTAGTTCAAGATTTGCCATATCAGCAGTGGTTAATCCCGCTGCTTCAGCTGTCATATGACGCGAGTTATTTTCATCTACAGCGACGCGCGTTAACGATTTACCCTTATTGAGTTCAACATGTCGTCTGTCCGCTGCACACATCATCTTGGCAATCCAGGCATCCGAACTGTCTTCAGCAGCTAAATAACTAACTACCGATTCTCGCTGCTGTTGCGTCAGCTGACCACCTTGAGCGGACATCACACCTTCAGTCAGTGCAAACTGTAATGCATTGGCATTCATCTTACGCAATACATCCAACGTATGTGCTTTAGGCGACTGCGGGTTTCCATGGCAATGCGCACAATAACTCTCATAAACCTTTCGACCGGGATGATCGACCAAACCAGCCGCAGGCATTTGAGCCATAGAAAAAGCTGAAAAAATTAACGCGTAAAAAAATAAAAAACTATAAAAAAACGTATTCAGCATAATAAATCAGTCGATTTTTATTAGAGGTTAATTTAAACGCTGTAACTCTTTATTTTTAATATTCTTTGATCAAGACAACTAAAATACGCAACCTGTGCTCTACTGGATCTACGGTGTTTTAACTGCTGCTTAAAACACTAACAGCTACGCTTTCAATTATTTTTAATCTATCAAAGCCGATAGCCGAACATCCAGCGGAATCGTAACTGACTGAGTCTCGACACTGTCCATTTGTTGCTGTATTTCAGTTAAACGGGTTTCAACGTCAGGATGAGTTTGGAACATTTCCAACCACTCCGTACTGCCCTGCTCTGCTAACATACGACTAAAAAATTCATCACTACCGGCCAAATGGCCATAACGTTTGAGCAGCGCTGAAACCGCTTCAGCATCAGCCTCTCGTTCCATGTCGCGATTAAAACTGAGTAGCGTTAACATGCCCGCCTGCGACAGTAAACTTTGCACAGCCGTTGATCCCTGATTACCAGTGATCAATACCGCCATCAATTGAAACAATACACCACGCCCCAAAGCCTGGATGGGATGCCGGTATTTGATATGCCCCATCTCATGCGCCAGTACCATAGCCAGCGCATTTTCTGTCGAGGTATAGCGCAATAAACCGGTTGTGACGAATATGTGGCCACCTAAAGTAGCAAAGGCATTAGGCGTAGATTCCTCCATCAGATGAAAATGAAAAACCATATCCTCGGGGTAGTCAATCGACTGGCTCACTTCATTACCCAATTCAATTAACGCCTGTTCTGCCGCTTTGAATTCAGCTGACTCAATCTCACCAGTGTCAATAGATTGAGAGTACAACTCAGTTATGCGTTGCTCCCAACTAAAAGGAGCCAATGGCGCCAACAGCCCAATACTAAAACTGATTATCACGACAAAAATCACAATAGCGACAATAACACCCGCTAACATCAGTGCAAATTCTGATAACGGATTCTCAGCTGAGGCATTAATATTTTCAGGAATCTTGGGATTCTGTTTAACGCGATTCATTGCTAACCATTCCGGTTAAAAATGAGCTTGATTACTTAGATGATGCAATCAATGCTGTGCCATAGGCCAATACTTCAATAGAACCAATGCCCTGCCCGGCATTGCCAGAAATACGACTGGTTTCAAACTTTGTATTAATTATTAATTCTGAGCCCAATGCTTGAGCCTGGTGTTGCATACGCAGCACAGCTTCACGCCTTGCTCTATCCAATAAAGATTCATAGGCCCTCACGCGTCCACCAAACAAAGAACGTAGCCCGGCAGCAACGGTCTTAAAATAATCCACAGAAATCACTACACTACCAGCGACTAGGTCAAAATCATGCCCTAGTGCTTCTCGGTCTGGAGTACGCTCTGAGGACACTACAACATGACGTAATTCATCCTCATGCTTTCTGATACTGTCATAGTGTTTACGTTCTGCACGACGCCCAAAGAAATAGCCCAGCCCCAATAACAGTACAAAAATCAGTATTTGTATCAGCGCGTCCATTATCGATCCTCTAGCACTACGGCTGTGCCATAGGCCAAAATTTCCGATGCGCCGGCGGCAATGGCGGAAGTAGCAAAACGCACATTAATCACACCATTAGCACCTATCGCCTCAGCCTGCTCCATCATTCGCTCAATAGCTTCTTCACGCGATTCTTGTAACAAATTTGTATAGCTACTTAACTCGCCACCAAAAATATTTTTGATGCTGGCAAAAATATCTTTACCAACATGCTTTGCACGCACAGTACTTCCCTGCACCAAGCCAAGATGTTTGGTTACACGTTTGCCGGGTACCAACTCAATATTACTGATTAACATCTTTTTTCCTCTCAACATCATGCCAATTTTGGTTCTAATTTTTTCCTGAACATAAGGGTCGTCTTGTATTTAATTATGTCGTTTTCCAATGAATAAAGCCAAAAGATTACAGATTAAACCTATTGATAATAGAACTCACCTCTTTTCGTAACACAAGGTTATTCAACCCAATGAATAATATGCTCCTCCATACCATCAGGATGGACATATTCTTCACTTAATGCGCGACCTTTAATCGAAATACCTGCTTTATGTATTGTATTAGAATTACCAGAAACCAGAGGGTGCCACCACTCCAATTTTTTCCCTTCTGCAATTAATCGGTAAGCACATGTTGATGGCAACCAATGAAAATGATCAACATCTTCTGGCTTTAACCAAACGCAATTGGGAACCAACTGATTTCTTCTCTGATATTCAGTACATCGGCAATTTTCATCCATATAACGACAAACTACCTTGGTATAATAAACCTCAGCAGTATCTTCGTCTTCCAGCTTATGTAAACAGCATTTGGCACAACCATCACATAATGACTCCCACTCCTCGCGAGTCATTTCGTGCAATTTTTTTGTTTCCCAAAAGGGCTGCGTTGGGGACATGTTACATCTTGGTATTTTTTTCGCGGATAGCCACCATGTCAGAATCAGATATTTGTGGCGGCATTTGTAGGAAGAAGCCGTTTTCTTCTAACTCCTCCAACACCTTTTCAACATCAACCCTGGCAAGCTTTCGTTCAGGATGCAAAACCAAAGTCATAGCCTGTTCTGGCTTGCCAAATTTTTGTAGTAAGGCCTCAGGCACTTTGGATAAATCCTCAGCTTTATCAACATAAAGATACATGCCCTCTTTTTTGGAGCTACGGTAAATAGTGCAGATCTTTTTCATAAATATTGTTTCAATTCGATTGTTTAGCTATGGCCAACAAGGCATCGCCAATGATTGGTTGACGCCAGCCCAGCAATGAACCTGGTAACCGATATTCGCCTTTTAGACCAGATCGAACCAAGGCTTCATAATCACGTTTTTTAACTAACATCTCTTCTGCAACTGACAACTCATTAGCTTGCTTACGGGTACAGGCTTTTAACAACTTCATCATCGTTCTTAGCTGCGGAGATAAAGGAGGTGGCAGCCTTTGCGGCAACTCATCTTCAGTCAGCATCGCAACTTTTTCATATATTGAAAATATTTTTTCGCCATATTGTTTGGCTATTTTAAAGCTAACATCTTCAATTCTCGCTAATGCATCTATAGTAGCTGGCTGCAAGCGACTAATTTCGAAACAGCTGCGATCTTTTAATATTCGTCCACGAGGCTTGTCCTTTTCTCTCGCTAAATTTTCACGCCATGCAATTAACTGTTGCAAAGTGGCTAGCTCTCTTGAATTTAATTTCCATGCTGATTTAACTTTTACATAATAATTATCAATGTCTCGATTAGTGAAATAGCTGTCGATTAACTCTATGCATTCTTCCTGCAACCACTCTAACCGTCCCTTTTGCTGTAATGATTTATGTAAGCATTCATACAATTCATGAAGATAAGCAACATCAACAGCTGCATAGTGAATTTGCGAATCACTCAATGGTCGCTGTAACCAATTGGAGCGTGTCTCCCCCTTCGGTACATGAATATTAAGAATTACTTCTGTTAATCGTTGATAACCTAAACTGAAACCGTATCCATCCATTGCTGCAGCTATTTGGGTATCGAAAACAGGTTTGGGCAAAATGGAAAACAGGCGCTCAAAAACTTCCAGATCTTCACCACAGGCATGTAGTACTTTGACGATAGATTCATTAATGAGAATATCGATAAAGGGTTGAAATTGATCGATACTCAATGGATCGATAAGAAAGCATTGCTCGCCATCTGATACTTGTATTAATGCACCGATGGGATAAAAGGTATCTGTACGAATAAACTCGGTATCTAATGCTACAACACCCAATGACGACCATTGCTGACAACATTGTGCCAACATGTCATTGTTATCAATGTAAACGGGATGATCTATTTGCGGTAAATTCATAAAGCCTTGCAACAGCCGATGTTAATCAACAGCCTGTCGACCGCTGATTGCATGTGCCAAAGTACCTACGTCGACATATTCAAGTTCGCCACCTAAAGGCACACCGTGCGCGATACGTGACACTTTAACGCCGAGGGACTTTACCTGTTCAGTAATATAATAGGCTGTGGCTTCACCTTCTACCGTCGGATTAGTCGCTAAAATCACTTCTTTTACTTCGCCCTCTTTGACTTTATCGAGCAAATCACTGACTCCGATTTCCGCAGGCCCAATGCCATCAATCGGTGATAAATGCCCCATCAATACAAAGTACAAACCACGGTAACTACCGGACTGTTCGAAGGCCAATACATCTGCTGGCGTTTCAACGATGCACATTAATGCATGATCTCGTTTATTGTCAGAACAAATTGAACAAACAGGCTCCTCCGTGAGTGTACGGCAGCTTTTACAACGGCCAACATGCTGCATCGCCTGTGCCAGTGCCTGCGACAAGTGTTCACCACCTTCGCGGTTACGTTCCAACAAATGAAAAGCCATACGCTGCGCAGATTTTGGACCAACACCAGGTAAACATCGCAGTGCATCCACTAACTGATCGATTAAAGGGCTAAATGCCATTAAGCTGATTTCCGTTTGAAAAAATGGCTTCCCGATTAAAAAGGCATTTTAAAATTGGACAGATCCATACCACCGGTTAGGCTGGTCATGGCTTCCTTATTACTCTCTTCGACCTTTCTTACTGCATCGTTAACGGCAGCAGCAAGTAAATCTTCCAGCATTTCTTTATCTTCAGTCATTAAGCTGGAATCAATAGTCACCCGACGCACATCGTGGCGGCCAGTCATGACAACTTGCACCATGCCGGCACCCGATTCACCGGTTACTTCTTTATTGGCCAGTTCCTGTTGCGCTTTTTGCATTTGCTCTTGCATCTGCTGCGCCTGCTTCATCAAGTCATTAATTTTCATACTACACCTGTGATTAACTAATAATTTTTCAGTGACTTCATAGTGGTTTTCTTATCCACCTTCTTTAAATAGCAGCTCTCTTTTTTCTTAACTGTACTTTATAGCGGTTTTATGGAAGCCGTATCCACTACAGCATCGAATTCGTTGATCAACACTTGTACGTTAGGATCATTCTGAACGGTTTCAACCGCCTGCTCGAGTTTTTCCTGCTGCTTCCTATTCTTTAATGCAGCAGGTGTTTCTACACTAATCGCTTTAACTATCATCTTGACCTGCACTGGTGAATTCAGGGTCACGGTTAAGTGTTCAGCGATGCGATCACGATAACTATCGTTAAACAGCGTCGCATGATCCTGATCCAACGCCATATGCCAGATATCTCCCTCTATCCGCTCCAATACCGTTCTTGATGCAATACTACCGACGACTCCACCAAAATTTAAACGAGGAAAAATTGCACTCCAGTTTTCAGGATTGACATCTGCAAGCGCCGGGGTTCCTTTTTGAGTATCCATCTCATTTAACGAGATAGATTCTTCAAGGCTATTTTGTTTTGACTCTGATTTCAGTTGTAAGGGGGAATCATTAATCGGCGATACTTCAGGCGCAACTTCTGCTTCTATTTCTGCTTCTATGTTTTGCTTCAACTGAGAAATGGCGGCAGCAGATTGCTGCTTGGCTTCTTCTCTTTGCTCTTCTTTTGTCTCTTGCCTTTGTTCTACCTGCTCTTTACCTACTTCCTCAACAGATTTCACAGTAGAGCTGGCTACTACCTGGGCCGGTGCTGCACCCGAAGCCTCAAGCTTTTTTACCTGGACTGGCGCCTCCTCGGCACCAACGGGAGCAGCACTAGCTTGTTGTTGTCCAGCAGGTTCTACTTGAGCACTATTGATCAATTGCCCCCTCGGTAATTCAATAACACCCTCAGGTTTAAAAGCCAGCATCCTGAGTAATACCATCTCAAAACCCGAACGAGGGTCAGGAGCCAACGGCAGATCACGTCGGCCATTTAACGCTATTTGATAAAACAATTGCACATCTTCAGCAGGTAGCTGAGCGGCTAGTTGCGTAACTTGCTCTTTATCACCCTGACTATTATCCACTGCTTCTGGCACTGCCTGAGCAATAGCGATTCGATGTAACAGGTTCAGTAATTCTTCTAACACTGCAGCATAGTCAGGTGCGTGTTCAGACAGCTGCTGTACACGCTGCAACATAGATTGACCATCAGCCGCCACCAGTGCACAAATAATGTTATACACCGCCGACTGGTCGATGCTGCCAAGCATATTGCGCACATCAGCTTCTACTAACTTGCCAGAACCAAAGGCAATTGCCTGATCTGTCAAACTCATGGCATCACGCATACTGCCATCGGCTGCTCGGCCTAACAGCCACAGTGCTGATTCTTCAAAGTTAACCATTTCCTGATCAAGCACACTTTTGAGATGATCAACAATGCGCTCAGGACTCATGTTTTTCAGATTAAATTGCAAACAACGCGATAAAATTGTCGCCGGTAATTTTTGCGGATCTGTGGTTGCCAGCAGAAATTTGACATGAGGCGGCGGCTCTTCGAGCGTTTTGAGTAATGCATTGAAACTGTGAGTAGACAGCATGTGCACTTCGTCAATCAGGTACACTTTATAACGACCGTTAGTTGGAGCATATTGAACATTCTCCAATAGCTCTCGTGTGTCTTCCACTTTAGTACGAGATGCCGCATCAACTTCTATCAGATCGACAAAACGTCCCTCATTAATCGAAACACAAGCCGAGCACTCGCCGCAGGGTTCGGAACTAACACCAACCTCGCAATTTAGACATTTAGCCAGAATACGGGCGATAGTGGTTTTACCCACACCCCGAGTACCGGTAAACAGATAGGCATGATGCAGCCGATTGTGATCCAACGCGTTAATTAATGCCTTGAGCACATGCTCCTGCCCGACCATTTCGCGGAAGGATTTAGGCCGCCATTTACGCGCCAGTACTTGATAACTCATTCAATAAACTCTTGTCATAACCAACAATGAAGGATACACCAGCACCTACAGGACATAAACCTGCTACTAGGATTTGAATGCTACTAGTCGGAGAAAAATCTGGGAAGAGAGGAAACAATTGGAGGCGGCCCAACCAGCCACACCCCGGCACACACGTCGATAACTACCGTTGCTCCCTTCCGGGCCTGGCGGGGTTTGCTACCTAGTGTTGCGAGGGGACCGGAAGGACCACCATAACGCAGGAAGGTGGCCTTAAAAAGACCACGACTTCAAAGGCGGCGTATTGTGCTTAAATTCACCCTTACATGCAAGGCTAAATCAGGAAGCAACACCTATTAAGCCGGGAGGAAATTCAGCCAGAATAGCACCTATGATAGAACGAACGTAATCGTCACGCTCCTGAGGTGTACCGGAAGTTAAACGCTTACCTGCCACTCCTCGCCACATGAGCTGCTCGCTGGCAGGGTCAATCACATCCAGCATGAACGTACCCTGTTTATAATGCCTTACATGGATATCATTGGCATGGCGATGGTTGATACCGAAGGGATAGCAACCCCAACAGGGGTAATAGCCATAGTGACTATGGAAGTTAGTAACATTGATTCTGTCCTCAGCACTCACGTGGTAGGTAATGAAGAAATCGGCTCCCTGGTCTGCATCAGCTTTTACATACCCTCTGGCGGTAAGTTCTGCTTCCACAGCACGCTGAATACGCCCTACCATAAGATCGTTATCCACCAATGGATCAACCATCAATGGCTTTTTGGGGGTAACCCAAGCATAGGTTTTCAACGAGGAAAAATCTCTGCCGGTATCGTAATCGGTAGTCACTGGAAGACCAGTACATCCTGCCAAACCAATAATGAAAACCAGTACCAACCATTGACTGACACTGCGATTAATATTGCGAATCATATGCACCTCCTACTACCCCTTATTACATCCTATTACAGTTGCTACCAGCATCCACTGTGACTAATCTCGAACTCACTTTCCAGTCTTTTCATACTACTGTTGAAGCACTAAATACAAAGCAGCATTGCCTCTGCGAACCCGAAGTACCAATCTCTGATCCGATTTGCTGGCCGCTTTTGCCAACTCATCCACTGTCGATACCTTAGTGCGGTTAGCTGACAAAATAATATCGCCCTTCCTTAGACCAAAGCGGGCCGGTAATGATCCCTGTTGAATGGCGACTATCTCAATGCCTTCACCATCCTCCGCTACCTGCAGGGTTGCACCTTCCAAATAACGGTGAACACTACCACTGGAGGCAACAGTAACCGCCTCACCGACCTCGGCATTAATCACTTTGGTTCTGCCATCACGCAATACGGTTAAGCGCAGCTTGTCACCGATACGCCGTTGCCCTATTTGATTGCGTAATTGAGAAGTAGTTTCCACTGGTTTACCATCAACACTGATTACAATATCGCCAGCCTTTAAGTTGGCTTTATCAGCCGCAGAACCCTTCTGAACTTCAGCAATCAGAACACCCCTTTGTTGTTTATCAATATCAAAGGCTTCAGCCAAATCACGGGTTAGGTCCTGAATGATCACACCCAGCTGACCGCGCTTCACTTCACCATGTTCCAAAATTTGCTCAATACTGGAATTGGCCATGTTGGTAGGAATAGCGAAACCGATACCCACATTACCGCCAGCAGGTGCAATAATTGCTGTGTTAATTCCCACTAATTCTCCGCGTAAATTGATCAGCGCCCCACCTGAGTTTCCAGGGTTAATCGAAGCATCGGTCTGAATAAAATTTTCATAACCTTCGATACCAAGACCGGAACGCCCCAAAGCACTCACCACACCGCTGGTTACAGTTTGCCCCAGCCCAAAAGGATTGCCGATAGCAATAACAAAGTCACCAACACGTACTTCATCGGAGTTAGCCAACTCTACTTGTGTAAGCCGCTCAAAATCTTCCAGTTGCAAAACTGCGATATCTACCGCAGGGTCTGAACCAATCAGTTTTGCCTCATAGCTACGCCCATCTTCTAAACCAACATGAATCTCATCAGCCCCCTCAATCACATGATGGTTAGTAACAATCGTACCTTTAGCTGCATCAATAATGACACCCGAGCCAGCACTTTGCGTGCGGCGTGTTTGTGGGGCCTGCTGACCTGGAGGGATATTAAAAAAGCGCCTGAAAAAAGGGTCATTGAGTAACGGATTTGCTTGCGCCTGGCGTGTAGCATAGGTAGAAATATTCACTACTGCAGGATTAACATCTTTCAATAGCGGCGCAAGACTGGGTAATTCATTTCCCTGACTATCAATTGCTGGCAACACTGCATGAGCTGTTGACGCAGAAAAGATAAAGACCACCATCAACATGACTAGTCTATTTAGCGATAACTGACATAAATCTAAACGCATTAATCACTCCTCAAATTGAAAATATCTCGCTCTTAGAGGCCATTTTGAAAAAAATATTCCCAATAGCAGCAAAATCTTATGAAAAAATTCAATTCAATCGCTATTAGCCAGCAAAGCTTCATGCAATGCCTGTGTTGCACGACGTAAATAACCTCCGGTATTTCGTATCTCCGGGTCGGCAATTAACGCTACAGTTAATCCATTCATTAAGAAATGCGCATCATTGAGCGCTTCGGTTAGAGCACGATCATCCAATTGGCATTCAGGAAAAATCTGACGCACGCGTTGGTGGTAAACCTGGGCATTGCGGCTATTCTGTTCAAATAATTTAGCCGCAGTGCGTTGTGACCTGGTTGCAAGTAATACATCAATAAAGGCCAAATAATAGTCACTTTGATAATGTCGCCAAACCAGTGAGACCAGCATTGACACTCGATCTTTACTACTTCCTTCACTGACCGTGTCATCCTCTAAAGATTTCAAAAACTTCTCTCGACAGACATTCAATAACGCATCGAGTAATACCGCATTATTCGGGAAATGTTTCTGAACTGTTCCGATAGCGACAGATGCACGCTTGGAAATCTTTTGATTAGACAGTGCAGAAAAACCGTCTTCAAGAATTAGGGAAACAACAGCATCGACTAACGTATCAGATGGTGCCGATGTATTGCGTTTACTGTAGTACGTTAGATCAACTACATCTGTCATAGGTATTCTCTAAACCACTTATTATTTGTAAGCCACTTACATTTGTATTTATTCATATTGATGTTATTACACATTACTTTTATTAAGTGTATTGAGAATAAATATAGTAACTACAACACCAAATTAATAGCTGCCCAAATCAACTATTCAAGCAAAACCTGACTTAGCTGCCCTGAACATTTATCCAAAACACCGCTACCCAAAACGCTGGTCGGCAACAAAAGGATTGGTTTGACGTTCCTGACCAAAGGTTGAAGTTGGGCCATGCCCCGGAACAAAAGCTACATCATCACCTAACGGCCATAGTTTTTCGCGGATAGAGGCAACCAGAGTATCGTAATCCCCACGAGGAAAGTCAGTGCGCCCGATAGAACCCTGGAATAACACATCGCCAACGATGGCCAACTTACTCTCCGGGTGGAAGAAGATTACATGCCCCGGTGTGTGGCCAGGGCAATGCCTGACTTGTAGCGTTTGATTGCCAAACTGTACGGTATCCCCTTCATTAAGCCAGCGATCTGACTCAAAGGGGTCAGCATGAGGAAAACCAGACATCTCACACCACTTGGGCAGTTTTTCGATCCAAAAGCGATCATCCTCATGCGGACCTTCAATGGGTACACCATACTTCTTACGAACATCATCGGCGATGGCACAGTGATCCATATGACCGTGAGTAAGCAAAACCTTTTCCAACTCCACTCCCAGCTCCTGCAACGCCCTCTCTATTTTTTCCAGATCACCACCAGGATCGACCACAGCCGCTTTTTTAGTCTCTTCACAAACCAAAATCGAACAGTTTTGCTGGTAGGCAGTTACGGGGACAATCGCACACTTCATAAAATCGCTCACTAAACACTCAGGATGGCGGCGAATATTAACATAATCATGCTAAAGCCCCAGCCATTTGGTTGCTATCAAGACGCGTCTCAGATACATTAGCGCCCCTCTTCGGTGAGGTGTCCGACAAGTTGCGATAGCGATTTGGACAAGTCGCAAAGCGACGCAGCCTCGCAGAGGTGAAAACAGCTTTAAAGCTGTTTTCACCAATGGCCAATCGGCCACGAGCATACAGAAACCCGTTAACAGTGCTCGTTAAAATAGTGTTATCGGTGATGAACAATACGGTGAGGTGTCCGAGTGGCCGAAGGAGCACGCCTGGAAAGTGTGTATACGCAAGTATCGAGGGTTCGAATCCCTCCCTCACCGCCATTTAATATTCCCGTAAAATCCGATAACGTCCAAAAACATCCATAAAAACAATAAGATAAAGCTATTTCTTCTCCGTGATGGTTCACAAAGGACTTGCAAAATCCAGCCATTTTAGGAACACTGATAGGAACACCACTTCAATGTTCCTAATCCTGGTGTTCCTAAAATGGCTAGACAAACAAAACCACTGACAAATACCGAAGTCAAACAAGCTAAACCGAAAGGCAAGGAATACAACCTTGTCGATGGAGAAGGCTTAAAGCTTCGGATTAAACCTAACGGCTCAAAACAGTGGCTGTTTAATTACTACAAGCCCCTTACTAAACAACGGGCTAATATCAGCTTCGGCGTTTATCCAGAAGTCTCTTTGGCTGAGGCTCGCAACCGACGAAAAGCCGCTCGTGAATTACTGGCCCAGGATATCGACCCTAAAACACATCGCGATGAACAGCAGAAAGAAGCACAAGCTGCAAATGAACTCACGTTAGAAAAAGTGATTGACCAGTGGTTCGAGATTAAGAAGGACTCAGTTACTCCCGGTTACGCGGACGACATCTACCGTTCACTGAACAATCATATAATCCCCCGTCACGGCAAATTGCCTTTGCATCAAATTACTGCACCGGCTGTGATTGATGCACTCAAGCCGCTCGCGAACACCGGCAAACTGGAAGCGGTTAAGCGCATCTGTCAGAGACTGAATGAAGTCATGGCTTATGCCGTAAATACCGGCGTGATACAGCACAACCCCCTGGCGGGGATTCGCCATGCCTTTAAAAAGCCAAAGATCACACACAACCCCACATTGAAGCCCGAAGAATTGCCGGAGCTAATGCAGACGCTGAAGATGGCTCACATTCGCCAGGTAACAGGATATTTAATTCAATGGCAGCTTCACACCATGACGCGCCCAGGTGAGGCAGCTGCTGCTCGCTGGGATGAAATTAATTTTGATGATGCACTTTGGACTATCCCGGCAGAAAAAATGAAAAAGCGCCGCGAGCATCTTGTGCCTCTATCCAGCCAGGCGCTCACTTTACTGGCTGCAATCAAACCAATTAGTGGTAAGGGTCAGTATGTTTTCCCCAGCGACATTGATCCGAAGAAACATGCTAATGCTTCAACGGCAAATATGGCTTTGAAGCGAATGGGATTCCAGGGACGCTTGACCGCCCATGGCATGAGGGCTTTAGCCAGCACTACGCTAAACGAACAGGGTTTTGATCCAGACGTAATAGAAGCAGCATTAGCACACGTCGACAAGAATGCTGTGCGTGGTGCCTATAACAGAGCTCAATATTTAAAGCGTCGCAAAGTGATGATGGATTGGTGGAGTGAGCGTATTGAGCAGGCAACAACGGGAGCGATGACTTTAAAATCGGGCGTAAAAACGCTGAGAGTTGTTGGCGAATAAATTGCTGGCAGCACCGCCAGAATCAAAATCATTTTAAACCTGTTGGCGTGACTCGACCCACTCGATAACTGCATTTTCATGCCAGCCTACAGAGCGAAATCCTGTCAACCGAACTTGTTTTGGAAATCGGCCCTTTGCGATTTCTGCATAGATGGTCGAGCGAGACAACCCGGTCATTCGCTGCACTTCTTTCAGTCGCAAAATTTTGTGATTCATTACTGCATCTCCTTATTTGTGCATAGCTTCATGCTATGCACAAATAAGGAGACCACAATAAAAAAACGTTCAGACATACCTGAAAGGTTTTTTGTGCACCAGCTTCCCACCTACTGCTTTAATAACCTCACTTAACTGTGGCGACTACAGACTTAGTCGCAGCCCAAGTCCTGCAACGGCAATAATGTTGTAGGCAAGTGTCATTGGCATGCTAGTGGCACTTTTCGTGAATCTGCACCCACCGGTTTCTGACTTCACGCACCAACCCTTACTTTAACTTTTATCTAATCAGGAGGTGATCACCCAAAATGAACACTCTGGCGATCAGTGGGCTACCCGTCTCTGTGACGCTTTACACAGAGACGGGTCTACAAGACCCGCAAAAACAATCGCCAAAACAACGTATTAGCGATATTACCGCTGATACAAAAACTAACCAAAGCACCTATGCGGCCTGTCAAATAGAAATATTCGGCAGGCACAGCACGCAACCCGCAGACCTTGGTCTGTTCAGACGCGCCAGGCATACGGTTGTAGCAATTGTCCATGCTGTCCCTATCGGGCAGCCGCAGGCTGGGCGAATCAGCCAAGCGCGACCGGCGCTCTATCCGGTTTAACACTCAACAGGATCAGGGTTATATGGACAAGGTTGGCGGCAATAGAAATTACGGCTACGGCAAACAACTCGCGTGGGCGGGTAAAAATGCCTTGGCTGACCATTACGGTCACGGAAAGTTTAGTACCCGTGCTTCCCATACGGAGCGCTGGAACCAATTTGTAAATTACCTAAAAACTGAGGGCATTAAGGATGCTCGTCAAATCAACCAGCAAACCATTGAAGGTTATGCCATCTATTTAAGAGACCAGGTCGATAATAATGAGATGAAAGTTGCCTACGCACAAAACCTGTTATCGACAATCAATGTCGTCATGGAAGCCATGCGTAAAGACAAAGCGTTGGCTATCAAACCCGCCCAATGGGTTGGCCACCGTTCAAACGTTCGCACGACTGTTCCAGCAACGTTGGAACGTTCAAAAACAGACAAGCCATTTTTGTGTCTGTTCCAGAACAGTCAGGAACGGACGCTGAACGTTGCCCGACTGTGCAGAACGTTCGGATTACGGTTCAAAGAAGCTTCTCTGCTCAATAGTAAACAGGCTTTGCGGCAAGCCGAGCGACTGGGCCGTATCAATATCACCGAAGGCACCAAAGGTGGCCGGGGTAAAGGTGCTGAACGCTGGGTGCCTGTTAACCAACATCAGATTCAGGTATTAAAAGAAGCCGCTCAGGTACAAGGTAATCAAACCAATCTCATACCGCCGGACAAGTCTTATATCCAATGGCGTGACCATGCTTACTACTACTGGCGTACCGTCAACAAAGATACCGGTATCAAGGGCTTCCATGATTTACGCGCCGCCTACGCTTGCGAACGTTATTTGGAGCTTACCGGTTTTCCTGCGCCGCTAGTCGCCGGCACCCGCCAAGCTAGCAAAGCTCTGGATACCCAAGCCAGAGTTATCTTATCCCAGGAACTCGGCCATAACCGGCTCGATGTAATCGCTGCCTATATCGGCAGTAGTCAATAAGGAGAGATCAATGATGCGCCCTCGAGGTAAACACCAAGCAAGGCAGCATATGCTGCACCTAATGAAACGTAGGTTAAGAGGCAGCAGACAGAAAATTAACATACATTACAACCAGACACTCTATATGGCAGATTTGCTATGGACAGCGTTCCAAGTGGGGGCCTACCAATACCAACTCAAACACCTGAAATGGTTTCTTGAAGAAGGCACCAAGCGGCTATTGCCAGCTACCCGATACCGGCATTGGTTGACGGTAAAGGTAATTCTGGAAGCTCTCGATAAAGAAGCTGATTGGACACCCCAGCTACAAGGCTCTTGGACAAGCCCAACAGGTAATGAAATCGAGGGGCAAAACTAATCCTCGGCAAGATACGCTCTATGGGCTCTGCCCTGTCCGCAGGGCCTTCCCGCCCTCGCCGGGAGGCAGATGGGCCAGCGAGCTGTCCCATCCATCACAGGGTATAAAATGCTACCCGGTTCAATGATTACTCGCCGCAAGCGGCTGCTTTCCTCATTGAGCCGGGAAACATAGTACAGCTATGCTGAACTCAATTTTGCGTGCGACAAATCAGTTCAAAAATGAACGATCAAAGTTTCCTTCTTTTGCCTGCCTACTGGGGATGATTTCGTAGGACATTTCTACATCACTGGCCTCGGCAATCATCTCAGCGTATTCCTGCTTTGCTTTCACCGTAGGATGGTCAATCATGTTTTCACCTTTAATCTCAATCATTATCAAAGCGCCATTTTCCTTGCGGATTAAAAAGTCTGGGTAATAACTTCTTACTCTGTGAGTGTCAGGATCAACATACTGAATATAAAATTCCGACTGGCCATGCGTCAGCATCCCGGTAAACCAAATTTTATCGACCTTTCTTGAGTGTAAGATATGCCAGAAGAAATCCCTTTCTGGCACCGAGTCAAAGCAGTAGTTATCAAGGTGGAAAGACCGATCTATGTACTCTTGAGGTACAACTTCTTCCTGTTGATTTTCGACTATATATTTGGCTGAGACTTCACGAACCTCTTTTATGTCAGCTATCTCAGTAGAAGTCGGTCGGTTAATTCCAACGACCATATCCTTGGCCGCTGTCATCTCGTAATAGCCTGGTGATACTGGTGGTTCTTTTACGAGCGCGACCTCATACTCTTCCTCTTGTTGCTCTGACTTCATCTCATATAGCAGCCCAAACAACCGTGGTATTACGTGATCATATAGCACTTCATTGAATTGATTGACCAAACCTAAAACACCCTCAAAGCCTTCCTCAGTAGATCGAACAACTTTATCAACTTGCAAACAGGGCTTGTTCAAGTAACGTGATATTTCAGCGGTGAGGTTATATTCTGAAAAAGCTATGGGCTCTTTAATGTAAGAAACTTCCCTTGTCTCTTTTGGCCTATTGGTGAACTCACCGTAATTTAGACCTTCCATTTTTTGATGCATTATCCGGTAGTCAGAAAGGTCTATCGCATCTAATCCAAGCTTTTGGCCTTCTTTCAGCTCTTTTTCTTCCATTTTAAAGATTCGCTTAATCCGTTTAAGCTTTATCTTCTCTATGGGCGGTACTGGCCTAATCTGAACAGCTATCTTGTCTTTCCCAGCCGATTGCATCTCATCCGTGCTTATACGGAAATTTGCTTGCAGTTCTTTATCTAGCAGCGCCATATTTTCGTTAGTCAGGTACACATGACCAGTTTCCTGCACATCGCCGATAGAGCGTAAGCAACGCATGGTCGCTTGTAGAACAAATACCTTCGACCTAGGTTCCCGGTACAGTGCTACTGAAAATAGAGATCGACAGTTCCATCCTTCACGCCCTTTGTTCACCAATAAAATAAATTGCTTCTCAGACTCCTTGGTATCAAGCCGATTGAATTCGCGAATATCGTCGTTAGAGGTGATCTTTGCATCGCCCACATTTACCAATATTCTGTCAACTGGAATCCCATGCTTCGCTAATACTGCTTCAACAGCGGGTCTAATCTCCTCTTGCACTTCTTCGATGGTGGTTCCAAATATAGCTATTTTCGGCAGCATCCCTTCTGGCCGTTTTCCTTTTGTTTGCTCAAGGAAATCAGCTATGGCTATATCCAGAAACTCCGACTCTCTCGTATTGCTATAACCATTTAGCACTACCTTTTTGAGATAGTTCTTATCGATGGCTTCTTTCAGGCCATAGGCATAAACGACCTCTGGCAACACATCCTTACCCACATAGGGAGTACCTGTATAGTTATAACAAGCCACCAACTGAGAGCCACGCTTCTTAAGGCTAAGCGCTAATTCATCAATGGTTTTTCGCAAGCTATTTTGTGCGCTATCTGCTTTGATACCCATATCTTTGGCTAGTTTTGTGCCAAATGCATGGTGCGCCTCATCAACAAATATGCCCAAGTGCTCCAAGCGTCTAAGCTTTTCAAAACGCTGGTTAGTTACCAGCTCACCTTCTTCCTGAGGCTCTTCCTCTAACGTTTCAACATCCAGATTGAGAACACTGGCCATATTTGCGCCAAGGTCATCTTTCTTATAAAGCTCTTTACTCGCAGCAAACAGTTTCTCAGTCGCTGTCTGCTCCGCGTTTTTACGTTTAAGAATGATCTTTTGAGAATTCGATACGACGATATTGAATCGAGAGCCATCCAACGTATTCAGGGATACACCTGCATCCTCCAGATAATGGAATTTAATGGTTATCGCGTTTAAGTATTCGGGCGGTATCACTTTGCTATGATCGAAGGCTTCTAGCTCCCTGAGTGATTGCAACACCGTTTTATCAGGAGCAAAAACCAGAGCATTGTGAATAAAGCGTTCGTCTTTAGGAAATTTATTGGCGAGCAAAAAATCGTAGAAGATACAGGTTGCCATAAGAATGGTTTTACCAGTACCCATTGTCAGCGCAAATATGTAGTTTGGATAGATGCGGCCATTATTAGCCGCTTTCATTTTCTTAAAGATATTTTTGTATTGCTGCTCAGAAAGCTCCCAAAGCATGTCACGTTGCATATCGGTACTGTCGAACACTCGCGTGCCAAACTTTCCCTTGGCCTCGAACCAATCCTCAAACAACTGATAGACCGGCTTGTTATTGAGGAACTCTTTAAGAAAGACGTAAATTTCGAGCGCCTCGAACTGAGGTTGCCGCAGAAAGCTCTCTGGTCGATCTGGCGAGTTGTAATCCAAAAATATCTTGCTTAGCTTTTTATAGTGCTGCTTAACTGCTCCTTTGTTTTGCTGGTAGAACAGGAGTAAGTGCAAATAAAACGCATTGTTGAGGTCAAAGTTATCTTGAGGTGTACTAGCCATACTGAATCACCTCTTCATAGGATTCAGATAGCAGGTCGGTGATCTTTACCTTGATAGTTCCAGCATCATCAGGAATAACATATTCGCCTTGAACAAACTCATTTTTATCAGGGCTATCTATGACAGCTGGCTCCATCACGGCCCCATCAAAATTCCAGTCTATCTTTATTTCTTCAACTAGCTCACGCCATTCATCCACAGTTTCTTTTTGTAAGCTAAGTTTCTGCAAAAGATTCATTGGGAAGAAATTTTTAATAGCTAACGTACCGCCCTCAACTGATATAGACGCTTCGGAGTCTCGCTTTAACTCGATATTTGCTTTATCTCTGAGAATATCAACAACTTCTACATTTAGCTTGTAGCCTGACTCTTGCTCTAAATGAGCTTGTAAGTCTGGTTCATGCCCCATACAAACCAGCATTATCGACTCAACAGGTTTATTAGGATTCTCTTCTTTCCGCTGCTCAAAAACTTTGTAAGGAAAATTGGATATTAGATCGTTAAGGTCTTCACGAGTAGCAATTCGATTGACGGGCATTACCTTGACCATAAAGCCCTCTTTTTCCCCATCATATATTGAGCCAGTAAGACTCTCGACCTCCAAAACCTCTAGAAGCAATGATTGTGCTTCGATAGGATTTCTGAATATTTCATAATGATTAACGTTATAGGTCTCAAAGCCAGAAAACTGACTCAACCCTTCTTCCAACAAGTCTTTTTCTGCCTGCTTAAGTAAAGAATTTAGTCTTTTAGAAGTTGCATGAACTGCTCCAATATTAATATCAGCGCCAACAAATCTTCTACCAAGTTTCAACGCCGCTACTTGCGTTGTTCCCGATCCCATAAAACAATCAAAAACAATATCATTAGTATCTGTGGCGATCTCTATTATTCTATTCACCAAGTCCTCAGGTTTTTGGGTTGGATATCCAACCCTTTCAGCCGAGTGTGAACTTAACGCATCTAAGTCAGCCCACAAAGACTGAACGGGAACTCCTTCACCTTCATCTAAGTACAATTTTTTTCTGGGGACATTCCCTTCTTTTGTTTGTACAACTAAACCAGCATTTATGAGCTCTTGCATCCTTTCCTGTGAATATCGCCAGTATCTCGAAACCCCCATAACTTCATAATATGGGTTTCCTTTTCCAGAGTCTCCGGGAGCTGTCATGCTAATCAACTGGTATCTTCTGCCGGTCCCTTCTTCAACATGCTTATAAAACTCATCAATATACTGCTGAGAATACTCGGTAAATTGAGGATTAAATTTGTAAGATTCAGACTTGGAATACCAATAGATGGTATCGACATTGGAGCCCAAAAACTTGCTTCCCTGACCGCTATTCCCTTTTACTGTTGTAGCCCGCTTCCAATTAATCTCATTAACAAACCTATCAGGCCCAAATATCTCATCGAGGATAGACCGAATGTGATAATTCTTATGATAGTCACAGTGCACAAAGATTGAACCCGTTTCAGAGAGCAACTCTCGAATTAAAATTATTCTGTCATATATGAATTGAAGATACTCATCATTCGTCCAAATATCTGAATATTGCTTCTCTTCAAACGTGGACGAATCATTAGTTGTACTTTTCCCTTTAACTACAATTTTCTTCTTATAATCCGCCTTCGAATCAAATGGTGGGTCGATATAAACAAGATCAATTTTTCCTCTATGTTCCTTGAGCAAATGGCTCATCACCTGAAGGTTGTCACCCCAGAATATTTTATTAATCCAGCCATCGACCTCTTCACCATAAACTTCTTTCTTTTGCGCTGGATAATACTGGGTTGAAGTAAAAGGCCGCTTACCATGCCAATGTAGCATTGGATAACCTTTGATAGGTTCAAACTTATATTTCTCGACACTATCAACGCCGCCCGTTTCTTCCAGGTCTAATGGTTTCTGCTCTGACATCAGGCTGATTCCTTAAATTTCCAGTTCTTTCTATCGCAATAAGCTTTCATATCGCAGTCAATACACGTTTTGACTGGGCGCTCTTTGATACCAAAGTCTTTGCTCTCTATTCGGTTAACTATGTTATCGAACACTTTAATCGTGCTATCGATGGCTGCGCCGTCTTTATCAAAAGAAATTGTCGGCACACCACTTTCGACCCCAGTAAAGTACAAATGCATTTTACTGACTTTATGGCCTGTACGTTCTTCGACTAAATGGGCGTAGACCTCAAGCTGGCGCTTGTGGTGCTTGATACGCTCAGAGTCTTTCTCCATATCGGGCTTTTTCTCGGACTTAAAGTCGATTACTTCTACGGTGTTATCTTCACCCACAATTAGATCAACGCTGCCCTTAAGAATGTATTCGCCTTTCACGAGTGAAATATCCACTTCGCATTCTTTGATGTCTGACCAGTTATCCTGTTTGCGATCTACATAGCGCATGACATGCTTAAGTGCTGCACCTAATGTTGAATCACCCAGATACATACGCTCTCTATTGGCCAGATTACGATAGTTTTCGTGAAACCAAGTTTCGATATTTTCCCGCGTAATCAAATGTTCTTCATTGCGCAGGGCTGCTTTGTGAATATCTTCAAGCGTTTCATGCACTAGCGTACCAAACAGCATAGGGCTGGCTTTTATGGGCTGAAACTCCAAGTCTTTAAAGAAACGGTATTGTTCAGCGCAGGTTTCAAATAGTGTGATATGCGAGGTAAATGCGTACTCTTGCTTGATATTAACGTCTTTCACTACATCGAAACTCAGGGCATTCAATTGCTCTTGGCAGCCTCTCCATGACGGCAATTCATCAACATATTGAGAAAAGTGTTTGGATGGCGTCCGACCGGTGCCTTCTCTTTCCTGATCTGTGAGCACCAATAAATTCTGAGCCCTTGAAAATGCCGTGTAGTAAAGACGCCAGAAATCAAAAAACTTGGTTGATTCTAATGGCTCGAAAGGCTCACGGTTCAAATAGCCTTGCTCTAACACTTCATCCAGATCTTTGTATTGCTTGCGTGGGGACGAACCCAGCGAGCCCACCATCACTACCGGAAATTCGAGCCCCTTTGACTGGTGTATGGTGAGAAACGACACATGGCCAGATGGAGCGTACTCGGAAACGTCCTCGTATTCATCTATACCTCCATCTTTGAGAAACTTAAAGAACTGGTTGAATAGCCCTCGTAGATTACTTTCCAAAAACTTGGGATTTAGTACGCTAATGTGATGCAGATACTCAAACTTGGCCAGCAGTTGAGACATGGTTGCCAAGTTGCGCTGCGCTCTGGCATTACCGTTCTCTTCATCCAAATAATGAGCAAACAACGGGAACTGTAAGAGCTGATAAAACAAGCCACTAAAGGCATAGTCGGCGTTTTTGCTAAGCCCCATATGACGCTTGGCCGCTGCTTGACACCATTCCAGCAAATCTTGATGCTCAGCCTTTACCACTAGATCCATAAATGGCTTCAGGCAGTGCGAATCGTAGTAATCCCAAATGGATAAGGTGACTCCTTCTTTGGGTGCACGAATTGATCGGTATTGTGGAAATATCAGTAACAATGCGCCAAGCATCAAGCTGATTTCTTCACGCTCGAAAAACAGATTAGCCCTGGGCGAATAAACCGCGATACCTCGCTCTTCCAACCCCTGAGCCAGCTCTTTAACACGATCATTTTTGACTGACTTAAACAGGAACGCCACTTGGTTCCAGTCTGCTAATTTGCCTTTGTCGCGTAAGCCTTTGAGCAAAGCATAAACTTCATCGACCCACTCATCACCGACTTGTGACAAGGCTTTAACCACCGTTGGCCCGGACTCGAATTCTGCCTCTCTTGGCTGTATATGTTTGCTGTAGCGAAAACGCTGTCCATTTACCTCCCAAACTTGGTCATTCATCCATTTGTTATAAAAATGGATGATGTCTGGGTGCGAGCGGTAGTTTGTGGTCAGACTTACCTGTTTACATGAACCGGATTCAAAATTTTCGGGAAACTGCAAAATGTTTCTTATTGTGGCCCCACGGAAACGGTATAGGGCTTGATCATCATCGCCAACAACACATAAGTTCTGCTCACCACCCATCAGAAGCTTTAAGATCATCTCCTGAATGGTATTGGTATCCTGATATTCATCGACCATCAGGTACTGAACACGGCTTTTAATCGACTCTAACACCGCAGGATGATTGCGCAGCAGATTAAGCGCTTCTAACTGAATGGTAGAAAAATCGAGTGCGTTGCGTTCTTCCAGTTTTTGTAGATATAGATCGTAGCATTCCCCCAGAGCAACCAGTGCTGTATCGTCAGCCTCGATTAATCGCTGATGGTCAATCGCTTCTTCAGTTACCTTGTTGAGCCAATTCAACAAGTTTTCTGACTTTGCCCATGTAGGCGTTTTATCGCTACCCAGAATTTGCTCTGAATTTTCTATTTCACGAAAATCACTCAAGTTCTGATACAGGAAATACTGCTGGTCGAATTGGTCCATCAATACAAAGCTGCGCTTTAGCCTTGAGTATTCTCGATAGTCCTCAATGATTCTTAGACATATGGAGTGGAAGGTCCCCAGGAACATTTCGTTAATATTGAATTCAATGCCCAACTCTAGTAGACGATTGGATATTCTCGTTGTTAGCTCCCGAGCGGCTTTTTCTGTAAAGGTAACGACAAACAATGCCTCAGGTTCGACATTGTAGTTCTGGATAAGATTTAAAATGCGTTCGACCAGCGTAAATGTTTTACCTGAACCGGGACCCGCTATTATCAGTAACGGTCCTTCCATATGGTTAATAGCTTCAAGCTGCTGGGCGTTTGCATTCGACATAAAGAAACATCCGCCGTCTATAAAGGGTCGCGCTCAAAACCGGGCGCAATCACAAGGTTATCAACACCGTAAAGTGCTTGCCTGTTGCGAAGCCACAAATGGTATTCAACGCCTTCCAATTTACCCTCCGCACTGCAATCCACATTCCAGCGCCTAAGCAAATATCCAGCCACCGCTGCACGGACATTAATATCTAACACGCCATCCTCCATGCCGTAATCAACCTCAATGGTTTCTTTATGATTCAGAAGCGGATGAGCTACCAGCTCAAGTTCTACGATTCGATTCCACTGAATATCTGCCTGGGATTGCTCATGCTCCTCTATAGGACTGTCGGGCAAAAGTTTAGGTTGAGTAATACGCGTGATAACAAAATCTGTAAAACGCTCCCTTCGGCGGTCATAGGCTCGAATGTGCCATCGCAGGCCATTATCAACCAGATTAAACGGGACGATTTCCCGAGAAGTGAATCCACTACTCACAGAGCGGTATTCGATAGAAACTGCCTGCTTATTGTAAATCGCCCTCGTCAGTACAGAGAGCACGTCCAGATTGGGCTTGCTGAGCTGCGAAGGTGTTTCACTAGGGATGAACGCTTTTTGCCCAGCGATATTGTTGTCACCAATACCTTGAGACAATGCTGCCAACACCGTATCGGCTTGATACTGAAACAAAGGCTTAAAGCCATCCGATACCCGGTAAAGCTTGGCAATGGTGTCATATTCGATGTTATCTGCCGCCAGCTCTCGGTACAGAGCTATATCTCTTGTTGCTGCCGCTTCTTTGATTCCAAACCGCTTAACAAGATCACTCCGGCCAACAGAGCCTAAGAAATAAAGCCGAAAGTCGATATGTGCGAGGCGTTCTTTCTGGGATTGATTGATGTCTTCCACGTCTACCTTCTTCTCCGGGAGGCTGTTTGACCCATAGTATCAGATACGACCTCACATATTCAATTTAATCTATTGTATTAATCATTTTGATTATGATAACATTTAAATATGATCATAATTGGTGGTCATTATGCAAAATACCCTAAACAACCAAATCTAAAGGTTAAGTATTATGAAAGGCAAAAACCAACACGTAGTACCCCACGACGATGGCTGGGCTGTAAAAGGCGCTGGCAATCAAAAAGCAACTTCTACCCACTCAACTCAGGCAGAAGCCATTCAAGAAGCAAAACAGATTGCCCAAAATCAGCAATCTGAAATGCTAATTCATGGCAAAAACGGCCAAATCCGTGAGCGTAACACTTACGGCGACGATCCCTACCCACCTAAAGGCTAACCCAATACACCAAAACGTAATTTCTGGAGACAATTGAAATGAGCAGTGCAAAATTTGAGCTATTTAACGGAAGCGATAACCAATACTATTTTCGTCTTAAGGCCGGGAATGGTGAAATTATTGGCGCGTCTGAAGGCTATCGCAGCAAGCAAGGTGCAACTAACGGTATCGTATCCGTTAAGGCAAATGCGCCGCATGACTTTCGCTACACGATTTTTACCGGATCGGATAATCGATACTACTTCAACCTGAAAGCTGCAAACGGAGAAATCATTCTTCGCTCTCAAGGCTACGCGAGCCATAGCGGTGCAGTTTCAGGGAAGGAATCTGTAAAACGGAATGCTCCGACAGCGCCGGTGATTGATTTGACAACTGTAGCTGCCTAGGAATGCATTATGGCTTTTTCTGAAACCAAACGCCGTCAGATCTACCAACGGACTGACGGCAAGTGCCACCTTTGCCACAAAAAGTTGGCGTTTAAAAATTACGGTGTATTTGATGCCAGAGGCGCCTGGGAAATTGAGCACTCCAAGGCCCAAGCCAATGGGGGCACACACCATCTCAACAACCTATACGCAGCATGCATTTCCTGCAACCGATCCAAAGGAGCCGGCTCTACTCAATCCGCAAGGTCGAGGAATGGAGTCAGTCGTGCGCCGTATTCAAAAGCCAAGAAGGAGCGCATCACCCGAAAGAATGCACTAATCGGAACCTTAGCTGGCATGGCTGTAGGCACGGTTTTTGGAACACCTGCCGCTATCCTCCTTTGTGGCACTGCTGGCGGGTTAATCGGGAACAACGTCGACCCAGAAAGCAGCTAGCGTAGCAAGTACACATCGAAGCTGTGGAAAACGGGCATTTTTCAGATTAACTCTGAACCTTTGATCTGTCGAAAAAATAATGGCCGCGCAAACTAAAGGAACATATATGGATTTGACACAACTCAGTATCAAAAAGTTGTTACAGACCCAAGCCAATATCATTGGGGAGCTGAAAAACCGGGAAGTTGTTCGCACCAAAAACAATCCGATAGGTGATTTCACCGAGTGGCTGGTCGCCCATGCTTACAACCTTGAATTGGCCAATAACTCTAAGACTGGCTATGACGCTACCGACTCTTCTGGTACGAAAATTCAGATCAAAGGACGCCGAGTGACCGCCGACAACCCATCACGACAACTAAGCGCCATCCGCAAATACGAGGATAAGGATTTCGATGAGCTCATTGCCGTAATATTCGATGAAGAGTTTGATATCGTGCTGGCAGTGAAAATACCCCATGAGGTTATCGGTGACTATGCGCGATTTAGCAGCCACTCCAACGGTCATTTGCTAACGCTAAAAGGTAATATCCTGAAAGACGATCGCCTAGAGTACATCACCGCAGATTTACAGAAGGTTGATTTTTAACTTAAAACATGGACTACGGTCTTTCCAGCGTAATATGTTTACACCATCGACACTTTAAATAGATATGTCGATATTTTTAGAAAATATCGACATATAAGCCTTCATGAGAACAAGCAGGCAAACAAAAATATATACGTATTAGCGTCTGGAAAATTGGCAAGAGCCCGGTGTTTACTTAAGCACCCATCGACAAGTACAGGATACTGAATTTGGGGAACAAGTGGGGGCATATCAAAAATTGAAAAACCAATAAACTCTTACTAATCAAGTCGATACAACAATTTTACCGATCAGCCTCAGGTAGTGAGTTTGTTATTTAGGAACACTAAAAGGAACACCGGCATATTTCGCATCAGCTAAAACCATTAATAATCAAAAGGTTACAACCTCTGTTCTACTTCCTCCCTCCCGCCATAAATAAAAAAGCCCGACCAAGCGTTGGGCTTTTTTATTTATCACCCGGTTACGGGCGGGTGAGAACCCTCACGGTTCGACAAATTGCACAGCAATTTGAGCCAGCCTTCAGGCTGCCCGCAGGGTTTAAACAAGCCCTAGCTTGTTTAAAGCTCATCCCTCCCTCATAACGATAAGTCCCAATCAAACCAGGCACCACTTTATATAACATCCACCCTCCTCATAAATTTACTTGCTTGCAACAAGCATATTATGTATCTTACCCTCCAACACTGGATACATAACATCGGATCATGTCTAAAAACCAACGCATTCCACACGCAAAACGTACGGAAATCTCTGATTCCCGGATGCTGCAGGCAGCAATCGAACTTATCGTTGAACGCGGGCCAGAACTGACCACCCTAAAAGATGTTGGTGAAATGGCCGGTTATTCACGTGGCTTGGCCGGTTACCGCTTCGGCAATAAAGCCGGTTTGTTTGATTTTGTTATTCGCGCAGTCGGCGGGCTCTGGCTAGAGGAGCTGAAAAAGGCTACCGATGGCTTGACCGGCTTTGACGCGATCGCAGCAGCTATCGATGCTCACTGCCAGATGTGTATGGATACTCCAGATTATGTCGCTGCATTTTATATCCTATGGTTTGGCGCTATCGGACCACAGTCAGAAGTGCGCTCCGTAATTGCCAATATTCATGAAAGACGTCGCAGAGACGTGATTCAATGGATCAAACAAGATATCGAACGTGGCAAAACACAACCCGATATTGATGCCGACGCTATAGCCAATCAATTTATTACCTCCATTACCGGCATCAGTTATCAATGGCTGCTCAACCCCAAGAATGTAAAAACTATTGAAGCTGCTTTTCTACAAATGAAAAAATCCATTGGTTTATGGTTTAACACCGATGACAAATAACTCTTGCCGCACAGATTTCTATTAAGCACTAAACTGAAGCAACTCACTGCGAATAAATATTATGAACAAAGACTCAACAATCGTCCCCAGTTTAGACAATCCATTTGGCCAAGCTAGTAGCCACGCCTTCGTTGTACCAGGACAAGTCAGCTATGAACCGGGGTTATATGAAGCATCACTCAAAGCTGGCAAGGCGCTGATTGATCGCCCCCGCCAGGCAGCTGGTGTCGTCAATATTGAAAAACAGCACCTGAAGAATCGTATGACCGTCTGGGAACGTTTGGATGTGCTCACCGATCACGGTACTGAGCCCAATGTCCTCTTCCAGAATTGGGGCCCCAACCTGGATGGCGCCTCTCTCGTTACCGCTGTGATTAAAATTAATGGTCGTGACGTTGCTGTCTATGGTCATGACTTCACAGTACGCGCAGGTTCTATGGACGCCACTAACGGAAAAAAGCTGGCTCAGCTTTTTCAATTAGCGGCGAAGCAGAAAATTCCCGTAGTAGGCATGAACGATAGTGCTGGTGCTTATGTACCGGCCGGCGTAGGTGGGTTAGATGGCTATGCGCAAGCATTTACCGCTCTACGAAAAATTAGCGGCGTTGTGCCGTCAATAATGTGTATGTTTGGCTTTAATGCCGGTGGCGGTTCTTATCTTCCAAGACAGGGTAGTTTTGTTATTCAGCCAAACGACACTTTCTTTGGCCTGACTGGACCTGGCGTCGTTAAATCAGTCTTAGGCGAAGATGTAACCCCCGATGAATTAGGCGGACCTAATGTTCACAGCAAAACCGGAGTAACCGATTTTGTTGTACCCGATGAAATTGCAGCGCTAGAAAAAGTTAAGCAACTGTTAAATTACCTGCCATCAAACAACAATGAATTAGCCCCCTTTCAGTCAACCACTGACCCTATCGACCGCAAAACCTGGGATATCGATATCCTATTGAAAAAAGCCTTTAACTCACCTACTGGATTTAACACACCCTTTGAAATTAGCATCTTGATTCAGCAACTTTGTGATCACGGCGACTATTTTGAAATTCAACCAGAACGCGCACGCAATACTATTTGTGCTTTAGGTCGTATGGGCGGACATGTAGTTGGTTTTGTCGCTAACAACTCAGCCGTCTCGTCAGGGCAAATTGATATCGATGCAGCCTATAAAAATGCGCGTTTTATTCGCTTCTGTAATCTATACAACATTCCCATTATTTTTATGGAAGATACTACCGGATTTTTACCGGGCCGCGATCAGGAAAGTAACGGCATCGTACAAGCGGGCCGCGCAATGTTAGATGCAATTGTCGACCTCAGAACACCACGCTTCTTACTCATCGTACGAAACGCCTTTGGCGGCGCCTATGCTTCCTACAACAACTACGCTACTGGCGCTGATTTTGTCGTCGCTCTGCCAACCACACGAGTTGCTGTTATGGGACCTGCAGGCGTTGAGTTTGTTTATAAAAAAGAACTCAATCAAATTCGTACTTCTGTCCCTTCACGTATCAAACAGGCAAAAGCACAATATCTTGCAAATGGACATGAAAAAGCGGCTGCTGAAAAATTGGCCAAACAATCAGTTAATGAATGGGTTAAAGAACAGGAAGCCTTATTGGCTGCACGCTATGAAGAAGAACTGATGAATCCCAATGAAGCATTGAGCCTTGGTTCGATTTCACAGATTGTTATGCCCAGTGACCTGCGAAAAGTTTTGGGTGAAAAACTGGCTTTTCATCTGGCGCATTACACACCAGAGCCATTGAACAGCGTACAGAGAGAATTCTTTTAAATAAAACAGACTTAAACGATACGTACGTTTTAAAAGATTAATAGAGGAACGAGCCAGTGGTTCAAACAAGCAATCAATACTACGTCAATAATCCATTAATTCATAAAAGCCGCCGACTCGGCCTTTCCAATTCAGAATGGGTTAAAAGCTTTAGTTGCGAAGACATGAAGCCGCTGATCATTTGCCGCGGACCGATTCGCAAAGAAGTAATGGATGTCTTTAAAGAGATGGGTATCAGTCAATATGGCATTCTATTATCAGAAAAAGATTCGATTACCTATACCAATGCGCTCGCTCCCGAGCTGCGTCAATTAATCGACCCCAGTCGTTTACATCGCGTTCCTGATTATACGGGCGCAACTAAAGAAGAACGGACACAACGCATTCAACAAATTATTCAAATTGCTAATGACAACGGTTATGACTCCATTTTCGCCGGTTACGGCTTTATGGCCGAAGATGAAGAGATGGTTAGCTCAATGGAAAAGGCAGGCCTCAATTTCATCGGCCCTTGTTCTAAAACTGTTCACAATGCTGGGTTAAAAGACGAAGCCAAACGCACTGCGCTTAATGTCGGCGTCAGTGTTACACCCGGTGTTGATAATGCCACCACACTTACGGTTCTAGCTAAATATCCAGACGTAAATGCCCTTAAAAAAGCAGCAATAGAGCATCAATTATCTCTCGATACAGCAACACTTGATGACCCTGAAAAATCGCTGGAGAATAAGGCAGAAGCGGTACTAACTGCCTCTCTTGAAAAGAGTATTGACCTTTTCACCGTGGAAGAATTAGGGACTACCCTGCAACAAAAAATTATTGAAATGTACCAAGAGTGGCCTAATAACCGTATACGTCTGAAAGCAATTTCTGGCGGCGGCGGAAAAGGACAACGTATTTTACCTGCACCAACCAGCTTCGATGGCACAGAAGAAGAAAATATCGCTAAAGCTGCATCAAGAGTGCCAGAGTTAGCACTGGAAATTCTTAACGAAGTCAAATGCAACGGCATTGGCGATAACAAAAACATTCTTGCCGAACTCAATATTGAAACAACCCGACACCAGGAAATTCAAGTTGTCGGTAACGGCGACTGGTGCATTACTATGGGCGGCCGTGATTGTTCACTGCAAATGCATGAGCAAAAATTACTCGAAGTTTCAGTCACTACTGAAGAATTGTTAGCAGCAATTGAAAAAGCAGAAAAGGAAAATAAAACCGCTGAACTTGAAACTTTGCGTAAAGATTTAGACATTTTAGAGCGCATGGAAAATGAAGCAGCCCGCTTTGGCAAAGCCGTAGGCCTGGATTCTGTTTCCACTTTTGAATGCATTGTCGATGGCAGTAACCATTTTTTTATGGAGATGAACACACGTATTCAAGTGGAGCACCGTGTCACCGAACTTTGTTATAAGCTACAGTTTTCAAACCCTCAACAACCTTCAGAATATTTTGTAGTGGAGTCACTGGTTGAAGCAATGGTGTTACTAGCTCGTCACGGTGAACACCTGCCCCGCCCTGATCGTCTACCAAGAGAAACAGCTTCCGTTGAAGCGCGTTTAAATGCAACTAATCAGGCATTGCAACCACATGCTGGCGGCGTCATTGAACGATGGTCAAATTGTATTGAAGGCGAAGTGCGTGATGATCAGGGCATCAGTATGCACAATCCAGATACCGATGTTTTTATAAAATACCATTTAGCAGGTGCTTATGATTCTAATATTGCACTACTGCTAACCGTTGGTGATTCACGCTTAGCCAGCTACCAGCACCTAGCGGAAGTCATTCGCAATACCACATTACAAGGTAAAGACTTGGCAACAAATTTAGAATTTCACTACGGATTAGTGAATTGGTTTATTGGCCAAAATATTAATGCCAGGCCAACAACACGTTTTATCGTGCCTTATTTAACCGCCATAGGAAAATTAAAGCAGGCGGCGAATCAGATTGACCTAACCTATGCCTATCATCAGTTGTCCAGCAATTATTTTAAAAACTGTGGTGATGAAAACAAATCAGCCTTTATGCAAGCACTGGATCGTAAAAAAGGACTATTACTAAGACCCATTGAAATTTTATTTTCACAGCCTCATCAGCTTGCAGGTTGGCTGAGTATTAATCAACACAATTTTTCCATTAATAAAAATACTGTGCAGTGGCTAAAAAATCCGATTGAAGTATTAGCTGACACTTATCATTTTTTAAATATGGATTATATGGTCGGCAAACCGGCTGCTAATATGATTTGGAGCCACGATCACGAACTACTCAGTAATGCACTGAATTTTTATCAAGCCTTAAAACAGCGCCTTGGGGTATTTAGTTACGCAGATATTGAAACTGCTTTAGCTGATGTTGCACCGGATAATTTTGATCAAAAACAGTGGCGAGACATACAAGCAGCACATGCCGGCTATCAATTAGGCACAGAGATTCTTTCGATACTGCCCTATATTGCGCTGGAAACGAATTTCTTTGATTTATCTGTCAATAATGATTTAACCATTAACATTCCTCAGGAACTTACTGAACCTGAACTACAAGATGAAATGGCTAAAGTATTAGTGCCACCTCCCGTAGCCAGCTCTGATGAAATTTTAGCCGAGAGCGGTGGTATGTTTTATCCTCGTGAAGCTCCAGGTATGGAGACCTTTGTAAAAGTAGGCACACACTTTAACGAAGGTGATCCTCTGTACATTGTGGAAGTGATGAAGATGTTTAATAAAGTCTACGCACCCTTCTCAGGCACTATCAATGAAATACTAATCGATAGTGATGGCGCGATCATCAAGAAGGGCCAACCGTTATTTAAAATTACACCTGATGAAGTTATGGTTATTGAATCTCCAGAAAAGATAGCGACTAGAAAAAAACGTTATACCGATGAATTTCTGCAAACGGCAACAAGCATTAATCAACCAGAAGAACCTGAAGAAGGTATGCAGTTAACCGTAGGGTAACCAACATGATTACGGCATTAGACCATATTGCGATAGCAGTTCCTGATTTAGATAAAGCCATTAAACGCTTTATGGAAGATTTTGGCCTCGATTACCAAGGCACTGAAGATGTAGAGGCAGCCAAAACATCCACAGCTTTTTTTCCATTGCCTCCCACCAGCATTGAGCTGGTTCATCCGTTAAATGGTGAGGGGCCAATCGCAAAATATCTGGAAAAAAAACCTGGCGGTTTACATCATTTGTGTTTTCGCTCCGATAACATCGAAGAGGATATTGCTCGCTTGAAAGCTAAGGGATATCAATTTCTTTCAGATACCCCAAGCATTGGTGCACATAATTCGAAAGTTATTTTTATTCATCCTAAATCCTGTGATGGCGTACTAATTGAGTTAAATCAACCTGGTGACGATCACTAACCAACAACACCAAACATCAACAACAACTTTGGAAACCAAGATTCCAATTGATTAAAGGTTATAACAGATGTCTGATTACAAGCCAGAACCTGCCACACCGGAACAGTGGAACAAAATCGCTACACAGCAAATGAAAGGAAAGTCACCTGACACATTGACCTGGCATACAGCTGAAGGCATCAATGTGAAATGTTTGTATACCCAGTCAGATATAAATTCATTACCTTACACTGACACCATGCCAGGCGTGGCTCCTTATATTCGTGGACCTCAGGCAACGATGTATGCGGGACGACCCTGGACCATTCGTCAATACGCGGGCTTCTCCACCGCTGAAGAGTCGAATGCTTTCTACCGTAAAGCCTTAGCGGCAGGCGGGCAAGGCATTTCCGTCGCCTTTGACCTGGCCACTCACCGGGGTTATGACTCTGATCATCCGCGTGTTACCGGCGACGTCGGCAAGGCTGGGGTCGCCATCGACTCGATTGAAGATATGAAAATTTTATTCGATGGCATTCCGTTAGATAAAGTTTCTGTTTCCATGACGATGAATGGCGCAGTGCTCCCTGTATTAGCCGGGTACATTGTAGCTGCGGAAGAACAAGGTGTTGCTCAGGATCTGCTCGCCGGCACGATTCAGAACGATATTTTGAAAGAATTTATGGTGCGCAATACCTATATTTATCCCCCCTCTCCCTCAATGCGTATTATCGGCGACATCATTGCCTATGCCTCCAAACATATGCCGAAATTCAACACGATCTCTATCTCTGGTTATCATATTCAGGAAGCCGGTGCTGATGCCGCCTTGGAACTCGCTTATACCCTGGCGGATGGGAAAGAATACATTCGCACGGCAATCGCGGCCGGATTGGATATCGACCAATTCGCCCCACGCCTTTCGTTTTTCTGGGGCATTGGCATGAACTTCTATATGGAAATAGCCAAAATGCGGGCTGCACGTTTATTGTGGGCAGAGATCGTCAGTGAATTTGACCCTAAGAATCCCAAGTCTTCAATGCTGCGTACTCATAGCCAAACGTCTGGCTGGTCACTGACAGAACAAGATCCTTATAACAATGTTGTGCGCACTACTATTGAGGCGATGGCCGCAGTATTCGGTGGCACTCAGTCTCTACACACTAACGCTCTTGATGAGGCGATTGCACTCCCTACTGAATTTTCAGCGCGTATAGCCAGAAACACTCAACTCATTATTCAGGAAGAAACCGGCATTACTAAAGTCGTTGACCCCTGGGGTGGTTCATACCTGATGGAATCACTTACAGCAGAAATCGCCAACAAAGCACGAGAACTTATTCAAGAAGTTGAAGAAAAAGGCGGTATGGCCAAGGCGATCGAAACGGGCATGCCTAAACTGCGTATTGAAGAATCAGCAGCAAAAAAACAGGCACGTATTGATCGCGGTGAGGATGTGATTGTCGGTGTCAACAAATATACACTGACAGAAGAGGATGACGTTGAGATTCTCGAAATTGATAACCATGCAGTGCGTAATGCGCAATTGAAGCGATTGGATAATATTCGAGCATCACGCGATGAACAGACAGTTAACAACGCACTTGAAGCAATTCATCACTGTGCCGTGACGGGTGAAGGAAATCTGCTAGACTTGGCGGTTAAAGCTACACGCGTCAGAGCAACGGTTGGAGAAATTTCATACGCTATGGAAAAAGAATTTGGACGCTTCAGTGCCAGCTCTAAAACGGTATCCGGTGTCTACGGTAGCGCTTACGAGAATGATGAGCAGTGGCAAGATATCTCTGGGGATATTGACCAATTTGTTCAACAACACGGTCGTCGCCCTCGTATGTTAGTTTGCAAAATGGGTCAGGACGGACATGACCGCGGCGCTAAAGTTATCGCTACAGCCTTTGCCGATGTCGGTTTCGATATTGATTTATCTCCCATGTTTTCTACGCCAGAAGAAGTCGCAAGACAAGCCATCGAAAATGACGTGCATGCTATCGGCGTTTCTTCTCAGGCGGCAGGTCATAAAACCCTGATACCAGACCTTATTGAAGAACTGAAAAAACAGGATGCAAATGACATTATTGTCATTGCTGGCGGCGTCATTCCCAAACAGGATTATGATTTTCTTCGTCAGGCTGGGGTAAAGGGTATTTTCGGTCCCGGCACTAAAATTCCTCTTGCTGCGCGAGAAGTACTTGATGCTATTAATCAGAGCTGCCAGTCTTAAATAATGTCTATTGATCTTAATTCACTTCGAGAAGGTAACCGACGGGCCTTAGCTAAAGCCATTACCCTGGTTGAGAGTCAATTAGCATTACATCGAGAACAAGCACAACATATCATTGAGAGTTTATTGCCCTATACAGGCAATAGCATTCGGATTGGTATTTCTGGTATTCCTGGAGTCGGTAAGTCGACCTTTATTGAGATCTTTGGCTTGTACCTGGTTGAACAGGGTAAGCGTGTAGCAGTATTGGCTGTAGACCCCAGCTCTCCTATCGCCGGGGGTTCGATTCTCGGCGACAAAACACGTATGGAAGAATTATCCCGCAATTCCAATGCCTTTATCCGTCCCTCACCCACTGCAGGCGCCCTCGGTGGTGTAGCGCAAAAAACACGAGAAACTATGCTTTTGTGTGAAGCAGCAGGCTACGATGTTATTTTGGTTGAAACCGTTGGTGTCGGGCAAAGCGAGCATGAAGTCGCCGGCATGGTCGATTTTTTTATGGTGCTAATGCTTCCTAACGCTGGTGATGAGCTGCAGGGAATTAAAAAAGGTATTTTGGAATTGGCCGATGCATTGGTTATTAACAAAGCAGACGGTGAATCCATAAACCTTGCTAAACAAACACAGCAACACTATGAAAATGCCATGCACTTGATCAGACATGCCTCTTTCTGGACACCAAAGGTGATGACCTGTTCGGCACAATTCAATGAAAATATTCATGCTGTTTGGGATATGATTGCAGAGTTTTATAAAAGCTCACTAGAGCACAGTGTTTTCGAACAAAAGCGCGCGCAACAAAACACCGCATGGATGAACAAACTACTGTTTGAATTACTTGAGGCCAAGCTCAAACAAAACCCAGAGATTCAGCGACAGCTGCCCGAACTACAGCAAAAAGTGATCAACGGTGAAGCCACTCCCTATTTTGCGGCAAAGGCATTAATCGACATGCTTTAAACCTTGATCTCCCATTCATCCAGACTTTTCAGTCCAGCCCACTCATATCGCTTATCACGTCAATCAACACTGTAATTATGCCAGCTTGATTATGCCGACACATTAAGGCAAGGTAGCCCTCCAAATAAGAAACCGTTTTTCACGTTGTGCTTAATGACTTCCCTCAAGAAGGTCCGATAATTAAAGCTATGAAAACGATACACCTGCTAAGACATGCCAAATCCAGCTGGGCTGATCCTGATCTTAACGATCGAGAGCGTCCCCTTAACAACCGCGGCAAACAGTCTATTTTATTAATGATTGAACCCATCTGGAAAGCTGGCTGCTCCTTTAAGAATGTCTACGCTAGCCCTGCCAAAAGAACCCGCTCCACTATTATCCGAATAGCCAAAGCCCTACCAGAGAATACTGTGCAGTGGTCAAAAGATGAAAATTTGTACACCTTCTCAGCTCACGATCTTTTACAGTGGCTACATTCTCTTGAGGACGATAACGATGAAGTTATGATCGTTGGTCATAACCCTGCCATCACTGAATTAGCCAATCTCCTGGGTGATGAATACGTGGAAAACGTGCCTACCTGCGGCTATGTCCAGCTTCAATCAGAAGTTTCTTCCTGGCAAGATATCAACGCAAACTGTGCTACCACTACTCACTTTATCTACCCCAAAATGTTTATTGATTTTCAAGACGGTGCGGACGAATAACTTGCCTCGTCAATAAGTCGATAAATGGTTGAACTTGCTCTGAAAATCGAGTGTCATATCATTGCTGCCAGTTATAGCGAATAAAGCCTCTTTTCAATCTGGCTATTTATCTCGCCTATCAATTTATAAATGGAGATAAGCAATTATGATTACGGTCTACGGCTATCCAAATACTCGTTCAACACGGATTACCTGGATGATGGAAGAACTTGGAAAGGATTATGAATTCTCCGTCGTTAATTTACTTACAGGCGAAGGACGATCTTCTGAGTATCAGGCAATAAATCCGGGAGGTAAGGTGCCCGCGATAAAAGATGATGATCTTATTCTTACAGAATCTGGCGCAATCATCACTTACCTTGGCGATAAATTTCAAAACTGCGATTTAGTACCAGAACCCGGCACACATCTACGAGGGCAATATCAGCAATGGTGTTATTTCGTTTTATGCGAACTGGAACAACCTCTATGGACGATGGGCAAACATAAGTTTGCCATCCCTGAACAATATCGTGTTAAAGAAATATTTCCTACTGCCGTATGGGAGCTCGAAAAAGCTATGGGACTATTTAGCAAAGGCCTAGGTGATAATGACTATATTGTTGGTAATCGTTTTACCGCAGCTGACATCTTGCTTACCCACACCTTAAATTGGGCGACCGCATTTGAACAGACAATTGGCCACGCTAATTTAGAAGCTTACCAGGCAAGAAACAATGCACGCGAAGCACTATCCAGAGCGAGAGCTAAGGAAAAAGCGGCACTAGAAAGTCTTAACTAAACATCACGGCAGAAAACACATCATAAAAAAAGGCATCATCATGATGCCTTTTTCAAACAACTAATCATCTGTATGTTATGCAAAAGCTTCTTCCTCAACGATTTGCAAATTACCGTCCTGAACTCTGATTTTGATAACACCACCCTCTTGAGCAATATCACCAAACAGGACTTTTTCCGCCAATGGCTTTTTAATATGTTCCTGAATCACGCGAGCCATCGGCCTGGCACCCATTGTTTTATCGTAACCCTTACGAACCAACCAGAGACGTGCCTCATCATCTACATCCAAAGTGACACGCTTGTCATCCAGCTGTCCCTGCAATTCCATTAAGAATTTATCAACAACCGTCATCACTACTTCTTCTGGCAGTGATTCAAATTGAACGATGGCGTCCAATCGATTGCGGAATTCCGGCGTAAACATCCTGTTGATAGCCTCCATGGAGTCTGTACTGTGATCTTGCTCTGTAAAGCCCATGGAACGTCGGCTAACATTTTCAGCACCGGCATTGGTTGTCATGATAAAGATCACATTTCTGAAATCCGCTTTTCTGCCATTGTTATCCGTCAGTGTGCCATGATCCATTACCTGTAGTAACAAGTTAAATACTTCAGGATGTGCTTTTTCAATTTCATCTAACAGAACAACTGAGTGGGGATGTTTGGTGACAGCTTCTGTCAGTAATCCACCCTGATCATAGCCAACATAACCTGGAGGGGCACCGATTAAACGAGATACAGTATGACGCTCCATATACTCGGACATATCAAAACGGATTAATTCCAGACCGAGAATTTTAGCCAACTGATTACTCACTTCAGTTTTACCCACACCAGTTGGACCAGCTAACAAAAATGAACCTATCGGTTTCTCGACTGATTTCAACCCTGCCCTGGCCATTTTGATTGAAGTTGCCAGCGAAGAAATCGCTTTATCCTGACCAAAGACCACCATCTTCAAGTTGTCTTCCAGTTTCATTAATGCTTCTTTATCATCGGTAGAAACAGACTTCGGTGGAATCCTGGCAATTTTTGCAACTATGGATTCAACATCAGCAACATTAATGACTTTTTTGCGCTTGCTGGGAGACTGCAAACGCTGGAAAGCACCCGCCTCGTCGATAACATCAATGGCCTTATCCGGCATAAAACGATCATTAATGTAACGATCCGACAATTCAGCTGCTGCCTGCAAAGCCTTATCGCTGTAGCGTAAATCATGATGTTCTTCGAAACGTGTTTTAAGCCCCTTTAGAATCCGATAAGTTTCATCAACAGAAGGCTCAAGCACATCGACTTTTTGGAAACGTCTGCTTAACGCACGATCTTTTTCAAAAATACCTCGGTATTCCTGGAACGTGGTAGAACCTATACAACGCATCTGACCGGAGCTTAATAACGGCTTCAATAAGTTTGACGCATCCATTACCCCACCAGATGCCGCACCCGCACCGATAATGGTATGAATTTCATCAATGAATAAAATGGAGTGCTCACGTTGTTTTAATTCAGCCAACAAACCTTTAAAACGTTTTTCAAAATCACCGCGGTATTTAGTGCCTGCCAATAGCGACCCCATATCCAGTGAGTACACTACACTTTCTTTCAAAATATCCGGTACATCGCCATCAACAATTTTCTTTGCCAAGCCTTCGGCTATTGCAGTTTTTCCAACACCTGACTCACCGACTAGAAGCGGATTGTTTTTTCTGCGTCTCGAAAGAATTTGAGAAACACGTTCAACTTCTGATGCACGTCCTACTAAAGGATCAATGCGGCCAAGACGTGCTTCCTCATTCAAATTGGTAGCAAAATTTTCCAACGGGCTCTTTTCAGTTGATGAGCCGATATGTTCTTCTTCACTTTGTGTCTGTGATGAATCAAGGCCGTGATCAGAATGACCAGCTACTTTCGAAATTCCATGCGTCAGATAATTCACCACATCTAAACGCGCTACTGATTGTTGTTTTAAAAAGTAAACGGCCTGGCTTTCCTGCTCACTAAAAATTGCCACCAGAACATTGGCACCCGTGACTTCTTTTTTTCCTGACGATTGCACATGGAAAACTGCGCGTTGCAAAACACGTTGAAAACCTAAGGTAGGTTGTGTCTCACGTTCTATTTCTCTTTCTGGTATCAGAGGAGTTGTCGAATCGACAAAATCAATTAATTCACCACGCAGCTGTTTGAGATCAGCTCCGCAGGCAACCAGAACATCAGCTGCGATATCATTATCGACTAAAGCCAATAGTAAGTGTTCAACAGTCATAAACTCATGACGTTTAGAGCGTGCGCCCTTAAACGCCTGGTTTAATGTTTGCTCTAAATCCTTACTTAACATAACGGTACTCCAATTGGCTGTAGGCTATTTGTTTCAGATTTAATAGCTATCAAATCCAATTACTCACTATCTTCACTCGGCTCAATTTCAGCCAACAAAGGATGTTGGTTATCCCTTGAGTATTGATTCACTTGAGCTGCTTTAGTTTCAGCAATATCCCTAGTGAATACTCCACACACGCCCTTTCCTTGAGTGTGGACTGTAAGCATAACTTGTGTCGCCTTTTCCCTCGACATATAAAAAAATGTTTCTAAAATCTCTACTACAAATTCCATTGGGGTATAATCATCGTTCAGCAGAACGACCTTATACATGGAAGGGTTTTTCAACTCCGGCCTGGATTCAGCGACTGCTACATCGCCTTCATGAATCGGCGAGTCCCTTTCATCTCCCATGTTTAATGTTAGTAGAAGATTTTCTGCTTTACCCATAGAGATTCTCATAACCCTCTTAACTACCTAAAAACTGATTAAATTTTAGCCTCTTTGCCTAATATTCGGCCAGATTACTTGACTATTGGTTAAAAAATGTTAAAAAATTCTCATTCATTTTTTGAATGAAGGGACGTACGTCTTTACCGGCGACGTAGGGAGTAACCAATATGCCCTTTCCAGGGCAATAATAAAAGGACCTCTACTATGCAAACTGGAATAGTAAAGTGGTTCAACAATGCTAAAGGCTTTGGTTTTATCCTTCCAGAGGATGGTGGCGACGATATCTTTGCTCACTATTCATCAATTAGTATGGAAGGTTATAAAACGCTGAAAGCTGGTCAACAAGTGGAATTTGAAACTGTTAATGGGCCTAAAGGGCTTCATGCAACCAATATCCATTCTATTGCCAGGGACAAAGAGCAAAACATTGTAGAATCAGAAGAGCTCACTGAAAATACTGTATAAATAACTTAGATAAAACGACAGGCTCGAAAAAATCCAGCTCTCAAATATTTGATTCAAGAGCTGGGGGTTTACCGTGTTTACATTTTAGAGATTACAGTATCACCAAACTCTGAACACTTCTGAAGTGTTGCACCATCCATCAAACGCTCAAAATCATAAGTGACTTTCTTCGACTGGATCGCACCATCCATTCCTTTAATGATCAAATCCGCTGCTTCATTCCAGCCAATATGACGAAGCATCATCTCTGCAGACAAAATCAATGAACCGGGGTTCACTTTATCCTGGCCAGCATATTTAGGTGCTGTACCATGAGTAGCCTCGAACAAGGCAATCGTGTCACTTAAATTGGCGCCCGGAGCAATACCGATACCACCAACTTGGGCAGCCAGAGCATCAGATAAATAATCACCATTAAGGTTCAACGTTGCGATAACACTGTACTCATCAGGGCGTAACAACACCTGCTGCAACATGGCATCTGCAATAACATCTTTAACAATGATCTCATTGCCAGTATTTGGGTTTTTGATTGTCACCCATGGACCACCATCTAAAAGTTCACCACCAAACTCGCTTTGCGCCAGTTCATAGCCCCAATCTTTGAAAGAGCCTTCGGTAAATTTCATAATATTGCCCTTGTGAACCAGGGTTACCGATGGCAAGTCCTGATCAATGGCATATTGAATCGCTTTGCGAACTAAACGTTGTGTACCCTCTTTCGATACAGGCTTGACGCCAATACCACAGGTTTCAGGGAAACGAATTTTAGTTACACCCATTTCAGAGCGCAGGAAGTTGATAACTTTCTCTGCTTCAGCTGTATCGGCTTTCCACTCGATACCGGCATAGATATCTTCCGAGTTTTCACGAAAGATCACCATGTTAGTTTTGTGCGGTTCTCTAACCGGTGATGGTACACCTTCAAACCAACGCACAGGGCGTTGGCAAGTATAAAGATCCAACTCCTGACGCAAAGCAACATTTAAAGAACGGAAACCACCACCTACAGGCGTAGTCAAAGGCCCTTTTATACCTACTGAATACTCTTTGATCGCATCCAATGTTTCGGCAGGGAACCAATCACCATCGTATAACTCAGCTGCTTTTTCGCCGGTATAAATTTCCATCCAACTAATTTTTTTACTACCGCCATAAGCTTTTTCTACCGCTGCATCGACCACCCTCACCATGACTGGAGAAATGTCTACACCGATACCGTCACCCTCAATAAAGGGAATGATCGGTTGGTCGGGAACATTGAGTGAAAAATCAGCATTGACCGTGATCTTCTCACCTTCAGCCGGCACTTTAATGTGTTGGTATTCCATTTAGATCTCCATTTATTGCTAATGAGACAAATTTCTGAACTCGTTATTCGTTAAAGTTAAAATAATTCAGACAGTTTACAACCTGAATTCAAATCTGGCTAAGAACTTCTATTAAAGTTAAATCGTATTTTCTATAGCCGAATTCAGTGTGACGCTTGGACGCATGGCCCTATCCGTCAATACTGGGTCAGGACGGTAGTATCCTCCGATATCTACAGGGGAACCTTGAGCGGCATCAAGCTCGACCAAAATCGTTGCTTCATTGTCTTTCAAGGTATCTGCCAGCTTGGTAAAGGAGTCGCGCAATATTTCATCCTGGCTCTGCTCTGCCAACGCCTCGGCCCAGTACATAGCAAGGTAGAAGTGGCTGCCGCGATTGTCCAATTGCCCAACTTTGCGCAGAGGAGATTTACTGTTTTCCAATACTTTGGCAGTAGCCTGGTCCAGCGTATCAGCAAGAATCTTAGCTCTTGCATTATCAGACGATTCTGCAAGATGTTCCAAAGAAACTGCCAAAGCTAGAAATTCCCCCAAAGAATCCCAGCGCAAATGCCCTTCTTGATTAAATTGCTGTACGTGTTTTGGCGCAGAGCCACCAGCCCCGGTCTCAAACAAACCACCGCCTTTCATCAGGGGCACGATAGACAGCATTTTCGCACTGGTACCCAGCTCCATAATCGGGAACAAGTCAGTCAGATAATCACGCAGAACATTACCTGTCACCGAAATCGTATCTTTACCACGAATCATTCGCTCCATGCTGTAACGGATAGCCGTGACAGGTGCTTTGATATAAATTTCCAGTCCTTCCGTATCATGATCCTGAAGATAACGCTCAACTTTTTTAATCAATTGAATATCATGCGCACGCTCTTTATCCAACCAGAAAACAGCAGGTGAACTGCTTGCGCGGGCACGGTTTACAGCCAGCTTTACCCAATCTCTGATGGGCTCATCTTTGGCCTGACACATTCTCCAGATATCACCCTCTTCCACAGCATGCTCAATTAGAGTATTACCTTCACCATCAACAATTCTGACGGTACCGTCAGTTGTCATCTCGAAGGTTTTATCATGCGAACCATATTCTTCAGCTTTTTGCGCCATCAAGCCAACGTTAGAAACACTTCCCATCGTCGCAGGATCAAAAGCACCGTGGGTTTTACAAAAATTAATCACTTCCTGATAAATGGTTGCGTAGGTGCTTTCTGGAATTACAGCCTTGGTATCATTCACCTCGCCATCAGGCCCCCACATTTTACCGGAGTTACGAATCATCGCCGGCATCGACGCATCAACAATCACGTCATTTGGGATATGCAGATTGGTAATACCTTTATCTGAATCCACCATGGCAATTGAAGGTCGCGTTTGATAACAGGCTTCGATATCTGCTTCGATTTGCTTACGCTGGTCTTCCGGCAAGTTTTGAATTTTTTCACAGACATTGCCAAAACCATTATTAGGATTAACGCCCAGTTTCTCAAAGGTGTCAGCGTGTTTTTCAAATACATCTTTAAAAAATACCGTCACCGCATGACCAAAAACTATCGGATGGGAAACCTTCATCATGGTTGCTTTAACATGTAAGGAAAATAACAAACCGCTATTTTTGGTATCTTCGATCTGCTCTTCAAAAAATTTACGCAGCGCTTTCTTACTCATAAACATGCCATCGATAACTTCGCCGGCCAAAAGCGGTGTCGATTCTTTCAGTACGGTGACATTACCCTCTTTATCAGTAAATTCGATTTTTGCATCTGTGGCATTTTCTATTGTGGTCGATTTTTCACTGGAGAAAAAATCTCCTCCATGCATATGCGCCACATGTGTCTGAGAAGACTGACTCCACGCCCCCATCGAATGAGGATTATTCCTGGCATACTGTTTCACAGATGCAGAGGCACGACGATCTGAGTTACCTTCACGCAATACTGGGTTCACCGCACTACCTAACACTTTTGCATAGCGTGCCTGAATTTCCCGCTCAGCATCTGTTGCAGGTTCTTCAGGATAATCGGGCAAGTCATAACCTTTATTCTGAAGTTCTTGAATGGCATCTTTTAGTTGTGGAATGGAAGCACTAATATTGGGGAGCTTAATTATATTGGCCTCGGGCAACTGAGTCAGCTCACCTAACTCGGCCAAGGCATCGGGGATTCTTTGTTCTTCGGTTAAGTTATCAGGGAAGTTGGCAATAATTCGACCTGATAACGAAATGTCTCGGGTTTCGACAGCAACTCCAGCAGCTTTGGTAAACGCGTTGATGATGGGGAGTAATGAATAAGTGGCTAATGCAGGTGCTTCGTCTGTCTCGGTATAAATAATCTTAGATAAATCGGTCATGCCTGTTCCTGGTTAAATCAAACTGCTACTACTTATGGTAATGTTTTATACGTACGAGCGACAAAAATGCTTATTCACATATTTGCCATTATGTCAGCTCAGGCCTTTTGGGCGGCGCGATTATAGCAGTATGCGCGCCATTCTGATAGGCCATAAAATCCTTTACATGCAATGATTTACTCTCGAAATGTCGAAGTTGGTTCTGTTTAACAAACCCTTTAATGTGCTGTGTCAGTTTACGGACAAGGAGCAGCGCACCACCTTGGCGCACTTTCTGGATCAAAGGGATATTTATCCGGCAGGAAGACTGGATTATGACTCCGAGGGACTTGTCATCTTAACCAATGATGGTGAGTTACAACATCTAATCAGCAACCCCAGCGCAAAGATGTCCAAGACCTATTGGGTGCAAGTCGAAGGTATTCCTGAAGAGCAGCAATTAGAGCAATTAAAGAAAGGCATCACGTTAAAAGATGGTCCCTGCTTGCCAGCTCAGGTTACTCTCATTGATGAACCCGAGCTATGGCCTCGGCGGCCACCTGTCAGGCATCGAGAAAATATTCCAACCAGCTGGTTGCGACTCATTATCCGTGAAGGTAGAAACCGGCAAGTCAGGCGAATGACGGCAACAGTTGGCTTGCCTACACTGCGGCTGGTAAGAATAAAAATTGGGGACTGGCCCATTGGCAACCTAAATCCTGGCGAGTTCAAGGAAATAACACTTCACGCGCCTCTCAATGACAAAAACAAGAGCAATAAAAACCGTAAGATTAAAAGACGCATAGCGACAAAAACTTCATCGCGAAAACTTAGCCCTCCACGACGAAGCTGACTATAATCGCGAGCCTTACACTCGCTACACAGGTGAACATAAAAATGGAATGGTATCCCCACGTCACAGTTGCCACCGTTGTCGAGCACAATGGAAAATTTTTGTTGGTTGAAGAGCATTCCAAGGAAGGATTAGTTTTTAACCAACCAGCAGGCCACCTCGAAGCCGAAGAAGATTTGCCTGAAGCCGCCATACGCGAAACCCTCGAGGAGACTGGCTGGCATATCGAGCTGTTAGGTATTGTGGGCATTGGTTTGTATACCTCACCACACAATGGTGTCACCTATCATCGCACCACCTTCTTTGGCAAACCATTATCTCAGGATACTTCTCTACCCCTGGATGAAGGTATTCACCAGGCCCTGTGGCTGAGTTACGAGGAGATACTTCAGCAATCTGATAGAATGCGCTCGCATTTAGTCATCGAAGCTATTGAACGCTACCGATCTGGCCATAAATATCCTATGGATATGATGTATAGCTAGCAGATTATTGTTTACTTAATGACCACATTTTCTACAGAGACATCCAGTAAAAAAGTCATCGTCGGTATGTCTGGCGGTGTTGATTCATCCGTATCTGCGCTACTTCTGATACAACAGGGTTATCAGGTCGAAGGCCTGTTTATGAAAAACTGGGATGAAGATGACGGCACCGAATACTGTACCGCTAAAGTTGACCTGGAAGATGCCCAAGGTGTCTGCGACACCCTTGGAATCAAACTGCATACCGCCAACTTTGCCGCTGAATATTGGGACAATGTCTTCGAGCATTTTTTAGCCGAATACAAGGCGGGGCGCACACCCAACCCGGACATTCTCTGCAACAGAGAGATCAAATTTAAAGCCTTTCTCGATTATGCCATTGAGCTAGGCGCAGATCTTATTGCCACAGGCCACTACGTTCGCAAAACCGGTGAAGGCCTGAATACTCATCTGTTAAAAGGGCTGGATGCCAATAAAGATCAAAGTTACTTCCTCCATGCTGTTGGTGCACGAGAATTGGCGAAAACCCTGTTTCCCGTCGGAGAACTGGAAAAGCCGGAAGTTCGCCGGCTGGCTGAAGAAAATAATCTTGTGACCCACAACAAGAAGGACAGCACGGGGATTTGCTTTATCGGTGAACGTCGCTTTAAGGATTTCCTGCAACAATATCTACCTGCCCAGCCCGGAGATATCGAAACCATCGATGGCAAGCTTATGGGGCAGCATAGCGGCCTGATGTATCACACCATCGGTCAGCGCCAGGGCCTAGGTATTGGCGGTGTCAAAGGTGGATCAGAGCAGCCCTGGTACGTTGTCGACAAAGACCTAGACCGCAATGTCTTGATCGTCGCCCAGGGCAGCAACCACCCTCGCCTGTTTAAACAAGCCTTAAATGTCGGTTACATTCACTGGATTAACCATCCTGCACCTGAATACCCCTACCGCTGCCAGGCAAAAATTCGCTATCGCCAGCAGGACCAGGACTGCGAAATACGGCAGACCCCAACAGGCTTTGAAGTCTGGTTTGACCAGCCACAACGGGCTATCACACCGGGGCAGTCGGTAGTATTTTACGATAATAATCGCTGTCTGGGCGGCGGTGTTATCGAGCACGCTTTTAATAATTAATTCTTCGGAGTGACCACATTGTCCAATAACGACAGTTCTGTCTCCCAAACACTGGCCCTTGCGGGTGTGCTACAAGCCGCTTATCTGGTCGACCAAATTGCCAGAACAGGCTCCTGTGCTGCTGAAAGCTTTAATCCGTCCATCCAAAGCCTGTTTAAATTTGATGTCGATTCAACACAAGCAGTTTATGGTGGGATTCACGGCGTGGATCTGGGTCTAAGAGTGTTACAAGATGTATTAAATGGCTCGAATGCTGCTCAATATCGTACCGTTATTCGTTATGCTCTAGGCCTGTTGTATTTGCAGAAAAAACTGTCTGTTGACAATGAAGTAATGCAGGTTATTCATAATCGTCTGCAGCACGCTGCACTAAAATTTGAGCATTTTACTGATAACCCCGAGGCCATTGCTGCCAACATTGCCTCCATCTATCAAGACACTGTCAGCACTATGAAATTCAGAATTCAGGTTACTGGTAGTATGCAACAACTGCAGAATCCGGCCAATGCAGACAAAATCAGAGCGCTATTGATGGCCGGCATTCGCTCTGCGGTGTTATGGCGTCAAACGGGTGGCAAGCGCTGGCACTTATTTTTATCTCGACAACGTCTGCAAAAAACTGCACGTCAGCTAGTTGCCAGCTAACTGAAAAAGCGTCCTAATTCGTGTATGATTGCCCGCCTTCTTTATAGGCTCAGGCACGAATAGACTGCAACACAAGCCAGCCATATCAGTATCAACAAAAACTTTCTGACAGATGAGATTAACCATGGAATTATCCGCTCTTTCTGCAATTTCTCCTATTGATGGCCGTTATGGCAGTAAAACTGCGTCACTGCGCAGTGTCTTTAGCGAATTTGGACTGATCAAAAGCCGCGTTTTGGTCGAAATACGTTGGCTGCAACAACTGGCCTCTCATCCTGAAATTTCAGAAGTGCCAACTTTTAGCGAAGCGGCCAATACCGTACTTAATAGCATTGTCGATAATTTTTCTGAGCAGGATGCACAGAGTATTAAAGATATAGAAAAAACCACCAACCACGATGTAAAGGCCGTTGAGTATTTTATTAAAAATGCCATCGCTGATAATGACGAACTGAATGCCGTATCAGAATTCGTGCACTTTGCCTGCACCTCTGAAGATATCAACAACCTCTCCCATGCCTTAATGCTGAAAGAAGGTAAAGAGGTTCTGTTAGAGGACATGAATGCCATCGTCAGTAAATTAACCGAGCTCAGCGCAGAATATGCCGATACGCCGATGCTTTCCAGAACACACGGCCAAACAGCCAGCCCTTCGACAATGGGTAAGGAACTGGCTAACGTTGTCGCTCGTTTGCGCAGACAACTGGCACAATTCAATCAAGTCGATATTCTCGGAAAAATTAATGGCGCTGTCGGCAATTACAATGCCCACTTAAGTGCTTACCCTTCAGTCGACTGGCAAAGTAACGCTAAAGCTTTTGTGGAAAGTCTCGGCATTCAGTGGAATCCTTACACCACGCAGATCGAACCTCACGATTATATCGCCGAACTATTCGACGCCATTGCCCGCTTTAACACTATCTTGATTGATCTCGATCGTGATATCTGGGGCTATATTTCCATGGGCTTTTTCAAGCAAAAAGTCATTGCTGGCGAAGTGGGCTCTTCCACCATGCCACATAAAGTTAACCCGATTGATTTTGAAAACTCCGAAGGTAACCTGGGCCTGGCTAATGCAGTATTAGCGCATATGGGCAGCAAACTTCCGGTTTCCCGTTGGCAACGTGATCTCACTGACTCAACCGTTTTAAGAAATATGGGCGTCGGTTTTGGCTACAGTATGATTGCCTATCAAGCCACGCTGAAAGGTCTAGGCAAGTTGCAAATTAATCGCGAGCGTATTGCAGAAGACTTGGATAATAGCTGGGAAGTTTTAGCCGAACCGATTCAAACAGTCATGCGCCGATATAATATCGAAGAACCCTATGAAAAGTTAAAAGCACTAACACGTGGACAGGCTATCACCCGCGAAACCCTAAGCGCTTTTGTTGATACCTTAGACATACCCGATGAGGCGAAGGAAAACTTAAAAGCCTTGTCACCCGATACCTACATTGGCAACGCAATCGATCAAGCCAAGAATATTTAACTCGATACAAGCCTCGCTCAGCGGGGCTTTTTTACACATGCAAATTAAGCCTTTTACTCAATCACTAAACAACTTTAACGCCGAACAATTTCTCAAAGAGTATTGGCAAAAAAAACCACTACTATTACGCTCAGCCATAGCACCTGAATCACTGTCCCTGACGCCTGAAGAACTAGCAGGACTTGCCTGTGAAGAAGAGATTGAATCCCGTATTGTTACGTTTGCTGACAATGACTGGAGTTTGCAACAGGGGCCATTTACGGAACAGTTTTTTAATCAGCAACCAGAGCAGGATTGGACTTTATTAGTTCAGGCAGTAGACCATTACATTCCTGAAGTCGCACAACTACTCAATTATTTTCGGTTTATCCCCAACTGGCGCATCGATGACATCATGGTCAGTTATGCTACAACTGGAGCTAGTGTTGGTCCGCATTACGATAACTACGATGTTTTTTTAATTCAAGGTGCCGGCACCCGAAACTGGAAAGTGGGCCCACCTGTCAATAGCAATGTAGTTCTTAGAGATAACAAGCAACTTCGATTATTAACTGACTTTGAGTGCAATTTTGACTGGAAACTTGAGCCCGGAGACATTTTATATTTACCTCCCCGCTATGCTCATTGGGGAATTGCTACCAGCAATGATTGTATGACCTATTCAGTTGGCTTTAGGGCACCCAGTATCGCCGAGTTGCTATCTGATTTATGCGATGAAACACTATCAAATATGGATTATGAAGAGCGCTATGGAGATGCGCATTTATCGTTGCAGGAAAATCCAGGAGAAATAAACACAGAAACCATTGATAAAATTTCCCATTTAATGACAGATAAGCTACTCGACAAATCGGCTTTAGCAATCTGGCTGGGGCAATTTTTAACACAACCCAAATACGATTTGTTATCAGAAGAAAACGGTTGTTTTTCCAGGCAGGAAATAATCGAACAACTAAAGAATAATCATGAAATTTGCCGCGACAGTGCATCACGCTTTGCGTTTACCTCGACCGACAACAGTACTACTCTTTTTATAAACGGTCATGATTATCCATGTTACGGCGATGCCATAGCTCTGGCCAAATTACTTTGTAATCATGATAGTTTTTATGCAAAAACACTCTATGAATATACAACGGATGAAAATTGTCTTAACTTATTAGTTACTTTGTTTAATCAAGGATGCTTGTACGTTGATGATGAATATCTCGATTAAAAGTACAGACTGGTCATCTGGCTCTGCTGCCCTTAGAGATGTCAGAACCCAAGTATTTGTCGAAGAGCAATCGGTTCCCATCGAACTGGAATGGGATGACAAGGATGAAACTGCATCACACTGGTTAGCCTTCGAAAACGACAAACCGATTGGCACGGTACGAATGTTGTCTGACGGACATATCGGCAGAATGGCAGTATTAAAAGAATACCGTGGCCAAGGAATAGGATTACATCTCCTGCAAGCTGCCATCAACGCCGCCAAAGAAAAAAACCTATACGAAGTGTATTTGTATTCACAAACTCAGGCTGTGGATTTTTATCGCCAAGAAGGTTTTATTGCCCATGGAGAAGAGTTCCTGGACGCCAATATTCCCCATAGAACCATGCGCCTGAAATTAGCGGAGAAACGTTTGCTAGGCGTGCATGCCGGTAACTTTCAGCCAGACAATCTTTTTGACATCTTGTCTAGCCTGATTTCACAAACCTCTCAGCATTTACGTATCCTACATACTAACCTGGACCCGAATCTTTACGATAATGAGGAGATGGTGACATTACTGTCTGATCTGGCCAGGAAAAGCCGCTACTCTGATATTCGTATTCTTATTGTCGACCCTAGTCTGATCGTAAAAAGAGGCCACCGTTTATTAAACTTGCAACGTCGTCTTTCCAGCATTATTAAACTTCGAAGAATCAGCTGCGAACCCCATCATGTTAAAGACAATATGGTATTGGCTGATCAATGTGGCATCATCGCTCAGCCTATCAAGGATCCCGACAAAGTATGGGCCAATTTTAATAACAAACCTGTGGCTACTACGCATATCGCTATTTTTGATGACTTATGGGAACATGCGGTAGAAGACCGCAATTTGAGACAACTGGATATTTAAATGAAATACTGGGTTTTCGCTAGCATAATATTTTTAATTCCTACCGTGTTTGCCACTGCAGCACAGGCTGAACAAGACAATGGATGGGTGACTAACCGCTATCAAGCCACTCATAAAGACCCTCAAAAACTTATTGCAGTCTTACAACCCTTGTTTACCGAAAAAGCCCGTTTTTCTGCAATGGATCAACAAGTCATTATTTATAGTTCTAAAGCAACACTTAATGATATTCTACAACTGTTAACGAACATCGATACCCCTCCACTACGCTTTAGCGTTGAGTTATCTAACACACCTCAGAGCAACAATACAAAAATGTCGTCTACAAATTCGGGGGGCGTATCAAGCCAACGATATACAATAACTGAGGGTCAACCATTGACGTTATTGCGTGAACGTCGTTCTCAGCACTTAAGCGAAATATCTTATTATCGAATCAACCTTGAAGATATTGCGGATCAACAACAGTATTTACAGCTGTTAGTAAGTGGCTCAACTGAAACTGTCACTATCATTACTCATTCGCAGAGCATCGTTAATGATCACCTAACGCAACTGAGTAATTATACAACCGGGCCTACGGATCAGTGGCTAGCTGTTATTACCCATCAAGGGCCTGGCAATGATAAACCGTCGAACAATCAGCAACCTAAGCAATGGACAACCAGTAAGGATTTAACCGATTCGCTGTATATAAAAGTCAGCGTGCCGGAACAATGACTTAATGTCAGAATGTACTTACAACATAACGCCGACTTCTGTCTCTTGATACACTAAATCAAATATTTTAAGGCCGCGACAAGGCTCTTCCGTCGCCTTCAATAAATCACCCGTAGCAATATCAAATTGGTAACCGTGCAATGGGCAGCGTAAACCTGTACCTATAATGTCTGATTCTGATAAAGGATGGCCACGATGAGGACATTGGCTTTCAACTAGATGCAGTTCTCCCTGAACCTGCACCAACATCAAATTATACTGATCAATTTTGATAACCTTCCTATAGTTATCATGTAAATTAATCAATTTCTCAAGCGAGTAGAATCGCATAGTTATGCCAATGATTTTCCTGGAAACATAATCATAAACGGTTATTTGATCTTTGCCAGTTGTTCTCAGCTTACTCGAGCGATTTCCTTTTATTACGTTCATTTACTCTGGCTATTGACACAAATTGATAACTCTATGCTGGCAAAAAGCCTAATCGAGATTACACTGACAATAAACTCACTTTTGCGAAGTATAGATAACAAGTAAAAACACAATGGATAAAGAAGCTCAGCAAACAGCTTTAATTATGCCAGGAGGCGGAGCAAGAGCGGCCTATCAAGTCGGCGCTCTCAAGGCAATCGCTGAACTGACCGTAGAAGTCAATGACAATCCCTTCCCTATTTTATGTGGCACCTCAGCCGGTGCTATCAATGCTGTTGCTTTAGCCAGTAGAGAAGAAAATTTTTACCAATCCACCTTATGGCTTGAGCACTTATGGTCGAATCTCGCTACAGAACAGATTTATCGCAGTGACTGGAGTGGAATAATTCGTAATATCTGGCGACTCACACTCTCTCTATTTAATTCTGGTATTGCAGTAGGCCGACCTGTGGCATTACTCGATAATATCCCGCTGAAACACATGCTGCGTGAAAAAATCGATTTTTCCGGAATTAATAAAAACCTACAGACCAACCGATTAAGTGCTGTATCTGTTACTGCGATGAATTACACAGAGCGGATGTCAGTGACATTTTTTCAGGGCGGGCCAGGTAAAGCAGACTGGCGACGCTGGCGAAGAAATGGCGTACCAACACCACTACAACTTCGACACCTTTTGGCATCGACAGCTATTCCCACTATTTTCCCGCCGCAACGAATTGGTCGTAATTACTATGGTGACGGTGCCCTGCGACAATTAAATCCTATTAGCCCAGCACTTCATCTCGGAGCAGAAAAAGTACTGATCATTAGTGTATCAGGGCACAAACGATCCTATACACACCCCTATAAACGGGTACATTCTCCAGCCTTCGGACAAATTATCGGCCATCTGCTGAACAGCGCTTTTGTCGATAGCTTAGAGAGCGATATTGAATTACTGGAGCAAATGAATGAACTACTGAAATATATCCCCAACGAACTGACTAACAGTGAAGGGCGACCTCTCATCCCCATTGAGTCGCTGGTCATATCGCCGTCCGAGGATATTGATTCACTGGCTGACGAGTACACCAAGGGATTACCCAGAAGTGTGAGAACTTTCCTGCGGGTGAGCGGCGGCTCGTCCAGCGACGGCGGCGTCAATATTGCTAGCTATCTACTATTTACTAAAGACTTTTGCCGAAGTTTGATTGAGTTGGGTTACAGAGATGCCATGCAACAGGCTGAAGATATTCTGTCATTTATCAACCACGACCAACCATAATGCAGAATATTTTTAGAACGGCTATTTACGGAAACAATTTACAAGGCCATTCGCTCATTAAAGTGGCCATTTTGTACGCCAACCGACTCCCAATCACCCAGTGACACAGTTAACCCCAAACCTTTCATGAACTTGGCCATTTCGAAAAGATAGGCAAGATCGGCATCCTGTTTACACAATGAAAACAGTTGGCGACCAACACGTGACAACTTAATAATGGGTAATTTCGCTTCACTGACACGATCTAACTGGCCTATTTGCAGCGCTTTCCTTCCACTCACAAGATACAAAAAGCCATCTCGTAGCGATTCTCTTTTGAAATTTTTCACCGTTGGCAGTGTGTTTAATAAGCCCAGCTCTTCCATCACCTCAAACTGGGCATGGTGAAAATCTTCATCGAAATAATGCTCAGCATTAAAGATAAAATCTGTGAATGTATACTTGCTGATGATTCTCACCATCTCCAGTTCGTTAGAGGTCAGTTGATGCAAAGTAGCCATAAGACCCAGCGAATAACTACCTGGATTAGCGATTTCATAGACTATAATTTTCGCCCATAACGGTTGTAGTTCAGCGTTATAGACATTTTCAGCAGCCTCACGCCAGCGAGATAACCACTCAGCACTAATGGGTTTAGTACTAATAACCGGCTCATCAGTAGTTAAAATCAAATGTTCTGCTTGAATAGCGATCTTGCGGATATTTAATGAACGTTCCAATTCCCTGACACTGATTTCCTTAGCAGCAGATCGAAGTAAATGAGCAGGTGAACTCAATTTGGTATCGAAATCCTGTTCTATTGCTGTATTTTCAATGATCCTATGAGTTGAGACTGCCTCAACAGGCGGAGTATCAATCACATTACCGTCATCATCCAAAGACTTCAGCCCCCGATGGATATCGTTAATGTCCTGCTCGGCTTCCAGGATCGCCTGCATTTCAAACTGACGGACACGGTCTCGATCACGTCGCTCACGACGAATCTGTCCAGGACTCATCAGCCCACTATTATCTCCGTCAAAAAGATACAACCAGAGCCTATCAAGCCACTGATTCTTTGTGTTATCGGCTTTTAGTGCATTGACTCGCTTAATATCGGTCATTGTTATTTCGTCAGTCAAAATCCCTTAAGAGACCTATTATTACAGCTTGTGTCTCAGGTGTGGAGCAAAGATTACCAAGAAACTCAACGATTATAAAAGCACCTAACCTACTCTGAACCAAAAATCTCTTAACTCAAATGCCTGACGCAGCCCAAATTCTCGGCACATCGCATTCACTTTAGCGCATGTAGATGCTAATAAATACAGAACGACACCACTTGCAGCAGCTTATGCGTTAACTCAGGTAACCTATTGTTAAATAAAAACTTATGCTTTTTAGTAGCACTATTAGCCTAATAAGCCATACTACAGAGTGAAGCTGAAACATATACTTTGTTATGCCCAATAGGAATAACAAATAAAAAGCAGCTAACAACGAATGAGAAAACTGGCTGTGAAACCTTTAACCTCTGCTAAATCAAAGAAATTGCTCTTCTTCTACCCAAATAGGATACCCAGCTCGGCTGATGTCTACCGCAATGGGCTGGATAGCAGTTGTCGTGCCAAAATTCGAGCTGGCAAGCCTCTGTGCGAGACGCAATTATCAAATCGACATATACTATGTGCGAACCATTATATTGCTCAAAAAAAGGGATGTGTGACTAGTCGTATTGTGCTGGAGATGGCCAGCATAGCTAGATAACAGGAGTGCTAGTTTGAGATTCACCACCAAATACTTTCGAGACCTACCTCTAACAAGAAAGCTATTGCTATTTTGTCTTTCGACGTGCCTGACAAGTTTGGTCGTTGCCATGATGATTGTAACGATTTATGACCGCTATTCTATCGAGGATATTATTAAAAATGAGCTGAAAGTCATCGCCTCTATTGTTGCCAGCCAAAGTACTGTTTCGATTATATTTGATGACCAAACATTAGCCAGTAATGGCCTGGAAGCGCTTTCACAAATCGACAATATAGAATATGCCTGTGTATTCACCTTTGACCCAAATGCGCCTGAAGGACAACAAACACGGCGGCTCGCTAGCTATCCAAGCAAAAACGTACCATGCTCATCCTATACACCCAATAAAATCGAATTTATTGAATCTAACGACGATAACCATATTGAACTGGTTAAACCTATTTCGCTAGATAACGAAATAATCGGCTATCTGTATATCAATTCCAATACAAGTACCATTAGAAATCTGCAAAGAAATCATTTGTTCGTACTCATAGGCGTAGTTATTGTCGCCTCCCTGATTGCGTTGTGGCTAGCTAATTTATTTTCGCAATGGATATCAGGCCCGCTGCATGCGCTAAAACAAACGGCTGAACGAATTAGCCAACACGACGACTATTCTATTCGCGCTCAAAAATATAATAATGACGAAGTGGGCCAGGTGGTCGACTCCTTCAACAAAATGCTCTCAATGATTCAGCAAGAGGACTCCCATTTAAGAGAGAGCGAAGAAAAATTTCGCATGATTAGCTCTCTCTCTAAGGTAGGAATTTTTCAAACAGACCTAAACGGCTTATGTATCTACGCCAACCAAGAACTAGCCGCTATCTGTGGTATGGAAATCAATGAGATTCTGGAGCAAAACTGGTCAACTGCTATTCACCCAGATGATAAAGCCATAATCCTCGAAAAATTTCGCAATATGATAAAAAGGAAACATGCCATTAAATTACATTGCCGGCTTTTGCTAGATAAAGAAACTCGCTGGATTGATGGTTATGTGGATCTTCTTAAGCGCGACAATGAACATATTGGCTTTCTTGGAACGATTAACGATGTTACCAGTGTTAAAAAAGCTCAACTGCAACTTGAGCACATGGCTTTCTATGACACTTTAACCGGTCTTGCTAATCGTCGTTTATTTAGAAATCGACTCGAACATGTCATTAATAATTTAAAACGCGATGGGTCAAGCCTTGGTTTAATTCTTTTGGATTTAGACCATTTTAAAAATGTTAACGACTCTCTAGGCCATGATGCAGGAGACTCCTTGCTAACCATCATCGCTGAACATTTACAACGTTGTGTTCGGGCTAGTGATACTGTAGCCCGACTAGGTGGTGACGAATTTGCCATCATTTTGCCAGGCATCAACTCGTCACTGGCCATTTCAAGCATCGCCGAAAAAATACTCATAGGGATAAAAGAGCCAGTTATTTTGCAAGAAACTGAAATTCGCATTTCCGCGAGTGCTGGCATATCAATGGCACCTGATGATACAGACAATGCAGAAATACTGATAAAAAATGCCGACTTAGCCCTGTATCGCGCTAAAGACAAGGGCCGAGACGAGTATCAATTTTATACCCGCGAAATGAATACAGCGCTAATTGACCACCTGAATTTGGTTAAAGATTTACGACACGCCATCGATTCACAAGATTTTGGTTTATTGTTTCAACCACAGGTGGACATCCAAACCCGAAAACTCATAGGCTTTGAAGCACTAATCCGCTGGCAACATTACCAACGAGGTATAATCAGCCCACTGGATTTTATTCCGGCAGCAGAAGAAACTGGCTTAATTATCCCGCTAGGACGATGGGTAATATCGGCGGCCTGCCAACAACTAAAGCAACTTAATAAACTTGGGTTAATCAAAGATGATGTCGTTATGACCGTCAACCTGTCAGCCAAACAATTTCAGGATGAAGGATTAGTCAATCACATCACCTCAACGCTTAATGATAACGATTTAAAATCCAGTCAATTCGAAATTGAATTGACGGAGACAGCTTTGATGGAAAATTTGGATGAGGCGCTGGTCAAACTGAATGCCATTAAAAAAATTGGCATTTCTATCTCCATTGATGATTTTGGAACCGGTTACTCATCACTTGGCTACCTGAAAAAATTACCTGTCAATGTCGTAAAAGTTGACCGTTCATTTGTGAATGATATTCCCAATGATAAAAACGACATGGAAATCACTGCTGCGGTAATCGCTATGGCTCATAATCTCCGTTATGAAGTTGTAGCCGAAGGTGTAGAAACACAAGAACAGTTGGACTTCCTCAAGAATTGCGGTTGCGATTACGCACAAGGTTATTTTTTCAGTCGCCCTCTCCCTGCCCCTGAATTAGAAAAATTCTGCAAAGAGTATTCTGTCGATAATAGATTTAAGGCATCATCCCTATAAAAAATCATCGTTACACTTAAAAAAACACAGACAAACAAGATTGTATTATGGCGATTCAGTGGTTCCCGGGGCATATGCACAAGTCCCGCAAAGCAATAAAAGAAATTTTGCCTATTATCGATTTAATTATTGAAGTGCTGGACGCTCGCATTCCCTATAGCAGCGAAAACCCAATGATTGATGAAATCTGTGGAGAAAAAAAACGCATTAAAGTATTAACCAAAAGTGATTTAGCTGATCCTGAATTAACTAGCTGTTGGATTAATTACTATAAAAACAAACACCAAATCACTACGCAGGCGGTTACTACTGAAAAACCCGATCAGATTCGCCAACTTTCTCAGTTATGCCATAAACTAGTGCCGCAAAACAATAATCAACACAAAACACTCAACGTCATGATTATGGGTATACCTAACGTGGGCAAATCTACCCTAATTAATACGCTTGCTGGAAAGTCTATAGCTAAAACCGGTAACGAACCGGCTATCACCAAAGGCCTCCAGAAAATAAAACTCGATGACGGCATTATGTTATTTGATACACCAGGTATGCTTTGGCCAAAAGTCGAAAATGAAAAGAGCGGCTATCGACTGGCTACTACCGGGGCGATTAAAGATACCGCTATTAGTCATGATGATGTCGCTTTTTTTGCCGTCGACTATCTTTTGAAAACTTACCCGGAACGTTTAGCAGAGCGTTTTTCATTAGCAGAAATCCCTGCAACCGAAATTGAATTCCTGGAAATAGCGGGCACTAAACGAGGCTGCCTGGGACGTGGCGGCAGGGTTGATATAGAACGTATTTCAACCCTGTTACTTAATGAGCTACGCTCAGGTCAGCTTGGTCAAATAACACTAGAAACACCGGAAATGATGGAACAAGAGCTAATAGACGTTGAAAAACAAAAGGCAGAAAAAGCGAAAAAAGAAGAAGAAAGAAAGCAGCAACGAAAGAACAAAAAATGATGCCGAGCATCTTATCGATAGGTTATCACACGCTGCTTTTGTTCATTGGAGAGAAGGATCAGTAACGGCGCCAGTCTCTCAAGCGCAATATCCAGATACGGCATAACATCCGACTGCTGACTATTAGCCACTTTATCCAGTAAATCATCAATGGATAATGTATGCCGTTGTAATTCAGCAAGATGCTTTTTGTATTCAAGAATCGTTAGCTGGTGCAACTGGCTACGCCCCAGGGCTGTCGCTCTCGCAAGCGCCTCATCGGCAGCGTCAATCACTGTCTGCACATCATTATCATCGTCAGACTCCACAGAACACACACCCACAGAAACGGTAATGGGTATACGCTCTCCATCGAGGCGTGCTTTAAAGCCCTCTACTGTTTGGCAAATTCTCTCCGCCAATTCAAGCGCATTTTGCCCTTGAGTCATCGGCATAGCCACCAGGAAGCTGGCAACACCATTTCGTGACACAGTATCTTCACAACGAACGGCATCGATTAAAACATCAGCCACTTTTCTGATAATAGCCTCGGCACCAGCACGACCAATACGAATAAACAAATCTTTAAAGAAATCCACTTCGATCGACATCAGTGTAATGGACGCATGATGACGTGCGACAAAGGACATTTCCTTTTCCATTTGCCTTTCCATGCCCCTGTTATTCAATAAGCCTGTTAGCAGGTCGATGGTAGTCTGTTCTTTCAGCTGATTGTTTGTCTTACGATAGTGAGCATAGGATCGCGCCCTCGCTTTCATTTGGGTCGCATCAAAAGGCTTGGTAATAAAATCAGTAGCGCCTAGGGAAAACGCTTTTTGCTTTGCCATTTCCGGATTATCAGCGCCTGTCGCCACAATAACCGGAAGACTTGAAATTGATTCATTTTTGCTGGTTCGAATCACCTCCAGCAACTCGAATCCATCCATTTCCGGCATCACCAGATCCGTGAAAACTACTTCAATATCAGGGTCTCGTTGAATGATTTCCCAACCTTTGGCGCCATCCACAGCGAGTACGATTTCAAAATCATTACCAAACATCTTTGCTACGGCAACGCGAACGAGGCGTGAATCATCAATGATCAACACACGAGTCTTTGGAGGTTCAGTTTTTGCCAGCATGACTTCTCTTGGACCTGTACTTATCTCTAACAATTAAGTAGTACTATATGAAGTAATACTATAGCCAAATATCTGGACAAAACATTACGAACAAGTCTTAAAACGTAAATTTTGACACTAATAGTGACAAAGCGGCCAAAATAACGACAAAAGGTCATCAAAGGAAAGTTAAATTGAATGCCTCAACAAAAAAATAAGTGATTTATCTCACAATTCTATGACGTTCTAACTGGGTATTATCAATGGCTGTGAAAATAAGCGCTAGACTGAGATTGTTGTATGTATTCAGCCTCGCATGAGTGCTTAGGTATTAACTATTAAGCATGATTGCTCGATATGATTGAGAGTATCGCTGTAGGTTGTATCGCTGGTTGTATGTTTTATAGAAACCTATTCCAGTGTCTCCAAAAAACCCCACTTTATGCTGAAGTTGCTAACTGCGCACTTCAGCTTTTTTTTAAGTTAACCTTCTAATCTCGAAACTAAGAGGCCAATTGCTGTTCTTTTACCGATGCATTAGCTCTTAATAAGCGCGCACGCACCATTTTTGCTCCAGTGGGATAACAAAAGGAGGTCAATTTGCAGCGCTCACTTTGTTGTAGATGACGAACATCGCGTTCAAATATCTCATCGACAACCCAGCCTGCAACACAATCACCCACCCGCTTGGTCGTGAGTACCCAAGTGTTACTGTCAGATATCGGTTGATTTTCTTCTCTTACTGACATCGCTCCACCTTTCTCTTACTTCTCTTACTTACTTAAGAACAGCCAGATTAATCATCCGGTCTATTAATCCCATATATTGCAAGCAAATAAAATAGCGTGTTTTGCAATTTTTGAACATTTTGCAAACAAAAGGTTACTAAATCGTGAAATAAAGCACAGTTCAACTGTAATTACTTTAATATTTATCCAACGCACCACAGGTTTTCAACAACACTAAGGAATGATTGCTATAGTTGAAGTCACTGATTAACAAGATTACGCACGATCATGTCTTCACAGGAAGAACAGCCCACTCCCGGCAAGCCCGCTACTAAAGAGAAAGCAGGCAGCAAAAGCTATGAAGAAAATCCCTCAGCTTCAGCGCAGGAACTGCAAGAAGCCATTAGCAGTGTGCCAGTAAAGGATTACCAGAGTTACGAAATTGAGCTTGAAACCAAAGAACACTACGACGATGCACTGTTCAACAGTGAAGATGAGCTGGATTCAGCGCTGAATCAGCCGAAACAAGCAACGCAGCCGACTGAAAGCCAAAAATCGGAGCCAAAAGCAGAGGTTCCGATTCAGGAAAATCAGAATACGGCCAAGTATCTCAACAAAGATTTCTCTCAATTTCTCACCGACTCAACTAAGGCGGAGTCGATAACAGCAACTCTTACCTCAACCCAAAGCGCCTCAAATAAAGCACCTCTCAATATCTCAGCGACTGGATTAAATAATTCCCTGGTATCATCTTCTATCAAAGAGGATAACGATGAACCTGACCAACCGTTAATTGAAGAATATATTCCCGAAGAGGGTTTTGAAGAAGCTCCTTCACCGCCAGAATCTCAAACGCTGGCGCAGAAAATTAAATTGAAAGCGGAGCAACAATTTAAAGCATCAAAGGCAAACCTTGACGAATATTTAGGCCGTAGCTTACCGGAGCGTGAACTTCCGCTTGAATTTAGTTTTCCGATTCAAAAACACAAAAAAGAATTCGACCACATTGCCACTGGTTATGACGTTCGTAAATTAATCGAAGCAAAAAAATCTCATCACTCTTTATTTAAACAGGCAGAATCAGATCTGGCCAAGATTGCCAAATGCCAACTGTCGGCATCAAACCGCCAGCATGTTTTAGATGCCTATAGCCCCTACCTAATTGAGCAAACGCTTGACATTATCACCCGCTTTGAAAGCAAACCCAATTTTGCTGGTGATAGTAAACGTTTAGAACTAGCGGAAGCCTGCCACAATACCTTCAAACATCTGATCAGTGGTTACAAGCAACTTTATGCAGGCTTGTACGAAGCAGCTAATGTGATCTACGGTCCTCAGCGCAATAGCGCTAACAAATTGGCGATAACATTAATCGAGTTACTATTTCTTGAGCTACGTCTGGCTACAGCTATACACAGTAGCGTGCCAACCGCTTCGGTTAAGACGATTAACAAACTCTTTAAAGCATTATCTCTCTACGAACCACAATTGATTACCATGCCTATTCAATCGTCGGTGTTGCATGGTGATACGAGTATTAAAGCTCTGTATTTTCTGTATCAAACCTATCTTGCGCTTGATACCAGGAACATTTCGCCACTACTCTATAAAGCGCTTCATCCCTATCTGCTCGATAAAATCACACTGTTGAGCCTGGTTACGGAGCAATATCTTGCCCAACAATCAAACGGCAAAGAACAATTCAATTGGATGATAAAAGCTGATCACAGCAGCGCACCGAAACTCGAACAGTCAGGTAATCAACAAACCAACAATAATGAAACCGTCATTAGAGTTGATCGATTACTTAATGCCATTGAAAAAGATTATCGGCAATGTACCGAATGGTTACAGGCCAATACTTTAAAACCAGCCAATAAAATTTTGGCCGCCATTAAACCGCACTTTGCCTGTACCCTGACATCAGCACTGAATCAATCAGTGGCGCAACATCGTTCACAAAAATTTATGCCTTCATTTTCTGTTTATGAACCATTAAAAATAAAAGCTTACCCAGGCATTGAACAAACCTACAGTTATTTAAATTATCAGTATACGAATGAGCGCAATGCGCTTATTAAAAAAGGAAAAGCTGTTAAAGAGGCACCGGCGAAACCGATCATCGGAAAAGCCAATTGGTCATTTGCAAAACAAGTAGATGATCAACTCTACCTTCAAACACAGGAACCAACAGCCTCCCTACCCTTAGATATCGGCCAATTGACTTTATTCGTCCAACTGCCCGAAACTGAAAATAACAGCGAAGAAAACGAAAACACAGAAGAGGAGCAACTCCGTTTAGGGGTTATCACCCGCAGCGAGCGCAGCCAGCAATTTAAACTCAATCTCAACTACCGTATCCTGAGTACCAATCTCACTCAGGCCAAATTTATTGCAAAGGATGAGCCTCAGCCCTGTTTGTTGGCAATATCTGAAGCCGGGCACTTATTCATTACTGACCACAGCCATGCATTTCATTCCGATATGCCGCTGAACTTTATCCTCCCCGACGATACAAGGGCCATCATGCATATTGATGCCCTATTCGCGGTTTCTCATAAAGTACAAGTGTTGTTACTCAAATAGTCATCACGCTCAGACAGACCGATCACACACCAGACCCGAACAAAAAACGAGCAAAACAGTCTATCTTTTGCCATAAACATCCTACAAAACAAAAACTTACCTAAATAATTGGCTTCTTCAAAGTTGTTTTCTTGACTCTCAAAATCGACCCATTAGAATAGGCGCACTTTTCAACCCACGGCATTTGGGTGTATAAGTAGCAGGACGAAAAGGTGTTCGCGAGAAATCATAAAAGAGCCCTTTAACTCCTAATGCGGGAATAGCTCAGTTGGTAGAGCGCAACCTTGCCAAGGTTGAGGTCGCCGGTTCGAACCCGGTTTCCCGCTCCAGTTTTCCAGGCATTAACGTTAAGCACGTACATAGCTAGAAAACACCCTGTTAGAAAATATGGCGCGGTGGCAGAGTGATCATGTATCGGGCTGCAACTCAAGCGCTGCGGCGGATTAAAAGGGCCGGTTTTGAACCGGCGATGTTATTTGCCAAGAAACAAAATACGGCGCGGTGGCAGAGTGGTTATGCAGCTGACTGCAACTCAGTGTACGCCGGTTCGATTCCGACCCGCGCCTCCATCTTTACAGTCGAAAGACTGGCCCTGCCCGGGTGGTGGAATTGGTAGACACAGGAGACTTAAAATCTCCCGGCTTCACGGCCGTGCCGGTTCAAGTCCGGCCCCGGGCACCAAGTACCAATCCAGCGACGTCCCAGGACGTCCTGGATTTTCTAAAAAAATCAATAAAAACAACATATTATGAATATGCCCTATCTGTTTACTTCCATTAGCATCTATTGACAGCCAGAAAATTTAGCGGTATTTTTGACGGTATCGTGGTTCAATTTCGATTGGTACCGTCACATGGCTCTAGTGAATATCCAGGTGAAAGAGGCAAAACCCCACGCCACCGACTACAAGATGGCAGACGGCGGTGGGCTGTACATTCTCATTAAAAGGAACGGCAGCAAGTACTGGCGTTTTGATTACCGATTTGGTGGCAAGCGCAAGACTCTGGCTCTTGGAGTCTATCCAACAGTAAGCTTGAAAGACGCTCGTGAAAAGCTTCGGAAAGCTAAAATTCTCCTTAGCAACAATCAAGATCCCAGCGAGGCTCGTAAAGAAGAAAAACGGGCCAAACTTATGAGTAATTTTGAAGATGTCGCTCGCCAATGGTGGATACATAACAAGGACACGTGGACTTCAGATCACGCAGCCAGGGTCATTAAACGTCTTGAAGATAATGCCTTTAATGATCTGGGTCATATACCCATTGACGAAATCACGCCTAAACAAGTCATCGCCACGATTAGAAAAATTGAATCGCGCGGTGCATTGGATGTAGCTAAACGAGTCAAGCAATCTATAAGAACCGCTTGCCGATTTGCTATTCAGCATGGCATGGCTACTAAAAACCCAGCGAGCGAACTTGACGGCATAGTAAAACAGAGAAAAGTACAACACCGAGCGTCTTTACCTCGAGAGGAGTTGCCACAGTTTTTAAAAGACTTGGATTTTTATAGCAATCGTGGTCGCTTTCTTACTCAACAAGCAATTAAATTTTTAATCTTAACCTTTGTTCGTTCTGGAGAATTGCGTGGTGCACGATGGAGTGAATTCGATTATCTTGACAAGGTCTGGCGCCTACCACCTGAACGCATGAAGATGAACAACGAACACATAGTTCCTCTTTCCCGCCAGACTTTGGAACTACTTGAACAACTAAAACCGCTTACAGGCAACTATAGTTTAGTTTTTCCCTCAGAACGCCAGCGCGACAAACCAATGTCCGATAACACTATGCGCCGTGCGATATTTAAATTAGGCTATGATGGTAACCACACAGGTAAGAGCAAAGCCGTTCCGCATGGTTTTCGGGCAACAGCGTCTTCGATCCTTAATGAATCAGGATTTAATCCAGATGCCATCGAACGACAATTGGCGCATAAAGAGAATAACAGTGTTAGAGCAGCCTATACCTACCATGCACGTTATTTAGATGAGCGTCGGCAAATGATGCAATGGTGGGCAGATTATTTAGATACAACGCGAGAGTCGGGAAAAGTCGTGCCAATTTTTTCTATGACCACACGTTGCTAGTACAAACTAGATCGTTATATGTGTGATTCATTTTTAAGTTAAGCAGTTTTTGCCATTCATGCCATGACGACCAAAACGCCTGTAGTGAGAATTTTGTCAAGGAGGAGTTCCGCGCTTTTTGCGGAAAGCTCCTTGAGGAAATTTTCACGGAAGGCAAACTTAGTACTCGCATGAATGGTATTAACGAAAATAATCTTTGAATAGGTGTAGATCTTCACGCTAGCTGTGTCAAAGCTGTGCTCAAATCCTCATTTACTGACATGTAAACTCCGGTTCTCCGCGCATCTTTTCCTTGCTAGCGCAAAGATCTACACCTATTCAAAGATCATTTTACTGTTTTTCTAGGCCTGTTTTCTCGATTCTATCCAATGTTGAATGGCGCTTGATTGCCAGCCGACAGAACGTGCACCGGTGAGCTGGACTTGCTTGGGGAAGTTGCCCTTTGCGATTTCCGCGTAGATAGTCGATCTGGATAAACCAGTCACGGCTTGAACCTCTCTTAATCGCAATATCTTGCAGTCCATTCTCGGCCTCTAGAATTTTATATTGCTACTTATGCTAAGGAACTCAAAACGGATAGCAGTAGAAAACATTACAAACATAAAAGAAACTTGCTCCATTTCCTCAATTACCGCGTCACTGGTCTTTGCAAAAGAGTAGTGACGCGGTGCCTGAGCCCACGCCACCTCTAGATTACAGAAACTTTTTCAAAGTGCCGAAAGGATTTTCATTATATTCGGAGATGTTCAGTGTGATACTAAGCCTCAACCAAACGAATTTAGGTGTGGCTATTGCACTCTCAATAGCGCCGGCTCTTCGGAGTCAATCATCGCAAATTCAGTGCGGTATAACTGGATTAGCGCCCATTCACTCAACCAACCAGGAGGAATCAAAAAAGAAATGTTGTTCAAACCATTACTGATAAAGCTGCACTCAGCAACTTGATAGTAATGGCTTTAGAAATAGGGAGTGGTGTCCCTTGGCTTAAGATAGCATTGTTTATTATTGCCATCCCTTTGTAGCTCATTACTACAAAGCGGCCACTAAACACTAACCAATGAGATTAACACCAATTGAAAGCGCCGTTGTTTTACTGATTGAGCTGTATTTACTAGGCGTAGCAACTGTTATAAATAGCGAATCTTAAAATGAATGACTGTTTCTGACCGTTCAATACATTGTGTCTGAAAATTCCCAACCGTTACTCACTGTTCATGAACGGTGCAGCAAAAAGACATGATCGTTCCTGACCGTTCTGGAACGGTGCGAACGCTCAAACAACGGATACTGTCACAGGTACGATCACAGGAACAGTCGATAGACAATAATCTATTAGTCGGCAGAAAAGTAAAACCCTCGCTCGCTGTCACTAGTCGTTCACAATCAGATTGATTTGTGTACACAGGGTAAGATAAATGCGGAGGTTAAATTACGAGCTGAGACAACTATGCCGTAATAACCGTGACGGTAGCTACGCAACGCAATCCAATCGTCGCGACATACTACAAAAACTGGCTGATGATCTTCATCGACTTGGTTACCGCGGTATGAACGTTCGCTCCCTAAAGCAAAAACACGTTGACGCGATCGTTAAACAATACAAAAGCGAACATCTCTCAGTCGGTACGTTAAAGAATCGCCTATCTGTCTTGCGTTGGTGGGCACATAAAATAAATCGTCCTCAGGTTGTTGCTAAAGAAAACGCGCATTATGGCATTGAGCCACGCCAATTAGTGGCTAAAGAATCCAAAGCACAATCCTTACAGCAAACTAAGCTAGATAACATCACTAGTCCCTACGTCCAAATGAGTTTGGAATTGCAAGCAGCCTTTGGATTGCGAAGAGAAGAAGCGATAAAATTCAGTCCGCTCTACGCCGACCAAAAAGATCACATCCGATTAAAAGCTTCTTGGTGCAAAGGTGGCAAAGCCCGAACCGTTCCTATTCGCAACGAACAACAACGAGATGTCTTAAATAGAGCGAGATCACTGGCAGGAAGGGGATCGCTAATCCCTCCACATTTAAAATACGTCCAGCAAATGCGCATCTACGAAAAACAAACGTTAAAAGCCGGGCTGTCACAGCTCCACGGACTGCGTCACGCTTACGCCCAAACACGCTATCAAGAACTCACCGGCTGGCCAGCACCCGCCTGCGGTGGCCCCACCAGCAAGCAACTCACCTCAGAACAAAAAGAAAAAGACTTAGAGGCACGGCTGATTATCTCCAAGGAACTGGGCCACGAGCGCGAACAGATCACCGCCGCCTACCTAGGCAGATAATTCCCATATCAACGGCTCTAAGGGCTTCGCTCCACAATACCAGGCTGTTCACGCCTAAACTTGCGTACCGCTATACTTTGGTGGTACGCTTTTGCGTACCTTATATGAATATAAAAAGGTACGCATGACTCAAAAAGAATGGCTCTCTGCACTTAAAGCTGAGCTAACCAGTGCTAGGGGCTCAACTACTTGGGACGAATTGGCCAGTATCGCAGGTGTCGCACCGCGCGCACTGAAAACCTACCGTATGCCAGAAACTTCCAAAGACTATCGCCAGCTTGATGAGGAAAAAAAACTAGAGATTCGCGCGCGAGTTAATGAATTTATTTCCCATGCTCGGGGTAACGAAGCGAGTCCAGAGCGGGCTTTGCTTCAGGCACTTGCGGCATTAGTTGTTCGACAAGCCAGAATTAGCTTGATCGAGGGTAGGATGGTCGCAGGCGTCAGTCGACGTAGTGGAATGCTTTTTGGCTTAACACCAGAAGATCGACGAGCCATGGCACTTGTTTCCAGAGTGTTATTGAAAAACGGGTTGCCTGATTCAGCATCAGAGATTCATCAGCTGCTATATCAGTGCACATTACCACTTGGGCAGTGGCTCGATGTAGAAGAAGTCAGGAGGCTTGGACTTACAGATTCTTCATTGATTTATCCAGAATCTGCTGTCCCCACCGAAGAGTGTATCGAACTTGCCAATGGTTTTAGCAGTTTAACTGCCAGTATTGAGGAGCGACTTTTTGAGCGCTTTGTCGAAGCTATTAATACATTTACTAAAACCAGTGCAGCAATTTACTACACAGAGGTCCGAGAGTTCGTCGTACGAAACCCAATCTGTGATGCTGCCCAATTAAACGACCTGGCAAAGCGGATCCCCGCTAAATTATGGATGATGGTGCAACACGATTTTTATGAACCCTTGCCAGAAACCTGGAAAACAAAATCTCCCTTTTGCGCCATTTGCAACAACTTGATGGTTTCTGAAGGCAGCGGGGTCATATGCAGAACGAAAGCTTGCGCAAATGGTCACCCCCCTTCTCCTGCAGCTCAATCAAAAAAGCCTGATGACTGCCTTAGGGTGAAACGAGGAATAATGCAATATTGGGTCGAGCCAGGGTTTGATGAAATCCAACTCTTCGACCGTCTTAAATCTGCTGGACTGGCACCGATACTTTATCCTGACTGTGACAGGGTTGATATTTCTGTGGGATCAATAGGTATCGACCTTAAAGCGTATCGCAGCCCTGAAACACTCGGAATGCATTTTGAGCGTTCCCTTGGAGGCCTCGCTTACTTTGACACCAAAATGGTCGTTATTCCTGATTGGATTGTCAACATGGTTCCATCATATATCGAGCGTGTAACTGCTTGCGCCTATCGTTCCAATATTCGTTTTCTTTCAGTTAGCTCTGCCTTTGCCAGGCTAGTCGAGGGGCTAGCAAATGCGTGATTTACTGAGGCCCTACAACAAGGAAGATAATCTTAATTATCTTTGTATTGCGGCATCTTTGATGGGCTTTACATCATTGTATGACCTGCTCCCATTTTTAACCGGTTTTGAATCCATTAAATCGACACTTAATGTAGATTCAAGAACTGTGGTTGAGAATTTACGTCTTGCAGGTGTTGCTCCACTCACTGCACGAGAAATGGAGCTCTATGCGAATACCTATATTGCTTACCACGATCGGAGAGATATACGCAGGAGTCGTAATAAAGAATTACCTTCTGAATCTCGCTTTGAACGTCGATACCGTATTAAGGAGAATCTCGAATTTGAAGCTCGCTGGTCAGCCGTTGCCCCGGGCGACATCGACGAAGCTAGTGTAATTTTATCTTCACCTTTAGGCATCAGAGTTCGGACAATGCTTCCGGCCCACGATCCAAATAACTCTGCTTCAGTCTCTCATCCAAGCACTAAGTATGAAGGCCGAATTGAACCCCTTGGATTTGTTCCTCCTGATGTTGAGTTTCATAGCATTACTCGTCCACCCAACCCTCCTGGCTTCATCTCCTGGGTAGAGCTTATAGCTATCGCGGATAAGTTTGATCAGATTGACGTACAAAATGGTAGACAAGCAGATGGTCAGCGTAGTTGGAATCGCCGTCTAAATGATGAGAAAGGTAACCCCACAGCTAGGCTGTTAATACCATCAGAGCTTGGTCTCGTGGACGCTGATGGCATTGATTTAAGGGGGTTAAAACATTTTATTGGCCTACCCGGATCTGGAAAGACCACTGTTCTATATTTGCTTGCTGGCTATCTAGCTGCCAACGGATACAAGGCTTGTTTTCTTTTTCCTTCTATTGAAGTGGCAACCGCGTTTGTTGAGGTTTTGCAAAAGTACGACGTTGATTCGGCACTGCTATATGGTCAAAGCGATTCTACTCGCACACGTCATGCGCTCAAATTCGCTTCTTCCCTTGTAAACAACAACAATGGTTTTGGCGTCACGCGACCAAGCGCTCCGCTGTTTTCAACCAACTGCGCACTCACCGCTTTTGCTAGCGACGAGGAGGAGGAGTTTCCTCATGCTCCCCCTCCATGTCTGCGGCTCAAACAAAACAACGAAGGTGAATCTCGAGAAAACTATTCCTGTGTTCTTGCAAGTGTGTGTGGATACCAAAAAGCTGAAAGAGAACTGGTTTCTAAATCTATTTGGGCTGGACACATTTTGTCTCTAGATAGGCCGGTCTCCAAGTTATTTGGTTTAGAAGATGTGAGCTTGTTGGAATACGTCTCTCGTCACTTCGATTTAATCGTTTTGGATGAAGCCGATGACGCACAGGCCTGCCTCGATCAGCGAGGCACACCCATAATGCAGCTTACTGGTGGCCGCGAATCACTTTGGAGTACCTTAATATCGGAGCTGCATCTAAAAGCAGCAGCGGGGCAAAATGCTTTCGTTAAAGGTGAAAACCTTCCTGTATTGCTTGCTATGACTGGAAGATTCGGTATCGCTACAGAAAGATTGATATCACAAGTAACACACTTTGAAGAACCTTTTCAAAAACGTTATGCCAATATTCTTTTGACAATTGTTTCTATTATATCGGACATTTTTCCCGGTAAGCCTGACGATGATGAAGAGGCATATTTGGAGTACTACTCAAAACGACAAGGGGTTGAATCCGTCGTCGATTTTGCGGTTAAGCAAATCGCATTTAGACAGCTGCTTTCAGTTGGAGACGAAGAGGATGATGAAGATGACCAGCAAGGTAATGACCCTCTTATCCTAGCCGCCAAAAAAATGGGGGTAACTGATTCCAGTTGCCATGATTTTTATAGCGCTTTCTTGTCTGCCTTAGAATTGTGGGAGCGAGATGCAAATAATGAAGCTATCAGTGAGCTTGCAAAAGCGCTCAGAAAAGCGCCTATAGATTCGCCTCACGATGACCGAACTCTATTGCAATATTCCGCCTTGCTAGCATCTGTATCCATGGTCGTTTTGCAATATTTCGGATTATCACCCCACTTAAGGCTGCTCCAATCTGAAGGTCTCGTGCGAGAACAGGTATTTGTTTCTCGAATGCAAATAGATTTAGAAAGAATCGTTCCAGATAGTCTGGTTGGTCGACTGAGCGGAGTACGGTATGTTATTAGCGAAGAAGGAAACATTAGCATTGCTCAAGTTGGCTTTAATGGAACTCCGCGGACTTTACCGAGACTGATGGCGTCCATGATCCCAGAAGGTGATAGTGCCGCAGTACTTCTTACAAGTGCCACTTCAATGTTAGAGCCTAGCCCTTCGTACCATATAAAGGCAGGTCCTCACTATGTTCTGCAGCGACCAAACTCTGGTACGGGATGGCAACAATCAAATTACTCTTTCACTCCAATGCGTGAACCAAGCGGTGAAAGAAAATTTCTACGTTTTAGCGGTGCGGGCATGTTGCAACAAGAGAATAATCTTCGTGCGATGGTCGACCAACTGCTAGAAGGGGGGGACTGTAGTCGAGTTAGCGCGGCATTACTTGAAAATGATGTGGTTAATGGAATTCCGAGAAAGGCCGCATTTATAGTCAATAGTTATGCTCAGTGCGATTTGATTTTTGAACACATACGCGCCAACCATCCTTATTGGCGTTCGCGTATTCGTTATTTGCGACCGGCGACGTTGGACGCCGTTGGTGTTGATAATTCTGTAACTGCAGCCGAAGTTGAACTGTTGGCTGACGATCCCCACTGGCAACTGTTAGTGTTCCCAATGGGTGCGATTGGGCGTGGAGTCAACATTGTTTTTCCCCACGGTCCGCGAGCAAATCAAGCCATCCTGGGATCAATGTATTTTTTAACGCGCCCTCATCCACGAACAGAGAGCTTGCAACTCATACAAGGTTTGGTAGCTAGCGCTTCTGAGGAATTCGATCTTCAGTCATTTGAAAACTCTCACGATGCTTTAGCAAAGTTGAAAGAATCTAGAAAGGAGACTTTCGAAATGGCTAAACATTTAATGAGAATACCGCTAAGAGCACAAAGCCTCGGACAGTATGGCCGTCCTTTCGTGGCAGACCAAATGATTACTATTTTGCAAACCATTGGTCGAGCAATGCGCGGAGACTGTCCAGCCTATGTCTATTTTGTTGATGCCGCCTGGGCCCCTAGATCGGCATTAGATCAATTTGATGATGCTCGAACCTCAATGCTTGTCATGATGCAGGCTATTTTGCGAGATTGTGTAAACCACACAACCCCAGCCATTCGTGAATGCTATGAAAATTTATATCTGCCTTTTTTGAAGCCATTGACCTCAATTGATGGATTAAATATAAAACAGTAACGGAGATTATTACTTGTGAGTACAAGCTACGCTTACACACGAACGGACGATCGCGCTACCAGTTTACCTCTTTTAATGGGCGCTCAACTTGACACCGAATGGTTAAAGAATACGAGGGAAGAGGTTACCTCAGTCTTCTTTACCGGAAATTTGCGTGCCGCATTTGCTGATATCGAATCTATAGCAAAAGAAAAAAAATATAATTTGCCAATTGAGGCGTTCCGTTTACTTTTGCGTTCTGAATTTACTGGAATCATTAGTCTTGCCAGTCAATTTGGTGACAATAAACCCGTTATTGTTGAACTAGGAGCAATTGAAGACATTGCTTCCCAAGAGTATTGCCAGAAAATTTGTGAATTATTGAAACGCTGGATACAAAATACGTTAGACCCATGGGTTAGCCGGAACGAATTTGATTTAGGTCAGCCTATTCAGAGGTTAATAGCAGCGGTTCAGGATACTAATAACTATGAGTTATCCACCGAAAAGCGACCTCTGTTTGATTCCGTCAAGAAAGAATATGATTTTTCACTAATCCAACAGATCATCGCCATAAAGCTAGATGGTGAACAACTGTTTTCGGAACTATCAACCTGTTCAGTTATTTCTTCCCCCTACCCAAAAAATAATTCTATTGAGTTCAGCACAAGTATCGAAAAGCTCGTAACTCAAAAAGGTCGGCAGCGTGACGAGCGATTCGTCATGGTTGCAGAATTCAGTTTGGTACAGCCACCTTACGGAGAAGGTGCCGTATATCTCAACATTAAAGCTAAGCGTAGAACGTTTGCAACGAAAATTCCCGATGGTGCAGACTGGGCAATCAACCGCGCAACGGCTTATGTATATGGTCCATTGGAGCTTGTTGCTCCCGTTTCTATCGAACGAATTTCTGGAAATTGGGAATTTGGAGACGATTACCAATCGTTTTACGCACAATCTGAAGGAAAGCTTCCTGCAACACTAGAAGAAGCAATGAATATCAAAACGCTGCCCGAAAGTAATGGCTGGTGGGTTGGGTTGCCAGAAACAACCAGATTATATAACACCGTCTCAAATCGAACCGTATTTGAAATTGATGAATATGATTTGCTAAAAAATGTGACAGATATCCTATCTCCCATTTTAAATCGTGAAGGGATACAGTTTCGCCATATTAAATTACGTGGTTACGGGACGAAAACCGAACAACGCGCACTGAATGTTAGCTCTCTCCACGGTGGTGCAGTTCTAGACTGGCTCGATGATAAAGAAACTGATGAAGTGGTGGAGAATTCAAATTATCTGCAAAAGCTTGAGGAAACGCGCAATCAAAATATTCATGCTATCCATTCAATCTTTGGAGATGCGCCGCCAGTAGTGTTTGTAACGGGGGGGGTAGACAGAGAGCAATCTATTGTTCAACAAGCAATAGAACTTTTATTTGGCCAATCTGTAAAAGTAGAGACCCAACCTTTACCGGAAAATACTCATGGGCTTAGAGCAAAATTGCCAGGAGCGGATCTTCGTCCTGCTGAGCGTTTCGATCTAAGAGTTAAAGAGTGGGAAAAATCATTAACCAAAGCTGTTCGGAAAAAATATCCGACAGAAGCTATCGTTGCAATTATTATTGCTCCAGATCGTTTCAATAACACTCCAGAAGATGTTGTAAATTATTATGCTGGAATCCATGCGTGGTCCTCTATTAGTGCAAACGTTCACCACCTATTGCCAATTTCTGATCGTCTTTTAAACCGTGATGACATCAAAGGCATACAGGATTTTATGCATCGGACACAAAGCGCGCTTCTTGATGTGCTGCTTGCTCACGGAGGTTTCATTTTTAACACTGAGTCATTAAAAGAAAAAATATTTTCTGATGTCCCTCAATGTCCTAATTTGGTATTTGGTTTACAAGTAGTTGGTTCGAATGCTCGTCATCGATCTGGCGAACAAGACGTCCATTTCGTACTTTTTTCTAAGCTAGATCTTTCTGATGGTTCTGTCTCCGTAAAAATAATATACAACAGTGGTCGAACTCAAGAGTCTACATCTTGGATGCCGCTTAGTAAGGGATTACAGTGGATGGGAGCACGGCGCAGTTTAACTCGCACAAAATATTCTTGGATCAAACAGAACTTTGAGGACATTGCTTTTGAGCAACTTAAGGAAATCAATCAAAACCATAAGGGCTCAGTCGTCTTTTTTGATTGGTCTTGCTTGCGTGGCTTATGTTCAGGATTTAACGACACTCACCTAAGCTTTTCTAAAACACCAAAACTCGCGTCTCGCTCTCTAAATATTTTTTCTGATATTACCATTGTAAGAATAAGACGTAACCGAAGCGCCACCATTGCTCTGCGTAGTGAAAACACCACAACATACCAAGGGCTAGATGAAGCAAGAGGCAGCAGTGGTTACATTCGACAGGATGTTTATATTTCCACTCAAAAAGAAATGGTGGAGTTGAACCCTGATTTTAGCGAATCTCATAAGAATGCGCATTTCATTGTTAGTATGGGGTATCCAAGTACAGTACAAGTCGCCAGAGGGTTTTCGTGTTACCGATCAACTTCACGTATGGTTCGCGACGCACAAAATAAAAATATCTATCGAAGAGAAATTCGTGAACCATCTAGTAAAGAAGCCGCTATTCCAGCTTCTACAGATATCACAGTCTTCAATGCTCAGCCAGGTATTGCGCCAGAAGCATACGCCATATTGGCAACTTCGTTGAGGCTAGGGTATCCGCATTTTTCAGATTGGACGGCCAACCCAGCACCGATCTTTTTTGCTAATAAGGTTCGCGATTATGTGATCCGTTATCCAATACTCGATAGTGACACTTCGTTTAACGAAAATGCATCTGTTGCTATCGATGATGATCTAACTTTGCCCACGCCATCCCTTTTTACTTGGACAGACCGATTAACTCAAACACCTCAATCGGAACAAGGTTCAGATGAAGAAGGTGGTGTCATAGAGCAAAATACTCCAGAAAAAAACACTGAATCCGATACTGTTTTAGGACAAACGGATCCTTTGGAATCGGATGAATCTTATTTATCTCAGGCAAAGGCACTTCCTATTGTTGACTGCTTAAAAGATAAGGAATTTTCCACAAGATATTGGGACATTATCAATCAAAGAGTTTCACTTGATATTGAGCTACCTAAGTTTGCCCAAGCAATTTCGGGGCATTTCGTTACTTTTGAAACGCCGGTCTCAAGGATGACCGTCAAGCGCGTATACCGGACACTGGGAAATTTGCGAGTACCAAAGAAAATTTGTAAGCCTTCAGCAAAAGAGTTTTTGGAGATTGTAGATGCATGGATTAAATTGCCACTGGGTTGTGTTGCATGCAATGAGGCGACCCGCCCAGTTGGAGCCTTTACTTACACACGCCTGAAGGAAATCATCGAGAATGAGGTAAACTTGAGTTTTACTCAAAGTGGGCTTGAAACCATTTCCCCCTTTCGTTTTCCCCCGAAGAAATTCGAATTACTTTCTACATGGGCAAAAGAAAATAATCATGACGAGCTTTATGCCTGGCTAATTTTCGCCTTAGCCCAATCGCCTGACGAAGAATGGAGCGAAGTTATATTAGAACCGCTTCAAAAACCTATTGGTCCACTATCTCAAGAGGCATTGCGCTATTACGTTGAAGCTCATACCGCTTTTTTGGGACACAACAAAAATGCAGAGAAATCGAACAAAAAAACTGTGGCTACGGAAAACACCTCAGCTCATTTACAACATGCAGAGCGAGAGCTCAATCTAACTTCCACGAATGAAAATCCGCAAATTAGTGCCAGCGAGCAGGTTCCTTCAAATATTGATGAGTTACGTGTTTCAGTAACTGACACCTTATCTAAATTCATTCCTGGTGATAGTGCTGCTGAAACGAAGATTGGAGAATTAGAGCGAGCAATTTCCTTATTGCGCGACATGCATACTCAGCAACTTGTATCTGATAGAGCTCGTATTGAAGCTGAAGAAAAAGCTCGCGCTGAAGAAGAGCGTCAAAAGCAAGAAGAAGAAAGAAAGCTTCAAGCAAAGAAAGAAGCTGAAAAAAAGGCAAGAGCTCTCGTTCTAAAATTGGAAGAAGCCTACAAGGTGGTAAAAACCAAATGCGACTCTCTCAATGCTATCGGACTTTCCGAGGATATTGGAAAACTTCAATTAAAATCTCTTGATTTAACCAATATTGAAAACCCTGAACAAACTCTAGAAAATCTCGAGAACTTTGCTATCGGTATTGAACCAAAAATTGATGCTCTCGCAAACGCAAAAAAACAGTTTGATGAATTCTCTAGCTTACCGTCACCAACAAAAGTTCGTGATATCACATCACATCAATATGAATTGTTAGAACGATCAAAGTCGTTAACGGATAGCATTGCCGACTTAGATAATTTTATCCAACTATGGCCTTTTTTACTTCATGTAAGCAATGATCATTTGGCAGATCCAGCTTCTAAAAAAATCGCTGAGGTTATAAATGAAAATCCGCCTACCGAAAAAACAGCCAATGCTGTACGGCTGTTAAACACTAAAGCTAATATGCTCAATACTTCGAGTCCACAATCGTCCACCAAGGAACAATCAGAGGCTGAGCTGGATGATTCCACTTTTGAAGAGGTCGAGGGAAATGAAGAGGTCAACACTGATGAAGAGTTTCAACATTTAGTCCCAATGATTCAAAGTCATTTGTTTGGTTTAGCAGAAGTTCAATCAGAAGCTCTCGTGCGCGTTACGACAATTGATGGTGAAGCACATCTGAAACAGCACGCATCATTATTATATTACATGTTTCAATCGGTGAATTATGCCCATGACCAACGAGCTTTCAGAGCGGCAATTACCAAAGCATCTAGACAGTTTTTCGATGGAAATTTAAATTTGCCAGAGCTGCATGATGATGCTGGCTTTCCAGCAGTTGCTTTTTTTAGTATCTATCTTGCGCCAGTACTTATGTTTAATCCGAGAGTTAATCCTTCAGAGCACCTTGATATTGGATTTGCGGTGAGAAATCATTTTGGCCCATTTAAACAAAACAACGACTTTTCGGCATTCGTTTCCAGCGAGTTTAAAAGCAATTTTCCAGTAAATTCTCAACTTTCTCGAGAGCATTTTCTTGCCTCAAAGATCGGCGACCAAAAAGCGAGGGAGCTAGAACTACTTCGTTTTAAGAAAAGAGCGGCTACGTGGGAAACAGATAGTGATCTTCAACACAATTTCAAGCATGTTGCTTTCCAAAAAGCGCATTCACTCATTTATTCAAACAATCACGCAATAGGTCGCTGTATACAAGCTATATCAACAGGTGATATCAATCGAGTTACCGATTGTTATGAGAAAGCTAAAAGATTATTCGATAAACCTGAAGTTACATTTAATTCAGTTTATAACAAGCAATTGACAAACAAGCGCCCAGATGGCGCAAAGAGACAATCTGCCATCAACAATATAAACATAACAAAAGCTTTCATCGAAGAATTTATTCGCCTATCCACTCAGTCTAATGCTGAAGATCAGAGCGTAGACTACAGTATTAAGCATTACCTTGAAACTTTAAGTCGTCACATTGACAAGTGTTTACAAGAAATCGAAAATTGTCACCCGAACACACCACTCGGATACATCTATAAAGAGCTAGCTGTTTTTGGCTTTACTTCATTTAAACATCTTTTTTCAGAATCAGAATCTACTCCAACTGTCAGCGCAAGACTCCAACGTGCACTGCTTGATGTCCCTCTCGAATCAAACCTTTACCCAATTCTGGATCCAGTTGACAGGAAAACCGGAAGTCTTTGTCGTCCAGACGAGGTTTTTTCGGCTGTTCTCAATTTGGTCTCGTATAACGACGATGGCTCCCCTGTGAATCTTAATAATGAATCAGTCTTTAATTCGGTTTTAGAAGAGTCACTCCATGTGCATTTAAACGCACGGCGATGTCTGCCTGCGTTTGAAATACTTTCGGTATTAAAAAGCGGGGGCTCTAGTGCATCCATCCCAAATGTTGCTGCACAACATCATACTTTCTTATCGGAATTCAAAACGGATCTCATTAATGCAAGACAGCGCGTGACAAGTGCTATGACACTAGATGCAATTCCGATAGATTCAGGTAGAGAAATGCTTGCTCAGGTTGAAGCATTGCTTTCTGAAGTAGATAGTGAAAATAGTATTGGGCGCCCTAGCTCTTTATCGAGAGCCTATGCAGATTTTCCGCAGGCAATTGCATCTCTGAGTCACAATGTTAACTCACCTTTGAGAGAAGAATTAAACAAAGCTAAAAGCGATATCATATCTGAACTAGCAGACCTTTTAGATGATGGAAGAATAACTGATACCGAATATACACAATGGTCTGAGACACTCAATTCTTCCCATATTGCATCTATACGTGCAGCAAATGATGCTCTTTCATTTTTTCGAAAAAATGGAGAACTGCCTCCTCGTTTAAAAAAAGAAAAACACTATTCGGATCGATATGTATCTATCCTTGAGGACTTAAAATCAGCGATGCCCGGCAATCATTTTAAAGTCGATAATGTTATCAAACTTCTCGAATCGGGTGACAAAAGTATACTCCCAGAATGGATGCATTCGTTTCCTGAAGAAAACCAAGGTGCGACTATAGAAATTTTGCGCGCCTGGAGAGAAATGCTATCTACTGCTGGAACCGATAAGGACATTACGCAAATAAAGGAGTTTTTTCGGTTACTAGGCATGCCAACTGACCAAATTGTGTTTGCACCACAAATCGGTAGAAGCAAAAACGCATCTATCATTCTAAATAACAATAGTTTTAGAAACATTGCTTATTCACCAGAAACAGAATTATTCGTACCACCTTCACTCGGATCTAATGCTAATTATCTTGAAGCGACAATTACGGTTAGTTGCCGCAATGTCGACGAGATTGAAGCCATAATTCCAGATCATCGTGCAGAACCCACAGTGATAATTACTTCCCAACATCTATCGATGAGAGATCGGGCCAGACTTGGATGGAATCGTCCTGTTTTTATTATCGATGAATGCTCTGTCATTGTATCAGCAATAGACTACGACAACCGACTAGAGACCTTGTTGCAAGTTGGCATGCTCACTTATCACGACAATCCATATGACGATTACAACGCAGAACCTGTTCCGCCAGAAATGTTTTTTGGCCGAGAAGCTGAGGTTCGATCTTTACACGACACGGCAGGTACCGTTGTTATATATGGCGGCCGAAGACTTGGTAAAACCTCTTTACTGAACATGATAAAAATTGAGGCGGATCGAAGAAAAGATACGGCTGCTGTTATTTTTTCAATTCGTGGAAAAGACTTTTCTGGCGACTATAAGCGTATCATGTGGGATCTTATCTGTGATGAGCTATCGTCAGCAGGCATTATTACTCCATTTGTTAATGCCGAATCTATCTCCGATATTCAGAAGCACATCCGACGTGAGCTGGAGAAATCTGGGCTCATGCGTTTGTACTTGCTGATTGACGAAGCAGACAGTTTAATGGAAATTGATCTAAAGCAGTCTTCAAACAAAGAAGGATTTGTCGCTTCGATGTACCAACTGACGGAAGACGTGCAAGGCTGTAAGATTGTTCCTGTTTATGCTGGTTTGCATAATATGGCAAGACTAGATGCCGAAAGAAGTTCAAACTCAGTATATGCTCGCTCCAAGTCCATACCGATCCGTGCTTTTTCAACACACCAAGATATGCAACTGGCGACACGCTTAATTGTGAAACCAATCGAAGCACTTGGATACACCTTTGATCAAGAAAGCGAAAATCTTCCTTTCCGAATTATGTCTGTATGTAACTTCTACCCCTCTTTCATACAGCTTTATTGTAAGCGATTGTTGCAAACCTTAATCAATAACCGCCAAAAGTCTCCGCCACCTTTTATGGTTCGTGCAGAAGATCTGGATGATGTTGAACGTGATGCAGATTTTCTCAATGTAATGAGAGAAAAATTCGCTGCAAGTCTCGATTTGGATAAACGATACAAAGCAATAGCTTTAGTTCTTGCTGACCAATGGCATGAAGAACGTCATGAAGGTTACAACCTCGGACTAACGGTTTCAGAGATTCGAGAACGGTGTCAAACGCTGTTTGAACAGCACTTTCGCCACACTGGTGCCGGTGCCTACGAGGCTCTATTAGACGAAATGGAAAAGCTTAATGTCATTGTTAAGCATGCGGGCCACTACACCTTGAGGACGCACAATATCGCAATGCTATTTGGTGAGCACGATGATGTGCTTACATCGATGGACAGTCTAATGAATCAAACGGCTACGATAGAGCGGTCACGTGGCGATAGCCGAGCAATACTTCGTTCGGACAATAAAACGTTTATATTTCCAATGCCTATAGCCTGGTTACGCAACTATCTTTCTTCGTCAACAGATGAACCACTGGCTGTTATTACTGGGAATGACTTAATGGCAGTCAAATTCACCATAGATAATTGGCAATTTGAAGGCCATGAGGTATTCATAGCGACAGGCAACCTAGAGAATCGTATTAGTCGCGCTATAAAATCACGCCGCCAAGAAAAAAATCCCACTAAAAACCAATTGCTTCTGTTACCGCAAAATTTATGGTCCTTGGAAAAACTTAACGAGCTGGCAGCTCTTCACAAAAAGTCTTCGCGTTATGGTATTAAATTATTACTCATAGCTCGTCCAGAGCGTGCACTTGAGCTTGCGAATGCGTTGGTTAACGGCGAATTGCCAACGACAGGCGATAAATCAGCTGGTTGGGATTTTAAACCGATTCCACCTTGGACAGCCGATTCAATTTATTTCTATTGCTTTCACTTTTTAGAGAATGAGGCTGTCGCTGAGAATGAAGAGCTTCACGAGAAAATGTTAGAAGGAACGGGTGGATTTTCCTACCCACTTGAAAAACTGTGCTCGAAAGCACCAAGCATGATTACTGAAGCTTTGAATATCGACAAGGGTTTTCTTCCAAAAAACATTACGGAATTTTATCGACAAATTGGATTACCCGAAGCAATCGGGGAACAAACTGAAACGCTTTCTTCGATACTTGTAGAAGTAGATGGAAAACCTCGAACGCATGATTCTGAATCCGGTAGTTTATTTAGTCCTGAAATCATATCATGTATGATTGACAACTCCATTGATTCTGCTCTGTTGTATTTTCTGTATTTCATTGGATTAATTCGTGAAAGTTCAGATGGAAAATGGAAAGCGGCTCCCAATTTAATGACGCTAATTTTTCGGTAACTATAGATGATTGATCAGCAGCTTTATTGGAGCATCCCCGGACCACAATCATTTATTGATAATGTGAGAGTCAACGTTAAGGATGGCCGTTGCACCATCATCAATACACCCACTGCTAAAAAGGATCTGGCTCTCCAAGGCGTTAAAAGGTCTTTTAGCGATTTTCAATCAGACTGTTTCATATTTCTCGATATTGATACGGGAATAGATGTATCAAGAACCATAGGTTATCACTTTAACAAAAAGCTACTACTACCTGAAAGTCTTGCTACTCTTAGAAGTGATAAAGATATTGTCATACTACTAAATCCAGAGTCAGAGTCTGGTAGGAAGTCGAGTCTCGAATATATAAATGATTTCCAAAAATCTATAGAAAAAAATATTGGCACAGGAAATGTTGCTTTGATATTACTGCTTCATACCGAAAGTTTTTCAAAAACAAAAATTAAGGGGTTAGTAAATTTTGATGGCGGTTTGACATTCGATGAAATGTCGGCCTATGCAACGCTGCACACTCTAAATCGCTCCGGCCCGGGCAGTACAAGCCTAGTTCGTGAACTGATGATCGCTTACTCCGGGTACGATGTAAATTTTTTTCATGAATTAACCAGCCTAAAAGATAATGATATTTTATATATTGAAGCATTTTCGGAAAGTAAACTCGCAGAACAGACAGAAAATTGGCGTAATGACTCATGGGTATCCGGCACTCGCTCATTAAGCTGCGATTCAAACCATTTTCTTCGTGAATATTATCTACTCAAACACGGTGATGTAAATTCAAAAAAAATAGCGAGAACGAAGTTAGACAGACTAGCTTGGGAGGTATGTCTAAAGGTAATCATACCCTGGCTAGAAGCACGAAGACCTATGACAATCGAGATTTTGAGGGACCGATTATTAGAGCTTGAATCTTCTGACTCGAATAGCAACCAGGTAAAAATTAAAGTGCGCGACAAGTTCATAAACAGTGCAGTAGAGGACATAGAATACAACTCCATAGCCGGCCTCTATTCATTCCAAAACTTGCAAGTAAAATCATCCAAAGAGAAATCTGCTATTAATTTTTGCTTACTAGCAAAAAAAATTAGAGATGATATCGCGCATCTTAGAACACCTTCTATATCCAAGGTTGTTGAGACAATCTCTTTAGGCGATTCGCTTTTTCCAAAGAAGATTTTCTTTTGAAAAACGTATAGTTACATATTAAGTGCATGACGTTATTTTTTCGCCCAGAGGCTACCTCTCCGTGGGGATTAAAAAGATCCATATTTCCCATCTGACACTACTACAGAAGAAAAATATTTGACCGCCGATCTCATTTCACACACTCGCTCGTCTTATTAATCCACCTCTTTCGAGTTCCACACTTATATTAATAGTTATACTTTTTTTAGTCCGCCCAAAATCCATTCAATTGAGGTTTACGGCGCGTCCATTATAGGGTCTCCGAGACACGAGACAACTCAGCTTCGGATCTAGACCTCAGCTACGAAGGTTTGAAGCTTTCGATTGTACAAAAAGTCTTTAAGGAAAAGTTCGTCGAGGTATAAGTTCGGTTTTTGTCCAAATCTGAAATCTAATTTCAATTAGCATTCAGAATTGGGAGTAAAATGTAAAAACCATTTCCCCAGATACCGTCGGTACATATAGAACAAAATCCCGTGCGAGTTTTAGCCCGATATCCCTACAAAAAAAATTCGTCGGTACTTTTGCCGGTACATTCGATTCCGAAAATATAAAAAGTCTATTAAAAACAGTTAATTAGCGCATGATTCAAGTCCGGCCCCGGCACCACTAATACCTCCGCAGTAAATTACGCACTAAGCACTGCGAAAAGAAATTCGCTGTATCGGGGGACTTGAACCGGTGAGGTTCACAAAATGCGACCGAGCATTTTGGACGAGGAGCAAAGCGACGAAGCCCGCAAAGCGGGTCAAATACAGCCCCTAGGCTGAATTTGATCAACTCCGACCCTTGTTGCAGGCCACTGCAATCTAATTAAAATCAACGACCCTGACCCCATTGATTCACAAGATTCAAAGAAGCTGTAGCTATGAAAAAGAGACTATTAGCTTACCTGAACGTGGCGAGCACGGTATATTTTTTGATCTGATTGAGAAGCTTGCAACTGCACTTAAATGCGAAGTGCATGAGTTATTTTTACCAAGTTAATATATAGCCGAATGAAAAATAAACGACCCCCGAAGGGGCCTGTCCCAGGTTGCACTGGCTAGTCATTTCCGCCTATTACTTAGACGGAGAACTGCGCCAGTGCGAAACTACGTATTCTAATCGGCCATTTCGGCGACGCGTGTAAGCGCAAACATGAACGTCTTTCGCTTTCATGCTCCACCTCCATATACTCAGAAGTGGGGCTGTCGTTTAGCGAAACCAAGCAAAATTTGCTATGATTGCATTGGTCAGATTTTGCATTGGGGAGCAGGAGCGACAGCAAACCTTCTCCACGCACTGATCGTGCCCCGGTTAAGCTGTCCGCCAAGATGCGCTTACACCGGGGTTTTATTTTGCGTGACTGCCAGATCAATGCTTAAGGGTCGTTATCAGTCACGCGATTGCATTAGGTCATAGTAGCCCCCTCTCTTCGCCCGGGACAGGCAAACGTCTTAATCATTCGTATTACGGTATTCATATTTACCAATAATAAACTCAATCATTTCTTTAGCTGTGTTCCATTCAGCCTCACTAAGACCTTTAGGAAGAATTACTTTACCGTCTTCATGACCAAAAACAGGAATTGGAATAGTCACGTACTTATCTGGATCAACCATTTCAGTATTTGTCCCTGAAGATAGTGGTGTCACCACAGTTTTCTGTTTTCCCTTTGGCTTTCTTTTAGCAGCACCGTTATTACTTTTAGTAACGCGCGGCGCCTTAAAATAAGCACTAACCTCTATTCCAGCGTCTTTACAAGCATTAAGAAAGAAAGTTATTGATTTGGGTAATGTAGAGCCTGAAATACCATAGCTTTGAAAAGCAGATTGTAGTTGCGCTGTAGTGCCTTTTTTTACATCCAAATTATCATCAGTAAATAAGGGATAAGATTTTCTAATAATATTGGCAAAGACAGCGGTATAGTCTTCTTCGCTTTTTGAAAGGTCTTCCATGTCTTTGGTGGGATGCCCATCTTTATCGATTAATTTCAACCAACGAAAAGCATTTAGTAGTGCTGACTGATCAGACCCAGAGCGCGAAGCCAAGGTTGAACGATCAATTTTATGTGGCAGCCCTTTACTACCTAAATCCAAGACAACAGACTTAAAACTACTATAAGTACCGTATGGCGGCGAAGCCGAGAATTCCTCTTTAGTCATTACGAATCACTCCTATCCATCACTGACGTACAGTGTACCCGTAGTCTCAACAAACATGCAACACAAAAATAAATTTAGATTATTTTAATTTTTATCTATTTATACGAAAAATATTTTTAGACTTAATCAATATAACGCAAATATTTGATTTATATATATTTTATGTATTTTAATCTATGTTAATTTCAGATAAAAATATAATTAAGTCTATATAAGTCTGAAAAAATGCAAGTTAAACACTGATAGTCAGACCTATTTAGGCACGTTTTTACACGTTATAGCACCTTGAGACACCAATTAGAACTCTATCGGCACAACAAACTTAAAATCTCCCAGCTTCACGGCCGTGCCGGTTCAAGTCCAGCCCCGAGCCTAATAGCACTTCCAATATCTTCCTATAAAATCCAAAAAGCACTATAAAAATAGCGCTTTTTGGCGATTTATTATTTTTTGTAGTTCCAGGTGGTTTTGTAATATCCACACCCTAGCGTTACATTTTCAAGGAGCGATACGATGGCTAATCCCACTCACATCAGCAGACGCAACAGCAGACATTCATCCCATTGATCGATGAGATGGTGATTACACCCAGTCAGGAAACTTACCGTGAACCATACTCTATTGATAGTTACATGGAGTCTACCGATTGGTTTACTGACCGATTGAATTTATTAAAGCCTCAGCACAGAACGATCAGCACTCCATCCAAGTGCCTTTTAGGCCCGAGGATAAAAGTAAGCAGCTAGATTCCTAAAAATCCATCATTAAATACCGCTCCAAACGGCAACAATTGGGGCAGTATATTTGGGCTGGACTCAACCCTCAGCAGCACGCACTCACCATATCGTTTGAAAACATCCTTAATCTAATAAGCAAACTAAATTATTGGGGACAGACTTATTTTTATGATCTGTCCCTGTTTACTGAAAGTATCCAGCTTTCTATCTCCGCATGTCTGTTCGTGCCGGCCGGAAAGGTTGTCATGATGGCATTTTCCCATAGCTTGAATACGAAGCCGTCTATTTAAAAGTGCTAGCCTTTATATCTCCATTTCCGGTCACTCAGCGCGCCAGTCAATGATCAATGGAATAAGGTGAACTGCACAAAAAAACCACACATTTTGAAAATAACTGCAAATGTCGTGCAAATGTCGTGTTAGTGAAGTGGTATGGCAGTGAGGGATCACGCATCTTAAACGGCAACCAATGATGTTTTTTCTATCCCCTGTTTGGAGCATCTCATGAAGCGATTGCCGTATTTCTTGTTCATATTACTAGTGTTTAGTTTGCAAGCTTATGCTGAGCCGGAGCTACCTGCAGACCACAGTATTCGTACCTGGATGGCAGAGCACAATGTGCCAGCACTATCTATTGGCATTATTGACCAGGGGAAAATTCAGGAAATAAAGGTATTCGGAGAATATGCGAAAGGCCGACCAACGAATACCGATACCTTGTTTAGTATCGCCTCTCAAACTAAACCTTTGGTGGCGATGATGGTATTAAAGCTGGTTGAGGCTGGCCAATGGGATTTGGATCAACCACTTTATCCCTATTGGGTTGATCCAGATGTGGCAGGCCATCCTTTTCATAAAATCCTCACCAGCCGTCATATATTAAGTCATAGCTCTGGTTTCCGGAATTGGAGGCGAAACGCACCAAATAAAACCTTAACTTTTGACTTCAAGCCCGGTACCCAATTTCAATACTCAGGAGAAGGAATGGAGTATTTACGCCGAGCGTTGGAAAGCAAATTTGCTTTACCGTTAGATAAACTCATGAAAAAAACGCTGTTGGAACCATTGCAAATGACTCGCACTCAATACTGGGAGCCAGGTTTATCTAACTATGCAAGATGGTATGACAGCCACGGAAAGGAATATCAAGCCAATTACAATAACGGTGTAGGCGCTGCAGGTGGAATTTGGACGACAGTTGAGGATTATCTGAAATTCGGTTTGTATACCATGGCTTTAAAAGAAAGCTCAGCGCTTCAATACCAAGCGGTATCAAAGCCACAGACTGAGATCAAAAAAGATAGCTATTTCAGTATTGGCTGGGGGTTAATTACCAACCTAAGTGATGGTGAATACGCTATTCATCATGGAGGAACTGACCTCGGGGTACGCACCTCGGCAATATTTTTGCCTGAATCAGAACAAGGGATTGTTGTGATGAGTAATGGCGATGGAGGCGCCTTTGTACAAGACAAGATCATTGCTTCGACCTTAAGCAAAGGAAAAGAGGTGTTGCAAAAAATCAACAGCAAAACGGAGCAGCTTGCTCCCACCCAAATCCCCAAAAAAATAATAGAGCAATATAGCGGTACCTATGTTCAGCCGGATGGAAGAGCTTTTATTATTTCTGCGTTGGAAAACGCCATCCAAGTATCCGGTAAGGAAACACCACGTTCTGTACTTATTGCTGCATCACCAAACAGCTTTTATCTGGCCGATTATGATGTGAAATTTACCTTTATCAAATCCGCAACACAAAACGATTACCAGCTGAATATATATGAAAATGGCAATAAAGTATCTACAGCTGAAAGGCAGCTCCCAGAAACACTGATCAATAATAAAAAATGGACAGCCGTGAATCGAAATTGGCAAATGAAAGGACAATCTTACTATGCTAATCGTCAGTCAGGCGATGGGATATTGTGGCTAAATGATGCTAAATTCACTCACGGTACAATTGAGCTTGATATTAAGGGAAACGATATAATAGGCAAAAGCTTTGTTGGTATAGCTTTTAATGGTATCGGCGATAATGACTATGATGCAATATATTTGCGCCCATTTAACTTTAATCGCGTAGGAAAAGAAGACAATTCGATTCAATATATTTCTTTACCTAAATATACTTGGCCATATCTAAGAAAAAACCATCCTGGTAAATACGAAAACAAAATTGTTCCTGCGCCATCGCCGAATGATTGGGTTCATCTAAAGATACAGATAGCAGAAACTCTGTTAGAAGTTTTTATCAATCATAGTGAGGAACCGTCGTTAACCTTTGAGCCCTTGAGAGAGCTTTCAGGTGGTAAAGTTGGTTTCTGGGTAGGTAATCGTTCTGATGGGTATTTTAAAAACTTGGTGTTAACTCCTGACCGTTAGCACAACAGTTATCACACAGTATAGTTGGGCTTTTAACCTTATTTCTGAAATGCACTTAAGCGTAACCAATAACAGATTGTACAATGACGAAAGCGATGAAAATAAAAGAGGCTAGATTAAAACGGGGCATGACTCAGGAAGAGCTTGCTGCAAAAACAGGGCTCACTGTACGTTCAATTCAGCGGATAGAGAACAACAGCGTTACAGCAAGGGCAGACAATATACGCAAAATTGCAATGGCACTTGATATTCCATTTGAAGATTTAAACGGTGATATGGAAGCCCAGCCTCTACCCACTAACAAGAAGTGGTTGATTGCATTGCATGCAACCAGCCTTATCCCCTGTATTTTACCAACCATAGTAGTTTGGCTCTATCTGGGAAAAAGTGACGAAAACATAAAGAGCCAGGTTACAGAGATAATCAACTTTCAGATCAATGCACTCCTAGCTTTCTTGGTTCTGGGCCTTTCTGCTTTTTTGTTGGTCACCGTCCCTATCTTAATGATGTTGTCCTTGGGGTTCTACTTTACTGTAGTCGTTAACACTATACGCGTGGGCTTGGGAATGTCACATAAATATCCAGTGGTTTATCCATTTCTTAGGTAGGACTCAATTTATTACCTTGTATGCTTGTTTGTATTCGATGCTTAATTTGACGAGCATCGTTGCCCCGATAGGAGCTACCGCAGTTTTTAAAAGCCTTGGATTTTTATAGCAACCGTGGTCGCTTTCTTACCCAGCAAGCGATTAAACTATTGGTGCTAACCTTTGTTCGCTTTGGTGAATTGCGTGGTGCTCGCTGAAAGGAATTCAACTTTGTCGACAAGATATGACGCATTGCTCCCGAGCGAATCAAGATGGATAACGAACACCTTATTCAATTATCTAGACAAACTATAGAAATACTTGAGCAACTAAAACCAATTACTGGCAGATATGATTTGGTTTTTCCATCTGAACGAAAACGTGATCAAGCCATGTCAGATAACACTATGCGCCGCGTTATTTTCCAAAGCGAGCAATAACTAAGCTCCCTGTTAGCTAACGCTTATTTGAAGCCAATTTGCCATGTCTGATGCTGGCATCGGCTTGGCAAATACAAAGCCTTGAATGAGTGATACGTCCCTCTTATTCAGATATTCAATCTGCTCAGGTGTCTCGACTCCTTCAGCAATTATCTCTAAATCGGAGGATTGAGCGAAGTTGATTATTGAATCCAACACAGGCGTTTTGAAATCCTCTATAGCCAAAATCGAATCAATAAACATCTTATCGATTTTTAAGCTTGAAATACCCAGTTCCTGTATATAGGAAAAACCTCCATAACCAGTACCCGCATCATCCAGCTTTAGCTTGATACCCAGTGCGTAGAACCGATCAAGAACTTGGCGCGCTTGCTTGAGATCGACTATTCTTCTGCGTTCGGTAATTTCTAAGGCGATATTCTCCGGTCTAAGGGAATTTTTATTAATGACTTCCTCGACCTTCTCATAAAAAGTATTTGATTGCAGATGCTCCGGTACGATGTTGATACTGGCGTAATAGGGACTACCCTGCCAGCCGAATGCAGCAAGATCATGACCAACCTGTTTAAGTAGCAATTCGGTCATCGGAATAATCAGCCCACTTTTTTCAGCAAAGTTGATAAATTCGTTAGGCGGGACACTGCTGCCATCTCTGCGTATCCAACGCACCAGAACCTCTGCACCGGCAACATGTCCGGTTTTGCTGTTAATGATGGGTTGATAAAACGGAACAAACTCTTTTGCACGAATTGCATCTTGAAGAACACGCTCAAAAGACTGGCGCCTGCGAAGTAAAAAGTAAGCAAGAGATGCAATTGAAATAGAAATGATCGTTGAAAACAGTGCAGCGAATTCCCAACCTACGGTTTTATAGTGTTGGAAAAAATTTGTTGATCCCCTGATTGTTAAACGAAGATCAATGGGTTCCTCATGTATTAAAGTGGACAACTCAACAACTGGTTCGCTTTCCAGAACATGTTGTTCGAACAGCGGCTCTGGAGAGCCTACTACCTGCAAGGTATATTCAAGACATCTTTCACAATCAAACCCAAGCACATTTTCGGCTCGAACGAGATCCAGGCTGGCATAAAAACGGGTCTTACCGGCTGAGTTAAGAAGTAATAAATCTCTACCTTGATTGTTTTTATATTCTGCCGAAACCAAGGTATAGCCGTCCTGAAGATCATGCACTTGATCGGTGTTTAAATCGACATTATTAGGGTCACTAGCGCAGAGGTTATTATCCTCATCAACAACACCTAGCCAGCGTACCGAAGAACTTTCAAACTCATAGGTCTCTAAGCTTCTTTCCAGCGTGTCACTGCATTTGTAAAGGCCATCTTTCTTAACACGTGAAAGAAGCGTATGAGCCTCGGATAAAGAACTGTGAAAATAAGTCAACAGGAGCTCTGCGTCGCGCTCCAATGCTCTATGGGCAAAAAAGTGTATAAAATAGCTAGAAGACGACATACATATGGCGAAGGTCATCAAAAAAACAGCTACTAAAATCTTAATCATATACTAGTAAGTCAGGTTCAAAAGGGGGAGGTAGGTTAAAGATAGACTAGTTGAGATACTCTGCATTACCAGCACAAAGCGTCGTCAAGAGAATCTCTGCGGTCAACACCAACTCCATCAGACACTAATAAGACGTACTCTCCAGCCGAAACATGAGTGGTTGTAGTCTTTGCATTCAGATACGGACTCACGGTCTTCCTCGCCTTATTGATGAGCGGCGATCCTGCCCCTGACGTTCCCATTTCAACCCGGCCTGACGATTGGCTCTAACGCTGGTGTTCTCGCTTCGCTGTGAGCCAAGCCAGCATGAACCAAGGATTGAAACACTTTCTTTTCTCTTCGGTTTTTTGAACGCCCATCAACTGGTAGCGTTTAAGAGACAACCCATGAAAAACCTGAATTCCAATGACGGGTATCACTCGGTCAAACCGGAGGAGCTACTATGGTAGCCCAGCGATGCATTAGGCAAAAGCTTACTAACGGCGAAGCGCTGGACAGCACCAAATCAGCCAAATAATATTTTCGAATACAAACTTTGCTCCATGAAAAGTTTGGACAAGGAACAAAACAAAACTTCGGCCCCGAGCCAATAGCACTTCCAATATATTCCTATAAAATCCAAAAAAACTATTTTTTGTCGATTTTGGGCCTCAGCAGTACACATGCGCCATATCGTTTGAAAACATCAGCAGACTAAGAAACTGCAGCAAATACGCAGAAATAAGTGTTGTTTGCAAAATGCTACTGCTTTATTCATCGAAAAAAATTGAATAGAACTACGACATATTCGAATTGCTCGCCAGATAAAATTAGATAAGAATTATTTTCAACGGCCATTGAAGATTCGTCAGATGGCGCTACTGAGCCGTCTGATTAAGTGGTCAAGTGCAGTTGTTGACCACCGTATGACTTCATTCCCAGGAGGTGTCGTAATAATGAAAAAGTTTTCCCCTGCCATCGTCACCTCGATCATGTCATTAGCCTTGTTACACAATGCCTCAGCTGTCGAGGTACTCTCGGCGAAAGAACTGGCATCGCATTGCAAGGTGTTCCCGCAGGATAACACCAGCCTCGATGGCGAATTCTGCTCTCGCTATATCCAGGGCTTTATCGACGGTGCAGTGGCTACTGATGCGCGAGTCATGCTCAATGTTGAGGCACAACAGAAAAGCAGGGAAACCTTCACCGAACGTGCCCTGCGTACGCGTGCACCCAGCCGAGCGGAGTATCTTCGCGCTGCTCGCTATGCTGAGTTTTGTCTCGGTGACCCAGTACCTCTTAAGGAAGTTGTTTTGCATGTCGTCAACGATCTTAATCAACACGGTGATCTGAAGCCTACAACGTCAGCACGCAGCATTGTCTATGCGTCATTGAAACAGCACTACCCCTGCGAACCTGAATAAAATACCCTTTATTTTTTGCGGCACGATTAAAGTGCGGGCACGAGTGTATCTGTCACTTGTCAGTCGCTGCCCATTTTAGAAGATCTGACGCATTGGAGAAAAATCAATGAACAATCTGCTTCGATACGGGAGCACTAACAGTGCCAGAAAGAACAAAGTAACCGATACGGAAGTCTTTGGCCTCAATGCCTTATACAAGGATGATAGGCCATCGCCTTCCGCTCGAGTCACACTGGAAAACTCTCTGCCCTGCAAAAATATCGGCGGAGACAAAAATATCGATGGAGAATAGCACCGTGGCCGCTAAATACACCGCAACACCACGGCAGTCATTGGGTGCCTTCATTGTCCTGATGATCAGTTGGCTGTTGTGGTCAGGCATCTACAAGCCTTTATTGATTGGATTGGGAGTTTTTTCCTGTCTGCTGAGCCTTTGGTTAGCTCGGCGCACCGGTTTTTTCCGCCACGCTATTTCTCTGCGTTCGCTGTTGCGGCTGCCTGCACTGTGGTGGTGGGTTCTGAAAGAGGTGGTGAAATCCAGTATTGAGGTAGCGCGGATCGTACTCTCACCATCGCTGCCAATCCAACCGGAATTGGTCGAGCTTACTACTTCTGAAAAAACCGACTCCGGCAAGGTAATCCTCGGCAACACGATCACCCTAGCGCCAGGCACAGTCACTATCGATGTCGATGAAGACCGCTTGCTGGTGCACTGCTTGACCACCAACAGCGCAGCTTCGCTGCGCAGTCGCGAAGCAGAACATCGCGTTGCTCAGTTGGATATCAGCTAATTATGTACACCGTCGTCTCTCTGGCAATCCTGATGACCATGGTGCTCGCGCTAGCCCGTGCGTTGCGCGGCCCCACCATTTACGACCGGGTATTGGCGGTAAACCTGTTCGGTACCAAAACAGCGTTGCTGTTGTCGGTGATCGCTTTCCTGTTTAACCGCCCTGATTTTCTAGACCTGGCTCTGGCCTACGCCCTAATCAATCTGGTCGGCGTACTTGCCGTGCTGCAATTCACGCAGATGAAATCTGGTAAGGCTGACGAGGCAAAGGACTATGATTGACACCGTCCTGCATATTCTTAGCTGGATTCTGCTTTGCACGGGTGGTGCCTTCGTGCTCATCGGTGGCATTGGCGCATTGCGCTTACCCAACTTTTATACCCGCCTGCACGCAGCCAGTCTCACTGAAACGATGGCAACTATTTTGATCTTTACCGGCATGATTTTGCAGGCAGGTCTGACACTCGCAGCCCTAAAACTGGCCGCCATCATGGTTTTCTTGCTGCTGACTGCACCCACTGCCAGCTACGCCCTAGCCAATGCAGCGCTGCAATCGGGTTTGCGGCCCCATATTCAAAGGGGCAGTGCTAAAGCGCCTGATGCACAAAACCCTGAAATACAAAGCCCTGATACCAAAAATAGGAGCGAAACATGATTATTATTTTCGCCCTGTTTCTACTGTCTTTACTGGTCATTGCTGCCTTGGCGATAGTACGCACGGAAAACCTGTTTGTGGCAGTGATGCTGACGTCGATCTTCAGCCTGCTGATGGCCGCCAATTTTTTTATTCTCGACGCAGCGGATGTTGCCTTGACTGAGGCGGCTGTCGGCGCGGGCATAACCACGATGATTTTTCTGTCGGCACTGGCACTAACGACCGAACGCGAAAAACCCGTGCCTTCCAGTCGCCTGGCTATGGTCGTGGTGGCAGTTCTTGCCACACTGATTATTTACGCCACCTTCGACAAACCCCGTCTGGGCGATCCCAATGCCCCCGTGCATCAGCATGTTGCACCATGGTATCTGGAGAACACACCGGTTTATATGGATTTTCCCAATGTAGTCACCGCCGTGCTGGGCAGTTTCCGTGGCTACGATACGCTGGGTGAAGTGTTCGTAGTGTTTGCGGCCTGTATTGGTGTGCTGTTCATTCTCGGCGTCAAGCCATCAGAGGGCAGTATGTACGACCCCGATGCCTCGGGTTTGCGACATCACCTCATTCCGCAGGTGGTCGGACGCTTATTGGTTCCCTTTATCGTGCTATTTGGCTTATATGTGCAGTTTCATGGCGAATATGGCCCGGGTGGTGGATTCCAGGCTGGGGCACTGATCGCATCGGGCATCATTCTTTATGCATTGCTCGAGGGTGAAGCTGCAGCGTTGCGCGCATTGCCTCAACCCGTGCTGATGGGCTTGGTCATTGGTGGTGCCAGCTTATATGGCGGCGTTGGCGTCGCCTGTATAGCGCTCGGTGGTAATTTCCTTGAGTATTCAGTCCTTCTAACGAACCCTGTTAGCGGCCAGCAATTGGGCATCCTGCTGATAGAGGCCGGCGTGGGTATGGCCGTTTGCGGCGCACTGCTCAGTATCTTCCATGCATTTGCATCGAGACCCGTAAAATCATGAACCTGTTCGAATTACTAGGCATATTTAACTATTGGGTATTCGCGATCGTACTCACTGTAGGCCTATACACAGTAATCGCAAAAACCAACCTGGTGAAAAAACTGATTGGTTTATCGATCTTCCAATCTGCAGTCTTCCTCATGTACATCACTATGGACAAGGTAGAAGGAGGTACTGCACCGATCATTCAGAAAGGGGTCGAGAATCAGGTGTTTTCCAACCCGCTCCCCCAGGTATTGATTCTGACCGCTATTGTGGTGGGCGTTTCCACTCTCGCGCTAGGGTTGGCGATTGTCGTTCGTATTTATGAGACCTACGACACCATCGAAGAAAACGAGATACTGGACGCGGACTGACACCATGGACTTAACACCTCATCTGCCGGCGCTGCAGGTCATCGTGCCGATGCTCAGTTCACCGCTAATCCTGTTGTTAAAACCCCGTGGCCTGGCTTGGGCGGGTGCCGCTGCCGTTGCCCTGTTTAGTTTTGCCATTGCGTTAAACATGGCCCTCGCTGTTGCCAGAGGTAATGAGTTCTACTATGAAATGGGCGGCTGGCAAGCCCCCTACGGCATAGCCTTATCAGTGGATGGGTTCAGTGCGCTGGTGCTGCTTATTATCACCGGTGCCGCCGCTGCGGCATTGCTGGCCGCACGGCCTAGCGTCGACCAACAAATAGAGGCGGAGCGCCAGCCGCTATTTTATTCCGCATTTTTATTAGCCCTTGCCGGTTTGACCGGTATCGCTGTTTCTGCCGATGCCTTCAATATTTTTGTGTTTATGGAGATATCTTCACTCGCCAGTTATGTCCTCATCGCCGGTGGCCCGGACCGACGCGCCCTACCCGCAGTATTTAAATATCTGACGATGGGTACCATTGGCGCCACCTTCTATCTGATCGGGGTCGGCATGGTCTATATGATGACCGGCACGCTGAATCTAGCAGACATGGAAGCACGCATTGGTGATGTCACTGATATTAATCCCATCTTAGTGGCAGCCGGCTTTATCACCATTGGCCTCGCGCTCAAAGCCGCTGTTTTTCCGTTGCACGTTTGGTTACCTAACGCCTATGCTCAGGCGCCGCATATCGTCACAGTATTTCTCGCCGCTTGCGCGACGAAGGTGGCCATTTACGTGTTAATTCGTTTTGATTACTTTGTATTTCAAGCCAACCTTGAAAACCATGCGCTGCAATTTTCGACCTTCCTGGCACCACTGGCCTTATTTGGCATTCTGGTCGCCTCGGCAGTCGCGATGTTCGAGGGGCATATCAAGCGCTTACTGGCCATGTCTTCAGTGGCGCAAATTGGCTACATCATATTAGGTGCCAGCTTTGTGACAACAGCGGGGCTAACCGCCTCGGCTGCGCACCTGTTTAACCATGCACTAGCCAAGGGCGGCCTGTTTCTAGCTATCACCGGGTTGGCTTACCATTACCGCGACTTGCGTCTGGATCAACTGGCTGGCGCAGCCCGCACCATGCCCTGGACCGCAGCAGCTATTGTAGTTTGCGGTTTGAGCCTGGTGGGCATTCCCGGTACCGCGGGCTTTATCAGCAAATGGCTATTGATCAATGCCGCTATCGACAATGGCGATATGGCCTGGTTATTGATCGCTATTGTTCTCCTTAGCTCATTGATGGCATTGGCTTATGTGTATCGCATCATCGATACCTTGTACTTCAAACCGGCAGTAGTAGCACAGGCGCCTGGCGAAGCCCCGATGCAACTGTTATTGGTGATCGGCATAGTGGCCGTTGCCAATATCGTCTTTGGGTTGTTTCCTTCATTTCCGCTGGCCTTGTCGAGTAGCGCCGCTGAATTGCTATTGAGGCACACGTTATGAGCCTTGATAACGCCACCCTGAATAACGCCATATTAGTGGCATTATGTGTGCCGCTGATAACTGCCGTTGGCATCCAACTGGCGAGTCGTGTATCAGACAACCTGCGCGAAGTAGTCACCCTGTTAGGTGCCTCCACTCTGGCCTGGGTGGTGTGGGGTATGCTACCAGAACTGTTCAGTGGCGAACGGCCAAGCTGGATGGTCGCTGAACTGTTACCAGGCATTACCCTGGCCTTCGAGGTGGAACCGCTAGGTATGCTGTTTGCCGCCCTCGCTTCGGGTTTGTGGATCATCAACTCGATTTACAGCATTGGCTACATGCGCGGCAATAAGGAACAAAAGCAGACTCGATTCTACACCTTTTTCGCATTGTCACTGGCCGCAACCATGGGTGTCGCCTTCGCCGGTAATTTGTTCACCCTGTTCCTGTTCTACGAGCTCCTGACGCTATCGACCTTCCCGCTGGTATCTCACAAAGGTGACGAAGCTACCGTGCGTTCGGCGCGCGTTTACCTGGGTATTTTATTATCGACTTCCATTGGCCTGTTGCTGCCTGCCATCATCTGGACCTACCACGTCGCTGGTACCGGTGATTTCACCGTAGACGGAATCCTTGCCGGAAAAATAGCGGGCGCCGACGTTGGCCTATTGTTAGCGTTGTTTGTCTTCGGTATCGGCAAGGCCGCGGTGATGCCAGTGCACCGCTGGTTACCGGCAGCCATGGTAGCGCCCACCCCGGTTAGCGCGTTATTGCACGCCGTCGCCGTGGTGAAGGCCGGCGTGTTTGCGGTGACCAAAATCATCGTTTACGTGTTTGGCGTTGACTTCCTGTTCAGCGCTAACAGCACCGCCGGCTGGCTGATTTATGCGGCTGCATTTACCATCATCGCCGCCAGCCTGGTGGCACTACGCCAGACCAACTTGAAGCGACTGTTAGCCTACTCAACAGTCGCACAATTATCTTATGTGGTGATGGCCGCAGCCGTGCTGAAACCCTTGGCGGAGATTGGTGCAGCAATACACATGGTGGCGCACGCCTTCGGTAAGATCACATTGTTCTTCGCTGCCGGGGCTATTTACACTGCGGCCAAGAAAACAGAATTGCATCAGTTACGCGGCATAGGCCGACGTATGCCCTGGACCATGACCGCTTTCACCATTGGTGCGCTCAGCATGATTGGTGTGCCGCCCACCGGTGGCTTCGTTTCTAAATGGTACATTCTGGCAGGCGCCTTCCAGGCTGATAATTTACTGGCGATTTTTACTATCATCGCCAGTACGGTGCTGAACGCCGCTTACTTTCTACCGATCATTTTTATGGCGTGGTTTGCCGATGAGCCCAGCGATGCCAAGCCGCATGGCGAGGCACCGCCATTAGTGGTAGTGGCCCTTTGCATGACAGCCTTACTAACGCTGGGATTCTTTTTCTTTAATGGCCCCGTGATTGAGCTAGAGCAACAATTGGTTAAAGGGATGCTGCAATGAATGAGCGTGATAAGACCCATTGGCTGACCAGAGCAAGCACCATTAAAAAACTGTGGTGGGGCTTTTCGATAGTGCTGGCACTGACGGTGTTAGCTCAAATTGTTGTGTACGTGAAAGGCTACTTCATCGTGGATGGCTGGTTTGGCTTTGGCGCGCTGTACGGGTTTATCTGCTGCCTACTGATGGTGCTATTCGCCAAGGCACTGGGCGTACTACTGAAACGGCCCAACAATTATTACGCGGAGAAAGACGACGATGCCTGATCTGATTTCACCGGCGTTAATCATGGTGGTGGCAGCCCTGGCCATTGGTCCGGCGCGCGGCCATTTGCGCAACTTGATTGTACTGTTAGCCCCTTTGCTTACCCTTTGGGCTGTTTGGCAGGTTCCGGACGGCGTACAAGATACCGTGCGCTTTCTGTCTTATGAAATTGAACCGGTTGAAGGCAGCCCGCTACGACGTTTGTTTGCAACGATATTTGCCTTAATGGCATTTGTTGGTGGCCTTTATGCCTTCCGCTTGGCGAAATGGTACGAACTGGCAGCAGCCTATTTTTACGCCGCCGGCGCCATTGGTGTCAGTTTCGCTGGCGACCTGATTTCGCTATTTGTGTACTGGGAACTGATGGCGCTGTTTTCCACCATTGTAGTTTGGAGCGGTGGTACCGCAGCTTCCCGCGCGGCCGGCATCCGCTACGCCATACTGCATCTGTTAGGCGGCGTGGTACTCAAAGTTGGTATAGAGGGTGTGGTAGTCAGTACCGGTTCGATACAAATCACCCCAATGCTGGCAGAAGATTTCAATAGCTGGATGATTCTCTGCGGCATTCTGATCAATGCCGCAGCGCCTCCCTTATCCGCCTGGTTAGCCGATGCCTATCCGGAATCGAGCCCCACCGGTTCGGTATTTCTGTCGGCCTTTACTACCAAGACTGCAGTACTGGCTTTAATCCTGCTGTTCCCAGGGGAAAAAGTATTAATCGGTGTCGGGCTGTTCATGGTGATGTACGGCATCATCTATGCGCTATTAGAAAATGACATACGCCGAATCTTGGCCTATTCAGTCGTCAACCAGGTCGGTTTTATGGTGTGTGCGGTAGGTATCGGCACACAGTTGGCGATAAATGGCGCAGCAGCACATGCCTTCGCCCACATCATTTACAAGGCGCTGTTGTTCATGAGTGCCGGGGTGGTGATTTACCGTACCGGCAAAAACCGCTGCACAGAACTCGGCGGTCTGTTTCAAACCATGCCCATTACTACTATTTGCTGCATCATCGGCGCGCTGTCTATTTCTAGCTTCCCATTGACTTCCGGTTTTACCACCAAGAGTCTGATTTCACAGGCTGCGGCTAACGATGGGCTTATGTGGGTGTACATGCTGCTGACCGCGGCATCTGCTGGCGTGTTCTTGCATGCGGGCATCAAGTTTCCCTGGTTCGTATTCTTCCAAAAAGATTCCGGCCTGCGCCCCAAAGACGCGCCCTGGAATATGGCGCTAGCGATGATTTTGTTCTCAGCGCTCTGCCTGCTGCTAGGTATCTTCCCTGAATGGTTGTACCAGTTTTTGCCCTATTCGATGGATTACCAGGCTTACACTCCCGGCAAAGTTGTATTTTATTTGCAGCTGCTACTGTTCTCCGGGCTTGCCTTCTTTTTACTGTTACCCCTGATGAAACGCACCGAAACCATCAGCCTGGATGTAGACTGGCTATGGCGTGTCGGCATACCCAGATTAAACCGATACTTGGCAAACGCCATGGTGCCGCTTAAAGACCTGGGAGTGCGAATGAATTCAGCAAGTCGGAATTTGCTAGGCTACATGACTTCAAATTACCTGGGCAAACCCCAAACGGCTGATAGTGAAGAGCGCGCACTATTTGCTCGCTCCTGGCCCATCGGCACCACTGCGCTTTGGATTGCTATCCTGCTTTCGGCTTATGTTTTTATTTATTACATATGATGGTGCAGTAAACAATTTTACGGCCTGCGCAATCAGGATTCGGCTTTGGTTTATTACAGCTAAGAATATCAATTGGATTCGACTTCTTGCTCCCGGATAAGAGATGTTGAGTTATAACAAATCCAGGTTTTTTTACTCCGACCCCAAACTCCAAACAGGAATTCATTCGCCTACATTGCCATGTGTTTAAATTAAAAGTGTTAGGCGGAAAATAATGAAGAAAATGGCTTCGAATTAGTAGGAAGGGCCAGGAGCGGGCATTCTCAATTTTACTCTGACTCCAATATTCCTAAATTTGCTCCGCCGTTGCCCGGTCAACCTCTAGGCATCGTTTCAGGACGAAGGTAGGCAAACATGTGCGCTACATAGTCTGCTTTGCCGAGCTCTACTTTTTCGCTACGCAATATTGCATAGGCAGTCATGAGGTGGAAATAAAACTGTGCTATCGCCCAATCGCGGACGTATTGCTCCGCGGTCAGATCGAAAATCATGCCGTTTGGAAGTTCATGCACGATGGATGTACCCGGATCTTTATCGAGCGCATCGGGAGCTAGGCTATCTAAGAGAGCAATAGCTTCATCAATCCGAGATTGAGCATCCGCAAGTGTTCCTGGCTGTTCACCAGCGTTCCGCCCTTCATCGAGTAGTTCATCGAGAAATGCTGGAAAAGCCTCGCCTTTGAGCCGGAATACCGCTTCGTAAACTTGCACGCAGGCAAACCGGATTTGGGTCGAAAGCGGAAACATATCGGGCGCAATGCGCGCGGATAATAGAGCTTCCGCTTCCGCGTTGGGCATTTGTGTCTGTGCTTTACTCAGCCAGGCGGAGAGTGCTTTCAGCATCTGCGTATAAGTTGGAACGAGAAACTTTGTTAATGACATAAATTTTTTCCTAACACATCACATTAATCATCAAAGAACATCAAAGGGTCAGAGTAATTGATCCATAAGCTTTTCTTTGTGAGTCCTTGATTTCATATTACCACCGTAACCTAGTGACTCAACACACCGATTAGCTGCTTCGTCTTTATAGAAAAAGAACCTTTGGCTACTGCCATGACTTCTCTTTTTCAGAGCACGACTCTCCTTGTCATCTAAAGCAGCAAGACACTATGGGAATTGAGTTCCAACTGAAAATGATATGTTATAACATATCATGCCGTGAACAATCGAGAAGGTAACATGTTCCGAATATGGATATTAGCTGGATTCTGGCGAGACCTACTACTGAATACAGCCCACAAATGAAGACTTTAAAAGAAATTAAAGAACATCAATTTAACAGTTAAAAAGGTTTTATGAGTTCAGCAATTATTCCCCAAACTTACGAGGAGTGGCATCACTGCATTACAGTAATTGGCCAGCAGGAACTCTCCCCGTCTTATATTGAAATGCGTATTGAATCTTTGAACTCGCCGGACGATTCTTCAACTCAACGATTCGTTCAGCTCTATGGTGAGCAACAGCGCGTAAAAACCTTGCAATGGTTTGAACGAGCAAAGAGCAATGCGCATGCAAAGTCTTGACGTAGTCATTGTAGGAGCAGGTCCTGCCGGCATTGGCATGGCCCTCGAGCTAAACAAGATAGCTGGACTGGACTACTGCATTTTGGAAAGGGACCGTATCGGAGAATCCTTTCGGCGTTGGCCAGCTCAGACACGCCTGATTACCCCCTCTTTCTTTAGCAATCCCTTTGGACTCGCTGACTTGAATGCGGTCGATGCCACAAGTTCTCCCGCCATCCTTGCTGGCGCAGAGCATTTGAGTGGTGCGCAATACGCTGACTACCTAAACGCCATCGCCGATGCAGCCAAGCTACCAATCGCTTGTGGTTGTAAAGTACAGCAGGTCAATCCCGATCCCGACGGCGGTTTTCACCTTGTTACAGAGCACGGTGAGCTGTTTACCGAGTTTCTGATTTGGGCCTGTGGGGAATACCAGTTTCCGGACTTGAAGCCCTTTCCGGGAGCTAAATGGTGTCAGCACTACGCGCAAATAGAAGATTGGCAGATTCTCGAAAATGGCCCCTACGTCGTGATAGGCGGTTACGAAAGCGGTTTGGATTCAGCCATTAATTTGGTCAAGCTAGGCCATCATGTTCGTTTGCTTGTGCGCCGGCAAACCTGGGATCTACCAGATATCTACGATCCAAGCCAAGTGCTTTCGCCCTATACCCGCGAGCGCCTGCGCGAGATCGAATCCAATGACCTGCTGGAAATCATCTTTGATGCCAATGTGGTAGAAGTTACACACAAAGATGATCGTGGTTTTCGAGTTCATGCAGCCGACGGACGGCACTGGGACGTACAACAACCACCTATTCTAGGCACAGGTTTTCTTAATGGTGGTGGTGCACGTCAGATTAAAGACCTCTGGATGTGGGACGACGACGGCCGCATTATCCTCAGTGACTTTGACGAATCTATTTATACTCCTGGACTCTTTCTCGTCGGGCCTCAGGTGCGTCACGATGAGCGTATTTACTGTTTTATCTATAAGTTTCGGCAACGCTTTGCGCGAGTTGCCCGTCAGATTGCCCAACACTTACAACTGGATATTGAATGGATCGAAGGTTCACATGATGGTGTTTGGGGGCCATTTGGTAATAGCGAATGCTGCGAAGGTTGTGAATGTTGAATCTAAGCGCTATTGGTCGTTTAGCTGCTGGGACTGGCACCTCTTTAATACTGGTCACCGGCATAGTCGCCGGCGCATTGCTCGGTCATTTTACACCAGCCACTGGCGAATGGTTGAGCCATCAAGTGGACTACACATTGCTCATCCTGGTTAGTCTGCTGTTTTTTGGCATTCGCTTTGACGCCTTGTTTCAGGTTGTGAAGAATCTGCGCTTCCTTACCATTGCGCTGCTGGCAAACTTCGTCGCAATTCCTCTGATGGGCTACGGTATTGCTTCATTATTTCTATCTACGCAGCCACTTTTGTTCGTAGGCCTGGTTATCTATTTTATGTCGCCCTGCACGGATTGGTTTTTGAGCTTTACACGGCTTGCCAAGGGGAATGTTGCCTTGGGCACCGCGCTGATTCCAATCAATATGGTAACGCAGTTGCTGCTTTATCCCTTCTACCTGCAGTGGTTTACCCAGAACAGTGTACAAATCGAAGCGGGCATCATTGGCAACACCCTGTTGCAATGGTTTTTACTGCCGCTGCTGTTGGCAGTTACAACACATCAAGTTTTACGCCGACTACTTATATCCAGCGTATTCAAGCATGTATTGAACATTGCGGACCACGCCACATTGTGGGTGACGGCTTTATTGGTACTGCAAATATTTGCCGGCAATATTTCTGTAACCTTGGCCCATTTTTCGGTGCTTGCCTGGGTGTTGGTCGCCGTATTTTGTTTCTTCGTCATCACCTTTCTACTTGGCGAAGGGTTCAGCTATGTATGCCAGCTGAATTATCCCGAACGCGCCTTACTGAGCATGACGATGGCTTCGCGTAACGCGCCACTGATGCTGGCAATCAGCGTGGCAACGCTACCTGATCAACCCCTGATCTATGCCGCGCTGGTGATCGGTATGTTAATTGAGATACCCCACCTGACCGCACTACGGTATGTATTACTCAGAACTCGCAAACACTACCAGTCTAAGGGCGCGCTTGCAGCAGGATAACGCAAGCTTAACACTGTAGCCCCCCCTGCATTTATACGATGAGAAAAATATAGGTTTCATATGATTGATTCGATAAAAGATGTCGCAATTACAGGCGGAACACACGGAAATGAATTAACAGGTGTGCACCTTGTTAAACATTGGCTCTCACACCCTGCTGAAGTCCAGCGAGACAGTTTTTCGACAGAGTTGCACTTGACTAACCCTAAGGCCAATAAAGAAGTAAGGCGCTACATCGACCAAGATTTAAACCGACAGTTCAATATAGAAGACCTTAAAAATCCGGAATTACAAGGCTATGAACAACAACGTGCAAAGTCGTTAGATGCACTGCTAGGACCCAAGGAAAACCCCAGAATTGATTTCATCATTGACATGCATACCACAACGGCAAATATGGGTATGTCATTAATCTTTAACTCAAGTGATCCGCTCGTGATAGGAATGGCTTTTTATATTAAGCAGAAAATGCCTCACGCTACGTTGTTTTATAACCCTAGTGATCGCTTAGAGGATAACTTCCTAACATCGATCGGGCGTTTAAATGGTTTGCTAATTGAAGTGGGGCCAATCGCTCAGGGATTGCTGAACTATCAGGTGTACTTTGATACGCATACAGCCGTAATGCATGCTTTGGATTATCTACAACAAAGAAATAAAGGACTGCCGCTTAATTTGCCAGCGCAGATGGAGGGTTATCAATTTACTAAGAAAATCCCGTTACCAGAAAATACAGAAGGCGAGATAACCGCCATGGTTCACCCAAATTTGCAGGATAAAGATTATCACGCAATTAAACCTGGAGACCCTTTATTCATTACAATGGCAGGAGAAACCATTGTTTACGAAGGCGAACAAATGGTTTATGGGGCTTTTATTAATGAGGCTGCTTATTATGATCAGAATATCGGCTTAAGTTTTATGGAGAAAATTAACATTACTCTCCAAGACAGCAATTTATAAATGAGCGCATCTGACAATAAATATCAGACGATTTAAACAGAGGGCAAGATGATCAAAAAAGATTTTAAGCTTAAGGCTGTGGGGCTGCTGCGCACAAGCACATTGGTTTTGGCGGTTATTGTCGGGCCAGTACAAGCTCAAGATGCCACCGTCAAAATTGTAGATGAAAAGAATGTGTGGGATTTGACAAGTTTCTATGCCTCCAAAGCGGACTGGGAGGCTGAACTCGAGCGCCTGCGCAGTGAAGTTGAAGGTCTTAAAAAGTACGAAGGTCAACTCGGCCGCAATTCCGAAACGCTTCTCAAAGCACTGGATGCCAAATCTGCCTTCTCAAAGGAACTCCGTCGTGCATCGACCTACGCCTCCAATCTGCGCAATAGCAATTTAGGCGATCCGGAAGGGCAAGCGATGGTTGGACGTGTTCAAGCGCTCATCCAAGCCTCTAGCGCCGCCCAAAGCTTCTTGGC
>JANQLG010000005.1 GCA_028280715.1 Spongiibacteraceae bacterium | reverse complement strand
ACTTCAAGGGCATGTTTGTAGGAGATGCCTTGCGATTTCATCAGCCAATCAATGTTGGAACCCCCCATATTGCAGGCACCCATACAATGCCAGAGGTTGGTTTCTGGGGTGACGACTAAAGAAGGGGTTTTATCATTATGGAACGGACAATGGCCAATAAGGTTCTTGCCGTGCTTTTTTAGTTTGACGCCACTTTGTTCAATTAAGCGGACTATCGAGACTTCCTTTTTCAATCTGTTGATTAAATCGTCAGAATAACGTGCCATATCCCTTTCCTCCAAAACCCTGTCAATACCCTTCACTAGAAAATTTCTTGTTGAAATCCCTGACAGCACAATATACGATTTACGGACATTCTATAGCGTGAACGGAGGACGTTCAAGCACTATGTCCGAAAACAGGAGTTACAATCTTTGCCAGCATTACCAGAGGAGTACATGGGATATGGCAAAGACATTAACAGAAGAGCCCGGCGTATTTGGCAAGCGGCTTGCCGCGTTGCGTAAAAAAGCGGGCTATACACAAACCGAACTCGCCGAAGAAGTCGGCGCAACACGCCGAATGATTGCATACTATGAAACTGAGAGTGATTACCCCCCTACCAATATGGTTGGTGGACTGGCACAAGCACTGAATATCACTACGGATGAGTTACTAGGTGTTAAGCCATTAAAGAAGAACAATCAGCCTGATTCTCGTTTACTGAGGCGAATGCAACTCATTGAGAAAATGCCGGCAGCTAAAAAGCGGCAAATTATTCAGGTCATTGATACTTTCATTGAGGCTTCACAAATCAAGTAAACGATCAACCACTAAACAAAGGCGCTGACTAGTTGGGCGGGCACCCAACCAGCCAGCTCATCATAACAACCTGTATGAGAGGCCATTATGACTACATCCCATAATACGCTAGCTTTGCGCCCAGAAAAAACTAAAAAACAACAACGGCGACTCAAGGTACGAGAGGCTTACCATTCTTATCAGCTTAATCAGAATTATAAACAGCGTACACCCATTGGTGAGATTCAGTTAAAAGGCCATTGGTTAATTGAGGCGGGGTTTGAGATTGATACGCCAGTGAATATTCGGGTGATGGAGGGCTGTTTAGTCTTAACTGCTGAGTAGCTGCCTTGTTGATTCCTGCTGTACCTTGCAAGGGTACAGAGGAAAAATACAGCTTCTATGATTGTGGTTTCAAAAAGTCTCGTGAGAAATGCTACCTGACCCCTGGCCCTCTTTTTTAACTGCTAAGTAGAAGCCCTATGATTCCTGGCATACCTTTCAAGGATCATGCTAACAGGAACCGATAATACCCTCTTAACACAATAACCAAATCCTAACACCTACACACCTAACTTAAAAACCTATAAGCTATCGCCGTAAAGTTTGACTTCTATGCCGTTTAGCTTTGATTCTTTATCAAAAAATACTTTAGCCATCACCGTTGTCTTTATAAACATTCTTTTAATAGAGCGATACTCGGCAATATTCATTTCAACCCAACTATATACTTGCAAAATATTTCCGCTCTCTTCAGTATACTGCAGAGGCTCATTACCATAATCATGTATTTTAATATCTCTATCTTCTAAATCCAGTTTCTCCTTCACAACAGAAAGCACTGTATCTTTTGACATACCTTTTTCAAAGACTCTATACAACTCTGATTTAACTTCTCCCGGAGAACCGGTAAAGCTCATATCCATTGCATTCACCTTAATCACAAAAAAACACAAATAAAATACAAAGGTAATTCTACTCAAACGATTAATCATATCTGCTATCCCCACCACTAAAATCGATTAGATGGAACAGGCTTACTAAAACCTTGATACCGCCAGTTAATATCACCTTGGACAGTGCCACCCGCTGAATTGATCAAACCTCTAAAATAAGAATTAGAGTTATAGCCCCGCGAAATTCCTGGCAACAAATCATAATTGACGGGATTAGCATTATAAGTTCTTGTATTTGAAATTAACTGCCTTATAAAAGTATCATTTCCAATTCTACTAGGCACAGAAACGCTTCCAACCAAATCGTTAGGTGCAGAGTGAAGATCAGTTCCTCTATTAATATCGCCTCTTAAATTGCCCAAAATACCGGGGCCATTAAGATCCGGGCCTCCACTGAAAACAATATAATGTCGGCCAGCTTGATCTACTTGAAGGGTTTGCGCAAAACCATTTTCCTTGAGATAGGAGTTGATCGCAGCAGGATCATCTGGGTAAAACCGTGCTGAGCCATGTTTCCCAATACCCCAAACACCATGACCATAAATTTCTCCAATTTCTTTCCCTGTCGGCAGTTCATCAGACACTCCACCCCTAGCAGCACTACCAACCGCATAAGCAAACGCCCCGGAGATGGCCCCATTTGTGAAGATGGGCGTCCCCGACGTCCAATCGTAGGCGTCAACTCAATTTCCCTTGAGGCAACAACCACTTACAACCCAATTTTCCTT
>JANQLG010000001.1 GCA_028280715.1 Spongiibacteraceae bacterium | reverse complement strand
TTTACAACAGTCACTTAGGGGGACAAACACTTCATTGAATACAATCTGGTCCCGCTATCAACGTCAAGCCTGTCTTCTTAATTTGGCATGAGGCGCGTACAGTTGACCATCCTATTTTGCCAACAGGTGTCATCGAAAAACCAGAACAGGTTTTCACTTTCACCATTATTACTCAAATGAAAAGTAATAATGAGTTGAAGGACATCACGATCAAAAACCTCGGATATTGCAATAGTTGCTTTGAGCGCATGAGAATGCCCGTCAAAACGCAATGCTTTTAGTACTTCGCCCAATGCCAGAATAATAACAGTTTTCCGAGAACAACAACGGGACCGAGTCTTGGAGGTCTGCCTATCTGCTATAACTCAGCTTCATCCATTTGGAATAGCGGGTGGGTGAAACGTTGCATTGCCTTATCAAATACTCGCAATCCAGCTTCCTGACCATAGAGATCTATAAAGTGTTTACACGATTGAACCCACCAATCTGGAAACTGTATTTCAACTGTCTGATTATCATTGTGAAATCGAGCTTCTTCTATCAGTTTAAAGCTGACTTTGCCGCCTATTGAGTGTTTAAATAAAATTGCGTGGATTGCAGCCATATCACTATCATGTGTTGGCCATAGCTCCCCAAGCCTTTTGGAAGACATAATAAAGTCACTCTCACTGAGTTTCCCAATGCTGTTTATAGCAGACCTATGATCATAATCTTTGCTGGCAGCGTTATAGTTAGGGTGGTGGCGAAATAGTTTTCCACTATCCATAAACTGGGAATACAGACCTTCATAGTAAAACTTAGTGATTTCAGAATTCAGAGCAATTCGATAGGCTGGTTTTCCTTGGATTTTTCGATAGTTATAGATGAGAGGGCCAAAGAAGTTCAATTTAGGAATCCAAATTCTGCAATCTCGCATTCTTTTCAAAGAGGATTGTAAGCTTGTCGAGGAAATTGAGCGATGAAGCACACTCTCAACTTCTTTTTGACTTACAAAATAGTAATGGCCTACTGGGATATCTACAGGGTGTATATAGAGTAAGGAAAGCAGGTTAAGCTTGTCGTAGTGATTTAATTCCTCACCCGTATAAAGTATCTGGTCCTTGTCCATATTCAGATCAAGATCAAAAAGAGCCACCCTTTTTAAGAGGCAGTTTTTCTCCCGTTTTCTTCGATTGGAAAAGAGATGAGATGAAATGAACAGGCTTGGAAGTAGTACCATGCCGTCTTCGCAAATAGGCAGCGTATTGAATGCCGGTACATAGTCCGAAGGCCAGCACAGCTCTTCTAAAATCGACTCTGCCAGTTCTTGGGATATACCTGCTGCAATTTGCAGTGCTCTTGGGCAGGGCTGATAGCTAGTATATGGCTTTGGTTTTTTTTGGTGCCTATCAGTAAGGTTATCCCAGTTTCGTTCTCCGACCACATTGGCAAAGAGGTGTAATTTGCGTTGTCTATCGGGATTTGCACCGTGAGAGCGCAGCTTTGAATATAGCTGGTTTGCTTTGTTTTTTAGGATATTAAGAGGGTCAGACATGATCATTTCCTTTCATCTATGTCACTCGCGCTCAAGCCTACCCGTAAAAATGAGTCAACGAGTGACCGGAAATGGCCACGAAATTGATTGATTAAAAATGTTCATAGCTTAAGAGCTGCGGTCGTCGAGGGTAGGCAACCTAGACCAGAACAGGGTCTCCTACTTTTTACCAATAACACCTCTTTAGTGTCAAGCTATACCGCTTGGTAAGCTCTGTCGTCTTCGTCTCGTCCTACGCTTAAATTTCTTGCCAAATAGCGAGTTGACACGACTTTTCTTAACAAGTTTTTTTGGCCTTAAGTTGTTAGGTAAGTTGGTTCAAATAAGGCAGTTTGCACTAACGGAAGCCTGATCTAGAAGGATTTGATGCCCTGTAATGGTCCTTTCCTCTCTGAACCGTTAACAGTCCCTTTCTGATTCCAGTTTGTTCATCCTATACCCATCATATCGGCAGGAGAGCGAGTCATGAGTGCGTGCTATCGGGGGACACCATCATTATCTTTATTATCCCTATGCCTGCTCATGGCCTGCGTCCAAAATACAGAAGCGCAATTGCCCCTTGAACAACCTGCTGTGCAATCTATTCTGGCAATCACCAATGATGATTATCCATATCGTAATTTAGCCATCGCCAAAGCCTCGGCAACCGCCTTCAAACTGCTGAACCTGGATGCAGTAGATATCCTTGAACAGCATCTCAGCCAACACGTACCGGCCGATAAAAGACCGGCCGAAACAACGATCAAACAACACATTGCTGAGATAGGACAAGCACAGCTCAACCAACAATTGCGCGATGCCTATGAGCCGATCATCATGGCCATGCGTTATGGTGTTGACCGCTATCCGGTCGTAATCTTTGACGGCAGGGCGGTGGTATATGGCATTACGGATCTGCAAGTAGCACTTAATCACTACATCCAATGGCTAACTGCCCAGCCAGGAGACGCTGCCGATGAATAAGGCCAGTTTCCTGTTACCGCTGTTATTACTGTGTACTCTTATTAACCAGAATAGCCAGGCTTTTGAGGCGGAACCTGCAGCCTTAACGCTCACCGACATCACCGAGTCGATGACCCTGGACAGCACTTGCCTTAACTATTGCATCACCGGCATCTGTGTCTGGTTACGTTGCAGTCTCTACAGATGCAGTATTGAAACCAGCATTAAAGTCAGCCACTACAATCCTGACTTAGTCGTCAGCGTCTATGACAAACCCGGTGATAACCCCTGGCGGGAGGCTCGGGCCTTATATGGTGCTTTGGAAGAGCGGGCCACGCAAAGTATGGTGGGTATTTTTCATGATGCGTACTCTGGGGGTGGTCACCGGGTTGAAGGCGGCCACCACGGGACGGATCACAGTTTACGCTTTAAAGAAGTGACCGCCATTGGTCATCCTTTCAGTTCACTCACCGACTTTATCGGTAACAGCGGTTATTATTGTCCCTCTGAGGCCGAGTCCTTTGAACCCATCCTGTCCTCTGGTTTTGATGCGTTGGTGTGGCGCCTGGGCCTTCCGGAAATGCTTTACCTGCACAATCTGCTACCGGGACGTCGTATTGTCGGTTCCGGCGTTCAACAGCAGTGGGGGCCAGTGTGGCCGCGTACCGGCTTTATCAATCAAAAAGATGATGTCAAAGCTGCAGCGGTGATTGCACAACGCGCCGGCAATATCGTGACCCAAACAGGCCAACCCCACGTTTATAACCCGCTCAATGGCAACAATTACAATCGCACCTGGTTACCCGGTGAGTTGGTGGAAAATGACCCGGACACTGGCGTATGGCAGATGCTGGCGCCCAAGATGGACAGCCAGTGTTATGTGTTTGGCGAGAACGACGTCTACCGTCAATCCTGGTCGACTGGCCGACAGTCTGAAGACAACCGCTATGCCTTCGCCCTGTGGCGACCGTATGAATGCTGTGAAGCTCAGGGGACGTACCTGTTTACGGTGCCACTAGAGGTCTGCCTGTGAACTGCGCGCTCACGCATTTCCATAGGCAACTTTGCACTACGCTCAACCTGGCGTTGTGCCTCCTGCTGGCGGTGCTCAGTATTCCAGCTTGGGCCGAGGAGGGACCTGCAGGCGACAGTTTGTTTTACTACAAAATCGGTGGGGGCCGGGACATTGCTATCCCACCGAGCCTCAATATCACCACCATTGATCTGTCGCTCAACGGCCAGGCCTCGGCACTGAGTTGCAGCGGCTTTGATCCTATGGTGGCCATCGATAGCTCCCTGGACAATATTCGCAACGGTGTTGATAACGCGGTCAATGCCATCGAAATAGCGGCAGCGGCAGCCATCGCCAATTTGCCGGGTTACATTCTGCAAAAGGCCAACCCAGGATTGTATGATCTGTTTCAAAATGCGCTGCTGCGCGCCAACGAAGCCTTCTCATTAGCCACCAAAAGCTGTGAACGTATCCAGTATGAAATTAGTAAAAACACCAACCCCTTTGATGAATGGGTTACGGTCAGTTGGGGGGACGCCTGGAAACGTTCCGTTGGCATCGGTGGTGCCAATATCCATGAGGCTGTTGAAGAGGCCGAAGAAGCACCGGAAGACGGTATAAACTGGGTCGGTGGCATTCGGCAGGGAGGACTGGATCAGCCAGCAATACAGGTGCTTTCCGATGTCGCCAACGCCGGGCTGAACATTCTCTCCGAACGCCCACCGGAAACCCAAAGCGATCTGCTCAGTAGCGCCCCACTGTATCAACACTTTACCGGCCCTGATGCTGTGGACGACTGGGTCAACGAGGTGCTTGGCGAGATGGAAGTTGGTCTGTGTGACCGTTGCCGTAAGGGCACCCGTCCCGGCAAGGGACTGATTCCTCATATTGAGCAAACCACTGAGGAGATCGTGCTTTTGCTGACCCGTTTGGTCGCCGGCGCGACACCCTCAACTCAAGCACATTTGCAGGACATAGAAGCGCCGGGGGTGGCCATTACCGTGCAGGTAATCGATGCCATACGCAACCAGCCGGCCCGTGAACAGAGTATTTTGATCCATAAATTTGCCCAGGAAATTGCCGAAGCGCGGATTATGGAAGAAGCAATGATCATTCGTCGTCTACTGCTTGCTGGTCGTAAAGAAGGTCATGTTGCAGCCAATGCTTTGGCTCAACGGGAAGTCACCCAGGCTTTGGCAGAGCTGGATGGCGAAATTCGCAATGTGATCTTTGAAAAAGATGTGCGGGATCAGTTTGTGACATCGACTGTGGTCGAACTCCTATTGAAGGATAATGCCGCACGTCAGTCTTCAGTGAATACCCCGGCTGCTGTCCCCGAGGATACTCGACCACTCAAACAGGGTGGGGTGGCGCAGTGAGTCTTATTCTGCTAAAGCGGCAATGCCTGATTTGGGGTGCGACTTTACTTGGCATAGTGATATCAGCTGTCATCGGGCTCGCCCTGGCAATATGGATGGGAGACAACCATCAAGTAGCTCAACCATTACTCCAGCAATTGCCTTGGGGTTGGTGGCGGGTGCTGCTTTACACAGGGCTACTGTTGATGTGGCCGCAAGCAGTTCAGTGTGCATTACGACAGCGCTGTTATTCTTCTTTGGCGCTGAAGTTAAATCAAAGTCTAAGTCGACGGCCGCTGATCGTTCTGATTCTCTGCTATGAGTTGCTGGTGGTGCGTAACCCGCTGGCTGCGCTGATAAGATGACGGGGGTAGAACATGGCTGTCGATAGCACCCTGGAACTGTTCACCACCCTGTTTGGCTGGCTGTTTTATAACAGCATTTGGGATGTGTTAGTGGCTACCGGCATTGTGTTTTTACCTTTTTTGGGCATCCTGGTGGATACCATTGTGCGTTCCTATGCGAGAGAAGATGCCCAGGAAGCGGCCAATACCTCATTGCGGATTATTGAGGTCGAGTTCTTTATCGCCTTCTTCATTATTGTCATCGCTGCTGTTCCGGTCACTCCGCTCAATGCTGTGGATTTGTCCTTTACACCGCGCGCGGTGGTAGGATCGCCTGCGCAACCGGTTGCGACGGTCAATAACTCCCGTACTACCTACGGAGGCGGTATTTCATTTACTGGTGCTCCTGCTACCGTTAATGTTCCGGTGTTCTGGTTTGCGGTAATGAGTTTTAGCTCGGGCTTTAACCGCGCGGTCATGGAAGCGGTACCGCTGACCTTAAACTACCGGGGTTATGTTGATGAACTGCGCGACGCACGGATCAGTAATCCTGAATTGCGCCATGAGATCAATGATTTTTTTCGGGATTGTTATATCGAAGCCCGTTCAAAGTATCTGGCCGAACGCCCCAGGAGTGGTGCGATTACTACACTACTCAATCGCTATGGCCCGACTGATCCCGACTGGATCGGTTCGCATATCTATCAGGAAATCCCTGGTTATTATGATTCAATCCGGGCCGACTCAATGCGCGAGGGCTACCCCTGGTCGGCGCTGCGGGATATTGAGTGGGATGCGGCTGATCCCCCTGTCTATGGTAAACCCTTTTGTACTGAGTGGTGGCAGGGCATACGGCAAGCTGTTTTAACTGAGCTTTCCGACCTGGACTTGTTGTCGGCGGCGGCCGAATCGGGTTGGGATCCTGTGCTGCGGCGAGATGCGATTATTCAGATGGCCTTGATCAATTCACCGCCGCGCTGGACCACCCGTGGTTATGATTTTGCCTACGGCAATCTGGTGGATTTCAGCGTCGGTGAACCGGGTGTCATGGTGTCCGTACAAAATGCAGCACAGCAAGGGCTGGCGGCTTATGGCCTCGGCAAAACTAGTGTTTCTTTTGCTGCCTATCTACGGGTGTTTCTGGAAGCCGCGCCGATGGCACAGGCACTGATCCTGATGGGTCTCTATGCTTTGTTGCCGTTTTTTATCCTGCTCGGTCGCTACAGGTTTTCATTATTGATTCTTGGTGCAGTGGTGCTGTTTGCGGTGAAATTCTGGACGGTATTGTGGTTCTTTGCCTGGTGGGCTGACCAAAACTTGATTCAGGCCCTGTACCCTGATCCGGGCAGTATCACCACACTGTTCAGCACGGATCTGACGCTAAAGCGTATTATTCTGAATTTTCTCACTGGCGCTTTATATCTTGCCTTACCCTTGGTGTTGTCCCTTTATCTCGGGCTGGCGGGTATTCGGGCAGCAGCTTATTTGGAAGGAGTATCTACCAATCTATCACGGGGCACAGCCGGAGCTGGACGTATCAACCTGCGTGTATCAGGCCGTGGATTAGCAGGCCGGGCGACCAAATCTGGAACCAAAAAATGACCCCAATACATACCGTACTACCCAGTCGCTATTGCTGTCTCAATAGCACCTTGCCAGGTCAAAGGCATCCTCACACCGTGATCGACGCCACCGCGTGGTGTGCAGTGGTTTCTTCTGAAACGCTGATTGATCGGTTCGTTCACTCACCCAACCGGGGAACACGTTGCCCCATTGGGATGACTGTTCCCCTTTTATGATTCACTCATAATCCAGGAGAATTGCTATGAGTCAACAAGCTAACCCATCACAAAACCCATCTGCTACTGCAGAGGAAGCCCGTTACTTTAACGAGTACGCCAGCGGTATTGGGTATCTCAACAGCATCCGTGAATTCGGAAGCGATGGGAAACCCACCCGCTATGCGGCACAAGTAGCGGTCATCCAGGGGCCTGCGGACGATGTGCACTATGAGTACCACGATCTCATTGTCGCCTCAGAAACGGCTCTCGGTGTCGTATTGGAGCACCGTGAGGCCATCGAGAACGAAGATGACAAAGTCATTATTCGTTTCAATATGGCCAACCCCCGCGCCAAGGCGTTTGTCTATAAACAGGGCGAACGTGCTGGTGAATTAGGGGCGAGCATCGGCGGCTTCCTGACCCGTATATTGTCTTTGAAAATCAATGGTGAACTGGTCTATGAAGACATGCGCACTTTTGATGACCAGGACAATTCCGTTCAGGTTGCGAATGGATAACTAACCGCCCGGACAACTGCGTTGAACCATCAACCGGTTGTCCATTTTCTTTCCTTCAGGGAACCACCGTTCCCGGCAGGAAAGGTTGTGTTCCCGTGAGTAATAATAGGGAGTACAACGATGAAAGACGTTCATTTCTCTGGTGAACCATGTCCCACGGATACCGCACTGGAACAGGAAAACCAAGTGATTGCGGAAGCCAAAAACCTGCTCTATGCGCGTTTGCAAACACATGGTCAGGTATTGAATTCTCCGCAGACTGTACAAGACTACTTGTGTTTGCAGTTATCCGAACGGGAACAGGAAATATTCTGCGGTCTGTTTCTGGATAACCAGTACCAATTGATCGAATATCGGGAGTTGTTTATGGGTACAATCAATGGTTGCTGCGTGCATCCCCGCGAGGTGGTGAAAGCTGCTCTGCGGTTAAACGCTACTGCTGTGATTTTTGCGCATAACCATCCATCGCATATTCCTGAGCCCAGCGAGGCTGATCAACATACCACTGAGTGTCTTAAAAAAGCCTTAGCACTGGTGGATGTCCGGGTGCTGGACCACTTTATTGTAGGTGGTCATAGCGTAGAATCTTTTGCCGAACGCGGTCTGATTTAGCCCGTTTAAACTAATCGCCTGCTGCGCAACAGCGTACAGGCGGTTTTTTTACTGGTCGTAGTTATGGCTTGAATTATAAATACCATCTGATTGCTGATATGACGTAGTTTCTCCAGTGCGGTGATTATACCAAGCGTTGTCAGATGGAGAATTTTCTTGATCGTCGTAATCCTCATCTCCGATCATGTCTGTTAGCAATAACCAGATTTCTCGACACAAAGTAAGTGCATGGGTGAATAACACCAAGACAATACGTATTATTGATTGAAGTGGTTTCATCGCTGAATACTCCTTTATCGGCTTAAATTATAACAGCTTAAAGATAAAAGAAAGTCAATTAGCGATATTCGTTATGTTGTTTAAATATCGATGTAGTCTTTTAACGCGCCCCAGATAATATGAAGATCCAATTCGGTTTGATCGGCGAGAGCGAGAAAGCGCTGGCGTGGATCGAGTTCTTCCAGTTCCTGCCATAAGGACCACAATGTGTGTTCCATCGCTTCATCACATTTCGGTGGCCGGCCTATACTCACGCCTTGCAGGTCGAGAATTTCACGCCGCCTTGCAAACTCCGTAGGATGCATGCCAAACAAACGGCGCATCAGTGATCGGGGCGAACCTTTTAGAATAAACATATTTTCAATTTGGTATTCGGCTTGTAGTACATCTAGTTCTTGTAACTGACGCTCCAGTGCTATGGTGTTCAACTCGAATTTTAAATAGTAACCGGCTCGGCCAATCAGCCATTTCTGCTGATTTAAGTTGAGTTCTGCCATGGAGGCAATTAATCGGTCAGATAGATTAAGATGACTGAAATGGAAAGCTTTTAGCGAGTCGAGCGAAAAAAAGAGTGAATGAGCGGCGGCGCGACACATTTCATCTTCAAATCCGTTCATTGGCTTGTCCCTCCATTTCTTACAACAATGTATATGCTGGTTTCTTTCGTTATCTCATACTATTCACCGAGAGTGAGAAGTGACGGAAAAACGGTTCAAACGCCAAAGACATTAAACGTGTAGGGTTTATTTAATGGACGAGCTGAATTGAGAGGTATTTACCATAAATGGTATGAAACTGTGCTCTATGTCACATAAGCAACATTAACTATCGTGCCTGAAAGCTAAACAAAAGGGTCTAACGCGTCAGATACACTTTTTTGATTTTTTTTAATTACCGAAAGTTAAGATAACTCCTTATCTGATTGGCTGTATTTCACTTCTCAAGTTGGCATATTTCCCTATGCTTTATTTGATTTTCGTTACACAAAATATCCTTTGTTTGGTTAGCATGGTGCTGACAGGCATGTTTGCGCTGTCTTTGTCAGGAGAGCAGTTTGATGCATTGTTGGATAAAGACCGAATAGATAACGTTGTATTTTTATCACTGTTTTTTTTATTAATTGGTTGCTGTATTGATATCGGCAAGTACTTGTTTTGGTCACAGCGAAAACGCGGAAAATACTTTTCGATTTTGAGCCTGACGCTAATGTTTTTTTCTTGGTTGGCGAGCTGCGCATTTTTAGTTTCATCTGAGTCGCGTTTGATACAGAAAAATCAAATTGATACAGGGGAATATCAAGCACTACAACAGCAGATAAAAAATATTCAGCATGAAATGATCTACCAAGAACAGTTGATGCAAAAAAGATTGGCCAGTATTTACCATAAACAATGGTCCGAAGGAGAGAAAAACGCTGAAGTGATTTCTGTACTTGGTACATCGTTGGCCTCTTTAACCAAAGATTTGTCTCGCGCAGGTGAAACTGAAGCTATTCAAAAGATACCGGTTACAGCATTTTTTTCTGATATAGCACAGCTCTTAGGGATCGATATAACAATGGTACGGTTTGCGGGGTATGGCTTTTTGAGTTTGCTGTTGGAGATCACTACGCTTGGAATGATCAGTCTTGCACAGCTATACAAAAGTGAAATTAATGAAAGAGATCGGTCTAAGATTGAAGATGAGAAAGCAGTATTTTATTCATGTAATAATGAAGTGGCCGTTGCTGCACAGCAGTCGGTTGTTCGATTGATTTGTGATATTTTAAGCGGAAAGTTGCCGCCTGTTTTTCGAAAGATACGTGATGAAAAATACGGCATGGATGTAAATACCATCCGTCAAGTATTAAGAAGTCTTTATGCTGTCGGTGTTTTGAAAGAAGGAAAAAGAAATAGTTATGAACTTGCTGTAGAAGTGCCGCATGATGCTCCTTCTGTAAGTGGATGAGGTATTGCTGAGAAAAAGATATAATGAACCTGAAATTATTAAGCGTTTTTGGGAATTGGATTTATCGTGCTGGCAGTCATAATAAATATAGTATGAAAAAACTAGCAATCCGATTGCGGCTGAAAATTTTTATAATTCTTTTTGTGTAAAAAATTCATGCAATGAAAATTACGGTTTATTGATATGGGTCAAGAACTGTCGGTGTAAATACAAAAGTTATAGCGAATAATGCCAGTGCACCTCCTGCGCGTAGAAAGAATCCACTTCCTTCCCATTGAACGTTTAAAAACCCAGGAATGGATGCTCCAAAAATTGAAGCAGATAAGCTAATAAAAATTCTCATCCCAATTACAATATTAGGGTCGGCGAATGGTTCATTACGTATCACAACAAATGCTAATAATAGAAATACCAATAAAGCAGATATTAACGCCATAAATTTATCAGCTTGGCTTGTTGATCCTCTCTCATTTACTTGTTCGCTTTGGTTTATGGTTATGTCTTCTTCTTTTTCCATTTTTTCATTATTCTCTGTATTAGCTTTTCCATCTTCAAGATTTTCCGAGTTTTCATCAGGCAATCCTGTTTCTTCTTCATTCTGTTCAGATTGTTGTTCTGGTTGTTCAATCCTTACTCCTGCTGTTTCCTCAACATCTCTAAGAAGACTACCTAGAGCAGCACCACCAAAATGCTCAATGGTGTCAGTTTCTAAATATTTGCCATCAGCAAGCAGCCCCATTCCCTTCTGATAAACTCTTCCTATTACTTCATGGTTAATTTCAAGTGTGGCGATATAAGTGCTGAAACCTGCTGAAAATTCTAACTTAGGAAGGCCGTCAAAGTTAGAATCTAATATGTACTTTCTAATATTCTCTAATTCTTGAATTAATACTTCATCTCGAATTTCAATAGTTATTATTTTTGTAACTTCATCAAAAAGGCATAAGCAGTCTTCATTAAAACCCTCAGTATAAGTGTATTCAAGATCTTTTATAAGAGTATTAAGAACAGTTCTAAGCCATGAGGCATAAGCATCCATAGTAAGTTTAACCCCCGAAATTTCTATAATCTGACTCTTCTGGGTCACTACCAATCGGGTAGATAGCAAAAGGGGGGTCTGGATAATTTTCTTTTGAACCAAAGGTTCCAATGAATGCAGGATGTAAACAGAATTCACTGTTATATGAGTAAATCAAGTGAGCGGGCAAAGCATATTCAAACTCCGCTGTGATATATCTATCACTTCGATGGCCGGAGTCAACTACTTTGCCGACAATTCCAAGTTCTGTAAGGAGTTTAATAGCATCTTCGGCGTCAGCTATATTAGTCAATGAGTTTTTAACGTATTTTTTATATATTTTTTCGAAATCGTTGAAACGAAATTTGTGTGGTAAATATAGTAGTAGTGTTCTACAAAGATCTTTGGCATGTGGATATCCATGATACTTGTAATCAACTGCTTCAAAGCTATAATTTGAAAGCCACCCAGCAAAGACATCATCACAAAGGCGATTTTCTGAATCTTTTATAGCATTGATTACAATTTCTTTTGGTATTCTTTCACCGGCTAACACGTATTTTATGCCTCGCCTGACAATCTCATTAAAATACAAAATGATATGTCTAGGTGAAAGTTGTGTATGCCGGACAATATAAGCTTCAGAGCCCTCTTTAACTCCCAAACCATTCTCAATACTCTCTGGAAGAATCAAGGCCCAAAATGGTTTAGAAAATTTTCTTCCCTCTAGATTTTCAATAGGTGCTATGTTTTTACTATATACATCAGGAGCTTTAAGTTTTATGAATACAGATAAACGTCTTGCAGCTAAATACAGTAACTCTCTTGCTGTCCACTGGACTAACTCAATTCTACTAAAATCTTTTGCAGGGTTTGATGATATCTTTTCAATGATAGGAAAATAAACTTCTGTTGGTAGAGCGCATTGAATATATACATTAGACGAAAAGCTTTTAAATTGCCCAATAAAGCGAATAAAGCCTGAGATTGCTGGCATCGCACCAAAGGTATTGAGTTTGTATTCTTCCATTGAATCAACCAGTACCCTTAGTTCAATATCAAATTGCTTTAATATCCTTCCTACTGCAATTTCCACATCCGATGTTGTAATGTTGTTAAATGAAGAATAACGTGCAGCTAGCTCAAAACTCAATTTTGATTGCTTGTTTTCCTTTATATAGTTTAGGGCATTAAAAATTATTATGAATGGAGGGTCATAAACATTTATGTTTAGCCCATCAGCGAATTTTATAAGTATTTTTACTTGCTCACTATCATATTCTTTCTCTTTAGCATACTTAATTATACGTGCAGCTATTGATGCCCAAATGGCAAAGCTCCAAATGGACTCGACTTGCTCAACAGTCGTATATTCATCTACATTTTCATTAATTAGAAGAATAACCTGCTTAAAAACTTCACTTGAAGGTAGTTCAAGGCTTATTGACCTGTCATCTAAATAAGCACTATATAAAAGCGAACTTTTTCCAGAACCTTTTCTTCCAACTAGAAAATGTGGGTTTTGGTATAGGCGTTTAAATGGAAGGTTTTCTTTTATTAATAATTCATCTACGAAGCGTACATTGTCTTCAATATGAGTTGGTCCTAAAGGCTCATCCTCTTTGAATATTATTTTCAAGAGGTCAATGTCCTCATTAGATTTGTTCGGCTGCAAATTTACATCCCTCTATTGCTTTTATTTTTTATATATTATTAGTTTTTTAAAGTACACTTTTTATTAAAGAAAAAATATAAAAAGTGCATTAATACTTAATAGCCACTTTGATTGCATAATGATCTGAACCAAAAGTTGCTCCCCTCTCAATAGTCAATTTGGTTGTTTTGTCAAAAATAGGGCCGTAGGCATAGATGTTGTCAATTGGACTCTGAACAAAATTACCTTTTGCATACGAAGAAGAAATGCCTTCAACCAGATTGCGCATCACAAACCCTTCAACTATTCCTCCACCAAAAATTGCATGAGTCTGATCATAACCTACACACTTTTGGTTTGTACATGGAGCATTGAAATCGACGCCTACTTTATCGATGTCTCCTGGAGCGACGTTAAAATCACCTGCAACAATATAAGACCATGTAGGTCGATTAATTGAATCTTCCTTTATAGCTATGGCCAGAGCGGCAGAGACAGCCTCACGTTTAAAACTGTTAATCTCATCTTGTTTTCCTGTCGCTCCTTGTGAAGATTTTAAATGAACACCTATAATCGAGATTTTCAAACTTGGAATATCAACCCAAAGCCAACCCCTTGCCCCTTTTTTGCTTCGTTGGTCAGAAGGAATAAAATCTGGAACATCAAAGTCAATATCTTTCGCTCTCATCTCAGGTGTATCATTTTGAGGGTATGGATCAACCTCTATTATTTTGCCTAAATTATGAGGGCTCAGTATCGCTAATTCTTGTTTTTTATATACATTTTGCTCTGAATCTTTAGCAAAATCAGACACAGTACTTTTCATTGAAGTTAAACTTGCTTTAGTCAGTGCCAAATCTACTTGATCCTGTCCTAACACCTCTTCCAAGACTACAGCATCAGCTCCATTGATAAATTCAGCAAGTGCATTTAAATCTTTATTATCAATTCCGGTAGGCCCCTCTAAATTCCAAGTTACTATCGTAAGTGTTCCACTAGCTGGTATCAGTGTCGACCAGGACTTTGCAACATAACCTTCAATTCCTTGCTCTGTTTTAATACGGTAGTAAGCCCCAGATTGACCAATAAGCTCTGCTTTTTGTCCAGGATAGAGTTTACCTATTTTATTTGAATTGCTATTTGGGTCTGCTCGAATGCTTAAGCTATTTGTTACTCGATCACTAGGTGTTACTGTATCAGAGTAGGTTAAGCTGGTAGAAAATATAGCGATGAAAAATAACAGTATTATTCTTATTAATATAGTTATTGAATCCATGCGTTCCACTCCATTAGAGAAATGAGTATTAACCTTTACCTTTGTAAGACTAACGACTTCTTGATTGTACATTGACATCTTAATAGCTGACAACATGTATAAATGCACAGCATATATTTCTCCTTGATCAAGATGATTTGTATACTGTTACAGTATTTGTCTAAATTTAAGCAGTAATTGTCTTCTTTTTTATATTATTGGATATATTTATTGAAAGCGCTCTCGATATTTTTATTTCCAAATTAATTGCCGTTATTTGCGATCTTTCATATTTCTTTCTCTGTGTTTATGGAAGTTATCTATATTTGAAAAACATCGACCAGTTAAGTTAGCTAATCTACTTTCTCCGATAGATAAATAATTTAGTGGATAATAATTCCTAATTGGAAATTTCATCATCAGGGTTGTTAGTTACAACACCTGCTAAAGATGGCGAAGCCTCGGTTTTACTGTTAACAGTCAGAAAGTCCAGAATATTTTGGAGATTAATCTTCGAATTTTTTTGCCCGAGATTACAGTGACACAAGATCTTCTGTGAGAATATCTTGTGGAAAAATTAGTTGGAGCTTTTGCCAGGCATTCAGAGTGTGTGATGGTGGGCCGCTGAAAGCAGGCACCTTTGATAAGGTTATCGAATTCGCTAAGAGAGAGTACGGCTATGTGCTTGAGAATCCCCTGGTCTTTGGAAGACACCTTAGTTAAGTGTGGAAACTGCTGTCACTTGGCTTGTTATGAGTGTGTGGCCATTGTGTGGAAATAGTGGCATTCGATGGGATTTAATAGGAAATTTGCTAAAGGTCGATCGCGTAAGTTATTGATAAATAAAAAATATTTTTTTGTTTCGCTAGCTTTTAACCAATTGGTCGCTGGTTCGAATCCAGCACGGCCCACCATATAAATAAAAAAGGCGTCCCATCGGGACGCCTTTTTTATTTATCCGGCGGAACGAGCTGAATTTGTTCTTTAAAGCGCGGTTCGACAAATTGCATAGCAATTTGGACAAGTCGCAACGCGACGCAGCCCGCTACGCGGGTTGAAATAGTCCTAAGGCTATTTCAATCAATCCAGCACTCACTGGTATCTTTTAGCCTATCTCCCATCAGACACCTTTTTAATTTACCTCCCATATCTGCCCCGCTGTATCCCAATAGGCCCACGAGGCAGGACAATTTGCATAGGCACATCATCTCGTAAGATATCCATAACCACAGATTCTCCAGCCTCACCTTGCATTTGTTGCGATGTGAGATCGGAGAAACTGAACACGCGTTTTCCGTCATAACTTACAATTTCATCATCCGGTCTCAGACCCGCCAATTGGCCGGGGGAGGATTCCATCACCGTTCCTATCCGAATAGTTGTTGGGCTGCCATAGGCTTGTAGATATTGTTCGTACTCGATATCGCCAATTTCATTTCTGAGCATAGATTCAACACGGTTGCTCGTTGAAAACAATGCTTGCATATCACCTGAGCGCCTGGCATCAAAGCGCAGTTGCATAACATCTATTCTGATTTCGTCTTCACGCTGAGTTATCCATTCGGCTCTGTCTGGCGTAAAACCCGATTCCATGAGGGCTGTAGATCGTAGTTCACTGGTATCGGTCACGCGAATGCGTCTGCTGGGTTTTTCGTTTGAAAGTTTATTATTTTCTTCAGATACTTTTTCATTTTCAGAAAATTTTTCCTGAGAAAAAGGTGGTTCTGGTTGATCTCGGAGTGTATCCAGTTCGGCATATAGCACGAGCAGATGTTCCTCCAGCAATTGTCGAGCGTTGCTTTCTTTAGTGAGTGCGTCTTCGAGTACTTTAATTCTCTGTTCCGTTGATGCCCTGCTACTGAATAGAAACGATGAATTATTATTAGTATTTGTTGAATCGAACTCCATTACACGAAATGCCACAGCTGCTACTGCGAAGCCAGTGATAAGGCTAATGGCTATAGCAAAATGGATTTTGTTCACTATTGTCACCAATTAGTGATGATAAGCATACTATGTAGTGTATCTTAAATTCAGCTGCCTATTATTACGTGGTGGTCACTGACGAAGTTGACATTACCAGGTTTCTATATAGGGTCTGATCATCACTTCAAATGCCCAGGCTGATCGTGGTTGATGGGCAATGTGAAAACACTCTTCGGCAATATCTTTGGGCTGACAAAAGAACTCGTCGGTTTCGTCTGGAAACATGCCTCGCATCATAGGTGTGTCGATGACTGCATCAATAGCGACATAAGCTACGTGAATACCTTTTGGACCCAGGTGACGAGCGGCGGATTCAAGCAGAATACGTTGAGCTGCTTTTGTAGGAGCAAATGCTGCAAAGTTTTCCTTGCCGCGATAGGCCGATGTGTTACCTGTGACTACAAGAGCACCTTTACCTGCATTGATCATATCGGGCCCGAGGGTTTGTATCAGTTGCAGTAATGCTATGGTGTTAATTTGGAAATTGGTTTCGACTGCTTCTGGATCTATTTCCATTACATTGCCAAAGGCATGACCAACAGCATTATGAATAATAATGGTAGGTGTTCCATGTTGCTGGCTTATTTTTGCCAATACTTCCCCAATTTGTTGCTTGTTAGTAAGGTCACAGGTGTAAGCATAACTGTCAGGTATTTGCTGGGATAAACTATCAAGCCGTGTTTTATCCCGCGCAAGCATCGCAATGCGATACCTTTCACTGAAACGCCGGACCAGCTCTGTTCCAGTAGCTGGGCCAACACCAGTAATAATACAGAGTTCTTTTATGGGCTGATTCATAACGAGTAACCACTCAGTTTAACTATTTAAAAGGAGAGGAGTATTAGTCGCACTACTAGTGCAAGAAATAACAACCAACAGAGAAGATTACCGGCAACCCGCGTTTTTGGTACAGCGACGTCTAGCTGTTGAATGCCATAGGCATGCAATACTCTGGCAATAAATAAAATGGCGCCAGCAATATGCAGGACTTGCGAACTTTCACCCAAAATAGCCAGCAGTAAAAAGCCTAACAGGATGCTTGGTACATACTCTATATTATTACCATGCGCGCGAACGGCGCGTTCCAGCCCTGGACTGCCTTTTGCGATTCCTACGGCCACCATTTCCTTAAGGCGCCAGCGAAAAGTATTTAGAGCCAGGACCAGCATCAGACCAAAGTTAACAGCCGACCATAAAGTAACAGCTTTAATAGCTTCAGTGGGTTCGATAATCATAGCAACAACTCCCTAACGTGTGAGTGAAATGCCAAATGGTATTTAATCTTCTTAGTAAATATGCATGCTTAATAACTTAATGGTCAGACATCCATATCCCCAACATTCTAAAACTATAGAGTGATACAGCTATTGTCAGCAACAAGAAAATCAAACCGAGAAGATAATAAAAGCTACGCTTGATGCGAGTTTTCAGTCTTATAAGGAAGCTGGCTTCCGCCTGAGGTTTTGGAGGAATATCAAGAAAAGTTGTCAATAAAAAAAATAATAATACAGACCAAAGTAAACCCAGAACACTAGGGATTAGATAAGCATCGCTATCAGTGCCTAATACGCCAAAAATATTGAGGCAAAACCATCCAAAGAAGCAAGCACCTATAACTATAACAAGGGGTTTACTCCAATGGAGTTTGATGGCCAATCTTGCTAGTGTTTCCAGCATGCTAACTACTTGAGCTTATCAATGTTGCTGTAATGTCTGATGATATCAAAACTAAAAGGTTTCATTTTCACCGTAAACAGATATTGCAGGGTCACCATTTATATCAGAACTTAAAACAAAGGTAATAGGTCGGCAACAAACCTGACAGTCTTCAATATACTCCTGGTCAATATCTGTTGAGTCAATCAGTACTGTAATCAGTTCTCCACAGTAGGGGCAGCTGATTCTTCCTTCGTGTAATAAATTCATAACTTTGATCAGTTAGTAATTAATACCAATACATTGATCGATAACCAGTAAATTGAAGTTTTTAACGGTGGTTTCACATGGTGGTGCGATGCAGCTAAATCCGATTCGTTATTTATAAATACAGATAAGCCTAGTTTTAATTCAGATAATTGTTGTCATTTCTATTTGATCCCTGCAAGAGCTGATCGTTTACGCTGGCATCTTTATCCGCAATGCCCTGCTCAATGAGCTCCTTTAAATAAGGCAATTTTGATACAAGTTCTTGTTCGGAAATATTGCTTTCCAGTAGCGTGCCATCATGTGTTTTAACGGTGTACTCAGTTCTATCATCTTTGTAATGAATAGTGATCAAGTGCTTAGTAGTTTTTAACGTTCCTGTTGTGAAGCCATTGTCACTGTAAGAAAAGTGAGTAAAAAATAATAGGCCGAGTAAAATAACTAACTTTTTCATATCGTTCACCATTAAACATGCCTTAAAGCTTGCTGTTAGAAAACGAGTTATCGAGAAAATCGGGCTACTGCACTCAATAATTGTCTACAAGTAATTTGTCCAACCAGTTTCCCATCCTCTATTACTGGTCGCCGTCGATGTTTTTTCATCAGCATATCCTGTGCTATATCAACGATATCTTCATTGGGGCGGGCAACAATAAGTTCACCGGAATACATGGCTTCTTTTACCTTTCCGATACCGCTTTGGTTGTAAACGGCACTCAAGATGGCTCGCAGGCAATCGAGTTCGGACAACATGCCGATCAATTTTCCCTGATCATTGACAACGCATACCCCTGATAATCTGTGCTCAACGATAGCTTCGATGGCATCCAGTAAGTTGGCGTCTTCTTTGACTTTTACTGGACTGTGCAGCATATAGTCCTTCAGGTCGACGGATTGAAGCATAATGACCTCCAGTTGTAATGTGGCCCTTTAATAGGCTCTTGTTAGTTTTAGTTGGGAGCATACGACGCGTCGTAGTTTCCTGCAACATAAAAACATGCTGTTTTATCGAAAATGTCTACTATGACTTCATAGATTTTAAATAAAGAAATCAGAAATTCTCATTTTCATGTGATTGATTTTTAAACATATTAATACACGTTACACTAAAGTATAGACTGCAGGTATTCGATTAGTGGTTGTGGTGCAATACCTAAAATAAGAATAGCGCCAATAAGAATAAAAGAAATGAATTTCACTGAAACGCCATTTTGTATTGCAGTTGTTTCATTGATAGCTGCCGGACTATCTTCATGATTGAGCATGGTGAAAATCACTCGTAAGTAATAGTAAATACCAATCCCGCTGCCGATAATTAAACTGCCTAATAACAACCAGTGGTAACCACTGACTGCAGCACTAAAAATATAAAATTTAGCGATAAAACCTGCTGTCAGAGGAATACCAGCTAAAGAAAGTAAGGCGATAAACAATAGGCCTGCTAATAATGGATGCTGCCAAAATAACCCATTAATCGTGTTCAATTCGGCATTCTCATCTGTTGCTTGATGGGCTGACAATAATGATAGTAAGCCAAATGCAGCCAATGATGTCACAGTGTATGCGATCAGATAGTAAAGTGCCGCCTCCGACGCCAGCGCACGATTATCGTTTACATTGAGAATTATCAATAGATAGCCCATATGAGCAACTGATGAGTAGGCCAGTATCCGCTTGATATTCGACTGTTGTAATGCCAAAAAATTACCTACTAACATACTAAGTATGGCGAGGAGCGCTGTGGCCTCAAGCAGTACGGCATATTGAAATAGATTACCTTCAATGAACCAGCGCAGTAACACTAGGAAAATGGCTGCTTTGGAAACAGATGCCAGAAAGCCGGTTACAGGTGATGGTGCTCCCTGGTATACATCGGGTGTCCACATATGAAAGGGTACAAGTGATAGTTTAAAGCCCAGCCCGCCTAAACACATAACAATAGCCACTACCAGTATTGATGTATTTGTTGCAGCTGGCAGCGTTGCCAAACGATTGCCTAATTCGGAAAACTCTAACGTTCCTGTATAGGCGTAAAGCAAGCCAAAACCGAACAATGTAGTGGCAGAGGCAGCAGCGGATAGCACCAGATATTTACTGGCCGCTTCCAACGGCAATATAGAACGATCAGGGTAGGCAACAAGTGCGTAGAGTGCTACCGACATTAATTCCATTCCCAGCAGCAATGATGCTACATGAACAGAGTAGGTGAGAATACATGCGCCTAATGTACTTAGAATGAGTAGTAAAAAATATTCCTCCGGTTCGTCGCCTCGGTGTTTCATATAATCCATCGACAACAGGGTAGTGATAATGCCGGCAATACAAAACAATGCACTAAATAATATTGCCAAAGTGTCAGCTTGTAATAGGGGAGTAACCTGACGTGTAGTCATATCGTGCGCAGGGATACAGCTTAGCGCGGCTAGTGCAAAGGTGAGTAAAGTCAGAGTAATGGTCAACGGAAGATCCCTGCGTAGGGAAATTTGCAACATCAGAATCGTAGCGCCAGCAGCGAGTACTATCAGCGGAAGCACAGCCTGTAAATCACTTGCTGTCATAGACTTGCTCCATGGAATATCGGTTCAAGTGGAAACATTGACTGTAGGCCGTCGACAACTGGTTGTGTTAAATCGAGCACTGGTTGGGGATAAAGCCCTAGCCAGATCAGAACAACCATCATGGCGGCCATAGTGATCATTTCCCTTTGACCAAAGTCTTTCAGTGTGTTTTGTTGTTGGTGAAGGTGCTCACCTTGAAACGTTTTTTGAATTAACCAGAGACTGTAAATTGCTCCAGTAATTAAACCGAGCGCTGCGATAGCTGTCATCCAGGGGTTAACTTTAAACAATCCAACCAGGGTTAGAAATTCAGCCACGAAATTGCCAAGCCCCGGTAATCCCAGAGATGCAACAGCAAAGAATAATGCGCAGGCTCCCATTCTCGGCATTGCCTGCCACAGGCCACCCATTTGATTCATATCGCGTGTGTGTAGCCGGTGTTGCAAGGCGCCAGCTAACATAAATAATGCTGCTGTACTGACGCCATGCGCCACCATTTGCATAATTGCGCCCTGAATTGCCAAACTATTCCAGGCATACAGGCCCAATAGAACAAACCCCATATGGCTGACACTGCTATAAGCTACTAAACGTTTGAAGTCGATTTGAGCAAAGGCCAGTATCGCACCATAAACCACTCCAGCTGCACCTAACGTCATGGCTATAGGGGCGAATTGCATCGATTCTTCCGGAAATAGTGGGATGCAAAAACGCAACAAACCGTAGGCGCCGGTTTTCAACAAAATACCTGCCAGCAACACACTGCCTGCCGTGGGTGCCTGAGTGTGTGCATCGGGTAGCCAGGTGTGAAAGGGAAAGCCGGGTAACTTGACGGTAAAGGCAAGGAAAAAGCCCAGCATCATCCAGAAGGAGTAACGGCTTTCAAATTGCAGTGACAGTAAATCAAAATAGCTGAAACTGTATTGACCATTAACGACGTTGCCCTGCCAGGCAAGCACCATAATTGATAACAACATTAACAGGCCGGATACCTGAGTGAAGATAAAAAACTTCATTGATGCATAAGCTTTGTCTTCATGACCCCAGATAGCGATCAGACAGTACATGGGAATCAGCATCACTTCCCAGAACAGGAAGAACAAAAATAAATCCAGGGCAAGGAATACGCCGACAACACCAGCTAGCGTCCATAATAAGTTAGCTTGGAACAAGCCCGGTTTAAAACTGATTTCATCCCAGGATGAAGCAACAGCAATCAGTCCCAACACCAGGGTCAGTATAATCAATAACAAGCTCAAGCCATCCATCGCTAATTCAAAGCGAATACCAAAACGTGGTATCCAATCCAATTGATAATGAATTAGCCAGCTACTGGCTTCGGTAGGATTGGGCGACAAAGAAAAACTATCAGGGTGTAAGCCACTTACAGTATTAAGAAAGTACAGCAATGCCAGAGCAATGGCCGCTAGTGATATCCAGCGTGGAAGGTCACGATTAAACCGCTCTGCCTGCCAGGCAACGACACCGCCAGCAAGCAACAGTATGATCAGTATGGCCAAACTCATAGTGGCTGTCTCATGACGAATGCCTCAATACCAGTGCGATTAATACAATCAAGCCCAATACCATTGAACTGGCATACCAGCGAAGTTGTCCGGATTGTGTAGCGCTAAATATGCGATGTAACCATTGGTTGATGGAAATAATGGCGTTGTAGATCGAATCAACGGGTTCATGTCGCCACCAGTGTGCAAGTCCCGTGTAGGTGCGTACAAAAACTGCATGATACAAATCATCAAAACGCCAGCCACTAAACCAGAAATTTTTAAGTGCTTGTCCAACATTGGATTCAACCAGATTGGCAATGGAAATTTGTCTGCCTAGAAATAATAGATAGGCAATCAACACTCCGATCACAGGTGTTGCGATTGAAATGATTTCAATGCTGTGGGCGACGTTGTGATGATCCGATGCTGTTGGAAACACATGGGTAAGAGGCAGTACAAACCAGCCGCCAATAATGGATAAACCGCACAGAAGGATTAATGGCCCCGCCATTTTCCAGCCGGGTTGTTTATCGGGTTTGGTCTTGGCTTCACCAAAAAAGACAATAAACACTAAACGGAAGCTGTAGATAGAAGTTAGCAATGCGCCAAGTAAACCGCCAGCCCATAACCAGGGGCCAATTTCAGGCAATTCCCAGGCAGAAAGTAAAATGGCATCTTTGCTGTAAAAGCCTGAAGTAAATGGCAACGCAGCCAAAGCGGCAGAGCCAATTAAAAAACTCCAGAACACAACAGGTAAGCGTGTTCGCAATCCGCCCATGCGGAAAATATTATGCTCATGATGCAGGCAATGAATCACGGCGCCAGCGGCCAAAAACAGTAGGGCTTTAAAAAAGGCGTGAGTCATTAGGTGAAAAATGCCGGAGCTGAACGCGCTGACCCCTAATGCCAAAAACATATAGCCAATCTGACTAATCGTAGAATAGGCGAGGATGCGTTTGATATCGTGTTGCGCAAGTGCAGTAAACGCTGCCAGTAACAACGTTAATACACCAACCCATGCTACAGCCTGCAGTGTTTCCGGTGCCAGCAAAAACAAACCATGTGTGCGAGCAATTAGATACACACCAGCCGTTACCATAGTTGCTGCGTGGATCAGAGCACTGACCGGAGTAGGGCCGGCCATAGCGTCGGGTAACCAGGTATGTAGTGGTATCTGCGCTGATTTACCGACAGCGCCGCCTAACAATAGCGCCGTGGCGATTACAGGAATTAAATCGCCCACTTGCCATTCTTGTCCGGCATTACTCAATAGTTGTTGGATATTGAGTGTACCTAATTCGGTGAATAGTAAGAATAGCCCCAATGCCATAGCGGTATCGCCCACTCGCGTTACTACAAAGGCTTTACGCGCAGCTTTGCCATTGTTGGCATCCTGATGCCAAAAGCCGACTAATAAATAGGAGCAGACGCCAACACCCTCCCATCCCAAGTAGAGCAGCAGTAAATTGTCCGCCATTACTAACAGCAACATCATGGCGACAAAAAGATTCATATAAGCAAAATAGCGGCAGAAAGATTCATCTTCAGCCATAAACTCAGTGGAATAGAGATGAATCAGAAAACCCACACCGGTAATCACCGACATCATCACAATGGTGAGACCATCGACATAAAAAGCGATGCCAGGTGTGAAATCCCCTACGGCCATCCAGGTCCAGAGTGTTAACTCAATAACCTTGCCATCGGTAAGAAATTTCTGCGCAATAGCAACAACACATAATGCCGAGAGTCCAACTGAGCCAGCACCCATAACACTGACAATAGGCTTGGGCATACGGCCGGTACTGACCAATAAAATCGCAGCACTAAACAGTGGCAGGGCGGGAATTAACCAAAGAGCCATCAGCGAATTAGAAGCCATTTGTTAGCCCCTCATCCTTGTTGCTTCGTCCATATCCAACGTTTTAAATCGGCGTTGAATTTGCAACACTAGCCCAAGACCTACCGCTACTTCAGCAGCGGCGACACTGAGAATAAGCATGTAAATAATCTGTCCATCAGCCTGATTCCAATAGCTGCCTGCTGCGACAAAGACTAATGCGGCAGCGTTGAGCATTACTTCCAATGACATCAGCATAAAAATAATATTACGTCGTAGCATCAAGCCCAGTAGGCCACAGCTAAATAGCAGCATGGCTAAAATCAGTACATGTTCCATCGGTATTTGCAGACCGGTCATGACTGAACTCCTTCGGATGCTTCGTCATGGCTAACCTGTGTGCTGCGCATATCGTGTTTGCGAACCAGAAAACGCCGGCCAAGGTGATAGGCACCGACTAAACCGGCTAACAACAACATCGCAGCGATTTCTACCGCGAGTACATAGGGGCCGAATAATGTTAATCCGACAACTTTGGGCGTAACTTCTGAGCTGACATTGATAGTTGTTGGTTGCACTGCAACCAACAACTCTAAAAATAATACTGCCGCCATTACACCGGGCACTATCCAATGGCTGCCTTGCAACCACTGCCGTTCTCGTTCTTGGCCGGCTTTACCGAGGTTGAGCATCATAATGACAAACACAAACAACACCATGATCGCACCGGCATAGATAAGAATTTCTAACGCTGCAGCAAAGGGGGCGCCTAATAAGAAGAAAATCACCGCTATTGCCAATAGTGAAATGATTAAGTAGATCAATGCATGTGCGGCATTGGTGCGCGTCAGTGCCAGTATCGTAGCGGATACGGCAATCAATGCAGCGATGTAAAACAATACCTCGATCATGGTAATAAACTCTTTACGTCAATCGGTTGTGCCTCATTTTGCGCTTGGCCTTTATCTTTGCCTTTAATGGCGAGGCCGGATACGCGATAAAAGTTGTAATCGTGATATTTTCCTGTGCCTTCAATTTGCAAATGTTCCTTTTCATACACCATGTTTTGTCGATCGTATTCGCACATTTCAAAATCTGGTGTCAGCTGAATGGCGTTAGTAGGGCAGGCCTCTTCACACATGCCACACATAATGCAACGAGAAAAATTGATGCGGAAAAATTGTGGATACCAGCGACCATCTTCTTTAACACCCTGTTGTAACGCGATGCAATCAACCGGGCATGCCACTGCACACAAGTTACAGGCCACACAGCGTTCTTCGCCATCCGGGTCTTTGGTTAAAACAATGCGCCCTCTGTAACGTGGCGCCAGATAAGGTTTTTGTTCTGGATATTCCACCGTTTCAGATTTGGTGAAACTGTGTTGCAGAATAGTCCAAAGTGTAGTGAGTTGACTGCGAAGAGAATTCAACATGGCTGCTATCCCTCCATCCATAATACGATCACACCAGTACCCAGCAGATTAACCAGTGTCAGCGGTAACATAAATTTCCAGCCCAATGTCATCAGTTGGTCGTAACGTGGTCTGGGAATGGCTGCGCGTAACAGAATAAAAAAGCAAATTACGATAAATACTTTAATGACAAACCACACCACTGGCGGTAACCACGGTCCCAGCCAGCCACCAAAAAACAAGGTAACCATCATGCAGGAAATTAAAATTAAACCGAGATATTCACCGAGCATCAGCATCGCAAATTTCATACCGCCGTATTCAGTGTGAAAACCGGCGGTGAGCTCGTGCTCGGCTTCTGGTAAATCAAAGGGCAGGCGATGGCTTTCGGCAATGCCGGCAATCAGGAAGACATACAATCCTAAAAACTGCGGGATGCAGTTCCACATATCCCTTTGCGCTTCAACGATATCACGCATGCTGAAACTACCGGTGAGCATCACTACCCCCATTAGTGATAGTCCCATAAAAACTTCATAACTGATCATCTGAGCGGCGCTACGCAAGCCGCCCAATAGTGCATATTTATTATTAGATGCCAGCCCTCCAAGTAGCACGCTGTAAACAGCCAGCGAGGTCATGGCGAGAAAAAATAACAAACCAATATTGAGGTCGATGATGTATAAATCGGGAGAAAAGGGCACAACGGTAAAGCCCATCATCATAGCGACTACGATGGCTGTAGGCGCAAAGATAAATACCATACGATCGGCAAAGGGAGGGATCCAGTCGTGTTTGGTAAGCAGCTTGAGCATATCGGCAGCGACCTGAAGAATACCGAAGGGGCCTAATCGATTCGGGCCGTAGCGATCCTGCCAAATGCCCAGTAGTCGTCGCTCAAACCAGGTCAGAACAGCAGCACCGCCCACCGCTGCGAGAAGAATAAACAGACCAAACCCGATAGTAGCGAAAACTGACATGCCAGATTCAGCCATAACTACCTCCATTAGACCCACCTCCATCCGTTGCAATGGTATCCGCTTGTCTGCGTTGCCAGTTGGGATTTTTGGTCAACGAAACAAATTCGCCTGGGATAAGATTTAATGTGTCGTTAAAGCCAAAACTGAATCCGGCACAGCCCTCAGCGATATTGCTGTTGATATGTACTTCGAGCGACAGCTGATGAGAATCGTTAGTGTGATCATCACCTATAAATACACCATCCCCTTCATTCACATTAAGACTTTGTGCGTCAGCAGGATTGATTTCGATATAAGCGTGCCCAGCTAATTCTGCAATAGCGGGGCTGAGCGCGCTGAGTTCATCACTGCCAAATATTTTATGACGGGGCACTAGCAACCACTGTCCATCGGCGGGGGTAATTTTTTTTGATTTGATCGCTGGTTCAGAGTCCAATAACTGATGATCAGTCTTGATCAATCTCACACCAGCAGTGCCTCCTTTTAAAGGCCCACTCACTTCAGACTGAAATTTGTGTAATGATTGATTAGAGTTCCAACCCGGCGACCAAACATAGGGTAACAGGGCTCCAGGTTGTGATTGGTTTAAGCCTTCCATGGTGTAAGCCAGTGCAGATTCCTGATCCACTGGTTGCTTGGGTTCGTGCACCGAAATATTGGCACGCATGGCAGTGCGACCACTGTAGCGGTGTGGCTGTCGTGGAATCTTTACACCGTGGTTGCGGTAGAGGTGGCTGGGTGCCGCGTTAACAATATGTTCCAGCGAAGAAATATTCGCGGCACAGGCGCGGGTGACATCATCAAAATAGTGAATGTGTTCGGTCTCTGCTCTGCCCAGTGCTTTCATGCAATGTAATAGCCATTGCCAGCTGGCTAGCCTTTCTGCTTTCGGTTCAAACACGGGGAAATGCCGTTGCGCGCGGCCTTCCATACTGATTAGCGTGCCCTCTGATTCAATGGCTGTTGCTGAAGGTAGCACCAGGCTGCTGGCGGAGGTGGTAGCCGTATCGACATAATCGATAACAATGACATTGTCGATATGCTCTAACATATTATCTATGCTTGAAGAGTGGCAGCGGCGATAAAGGTCATTTTCTAATACGATCAAAGTATTGATCTTACCTGCGATGGCCAGCGCTGCCAGTGTGTCGATAGTGGGTGCATCCCTGGTTGTTAGCATTGCTTGCCCAAGGCTATTCGCTTCAGGTACGATCATCGACAGCATCGGTTCGCAATTTTCACTATTAAGTTTTTCGATCAGTTTTCCTGTAGCGGAAATGACTGATGCGTTATAGCAACTAGTGCCTGAAACAATTAGAGGGCGTTTAGCTTGCAGCAGTGTTTTCGCAATTGTCTCGACACTAGAAATTAAGTTTTCATTAATATCGGGAAGTTTTTCGTTAGCGATATAGCAGGCGAGTGCATCAGCAAACAGGGCAATATCATCGGGTGCCATGTGCAATATTTGTTGTGCCACGTCATCCAGGCGGGTATCCGCTACTGCAGCAATAAACAGTGGGCTGCGTTGATCCTGTGCCAAATTGCGAATAGCCGCATCCTGCCAGTGCTCAAGGCCAATCTCGGTTCCCAATTCATAGGCCTTATTGCGAACGGTTTGTCGTAATGCGAGGGCAATACGCGGAGCCGTGTTAGTGATGTCTTCGCCAAGAATTAAAACGGCGTCGGCTGTTTCGATTTGTTTTACGCTGGGAATTAACACATGGCTTTGCTGTTGAATACTCAGGGCCAGGTTCACTAAATCATGTTCTTTGTTGCTAAAGCCGGAGCTGAAATTATCTGCACCCACCAGCGTTCGCAGTAAGAAGTTGGATTCAACCGAAGCTCTTGGTGATCCTATGCCAGCAACATGTCCTTTTTGGCAAGCTTCTGTTAAATATTGTAATGCTTGCGATTGATCGATGGCGTTATAAAGCCCATCGGGCTGCCGCAATCCCGCATAATCCAGTCTCTCTGGAAGATTGACGTAAGAGGGTCCATAGCGGCCACGGTCACAGATAAAATAGCCATTCACTTCAGTGTTATAGCGGTTGTGTACTCGTTTTAGTTTGCCGTATCGTTCGCCGGGTAAGGTGTTACATCCAACCGCACAACCTGTACAAACAGAGGGTGCTGATTGCAAGTCCCATTTGCGGGTGTATTCATTCACTAGTGATTTATCGGTAAATACTCCAGTTGGACAAACTTCAACCAGATTGCCGGAAAATTCATTTTCTAACACACCTTCTTGGTGGCGGCCGAAGTAGACATGATCGTGCGCTGCCATCGCAGCCAAATCAGTGCCACCGGCATAGTCGCGATAAAAGCGTGTGCAACGATAGCAGGTGATGCAGCGATTCATTTCATGATGAATCAATGGCCCCAGGTATTGATTGCGATGGGTATTTTTCAAGCCGCGATAATGGCGATCGCGGTGGCCCGTCATTACAGTCATATCCTGCAGGTGACATTCACCACCTTCGGCACAGACAGGGCAATCGTGAGGATGGTTGAGCATTAACGATTCGACAATGGTTTCTCTAAACTCGCTGGCCTTGTCACCTTGCAAGGAAAAGATAGCACCATCAGTGACGGGGGTCATACAACCCATAACGATGCGACCATGCTGGTCTTCTTCATTTTGATATTGCACCAAGGCGCATTGTCGGCAGGCGCCAACCGAACCCATAGCGGGGTGCCAGCAAAAATAGGGTAGATCTAAACCCAGTGACAGGCAGGTTTGCAGTAGATTTTCGCCTGACTTAACTTGGTAGGCTTTGCCATCAATATGAATGGTGACCCTGTCTGCCATTAGCTCAAACCTCCCGTTGTCGATGCATTCGGTTGGTTTGAGTCATTCGAAGAGTCATGGCTGCCACCTACGTATTGCTCAAAATCTTCGCGAAAATATTTCAACCCGCTGATCAGTGGTTCCATGGCACCGGGAGCCAGTGCACAGTGTGTATTGCCAATAGCACCAATAAATTTCGCTTGCCGTTCTAATGTCGCTATATCTTCATTAGTACCGCGGCCTTGTTCGATATCCTCCAATACCTGTCCTGACCAGGGCAGGCCATCACGGCAGGGCGTACAAAAACCACAGGACTCCTGAGCGAAAAAATCGACCAAATTTTTGATAAAACCAACGGGGCAGGTTTTATCGTCGAGGATAATCATGGTACCGGTGCCCATGCGGCTGCCGGCTTTGCCGATGGTCTCGTAGTCCATCGCCAGATCAAGATGCTCTTCGGTGAGAAAATCAGTTGAGCCTCCACCGGGTAAAAAACCACGCAGTTGATAACCGTCTTCCATTCCACCGGCATAGCCCATAATAATTTCGCGAATGGGTGTGCCCATGGGTAATTCCCAACAGCCGGGATTTTTTACTCGTCCACTGACGCCGTAGAGTTTGGTACCAGAATCATCGGTTAGACTCAGCGATTTAAACCAGTCTGCGCCACGTTCGATGATATGGGAGATATTGCACAGAGTTTCTACATTGTTGACGATGGTGGGGCGTCCCCACAGTCCGCTGACCTGCGGGAAGGGCGGTTTGGCGCGAGGATTAGCACGTTTGCCTTCTAACGAATTAATCAATGCTGTTTCTTCACCGCAGATATAGCGGCCAGCACTGACATGCACGTACATATCGAGGCTATAGTCACTGCCCTGAATATTTTTGCCCAAGTAGCCCTTCTCATAGCAATCGGCAATAGCCTGCTTTAATAATTTTTGTGCTAACAGATATTCTGAGCGGATGAAAATGTATGCGACATCAGCCTGGATGGTGTAGGCCGATAAAATCATGCCTTCGATTAACTGGTGAGGATCGCACTCCATAATTAATCGATCTTTGAATGTGCCGGGTTCCATTTCATCGGCATTGCATATTAAGTATTTATGACCTGGTGAAACATTCTCCATTGGCACAAAGCTCCACTTCATACCAGTGGGGAAGCCGGCGCCACCGCGGCCTCGCAAGTTGGAATCTTTAATAATTTGCAAACAATCAGCGGGTGTATATTTGCCTATGGTTTGTTGCAAGGCCTGGTAGCCGCCATTGGTAATATACGCAGAAAAATCGGTGGGAATACGATCTTCTCTAACGTTACGTGTAAGTGGCTTATCCAGGCTCATGCGTCTATCTCCTGTTGAGTCCGGAAAATTTGGGTTACAGTTTCGCTGGTGATATTTTCATAAAGATCATCGCCAACCATCATCACCGGTGCTTTGTCGCAGGCGCCGAGGCAGGTAACCGGTAGGAAGGTGTATTGATTGTCTTTAGTGGTTTCGCCCAGGCTGACACCCAGTCGCTCGCTTATTTGTTGTTGTAACTGCTCATAACCTTTAATCCAGCAGGTAACGCTGTTACATAACAGAATCACTCTTTCGCCGACCGGTCGACGGAAAATTAAATTGTAAAAAGTCGCTATTCCATCCAACTCTGCCGGGGACATATTTAAATGCCTGGCTATCGCATTAAGACTTTCGTCGGAAATCCAGCCACGATGCGCCTGCACGATTTTTAGTGCATCGATAGCCACCGCCTGCGGATAGGGTGCATGAGCGATCTCAGCATTGATTTCGTCAAGTTCGATATCGCTAAGCATCGGGATTAACTGGGTTTCATTCATATGCATCACCTATCTCCCTACCTATCTACGTCAGCCATAACAAAATCAATACTGGCGATAATGGCAATCAGATCGGGAATCATCAGCCCGTTGCTGATCAAAGGAATCTGTTGCAATGCCGCAAAGGACGGTGTGCGAATTCGGGTTCGATAGGAAGTGGTACCTCCGTCGCTGATCAGATGATAGTTGTTAATGCCTTTGGTAGCTTCGATGGGAAATGAGGCTTCGCCAGCCGGGACGACTGGTCCCCAACTGACACTGAGAAAATGATGAATTAGTGTTTCGATGTCTTGTAGCGTGCGTTCTTTTGGTGGTGGTGTCGCCAGATGATGCTCACTCTTGTAAGGCCCTTCAGGCATGTTATCGACACACTGGCGAATAATCCGCAGGCTCTGGCGAATTTCTTCTACTCTTACCGCAGCACGGTCATAGCAGTCACCTTTGCTACCGACTGGGATATCAAATTCAAATTGATCGTAGCCGCCATAGGGGCGATCGCGGCGCAAATCCCAATCCATGCCGGTAGCCCGTAATGATGCCCCCGTGATGCCCCAGTCTAACGCTTCCTGTGTGGTGTATTCGCCGATGCCCACTGTGCGCTGTTTGAGGATGCTGTTGTCCATCGCCATTTTTTGATAATGGTCGAGGCGGGCGGGCATGGCATCGATAAATTCTTTTACCATTTTGTCCCAACCAACAGGGAGATCTTGTGCGACGCCACCAATGCGAAACCAGGCCGGGTGCATGCGGCCACCAGTGATGGCTTCGACAATACCGAATAAGCGTTCGCGATCGGCAAACATATAGAACACTGGCGACATCTGGCCTACGTCTTGAGCGAAGGTGCCATAGAAGACTAAGTGGCTGGAGATACGAAACAGTTCGGCCATCATAATGCGAATTACTTTGGCTCTTTCAGGCACTTGAATTCCGGCCAGTTGTTCCACTGCCATTACATAGGCCATGTTGTTCATCACACCACCGAGATAATCAATACGATCGGTGTAGGGCATGTATGAGGCCCAGCTTTGGCGTTCGCCCATTTTTTCCGCGCCGCGGTGGTGATAACCAATATCAGGAACGGAATCGATAACAACCTCGCCGTCCAATTGCAGGGCGATACGAAAGACGCCATGTACCGAAGGATGGTTTGGGCCAAGGTTGAGGAACATGAATTCGGTATCGTCAGTGGCGCGTTGCATGCCCCAGTCTTCCGGGCGAAACAGTAATGCTTCCTGCTCCTGGCGCTGCTTTTCTTCATCCAGACTAAAGGGTTCCATCTCAGTAGCACGGGCTGGGTGATCTTTTCTTAGTGCATGTCCTTCCCAGGTAGGCGGCAGCAAGATACGACGCAGGTTGGGGTGACCGGTGAAGTTGACACCATACATGTCCCATGTTTCACGTTCATACCAGTTGGCGTTAGGCCAGATCGAAACTGCAGAAGGGACATCAAGGTCGGGTAGCGAAACGGCAACTTTGATTCTGACTTCTTCACAGGGAGTAAAACTCATTAAGTGATAAACCACAGTGAAGTCGCCAGCCACTTCGGGTTTATGCTCTCTCATCCGTTCATCAACACCGAACAGGTCAAGCAGCATGGGAAATTTTTCTTTCAGAAAAGCCAGGGTGTCCAGTAGATTTTTGCGATCTACCCAGAGCGTGGGAGTAAAATCGGGTGTAGGCTGAATAACAAATAGTTCAGCGCCGAAGCGGGCGATGAGATCGTCCACAATGGTGCCGTTAGCTGTATTGTTATGAGTTACTTCAGCATTAAGCATTTTTTGCCCTAACGGTTTTATAATGTTATTACAATTTTTCTGTTACACCTCATTCGGGCTGCGCAGCTCAGTTGCCCGGTTTCGCTCTGTTTGTAAACGGTCGCGTTGTGATGGCATGTCGGGTTTGATTACTTGCTGGTCACCCACCACCCAACTTAATGGTCTGCGTTCCTGTTTGATGGCATCTTGCAGCATCACCAGTCCTTGCATTAATGCTTCAGGCCGCGGTGGACAGCCAGGCACATAAACATCGACGGGTATAAATTTGTCGACCCCTTGTACCACGCTATAGATGTCATACATGCCGCCCGAGTTGGCACAGGAGCCCATGGAAATAATCCAGCGTGGTTCAAGTAATTGGTCGTAAAGGTGTTGAACCACTGGCGCCATTTTGCGAAACACGGTGCCGGAGATAACCATTAAGTCGGCTTGTCGCGGTGTGGCACGAATCACTTCGGAGCCGAAGCGGGCAATATCGTGACGGCTGGTAAAGGAGGTGGCCATCTCCACATAACAACAGGACAGTCCAAAGTTAAAGGGCCACAGTGAATGCGCGCGACCCCAGGCAATCAGGTCTTCCAGTTTGGCGAAGGCGACATTGCGCTTCACTTGTTCTTCAATGGATTCGTGAGCACCACCGGGCGCCAGAGCTGCAGGAGAACGCGCAATCACATCTTCCGGTTTGGTCAGGTTCCACTCCATCAGTGCTCTCCCGTATTCGTGTTAGGGTCCACGTTGGGTTTGTTTAAGCTGATACCGCGTAAACCTGTACGTTGTTTAATTCCCCAGTCAAGAGCGCCGGTGCTTAGTTCGTAGATGAGTGCAACCACTAGCACCAGGATAAATACACTGATAGCGGCAAAGCCGGCCCAGCTTAGTTCAAAAAAGGCGATGGCCCAGGCAAAGATGAAAATGGTTTCCAGGTCGAAGATCACGAAGAACATCGCAATCAAATAAAACTCAGCGGAGAAATGGATTTGTGGCGAGCCCACCGATAACACGCCGGATTCAAAGGGCATATCAGTTGCTTGGTTAGCCCGGCGTTGTCCTAGAAGATGAGATAACCCCAGCATCGTCGCCACTAACAGCAGCACGGCAAGGAAATAAACAACAAAGGGCCATAACGATGTGTCTGTACTACTCAATCCAAACACCTCGCTTTGAAAAATGTTTAAAAAGGATTGGACAAGCAATAACGAAAACGTGGGAAAAGCTTGGAGCAAATGCTGGGTACAGAGCTACCCATGGCAGGTCGTCGGAGGCGATCTGTCGACAAGATAGTACTTTACTGATACCTCTAATAAGCATACGAACTCCACATTATCTCTGGGATAAACTGGAGGCCACCTGCCCATACTACTAACCACTTGGGTAAGTAATCGACCTAGTTAAGTGACTACGTGACAACGTTAACTACTCTAGCGATGTTAAATCATAAACGCAATAACTAATAAAATTCTCTGGCATAAGGCTAACAGCTTATGTAGATTTACTTGCACAGCTTTATTGACCGATGGCAGCTTTCAGACATTACACGTTGTTAGCTGTGGTCATCAAAGCTTCATGATTCTATGGAAGGATAACGTTGTTGTATGTTGATTCACAGGCTTAGTGCCCATTGCAAGGAGTGCGATATGCAAACGCAAGAAATCCCACTACAAAATAATGTTGTATTGGCTCTCGATGTCGAAGAAGCCTTTGATAGTGATATTGAATTGGCTCTAGAAGACTTTACCACTATTTGGGAATGGCTGGATAAGCAACCGGAGTGTGATGGTTGGCCAGTGTTTTCCTAACGACCCATTACAGCGATACAAAACTAATGTTTTTGTATCGCTGTAAGCTGTTGATTTAATTTATTGGAATCGAAGTTTAGTTTGTCAATTTGGCGCGCACAAAGGTTTGTGAGTTAGTGTACTCCAGTAAACCTTCAACCCCGCATTCCGTTCCCAAGCCGGATTGCTTATGTCCAGAAAATGAAGCAAAGGGACATACATACATGAGCTTGTTGATAAACACCGTTCCTGTTTGCAGGCGTTTGGCAATGTCAACGGCCTTGTTGTCGTCTTGGGTCCATATCGTGCCTGCCAGTCCGTAATCACAATCATTAACTTGCTCAATCACTTGATCGATGTCTTTGAATTTAATGAGTGGTAGTACAGGGCCAAACTGCTCTTCTTGAATAATACGGCTGTCTTTGGGAGGGTTATCGATGAGCGTGATTGGGATAAAGTAACCGGGGCCTTGCATGGGCTCTTCTCCAGCCAGGAATGTGTATCCGTTCGCTTTTGAGTCGGCAATAAGATCAAGTACACGTTCATACTGTGCTTTATTATTTACGGGGCCCAAAACGCTGTCAGCTTCAGCCGCATTGCCTACTTTGATCAGTTTCGCGTATTCGACGAGAGCGTTTGCAACGTCATCATAGATATCTTCGTGAATATACATACGCTTACTGGCAATACACACTTGCCCACTATTATCGAAGGCCTGCCAGAAAATGCCTTCAATCATTGCTTTGATATCGACGTCTGGAAGGATAATAGCTGCATCATTACCACCCAATTCCAGGGTAATGCGTTTTAACGTAGATGAAGCGCTTTGCATTACACGTTTCCCGGTTTGTGTTGAACCGGTAAAGCTGATTTTGTCGATGCCGGGGTGAGAGGTCATCCATGGGCCAATGTCATCACCACCTGAGATGACATTGAATACGCCGGGAGGAAAAAAATTGCGACCGATTTCGCCTAATTTTAAGGTAGTTAATGGTGTATGAGGTGAGGGTTTTATGATTATAGTGTTGCCGGCGAGTACTGCGTAGGGCAATTTAAACATCATCAATAGTACAGGGTAATTCCAGGGCACGATGGCACCAGCTACACCGATAGGTACATGATGAGTTTCAACGATATATTCTTCAGTGTCTTCTGCCAGGGTCGTTGGTATTTCTAGCGTTGTGGCTTTGCGTAACATATTGATCGCAAGTGTAAATTCCAGCTTGGCGCCATCTAATGACTTGCCTTGCTCAGTACTTAACAGTTTCGCCAAAGCATCAGAGTTGTCTTCCACTGCTTGCGCAAAATTATTTAAGCAGGCACGTCTTTCTTCAATCGGGGTTTGCGACCAGCCTGGAAATGCTTCTTTCGCTGCAGTTACAGCATCATCAAGTTGAGCTTGTGAACAATCAGGTGCTTGCGCAAAAACTGCTTCATCAGCGGGATTTATTACGGGTAATGGATTGTTACTATCGACAGCTTTACCGTCGATGGTCATGGTGAAATCTGAGAAAAGTTCCATTGCAAGTTACCTTATTATTTAAAATGAGTGGTTGTAATACGTATTCTCTATTGGGTGACGATGGACGATGATAGTTAGCTAATTGATTTAGGCGGTTGCATGTGAAAGCCCAGCCACAAGCTGATAGTATGTTTTAAATCATTCAATAATTTATTTACTTCATCGATATCCTCTGGATTTAATAACCATTGGTACACAATGCCAATAATGGATGTGCTGAACAGAGCGGCAATGGCATCAGCATCCACATGCTTATCAATGCTTCCTTCATCAATGCCCTGTTGAACCCATTTTGCCACGTCTGCACGGCGTCGGTTATGAATTCGAACAATCACAGCCCGAATGTCTGATGGCTCTCCTACATTGCTGAACCATAAGGTATACAGGGCCGCCATATGATCCGGGTTATTTTGAAACATTTCGTAATAGGCGTTGATCGCAGCGGCAATTGCCGGGTAACCGGACAGGCTTTCTGTTGCTTGCTTTAATTCTTCCAGCCAGATTTCACCGATAGAACGGATGACAAATTCGAATAGCCCTGTTTTGTTACCAAAACGGTGGCCTGCCAGGCTTCGCGAAAAGCCAGCCAGTTCACCAACATCTTTTAATGTGGTTTTATCGGGGCCGTTTTCAACAATCAGCCGTATAGCTGTTTCCAGCATTAGGCGATCGGATATTTCAATTCGTTCAGCTTGGGTTAGCCTTTGTGATGTAGCCATATTTTTATTTTTAATGATGTTGTGTTACGGTAAGAATATCCCAGGTTACTTGTTTGAAGCAAATATCTTTTATTAACATATTTGTTTGAAACAAGTATATTAATAAAAGATATTAAGTAGAGCAGTGTCAGACATAAAAAGAATAAAGTAAGCAGGCAGAGGATTTCATGGCGAACAATTATTTTGACCTCAGTGGTAAGACGGCGTTGATCACAGGGGCGTCCAGTGGTTTGGGGGTGCATTTCGCCAGAGTGTTGGCGCAAGAGGGTGCACAAGTTGTGCTCGCCGCACGCAGGGTTAATAAGTTGGAAGAAATAGTGGCTGCATTAAGGAATGATGGTTTTAAGGCTGATGCGATAGAAATGGATGTGAGTTGTCCTGATAACGTAACTGTCGCTTTCCAGCAGATTCAGCAGCAGATAGGTGCAATCGATATTCTTATCAATAACGCAGGCGTTGCTTCAGAACCCGTCAGTTTTTTAAAGGTGAATGAGAAAAACTGGAATTGGCATATGGAAACCAATTTGGATGGTGCCTGGCGGGTTGCGCGTGCAGCCAGCTTACAGATGGTCGCTGCAGAAAAGCCGGGCTGTATCATCAACATTAGTTCTATTTATGGTTTGCGAACCGGTGCGATGAAAGTGGCTTATAATGTTTCAAAGGCTGCGTTGGTACAGTTAACCAAATCCATGTCGATAGAGCTTTGCCGAAAAAATATTCGCGTTAATGCGTTGTGTCCTGGCTGGTTTAAAACCGATATGAATGCTGATTATTTTGATAGCGAATCCGGTAAGCGCTATGTTCAGACTATTCCGATGAAACGTATGGGGCAGCTTGAGGATTTGACCGTGCCATTACTGCTGCTGGCAAGTGAAGCAGGTGCTTATATGACAGGTGCGACATTAAGTGTTGATGGTGGGCTAAATGAGGCTCCCGTGTGAGCTATTAACAGATATTAAAAGTAATAAGAAAAATATTTTTCTGGTAGATATCTTAAATTATCTAGATAAGAATAGATTGCTAAATAAGAGCAGATTAAAACAAATAATAAATGTTACTGGCGCGAGGAGTGCTGCAATGAATAATTTTAAGAAAAGAAATTTTGTAAGTGCGGTCGTTCTTTTTCTGGTAAGTAGTATTTTGTTTGGTTGCTCAGCAGAGCAAGCAGGCAATAATGATGTTGCTGAAAGTGCGCCTGAGCCGGTGGAAGAGAGCAAGCAGAATACGGTTGCAATGATTGATGAGCAACGTATTAATAATGCTGATTCTGAGCCTGGTAACTGGCTTGCCCATGGTAGGAACTACGAAGAGCATCGCTTCTCACCATTAACTGAAATCAATAGAGAAACCATCGGGCAATTGGGGCTAGCTTGGTTCAAAGACATGGGTACAAATCGTACTTTGGAAGCAACGCCGATTGTAGTGGATGGAATCATGTATCTGTCCAGTGCCTGGAGTAAAGTGTATGCCATAGATGCAGTGACTGGTGAAGAAATTTGGTTTTATGATCCGAAAGTGCCTGGTGCGTGGGCGCGGAAATCCTGTTGTGATGTGGTGAATAGAGGTGTCGCGGTATATAAGGGGCGAGTTTATGTCGGTAGTCTGGATGGTTTTCTAATTGCTTTGGATGCCGCAACGGGTGAAGAGGTGTGGCGTACAGATACATTGATTGATCGCAGTAGAGATTACACCATTACTGGTGCACCCAGGGCAGCTAATGGAAAAGTGTATATCGGTAACGGTGGTGCTGAACGGGGCGTGCGTGGTTATGCTTCAGCTTTCGATGCTGAAACCGGCGAATTAGTTTGGCGCTTTTACACAGTACCAGGTGATCCATCAAAACCTTTTGAGCATCCTGAAATGGAATTGGCCGCTGAAACTTGGAAGGGCGGTGAATGGTGGAAAATCGGCGGTGGCGGTACGGTATGGAATTCCATTGTTTACGATCCAGATTTTAACCATATTTACTTAGGCGTGGGGAATGGTTCGCCTTGGACTAGAGCCATTCGTTCACCTGGTGGCGGTGATAATTTATTTTTATCATCTATTGTCGCTCTCGATGCTGATAGCGGAAAAATGAAATGGTATTACCAGACCACGCCAGGCGACAACTGGGATTACACCGCAACGCAGGATATGGTGCTGGCTGATTTGGAAGTCGATGGTGTTGATCGAAAAGTATTATTACAGGCGCCAAAAAATGGCTTCTTCTATGTGTTAGATCGTTCTAATGGTGAATTATTGAGAGCGCATAAATATGTTAATTCCACCTGGGCGACTCATGTTGATATGGAAACAGGTCGACCCGTTGAAAATCCAGAAGTAGATTACATTAAAGAGGCTCACTGGATATTGCCGGGTCCTATTGGCGGCCATAACTGGCAGGCGATGTCTTATGATAAGAAAACCGGATTAATGTATCTCCCGGCAATGGAGGTGGCATTGTCCTATGGGATGGACGAGGAATGGGAAAAAACAGGTAGCTATGAATTTACTCCCAATGGTTTGAATGTCGGCATCGAAGTTGGTCGTATTCTGGAAGTTGTTGCTAATGCAAAGGGTACTCCTCCCAAGCCAAAGGGTATATTGAAAGCGTTTAACCCGTTGACTGGTGAGCAGGTTTGGGGTGTTGAGCAGTTGCACTATTGGAATGGTGGTGTGCTAGCTACTGAAGGTGGATTGGTGTTTCAGGGAACTGCTTTAGGTGAATTCAATGCTCACGATATTGATACCGGAGAAACACTGTGGTCATTCAATGCCTACACAGCTTTTCTTGCACCACCAGTCAGTTATCAAATTGATGGAGTTCAGTATGTTGCTCTAATGGCGGGTACTGGCGGTGCCGAATTATGGACTGGTGATACTGGCAATTTGGCTTCTCTAAAGTATGGAAACTTTGGCAAGCTCTTAGTCTTTAAGCTTGATGGTAAAGCCGAGTTGCCGCCGCCTACGATTATAGATCGTACTATTCCTGAACAGCCAGAAATAAGCGCCACAGAAGAAGAGTTAGAGCAGGGCTATCTGTTGTATCACGATGTCTGCTCGCTATGTCATGGCATCGGTGTGAGATCAGGTGGTGTTGTTAAAGATCTGCGATTATTAACCAAAGACAAGCATGCTATGTTTAAAGATATTGTTCTTGAAGGTGTGTTGGAGAGTATCGGTATGGCTAGCTTTGATGATCTGCTTGACGAAAAGGACGTTGAAAACATACAAGCTTATATTGTTGCGCGAGCAAATGAAGACCGCGAAGCGGCGGCACAAAATCAATCTTCAGAAGCGGGAGAATAACGATGCCTAAGATCGCTGGAACGTGCCTGTGTGGCAGTGTGAAATATTCAAGTGATGTTGAGCCTGTAATGACAGCGGTGTGTCACTGTAAAAGCTGTCAACGACAAACAGGAACAGCTTTCTCTATTGTTGTGGGAATGCCTGAGGCTTCATTAGAGGTTGATGGGCAGGAAAATATTGGAGAGTTTTTAGGTACCGGTGATAGTGGTGGCAAGGTGCATCGAAACTTTTGCCGGAATTGTGGCTCTCCGCTTTGGTCTACTTGTGAAAGTATCTCTGGTGTGGAGTTTATTAAAGCCGGTACCCTGGATGATACTTCCTGGTTAGATCCTACGGCGCATGTATGGTGTGAAACCATGCAGCCTTGGGTTGATATTAGTGAATCAGTTGAGAAACATTCGCGAAATTTATCGTAGGAACTTTTTATAAAAATATGAGCTTGCTATAGAAATAGGAACTTGTCATGGAAAATTGTAACTTGTTAATTCAAGGTGCTCGTTAATGTTCAAAAGAGCATTCACAGAAGAGCAAACATTATTTCGTGATGCATACCGTAAATTCCTGCATAAAGAAATTGTGCCTAACATGGAAGCTTGGCGAGAACAGGGTATTGTTGATCGCTCAGCTTTTAAAAAGGCCGGAGACTTGGGTTTTCTGATGATCTGGCCTGATGAGGCATTGGGCGGAATGGGCGATACGGATTTTCGTTATGAACAAATTATTATTGAAGAAAACGAATACGCCTTGACCAGCGATTTTTATTGCACACTGCATAGTCGTTTGGTTGGACCTTACTTAACCCGTTTTGGCAATGAAGAACAGCAACAACGATTTTTGCCTAAATGTGCCTCTGGCGAATCTATTCTGGCAATTGCCATGACCGAGCCTGGTGCCGGCAGTGATTTACGCGGTATATCCTGTACAGCGGAGGAAAAAGATCATTACTTTTTACTCAATGGCAGTAAAACTTATATTTCGAATGGTATCAACGCAGATGTTGTAATCGTCGCAGCGAAAACTGACCCGGTTAATAATGCCCGTCAAATAGGTTTGTTTTTGGTAGAGCGAGATATGGAAGGGTTTGAGCGCGGAAAAAATTTAGCCAAGTTGGGTTTGAAAGCGCAGGATACCGCAGAATTATTTTTTAACGATGTAAAAGTGCCTAAGGAGAATGTGTTAGGTGACCCGGCTAAGGGCATGAACTACATGATGGAAGGTCTGGCTGAAGAGCGTTTAATTGTAGCCTGTGGCTGTGTGGGCAGAGCGCAGAAAGCCTTCGACTTAACACTGAATTTTGTCCTTGACCGCAAATTGTTTGGTCAGCAGTTATCCGAATTTCAAAACACGCAATTTAAATTGGCGGAACATAAGGCAAAGCTGGATTTAGTACAGGTGTACATCGATCAATGTGTGGCCGCTTTTAATGCCAATGAATTTACTGCCGCCGATGCAGCTAAAGCTAAATTAATGGCCAGTGAAATGTTATGTGAATTGGCTGATGAATGTATTCAGCTTCATGGCGGTGCAGGTTATATGGATGAATACGCAATATCTCGTATTTATGCTGATGCACGAATTTCTCGAATTTTTGCTGGTAGTTCGGAAGTGATGAAACTAATTATATTTAGGGATTTACTGGAAAGTGATCGTTTGCCATTTGTTCAAAGAAATTTAGATGTTTTATAAGTTAAAAGAATGATGAGTGGATAAAATCATGGAAAATAATCACGATCGATATTCCCATATTGGCAAGCGCGCAGTTTTACATCCGGAAAAAATTGCCTATGTTATGGCTGGCTCTGGTAAGGCGGTGACCTACGGCGAATTGAATGCTCGATCTAATCAAGCTGCACAGTTATTTCGTCAATTAGGATTACAAGCAGGTGATCATGTTGCTTTGTTAATGGAGAATAATCCCTATTACTTCGAAGTGGTTTGGGCAGCGCAGCGCTCGGGATTAATTTATACCGGCATCAGCAGCCATTTAAAGCCGGATGAAATTGCTTACATTATTGAAAATTCCGATGCAAAATTGTTGCTAACTTCGGAAGCGCTAGTTGATATTGCACGCGATGCTATCAGCTCCTGTGAAAACTTGAAACATCTATTGGTTGCTGGAGAAAATTATAAAAATAGCGAGGATAGCTATGACTTAAAAATACAATCGATGCCTACTGCGAGTATTGTTGATGAATCGCCGGGTGTTGATATGTTGTATTCATCGGGTACCACTGGTCGTCCTAAAGGCGTTGCTGTTTCGCTGTCGGGAGAGGGCATAGAAGCTATGCCTGCTGTGTTGGTTGGTTTGGGGGCGCTCTATAATTTGGATAGCGACAGCATTTATTTGTCGCCAGCTCCTCTTTATCATGCAGCGCCACTGCGTTTTTGTATGCTGACTTTATTTTGTGGTGGCACGGTTATCGTGATGGAAAAATTTGATGCCGAGCGTTCGCTGCAATTAATACAGCATTATAAGGTCACTCACAGTCAGTGGGTGCCCATTATGTTTATTCGCATGCTGAAGTTACCTAATTACGACCAATATGATGTCAGTTCTATGAAGGTTGCTGTGCATGCAGCTGCACCATGCCCGCCCGATATTAAACAGCAAATGATCGATTGGTGGGGACCGATTATTTACGAATATTACTCTTCAACGGAGGGGATAGGTCTCACCTGTCTTAATAGTGCAGAGTGGTTGCAGCATCCTGGCTCCGTAGGTAAGTCTCTTGTGGGAGAAGTACGTATCCTTGATGAAGAGGGCAATGAGGCGCCCACTGGTGAAACGGGTGATGTATTTTTTGCTAACGGCCCCGCTTTTCACTACCACAAAGATCCACAGAAAACAGCGGATGCGACTTCTTCGCAGGGATGGTATGGCGTCGGCGATGTTGGTTATTTGGATGACGATGGTTTTTTATATTTAACTGATCGTAAAGCTTTCATGATTATTTCTGGTGGCGTCAACATTTACCCGCAGGAAATAGAGAATGTGCTTTCCGGTCATCCAAAGGTTGCCGATGTGGCGGTGGTTGGTGTGCCTGATAAAGAGTTTGGCGAGTCGGTTAAGGCAGTAGTACAGCTAGTAGAAATCGATCAGGCAAGCGAGGCAACGGAGGAAGAATTGATCGTCTATTGTCGAGAGTATTTGTCTTCTGTGAAGTGTCCGCGTTCTGTAGATTTTGATCGTGAATTACCGCGTTACCCTAATGGCAAACTCTATAAAAAACGTGTGAGAGATCGTTACTGGCCTTAATCAGGTACTGTTTTTACTCACAAAATCCCCCCGTTGTTATCAATGAATAGGCCAAATTATGTCAGCAGCTTTTATTTATGATCACGTACGCACACCGCGTGGTAAAGGTCGGGAGGATGGGGCACTACATCATGTCACTCCGGTCCATTTGGCAGCACAAACATTATCGGCTCTGCAGGAGCGAAATAAATTTGATGCAAGTCTCATCGGCGATGTAGGTTTGGGAATTGTGACGCCTGTCGATGAGCAAGGTTGTGACTTAACACGATTTGCCTTATTGGAAGCAGGGTATGGCGATTCAGCTACGGGTTATCAGATTAATCGTTTTTGCACGTCAGGGCTGGATACCGTCAAATTTGCTGCTGCCATGGTAACGGCGGGTCAAACGGATGCTGCCATTGGTGGTGGCGTTGAGATGATGTCCCGTGTGACGATGGGTTCCGATGGTGGGGCTGCCTATTCTGATCCTGTGCTAAGAGAACGTTTTCCTTATATCCCCAATGGTGTAGCTGGTGACTTGATGGCAACGTTGTATGGTTTTAGTCGAGAAGATGTCGATCAGTATGCGGCCAATAGCCAGGCAAGAGCCGCTTTAGCACGTGAGCAGGGGAGGTTTGCGCATTCATTATTTAAGGTAAAAGATGCTGAAGGCAATAGTGTACTTGAGGAGGATGAAGCGATTCGCTCTGGTACGTCGGTGGAAAAGCTCGCTACACTTCAACCGGCCTTTGAACAAATCGGTGCTGATGGCTATGACGCACTGCTGCAAAAAATCTATCCACAAATAGAGGGTATTAGTTATATACATACTGGCGGAAACTCCAGTGCTATTGTTGATGGTGCCTGCGTAGTGTTGGTAGGAAATCAACAGTTTGGTGAAACGGCTAACCTAAAACCCAGAGCAAAAATTCGTGCTGCAGTATCAATTGCTTCAGAACCTAACCTGAGTTTAGGGGGTGTCTTACCCGTAACGGATAAGGCCCTAGCACAAGCAGGAATGGAAATTACTGACATTGATTTGTTTGAAGTTAACGAAGCTTTTGCAGTGGTACCTTTAGTCTATGCAAAACATTTTGATCTATCGCTTGACCGCATCAATGTTAATGGTGGCTCGATTGCGTTGGGTCATCCGCTTGGTGCCACCGGGGCTATATTATTGGGTACATTGATCGACGAACTAGAACGTCAACAGTTAACAACCGGGCTAGTGACCCTATGTGCTGCGGCTGGGCAATCAACTGCAATCATCATTGAGCGGGTTTAGAGGGTTCGCTTAGCTATTAATTTTTAGCTAAAACCTGATTGACAATATCCGAAATCAGTTGGCGCAACCAGCGGTTTGCTGGATCATCATCCGTACTTTTGGCCCAAAATAAATGCCATTGTAGTGGTTCGACATCGAAGGGTAAGGTTTTAGTTTTTAGCGATGTGGTATTGGCGAGTACCTTTGGCACGGTCCATAATAAATCCGTTTGTTGTGCGACGCGCTCAGCGACTAAATAACTGTGTAAACGCATAACAATAGAGCGTTTTTGGCCCATAGAATGCAAACCGATTTCAACCTGTCCCCGGCCTTTCCTCCGGCTCGATACGTGCAAATGCTCGGATTTCAGATAGTCTTCAATGGTTATTTTTCGTTTTCTTGCCAGCGGGTGTTCGTCGGCCATGGTGACTACGTAGGGGAGTTCACCTAGAAAGGTTTGTTCCAGTTCTCGTGCATTAACGACATGGGCATCGAGAAGAACATCCAAGTCACCAGATTTTAGTTCTTCGGTGGCGTTCTTGCGATCGACATAATAATTGGTAATCGATACATATGGTGCCTGTTCTTTTAACTTTTTTCTTAAGGGAGGCAGGATCAATGCTTCTGCTAAGTCATTCATTCCCAGATGAAATTCCTTTTCGGATTTTGCTGGATCAAATTGAGCGTTCACGCCAACACTTTTTCCAAGTAAATCTAAAGCACGCCTAACGTCACCTATAACGGTATCGGAAACAGGTGTTGGCATCATGCCATCGGGTGTACGTACAAATAGTTGGTCATCGAAAGTTTGACGCAAGCGTCCCAGTGCATTGCTAACGGCAGGTTGCGTCAGATGTAATAAGGTTGCTACTTTTGTGACGCTTCGCTCTCGATATAACGCATCCATGACTACAAATAAATTCAAATCAATTCGATCTAATCGCATCGATGCTTCTCGCTATTTTTCTATTAATTAGAGTAATATTTAGTGATCACTTAAATAAATTATATTGATCCTATCAGGAGTTTTATACTAGTGCCAATAATATATTGAGCGATTGTTATAGAAAAATATTGAATTTAGAAGTTGTTGAAAATAGGAGGGCTATCACCATCTCATTTATTATTGGCTGAGATGTTTACTGATTTTGCAGGGGTAAGGTGAATAATTTTCTCGGCGTATCAGGTGTATTAGTGTAAGGCGTATTAGTATCAGGTGTATTAATAGTTTCGATATCGATATTATGTGAGTGTTATTTGTGTTGAGCTATATCAATAGGTTAATCTAAATTGATTGGTGTCACAGGTACAAGTTTTTATGATTAAGACAAAATAATAAAAAGGCAAAAAGTATGTCTTCCTTATCACCTCAATCTGTATCAAATCCTGAGCCTTTGCAAGATGATGCCATTATGACTGAATCAACTTCAGGTAAGATATCAGCAGTGGTTTTTGCCGTTGGCATGCTGTTGGTTTCTATGCCCCTGTTGGTCAAAATTAGTGGGATTTTATACCAGTATCTGGCTAATGATACGTTAGCGCCTTATGTGTTTATGTCGGGAACAGGTAATGCGATTCGCCATAATGTTTTATCTTCTGTCTGGTTAATCACGATTGTTGTGATGACAGTTTTAGCACCTTTGCTGTTACTCAGTAGAATGTTTGCTGGTTTACGTGCCAGTGTTACTACGTTACTTGTTAATGTGATGTCAGTATTTGCGTTAGCTGGATTACTGGCTTTTTTGTTCCGTATAGGAATTTATAACAGTAGTGGCTTACATATCGGTTCTCAACTACTGAGCTTGCAGACTTCGTCGGCCTATGGGTTTATGGCATTTTTTATTATCTACCGGCTGATCGAAGAAAAGCATAGAAATGATGATGCCAGTTATTCGCTATTTGTTTCTCAAATGCTGGTTGTTGCATGGGTGCCAGTATTGCTGAGGGTCAGTTATGGCATTTGGTACGGTCTATTGGGTAGTTGGGCGGAAGCCAGCTTTGGTCAGCAGGCCACTTTATTGTATGGGTGTTTTTTAATACCCATGGGCGCAATTTTTCTGTGCTATCTGAAAAAAGACAGTATAGTTAATCAAATGCCCAAAGTTATGCCGTTAATATTATCGCTATTAGGTGTTTTATTGGTGGCTTTCGGAACCATTAGTTATATGAACAATGGTTTGATCATAGAGTTATATTAATTTTTTGTATAAAAGAATAATCTAGGCTTGAACGTGGAGGTTGTAATAATGGCTACTGCATCGACAACGACCCCGGTAAAACACTCCGGCTCTTCTTTGCCGGGGTTTATGACTGACAAAATGTTTGCCATCAATATGTTTTTGTTAAGTGTATGGGTTTTGTCTATACCTTTTGTCCATCATGCATTTACTGCCGGTATGGGGTTTTTAATCGATGGTGAATCAACACATCCCGCGTTAAATCTTTCCAGAGAGGGGCATTATACCATTGCTATATATGCGTTAGCGGCTCATATGGTGGCAGGTGCATTGATGAATTTTCTGGTGCCACTTCAGGTGCATTTAGGGTTAACCCGTAAGAGTAAAGTGTGGCATCGGCGCATTGGTATATCCTGTATTATTATCGCTTTTACAGGGGCATTGGTTGGCTCGATATTCTTTGCTATGTACCCTGACGATCCCGGTACTCGCTTAATGCGCTCGCCTGGTAATCTTCAAGCCGGTAGCCTGTTTGGTGTGGCGATGTTTTTTGTTACCTATAAGGTGGTGCAGTCTTTGATTCAACGAGATTTCAAAGCGCACATACCTTGGGCTGTTGCAATGTTTGCTATGGCTATTGGCTCTTATGTTTCCCGTGTTATGGATGGTTGGGAATTTGCCTATATTATTGCCTTTGGTGCTTCAGCTGAATTGAAAAGATATATGGCATTAGCAACGGCCTACGGTTTTTGGTTATTGCCACTGGCCTTAATATTTAGCTATTACAAATTAAAAGCACTAGGTGCATTTGCCCGTATGCCGGCTTATATGCCGTTTATTACTTCTTTAATTGGTATTGCTTTCTTTGCAGTGGGTACTGGGTTCTACCTAGGAGTCCGTTTATTTGCATAGAATACTATTGCAGTAGTAACGCTAAACTTCGTTCAAAAAAAGCTTGCCTCTGGGCAAGCTTTTTTTGTTTAGGGTATTTTTCTTGCTGAATTTAATAGTACTTAAATTGCATATCCTTACCTGATTACCAAAAATAAATTTAGATTAAATCGCTCTAGTCTGATGAGTATTCCTCACTCTTTTTAACATTAATTTAAATTATATTTAATGATTTAAATTATAAATTAGGATGATTATAAATGATGGTTTTATACTCGGTGAAATAATAAAAACAATTGGGAGTAATAATAAAATCACACGCTAGTGGAGAAAAAAATAATGAATCCAAAAGCTTTTAAAAATAAATCTATTCTTGCTTCGGCAATAGCTTCAATCATGTTGGCAGGTGGAATATCTAAACAAAGTCATGCTCAAGAAGAATCTCTATTATTGGAAGAAGTGCTGGTAACTGCCAGGAAAAGAGAAGAGCGCCTGATTGATGTCCCCATGTCAATATCGGCAGTAAGTGGTGAAGCAATCTCAAAAATGAACGTGAATGATATCGTTGATTTAGCAGACTCATTACCTAATTTAAGTACAACTGGAGCGCGTTTTTATATTAGAGGGCAAGGATCTTCAGGTAATTTAGGTTTTGAACAATCTGTGGGTTGGTTTGTCGATGGTATTTACGGTGGTCGCTCAGAGCAATTTAGGGCACCAACATTTGATGTCTCATCGGTAGAATTACTCAGAGGTCCTCAGGGGACCGTACTAGGGAAAAATATTATTGCTGGTGCGATTAATGTGACGACTGCGCGTCCTACTCCAGAATTTGAGGGGTATGTTCGTGCATCCTATACGGACGAAACTGAAGAAGAGCGTTTTGAGGTGGTTTTATCAGGGCCTATTACCGAGGCTTTTCGAGCTAGGCTTTCTGCTATGAGTCGTGAGGACGATGGCTGGAAGGAAAATATTGCTGAAAACGCACCGGATTTTGGTAAGAATGTCGGCAGGGATGATGATGAACTCATCAGGCTTTCTATGGAGTGGGACATTACTGATAAGTTGTCTTCTTATCTAAAGTTAGAACAAGGCAAATTTGACGTATTAGGCGCTACGTCTGGTGAACTGGTTGCCCCACCAAGTGCAGAAGCTGGGGCGGCTTTTGGTGCTGCGTTTGCCGTGCCATACCAAACTTATCCACTTTCCAACAAGGATGGCAAGGTCGCAGTCGCTTTATCTTGTGGTGACCCTGTTGTATCTCAGTTGGCTGCTGGATCTTGTGCTTATCGTAATAGTGATGTTCCTTTCGTGAATAATGAAACGGACAATTATGTACTGCAATTCGATTATGATTTTAACGGTTATGACATTACCTTTTTAAGTGGCTGGTCTGCGTATGATCGGGATAGTCATACTGATTCCGATAACTCCCATTTGCCAATACTCGATAATATCAATCCACAGGAATTTGAGCAGTTCTCCCAAGAGATCCGCGTGCATTCTCCTGGCGATTCAGCTATTGAATGGACTGCGGGGCTTTATTATCAGGATAATGAGTTTAAATCGTTAAACGGTAATCTAATCTATTTTTTTCCTACACTAAATGTCGACCTGTTTCGTCAGTATGAACAGAATGCAGAAGCAGTTAGCGCCTTTGGTGAGATTACCTATAACTTTTCTGACAATCTTCGACTCATTGTTGGTAGTCGCTGGACTGACGAAGAAAAAGATTTTGAAAAGGTCGGTTATTTGAGAAGCATCGCTGACTTCGAACCTTTAACGGGTGGAGCACTTGCCTTTTGGAGTCGTCTGTTGGTGCCTATTTCATCAGGGCAAAGTTGGGTCGATGAAGATCATCCAAATGTTACTAATGGGGTAATTACTAATTCTGGAAAACGTTCAGAGTCAGAAACTACCTTTTCTGGAACATTGCAATATGATTGGGGCGACAGTCAGTTGTATTTCAATATTGCTGAGGGTTACAAGTCGGGTGGTTTTAATGAGGCGGATAGATCAGTCACTACGAGTGAATACGAGCCAGAAAATGCATTGGCTTATGAACTGGGCGGAAAATTTTCCCTCGCTGATGGCGCGGCGAATTTAAATGTGGCGCTGTTTTATGTGGAGTACGACGATTTACAAGTGAGTATTTTTGAGAGTGTTGGCTTTCAAGTCAGAAATGCGGCTGAATCAACATCTCAAGGTGTTGAGTTAGACGGTGCTTGGCGCCTGACAGAAGAGCTGACTATTGGAGGGGCTCTGGCCTATCTCGATTCAAAATATGACAGTTATCCTGGCGCTGCCTGTTACATATTGCAAAGGGCTGCTTACCTCGCTGCAAACCCAGGCGCTACAGTTCCTTGTACTCAGGACCTTTCAGGGAAAGATACTAATTTTGCGCCAGAATGGTCCGGTAATTTGTATGCAGATTACACGACTTCCATTGGTAATGGATTGTACTTGTCTGTGAGAGGAGAAATTAATTCTACGGCTGAGCAGATTGTGCAGGGTGATAACGATCCGCAAGATAAGATTGATGCACGTACATTAGTTAATGCACGTGTAGCAATTGGCGCGGAGGATGACTCATGGGAAGTGTCGCTATTATCAAGAAATTTATTTGATCAACATTATCTGGTTACATCTGCAGACTTGGTGGGTTCCAGTGGTAGGGGGGGGCGTGTTCATAATGTTGGTTTAGGTAGAAGCGTGACAATACAAGGGCTATATCGGTTCTAACTAAATGATAAGTGTATTAAGTCTTCTTACTTAAAATTTTCTAAGTACTTTAAACCAATCGGTGTAGTTCATAGCTTACTTATTGAATTACATCGGTTGGTTAAATCTCCTCAATTCTTTATTCTCTCCCTGACGACTTGTTTTGCAAAAAAAGACAGGTAATTTTTACCTGTCTTTTTCGTTCACTGGGCACTCGCTCTTTTATATTCCCCATGCGCTCCGAGCTACTTATCCCAATCTAAGCGTCTGACATCTGACGTCCGACAGCTCCCTTATAGTTTCTAGAGGGCTAGGGAGCTAAAGTAAACCCACCTTCTACAAAGGTGGATTTTTTAATGCTTGGTAAGATTATTTGAGCCGCTACTTTATGCAGCTTAACTAGTCGGTTTCATTTAAGTTCGACTGATAAGTTTCTGAAAGCATCATAATAGAGATGAGCGATAAGACTGAAGCGATTAGTATATAAATAGATACCCAATTAATGCTGTATTCCTTCCACAATACAATCGCAATGGTTGGCGCAAAACCGCCTCCAAGAATGGCGCCTAATTGATAACCCAGTGATGCGCCTGAATAGCGAACTTCTGTGCTAAAAAGTTCGGTAAATAGAGCAGCTTGAGGACCATACATCATGCCGAGAAAGACTAGTCCCATACTGATCGCAAAGGCAATGGCTAAAAAGTTCCCGGTATCTACTAGAGGAAATAAAGCGAAACCCCATAGACCGGTTAATATTGCACCTGCCATAAAAATACCTTTTCTACCATTTCTGTCAGAGTAGGACGCTGACCAAGTCTGGAAAGGTATTTGTACTGCCGATGCCAGCAGGACAGCAATTAACATACTTTCACGTGAGACGCCTGCACCGGTAGGATCACTTCCGTAGGCCAGGATAAAGGCAATTAAGATGTAGTATGTTACCTGTATTGATAGAAAGGCTCCTGCGGCAAGCATAATGCGTTTTGGATAGCGTTTTATCGCTAACAAAATCGGTGAGTGTTGAGGTTTGCTTTGAGTACTATCGGTTTGTTGGTCGGATTGTATCTGCTCCAATTTTCTAAAGGCTTCTGTGTCTTCCATATGTAGCTGGATATACATAGATACCCCGATTAAAACGACACTGGCGAGAAAGGGTATACGCCAACCCCAGGACATAAAAAATTCTTCCGACACAGAGGTGCTGATGATAATAAAGGCGAGATTGGCGAGAATGACGCCAACGGGTGCACCGGCTTGAGCAAAGGAACCATAAAAACCACGTTTATTATCGGGAGCACTTTCAGTAACCAATAACATAGCGCCACCCCATTGACCGCCAATAGCCAGACCCTGAGCAAATCGTAATACGGTGAGTAGAATTGGCGCAGCGATACCAATGGTAGCGTAAGTGGGTAGCATGCCGATCAAGGTTGATGAAATGCCCATCATCATTAGCGCAATGATCAATGTTTTTTTGCGGCCTATTCTATCGCCCCAGTGGCCAAATAAGATTCCTCCTAATGGCCTTGCAATAAAACCAAAAGCAAAGGTGCCAAAGGATAAAATCAGCGCAGTGGTTTCATCTACCTCAGGAAAAAAAAGTGTAGGAAATACTAAGGCTGCAGCACTGGCATAAAGAAAAAAGTCGTACCATTCGATACTGGTGCCAACGAGTGACGTTAGAGCGACTTTTCGCATATCCGATTCTTGAGGTACTTCTTCAATAGCTGGATTTAAGCTGGTAGTCATTATTGGTTCCTTAATTAATAGCTCGATTTAGCTAGTGCTGATTAGTTGGCAAAAAGAATTACATGAACCCCATTCGTAATTGTGTTTGGACTGGAATAGTCGCGGTTGTAGCTGCTTGCAAATACAGTTTTTATTTATACACGTAGCGCAATAGCAGAACCAAACTTGTAATCAAGACAAGGGGGGCTTTCTCTGAATTAATGAAATGAGTATAAGCTTGTATTCTATATCACCATAATTTATTTCTGTTATTAATATTAATCTATTTAATTAATAGTTATTTGTGGAAGTGTTGAAAGTATTGTCGCTGCACTGAAAACTATAGAGTGGTTGTCAATTTTGGGTGGTTTAGTTTTAAATGATTTAGTTTAAAAAAAGGCGCACACTGTAATCCAGTATACGCCAACCCTCGGAAGATACGGGGGAAAGGAGGAGGCTAGAAGTTTCTACGAACTGTTAGGCCCCATGTACGTGGTATACCAACACCTCGAGTGGCTGTATCGAGTGCAGCACCGACACCTGTCCAGTAGTAAGTATCCATAATGTTCCTACCCCATAATTGGGTTTCCCATAGACCATCATGTGAACTCAAGTTCGCACTCAAGCCGAGAATTGTGTAGGCATCGATATCAAATATATCGGTAATGGCCCCTAATGCTCCTACCTGTGCCGATGTATAGGACATATCCGCATTAATTCGCAGATTCCAATTATCGGCTATATCCGTGTTATAGGAGGCTAATAACGTAAACTGAACTTCAGGTGATAACGCAAATTCAAAGCCGGATAAATCTACCTCTTCACCATTTTCTGGATCGTAGCCTATATATTCAGTAATTTCCGTATTCAAGTAGGCGGCATTAGCAGTAAAAAACCAGTTCGCATTGGGTGCCCAGGTGATATCAGTCTCCACACCCCAGACTTCAGATTCTGGTACATTAACAACAGAAGTGAGAGTGGTGAAAACTTCGTCAGGAATCGTGCCGCCTAACTGCTTATCTTCATACTCGTAAAAATACACACTTGCATTCCAATGAACCGTTTCATGAGCGCTCCACTTGAAGCCCAGTTCATAGGCTGTCACTTTTTCCTGGACAACGGGTTCTAGTTGAACAGAGGTGAATGCGCTGGTGGTGTTAAAAGAACCCGCTTTATAGCCAACAGCGAAAGAGCCATAGTACATAATGTCATCGTTTGGCCTATAATCTAAAGCTATTTTGACTGAGGTGTTATCTTCGTCCAAATCATGCGGTCTACCATTGGCATCTACGGGTATTCTGTCGTCACCTGGCTGCACACCTCTGGTAGTTTCTAATACAAAACATTCACCAGCGGCAGGTGCATTTCTTGGATCACCCGAACCATCAGCTAAATTAGGGACGCTACCAACAGGGTTAAAGAACACAAAATTCCAGCTGGAATGTATGTTGAAATCAGCATCCACATCGCGGGTACAGGCTCGATTTTCGGCATCCACGTCGGTATAGCGAATACCAGTTTCCAAGGTCCATTCTTCATTAATTTCATATTGGCCATGTGCAAAAACAGCCCAGGTTGTTGATTCCACATCATTGAAAGCTTCCCAAGTCCGGAAGCCTTCGCCTGCATTTGCTATATCTGCAGCTGAGGGACGAGTACCTAATAGTGCAGCGGCAGCGGCTGGATCAGACAATCTCAACGCATCAAGTTCAACAATTGCGTCTTCCCATTGTTGGAAGGGGAGTGAGTTAGGGACTGGGGGGTCGCCGAGAGGCGCGCGTGCAGGAATGAGTGGGCCAATAATAGGAATGCCTGGAAAATTCTGGTCCAAGTCATATATCAGTTGCCACAGTCCAGCAAGCCCGGAGGCTAAATCTCGAAAGCCATATAAAGTACCAGTATCTTGAATATAGACTTGGCCTCTAGTCAGCAGATCATCTTTAGCCCACATTGTACCGACTTGATAGCTCAGTTGCTCATCAAAGGCCAATCCGGTTAAACGCAATTCTGTAGTTAATGTTTGTAGGTCTGATAAGTTTCTTCCACCACCGTTTTCTATCGTTGAGGCAGAACCATGTACGGCAGTATCATTCTCATAGTCAACGTAGGTAGTTTGTGATATCAAAGACATGTCATCAGCGAAATCCCACTGTACCTTGAAATCGGCCATATGTTGCTTTTGGTTAATACCAGGGAAAGGGCGCGTATTCTGATTATAGGGTCCTGAAAAGCGGGCTGGATCAAGTTGATAAACTGATACATCTGGCCATTCCGCACTGGTTGAATCCCAGTCTCTTCCGGGTCTTACTGAATTAATTTGTGCTTCCATAGCCGCTCGCTCAAAGGGGTCGGAAAAACCGTCTAGGAACTCAGTTACTGCTTCAGGATCATTGATATCCAAATCACCGTCTTCAACCTCGGCAGCAAATTGAATATTTTGACCTGCTAACACATCACTTTTATCTTCCCAGTAGCTATAGGTCAGCGTAGTTTGCAGTGCATCGTTAGGGGTGAAATCTAAAATGAGGCGACCTGAACTTCGGTCTTCTTCACCATTGGTTCGATCAGAAGATACGCTCCTCTGCCAACCTTTATCCGACTGTTTGGTTTTTAAAGACAAACGACCACGTAACGAATCGCCCACAATAGGACCACTTACAAAACCTTCGATTCCCCATGAAGCATAACTGCCGCCTTCTACCATCACTGATGATTCAAAATCGTCGGTGGGTTTATTCATGATGTAGTTGATCTGACCGCCAGTAGTACTACGTCCATACAGAGTACCCTGAGGACCTTTCAGTACCTCTACCCGTTCAACGTCAAATACCATACCCCGACTCATAGCAGGAAAAGGTAGTGTCGCTTGGTCATGACTGATGCCTACTGTACCGGTTGATGTTGTTAAACCTGAGTTAAAACCCACGCCTCGAATAGTGTAAATCGGTGTGGTCGATGACGGGATAACGGTCAAGCCTGGTACATATTGAGACAGAGCTGTGGGATCAAAAGCTTGTAAAGATTCCATCTGATCACCTGACATGGCGGTTACCGCCACAGGGATATCATTGACAGATTCTTCCTGTTTACGAGCAGTTACTATCACTTCTTCCAGTGTAAATTCCTGGGCGAAGGACGGTGCTACAGGCAAGGTGCTCCCCATCAGCATTGCCAGACAAATAGAACGCTTAAGATAGTTTTGATGATATGACATGGCGTTTCTTCCTCGGTTTTATAGCGATTAACGCTTCTTAGTTAGTATTTCTGGTGTCAGAAGTGCTATGGATTAACACGTCTAGTGACCAGACCACTCACTCACTGTTTGCAGCCAGAGCTGTAAATTTGGAAAGGATTGATCGCCCTGATTGCAGTATTCCACACGCTTTTTTTATAGAAATATGTGTTACAAACCGGCTTTATACTTCAGCTACCTTTAAAGCTCTGTTAGATAGAGGAGTTATCATTATTAGTAGTTCTTGTAGCTGTTTTTACTTAATTTTATAATTTATTTTGCCTAGTTGCTTAGGTCAAAGAATGTTTATATTGGTTATATAAAATAGATATTTTTATTACGTGAATAAGTAAGGTTTTATTCTTTTTAAGGAAATATAAAGTTTCGATTTTTATTTTTCTAATTTATTTAAATTATAAGCAATCATAAATTAAATTAATGTATATAAAGTTGCTTTCAGGCTGCAGGTTGTCATGGCATAGTTGTTATGTAAGTGCAGTTTTAAATTAGCGTTACCGCCATTTCTGCTAACGGTTTCACTAATTCTCCCATCTTCATTGCCTTATCGCTGGAGGCATTGCCATCAATGGCACGTTTTTTGACTCCCTGCAAAATCGCTGCAAATCTGAAAAAACTAAATGCCAGGTAAAAATTCCAGTTGGGAATGGCTTCCAGCCCCATACGCTCGCAATATTCGGCCACATATTCTTCTTCGGTGGGAATATTTAACGAAATGCGCTCGACGTCTCCCAGGCCAGGCATATTGCTGGTGCGTTTCATGCGCAGTTGCATGCATTGGTAAGCTAAGTCGGCATAGGGATGCCCTAAAGTTGAGAGCTCCCAATCTACTAGTGCCAGTACTTTAACTTCGGTTGGATGAAACATCATGTTGTCCAGGCGAAAGTCGCCGTGGACTAAAGCCACTTTGCCATCATCTGCTGGCATATTGGCAGGTAACCATTCGATGAGAGTTTCCATCTCGGGGATGACTTCTGTTTCAGAAGCTCGGTATTGTTTACTCCAGCGGCCGGTTTGACGCTCAAAATAATTGCCTGATTTGCCGTAATCACTAAGGCCTACGGTTTCAATATCGACTGAGTGCAACGCCGCTAACACACGATTCATTTCGCTATAAATCGCTTTTCTATTTTCTTCGTTTTCGTCTGGTAGGGCGGGATCCCACATGACGCGACCATCTATATATTCCATTACATAAAACATGCTGCCGATCACTGTATCATCCTCGCACAAGTGATATACCTTAGGTACTGGGACATCGGTATTAGCCAGCGCTGATATCACTCTATATTCACGATCAACAGCATGAGCGCTTTTCAATAATTCTCCTGAAGGTTTGCGGCGTAATACATATTTGCCACTTGCTGCATTGATTAGAAAAGTGGGGTTAGACTGGCCGCCAGCAAATTTTTCAGCAGTTATAGGGCCTTTAAAACCGTTGATTTGTTGTTCCAGATAAATAGCTAGTTTATTGGTATCAAAATCAAAACTATTGGCGGTGGACATAGTGAGTTTCCTTTTTATCGTTATTATGCCGTCATTATGTTGAATAGCGATCGATAATTAATTTGCCCAGTGCCATTTGGTGAACCTGATCCGGGCCATCAGCCTGGCGACACCAGCGCGCATAGTTGAATGCTTCGGCCATCATATAATCTTCGGTGAGGCCGCCGGCACCATGTAACTGCATGCAGCGATCAATCACATGTTGTACTAACAGAGGAATCGTTGTTTTAGTAGCAGCAATCATATCAACGGAAGCGGGCACGCCTTCGTTATCGATTTTTTTGCAGGTTTTAAGCACTAGTAAGCGAGCCATTTCAATTTCGGAGAAACTCTTGGAGACATCTTCGCGTACTGATTGATGCTTGCTCAAAGGTCGGCCAAAGGTGGTACGAGAAGTGGCGCGTTTGCAGGCTAGTTCCAATGAACGTTGAGCAGCACCTATTAAGCGCATGCAATGGTGCATACGCCCAGGGCCCAAACGGCTTTGAGCAATTTCAAAGCCGCAACCTTCGCCTAGTAGTACATTATCTATCGGTACACGTACATTATTGAATAACAGTTCAGCATGGCCAATGGGGGCATCATCATAGCCCAGCGTGGTTAGTGGTCTGACAATTTCTAAGCCCGGTGTATTTTTAGGCACAAGTATTTGTGTTTGTTGTAAGTGGCGGTTAGGGTTTTCAGGGTCAGACTTGCCCATTACGATAAAAATTTTAGTGCGTTCGTACATTGCGTTGGTAATAAACCATTTACGGCCATTAAGTACCCATTGGTTGTCATCCTTGACGATACTAAGTTCTACATTAGTCGCGTCACTAGAGGCGACTTGAGGTTCAGTCATTGCATAAGATGAGCGAATTTCTCCGGCTAATAAAGGCTTGAGCCATTGTTCTTGTTGCTCTGGGGTGGCGAAGTTCATTAACACTTCCATGTTGCCAGTATCGGGTGCGTTACAGTTAAAGACTTCAGGGCACCAGATTACCCGGCCCATAATTTCAGCCAATGGTGCGTAGTCAAAAAAGGAAAGTCCGCCGTGGTCACAAAAAACGGCATGTTCTTCGGGCACAAATAAATTCCAAAGACCAGCTGATTGCGCTTTATCTTTTAATTCGTCCATGAGTGGAAGAGCAGCAAAACGATTGTCAGCTTGATGAAGTTGCTGAGCATAGTTTTTTTCATTGGGATAAATATGGTCATCCATAAATCTAAGCAACTTGTTTTGCAGTTGTATGGACTTGTCACTAAATTCAAACATGGAGCTACTTCCCAGAGTAAAGAATAAAATTATGAAAACGTAATATGTTGCTGTCGTTCGGCTGATAGTAAATGGCTGATATCATTAAAGCTGTCGACATTAAAATCTGTTTGGTTGTATAACACTTTGCTGATGCTGGTGTTTTTGATTTGTAAGGTGATATTGCAGATTCGTTCTTTATCTAATTGCAATACATCCCCCAGAATAACTGAGATTGGTCCACCTGAGGTAATGACGAGAATATTTTTGGCTGGGTGGTCATAACAAAATCTAAAAGCATCCTGGACACGCTCGCAGAATTTGGGCCAGGTGTCGTATCCATCACTCTCTATCAAGCCTTGCATCCAGTAGTTCAGTGCGCATTTCATATTGTAATAGTAGTCTCTGCGAGCGTGTCCGGTTTCCACCCAGTGTTCTGAAAAATATTGTTTCAGTGGTTCGAGCAGGCCTTTAAAGTTGTACTCGTTCAGGCCAGGGTGTGATTCCGGGGTGATATTCAATTTCAAGCCTTCAATAAAGCTTTCGGCTGTTTGATGATGGCGGAGCATGTTTCCAGTCACGATTCGATCAATCTTTTGATCCAGTTGTCGTAAATGTTGCCCTAACCAACGTGATTGTTGGTGGCCTAATTCACTCAGTTTGTCATAGTTGTCAGTGCCGAAGGATGCTTGGCCGTGTCGCAGCAATATTAATTCAGCCACAATAACTCCAATGTCGTGTATTGCGGTCGCAGTATAAATAACATAATAAGATCATAATAATTAATACATTTTATTAATGTTAATAAGTTGTATGAATGCTTTATGATTTGGAAAAGGTGATGTCAGTTTCTATCATTGTTTTATGGATGTTGCCTACATATCCGCCTTAGGGCTCTGTGGTTGGGAAACCAGCCCGATTTACAATATTGAGCGTTGTTACCTCTCTATCAGTGCCAAGATTAATTGACGTCCAGACCTGGAGTTACGCCTTTTTTATTTTCCTCAAGATTTCCCTGATTGCCTTTACTGAAAATGCGTTGATTTAAATTGGCCTAATTGATGCTTGTTTCTGTTAAAATTAACGTCATTAGCTTGATTTTCTATAGAGGTATCCAGTTATATGGCCGAAGCCGTATTAGCCCGGCAGGCTGCTGATCAGCAGCTGGTTCGTGATTATTTAGATCGTATTGAAGAGCCTGGTGTATTATCTGCTCCAGAACGGCAGTCTTTGCGCGATGATATTAAATCCTTATTAGTACGCGAAAATGCGGTGCTCGTGGCTCATTATTACACCGACCCGATGATTCAGGAGTTGGCTGAAGAAACCGGTGGTTGTGTCTCCGACTCTCTGGAAATGGCTCGTTTTGGTAAGGAGAGTGATGCTTCGACTTTAGTGGTAGCCGGGGTTAAATTCATGGGCGAGACCGCAAAAATTCTTTCTCCGGAAAAGCGTGTTCTGATGCCGACATTGGAGGCTACCTGTTCTCTGGATATTGGCTGCCCGGCTGAAGAATTCTCGGCCTTTTGCGATCAGCATCCCGATCGCACTGTGGTGGTCTATGCCAATACTTCTGCTGCAGTAAAAGCACGTGCGGATTGGGTGGTGACATCAAGTATTGCTCGTGATGTCGTTGATTATCTGGATTCCCAGGGCCAGAAGATTTTATGGGCCCCCGATAAACACTTGGGTAGTTACGTTAAGAATCAAACAGGTGCTGATGTGCTGATGTGGGATGGCGCCTGTATCGTTCATGAGGAATTTAAAGCCAGCGCACTGACGGATTTGAAAGCAATCTATCCTGATGCGGCTATTTTGGTTCACCCTGAGTCCCCTGCCTCAGTGGTACAGCTGGCGGACCATGTGGGTTCAACCACACAGATTATCAATGCGGCCAAGACGTTACCTAATCAGCAATTTATTGTGGCGACTGATCAGGGCATCTTTTACAAGCTTCAGCAAATGGTGCCTGATAAGGAATTTATTATTGCACCAACGGCGGGTAGCGGCGCCACCTGTCGTAGCTGCGCCAATTGTCCCTGGATGGCAATGAACAGCTTGGTGAACTTGTGTGATGTGCTCAAGCAGGGAGGTAATGAGATTTTTGTAGATCCGGAGCTGGGGCAGCGTGCGATGGTGCCGTTACGGCGGATGCTGGATTTCTCCACTGCTCGTAAGTAGTAATAAAGACTAAACAAACCAAAAAAGGGCTATTTATATAGCCCTTTTTTGGTGCTGAACTTTTTAGGGGAGGAGTTAGAGTAACTAAAGATTCCTCACTCGCTGTTCGAGTTGTTTAATTTGCCTGATTCGTTCCTGGATTTTGGTAGTGGTTAGATTGTCGTTTTTAACCAGCGGTAAGGCATAGCTCAGCTGCTGTGAGGCTCTACCCAAATTTCCGTTTAATACAAAAAATTCAGCTCTTGCCTGATGAACACCGATGATATCGCCCGCCAGTCCGTGAGTTTCCGCCAGTAAATACCAGACGTAGGGATCATGGGGTCTATGTTTGGAATGATTTTTAAGTAGTTGCTCAGCTTTGTGTGGTTGATTGGATTTTAAATAGGCTTCAGCTAATGCCATGGTTAATGGATGATTGCCGGGCGCTACTGACAGAGCATTTTGCAATAGAGAAATGGCTTCGGCTAATTGTCCAGAAGCAATGAATAGTTCACCTTGGGCGACCAAATAGGCCGGTTCAGCAACATCTACCTTGCGTAATTTATTAAGTCGTGACTGTGCTTCGTCGTAATTGCCGCTGGTGGTCAGTGCTAATACCAATCCATATTCGGTAGCATCTGGATATCGAGGCTTTGATTCTGCTTTAGCCCTGAATTGCTTCACTGCTTCCTGAGGGGTATCAATAAAACTCAGTTCAACTCGTGTACGCATTAGTTGGTAGTAATTGCTATCCGTGCGCATTTTGCGCGTGTAATTTCTAGCTCGATTTCGTGCATCACTGATACGGCTTTCAGTCACGGGGTGGGTTAACAGAAATTCTGGAGGCCTGTTACCTGAGTAGCGCGTCGCTGCTAGCATTTTTTCAAACATTGCGGCGGCAGCGTTGGGGTCCATATCGGCTCTGGCCAGGGTTTCCATTCCCTTGCGGTCGGCTTCTTGCTCATGTAGGCGACTATATCTGAGTTGGCTTTGGAGAGAAGCCGCTTGTGTTGCAGTGATGGCAGCGAGTCCCGCATCACCTCCTGCGGTAGCAGCTAAAATAATACCGGCCAACAATCCCGCCATATTGGGTATTGCACTACGTTTTTGCGCTTCGACACTGCGGGCGAAATGACGCTGGCTAATGTGGGCTAATTCGTGAGCCAGTACGGAGGCCAGCTGTGCCTCAGTATCGGCATGTAGCAAAAGACCATTGTGCACACCAATGACACCACCTGGGACAGCAAAGGCGTTTATTGATTGATTATCGACAATAATGGTTGTTAGTCGGCGGTCCTTTAATTCGCTATAGGTAGCTAACTTATAGACTAAATCCTCGATATAGGTTTCCAGCAGCGGATCGTGGACGGTTCTTACCTGGCTTCTAAAGGCCATTAGCCAGGCTCTGCCCAGCTGATATTCCTGCTGCAGTGAGAATGTGCTGGAACTGGCATCTCCCAATTCAGGAAGTTGTATTTCTGCCTTGGATTGTGCCGGGAGCTGATGCGGGCTCAGAAGATAAATCAGTAACAGAAAACTAACTGCAACGTGCAGGAAAGTATTGCTTCTGGTGAACCTTTGCACGGGGTAATTGCCTTGTCTCATCGTTATTGTAAATATGGGTTAACACGTTAGCAGATCTCTATGGATTAGCTAGATCAATAATAGCGTATAACTAGCTAGTCGAACCAATGGTTATCATTTTGCTTCGACTGTACGAATAGACAAAAATTCCTTACATACTGTCTTTTGATTGTGACCTGTGTGCCAGAATATATCTTGGGTCTATATGGTCATGTCGGTATACTAGCGGCGCATTGGGTTATCGATAGTAAAAAAATTAAGAGTTTGTGCATGAGTAATACACCTACTGAGCTGGATACATCCGGACTAACCTGCCCATTACCGTTATTAAAAGCCAAGCAGGCGATTAACGCTATGACAAGCGGAGAGCAGTTATGTGTTATTTCCACTGATAAAGGCTCTTGGCGTGATTTTGAAGTCTTTACTCAACAAAGCGGTCATCTTCTACTCGATCGCTCAGAGCAAGATGGTGTTTACCGTTATTTGCTACAAAAAAAATAATTTGCCTGTTTTTTCAGTTGGCAAGATGAGGCCGTCATGTTCAATGTCTTAAAAAAGTGGATCGATCAAATTTTCTTTGAAGAAGAATCGATCATTTTATTATTGATTATCATCGTTGCTCTCATTTTGTTGATGACAATGGGCACGGTGTTGGCGCCAGCTATTACCAGCCTTATCCTGGCCTTTATGATGCAAGGGCTGATTGCACAATTAACTGCCCGTGATATGCCGCAATGGGCTGCTGTAACTATTGCCTTCCTTATATTTGTAGGCACTTTCTTTGCAATTCTGTTGGTTGTACTGCCACTCGCCTGGCAACAGTTAATTAATTTATTTAATGAACTGCCGGGAATGATTGTTGAAATTCAACAGCAATTGCAGATTTTACCTGAACAATATCCAACGCTTTTTTCTGAAGAACAGGTACAGGAATGGATATCGTTGTTAACCGTTGAATTGGGCAAGCTGGGGCAGTTGGTACTATCTATTTCAATTTCCAATTTGCCGAATGTTATTGGTATGCTGATCTATCTAATTCTTGTGCCGATACTGGTGTTCTTTTTTCTTAAAGACAAAGAGTTGTTATTAAGTTGGTGTCGATCCTTTCTTCCCGCTCAGAGGCCTATGCTTAGAGAAATTTGGCACGAAATGAATGATCAGGTGGCTAATTATGTAAGGGGTAAGGCAATAGAAATTGTTATTGTTGGTGTGGTGACTTATGTCTCTTTCGCTTTTATCGGCGTTAACTACGCCGCGTTACTGGCATTACTGGTTGGTTTATCTGTTGTGATCCCCTATATCGGTGCAGTGGTAGTAACGATTCCTGTCGCAGTAATTGGTTTCTTCCAGTGGGGTTTGGGGTCGGAATTTTATACGCTAATCATTGTCTATGGCATTATTCAGGCGTTGGATGGCAATGTACTGGTGCCGTTGTTATTTTCAGAAGCAGTAAATTTGCATCCGGTAGCGATTATTTTGGCAATATTGATTTTTGGCGGTCTTTGGGGGCTTTGGGGTGTATTTTTTGCTATTCCATTAGCGACATTAATCAAAGCAGTATTGAGTGCCTGGCCGTCAGTTGTCACAATTGAGGCGGCAAAAATGAATTCTCCCAGTGCCGAAGCTTGAACTTTTCTTTAATTAATAAAAATACATTTTTCCCTGTTTAGGTTGTGTTTATATGGGTTTTGTTTTATCTCGCGTTAATCGATTTTTATCTTTATTTATATTTCTAATTACTTCGTTGGCTGTTCTCAGTTCATGTTCGCTGGTTTCTACACCAATTGAATCGCCAAGGATTATAAAAAGCGATAGTGATCGAAAAGATTATCGGTATGTAGAGTTACCTAATCAGTTGAAGGTGCTATTGATATCTGACCCTAAAACAGAAAAGGCTGCGGCGTCGCTGGATGTACATGTGGGGTCGGGTAGTGATCCGAAAGCGTTTCAGGGGCTGGCACATTTTTTGGAACATATGTTGTTTTTAGGGACGGAAAAATATCCTGTTGCCGGTGAGTATCAGGAATTTATTTCTTCTCATAACGGCCGGCACAATGCTTACACTTCCTTTGAGCATACCAATTATTTTTTTGATATAGACCCTATCTATCTCGATCAAGCGCTTGACCGTTTTGCACAATTTTTTATTGCGCCCTTGTTTTCCGAAGAATATGTGGAGCGTGAAAAAAATGCGGTGCACTCTGAATACACTTCAAAGTTAAATAATGAACAGCGTCGTGCCTTGGATGTATTTAAACAGGTGATTAGCCCTGAGCACCCATTTGCGAAATTCAGTGTCGGTAATCTACAAACGTTAACAGTTGATAATGGTCAACAATCCCTGCGTCAACAGTTGTTAGATTTTTATCAACGATATTATTCGGCTAGCATGATGACGCTAGTGGTGATGGGAGATCAACCCTTGTCAGAACTGGAAGTCATGGTTAGGGATAAGTTCTCAAAAATCGCTAACACGGGTAAAACCCCGGAAACTGTGAAGGAGCCATTATTTTCCCAAAAACACCATGCTTTGCCTTTAAGAATAAATATGTTGCCGGAACAGGAAAAGCGGAGAATGGAAATCGCTTTTCCGATAGAAGAGGTCAATCCTTTTTACCGACAAAAGCCGATGCAGTATCTGGGCAATATTATTGGCCATGAAGGTGAAGGAAGCTTGCTGTCTTATTTAAAAGCGCAAGGTTGGGTTGATGGCCTGAGTGCTGGCCTCGGATTAAGTTTTCGAGGTGGAGCAACCTATACGATCTCGATTGCGTTGACTGAAGAGGGCGTAGCTCATATCGATGATATCACTGATGCAGTCTTCCAGACGATTAATCGGATAGCTGAAACTGGTGATCAACCCTGGTTGTATAAAGAACAAAAAAATATTGCTCAGCAGAAGTTTCGTTATCAAACCACATCTCGGCCGATGAATTATGTATTAGGTTTAGCCTCGCAGCTGCAGTATTTTCCAGCTGAAGATGTTTTGCGAGCGAACTATTTAATGGAGGATTATGATTATCCATTGATTGAGCGTTTTCTGTCTTTTCTTAAGCCAGAGAACAGTTGGATTACTGTGATTGCTCCTGAGGTTCTGGTAGATCAGAAAACACACTTTTATCAAGCCGATTATAGTGTTCGGCCTTTTTCTGATGAAGAGCTGGAACGCTGGAAAAATGTTGGGGTTAATCCTCAAATTCTATTGCCTGAGCCCAATGTGTTTGTTGCTGAAAATCTTGAGTTGAAGCCTGTTGACAAAGAAGACCAGCTGACTGATTCACCAAAGTTATTGATTAGTGATGCGGGATTTAAGCTGTGGCATAAGCAGGATCAGCGTTATCGTTTGCCCAAGGGGAATGTGTTTTTTAGTTTAAAAACGCCTTTGGTTAATCGATCTGCAATAGAACGCGCCAAGTTGGATATTTTCAGCAGGATGGTTTCTGATAAATTAAATGAATTATCTTATCCCGCTATGTTGGCAGGATTGCAATATTCCATTCGATCGCATTCACAGGGTTTGTCAGTTCGTATTTCAGGGTTTGACGAAAAGCAAGAAGTATTGCTTAAAGAAATTCTATTGGCCATTAAAAATACCGATGTTGATCAACAACGCTTCGACAGTATTCTTAAGAGCAGAATCCGCCAGTTGGAAAATGAAATAAAAGCTCAACCATATCCCCGTGCCATAGCTGATGTCAGCAAAATGTTGTATCGGAATCAGTGGCCTGACGAGCAGTTGCTTGAGGCTTATAAAAAGCTTGATTCAGCGAATTTTGATCAATTCCAAAAGCAACTATTAACGACGGGTGAAATTAATGTGCTGATTCATGGGAATTATTTATCGGAAGAGGCATTGGCGCTTGGTGAGCTAGTACGTGCTTCCCTGTTAGAAGAAACCAAACTTGCGCCAGCGTTGGAGGTGGTTAAGTTGAATGATGGCCACTTAGCGTATGAGTTGGAAAGTGAACATGATGATGCTGCGATCCTATTATATTTGCAAGCGGCTGAGGTCAACAAAAAACGCCAAGTGGCGTTGGCCGTTTCTTCGCAAATGTTACGTTCCGATTTTTATACGGTGTTAAGAACCGAGAAGCAGCTGGGCTATGTGGTTACTTCAGGGGTTTATCCCTTAATGGATGTGCCTGGTATTTTCTTTTTGGTGCAGTCTCCAGTTGCTGGGCCGGAGGCGTTAAAGCGAGAAATTGAGCAGTTTATTGCTGATCAGCATGTGTTATTGAATAAAGCTTCTCAGGAAACATTCCAAAAGCATCGCGGTGTTTTGATAAAGAGCTTGTCTGAAGTGCCTAAAAACCTTCAGGAGCAAACAGAAGAATATTGGCAGGATATCCATCAGTTCTATTTTGGTTTTGATTATAAAGAGCAATTAGTTGCTGAGTTAGAAACATTAACGTTTGAACAGTGGAGGACGTTTTTTGCCGAGGATGTCCTGGCAATGCACAGAGCCGTGTGGATTTATGCTAAGGGTAAATTTTCTGCAGATAAGGGCATTGATGTAGTGAAAGTGGCTGATTTATTGAATTTCAAAGTAAATCAAGCCTTTTATCGGTTTGCAGAACAAAACTAACGGTAAGAATAGAAATCTTAAAAAATCAGTCTATCCTTGTGGTGAGAGTTTTTACTGTTTGTTTTCTTCTCCAAAGGATTATTAGCTGTGCAGCAGGCCTTAATTGTCGATGACTCAAAAACTGCCAGAATTGCGCTCAGTAAGATGCTCGATAAGCTCAAAATTCCTGCAGCAATGGTCGAGTCTGGAGAGGAGGCTATTGAGTATTTGAAAGACCACCATCCCGACGTGATTTTTATGGATCACATGATGCCGGGTATGGATGGATTCGCTGCAGTTAAAGCCATTAAATCTAATCCCCGCAAAGCTTCCATCCCCATTGTTATGCATACTACCAAGCAGGGTGATATGTATGTTGGTCAGGCAAAAGCGCTGGGCGCTATTGATATTCTTTCCAAACCAGCGAGAGATAAGGATTTAAACGAAATTCTGGACCGTATTAATAGTGCAATCAATGCAACGATTCCAGAAATTGAGCAGATCGATATTGATGTCGATGATGAAGTGGAAGATGAGTTTGTCCCCAGTGCATCGGGCACATATGTCATGCCTGAATTACAGGACCTGCCCGCTGCCGCTAGCAGACCTTTTCTGGGTACTCCTCGACAATGGTTGTTTACTGTGGTTTGGCTGGTGCCGACTTTCTGGTTGTTGTCTTTGTACTTGCCTGCAGAAGAAAACCTACAGCAATTAAAGCGTCAGCAAGCTCAATATATCAACACGCTAGCATGGGCGTTAAATCGTCAAGAGAGTTTCGATTATGGAGAGTTGCCATTTGCGGGAGAAAGGTTGGCATTGCTGCAAGAATTGGTATCGAGGCTGCAGGCTGCAGATTTCAAGGGAACAATAGTACTTGAAGGGCATGTTGGTGATTTTTGCCTGGTAAATGTGCCTTTGGAAGATGGTACTGAAATCACCATGTTGCCACGTTCAGATTTACCTATAACAGCTTGTAATATGATCGGTTCCTCCCAGCAGGCAGCAATGCAGAATTCTATTGCGCAGAGCGAAAATTTTAGTCGTTACATAACAAATGCTGGTTTAAATGATGAGTTGGCGGGTATAAGACTGGAAATTATTCCTATGGGCTCGAGAGCACCTAAATTTGCTTATCCTGTTGAGTTGGATGACCTCACCTCGGGGGATTGGAATGCAATTGCCCTGAGCAATAATCGTGTGCGCATTGCTCTCGAACCGGATAACCGCTGATTTTGTAGTATTTTTACTTTTTGATGTAGTTGCAGTTGCCCTGAATTAAAGTTAAAGCGGTATTTTTTGTATTTTTACTCCGCTTTTTGCAATTTAACGTTGAAATAATATGTTTGACGTGTAAAAATTTTACAAAATATAAGTTGTACATAAGAGTTTGATAGCTAAGCGATTAGGCAGATATGTGGTTTATAGACCGCTTTCTGCCTATTTTGGTTTTTTAAGATGGTTTTAGTTGTCAGGATTGATGATAAATTTCCTGACAATCCCAGGGGAGAGTTATGTCGGATATAGATCCAACGGAAACGGCTGAGTGGAAAGAGGCCCTTGATGATGTCTTGTCTCAGGAAGGGGGCATTGAGAGAGCTGGGTTCCTGCTGAGAGTATTGTCAGAGCGTGCAGCTCAAAAGGGTAGCAAAATGCTGCCTTCGGCTATTACCACTCCTTTTCGCAATACCATTAAACCAACCCAAGAGCGGCGTATGCCGGGTGACCTGTTTATGGAGCGACGGATTCGCTCCATTATTCGTTGGAACGCTTTGGCCATGGTGATGCGCGCTAATGATAATGATGATGGTCTCGGTGGGCATATCTCATCCTTCTCTTCTGCTGCTACCCTTTACGATATTGGCTTTAACTATTTCTTTAAAGGTAATGACAACGGTCTTGGTGACTTGATTTATTATCAGGGTCACAGTGCGCCAGGGATGTATGCGCGTTCTTATCTGGAAGGGCGTTTAACCGAAGAACAGCTAGATAATTTCCGCCGTGAGGTAGGGGGTAATGGGCTGTCTTCTTACCCACATCCCTGGTTGATGCCCAATTACTGGCAATTCCCGACAGTCTCCATGGGCTTAGGTCCCATTCAAGCGATTTATCAGGCCCATGTGATGAAATATCAGCAGAGTCGAGAGCTGGTTGATCAAACTGATCGCAAAGTGTGGGCTTTTTTGGGTGATGGTGAGTGTGATGAACCAGAGTCATTGGGTGCTATTTCACTGGCTGGACGTGAAAAGCTCGATAATCTGATTTTTGTGGTGAATTGTAATCTACAGCGACTTGATGGTCCTGTTAGAGGTAATGGCAAGATTATTCAAGAGCTGGAAGGTGTATTCCGCGGTGCCGGCTGGAATGTCATCAAAGTCATTTGGGGGCGGCATTGGGATCCTCTACTAGAGAAAGATACCACCGGTTTGTTAAAGCAGCGTATGGATGAAGTCTGCGATGGTGAACTGCAGAATTATAAAGCCAATGGCGGTGCCTATACCCGTGAGCATTTCTTCGGTAAGTACCCTGAATTGTTAGAGTTGGTATCGGATCTTTCCGACAACGATATTATGTATCTCAATCGGGGTGGGCACGATCCTTATAAAGTGTATGCAGCCTATGATGAAGCAGTAAAAACCAAAGGTCAGCCTACGGTTGTATTGGCAATGACAGTGAAGGGCTATGGAATGGGAGCCTCTGGTGAGGCGCAAAATGAAACGCACTCGCTGAAGAAGCTTGACTTTGAAAGCCTGCAGAAATTCCGTGATCGTTTTGCCATACCGATCAGCGATGATGAATTAAAGGATGTGCCTTACTATCGTCCATCGCCCGATAGCCCGGAAATGGTTTACATGCGTAAACGTCGAGAGGAGTTAGGCGGTTTTATTCCATCGCGACAGGCTGATTTTAAAGCGTTGGAAGCACCGTCTTTAGATAGCCTGAAGAGTCAGTTGAAAAGTAGTGGCAAGCGCGAAATTTCCACCACTATGTCCTTCGTCAGAACTCTGTCAACGTTGACCAAGGATAAAAACATTGGCCATCAGGTTGTTCCTATTGTGCCGGATGAAGCTAGAACTTTTGGCATGGAAGGTATGTTTCGTCAATTAGGTATTTATTCTTCGCAGGGGCAGCGTTACACCCCGCATGATGCCGATCAAATCATGTATTACAAGGAAGATAAAAAGGGACAAATCCTGGAAGAAGGTATTAATGAAGCGGGCGCATTTTCTGCATGGCTGGCAGCTGCCTGTTCTTACAGTAATCATAATTACCCGATGATTCCGTTCTACATTTTTTATTCCATGTTTGGTTTTCAACGAGTCATGGACTTGGCCTGGGCCGCAGGTGATTCCCAGGCGCGCGGTTTCTTGATTGGAGCGACCGCGGGCCGTACCACTTTGAACGGTGAAGGTTTGCAGCATCAGGATGGTCATAGCTTATTGATGGCGAATATGATTCCGAACTGTGTTGCCTATGATCCAACCTATGCCTATGAGCTAACAGTCATTATCCAAAATGGCTTAAAGCGTATGTATCAGGATAAGGAAAATTGCTTCTACTACATCACCATTGAAAACGAAAATTACTTTCACCCCGATATGCCTGCTGATTGTGAAGACGGCATCATCAGAGGGATGTACCTGATTGAAGAAGCTAAATCTGATAAATCGTTAACAGTACAGCTGATGGGTAGTGGCTCGATTCTGCGTGAGGTACAAGAAGCCGCCATTATTTTGCGCAATGAATTTGATGTTGATGCTGACGTCTGGAGTATGACCAGCATTAATGAACTGCGTCGTGAAGGAATGGAGTGTGACCGCTGGAACTTGTTGAACCCTGATCAGCCGCTGAAAAAAGCCTTTGTTGCTGAGCAATTGGAAAGCCGTGAAGGACCTGTGATCTGTGCCACAGATTATATGAAATCCTATGGTGAACAACTTGCTCCTTTTATACGTAGACAATTTAGAGTGCTGGGCACCGATGGTTTTGGTCGCTCTGATACGCGTAGTAAGTTAAGAAATCACTTTGAAGTGGATCGCTATTTTGTCGTGATTGCTGCATTGAAATCTTTGGTAGACGAAGGAAAGATGGATGCATCAGTAGTCACAAAGGCGATGAAAACATTTGGTATCAGCAACGATAAATCTGATCCAGTTAGCTGCTAATTAACGATTGTGTAGGATGACTTGTGAGTATTGAAACGATAAAAGTACCCGATATAGGCGGTGCCGAAGGTGTCGAAGTTATCGAAATCTGCGTTGCAGTTGGCGACCAAGTGGCAGAAGAAGACTCGTTGATTGTGCTGGAGTCGGATAAAGCCTCTATGGAAGTGCCATCTCCGATGGCGGGCAAAGTAGTTTCTCTTAAGATTGAGAATGGTGATTCGCTTTCTGAGGGAGATATTATTCTTGAGCTTGAAACTGATGCGACAGCAGAAACGACAGTTGATGCTCAGCCTGCCGAATCAAGCTCAGTTCAATCAGAGCAGCAGTCGGCTTCAAATCCTGCGACTGTAGAAGCAGTTAAAGACGAGGTTGTTTCCGAATCAGCAGCGGCAACCCGAATAGAAAAAGTAGTCGTTCCTGATATTGGTGGTGCTGAAGCCGTTGATGTCATTGAAGTCTGCGTTCAATCGGGTGATCAGGTTGCCGAAGGCGATTCGTTAGTTGTGTTAGAAAGCGATAAAGCCTCTATGGAAATTCCTTCTCCCTTTGCTGGCTTGGTGGTTAGCCTTAGTATTGAAGAGGGGGCATCAGTATCGGAAGGGTCGGCGCTTTTAGAAATGGAAGTAGCCGCCATGGAAGTGGCTGCGGGTCAAGCACCTCAAAAAACTGCACAAGAAACGACTGCACAAGAAACGATAGAACCGAGTGCGCCAAAAGAAAGTAAAGCTGCGGTCGTTTCTGCAGAAAATAATTCGGAGATTCCTTCTCCAGCTTTTGCCAGTGAGCGTTTAACGACTCCATCGGTCAGTAGTGAAGAAGAAAAACCTTTTAAGGGTGATAACGTTTACGCTGGTCCGGCTGTGAGAAAACTGGCTCGTGAAATGGGTCTGGATATTACTTCATTAAAGGGTTCTGGCCCCAGAAGTCGTATTACCAAGGATGACCTTAAAGCCTTCGTTAAACAAAAACTAACGGAAAAACCCAGTGGTACAACCGCCAGCAGTATTCCCACTGTTCCTGAAGTGGACTTCTCCAAATTCGGTGATGTTGAAGTTGAGTCGTTGTCGAAGATACATAAAGTAACCGCCTTCAATATGCATCGTAGCTGGTTGAACGTTCCTCATGTGACGCAGTTTGATGATGCTGATCTGACAGATTTGGAAGACTTCCGTAAATCGCTAAAGGCTGAAGCTGAGAAACGGGGTGTGAAGGTAACGCCTTTGCCATTTTTATTGAAGGCGGCAGCTTTGGCACTGAAAGCGAATCCAAAATTCAATGCGTCTTTGCATGCTGATGGTGAGCACATGGTCTACAAACACTATGTGCATATTGGTGTTGCTGTTGATACTCCTGCAGGTTTGATGGTTCCAGTCCTTCGTGATGTTGATAAAAAATCGATTTGGGATTTAGCAGCCGAATCAACAGAGCTGGCACAGAAAGCCAAGGATAAAAAACTTATGCCAGCTGATATGCAAGGTGGTTGTTTTACTATTTCCAGCTTGGGGGGGATTGGTGGCCAAGGTTTTACTCCAATAGTGAATACGCCTGAAGTTGCTATTCTGGGTGTTTCAAAATTAACGGTGAAACCTGTTTGGAATGGTCAGGAATTTGAACCCAGAAAAATGCTGCCACTTTCTTTATCCTATGATCATAGAGCTATTAATGGTGCCGATGCGGGTAAATTTTTCGTTTACCTGAATGGCTTGTTGGCTGATGTAAGGCGTATGGTAATGTGATGGCTATTAGCTAAGCCATTTATTCCCTAACATGTTCTTTCATTTTTATCAGTGATTACAAGGTGATATAGAAGTACTGCGTAGCATATAAGTCCTGCATGTAACTGATTGATTCCTAAAGTGAAAAAATCATATAGTGAACAATACTTATTGTGACTCTTATTGGCATAAGCTATTTTTTTAGACAGCAATATATGTAGTGGATTGCGCATGAGCGCGTCATTAATAGGTAGGGACGAAAGCGGTTTCACTAGTCAATTTAAAGAGGCGTTGTAATGAGGATGTGGTCATCGCCTGCCGTAATGCTTTTTTTGTTATCAAGCCTGTTAACGCTAGAGATTGGTGCTACAACTCCTTCTTCATCTACTACAGGTATACCACAAAATCATTTCTGGTTTAGTAGCTCCGTACGTAGCGACATTATGGAGTCTACGCTTTCACCTTTATTTTCTTATATAGAAAAAGAATTGGGATTAGATGTTCATATCTCAATGCATGAGTGTGATGTCGTTAAGCGCTATGCAACAACAGAAAGTGCTTTGATCTATCCTCTCTATCCAGTTTATGGTCCCTTGCTGCGCAGAGGTTATGTGCCGATTGTACAGTCCGCAGAGGATATGGAGGTGTTATTTTTCAGTCGAAAACCAATATACAGTCTGAGTGATTTGGCGGGAAAAAGCATGGCTGCTCGTACACGCTTTATCGAGCTTCTGAAATCACTTTTAAATCAGCAGCAGTCTGGACTGGGTGATCAGATTGATATGCTTGGTACTCACATGGCAGATTCAGTATTTGTGAAAGTATTATCAGGTGAGGCGGAGACTGGTGCTATTACCTCTTTGGTATGGAAAATGATCGCACCTGAAGTAAGAGAAAAACTGTATACAGTCCAACTTCAAACCACATTACCTCAGGCGGTTATTCTGGCCCATCCTAAGCTTGATCAAAAATTATTTAATTCATATCAGCAGGCTTTAACAAATGTTTCCTCTTCATCTGCTACTCGGGACTTTGTTAACAAATTTGATCTCGGAGGTTTTTCGGTTGCCAGATCATCGACAGATATGTTGAGTAGTATGTATACAGGGAGTATTCAAGACATATGTGATGCGGCAAAAAAGGCTTTAGAAGCTAACTGATTTGCCCCGTTACTCGAACGCGCTTTGATCCCGCAGCAGGTTTTTCTTTAGCTGCCTCAGTTCTTTGCTTGATTTGATTATCAATCACATTTTTCAGTGCAATGATAAAGCCAGTAAAGATAAATGCGCCGGGTGGTAGAATTGCCAGCAGAAATTGTTTGTAATCTGAGACTAAAACGATTTTCCAACCTTTGGCGGCTTCGCCAAATAATAAATCCATATTATTGAAAATCGCACCAGTACCGGCGATTTCTCTTAACGCACCTAATAACACTAATACTACTAAAAAGCCCATGCCCATAATGAAGCCATCATACATGGCCGGTAGTAAAGAGTTTTTACTGGCATAGGCATCAGCACGACCAAGAATGACACAGTTGGTGGTGATCAGCGGCAAAAAGATTCCCAGGATTTGGAATAACTCATAGGTAAAGGCCTGCATTAATAATTCGATACAGGTAACAGCTGCAGCAATGATCATAACGAAGGTTGGCAGACGCACAGCATCGGAAACCACACTGCGAATCAGCGAGACACAGGTATTGGAAACAGTGAGTACCATGATAGTGGCCAGTCCCATGCCGATCGCGTTGATGACCGATCCAGTCACGGCCAATAGCGGGCATAAGCCTAACAATTGAACGATAGCAGGGTTGTTTTTCCATAACCCATTGAGCGACAGTTCTTTGTAGTCCGCATTAGCCATTGCTTAACTCCTTACTATCTTGCGCCTCACTAGTGGAAGGCTTTGCTGCCAATAACGCATCGCGATGTTGTTCAAAGTATTGCAGCGCTTTTAGTACCGATCGGGTGACTGCTCTCGGTGTAATAGTGGCACCGGTAAATTGGTCAAACACACCGCCATCTTTTTTGACTTTCCATTGATCGATAGTGGGGTTCAACAGAGATTTTGTACCAAAGTCATCGACCCAGTCGCTTTTCTTTCTATCGATTGCATCCCCTAAGCCAGGTGTTTCGCGGTGAGAAAGTACTCTGACGCCGGTAACCGTGCCATCGATATTAATGCCGATAATCATATCAATATCACCGGTATAACCATCACGCGCTGTTGCGGGCATAATAATCGCAACGGGTGAATCATCCTGACGTGCTATGTAATATTGCTTTTCTTCACGTAGGCCAAGTAAGTCGCTATCTGCAATTGGGTATGCATCGTCTAACATGGAATTGTTATGCATCGATTTAGGGACAATCTCCAGCAGTGCTTTTTCCTCAGCCTGGCGAATGTTCTCGCCAATAGTCCCGCGTGTACCCAAAAAAGTACCGGCGATAATGGCGGTACTGATTACAGCAAATAGCCCTAATAAAATGGCATTGCGGCCAATGGATTCGCCTAACATAACCGTCATTCTCCCCTTGGCCTATTAGACTGATGGCCATAGGTTCTGGGCTGAGTGTAATGATCAATTAAGGGCGCAGCAAAATTCATCAACAGCACAGAGAAGGCAATAGCATCCGGATAGTTGCCCCACACCCTGATTAAATACAACAAGATACCGATGGCTGCACCATAGATTATTCGTCCTTTAACAGAGACGGCTGAGGTCACTGGGTCAGTCACAATAAAAAAAGCGCCCAACATCGTGGCACCACTTAGCAAATGAAATAGCGGTGAGCCACCTGAATTTGAACTGCCGCCATCATAAAAGAGGGTTGCCATGATCGTCAGCGAAATCAGCATGGAAATCGGTGCATGCCAGGTAAATACGCGCTGAGTTAACAGAAAAATACCACCGGCAAGAAAGCCCAGGTTTGCCCATTCCCAACCGGCTCCAGCCCATCGTCCAAATTGCGGTGATTGTGCCCACAAATCGTCAACTAGCAATGTGTTATTTTGTTTTAGTACGTCTAACGGTGTGGCCATGGTGATACCGTCGACGGTTAACACAGCTACGGCATCACGGCCGAGGAATAAGGCTTGTATCGCATCGCCGATACTGGGTAAGTCAAGTTCGAGAGCTTCCCGAGGTGTCGCCCAAATAGTCATTTCTACGGGATAGGAAATCAGCAGTACCACATAACCCACCATGGCAGGGTTAAAGGGATTAAAACCCATGCCACCGTAGAGGTGTTTGGCGATAATAATAGCGAAGCCCACACCGACAAAAATTAACCACCAGGGTGAATAGGGCGGTAGTGCAATGCCGAGTAAAACTGCGGTTACCAACGCACTGCAATCCGAGAGATAAAAGGATATGGGGCGTTTGCGTAAATACAGCATCAGAGATTCGGCGGCAATTGCTACCATAGATGCCCAGGCAATATTCACCAAGGTTCCCCAACCAAAGTGCCAGGTTAACGCCAATACACCGGGAATAGTAGCGAGCAATACCAGTTGCATCACCCGCGCTGTATTCATGGTGTTAGTGGTGTGGGGCGAAGTGACGTTAAGCAATGCCATAATTAACCCTGTTGATCCTCGTAGTCGCTCAGTGCTTGCTTGGCTTCGACGAGTTTAACTTCGAGTTTTTTCACCGATTCGGTAAGAATATCAATCGTATCGCTACCTTCTTGTTCAGCAACAGTTAGCTTTTCTTTGGTTTTTGCAATACGTGTTTCGATTGAGTTCACCGCATTTTGCAAACGCTCCAGATCAGTCATTTTGGAGGCTGCTTCGCGTTTGGCCAGCGCTCGAGCAATAATGTCATCAGCAGCTTGTTTGGCCGGATCATTCGTTTCAATCTTATTGCTTGTTGGGCTTTCAGTTTGCAGCTGCTGTTTTTGCTGCTCAGCTTCTGCGAGTTTTTCCTGCAGTTTTTGCACTGAGGTTTCAAAGATTTCCAGCTTGTCGGAATTTTCTGCACGTGCCTCAGCCAGTTTGGCTTGTGCCTTATCGATACGCGTTTTCAGTGAAGTGATTTGCTGTTCCACTTTTTCCAGTGGCGATTGTGTTGCGGCACCGGCGCGTTTTTGTTGAGCACGTTCAATGGCGAGCTGTGCTGGATCGTTGGTAGTACTGGCAGCAGGTGTACTTGCCTGCGGGTTGTTGGCGATAAAATCATCTAACGCTGCTTTGACCTTGGCCAGTTTGTTTTCTGACTTTTCAACACCGGTTTTAAATGCGGGGACGGTGTCGGCTCCTTGTTCTTCTGCTTGCTGCAGTTTTTCTCTGGCAGTTGCTAAGCGTTTTTCTGCTGCGGTAACGGCTTTTTCCAGATCTGTTTTGGATTGTGGTGTGGCAGTGGCGCCGCCTGCGCGTTTGGCCTTTGCGCGTTCTATAGCGGCTTGCACGGCATCCTGTTTGGATTCCTGATTGTCGCTACCTGCAGCAGCCTTGGCTTCAGCGGCTGCTTTGCGCGCTGCACGCTTGGCTTCTTTTTCGGCCTCTTGTCGTTCGATGCGAGCCTGACGTGCTTCGAAGCGAGCTTTGGAATGCTCAGCTTTTTCCGCATCCAGTTTCTGCTGTCTGATTTCTGCTTTGGAGGCGCGATAATATTGGACTAACGGAATATTACTGGGGCAGGCATAGGAGCAGGCACCGCACTCGATACAGTCCATCAAATTGTGGCCTTCGAGCTTGTCGTATTCCTTGGCGCGGGCAAACCAGTACATCTGTTGTGGAAGTAGCGAAACCGGGCAGGCTTCCGCACACATGCCGCAGCGAATACAAGCCTGTACCGGGGCGGGCGGCGGTAATTCGTTGGGTGTAGGTGCCAACACGCAGTTAGTGGTTTTTACTACCGGAACGTCAGCACTTTCGAGAGAAAAACCCATCATCGGGCCTCCCATCACTAAACGTGAACAACGTTCCGCCTGATAGCCGCAGAGGTTCAACAAATAGTGAATAGGTGTGCCAAGCAGTACTTCAAAATTGCTTTGTCGTTCACAGGCGCTGCCGGTAACGGTGGTGATACGCGAAATCAAAGGTTCGCCATATTGAACGGCGCGATAAACAGCGTATGTAGTCCCAATGTTTTGACAAACTATACCGACTTGAGCTGGCAGTCCGCCTGAAGGGACTTCTTTGCCGGTCAGAATTTGAATTAATTGTTTTTCACCACCGGAAGGATATTTGGTTGGGAATACCACTACGTCAATGGTCGTTCCAGCGGCGGCCGCTTTCATGGCTGCAATCGCTTCCGGTTTATTATCTTCGATACCGATTAAGGTTTCTTTAACTGGTGAAATTAAATGCTGAAGAATTTTGACGCCTTCAATTATTTCCTCGGCACGTTCGCGCATCAGGCGATCGTCGGATGTGATATAAGGTTCGCATTCGGTACCATTAATAATAAGCGTTTCGATAATCTGGTCATCACGCAGGTTGAGTTTTACCGCCGATGGAAAACCGGCACCGCCCATGCCCGCTATGCCGGCATCGCGAATACGATTGAGTAATTCAGTTTTTTCTATCGTGGTGTAATCGCTAATGCCCTGATGTTCAATCCACTGATCTTTGCCATCAGGTCTAATGATGATACAAGGTGCTGTCATGCCTGATGGATGCGCTATAAAATGATTTTCAATGGCAATTACTTCACCGGATGTTGAAGCATGCACAGGTACGCTGACAAAGCCTTTGGCTTCGGCAATTTTCTCACCTTTCAATATGTGCTGACCAACGCTAACGACAGGGCTTGCTGGTGCGCCAATATGTTGCGATAGTGGGAAAATTAATTCTGCAGGGATACCCGCTTGGGTGATCGCTTCCTGATTGGATTGGGTTTTATTTTCCGCCGGGTGTATGCCGCCGTGTATATCCCAAATTTTCCTCATGCTGCCACCTCTTTCGAGTTTGTTCGATCAGTGGCAATAATATTTTCGGAGGATTTGGGTAAATCCCAGCTCCAGCTCTGCAACGTTGTCTCGATAGGTAGCATGTCAATGCAATCTACAGGACAGGGCTCAACGCAAAGATCGCAGCCGGTGCATTCACTTTTGATGACAGTGTGCATCTGTTTGGCCGCACCTAGGATGGCATCTACCGGGCAAGCTTGGATACATTTGGTGCAACCAATGCATTCCGCTTCACGGATGAAAGCAACGGTCTTTACATTCTCTTCGCCATGTTCTGCATCCAGTGGAACAGCTTCCACATCTAACAAATCGGCTAAGGCATTGATAGTGCTTTCACCACCGGGTGGACATTTGTTAATGGCTTCACCGTTGGCAATGGCTTCGGCATAGGGGCGGCATCCAGGGTAGCTGCACTGACCACATTGAGTTTGTGGCAGCAGAGCTTCTATTTGATCGGCGATAGGGTCGCCTTCGGTTTTAAATTTAACGGCAGCAAAACCCAGTAACGCGCCAAAGGGAACACCCAACAGTAACAAAGCGCCAATGGCAGCAATAAACGGATTTTGTTGAATCAGTTCAATCATGCGCTTTACTCTTACACTAGACCGGCAAAGCCCATGAAGGCGAGAGACATTAAGCCTGCGGTAATCATTCCGATAGCTGCGCCCTTGAAGGGTTCCGGTACATCGGCTACAGCCAACCGCTCGCGCATGGCAGCAAATAATACTAACACCAGTGAAAAACCAACGGCTGCACCAAAGCCATAAACGGCAGATTCCAAAAAGCTGTGTTGTTTGTTGATATTAAGCAGTGCAACACCTAACACGGCACAGTTTGTAGTGATAAGCGGTAGAAAAACGCCCAATACTTTATAGAGTAGGGGGCTGCTTTTACGAACCACCATTTCGGTAAATTGCACGACAACGGCTATCACCAAAATGAATGAGATAGTTCTCAGGTATTCAAGACCGAGAGGGAGTAGTAACCAGTGATAGGTTAACCAACTGACTACCGACGCTAACGTTAATACAAAGGTGGTGGCGCTGGACATACCGATAGCGGTTTCCAGTTTGTTGGATACGCCCATAAAAGGGCACAGTCCGAGAAACTGTACTAACACAAAGTTGTTAACCAGAATGGCTCCAACTAATAACAATGAATAGTCTGCCAGCATGTTTTACATTTTACCTGTGGTCTTATATTTACGGCCATTACATGGGATTATTTTACCTTCATCCCGGGTTTTGCGCCGCTATCTGGTGTGCTATCTGGAGAGAGTAACCAAATATCTTTGCCACCAGGCCCTGCCGCGATGACCATTCCCTCGGAAACCCCGAATTTCATTTTACGCGGTTTGAGATTGGCTACCATAACCGTTAATTTGCCCACAAGGTCCTCAGGGTTATAAGCGGATTTAATGCCGGCAAACACGTTGCGGGTGCCATCATCTCCCAAGCTCAGTGTGAGCTGCAATAATTTATCTGCGCCTTCGACATGGTCAGCAGCGATTATTTCTGCAACACGCAAATCTACTTTGGCAAAGTCGTCAAACTCGATGAAATCATCAGTGTTTTCTTTGGTGGGCCTTTTGGGTTGAGACTGGAGTTTAGCTTCGGCTTCTTTGCTGTCTTCGACCATAGCATCCACTTTATCTTTATCGACACGAGTCATTAGAGGTTTGAATTTATTGATGGTGTGGCCCAATAATGGTTCTAGATTATCAGTCCACTCCAGTTGGCAATTTAAAAAGGCCGCGGCTTTTTCAGCAGTGTTGGGTAACACTGGCTTTAAGTAAATCATGATTAAACGAAACAAATTAATGCACAGTGAGCTTACTTCAATGACTTGTTGTTCTTTGCCTTCTTCCTTGGCCAGCTTCCAGGGCTCCTGGCTATCGAAATATTCGTTAGTGGCATCAGCAAGCGCCATGATTTCACGAATAGCTTTGCCGAATTCGCGTTGTTCGTAGAATTCGGCAATTACAGTGCTTTTCTCAACGGCTTGTTGCCATAGGGCTTCGTTAGCCAATGTGCCTGATAATTTTCCATCACCACCTTTGGTAATAAATTTAGCCGAGCGCGAAGCAATATTGACGACTTTACCGACCAGATCAGAATTAACGCGCTGGGTAAAATCTTCCAGGTTCAAGTCGATATCATCCACTGACCCAGACAGTTTTGCGGCGTAGTAATAACGCAGATATTCAGGGTCGAGATGTTTCAGGTAAGTAGAGGCCTGGATAAAAGTACCGCGGGATTTCGACATTTTTTGGCCATTTACCGTGATAAAGCCGTGCACATAGATCGCTGTAGGTTTGCGGAAGCCGGCAGAGTCCAACATGGCGGGCCAGAACAAACCATGGAAATTAATGATGTCTTTACCGATAAAATGGTACAGCTCAGTATCGGCATCTTTATCCCAGTAATCGTCAAAATTAAGCCCGGATTTATCACAGTAGTTCTGGAAGCTGGCCATATAGCCGATGGGAGCATCCAGCCACACGTAAAAATATTTGCCGGGGGCATCGGGAATCTCGAAACCAAAATAGGGCGCGTCGCGGGAGATATCCCATTCCTGTAACCCCAGATCCAGCCATTCGCCTAATTTATTAGCGATTTGATCCTGTAAACGGCCACTGCGGGTCCATTCCTTCAGTAAGTCATTGAATGCCGGCAGGGTAAAAAAGTAGTGGGTTGATTCTTTTTCGATGGGAGTTGCACCGGAGATTGCTGATTTCGGATTAATCAGGTCTGCCGGGCTATAGGTGGCGCCGCACACTTCGCAGTTATCGCCGTATTGATCTTCGGCTTTACACTTCGGGCAGGTGCCTTTGATATAGCGGTCAGCCAGAAAGAGTTCTTTCTCTGGATCATATAATTGAGTGATTTCTCTGGTGGCGATATGGCCATTGTCCCGCAATCGTTTGTAAATTGTTTCGGCGTAATGTTTGTTTTCTTCCGAGTGTGTTGAGTGGTAGTTATTAAAGCCAATTAAAAAATCGGCAAAGTCTTTTTCGTGCTCTGCTTGTACATTAGCGATTTGCTGCTCGGCAGTGATGCCATTTTTTTCAGCCGTCAGCATGATGGCAGTGCCGTGAGCATCATCAGCACAGACATAAATGCAGTCGTTCCCGCGTTGCTGTTGAAAACGCACCCAAATATCCGTTTGAATGGTTTCCAGTAGATGTCCCAGGTGTAGTGGGCCATTGGCATAGGGCAGGGCACTGGTGACTAAAATCTTGCGTGGCGAGGTTTGGCTCATAGGTCAATCAATAGCAAGTTGTTAAGTTAAAAAGGGCTTGTTACAAAATGGGTTGATATAGGGGGCGCTACTATAGCGTTTTTGCTTATTTATTACACCAGCTGAGTTCTCCTAAGCGGCTGTTTCAGCAGTTATTTTTGAGCTTTAGGTTATGTCCGAGTAAAATCCGAGGTTTTGTCCTTTCTCTCTCAGCATTTTTCGGAGTTAGTCATGTCTGCAGTTTCCCAGGCGCATATCGAACAAGCATTACTTAGCTATACCATTCCCCATTTGGATAGGAGTCCATTGTCTGCGGGTGCCGTAGAGTCTATTGATGTGGATGGCGGTATGGTCACCATAGCTATTAAATTACCCTTTGCAGTTGCTTCACTTAAGGCTGATATGCAAAAGGCTATTGTTGGTTTGATCAGCGAATTGCCTGGAGTCAGTAATGTAAGCGTTGAAATCGGTTGGGATATTCCTGTCATCAAGCAACAGCAAGATATGCGCAATATGGAGAGGGTTAAAAACATTATTGCGGTAGCTTCCGGCAAAGGCGGTGTGGGTAAGTCCACCACTTCAGTGAATCTGGCGCTAGCTCTGGCACGTGATGGCGCCAAAGTAGGTCTGCTTGACGCTGATATTTACGGTCCCAGCCAGCAGTTGATGTTGGGCATAGAAGAAGATCAGCGTCCGGAGCAAGAAGGGCAGCAGTATCTGCTGCCGGTAGAAGCCTACGGTCTGAAAACCATGTCTATGGGGTATTTGGTGACGGATAAGACACCGATGGTATGGCGTGGACCTATGGCCGGTGGTGCACTTAATCAATTATTGGCGCAAACCTGGTGGGGCGAGCTGGATTACCTGATTATCGATATGCCACCGGGCACAGGTGATATTCAACTGACGCTATCGCAAAAAGCGGCGGTAGCCGGTGCAGTAATTGTAACGACGCCACAGGATATCGCTCTGTTGGATGCACAGAAAGGTATCGAAATGTTCAACAAGGTGCAGGTGCCTATTCTCGGCATAGTTGAAAATATGGCCATTCATATCTGTAGCAAGTGCGGGCACCAGGAGCATATTTTTGGTGAAGGTGGCGGTGATCGTATTGCTGCGGATTATCAGGTGCCATTACTGGGTGCTTTGCCTTTGTCTATGTCGATTCGTCAGCAAACCGATAGTGGTAAGCCGACTGTGGTAGCGGCTCCTGATAGTGATGAGGCGCAGCTTTATGGAGAGATTGCACGAAATATGGCTGTGCAATTAGCGAATACTGCCAGTCAGTTATCGGTGGCGCCAACCATAGTAGTTAAAGACGACTAGTTTTCAAAAAATTATTGAGCTAAGAATTAAAAAAACCGGCTTTTAGCCGGTTTTTTTAATTAAGTCTGATGAAAGCTTAGATCAAGCCTTGGGCAAAATAAAGAGTTCAACGCGTCGATTCGCAGCCCTGCCTTCGGGAGTGCTGTTATCTGCAACATGCAAAGTTTCTCCCATCCCTTCAACATACATGCGCTCGCGAGTAACACCCTGTGTTACCAGATAACTGGCAACACTTTGCGCGCGTTGCTCTGATAACTGTTGATTGTATTGGTCAGAACCTGTGCTGTCGGTGTGGCCAGTAACACGCATAGTCGTGTCATTGTATTGAGCCAACACCAATGAGACGGAATTTAACACGCTATAAAAACTGGAGCGTAAGTTAGATTTATCGGTCTCAAAGGTGATATTACCTGGCATTACTAAACGGATGTTGTTGCCTTCGCGTATGACGCTAACACCGGTGCCCTGCAACTGTTCTCTGAGTTTAGCTTCCTGCGCATCCATATAAGCGCCGACGCCTGCACCTACGATGCCACAACCTAGTGCTGCATTTCTTGCTCGCTTACTTGATTCAGTTGCGCCGATTAATGCGCAGACCACAGCTGCTCCTGCTCCATAGGTGGCTGCTTTGCTCGCTTGTTGTTCGCCGGTATAGGGGTTAGTGGTACAGGCTGTAAGCAGAGCAGAAAACGCAACAGCAAGTGATTTTTGGTGAATCGACATACAGACACTCCTTTAATTAGTGATCAATATTTTATTTATGCCCGATTTTGGTACATCGACCGGGAGGATAGCAAATGGTTCCTGAACAAAAACAAAACGATGCTGTACTTAATTGCAAAATTATGACGTTTAGTGAAAAAAGTGAGACTTTTTAAATAATTTTATTGATGAAATGAAAATTTTTTGTCGATCTTGTAACCAATAGTGAATAGAATGTCACTGCAAACTAGATGTAGTGTTTTCTGTAATAAAAACTCCATCCAACATACTATAAGATGTGTTTGAGAGTAACTGAGACTCTCAATGTCCATCTGCGCAAATCATAATCAACAAAAAGGATAATGTGTGATGAGAAGAGTGATCTTTAATCAGAAAGGTGGTGTAGGCAAATCAAGTATCACCTGCAATTTAGCAGCAATCAGTGCTAACCGCGGTTATAAAACACTTGTAGTTGATTTGGATGTGCAGGCCAATTCCAGCTACTACCTAGGGCACGAGCAACCACTCAATCTGAGCTATGCCCACGATCAGGATCATCAGTTATTGGGCGAAGGCTCTATCGTTGGTCTATTTAAGCAATCTATGGATCTGTTCACACCCAATAAAGATCCTATGGAATATGTTGCGGAAACCAAAATCGAAAATTTGTACTTAATGGCGTCGAATCCGGCATTGGACCTAATGGAGCGCGAACTGGAGTCGCGGTATAAAATTTATAAATTACGTGAAGCGCTGATTGAGCTGAATAAAGAGTTTGAACATATTTATATCGATACAGCTCCCATTTTTAATTTCTACAGCAAGTCAGCGTTAATTGCCGCAGACAACGTATTAATCCCCTTTGATTGCGATACTTTTTCCAGACAGTCACTGTACAGCCTGTTGCAGAACGTGATTGAACTTCAGGAAGATCATAACCCTGATTTAATTATCGGTGGCATCATAGTGAATCAATTCAATAAGCAGGCTCGTTTTCCAAAACAGCTGCTCAATGAACTGATTGAGGAGAGAATGCCTATTTTGCAAAGCTATATATCGTCATCGGTTAAGATGAAAGAGTCCCATGCGATGCAAATGCCCTTGGTGAATTTATACCCGGACCATAAATTGTCTCAGGAATTTGAAAGACTCTATCGCGAATTGGCAGGTGAGGCTTTGATTGTGCGTGAAGAGATACCTATCCAGGAGAGGGTTGCATCTTTGTTTGCACAATAAATGAACAAATGTGTGGAGGGAGTAAAATCGCTAAGGAAAAGGCTTATGCTAAGGAACCGTTACAGCGCCTTCAGACTGCTTTAGAGACACTTGTTTTAGCGAACTAAAAATCAGTGAGTATCTTCTAAAGAACTCATGTGTTTTTTTGTCAGCGATAGATAACGAGGTGTAGGGCCTATATCTTCGTAAAGAGGGTCACCTTGTTCATCAATGGCCACAATATTATCACCGCTCTCGTAGGGCATCCCTGACTCAATGTCTTCCAGTGCAGCTGATAATAGATCAGTAATAATGTCTGTTATCGAGCGCCTCGGATACATCTCTGCCAAAGCTTGGAGTTTGGCGGCATCGGCAATAGGCAATCGCACCTTATATTCTTCATTGGTAAGATGGCCATTTCCCGTTTCTTCCCACAGCTTTAATAACTTATTCACTTTCATCACGGCATCTCTTTTTTCCTGAAATCTGTTCCTGATGTTTAGGAGCAACAGGCCTCAACTTAATAATAGAACTACTCGGCTATTATCGCTTGAAAGTTAGACACAAATTTTTCACATTTGTTTTGAATTTGAGAATATCTCCACAACATCGAATAGTGTTAGTTATAGGTTGTAATGCTTTGCACAGTTTCTTTGATATGCCCTATATGAAGTGAAATAATTAGCGGTAGGGTAGTATGAGCACATGAATAGGCCGTTAAGCAAGTAAATAACTTATTGATTTACAATAATAAATTGAGGTTTTTTAGTGTGTGGTAGGTCAATTATTACCACCTTGGTTAAAGTATGAGGCTTGTGATATTGGGATGATCTGTGTATCTTGTGGCGCCTTCAAAAGCATAGGACTACATCTTTTAATTGAATAATTAACCCTCCCATACATTGTCTGCATTGTTATCAGCATAATAATTTCAATTTATTGGATTCGTTAGCAGTGTTTGGGTAGTTCACTAGGAGCATTCAATGCGAGTTATTTTATTAGGCCCTCCTGGAGCAGGTAAGGGAACTCAAGCGCAGTTTATTTCAGAGAAATATGGAATTCCCCAGATTTCTACCGGTGATATGCTCCGCGCTGCGGTAAAAGCCGAAACAGAGATGGGCTTAAAAGTGAAAGCGGTAATGGATTCTGGTGCGTTGGTTTCCGATGACATCATAATTGGCATCGTTAAAGAGCGTATTGCTGAAGATGATTGTGCCAATGGCTTTCTGTTCGACGGTTTCCCGAGAACGATTCCTCAGGCTGAGGCGCTGCGCGATGCTGGTATCCCAATTGATAAAATACTGGAAATTTCAGTGGATGACGAAGAAATAGTGACCCGAATGAGTGGCCGTCGCGTACATGAGGCATCGGGTCGTGTTTATCACGTGGTATTTAACCCACCCAAACAGGAAGGTGTGGATGACCAAACGGGTGACCCATTAGTGCAGCGTGAAGATGACCAGGAAGATACCGTTCGCAAACGCTTAGATGTTTATCATGAGCAAACCAAGCCATTGGTAGATTTTTACCAGTCGTTAGAGAAAGAAGGTGGCCCTGACTACCGAGCGGTGGCAGGTGTTGGTAGTGTCGAAGACATCCGCGAGAAAGTTTATACTGCTCTTGATGCCTAGGCAGTGATAAAATTATTTTGAAAAGGCTCCTTTGTGGAGCCTTTTTTGGTTTTTAGTAGGTCAATTAACGTTTCGATTAGTTAGTGAGAAAGTGAATGAAAACGGCTGTTATTCTAGTCAATCTTGGTACTCCTGCTGAACCTACAAAAAAAGCAGTAGGGGCTTTTCTAAAAGAATTTCTAAGCGATCGAAGAGTGGTAGAAGTCCCTCGTTTTATCTGGTTTTTTATTCTGAATTTAATTGTGATTCCTTTTCGATCTGGACGAGTCAGCGAAGCATATCGCAGTATTTGGCAAGAAGGGGGATCGCCGCTTAGGGTTATAACAGAAAAGCAGACTGCGCTATTACAGCAAAAAATGGATAGTGAGTACGGGGAAAATCGCATTCTGGTACGTCATGCGATGACTTACTCCGGCCCTGGTTTAAAGCGAGTCATTTCAGAATTAGAGAAAGCATCGGTAGAGCACTTTTTGATTTTACCGTTATATCCGCAGTATTCAGCCACAACGACAGCGAGTATTTACGATCAGATAGCTGAACTCACTAAAAGCAGCCGTAATATTCCTCAAATACACATCATAAAGCAGTATTTTGATTTTCCTCTTTATATTGACGCCTTGGCAGAAAGTGTTAGCCAGCATTGGAAAAGCCATGACAGAGCTAAACAATTATTAATGTCCTTTCATAGCATTCCTGAGCGTTATTGCGAAGCTGGTGATCCTTATTATGATCAGTGTAATCGCACAGCAGAATTGCTGGCTCAAAAGTTAAACTTGTCTTCGGAACAATGGAGTATCAGTTTTCAATCGCGATTGGGGAATGCGAAGTGGTTGTCTCCCTATACAATTGATGTATTGAAACAGTGGGGAGAAGAAAACCTGGAAAGTGTGGAAGTAATTTGTCCGGCTTTTGCTGCCGACTGCCTGGAAACACTAGAGGAAATTGATGGCGAAAATCGAGAGGAATTCCAACATGCTGGGGGTGGAAAATTTGAAATGATTCCTTGTCTCAATGATCGTCCTGAGCATATACAAATGATGTTAGAGTTAATTAAAAACTATCTTCCACCGTCCTCTATTTAGTATTTCTAGTTGCTGAAACATCAAAAAATATTTAGAAAAATAATTTAATTTTTTGAAGATTTTTTGGAAAAAAGAAAAAAAACGTCGATTTCGACGCTTTTTTTCAAAAAAATGGCAAAAAAGTGCCCTAAAATCGCGAAAAACCTTTTGCATTTCTGATTTATGGTCTAAAAATTAAAATGATTTTTAAATAATCAGTGCTAGTTCCTGATTTTTGTTGTGTGTAGCCATTTTAAGGCTTCTTAGGGAACCGCTTTAGCACAGGTGGCCACATGAGGAGAAATCAAATGGCAAAAGCAAAAGCAAAGAGAAAAGCGCCAGCCAGAAAAAAGGCAGCGGCTAAAAAAGCTCCTGCTAAGAAGGCTGTTGTAGCGCCAGCAGTAGCTAAAGCTCAAGCAGCTCTGGCAGCACTTCAAAAATCCATCGCAGCAGAAAAAAAATCTCAGGTTAGCCTGAAGAAAAAATCAGCTGCTACTAAGAAAAAAGCGGCTAAATCTGGTAAAGCAGCAGATAAAAATGCTGCCAAACGGGCTAGAGCTGCTGTTGCCAAGTCTTCAGCTAAGGTTTCGGGATTACGTGATAGAGCGGCCGCAGCTAAATTGCGGGTATCTAAAGTCACGGTTGAAGCTAAAGCAAAAGCTGCTCAGGCTGCAGTAAAAGAAAAAGTAGCCGCTCGCGGTGCTGCTCTTGCTGCTGCTGACGATGCTGCATTAGCGAAAGCGGCTGCCGCCTTTGAAGCGAAGTGGCGTAAAAAGCGTGCTGCAGCTAATAGTAAAAAGCTGAAAACTTTAGAGAAGAAGCTGTCGGCGAAAGCCAAAGCAGATGCTAAAAAAGCTGCTGCTAAAGTAGCTGCAGCTGAGAAAAAAGCGGCGGCGAAAGCTAAAGCAGCTGAGAAAAAAGCAGCTGCTAAAGCGAAAGTAGCTGCTAGAAAAGCGGCGGCGAAGGCTAAAGCGGCAGAAAAACGCGCTGCAGCCAAGGCCAAGCGTGCTGCGAAGAAAAAAGCGGCACCTAAGAGAAAAGCTGCTGCTAAGAGAAAGCCAGCCAAGAAAAAGGCAGTGAAGAAAAAGGCGGTCAAGAGAAAGGCAGCACCTAAAAGAAAAGCTGCTGCCAAGAAAAGACCTGCTGCTAAAAAGAAGGCGCCAGCTAAAAAAGCGGTAAGAAGAGCGGCACCTAAGAGAAAAAAAGCAGCTAGAAAGCGCCCAGCAGCTAAGAGAAAATAACTGCTAGGGTATAAATAGAAAAAGCCATTAGCGCGAGTGATCGTGCTAATGGTTTTTTTACTTCTGCCATATGAAATGTGCCAAATATGGTCATTTTCAATGAAATATGGTCATTTTCAATGAATGATAGATATTACGGATGATAGGTATTGAATGATAGGTATTGAATGATAGGTACTACTTTTCACTCGAGTGTATCAAGGTACTGCTGCGAATTAACATTGATAAAAGCATCGCTTTGATTGGAAAAGTCGACCTGGCAATGACGTAGTTCTTTATACCACCCCCTGATACTTCTGTGTCCGCTAAGTAAATAGTTATTTACCGTTGCCAATGTCTCTGTACATATTAATGATGGCAAGTAATGGTGCCTTTCATTACAGACAGGGTAAGCTACATCAGCTTGTTCACTTATCAATGTATCAAGTAGTTGTTGTGCAACATCGCCAGGTAATTTGGGAGTGTCGCATGGACATATTAGGCAATAAGGGCTGGTAACAAGATTTTTAGCGGCACTGACACCAGCTAAAGGACCCTGAAAATTATCCAATTGATCACTGACGGTTTGATATCCGAGAGAATGATAGTGATCGTTATTTCGATTGCAGCTAATGATAATTTGATCAACCTGAGGCCTAACGATATTGATAACGTGACTAATCAACGGTTTGTCATGCCAGCTCAGAAGTCCCTTGTCTTGAAAATCAAAGCGGCTTCCCTGGCCGCCAGAGAGTATAATTGCGGAAATTGTGTCAGGCATAAAATAACGTTATTAACTATCGAAGATCTCATTGTTTGTTATAGTTTCGTGCTTTAGCGAATCGATAGCCAGTTTTTTTAGTGATGGTAACAAGTATTAATGCGCTGGTTTTGGATGAGAGAGATAACCAGTTGTTATCGATGACCTGTTAGTGACTCTTTAGAAAATAGTGTTTTTTTAGAAAAATTATGGATTAGCATGAAATTGTTAGCTATCGATTGTTCCACAGAAGCCTGCTCTGTGGCTTTGTACGGTTCCCAACCAAATTCTAAAAATAAGTCGGGGCAAACCATTGCTCATAATCACGAGTTGGCCGCGCGTCAGCACACCCAGCGCTTATTGCCAATGGTGGATCAATTATTAGCCAATACAGAAATCAGTCTGAATCAACTTGATGCGATTGCCTTTGGCCGGGGCCCCGGTTCGTTTACCGGGTTGCGTATTTGTTTAGGTGCAGTACAGGGCTTGGCTTTTGGTGCTGAATTGCCAGTAATACCCATCTCATCACTAGCGGCTTTGGCGCAGACGGCAGTGAATGAATTGCCTGAATTAAGAAGTGATTCTATTGCGATTCTGAGTGCAATCGATGCAAGGATGGATGAAGTATATTGGGGGACTTATAAGCAGCATCAGGGATTAGTGAGCTTGGTCGACGACGAGCATTTGTCTGCACCAGAGCAATTGTATTGTCCTGTTGATGGCACTGTAAAAGAAATAGCAGGCGTAGGAAGTGGTTGGAATTATGCTGAGAGAATTCCTGGTACTAGAGAATTGAGTCGTTTTTATCCAGAGGTGCTGCCTATGGCAGTCGGCGTTGCGCAGCTGGCTTATGGTGAATTATCAGCTGGTAACGTGCTGAGAGCTGATCAAGCCGTTCCTTGTTACTTGAGAGATGAAGTCGCTTGGCAGAAACAAACCGATTGAAGTAATTCTAAGCTAATCTATAACAACAACGTATATATCTTTTGTTCACTCAGCTCGTGACTCTGCTTATAATATGCGGGTTTTTCTGTCGCCTAACTAAAACCTTTAAACAATAGATTAGTTTCTGTGCAAATAGCTGGCTTACCCAATTTACCGATAGCATCGAATCTGGCACAACGTCCTGATGCCTCCGAACGCCTTCAGCGCGAGCAGCCACGCGAGAGTAATCGTACAGAGGATCAGCGTGAACAGATCGTTGAACAGGGGCAACAAACATCGCAAAGCCAGGAAGTTATTGAGCAGCGTGTAGAGTCTCCTGATCGTACCAATGAAACCCAAACCCGTCGTCAGGCAGAAGACGAGAATTTACCCTTGAATACACGCAGGGCTTTACAAGCTTTTGCAGAAAATACTCCATCTCCTGAGCAGCAATTAGGTATCGAACTCGCTGGTATCGATGTTTTCGCTTAATACCGGTATCCTCCCTCCCTTTAAACAATTCGTTAGTAAATAATTCCTTAGTCAAGGCAATCATTTAATGGATTCCGGTCTCACAGTAGCGTTTCTTGGTTTGGGTGTTATGGGATTCCCCATGGCAGGGCATTTACAGCGTGCAGGTTATCAAGTCACTGTTTATAACCGAACTTTATCCAGAGCAGAGGCGTGGGTTACTCAATATGGCGGTTCGCTAGCTGCTACCCCGGCTGAAGCTGCGCAACAGGCCGACATTATTTTTAGTTGTGTAGGCAATGACGATGACCTGCGTTCAGTGATGTTGGCTGACAATGGTGTTATCCATGGTATCGTCAAACCGGTTATCGTTGTTGACCATACTACGACTTCTGCTGGCGTTGCCCGGGAGTTGGCGAGTGAATTGACTAAAAAGGGGCATGGTTTTATCGATGCGCCAGTCTCAGGTGGTCAGGCTGGTGCAGAAAATGCCTGTTTAACCGTTATGTGCGGTGGCGAGCCGGAAATATTTAAACAGGTCGAAAAAGTCATGGATTGTTATGCCAAGTCGGTTCGATTAATGGGTGGGCATGGTGCCGGTCAGCTGACTAAAATGGTGAATCAGATTTGTGCTGCCGGATTAATTCAAGGGTTGGCCGAAGGTTTACATTTTGCTGATGCTGCAGGGCTTGATGTTGAATCCGTGATTGAGGTGATTTCCAAAGGTGCCGCTCAATCCTGGCAAATGGATAATCGTTACAAAACGATGATCGAAGGCCAATACGAACACGGTTTTGCCGTTGATTGGATGCGAAAAGATCTGGGTTATGTTCTACAGGAAGCACGCAATAATGGCAGTCATTTGCCGATAACTGCTGTGGTAGATCAATTTTATAGTGAAGTGCAGGCAATGGGAGGTGGTCGTTGGGATACCTCCAGTTTGTTAGCTAGATTAGAAGCCATATCTAAAAAGCGTGAATGAACCATAAATCGGTTTAATGAATAAAAAAATGATGAGAACTTTATGACGAGAGACGCATTTAACCAAGGATTATTAGCATTCTTATCGGCATCACCTACCCCCTTTCATGCTGTTGAAGCCATGAAAGAGCTGTTAGAAGAAAACGGTTTTGTTCAGCTGCAGGAGTCCGATGCTTGGAATTGCCAGTCGCGAGGTAAGTATTTTGTGATTCGTGGTGGTTCGTCGCTGGTGGCCTTTAATATTGGATCAGAGTCAGTGTTAGAGCAGGGGGTTCGAATAGTGGGGGCGCATACCGATAGCCCTTGTTTAAAAGTGAAACCCAAGCCAGAGCTGTTTCGAAAGGGTTATTTTCAATTAGGCGTTGAAGTTTACGGTGGCGTTTTACTCAATCCCTGGTTTGATCGTGATTTATCGTTGGCCGGTAGAGTTACGTTTAAAAATCAGCAGGGGCAATTAAAAAGTCAATTGATAAATTTTGAACGCGCTATCGGTTTTATTCCCAGTCTGGCGATTCATTTAGATCGTGATGCCAACAATAATCGAAAGATTAATCCACAGAAGGATGTTCCTCCCTTGATTATGCAAGCGGATGAGGACACAACTGACTTTAGGGAGTTGCTGCTTAAACAATTGCAGGAGCAAACTCCTTCAGCCGATGCGATTGAAGTTCTCGATTACGATCTCAGTTTTTATGATGTCCAGCCTCCTTCGGTTGTCGGCTTAAAACAGGAGTTTATCGCCAGTGCCCGGCTGGATAATTTATTGTCCTGTTATATTGGTCTCCAAGCTTTGTTAGTGGCAGAGGATCAACACTGTGTGTTGGTGTGCAATGACCATGAAGAGGTGGGTAGTCAGTCAGCGATTGGTGCACAGGGGCCCATGCTGAAATCCATTTTGCGTCGGCTTGTAAGGGACGAAAACGAATTTGTCAGAGCGACCGATAAATCGTTATTAATATCCGCTGATAATGCTCACGGTGTTCACCCTAATTTTTCTGATCGACATGACAATAACCATGGGCCGTTGTTGAATCAGGGGCCGGTGATCAAAACGAATGCTAATCAGCGGTACGCGACGGACGGTGAAACATCATCCCTGTTCAGACATTTTTGTGAATTGGCGCAAGTGCCTGTGCAAAATTTTGTGGTGCGTACGGATATGGCCTGTGGCAGTACCATCGGCCCGTTGACAGCAGGTGAGTTAGGGGTAAAAACTATTGATGTTGGCGTGCCAACTTTTGGCATGCATTCTATTCGTGAGTTAGCCGGTATAGAAGATGCCAATAGTTTATATCAGGCGTTGATGCATTTCTTTAAAGCAGATTCAGTGAGTATTGGTTAAAAGGCCTCGAGCTTAAAAAGGCCGATGTTAAAAGGTATTAACGAGCAGATTTTATTTAATCAATTCAACATCTTCTGCTTGCGGCCCCTTGTCGCCAACTGTTTCAATAAATTTAACCTGTTGTCCTTCACGTAGCACTTTTCGTCCTTTGCCCTTAATTGATCGGAAGTGTACAAAGACCTCCTCACCGGAGGCTTTGGTAATAAAGCCATAGCCTTTGCTGGCATTAAACCATTTTACTTTGCCTTGTTCTTTCTTGTTGCCAGTCGGCGAAATGCCTCCAGCAATATTGATAGCGGGGCTGAGTAATGAGGCTGAAAAGCAGGCAACAAAAATAATCAAAAACGGCACTATGTCAAAATGTGAAATGGAAGCCTGTTGAGAATACTGTAGTAGTAGAGTGGCAATAACTGCTAAGACAATACTTAGCATAAAACGCATTAATCCAGTCATAGAAATATCTTGTTTAACCGTTCAAATAAATTAGCCGATAGTCGTAACGGCCGAAAGTAATTAAACGACCAGTTTAACACTTTTATTATGCATAAGTGGCGATAACTAGGGACAATTGCTAAGCTGCTTGAGAGTTTATTGTGTTATTTGAGCGCATTATAGCTAGACAACATAATTAGTATATGAATACGAAATAGGGGAACAGGATTGTCATACGCTGCACTTTTGCTTACTGGTTTTTTCCTGCACTCTGGTTGTATGGTGGCGATAGTTAGGTGATAGGTAAATGCAAGCTATGATTTCTATAACTGGCGCAACGCATCCAGGCAAAAGAGACCACAATGAAGATAGCTTTATTGCTGATACCGCCAATGGCTTGGGGTTAGTTGCCGATGGTATGGGTGGATATGCCTGTGGTGAAGTGGCCAGTGAGCTGGTCAAAGTGACAGTTGCCGAAGCTATTGATAACAATGAGGGGCTGAATGAAGCCTTTGCCAGAGCTCATGCCGTTGTTAAAGAAAATGCGGAAGCTGATAAAAATAAAAAAGGTATGGGATCAACTGCTATCGCATTCAAAATGCGAGAGCTGGATTATGAGCTGGCCTGGGTAGGGGATAGCAGAGCTTATCTTTGGTGTCAGCGTCAGAAGGCATTAAAACAACTGACTCGTGATCATTCCTATGTAGAGACATTATTGTCTTCCGGGGCTATTTCTGAGCAAGAGGCTGTTAACCATCCCAACCGAAATCTTATTACTCAGGCGATTGGCGTCGCAGGTGATGATGGCTTATTAATTGAAGTGATCAGCGGCCGGTTAGCTGCAGGGCAGCAACTGCTGATTTGTAGTGATGGGCTGGTGGATGAAGTGGTTGATCAGCATATTGCTGAAATTATGTCGACATCGGAATCAGCTGAAGAGATTGTTGAGCAGTTAATTAATCAGGCGGTGATTAATGGTGGTCGTGACAATATTACGGTCGTGATTGCAACGGCTAATACTGACCTTGGGCAGGAGGCTATTGAACCTGACATAGTTCGCTGCACGCAAATTGTTAGTCAAGAAGCTAATGACAATCCAGAGCAACAAAAACAAGCTTTTACATCGGAATCTGCATCTGCAATGACAAAAAGCATCGGTGTAGATTCAACTGGAAATGGCGAAGATAGAACAACAGAGGCACCTTTAGACTACCGCTCAAATAAACTGCTGGCAATGATAGCTGTAGGCTTGATAGCAGTAGGTTTATTACTTGCTGCTGTAATGGGTTGAAATACCTTATCTATAGAAGTCTGAACCTTGGTTGATAGGTATTTTTAATAAACAACGAAAACCATCCATCAAAGAGTCAATTTCTTTGATGGATGATTTTGAAGTGTTTTTGAAAAGCCGCTTTAGACTACTTTGCAGACTTCTTCCGCTTGAAAGCCTTTAGGGCCTTCAGTTAGGTTGAATTCAACCTGCTGGCCTTCATCCAACGTTTTATAACCATCACCTTGAATAGAGCGAAAGTGTACAAAAACATCATCGCCTTCGTTTCTAGTAATAAAACCGAATCCCTTAGCGTTATTGAACCATTTAACTGTTCCGGTAACACGTTCTGACATCTGTCATATCCTCACTAACTAACACTTATTATTAATGGCACAGGACTGTTCTCCGACAATCTCGATGTGCGGGTGAATGAATATCACTCACTAATGAGTGATAACTCTCGAGAAAAGTATTCTTTATACTGTGCAAGCTTAAGTGCTGGCAGCTATTAGAAAAATAAGAGCAAATTACAGCCTGGCTAGTGTGTAATAAGTGGGAAAAATTAACGGATGACAATAAGTCGACATCACGCAACAAACTGCTCGTTAGACATGCTGCTAAAGAGGAGGATGGATAACCCTGTTGACTACCAAAAATAAAACTGACCACTGCATTACTTACTAATATTATTGTTGTTGCGCCGATATTAAGACTGTCAATTAAATTTGTCTACAATCTTAAGCAATTTTGTTGTTATAGCGATGTTACTTGCCAGTTGCTGATTTATTGACTCTACATGCTACAAGTTAGCAATTTGTAGCAACTGTTGTTCCAACTTTTCCATTGCTTGTTGCTGTTGTTGCTGCTTCTCGCGTTCTTTTTGTACAACAGCTTCGGGTGCATTATCGACAAATTTGGCGTTGTTTAACTTACCACTGATGCGGGATAAGTCCTTCTGTAGTTTATCGATTTCCTTTTTCAGGCGGCTGGTTTCTGCTTCTACATTAATCAACCCTTGCATCGGCACCAGGATTTCCATGTGCTCAACAAGAGATGTAGCGGACATGGGGGCCGTGTCGTCGGCATTTAACCAAGTGATACCTTCCAGTTTCGCCAGGGTGATCAAAAATTGGCGATTGTCCTGAAGTCGACGCTGATCTGTATCATTACCGTTTTTGAATAAGACAGGAATAGCTTTGGCGGGAGAAATATTCATCTCTCCACGAATATTACGGATGCCTACAATAATGCCTTTTACCCACTCAATGTCTGTTTCTGCATCCAGGTCTATCCGCTTTTCATTGCTTTGCGGGTAGCTCTCCAACATGATGGTTTCACCCGTTTTACCGGTAAGTGGCGACACGCGTTGCCAGATTTCCTCTGTGATATAGGGCATGAAAGGATGTAGTAGACGCAAAGTTGTTTCCAGAACACGAATTAAGGTGCGGCGGGTACCTTTTTTCAGGGCTGCGGAGGCAGTGTCATCCCACAAAATTGGTTTTGAGAGTTCAAGATACCAGTCACAGTATTCGTTCCAGATAAATTCGTACAGCGCCTGCGAAGCCAAGTCAAAACGGTATTGTTCAATGGTTTTGGCGACTTCCTGCTCGGTTCGTTGTAGACGAGAAATAATCCAGCGATCAGCCAACGTCAACTCATAGCCATCGCTATCATCCTGGCCACAATCATGCTCTTCTGTATTCATCAATACATAACGGGCGGCGTTCCAGATTTTATTGCAGAAATTGCGGTAGCCTTCGATACGGCCCATATCGAATTTGATATCGCGACCGGTAGAGGCCAGCGAATAATAGGTAAAACGCAGCGCATCGGTACCGTAGGCGGCGATGCCTTCTGGAAATTGCTTGCGAGTCGCCTTTTCGACCTTTTGCGCCAGTTGTGGTTGCATCATGCCGCTGGTGCGTTTGCTGACGAGCGCGTCCAGATCGATACCGTCGATTAAATCAATCGGATCCAGAACATTGCCCTTGGATTTGGACATCTTTTGCCCTTCAGCGTCGCGTACTAATCCGTGCACATATACCTGTTTGAAGGGGACTTCTTGGCGGAAGTGCAGAGTCATCATGATCATGCGGGCAACCCAGAATGGAATAATGTCAAACCCTGTGACTAGAACACTCGTTGGATGGAAGGTCCTAAGCTCTTCAGTTTGCTCAGGCCAACCCAATGTTGAGAAGGTCCATAGTGCGGAGGAGAACCAGGTATCCAGTACATCATCATCCTGACGCAGTGCTTTGTCGCCTAGTTGATGTTTGTTTCTGACTTCTTCTTCATCACGACCGACATAGACATTGCCTTCTTCATCGAACCAAGCGGGAATACGATGGCCCCACCATAATTGCCGCGAGATACACCAGTCCTGAATTTCGCGCATCCAGGCAAAATACATATTTTCGTACTGCTTGGGTACAAATTCGATATCTCCATTGTCAACGGCTGCTATCGCTGGCTTAGCTAGAGTTTTGGCATCAACGTACCATTGATCGGTAAGATAGGGTTCAATGATAGTGTTCGAACGATCACCACGAGGCACTTTTAATTTGTGATCATCGATTTTATCAAGTAAGCCTAGTGCATCCAGGTCGGCAACTACCTTCTTTCTGCACTCAAAGCGATCCAGCCCTTGATAGGCTGTTGGAACGTTATTGTTCATAGAAGCGCTATCATCTAACACATTGATCATGGGTAGACCATGACGTTTACCCATTTCGTAGTCATTGAAATCATGTGCTGGCGTGATTTTTACGCAGCCGGTGCCGAATTCCATATCGACATAGTCGTCGGCAATAATGGGAATTTCTCGGTCTGTTAGCGGCAGTTTGATGGTCTTACCGATTAAATGTTGGTAGCGCTCGTCGTTGGGATTAACAGCAATGGCGGTATCGCCGAGCATGGTTTCGGGCCGAGTTGTCGCGACAGTCAATTGTCCCGAATCGTCAGCAAGTGGATAGTGGAAATGCCACAGGAAGCCATTTTCTTCTTCAGAGATAACCTCAATATCTGAAACAGCCGTATGTAAAACAGGGTCCCAGTTGACTAGTCGGTTGCCGCGATAAATTAAACCTTCTTCGTACAGCTGAACAAACACTTCTTTGACAGCGTTGGATAGACCAGGGTCCATGGTGAAACGCTCGCGAGACCAGTCAGTGGATGTACCCATGCGACGTAGTTGTTGAGTAATGGTGCCACCACTGTGCTCTTTCCAGTCCCAGACTTTCTCAATGAATTTTTCGCGGCCTAACTTGTGGCGATTAATGCCTTCTGCTGCCAGCTGGCGTTCTACCACCATTTGGGTAGCAATACCGGCGTGATCCGTGCCAACTTGCCATAGAGTGTTATGGCCTTTCATGCGGTGGTAACGAATCAACACATCTATAATGGTTTCCTGAAAGCCATGCCCCATATGCAGGCTGCCAGTGACATTGGGTGGGGGGATCATAATGCAATAGGGATTACCATCACCTGAGGGTTGGAAATAGCCCTTATCTTCCCAGGTTTGATACCACTTGGATTCAATGTCAGAAGGTTGGAATGTTTTATCCATGATGCCCCGATATTGTTAAAAAAACCGCTTACTCTACGCTCGGTGAGCCAGTGAAAAGCTGGCAAGTATACAAGAGTTAAAGCGGTTCTTGCAGTGCAAAATCGCTCTCAGTGCTCGGCTTAAGATTTCAGGTATTTTTCGGCTAGCTGCTTGATAGTTTCAGGGGATTGTTCAGAAAGTCGTTGCCGCAATTGGTCCTCCATTACCGGGATTAATTCATCGACGATTTCCTGAATGACAATGTCCAGATCAAAATCTGATGAGGAGGCATTGAAAGAGGATTGTTGTTGCGAAGGAGCAACGTCAATGTGTTCAAGAGGAGATTCTGTTAACTCTAAGGTCTGGTTATCTGATTCAGCCTGTTCATCGCTGTTGTCACTATGAGTAACTGACAATTTGAAGCTGGGAATTGTGAGGCTGGTATCCAAGCCATCAAAGTCAAGGTTGCTTTCAGCTGGGTTATCACCTTCCAGACTAGTTTGCTCAGGGTCCGCATTTTCTAAGGCCGACTTGTCGTCAAGTTCTTCATCGTCATCAAATACAGAATCGATATCGATAAGGTCCGCTTCATCATCAGAGCTTTTTAAGGAAGAGGATTCTGAATCAGATGGGGTGGAATTGGTCGAAGAGGATGCTTCAGACCCAATAACATCATCCAGAATAGGGATGTCCAATTCATCCTCAATATCAGATTGCTCAAGAATGTCTTTGATGGATTCCAGTTCATCCAAAAAGTTGTCTGTAGAATCGGACTTGGAACGTTCGTCATTACTGCTCATAGTGAGTTCCGGGTAACGCCAGTTATGGTTGGGTTGTAGCTAAATGGTAGCTAAACAAGCATAACGTTATAACAAAGTCGTTACTAAGATGTTAACTATCTGCCTGATTAATCGTATGCGTTTGTAAAGCATAGCCCCGATCTCGGTAAAAGCGGTAGTTTGCTCGGGTAGATTCTTTAATGTCTGGGTGCTGCACTACAATTTCAGATACCCGATTAAATCGGCTGAAAAATTCTGGCACTGAGTTGGAGAGATTAATGAGGAGGCCGTTGTGCTGAGCCGCGGAGCCTTTGGCATCAGCAAAACCAATTTCAACCTGATGGCTGCTATCAGTCGAGTCTGATTCAACCTGATGAGGAACAAAGCTGTCAGGGCGGAAAGACCACAACAATTGATCAATGGCATTAGCTTGCGCATTATCATCGCTGTGAATATAGATCTGATGACCAAGTCGGTAGGCCTTTTCTGCCAAACGACAGGCATAGCGGTGACGATCTTCGATGCTGTCGGTAGGCAGAATGTAGAAATCCACTTTAGTCATGTATGAGGGCCTAGCGCGTTTGAATCGCTAACTCTTGCTAATTAAATAACGGGTAAGCAGACCGACGGGGCGACCTGTTGCGCCTTTGTTAGCCCCAGAGAGCCAAGCTGTGCCTGCGATATCCAGATGAGCCCAGCGCAGATCTTTGGTAAAGCGGGAAAGGAAACAGGCGGCGGTAATACTGCCCCCCTCGGGGCCCCCGATATTCGCAATATCTGCGAAATTGCTGTTCAGTTGCGGTTGATAGTCATCCCATAGTGGCATCTGCCATGCGCGATCGCCAACGACTTCGCCTGCAGTAATCAGTTCTTCTGCAAAATCATCCTGGTTACTGTAGAGGCCTGTGGCATGTTTACCCAGAGCCACCACGCAAGCGCCAGTTAGTGTGGCAATATCAATAACAGATTGCGGTTTGAATTTTTTGCAGTAGGTGAGAGCGTCACAGAGCACAAGACGGCCCTCTGCATCGGTGTTCAAAACTTCAATGGTTTGCCCCGACATACTGGTAACAACATCACCAGGCTTGGTTGCTCCCCCTGCAGGCATGTTTTCTGCCGCGGCGATAATCGCAACAACGTTGATGGGGAGTTGCAGCTCAGTAATTGCGGTCATTGCGCCTAACACACTGGCTGCACCGCACATATCATATTTCATTTCGTCCATACGTGCGCCGGGTTTCAGGCTGATGCCACCACTATCAAAGGTAATCCCTTTACCGACCAGTGCGTGGGGTTTTTGATTGGCTTTGCCGCCTTTGTAATTCATTACAATGAGTTTGGCTGCCTGGTCCGTGCCAGCAGTAACGGATAACAACGAGCCCATGCCAAGCTCACGCATTTTCTTTTCTTCTAAAATAGAAACAGACAGAGATGAATATTTTCTGCCCAGAGCGCGCGCTTCTTTGGCTAAATAGGAGGGGGTACAGATATTGCCGGGCAGATTACCCAGTTCTTTCGCGGTGTTCATACCATTGGCGATGGCTTTACCCTGTTTCACTGCTTTGCGTAGTGCCGCTGTGGATTTGGTCATCAATATGAGTTTCTTCAAGGACGATCCAGTTTTGGGTTTGCTTAAGGTTTTAGTGTACTGATAGATGTGATTGCCACTGCTGATAGCAATTTGTTCTGCCATCCATTGAGCATCTCTGTTAGCAACTGATAAGTCATCAAAAAACAAGCAGGCTTCCTTTGCTTTGCTCTTATCCAGTTGTGATAGTGTGGTGTGAATGAGTTTGCGGAAATCGGCTTCGGATATTTTCTTGCCGGTATCGGCACCGAGTAACAAAATGCGCTCGGCTTTTACGCCGTTTAATGTGTGCAAGAGTAAATGGCTATTGAGCTTGCCACTAATATCGCCACGTTTGATCATTTTTTTGATCTGTCCACCACTGGCTTTATCGATTTGGCCTGCAGCTTTGGAAAGCTTGCCCTTTTCATAAATCGGTACGACTAGGCATTGGCTGCGAATGGATTCCGGGTTTGAGGTTTGTTTGATAATGACATCCATAGTGGATTCCTTAATCGGGTATCACTTAATCGGGTTTTAAAAGTTATCACAACTAACAATTACGTTAGTTGAATCGTACAGAATGAAAACCATAACGACAAAACAGTTGTATTTATGGATAATACGCTGGTTGATTTTTCAGCTTGGCTAAAGACTTCGGGTGAAAAAATAACCAATTTTCATGTTTCAAACTATGTGCTCAATTCGAAAGCTTGGTTTGAAAGTTTAATACGGAAATAGTTGGCTGAGAGTTTAACAATAATTCCTGCCAGATTTGGAGCATTTTTAGTAATGATTCTATTTCGTTACTTAACTCGAGAGGTGATGATCACCCTGTTAGCCGTGAGTATTACATTGCTGGTGATAGTGATGAGCGGACGATTTGTGGGTTATCTCGCGCAAGCCGCTTCAGGTGATCTGGCGCCGGAAGTCGTACTTACCATCATGTTCTACCGCATGCCCAGTTTTCTGGAACTGGTGTTACCGCTAAGTTTGTTTATTGCCATTTTACTGGCCTATGGCCGTTTGTATGTCGAGAGTGAAATGACGGTGATGTCAGCCTGTGGTGTTTCTACTGGGCGCTTGGCTTTATTTACGCTAGCGCCGTCCTTATTTGTCGCAGCGATTGTTGCCTGGTTGAGTTTGTATGCCAGCCCGGTTGGTATTGAGCGGGTGCAAAATATTTTTCAGGATGCGAAAAACTCCAGTGGTTTGGAATTATTAGTGGCTGGTCGTTTTCGGGTGGATGATAAAACCGGGCGGGTTACTTATATCGAAAGTTTAACGGATGACCGGCAAACGATGCGGCAGGTGTTTTCTGCAGAACAGACCAATACTGCGTCGGGAACGGAATTGTCAGTGGTATTTGCTGAGCAAGGCCACATTGATATTAACAGCGATATTAATGGTCGTTATTTAGTTCTGGATAATGGCTATCGTTACATCGGGCAGCCTGGAGAGCAGGCGTTCCAAGTTACTGAGTTTGAAAAGTTTGGCCAATTGATTGCTGAAAATCAGGATGTTCAGCGACGCTATACCAAACAGGATGCGCGTTCAACACAAGCCCTGATCAACTCTGATCGCCTGGATGATAAAGCTACTCTGCAATGGCGTTTGTCATTGGCAATACTGGTGCCGATTATCGGTTTGATAGCGCAGGCGTTAAGTCGAACCAATCATCGCCGTGGCCGTTATGTAAAAATGCTACCGGCCTTTTTGATTTATATTTTTTATCTGGTGATTTTGAACGCAATGCGCGATGCCATTGAGAAGGAAAATATTTCCGAGCAGTTAGGCATGTGGTGGGTGCATGTTGTGTTTGGACTACTGGCGCTGGTGTTACTATTTGGTGGCGAGTGGTGGCGGCGAATTCGCTATCGGCAAACGTCAGGGAAGGTGAAGTAAACCATGCGTCGATTAAACCGCTATGTCTCCTCCACAATTATGGCCAGTATTTTATTGGTGTTGATCATCATCATGGGCTTTGATGCGCTGGCCGACATTATTGAGCAAGTAGGTGAGCTTGAGGAGAATTATGATTTTCCTAAAGCCATGTTGTTTGTACTTTATTCATTACCGGGCAATTTATTCGAGTTACTTCCCTTTGCTGCACTCATTGGTTGTTTAGCTGGCTTGGGGACGTTAGCAAATAGCAGCGAGCTGGTCGTTATGCGCTCTGCGGGGATATCGACTGGAAGAATTGTCTGGATGGTTATGAAGCCCGCCATAGTGATTATGATGATTGGTATGTTAATCAGTGAGTATGTGGCGCCCTATACGCAAAGCATCGCGCAAAGTGAACGCTCAGCTGCATTAAGGAAAACCGATAATCTTGTGAGTCGTGGAGGCTTGTGGCACCGCGAGGGCAATCAGTTTATGCATTTTAATGTGGTGCAACCCAATGGTGTGCTCTATGGAGTGACGATTTATTCCTTCGATGAGCAGCGGCGACTATTGAATACGCTGATAGCTGAGCGCGCCATCTACCAATCTGATTTTTGGTTGCTTGAGGATGTGGTCGAAAGTCATCTGGAAGAAGAGGGTATTGAGCGTTCCAGTTCAACGTCCAAAAGGTGGCAGACGGAGCTCTCGCCTGAACTGCTCAATATTTTGGTGCTGGATCCTCTGGATCTTTCTATAGAAGGTTTATGGCGTTATTCCAATTACCTTGATGGGCAGGGGCTTAATAGTGGGCCTTATCGATTAGCCTTTTGGAAAAAAGTCCTTCAGCCCTTGTCGACGTTGACGTTAGTTCTGATAGCGATTTCATTTATTTTTGGTCCTCTTCGGGAAGTGACGATGGGCTTTCGCATTTTTATCGGCGTGTTAGTGGGGGTGGTGTTTCGAACCTCTCAGGATATGTTGGCTCCTGCCAGTTTGGTCTATGGTTTCCAGCCTGTTTTTGCCAGTTTGTTGCCTATTGTTATCGCTTTGGTAATCGGTGCGTGGTTATTGCGGCGAGCGCGGTAGTGTATTTTTTATAGTTATTTTTTGGGTGGCAATAAAACAATCTGCGACTTTGACCAGCGGTCATGCCAGCTCAATTTATCCTTATCTATCCACGCCCACCAATAACCTGCACCCAGGCACAGTAGTGAGATCGTAGCGCCAAACAAACGCACCAGGCATTGCGCAATACTGATTCTTTGGCCGGAAAAGTCTTCAACCTGAAGTCGCCAGGCTTGCATACCCAAGGTTTGCTTGTTTCTTCTCCAGAACCAGCAATAAAAACTGATAAAGACAACCAGCAAATACAGCTGAAACCCCAAGCCTTCTGCGACAGGGTTAACCTCATGCATCACTTCATTATTTTCTACCGGCACTTGTGAAGTTGACAGCAGCAGGATAGGCAGCGTGGCAGTAAATAACACGCCAAAGACAAGTAAGGAGTCATAAACCATTGCTGCCAGCCGCCTGTAAACAGGGGCAACGGGGTATTTTGTCGAGGTATCCTGGGACGAGCTATTCATTAAACCAATAATTACAGATTCTTTGGGGAGCAGAATTCTAGCAGAAGAGAAAACAGGATACAGATGAAATAGAAGAGAATTAGCTAAGCTAATGAATTAGAAATCGTATTCGAGACCTATTTTGAACTTGTTTCCACTAAGACGAAGGTGATAATCAAAGCTTGAGTAAGAACTGGAAAAATCGTTTTCACTGCTTAGCGATGCATTGTTTCTGCGATACATGGATTTGAGGCCCATTCTTAGTAACTTGCCAATTGCAGCTCCACCATCCTTGTATTCATAATCCTGTTGATATTGCTGCATCCATAGATAATTAAATGCGAGGTCGTCTTCCTGGTTTCGAGTCATAGGTATCGCGTTAAAGGTGTTAGTATCTAAACTGATTTTATTAAGTAAAGACGATTGATCGGCTTGAATGTTACCGCTCTTAAATTGGTGTAGCTGATAATAAAAAGGTGTGTTGGGTACGATGACTTCTGCTGTACTCCTATTGCTATAACCCAAAGCAGCACACAAAAGCAGAACAGCAAAGCTGGTTAAAAAAGCAACTTTTAGATCATGCTGTATAAATTGTTTTGTCTGACAGGCCATTGGGTACATCTACAGCTCCTTTTCATCGGCTCTGATATAAAATTTAGACTCTTTTTCAGCACTTTGATACTGGTTTACCTATGGTAATTCGTTATATGTTCTTTGGATTTGAGGGGGGTAAGTAATTAATTACCTGATTATCTTTTCCATGACAGAGGCAGAAGCCAGGCAGCATTATAATTTTTTATCGTGAAAAGTGATTTATTTATTGTTTTTAAAAATTATAAGTAATAATGAAGTTTTGCTGTAGAAGCTATGCTTTCCTTGAGTAAGCCTATTTCGGTCAATTAAATTACTGTAATAAAGCATCAATTAAAGGCCTGTAACGGCAATTGATAATGACTGTTTAGCTATCTTTTGGCATTCTTGGCCGATTAAAATATCAATGATTACGAATAACACGGGGCTCGCATGCGTATCTTATTAGTCGAAGATGATCAAAGTGTAGCGGATTATATTATTCAAGGACTAAAACAAAGTGGGTATAGCGTTGATCATTCTGCTGATGGCAAGCAGGGTCTAGTGCAGGCGACCGGTGAAAACTACGATGTATTAGTTGTTGATCGCATGTTGCCGAATGTCGATGGGCTGACAATCATCCAAACCTTACGCGCTTCGGGCAATAAAACCCCTGTACTTATTTTGAGTGCTTTAGGTGAAGTGGATGACCGGGTACAAGGTTTAAAAGCAGGTGGAGATGATTATTTGGTTAAGCCCTTTGCCTTTGCTGAGTTGTTAGCGCGTATTGAAGCTATCCTGCGCCGTCAGGAATCGGGTCTGACCGAAACCAAGTTGAAAGTGGCCGATCTGGAAATGGACTTATTGGCGCACAAAGTTACTCGCGGTGGTGAAAGCTTCAATTTGCAACCTCGTGAATACAAATTGCTAAAGTATTTAATGACCCATGCAGGACAAGTAGTGACTCGTACTATGTTGCTGGAAAATGTGTGGGAATATCATTTTGACCCGCAAACCAATGTGATCGATGTTCATATCAGCCGTCTCAGACATAAAATTGATAAGGATTTTGATAAACAGCTGTTGAGCACTGTTCGCGGTGCAGGTTATATGTTGCATGACCCTGAAATGGCTTAATTTCTTCTACTGCCACCTTTCCAATGTTAAATAGCAAGCTGTTATTCAGTTACACATTCCGCTTTATGTGGGGCTATGTCGTTGCCCTGAGCGTAGCGACAGTTGTCATGGTGATGGCAATTCATACTTATTTTTCGTATGGGTTTTATATCAGTCTAGGGGATGCCATCGAGGATGAGATGGCGGCCTTTGAGCAGACTTATAGCGGTAACTCACTAGATGAAGTCAATGCCTATATTTCAGAACGAGCTGATTCTAATTGGTTATTTAGGTATTCGTATCTGATTTTAGATAGAGAGCAAAATAAGATTGCTGGAAACCTTGATGAAATTCCTCAAAATAGCCGCCCACATAAAGGAGGATGGTTGAGGTTTCATGCGGATCTGCTGAATTCTTATTTCATTGATTTTGGTTCGATGGTTCCTGCCTATGTTATCAAGCTGAGTAATATGCCCAATGGCGATGTGCTATTGGTGGCCAGATCTTCCAATGAGTCCATGGCTATTGCCAGTGCTGTGATGAGAGCGTTGATGCAAACCATGGTGGTTACTATTTTGCTCGGTAGCGTTGGTGGCGCAATCATTGCCAGGAAAAGTTTTCAGCAGATTGATAAGGTTAATCGCAGCTTAAAGAAAATAATGACCGGTAATTTGTCCGAGAGAATCGATGTTGTTCACTATCGTGGAGAAATTAATCAATTAGCTTTCAGCATTAACTTAATGCTGGAAAAAATTGAGTCTTTAATGGAAGGGGTTAAACAGGTCTCAGATAATATTGCACATGATTTGCGTACACCGTTAACACGACTGCGTAATCATCTATGTCAGCTGCAGGAGCGAGTTGATAATGCCAATGATGCCGAAGCAGTTGGAGAGTTGATTGATGAAGCGGACGCGTTACTGTCGACTTTCAATGCACTATTGAGAATTGCGCGAATTGAGTCAGGCAATCGTCGCTCTGGTTTTGCACCGCTTGATCTTAAAATTATTTTGCAAGATGTTGTTGAACTTTATGAGCCACTGGCACTGGATAAGTCGATCAGTATGCATTACGACTTTGAAGATCAGCTCATTACTAACGGCGATAGGGACTTACTTTTCCAGGCATTAGCCAACTTGGTCGATAACGCGATTAAATACACACCTGATGATGGCCGTATCAATATTGAGTTGGAACAAGTCGGTAACAAAGCGAGAGTAACTATTGCCGATTCAGGGATTGGTATTCCGAAAGAAGATGCTGACAAAGTATTTCGTCGTTTTTATAGAATCGAATCAAGTCGCAGTGAACAACCGGGTAATGGTTTAGGTTTGAGTTTAGTGCTGGCTGTTTTGAATTTACACAATGCTGACGTGCAGTTATCGGATAACCAGCCAGGGCTGCGCGTTGAGATCGAGTTGGGGCTACTTAACAGAACTACTCTTGCTTAATACTGATATGGTCAGTGTTAGGTGGAGCTGGATCAGCGGGTTTAATCTGTCCCTCCAGTAAATCGGCGCCTGCTTCAGCTATGCTGAGTTGACTGGTATCAGGGTTCAGCTCGGGTAACTCTTCATGTAGTTCTTCTAATTCAGTCCCCGGTGGGGCCAGTGTAATGGCATCCAGATTCATGGGCGGAGCCTCTGGTGCATGTGGTTTCTCAGCAAGGATATCGGCACCTGCTGCAGCTACTGAGATATGACTAGTGTCAGGTGCAGGGGGAATCTCTTTGGGTTCAGGTTCCAAATCCATAAACGCGGATACCATTTTAATATTACTGGTATCAATTTCTTTAGCTTCAACAATTGTGCGTTCATTTTCTTTTAAAACATCACTGCCGACAGGTGCCAGGCTGAATTCTGCAGATGTTGGTTCGCCTGTTTGTGTCACCGTATTCTGAGCAGCTATGTTTTCTTGAGCCGTTGGTTCTTCTACTTGAGTTATGCTTTGATGAGCTTTAAAGGCTGTCATCATGCCAGCCTTATGCAGAACCGATTTGTACTTCAGTGCAGCTTCTTTGGATACATCTTTCTTGAGTAGTTGTGGTTTACCATTAAATATCTTTTCAACGTGGTCCGGGGCTGCTTTAAATAAAGTAGTGAAGTGCTGCTTGGCTGTCTCCAGGGCTACCCCTTCGACCAGCTGGCCGGTGAAATAGATATCGTAACGTTGATCACTCATAGTTATCACAAAGGTAAAAGTGGCATCAAAATTAAGTCATTATCCTAACTGAGTATAGAAGAATTTTCCTTATGCCTCTTTGTTATTTCTTCCTATAGCTGAAATATCTAAATAAATGATTAATTCATTCACCTGCTAAAGTGTAGCTGCCGCTAAAATTACTAGTTGATTCGTAATTATCAACTACACTTTAAATACTGAATCTGTGAAGTGTTAGGGATATTAGGTATATCATGATGGACTATGAAAGTTTCAGTGTCCGCAAAGAACCCAGCATCGCGTATATCTTCGAACTGAAATCTCCTCTGGATTGTCAACTATCAATCCAGCAACAATCCCTGTTTATTTATGAAAATGCCACTTTGTCGGAATTGCATTCATCCTCCAAGCTTATCGCCAGTCTCGGGGAGCTTCGTGGTTTAACTTTGCGGCAGCTAATACAGCGTGTCAGAGATAAAGGTTTTGAATGGAATGAACGGGGTATTCTTGATCGGTTAGAACAATTTATTAGTCATCATTTTCAACTAGAAGATGTTCCTACCGATATGGTCATTCGAGGACAAAAGATGGAGTTACTGGCGTCCTATTATGGTTTTCTGGAAAATAGTTTGTTGAAGCGGTTATTGATAACGCATCGCAACAGTTTTGCGCGACAGCAGAGAGAATTTCTCATATCTACAATTTCTGAATCTCTGGTCGCCGAGTCGGGACGCTCATTTTTCAACCGTCTGACAAGTGTGCTTGCTCAAAATCTCGAGTGCGATTACGTTTTGGCGGCAGAGTATGTTCCTGAGTGTAGCTCATCACTGAAACTGTTGTCGTCATATGAAAGCAAAACGGAAAAATACGATTCAATAGATGATGTGAATGATTTTTTACAGCTGTTGGATTTGAAAAAGCTGATGAGCTCGTCAGTGATTTACGAGAGTGATGCAAAAAATGTCTATCCCGTTGATGATTTTTTCAATCATCATGCGGTTAAAGATTTTATCGTCATTCCTTTTCGAGGTAGTAATAATCATCTTTTGGGTGTGATTGCACTGCTTCATTCCGAGACGATGCAAAATGTTGATTTAGCCGAGTCGGTTTTAAATGTTTTTTCCATACGGGCAGCGGCAGAAGTTGAACGCTACAGAAATGTGCTTTTAAAGCAGCGTTACGAAAAACAACAGCGAATATTTTTTGAACACAATGGTAGTGGCATGTTTATTGTTGACGTTGACCCGCCTATGCCTATCGATTTGCCGGTCAGGAAGCAGGTTCAATGGTTGATTGATTGTACCCGTTTTGTCGATGTTAATGAGGCGATGCCGGTATTTTTTAATATGGCATCCAAAAATGAGTTGTTGGGGAAAGGCCTTTATTTGGAAGATATTGGTTACGATTTTGCGACTTACGCACGAGAGTATATTGATGGTGATTACCAGTGTGAAGACTTGTTGTGGCGTTTTTCAATACCTGACTCAGATGAGTTGTGGTTGTCTGCAACGCTTTCAAGTGCGTTGGTTAATAATGAAGTTACACAAATTTTTGGCATTATGACGAATGTGACTAGCAGGGTGCTTCATAGTCAGCGAATGGAGTACCAAGCAAGGCATGATAGTTTAACAGGTTTAGTTAACCGTAATTATTTTATTGAACAGATTGAACAAGTAATTAACCTCTCCTGTCAGGGAAGTCAGCACGCTCTGTTTATTTTAGATCTCGATGGTTTTAAAGAAGTGAATGATACCTTGGGGCACGATACCGGAGATCTTTTGTTGCAGAATATTGGTCCACGGATTGACGATGTTTTTAGCGGTGAAAATGCCATAGTGGCCAGATTGGGAGGTGATGAATTTGCAGTTTTCATCGAAAATTATAGTAGCCAATCAGCTGTTTCAGATTTTGCCAAGAATTTAATGGAAGCAATTAAATCGCCTTTTGAGATTCGAGAGCTTGAGTTGATTGTTGGCGGTAGTGTGGGTATTTCTCTTTATCCTTTTAATAGCACGACAGTTTCTTCTCTGATGCGATGTGCCGATGTGGCAATGTATAAAGCAAAAAACGATTCTCGAGATTTCTGTATTTATGATTCTGATCAGGATCATTATTCCGTTCGGCGACTTTCATTGATGATGGATATTCGTCAGGCTATCCACAATGATGAGATGCGTATTTATTATCAGCCGATTATGAACCTTAACACCTTGGATGTTGTGTCTTTCGAGGCATTAATTCGTTGGCAGCACCCTGAGCACGGTATGTTGTCGCCGGGAGAGTTCATTCCACTGATTGAAATTACCGATATGATTATGCCAGTGACTTACTGGGTGGTAGAAAATTCAATCAAGCAGTTAAGGGAATGGAAAAAACTTGGTTGGAGATATCGCGTATCGGTTAACGTATCGACACGAAATTTGGTTGATGTAGGGTTTGTTGATTTTATTGTTGCCTGTTTGTCTCGTTATGAAGTTGAAGGCAACTTGCTGGAAATTGAGATCACCGAGAGTACGTTGATGGCGGATCCAGAGAAATCACGGCAGGTGCTCAAAGCAATAGCCAGTCAGGGGATTTCAATCTCCGTGGATGATTATGGTACTGGATATTCTTCGCTTGCTTACTTGAAGAGTTTGCCGATTAACACCTTAAAAATTGATCAAACCTTTGTTAGTGAAATGCTCAGAAATACGCAAGACCAGATCATTGTCAGCTCAACCATTCAGCTAGCTCATAATTTGGGGTTGTCTGTGACTGCTGAGGGAATTGAAGAGGCTGAAATTATTGATCAGTTAACAGCGCTGGGTTGTGACAAGGGGCAGGGATATTATTTCTGCAGGCCGGTTGAAGTTGCTAAGTTAGAGAGCTGGTTGACGAACAAAGAACGCATTTTACTTTCGGGGTAATAGTGTTGTCAGTAGTTTCCCGGGCTGCTCCTGTTCTATAATAGCCTCCTCCCTTATCCATTATCTGGTATCAATTAGAAACTATTTATGAGTCATCCTGTTCAAACTGCCATTGAAGAAAAATTGCTTAAGGCTTTTCAGCCTGAACACCTGCAAGTCATTAATGAAAGTCATATGCATAGTGTTCCACCAAACTCGGAGACGCACTTTAAGGTGGTAATGGTCTCTGCCGATTTTGAGGGGAAACGAAGTGTTGCTCGTCACCAAAGTATTTATCAATTGTTAGCTGAAGAAATAGCAGGCCCTGTACATGCTTTAGCGTTGCATACCTATACTCATGATGAATGGCAGCAGGTTAGTGAAACGGCACCTGATTCCCCTAATTGCTTAGGTGGTAGTAAAGCTGACTAGGTTGAAAGCTTTTTAATTGTTATAAAGACTTGAATTCTTGCCTTAGCTGCTGCGGTAAATACTGATCAACCTGCTGTGGCGGCGGAGTACGATTCTTTGCCAGTTCCTGCCAGTTAAGTAAATTGTAGTAGTGTCGAATATTGTGCACGTAGGTGACAGGCTCATCACCACGGGCATAGCCGTGGCGTGTATTTTTATACCAGCGGTGTTTGCGTAGCAGTGGCAGAGTATCTTTTACATCGGCCCAACGATTAGGGTCCTTGCCCTGTTGTTCGGTAATAATTCTGGCATCTTCTAAATGGCCTCTGCCCACATTGTAGGCCGCCAAGGCAAACCAAGTGCGGTCGGGTTCTTTAATTTGCTCCGGCAGTAATTTCAATATTCGATTAAAGTAACGTGCGCCGCCACGGAGGCTTTGGCTGGCGTCTAAGCGATTTTTAACTCCCATTTCCTTTGCTGTAGGTAAGGTCAGCATCATCATGCCGCGGACGCCTGTCGGTGATTTGGCCTTGGGGTTCCAATAGGATTCCTGATAGCTGTGCGCTGCCAGTAAGCGCCAATCGATTTCGTATTCTTCCGCAACGCTCTGAATGAGTTGTTGATATTTTGGCAAGCGTTTTTCCACCGCCTGACTGAAAGTGAGTGAGCCCATTTGGTTCACTTGTTCACTGTGGCCATAAAATCTTTCCTGAAGCTGTCTCAGGCGCCCGTCGTCTTTAACCTGTCTGAAAAAACTGGCCAGGCTGTCGGTAAGTCCAGGGGTAAGAATGGTGCCTGGTAGTGCCCAGGCCAGTTGGCCGGGTTCGCCAACCTTGAATGCGATATCCAGTCGTGGATAGAAGCCGCGGTTGGCAATGAACTCGTTGGAATCCAGGATTGTAAAATCAATCTCACCATCGTTGAGCATGTCCATCAGGTCGATGGTTTCTACATCTGTTGCCGTACGGAATTGGATATCCGGGTTCTGAAGAGAGAGCTGCTCCAATATCTCCTGATGACTGCTATTGGCGATCACTAAAATGCTCTGATTGCTAATGTCTTCTATGGTTTTGGGGCGAGGACGATCGGTTCGATAAACAATATATTGGTCAATCTCCATGTAATTTTCGGAAAAATTGAGCCGCTTTTGTCGTTCAGCAGTGACTGTCAGGCCAGCAGCAGCCAGATGTGCTTCATTTTGGTCCAACGTAGTGAAGATTTCTTCAAGGCTATGTAGCGGGATGATTTCCAGTTCCACCTCCAAGTAGTCGGCAAACATGTGGACCAGCTCATACTCAAAGCCGGTTGCTCCTGATCGATCTTCGTAATAGGTGGTTGGTCCATTGCGCGATACTACTTTCAATGTGCCAATTTCCTGCACGCTCAGCTGTTGCTGATCCTGGCAGCCTGATATCAAGGCTGTAACGAAAAGCATAACACTGGTGATCAGGAGGCTTCGCAAAGTGATCGGTTCTTTGATGTTTAAAGTCATCATAGGTCAAATTGTGGGCTTGTTTGCTGAATTAATCTACTGTGAAGAATACGAATAACAGGTCTTTTCGAGCTATATCTATATTGTCTTGGTCATCTTGGTCCTATTGCTGTAAATAAACTGTCATCAGACTTATTTCCGGTCCCAACTTCCAGTAGAATAGTCGCCTTTTTACGGACCCCCATTTCTCAACAACCCATAGCAGAATAAGGCCAACAAGCAATATGCTCATTACTCGTGGCGCGCCGGCACTTTCCTCTTTTCGAATTCAGAAACTTATCGATAGTCTTAAAAAGGCGATTCCCGGCTTAAAAACGATTACGGCTGAGTTTGTTCACTTTTCTGAACTACAGCAAGATTTATCCGACGAGCAGAGGATTGTGTTGGATAGATTGCTGGAATACGGTCCTAGTGTAGAAAGTAACAAGAGCACTGAACAAATTGAGGCTGCCGGGCAATTGTTTCTGGTTGTTCCTCGCCCTGGAACTATTTCTCCCTGGTCCAGTAAAGCAACTGATATCGCGCATAACTCAGGTTTAACCATGATTAACCGTATTGAGCGGGGTGTTGCCTATTATGTTGATAGCGAATCGCCACTCTCTCATGACCAATCGCAGCTGGTTGCCACAGCTATTCATGACCGCATGATTGAGACTGTGATGGACTCACTGGAAGCTGCTAGTGTGCTATTTCAGCATGAATCGCCAGAGCCGATGACTACGGTAAATATTCTTGAAGGCGGACGCCAGGCTTTGGTTTTAGCCAATAGCGAATTAGGTTTGGCCCTGGCTGAAGATGAAATTGACTATCTGGTAGAGAGCTTTACTGAGTTGGGCCGTAACCCGGCGGATGTGGAATTGATGATGTTTGCTCAGGCCAACTCTGAGCATTGTCGCCACAAAATCTTTAATGCCAGCTGGACTATCGATGGCGAAGAACAGCCTCTGTCGCTGTTCAAAATGATCAAAAATACCTATGAGCAGGGTGGCGAGAACGTGCTGTCGGCCTATGAAGACAACGCCAGTGTTGTTGTAGGCAGTAAGGCAGGACGCTTTTATCCAGATCCAGATAGCGCCACTTACACCTATCATCAGGAAGATATTCATCTGCTGATGAAGGTGGAAACCCATAATCATCCGACTGCTATCGCACCTTTTCCGGGAGCGGGTACTGGCTCCGGTGGCGAAATTCGCGATGAAGGGGCCGTAGGGCGTGGTTCGAAACCTAAAGTCGGTCTGACAGGTTTTACGGTATCTAATCTGCAAATCGAAGGTTTCCAGCAACCCTGGGAGCTCAATTATGGTAAGCCGGATCGTATTGTGACTGCGTTGGATATCATGATTGAAGGGCCTATCGGTGGCGCGGCTTTTAACAATGAATTTGGTCGCCCCAACCTGAATGGTTATTTCCGTACTTATGAAGAAACGGTCAACGGTGCAGCAGGTATCGAGCATCGTGGTTATCACAAACCGATTATGATTGCTGGTGGTTACGGTAACATCAAAGCTGAGCATGTGGAGCAAAATACTTTCCCATCGGGTTGTGCACTGATTGCCTTGGGTGGTCCCGCCATGTTGATTGGTTTGGGTGGTGGTGCGGCTTCCAGCATGGCCTCAGGTAGCTCCAGTGAAGATTTGGATTTTGCGTCAGTTCAGCGACAGAACCCGGAAATTGAGCGTCGTTGTCAGGAAGTTATTGACCGCTGCTGGGCCATGGGTAAATCCAATCCGATTGCCTTTATTCATGATGTCGGTGCGGGTGGTTTATCCAATGCCTTTCCCGAGTTGGTAAAAGATGGTGGTTGTGGTGGTAGTTTCGAACTGCGCGATGTACCCAACGATGAGCCAGGTATGTCACCACTGGCTATCTGGTGTAATGAGTCACAGGAGCGCTACGTATTAGCGATTAAGCCGGAAGATCTAGCGACTTTTGAAGCGATATGCGAGCGCGAACGCTGCCCCTACGCGGTAGTAGGTGAGTCTACCAGTGAAAAGCATTTACGCGTCGGTGACAATCATTTCGAAAATAATCCCGTTGACCTTCCCATGTCAGTACTGTTTGGCAAACCGCCAAAAATGCATCGAGAAGTCAAACGCATCGCCTATGATCTGCCAGCGCTCAATACCGACCATATCGAGCTAAAAGAGGCGGCTGAACGTATTCTCAAATTGCCAACGGTGGCAAGCAAAAACTTTTTGATTACCATTGGTGATCGTTCTATTACTGGCATGGTGGCACGTGATCAAATGGTTGGCCCCTGGCAGGTACCGGTGGCCGATTGTGCGGTGACCACCGTGGCCTATGACAGTTATGCCGGTGAAGCGATGGCGATGGGCGAGAGAACACCTGTGGCGTTAATCGATGCACCTGCATCTGGTCGAATGGCTGTTGGTGAAGCGATTACCAATATTGCCGCTTGCCGCATAGATAATTTGTCAGATGTAAAACTATCGGCCAACTGGATGTGTGCATCAGGTCATCCGGGTGAAGATGAAAAACTGTACGACACAGTGAAAGCGGTAGGTATGGAGTTATGCCCAGCGTTGGGCTTGACCATTCCGGTGGGTAAAGACTCCATGTCCATGCGCACAGCCTGGCAGAAGAGTGGCAAAGACAAATCGGTGACAGCGCCGTTGTCGCTCATTATTTCTGCTTTCTCTCCCGTCGTTGATGTGCGTAAAACAGTGACACCACAATTGAGAACGGACCAGGGTGATACCGAATTACTGCTGATTGATTTAGGGCAGGGCAAAAACCGTCTTGGTGCCAGTGCTCTGGCTCAGGTGTATAACCAGTTAGGCAATGAAGTGGCCGATGTTGATGATCCAGAATTGTTGAAGGGGTTCTTTGCTGCCATTCAGCAACTACTGGAAGAAGACAAACTGTTGGCTTATCACGATCGTGCTGACGGTGGTTTATTCGCAACATTGGTAGAAATGGCCTTTGCCGGTCACTGTGGCATTGATGTTGATCTCTCTGGTTTGGGTGACGTAATACCTGCCTTGTTCAATGAAGAACTGGGTGCGGTTATCCAAATTCGAAGCGCCGATAAAGATGCGGTGCTGCAACTGCTTAATGCCAATGGTTTGGGGCAAACTGCTATTGCAGTGGGTGCACTTAATGATGATGACTGCATTCGTATCCACAGCGGTGAATTACTGTTAGAAGAAGCGCGTAGTGCTTATCAACAATTGTGGAGCGAAACCAGCTATCGCATTCAGTCGCTGCGTGATAACCCAGACTGTGCTCAACAGGAATTTGATGTCATTGCAGCAGATGACCCTGGTCTGTCAGTAAAACTGAGCTTTGATCAGAATGACGATATTGCTGCACCATTCATTAACAGTGGAGTGAAACCTAAAGCGGCTATTTTGCGTGAACAAGGTGTTAATGGGCAGATGGAAATGGCTGCTGCTTTTGATCGAGCAGGCTTTGAAGCGGTGGATGTTCATATGAGTGATATTCTGTCGGGCCGAGTGACGTTGGATGTTTTTAAAGGTTTGGCAGCATGTGGCGGCTTCTCCTATGGTGATGTGTTAGGTGCCGGTGAAGGTTGGGCCAAAAGTATTTTGTTTAATAATCGTGCACGTGATCAATTTGAGCAGTTCTTCCATCGGCAAGATACATTCAGCTTAGGCGTGTGTAATGGCTGTCAGATGATGTCTAATCTGAAGTCGCTTATTCCCGGTGCCGATCACTGGCCGCGCTTTGTTCGCAACCTGTCGGAGCAATTTGAGGCGCGTGTGGCATTGGTTCAGGTACAGGAGTCACCATCAATTCTGTTACAGGATATGGTCGATTCTCATATGCCGGTGGCGATTGCTCACGGTGAAGGACGTGCGGAATTTAGCGGTGAGCAACATTTGGTTGATCTGGCTGATAGTGGTGCTGTCGCGTTGCGCTATGTCGATAATCATATTCAGTTTACCGAGCAATATCCGGCTAACCCCAACGGTTCGCCTTTGGGAATTACCGGTGTAACCAGTACCGATGGACGTGCCACAATCATGATGCCACACCCGGAACGTGTATTCAGAGCAGTGCAAAATTCCTGGTACCCCGATGATTGGAGTGAAGACAGTGGCTGGATGCGTCTATTCAGGAATGGGCGTCGTTGGCTTGGATAGTGAGAGCTGCACTTGCAATCTTTAATAACGCCCCCATGTTGCCATTTGGAATTTTATTGGATGGCATCGAAAGGCTGTAACAGCTAATAACCATAATTGATAATTTACGTACAAAAATGTAAAAAATAGCCGCTTAACTGGCGACTAGTGATGGAAACTCTATGTTGAATCAATACCCCATTTGGAAGTACCTGCTGATTTTTTTTATTGTCAGCTTTGGTTTTTTATATGCGGCACCTAATATCTATGCGCCCGATCCTGCAGTTCAAATTTCTGGCGAGAGCAGTGCGACAGAGCTGGATGACCGCGCGTTGTCCATAGCTTCCAAGGCGTTAACTGAAGCGGGTATCAGTTTCTTTGGCGATGAGGTGCGAGCTGATGGCAGCAGCATGTTAATTCGACTAACCAGTCAGGATGATCAGCTTCCTGCACAGCAAGTTATTCAGCGCGCTTTAGGTGACGGCTATATTGTCGCGTTGAATCTGGCAACAACAACGCCGCAATGGCTTGCTGATTTAGGCGCTGAATCAATGAAGTTGGGTTTGGACTTAAGAGGCGGTGTGCATTTTCTGCTAGAAGTGGATACTGATGTTGCTCAGGAAAAGCAATTAGAGTTTTATTCCAAAACCATTAAGCGTGTACTGCGTGAAGAAAAAATAAGAGGCTTTATCAGACAGCTGGATGATGGTCGTATTCGTGGCAAGTTCACTACCGAAGAATTACGCGATCAGGCATCTAGCAAAATTCGTAGTGAATTCAGTGGTGAATTGCTTCATCTGTCTGAAGATCAGGAAGACGGCTTTTATTTATATCTGAGTTTGTCGGAAGCAAAGGCTAGTGAAATTATTTCTTATGCGGTTAGCCAAAATCTGACAACATTAAGAAATCGTGTGAATGAGTTGGGCGTTGCTGAACCTTTAGTGCAGCAACAAGGCCGTAACCGCATTGTAGTGGAGTTGCCTGGTATTCAAGACACCGCTGAAGCCAAACGGATTTTGGGTAAAACAGCGAATTTGGAATTCCGTTTAGAAGCGAAACACGATGCACCGCGTTCCAGCAAAGAAGAATTTGAATTCCGTTCGCCCGACCGTTTTGCTGGTTCAGCCTTCCTTGAGCGTGATGTGGTTATTACCGGTGAGAGAGTTGCCAGTGCTGCTGCAGGTTTTGATCCGCAGACTAGTCAACCCGAAGTAAATATCCGCTTGGATAGCGAAGGCGGTACGATGATGCATCGCGTTACTCGTCACAATATCAAGCGCCGCCTCGGTGTACTATTCATCGAAAGAAAAAGCCGTACTCGCTATGAAATCAATGAGGCGGGTGAAGAAGTTGTAATCAAAGTCCCTTACGATGAAAAGAAAATTATCAGTCTGGCTACTATCCAATCCGCTTTAGGCGTGCAATTTCGTATTACCGGTTTGGATAATCCTGCCGAAGCTGCCGAATTAGCTTTGTTATTGAGAGCGGGAGCCTTGGCAGCACCTATCGATTTTGTTGAGGAGCGTACCGTTGGGCCTTCATTAGGGGCAGAAAATATTCAACTGGGTGTGGCCTCAGTACAAATTGGTTTGGCTTTAGTTGCCGTGTTTATGGTGGTCTATTACCGTTTGTTTGGTGTGATTGCTGTGGTTGGTTTAACAGTCAACTTGGTATTGTTGATTGCTCTGATGTCGATTATCTCTGCCACATTAACCTTGCCAGGTATCGCCGGTATTGTATTAACCGTAGGTATGGCGGTGGATGCAAATGTGCTGATTTTTGCCCGTATTCGTGAAGAGTTAAGAAATGGTATGACACCGCAACAGGCGATTAACTCAGGCTATGAGCGTGCGTTTGTTACGATCATGGATGCCAACATAACCACTCTGTTAGTTGCTGTGATTCTTTATGCTGTCGGCACCGGTCCGGTAAAAGGTTTTGCGGTAACGCTATCGCTAGGTATTGTGACCTCGATGTTTACAGCGATTATAGGGTCGAGAGCCATAGTTAATTTGATCTATGGTGGTCGTAAAGTGAAGAAGCTTGCGATATAGCAGGCTACCGCTACTGATTTTGAGGCTTTAAAATTTATGTCTGAAACAGAAAAACAAGCGCCGAAAAGAATTATCCACTTTATGGCGCAGCGAAAAATTGCGGCTTTTTTCTCCATGCTGTTAATTCTGGGGTCGCTGGCCTCATTAACCATGAATGGTTTGAAATTTGGTTTGGATTTTACCGGTGGTACCTTGGTGGAAGTGGGTTACAGTCGCCCTGAGCCCTTGGATAATATCCGAACCACTATCGAGCAGGCAGGTTATGAAGGAGCCGTTGTTGTCCACTTTGGTTCCGAGACCGATATTCTGGTTCGATTAGCGCAGGACAGCAGTGATGAGCTAGGTGCAGAACTAGTTGAAGCCTTGAAGCAGGATTTTTCTGGTGAAATTGAATTACGTCGTATTGAGTTTGTTGGTGCCCAAGTAGGTGAAGAGCTCCAGGAGCAGGGCGGCCTCGCCATGTTGATGGCCTTGGGCATGGTCATGCTTTATATCGCCTTCCGTTTTCAGTTTAAGTTTTCTGTTGGTGCCGTGTCAGCTTTGGCACATGATGTGATCATCACCTTAGGTATATTTTCTATTTTACAAATCGATTTTGATTTGACGGTATTGGCGGCACTGCTGGCTGTTATCGGTTATTCACTTAACGATACTATTGTAGTTTCTGACCGTATTCGTGAGAACTTCAGAAAAATTCGTAAAGGTTCTGCCGAGTCGGTGATTGATACTTCTTTAACTGAAACTCTGGCCAGAACCTTAGTGACATCGTTAACCACGTTATTAGTATTAACAGCATTATTTGTTTTTGGTGGGGAGTTAATTCGTGGATTCTCTATTGCCTTATTAGTTGGTGTATTAGTGGGAACCTACTCATCGATATATGTGGCAGCCAATATTCTTTTGATGATGAATATTTCCAAGGAAGATCTGATTATCCCTGTCAAAGAGGGTTCTGAGTTTGATGACAGACCTTAAGTTTTTAAAGATTTGCTCTTAAAAAGTCTGTCGTTCTCTGTTTTTAGATTTATCTACCTAATGATTGTGGTCTAACAGTCGATGTTGAGCGGCTTGCTCTCATATGTCCCATTTCTAGATTGAAGATTGAATTTAATCCAGTTAACAGCCTCGGTTGGTTATCTAATAAGAAAAAGTAATTAAATATCAAGTAGATACCATATTTCCTCGTTAGCAATTGCCGTTTTGGTACCGATCACATCTAACAAAAAATTAATTTAATTCCAAATAATGGTTGATATTTATGCTATAAACGTTAAAAATGTAATTAAATTACAAAATAATTTTGAAAGGTATGGATATGACAATTCGAGTGGCGATTAATGGTTACGGGCGTATTGGTAGAAATATCTTGCGAGCCCTATATGAAGGTGGTCAGCATGAAGGCGGTTTACAACGGGATATCCAGCTGGTAGCAATCAATGATTTGGGCGATACAGCCTTTAATACCCATCTGACCAAATACGATTCTGTTCATGGGCGCTTTCCGGGCTCTGTTGAGTGCATTGGCGATAAAATGGTTGTCAATGGCGATGAGATTCTAACTGTTTCTGAGCGTGATCCCGCACAGCTGCCATGGAGAGCATTGGGCATTGACGTAGTTTTCGAGTGTACGGGGCTGTTCACTAGCAGGGAAAAAGCCGCTAAACATATTACGGCCGGTGCACATAAAGTGATTGTTTCAGCTCCCTGTGCCGATGCAGATGCTACAGTCGTTCACGGCGTTAATCATCATCTTCTAACCGCCGACAGCACAGTAATCTCCAATGCCTCCTGTACAACCAATTGTCTGGCACCCGTCGCTAAAGTACTCAATGATGGTATAGGCATTGAGCAGGGATCGATGACCACTATTCATGCCTTTACCAATGATCAGTCACTGCATGATGTCTATCACAAGGATATTTACCGTGCTCGTGCTGCTGGCCAGTCGATGATTCCCACTAAAACAGGTGCAGCCCAGGCAGTAGGTTTAGTATTGCCGGAGTTGGCGGGTAAATTAGATGGTATGGCAGTACGTGTGCCTACGGCGAATGTGTCCCTGGTGGACTTGAATTTTATTGCCTCACGAGAGACTTCAGTTGAAGAAGTGAATCAGTTGATTAAGGCAGCTGCTGAAAATCCTATGGCGGGTGTGTTGGATTATAACGAAGCACCTTTAGTCTCTATTGATTTCAATCATCAGCCGGCTTCTTCCATTTTTGATGCTACACAAACACGTGTAAATGGCCGCATGGTTAAAGTTATGGCCTGGTACGATAACGAGTGGGGATTTTCCAACCGCATGCTCGATAATGCTTTAGCTATTATGAGCGTTTCTGCGCACGGTACTTCTAATGCGGCCTAGATAATATGGCTGCGTACCTCGGATGCCGCTTAGAAATAAGCGGCTTTTTTTCGAGACAGAATTAGAGTTCTTTTAAGTGGGGTTGCACAGTTTGTAACAAGGCTTTAAAGCATTTAGGGTTGCCGGCTACCACATTGCCGCTGTTCATAAAATCGCTACCACCATTGAAATCAGAAACCAGACCACCGCTTTCACGAATTAATAACACGCCTGCAGCAATATCCCATTGGCTTAGGCCAATTTCCCAGAAGCCATCTAATCTGCCAGCTGCTACATAGGCCAGATCCAGCGAGGCTGCACCTGCACGCCTTATTCCCGCTGTTTGTTTGGCAACTGCTGCCAGACTTTGGGTATAGGCAGGAATCCAGGCTTCGCTACGCGATTTGAATGGAATACCGGTACCAATCAATGCACCATCCATAGACTTGCGTGAGCTGACTCGCATGCGGCGGCCATTGATTTGCGCACCTTTGCCGCGGCTGGCAGTGAATTCTTCTCGGCGAATGGGGTCGAGTACCACGGCATGCTCAAGCTGACCTTTATAGAGGCAGGCGATAGAGATGGCAAAATGCGGTATCCCATGGATGAAGTTGGTCGTGCCATCAATTGGGTCAATCACCCACTGATAATCGCTGTCAGGATTGCCTTGAATACCCCCTTCTTCACCTAAAAAAGCATGATCAGGATGAGCCTTGGAGATATGGTAAATCACTTCCTTTTCTGAGGCTTGGTCCATCTCGGTGACAAAATCATTGGCGCTCTTTTCCTTAACTTCCAACGTGTCCAGTTGTTCAGTGGCGCGGGCAACAAGTTCGCCGGCCTTACGAGCTGCGCGCAGGGCAATGTTGAGCATGGGTTCCATGGGCTGACCTTATATAACGTATTGCATAAAATGGGGGGATTCGAACAGGCGGCGGATTATATCAGCCTGCTAGGGTCGGCGATAGATATTTGCTAAACTCCCGCGCCTGCCAACTTTTGATACTTACTAAGTGAAGAGTGACTGTGACTGAACCAGCTTTTCTATCTAACGCCCGCATTGTTCTTATCAACACCTCCCATCCAGGTAATATTGGCGCTGTCGCCCGAGCGATGAAAAATATGGGAATTTCTGATTTGTGCCTGGTTGCACCTCAGCAGTATCCGCACGAGCGTGCAGTGTGGCGCGCGGCCAGCGCTGTCGACATTTTAGATAACGCGACAGTGGTGGAAACCTTCGAAGAAGCCATTGCCGATTGCGGTTTAGTGGTTGGCACCAGTGCGCGTGGACGTCGTATTCCCTGGCCGTTGGTGAATCCTCGGGTGTGTGCTGAAAAGATAGTACCAGAGCTACCACAGCATAAAGTCGCTCTGGTGTTTGGCCGGGAAGACCGGGGAATGACTAATGAAGAACTGCAACGTTGTAATTTGCATGTCAATATTCCTACCAGCGAAGCCTATAGCTCACTAAACCTGGGAATGGCGGTGCAGGTGTTGTGTTATGAGTTAAGAATGGCTGCTATTGCTGACTCGCTGACAGCAGATGAAATGGCTGAGTGGGATACACGTTTAGCCACCAATGATGAAGTGGAGAGACTCTTTACTCACTTGGAACAGACTTTGATTGATATGGAATTCCTTAAACCTGAAGCGCCTAAACAACTGATGAACCGTCTGCGCCGGATGTATAGCCGGATCAGGTTGGATGACCTGGAAGTTCAGATGATGAGAGGTATTCTCAGTACAACCCAAAAGTGGGTGCAGAAGGCACGCGACAACGATACTTAACCATTTGTAAATTGTGTGATTATTTTATTTCTGTATAATGCGCCGCACTCGCTTGACCACAATGGCGGGCCCTTTCGATAAAATCTACTGAACAAAAACCTACTAAATTAGTAGGATAAATACTTGACTGTTTTGCTGGGTTATTGCATAGTTGGTGCACCTTCCACTGCTGTGAGTGTTTGATATGCGACTGACAACGAAAGGCAGATATGCAGTAACTGCGATGTTGGATTTGGCTATTCATGCTGAATCCGGACCAATTAGCCTGGCGGATATTTCCAATCGTCAGGAAATATCACTGTCATATCTGGAACAACTATTCTCCAAATTACGGCGCAACGACCTGGTGGTCAGTGTGCGCGGTCCAGGTGGTGGCTATTTGCTAAGCCGTAACAGCGCAGAGATTTTTGTTGCGCAGATCATCGATGCGGTTAATGAAGAAGTTGATGCAACCGGTTGCGGTGGTCAAGCGGATTGCCAGTCCGGTGAAGTGTGCCTCACGCACCATCTATGGTGTGATCTGAGCGAACAAATTCATAAATTTTTATCTGAAATCAGCTTGGCCAGTTTAGTGACCAGGCGTGAAGTGCAAGATGTATCTGAACGTCAGCACCGGCGTGAGCGCGAGAAGCAGGAATCCAATATTCCTGTATCTACGGTTGCGTAACGGCAATAAGTTAGAGATATACAGTAGAGATATAGTTTAACGATGACCATGCCTATCTATCTGGATTATGCAGCGACTACGCCAGTTGACGCCCGCGTTGCCGAGGCGATGGCAGGTTGCCTGACGATGGAGGGCATCTTTGCTAATCCCGCTTCGCGTTCTCATTTTTACGGTTGGCAGGCAGAGGAACAGGTGGAGTTGGCTCGTCGACATGTTGCAACGTTGCTTAACTGCGATGCGCGTGAAGTGGTATGGACCAGCGGTGCTACGGAGTCTAACAATCTGGCACTTAAAGGCTTGTTTGAAGGGAGTGGGTATAAAGGTCATATCATTACATCAGTGATTGAGCATAAAGCGGTAATCGATCCAGTGCTTTGGTTAGAACAGCAGGGCGTGGAAGTGACTTGGTTGACGCCGGGTAGCGATGGTTTGATCAGTGTTGATCAGGTGCAGGCAGCGATGCGTGAAGATACACGTCTAGTGAGTCTGATGCATGTGAATAACGAAATCGGTGTGATCAATCCCATTGCTGAAATTGGCAAACTTTGTCGTCAAAAGGATGTGTTATTTCACGTAGATGCAGCACAGTCTGCTGGAAAAATGTCGGTCGATGTGGAGACATTGCAAGTAGATTTGATGAGTCTGTCGGGACATAAATTTTATGGACCGAAGGGTGCTGGTGCTCTTTATGTAAAACGATCCATTCAGCATCAGTTAAAGCCTATTATTCACGGCGGTGGTCATGAGCGTGGAATGCGCTCCGGAACATTGGCAACGCATCAGTTAGTGGGAATGGGCATCGCTGCTCAAATTGCGAAGGATGATTTTGAACAGGAAGCGTTGAAAACTGCAGCGCTGCGTGACCGGTTATGGCAGGGCATTGCGGATTTACCCGGCGTTTTTAGAAACGGTAGCGGTGTGGTTACGCCAGGTCATTTAAATGTCTGTTTTAGTGGCGTCGATGGCGAAACCTTGTTGTTGTCATTGCGTGAATTAGCAGTGTCATCGGGGTCGGCTTGTACTTCAGCGAGTCTCGATCCTTCCTATGTATTAAAAGCAATCGGGCTTAGCGATGAAGATGCGCTCAGTTCCATCAGAATTTCCCTTGGTCGTTTTACCACGACTGAAGATATTGAACAGGCTATTGCTCATATCAGAACTATTTATACCGAATTGAAACAAGCGGTATAGGTGGCACGAGAATAGAGTTAGAACTATGACGGAAGAAATTAATCAGGCATTAAAACGCGAATACGAGGCAGGTTTTGTCTCGGATATTCAATCCGATACCTTTGAACCTGGATTGAATGAAGATGTCATTCGTCGAATTTCTGCTATAAAAAATGAACCCGAGTGGATGCTGGAATGGCGACTACAGGCCTTTCGTATCTGGCAGGAAATGGAAGAGCCAGAGTGGGCTCACGTTAGTTATCCAAAAATCGATTTTCAGGAGATTTCCTATTACTCCGCTCCCAAAAGCATGGCTGACAAACCTAAATCATTAGATGAGGTTGATCCAGAACTGTTGGCCACTTATGACAAGTTGGGTATTCCATTAGTTGAGCAACAAATGCTGGCTGGCGTCGCTGTCGATGCGGTGTTTGATTCTGTTTCTGTTGTGACAACTTTTCGCGAAAAACTGGCAGAAGCCGGTGTTATTTTCTGTCCTATTTCAGAGGCGGTTCACGAGTACCCCGAACTCGTTAAAAAATATTTAGGCACAGTTGTTCCTCAGCGTGACAACTATTATGCGGCACTCAATTCTGCCGTGTTTACCGATGGTTCCTTTGTTTATATACCTAAGGGCACTCGTTGTCCGATGGAGTTGTCGACCTATTTTAGAATTAATGAACAAAACACCGGGCAGTTTGAGCGCACTTTGATTGTTGCTGATGAAGGCAGTCATGTTAGTTATCTGGAAGGTTGTACCGCTCCGCAGCGTGATGAAAATCAGTTGCATGCAGCCGTGGTTGAGCTAGTGGCGTTGGATGATGCGGAAATAAAATATTCCACTGTACAGAACTGGTACCCTGGTGATGAAGAGGGCAAAGGTGGTATTTATAACTTTGTTACCAAGCGCGGTGTTTGTCATACCTCGGCCAAGATTTCCTGGACTCAGGTAGAAACCGGCTCAGCGGTTACCTGGAAATACCCGAGCTGCATTTTGCGTGGTGATAACAGTATTGGTGAGTTTTATTCCGTGGCTTTAACGCGCGGTATGCAACAGGCAGATACCGGAACCAAAATGATTCACCTGGGAAAAAATACCCGTTCGACCATTATTTCTAAGGGTATATCTGCTGGGCATAGCAATAACAGCTATCGCGGTTTAGTGAGGATGGGACCGCGAGCAGAAGGTGCACGTAATTTTACGCAGTGTGATTCTCTGCTGATCGGCGATCAATGTGGCGCGCATACCTTCCCTTATGTAGAAAGTAAAAATGCCAGTGCCATCGTCGAGCACGAAGCCACCACATCAAAAGTGTCAGACGATCAGATGTTTTTATGTCAGCAGCGCGGCCTTGATCCTGAAAAGGCGGTGTCGATGATTGTGAATGGATTTTGTAAAGAAGTATTTAAAGAGCTGCCCATGGAATTTGCGGTTGAAGCGGGCAAGCTACTTGAGATTAGTTTGGAAGGATCAGTTGGCTAAGGCACCTGAAAAGAGTTTTGAATATGTTATCGATTAAAAATTTACATGCCAGTGTTGAAGATAAGACCATCTTAAAAGGTCTGGATCTTGAAATTAAACCCGGCGAAGTTCATGCCATTATGGGCCCTAATGGCGCCGGTAAAAGCACTATGGGTTATGTGGTGTCTGGTCGTGAAGGCTATGAAGTGGAAGAGGGCGCAGTCACTCTCAATGGCGTCGACTTGCTAGAGTTGGAAGCAGAAGAGCGTGCACGCGCCGGTTTATTTTTGGCTTTTCAATATCCGGTAGAAATTCCTGGCGTTAGCAACCTGGAGTTCATGAAAGCGGCAGTCGATGCACAGCGTGAAGCTGACGGTGAAGAGCCAGTTAGTTCAAAGGATTTTTTAAAACTGGCAAGAGAAGCCTGCAAACAGGTACATCTGCCAGTGGATTTTCTCAAGCGTGGCGTTAACGAAGGTTTTTCTGGCGGTGAGAAAAAACGCAACGAAATTATGCAGATGCTACTGCTGAAGCCTAAGGTGTGCATTTTAGATGAGTCGGATTCAGGTTTGGATATTGATGCTTTGCAAGTGGTTGCAGAAGGCGTAAACAGTCAGCGTTCGCCTGATCGCAGTTTTATTGTGGTGACTCACTACCAGCGCTTGTTAGATCACATTAAGCCGGATTTTGTACATGTATTGTCAGATGGCAAGATCGTAAAAAGTGGTGATGCGTCACTGGCGCAGGAGCTGGAAGATCAAGGCTATGCCTGGCTTAAAGAACAGCGTGCCGTCGGTGCAGCTCAGGAGCAGTCTGCATGAGTAACTGGTTTGGCCAAGTATTAGATCGCGCCGATTCAGTAAACGACTGGTTGTCGCCCAAGCGTCAATCTTCACTCGCGTTGCTGAAGGAGAGGCAGTGGCCTACGCGTAAAACGGAGGACTGGAAATACACGCCCTTGCATGCGCTGGATACCTTTGAGTCAGGATTGCCTGCAGCCAATGAAGCGGCTCCTTCTGAATTCATTGCTGATTTGGCCATTGCCGGTTTAGACAGCATCGATTTAATTTTTGTCGATGGGGTTTTACAGTCAGCTGCTGTATTGGATGAACTGCCTGAAGGTTTGTCTATCTATTCGTTGCCTGATTTACCTGAAGGGAAGCAATCGGATGTGTTGGGAGATTTTGCTGCCATCAAACCAGAAAGACATTTATTTGGTTTGATTAATGATGTGTTAGCAACGCAAGGGCTGGTGATTGAAGTGGCTGCAGGCGCGACAATTTTGCAGCCTATACGAATCGTTAGTGCTATTAATAATAGTACAGAAGCGCATACACGGCTACAGGTTAAGTTGGGTGAATCTTCGTCGCTAGCAGTGATTGAGCAATATGTCGGTAATGATGCCTGTTTTAATACTGGTGTTGCCGAATATGATGTGGCTGATAACGCGCAACTAGAGCATTATCGCTTTGCGCTGCAAACCTCGGCCGCGATGGTGGTAGGTGGCAGTCATTTTAAATTGGGCAATCGCTCTCGTTTGAACAGTACGGTTGTTGGTTTTGGTAGTCAGCTATCACGCGTTGATGTCGATGTGCATCATGCGGGGGAATATGCCGAAGCCAAACTAAACGCGATTTATTTATTGGATAATAATGAGCTGTTTGATTTGCATAGCACTATCGAGCACGCGGTTCCACATTGTATCACCGAAGAAAATGTTCGCGGTATTGTCGCCGATAAAGCACGCGCAGTATTTAATGGTCGTATTCATATCCATCGCGACGCGCAAAAAACCTTAGCGGAGTTGAATAATCGTAACCTGTTGATGAGTAACGAAGCAGAAGTGAATACCAAGCCAGAGCTGGAAATTTATGCCGACGATGTACGCTGTGCACACGGTGCCACGGTAGCAGAAATTGATAAATCCGGTTTGTATTATTTGCAGTCGCGGGGCATCAGTCGAGCACAGGCTCAAGTTATGTTGAGCTTTGGTTTTATCAATGAATTGGTTGACCAAATGCCAAATCAAATATTGGCTGAGTGGTTGCGCCCACAGCTGCGCGAGCGTTTTGCCAATATGGATGTTAAGTGAAGTTGATGAAGAGCGAAGCATTAGAGAAAGTTGTCATGAATTTCGATGTAGAATCTATTCGTCAGCAATTTCCTATTCTGTCCCGCGAGGTAGACGGCAAATCGCTGGTTTATCTTGATAATGCTGCCACAACCCAAAAACCACAGTGCGTTATTGATGCGTTGGTGGATTACTACAGCACCTGTAATTCCAATGTGCATCGTGGCGCGCATTTTTTGGCCGATGAAGCGACCCGTCGTTATGAAGGTGCCAGAGATATTATCGCCAAATTTATTAATGCCTCAGTAAGACAAGAGGTAATTTGGACTAGTGGTACCACCGAGGCGATTAACATCGTTGCCAACGGTCTGAGCCAACAGCTACAACCAGGCGATGAGGTGTTGGTGACACAAATGGAGCACCACGCCAATTTGATTCCATGGCAGCAGGCCTGCAAAAAAACGGGTGCTAGTCTGCAAGTAGCAATGATTAATGAAGACGGTGAGTTGGATATCGATGATTTCGATGCCAAGTTAAGCAGTAAAACCAAACTGGTAGCTATGGCACATGTATCCAATGCTTTGGGTACCATTAATCCGATTAAATCTCTTACCGCCAAGGCCAAGGCGGTGGGTGCGTTAGTCCTGATCGATGGGGCGCAGGGTGTTGCCCACGGCATGGTGAACGTACAGGATATTGGCTGTGATTTTTATGCCTTCTCTGGTCACAAAGTGTTTGGTCCTACCGGCATTGGTGCTCTATGGGGAAAAGAGGCGCTATTGAAAGAATGGCCTGTATGGCAAACGGGGGGTGAAATGATTCAGGTTGTCACCTACCAAGATGCTGTATGGAATGAATTACCTTACCGTTTTGAAGCGGGTACGCCGCATATCGCTGGAGCGATTGGAATGGGTGAGGCTATTCGCTGGTTTGATTCATTGGATATGGAAGCGGTGAAACAACATGAGGCGATGTTAATTGCCAGCGCCACTGAGCAGGCTGAAGCTTTTGATGGTCTAACGATTATTGGCAATGCAAAAAACAAAACCGGCGTGTTGAGTTTTGCTATAGAGTCTGGTCATCCTGCTGATATTGGTTTTTTACTGGATAGGCAGGGTATAGCTATTCGCACTGGGCATCATTGTGCTGAACCGCTGATGGGCAGATTAGGTGTGCCGGGTACAGCCAGGGCATCCTTCTCGATTTATAACACACTGCAGGAAGTGGATATCTTATTTGAAGCGCTGCAGAAAGTGAAAAAGATGTTGGCTTAACTAAGGTTTTTCTTGAGTGTAAGGCTTTAGGGAGTAGTGAAGGAGAAAATATGACAACGGTTTCGACTTTTGATCCTAATGCACCAGCTGTCACGATGACGGAGGCGGCTTTGTGTCATTTTGAAAAAGCATTAAACGATCACAGCGATAAACTGGTTCGGCTTAGTACTCAAACCAGTGGCTGTACCGGTTATGCCTATGTATTGGATTTAGTTGATAACGCCGAAGCAAGTGATTTGGTCTTGCAACCAGGAGAGAAAGTGAAGCTTGCTGTTGCTGAGGATGCCTTGGAAATTTTGCGCGGTACAGAAATCGATTTGGTGACTGAGGGCATCAATACCGTTGTTAAATTTAATAACCCTAACGTCATTGCCGAATGCGGTTGTGGCGAAAGTTTTAGCGTTAGCTAAGTCACACAGATCAGTTAAAAGGTCTTAGCATGCAGCAGTCAATGACCGTCACTCAGCGCGAGTGTCCTGCTAGGCGGGTGCCTTCCGGTGAGCCTGCCACCATTCCCAAGGGAGAATTTCTTACTATCAATCAAGCTCTGGGTGGCAATTATACCGTCACTTGGCAGGGCAATATGCTGCGTATCGATGGTACTGATGCCGATGCGATTGGCCAACAGGTTGAAGTGTTGGAGTTTGAAGATAAGGGCACTGGTGAAATTGATGAGGATCAGGTTTGGCAGGCACTGGACAGCATTTATGATCCGGAAATTCCCATCAGCCTGGTGTCGCTGGGATTGATTTATAAAGTCAGCATCGATCAAGACAAGGGCGAAGTTAAGATTGTGATGACTCTGACTGCGCCTGGTTGTGGTATGGGGCCTGTGTTAGTGAGTGATGTAGAATACCGTACCGCTAAAGTACCTAACGTTCAATTGGTGCAGGTAGAGTTGGTGTTTGATCCGCCCTGGTCGCGTGAAATGATGAGTGAAGAGGCTCAACTTGAGGCGGGTTTGTTCTTTTAACAGTTAGAAACAGTAACAGCTATAAAAGCGACTAGAAATAGTTTTATGAAATTACCGACGACCGAAGAGATTATCGATGATCTGGGCTTCTTTGATGATTGGGAAGAGCGTTATTCTTACATCATCGATTTAGGAAAGGATTTACCGGCAATGGACGTGGCTTTGCAGACGCCCAGCCGACTGGTTAAGGGTTGTCAGAGCAATGTGTGGTTGGATGTGGATATTGTCGACGGTCGGTTGCAGTTTGAAGTGGATTCTGATGCGTATATTGTGAAAGGCTTGTTGGTGTTGGTATTAGCTGCCTTTAATGGCAAAACGCCGCGTGAAATTCTTAATTTCGATATTAACAACTACTTCCAAGCACTTGATTTGGAAAGACATTTAAGCCCAACAAGGGGCAATGGTTTACGCGCTATTGTCGCCAAAATCCGGGCTATTGCTGAAGCCAGCGAAGCGGCCTAGCGGTAGTAAATTCTCGGGCAGCAATTTTTCTGTCAACTTTTCTCAAGAGATAGCGCTAAGTGGCTAGAGTAAGTGCCCATATAACTGCCTGGAATTTATACTCATTTCACACAAATCTGCGTATAATCCGCGCTTCAAAATTTTCGGTCTTTCAGCCTGCTGTCAATGAAGGTAGCGAATGCCAAAAGTGACACGGTTGAAAATCAAACATTCATAGACAATACCCAATCTGGGTGTCGCAATAACTACGGAGCCCCAACATGGCCACAGAGCGTACTTTTTCTATTGTTAAACCTGATGCTGTCGGCAAAAACGTTATCGGTGAGATTTACAGCCGTTTTGAAAAAAATGGTCTCAGCATTGTTGCCTCTAAAATGTTGCAATTGAGCGGTGAGCAGGCTGAAGGTTTTTACGCAGAGCACAAAGGTCGTCCTTTCTTCCCAGCGTTGATTGAATTCATGACTTCAGGCCCTGTGATGGTTCAGGTTTTGGAAGGTGAAAATGCTATCGCTAAGAATCGTGAGCTGATGGGGGCTACTAACCCTCAAGAAGCTGAAGCAGGAACTATTCGTGCTGACTTCGCTCAATCTATTGATGCCAACGCAGTTCACGGTTCTGATTCTCCAGAATCTGCAGTGCGTGAAATCGCTTACTTTTTTGCTGCGAGTGATATCTACAGCCGCGCATAAGCGTGTTTTTTATGAGATAAACGTATGAGGTGTAACGATAGTGTCTGATGCAGTTGCACAATATGCTACGAACGATTCTTCGAAAGCCCCAGAGGAGAAAGTGAATCTTCTGGGGCTTTCGCGCGAAAAGATGGCCGATTTTTTCGTTTCTATCGGTGAGAAACCTTTTCGTTCACAGCAGGTGTTGAAGTGGATTCACCACAACGGTGTGGAAGACTTCGACCAAATGACCAATATCGGCAAAAAGCTGCGCGAAGAGCTAAAACAAAAAGCCGAAATTCGTCCCCCTGAAATCGTTAGTCAGCATGATTCTGCCGACGGCACCCGTAAATGGGCCATTCGAGTCGGTGGCGGCGGTTTGGTAGAAACGGTTTATATCCCTGATGGTGGTCGCGCCACATTATGTGTTTCTTCCCAGGTTGGTTGCAGCTTGGATTGCAGTTTTTGTTCTACCGGTAAACAGGGATTCCAGCGTGACCTGACGGCTGCCGAGATTATTGGCCAGGTATTTTTGGCGGTTAAATCCTTCGATGGCTTTGTTGACTCACAAAAACGCATTATCACTAATGTGGTGATGATGGGGATGGGTGAGCCGTTACTGAATTTCGATAATGTTGTCGATGCCATGAGTCTTATGTTGGATGACTTTGGCTATGGTATTTCAAAACGACGAGTGACATTGAGTACCTCGGGAGTAGTTCCGGCTTTGGATCGCCTGGGTGATGTTTCTGAAGTGTCATTGGCTATTTCGCTACATGCGCCCAACGATGAGCTGCGCAATCAATTAGTGCCGATCAACAAGCGTTACCCCATTGCCGAGTTGTTAGCGGCTTGTAATCGTTACTGGGATAAGCAATCGGATACGCATCGGGTAACTACCGTCGAATATACGTTGATTGCTGGTGTTAATGACCAGCCTGAACACGCCAGAGAATTGGTGGAATTGCTGAAGGGTTTCCCCTGTAAGATCAATTTGATTCCCTTTAACCCCTTTTCACTCTCGGACTATCAACGCCCAAGTAAAAAGGCTGTACAGCGTTTCTGGCAGATTCTGAGTGATGCCAATTTTATAACCACCATCCGCAGTACCCGTGGTGATGATATTGATGCCGCCTGTGGTCAGTTAGTTGGGCAAGTAGAAGATCGCACAAAACGTAGCGAACGCCATAGAGCCAACTATACTGAGAGCCAGGTAATTAACGTGCGTTAATGATGATGAAGGGTGACGGGATAAATAGGATGATCTTACGCGTATTAATAATAATGATGCTTTCCGCCTTAACGGCCTGTGTAACCACCGAGACAGGTGGAGTGGGTGACAAGGCCAATCGGCAACAGGCACTTTCAGATTCTCTTCAGCTAGCCCGTTCCTATATTCAGGACAAAAACTGGGACGCTGCTAAGCGTCATCTTAGGATTGCGCTAGAAATTGATGACGACTCTGCCGAGATCTACGAAGGGCTTGCTTTGGTTTTTCAAAACACCGGTGAGCTAAATCTGGCTGAAGAAAATTACGAGAAAGCTATTCGGCTAGATCCCGGCTTGTCTCGAGTTCGCAATAACTACGCAGTTTTCCTTTACCAACAAAAGCGTTATCAGAAGGCGGCTGAGCAGCTGGAAGTGGTGACTGCCGATACGCTTTACCGAAATAGAACATTAGCTCTGGTCAATTTGGGCCGTTGTTATTATCAGATGGAAGACTATGCCAAGGCAGAGTCGGCCTTTAAACGTGCCCATCTAATGGATCGTAACAGCATTACTATGCTGTATGAACTAGCCAATGTGTATTTCAAATTGGAAGAGTACTCTTTATCGCAACAGTACTACGATACCTATCGTTCCCGAGTAAGACAGCAACCACCGCAGGCATTGTGGTTAGGCATTCAGTTGGCAGTTAAGTTTGATAATCAAGATGCGTTATCCAGTTATGCTTTGGCATTGAAAAACCTATACCCGACATCAAAAGAATATCTGGAATATAAAGGTGCCTTTGATAATGAATAATGATGCGCCTGTGACGGAAAAAGAAAAACAAGAACAGATTCAATTGCCGGGAGCACTGTTGCTAGCAGCGCGTGAAAAAGCTGGCCTAAGTATTCGAGAGGTTGCCGAACAGCTGCATTTGCTTCCGAACCAAGTTGAAGCATTGGAAACAGATAATTTCAGTTTTTTTAATGGCCCAATTTTTTGTAAAGGGTATTTGAAAAGTTATGCTCGCCTATTAGAGCTTGATGCCGAAGAAGTTGTTGGATTATTTAGCGCCAGTTTGCCCGGCCAGGAACAGGCTGAAATTAAAAAGCCTGCTGCCGTTGCACAACCTATACAACGCCCAAGCAAAGGATATAGTTTGCAATACTGGTTGGCGGGTTTTGTTTTAGTGTTGATGGTATTTTTGTGGGCCGCCTATCAGGGTGATAGTTCTGTGGAAACAGTTGAAAGCACGGCTTTAGCTTCAACAGAGATAGATGAAAATAACAATGAGTTTGTACAGGAGTTAAAACCCAAGGTAGATAAAATAGCGGTTTCTGAATCGAGTACACAAGAGCAGGATATAGCACAAATACCACAGCGTCCCGATCAGCTGGCCGAAGGTATAATTAGCCAACCGTTGCCGGATGTGACTGGTGAGCAAGCAGTATTGGATTCTATTCTGACGGACACTATAGGCAGCCTGCTTCACTTTTCTTTCACTGAGGATTGCTGGGTAGAGATCAAAGACAGCAGCGACAAAGTCATTTTCGCTGATTTGAAACGTGCAGATGATAAATTGGAGCTGAGTGGATTGGCTCCCTTTGAAGTATTGTTGGGTTATGCGCCGGGTGTCAGCCTGGATTATAATGGCGAATCCTTTGACATCCCGATTAGAAGTGGCAGAAATTCCTCCCGCTTTGTCGTTGGTGAAGAGTAATTTTAATAGCTGGTCAGTAAAAGCCCTCGTGCAGGCAGGTTGTAGCAATGCAGATGGAATCACCCATTAAACGAAGAAAATCCCGCCAGATAATGGTCCGGGATGTGCCAGTAGGTGGTGATGCTCCCATTACAGTGCAGAGTATGACGAATACTGATACCTGTGATGTCGATGCGACAGTTGCCCAGATTTTAAGACTGGAGGAGGCCTGTGCCGATATTGTGCGTGTGTCTGTGCCCTCAATGGAGGCGGCAGAAGCCTTTAAACAGATCCGGGAGCGGGTCAATGTACCGCTAGTGGCTGATATTCATTTTGACTACAAAATTGCCCTGAAAGTGGCTGAATACGGTGTTGATTGTCTGCGTATCAACCCCGGCAATATCGGTCGTGAAGATCGCGTTCGAGCGGTGATCGATTCGGCCAAGGACAAAAATATTCCACTACGTATTGGAGTGAATGCGGGTTCTTTGGAAAAAGAACTGCAACGAAAATATGGTGAACCGACCCCGGATGCATTGGTTGAATCAGCCATGCGACATGTGGATATTCTCGACAAACTGAATTTCCCTAATTTTAAACTCAGCGTCAAAGCCTCCGATGTATTTATGGCGGTAGAGGCATACCGCAAGATTGCAGAAAAAATTGATCAGCCCCTGCATCTAGGTATCACTGAGGCTGGTGGTCTCAGAGGCGGTACCGTAAAGTCTGCGGTAGGGTTGGGTATGTTATTAATGGATGGTATCGGTGACACTATTCGTATCTCATTGGCAGCTGACCCGGTAGAAGAAGTAAAAGTTGGCTACGAGATTCTTAAAAGTCTCAAGCTGCGTAGTAAAGGCATCAATTTTATTGCCTGCCCAAGCTGCTCGCGTCAGAACTTCGATGTTGTCGCCACTATGAATGAATTGGAAGGGCGGCTGGAAGATATCACCACACCGCTGGATGTGGCTGTGATTGGTTGCATTGTGAACGGCCCGGGTGAAGCCAAGGAGGCGGAGATTGGTTTAACCGGCGGTACGCCCAAGCATTTGATTTACGTCGATGGTGAAAAGGATCATAAAATCGAAAAGGATAATATGGTTGATCATTTGGAAACCTTGATTCGACAGAAAGTGGCAGATAAACAGCAAGCCGAACAAGACCTGATTGCAAAGCAACAGTAAAATAATAACGTTCTAAAGTAATAACTTCTTCGAAATAGTTTTAGGTATTTAAACGGAAAAGACTTTGGCAAAAATTCAATCCCTTCGCGGCATGAACGATCTTCTGCCAGCGGATTCTTCTCTTTGGCAGTATCTTGAGCGCATCGTTAGCGATGTGTTGAGTCGCTATGGCTATCAGGAAATTCGTTTTCCAATTCTGGAACAGACCGAGTTATTCAAGCGTTCCATCGGTGAAGTGACCGACATAGTTGAGAAAGAAATGTACACCTTCGATGATCGCAACGGTGAAAGTGTCACCATGCGCCCTGAAGGTACGGCTAGCTGTGTGCGTGCCTGTATGCAAAACAGTCTGCTGGATAATCAACAAATTCAGCGCTTGTGGTACGCCGGCCCAATGTTCCGCTATGAGCGACCACAGAAGGGCCGCTTGCGCCAGTTTCATCAAATAGGTGTGGAGACCTTTGGTATTGCCTCCGCGGATATCGATGCTGAAATTATTATGATGACCGCTCGCCTTTGGAAAGAGTTGGGTATCGAAGAACATGTCAGTTTGCAACTCAACAGCATTGGCAGCCTGCAAGCACGAGCTGATTATCGTCAGGCGCTGGTTGATTATCTACAGCAGCATTTCGATAAGTTGGATGAAGACAGTCAACGTCGGCTTGAGTCTAATCCATTGCGTATCCTGGACAGTAAAAATGCCGATACGCAAGTTTTACTGGATGGTGCACCATTGTTGGCCGACTATCTGGACGAAGATTCTCAACAGCACTTCGCGAAACTAAAATCGCTGCTTGATACGGCGGGTATCAACTATGAAGTTAATCCACGTCTGGTAAGAGGCCTGGATTATTACAACAAAACAGTTTTTGAATGGATTACCGATCAGCTCGGCGCGCAGGGAACTGTCTGCGCAGGTGGTCGTTACGACGGGCTGGTTGAGCAGCTGGGCGGCAAATCGACACCGGCTATTGGTTTCGGCATGGGCATTGAGCGCTTGTGTCTGATGTTGCAGGAACTGAAGGTCCTTCCGGACACTATTTCAGCAGCGCCAGATGTGTATTTTGTGGTAGCTGGTGAAAAGGCGGAATTATCAGCATTTCAACTATCCGAGCAGATTCGTGATACACTCCCCGGCCTTAAATTACAGCTCCATTGTGGGGGCGGTAGCTTTAAGAGCCAGTTTAAAAAAGCGGATAAAAGTGGCGCTCGTATTGCTCTGGTGATGGGTGATAATGAGGCCGAGCAGGGTTTGGTCAATATCAAATGGCTTCGTAAGGAAGTTGAGGGAGAGCAGCCTGAAGGTGAATCAGGACAACAGACCGTAGAAAATAATGTTGTGGCCGAGAAATTGGCTGAAATATTTTAGTTTCATCGTGAATAAACAACGAATAAAAAGTTAGTGAAAGTAACATTAGCGAAAGTAACAAGAGTAAAGAGATAAAGAAATGTCTGAAGGCTATCAAACAGAAGAAGAACAGGTTGAAGCACTAAAAAAATGGTGGAAGGAAAATGGTCAATCGACGTTGATCAGCGTGGCAATTGCTGTATCCGGGGTGTTCGGCTGGCAGGCGTGGCAAAACCAACAACAGGCTAATATCGCTAATGCATCGGCCGCCTATGAAAACCTGGTAGTGGCAGTCAATACGGCTAATATGCCGCAAGCTACGCCTGAACAGAAAGCAACAGCAAAACATTTGGCCGAGACGCTCAAACAGGATTTTTCTGGTTCGACCTATGCCGAATTTGCAGCGTTGTATAAGGCAAAACTGGCTGTTGATGAAAATGACTTGCAAGCGGCTGAGCAGGAACTGCGCTGGGTAACAGAAAACAGTGACACCGTTGAAATTCTTGATCAGGCGACATTGCGTTTAGCACGTGTCCTGTATGCACAGGAAAAATATTCTGAAGCAATGTCGCTGGCGTCGACAGGTATTGCAGCTTATGCAGCGGCCTTTGCAGAATTAAAGGGCGATATTTACTGGGCCCAGAACAACAATACGGAAGCGTTGCTTTCTTACCAAAAGGCGCAAGAGTTAAATCTTCAGGCAGATCCTCCTGCGATGAATCGATTGCTAGATCTAAAAATAGAACAGCTTAATTCAAATGTTATAGAGCCTTCAGCTGGTGAAGGCCCATCAACAGCAGAGCAAGAAGTGAGTGAAGATACGAGTGCAGAAGATGTTTCTGCTGACAATTCTGCAGATAATCAAGGCGCTTAAACTTATGTATCTATACCGTTTGATACTCCGTTCGCTCTTCATTGTTGGTTTAGGCTTTGTTCTATCAGCTTGTAGCACCTTTGATGGTGAGGAAGACGAAGGGCCTGCACCATTAGTTGATTTTGAAGCGCAGCAATATTTTAAAAGGGTGTGGAGCACGTCGATTGGTGATGGTCAGGGTGGAATTTTCAATCGCCTGGAGCCAATGGTTGATGGCAACACCATCTATGCTGCCGGTGCTGATGGTACTGTCAAGGCCTTGAGTCTCGATGAGGGTGACAGGCAGTGGCGTACTAATCTTGATCAGCTGCTGGTCGGTGGTGTCGGTGTTGGTGAAAAGCAGGTTTATGTCGGTGCTTCTTCCGGTGAGGTGATAGCGCTGGACAAAGCCAGTGGTGACGAAGTGTGGCGTACCCAGGTTGGTGGTGAAGTATTAGCAGCGCCGCAAAGTAACGATACATTAGTTTTCGTCCAAACCTTTGATGGTCAATTGTTGGCGCTGGCTGTGGAAGACGGCAGTCGGGTTTGGTCTTATCAAACCACAGTGCCGGTTTTGACGTTACGTGGAACCAGTCGTCCATTATTATTTCGCAATACAGTAATAGCCGGTTTCGCCAATGGTCGTGTGATTAGTTTTGATATGGATACTGGCAAGGTTCGTTGGAATACACGAGTGGCTGTTGCAACCGGTGATTCCGAAATTGAACGCATTATCGATGTCGATGGCGCGTTACTTGAAGTTAACAACGTGATTTATGCGACCAGCTATCAGGGTAAAGTAGCGGCGATTGATCCTGCTTCTGGCAGACGTCTTTGGAGTTATGACACCTCTAGTCATGTGGGCATGTCACAAGGTTTTAATAGCGTGTATGTTGCAGGTGCCGATGGTAGCGTCACGGCATTTGAGACTAACGGCCGTGGTGCGCGTTGGGCACAAACCGTATTAGCGCGCAGAAAATTATCGGGTTCTGCAATCCTTGGCAGTTATGTGATAGTCGGTGATGTTGAAGGTTATCTGCATGCCTTGTCCCAGGTTGATGGGCAAATTGCCGCTCGTACCCGAGTTGATTCCGATGGCATTCAGGCCGATTTACAGACAGTCGGCGATAAACTGGTGGTGTATGGTAACAGCGGCAAGCTGGCCATCTATCAGTTGCAGGATGAGTCTGGTCGATTTATTTTTTAATTTCTTCATTGTCAGACATTATATGAACTGAGTGTTTTGCCTGACAATGAGGTAGCCTCGCACTCCTTTTGGTTCTTGAAATTAAGTTCTTGGCGTTTTGGTTTTTGTTCTATGGTCCCCGTAATCGCATTGGTTGGTCGTCCTAACGTTGGTAAGTCAACGTTATTCAACCGTTTGACTCGCAGTAGAGATGCGTTGGTGGCCAATCTCCCCGGTCTAACGCGCGACAGAAAATACGGTGAAGCCCGTTTGGGTAATAGACATTTTATTGTGATTGATACCGGTGGTATCACGGGTGAAGAAGAGGGCATAGACGCTGCTATGGCGCAGCAGTCATTGCAGGCTGTCGATGAGGCGGATGCTATCTTTTTTCTTTGCGACGCGCGTGCGGGACTGACATCGGGGGATGAAGTTCTTGCACATAAATTACGTCAATCCAATAAGCCGGTTTTTTACGTTGCCAATAAAATTGATGGCGTAGACCCCAATGTGGCGATGGCGGATTTTTATTCGCTCGGTATTCAAAAGTTGTATCCAGTGACTGCGACACATGGCAAAGGGGTTAGGCAACTATTGGAGGATATGTTAGCGCATTTCCCGGCTGAACCATCAGAACAAGAGGAAGAGGAAAGCCGTGGCGTTAAAATAGCTATTATTGGCCGTCCGAATGTTGGTAAGTCCACATTAGTTAATCGCATGCTCGGTGAAGAACGGGTGGTGGTTTACGACCATCCTGGTACTACACGCGATAGTATTTATATCGATTACGAACGCGAAGGTGAGCATTACACCATTATCGATACCGCCGGTGTTCGTCGCAGAAAAAATGTCAAAGAAACGGTTGAGAAGTTTTCTATTGTTAAAGCCCTAAAGGCCATTGATGATGCCAATGTAGTGGTGTTGGTGATAGATGCAAAGGAAGGTGTGGTTGACCAGGATTTGCATTTATTAGGGCAGGCTATTGATTCGGGGCGTGGTATCGTCATCGCTTTGAATAAATGGGATGGCTTGGATGCTGACCATAAACATTATGTAAAAAACGAACTGGAGCGTCGTCTGCAGTTTATTGATTTTGCCGAGCTGCATTTTATTTCCGCATTACACGGTACCGGGGTAGGGCATCTCTATGAATCGATTGATCAGGCCTACCAATCCTCCACCAAAAAACTGCAAACCAACAGGCTGACACAAATCCTGGAAATGGCAGTTTTTGAACATGCTCCGCCGATGATTAACGGTCGTCGCATTAAACTCCGATACGCTCATGCCGGTGGTGCTAACCCGCCGGTTATTGTCGTTCACGGTAACCAAACCGATAAGGTACCAAATAGCTACCGTCGTTACTTGGAAAAAGTATTTCGTCGTGAAATGGATCTGGTGGGCACGCCGGTTCGGATTGAATTCAAATCCAGTGAAAACCCCTTCGCTGAACAGCGCGGTAAGCTCAGTAAACGCCAGCAGGAACGGCAGACCCGCATTAAAAACCAAGCGCAAAAAGCCAAAAAGAAGCGTTAAAATAACCACATCATTTGCTATTTCGTTTGGCACACATGCTTAGCTCCGATCTTAAAAACCGGGAAGACATCGAGTGTTTTGTTGAGTCGTTCTATAGTGACCTGCTCAATGACTCTGAGTTGGCACCTATTTTTTTACAAGTAGCAGAGGTTGATCTGAAAAAGCATCTTCCTTTGATTGCCGATTACTGGGAGAAATTATTACTCGGTGGCAGTGCCTATAACCGACATACCATGAATATTCACCGCGCCGTGAATGCCAAGCGTCTTTTAACGGAACAGGATTACCAGCATTGGCTGGAGTATTTTATCGCCAATATGGATAAGTTATATGCTGGACCTAACGCTGAGCGGGCTAAGCAGATAGCTACTACTATCGCTGCCAATATGAAAAAGTCCTTATTGGGAACTAATTCCCCTGAAGGCCGGTCATAGGCTCTCTGTTATTGCCGTATTATTTTTTAGAGACATATTTTCATCTGAGGGGATGCATTATGAGAAAAGCGATTCGATATACAGCAGCGGTCATATGTGCCAGTTTGCTGCTATTTTTACAGGCCTGCAGCACTGGTCCAGTGGATGAGGGAGTGGTTAACAACGAAGATGGTTATAGTGATGTTTCAGGGGTTAATCTTGAAGTTGGCAAAGCTGCTCCGGATTTCACCCTTGGTGACCATAAGGGCAATGGCATTACGCTATCGAATTATCAAGGTAAATCTAATGTCATGTTGGTTTTTTATCGTGGCGAGTGGTGTCCATTCTGTGTCAGTCATCTAGAAGATATTCAAAACCTCTTTCCAAAACTGAAAGAGTATAATGTACAGCTTTTGGGTATCAGCCCAGACAGTATTGAAGATTCGTCTGAATTTGCAGAACGTTTTGAACAGCCCTATGTGTTTCTTTCTGATCCAGAACTGAAAGTCACTGATCTATATGGCATTAGACGTGATGAAAAGCTACCTCATCCTGCTGTCATATTAATTGACCAAAATGGAGATGTGGTGTGGTATTTTGTCAGTGAAGATTTCAAAACACGTCCGTCTTCTACACAGCTTGAAGAAGTAATCCAGCGGGTTTTTTAATACTGCAGAAAAGTTTCTTTAAAACCGCCGTTGGTTTTTTTCATCGGCGGTTTTTTGTCTTAGTACTTTTAGTTTAGCTCTTTTACTTCAGCTCTTTTAATTGAGAGCAATGGCACTCCATCCTAAACCATCAATCACCGATTGAAAGTCAGTATCTAAATCTGCATCCAGTGTAAGCAGCTCATCACTAACAGGATGTTGTAGTTGTAATTGTATGCATGCCAGTAATAGTCGATGACTATTAAAATGCGAGTTAAAAAAACGATTATGGACGCCTTTACCGTGTTTGGCATCACCGATAATAGGATGGCCGATATGCTTTAAATGCCTGCGGATTTGATGTTTTCTTCCTGTTTCAGGAAATGCTTTCACCAAGGAATAACGGCTTTGTGGGTATCGATCTATTTCATAAGGGATTTCAGCTGTTGCCAATCGTTGGTAACGTGTCACTGCTGATTGAGCGGGTTTATCTGCACGACTGAGTCGATCCGTCATTTTATCCAGTTTCTCTTTTAATGGGTGATCGATAATGCCTTCTCCATCGGCATATCCGCGTACCACCGCCAAATAAGTTTTGCTGACTTTTCTGTGAGCAAAAGCGTCCGATAATGTTTTCGCTATTTCGGGAGACAATCCAAACAGTAATACACCTGAAGTAGGTTTATCCAGGCGGTGCACAGGATAAACATATTGCTGCAACTGATCGCGTAGCATCTGCACAGCAAAACGCGTTTCATGTCGGTCGATATTGCTGCGATGGACTAACAGGCCACTGGGTTTGTTAATAGCAACTAAATAGTTATCGTGATAAATAATAGGTAGAGAATCCATGCGATATAAAACTGTTTAAATATTACGCTGACAGATAGCTAATATGTTCTAAACTGTAACAAGTTATTTTTTGGATTTGATATTGCATAAAGGCTATATAGCTATTATCACGCGATTCAATTGGTAAGTGCACCGGAGACAAGATTTGAACACAATTGCTCAAGAATTACAGCAACGTATTGATGATAAGACCTTGGATTTGCCAATGCTGCCACAGGTCATTTCTCAAGTATTGGCCTTGGTAAATGATCCTGAGTCCGATGCTGCTGCATTAGCAACACTAATTCAAAGTGATCAAGCATTAGCCGGTCATGTCATGCGCATAGCGAATTCTGCTGCGTATAGCCCTAACACGCAAATGACATCTTTGCAGCAAGCGATTGCCCGTTTGGGGATGCAGAGTATGACAGAAATTGCTTTAGCTGCCACAATGGGGCCGGCTCTATTTTCTGCTAAAGGCTTTGAAACATTAGTTAAACAATTGTGGCAATCATCGCTAGCGACTGCAGTATGGGCTAAGGAAGTTGCACGGCACGCTAGAAAAAATGTTGAGTCAGCCTTTCTCTGTGGATTGTTATTTCAAATCGGAAAGCCGGTGGTATTGCAAACAGCTTTGGGAATTTCACATATACATGGCTTATCGCTGAGTGAAGAAGAAGTACGGCAATTAATGAATGAGTATTATGCCCATATCGGTGTTACTTTAGCCGAACAGTGGCAATTGCCCGCCAGTGTTACTCAAACGATTAAGGCATTATCACCTCGAACTGAAAGTAATTTTACGATTGATCCTGCAAATCAGAGCACGATTAGCTGTGTGCGTGCGGCTATTGTTTTTGCAAGTTACGAGGTTGATAACGTCGAATACGACGAACAAGCTATCATTGAACATACAGATATTATTGATATCAATTTGTATGCTGAAGATGTACAGCAACTTCTGAAAAAATCAGCATTAATTAAAGATGCCATTGGAGCTTTGTCGTTATGAGTGCTGGCAACATGAGTGATAAACAATTCGATATTATTGTTATTGGCAGCGGGCCTGCCGGTCAAAAAGGAGCAGTACAGGCAGCAAAGGCTGGCAAAAAAGTCGCTCTGATTGAAGGTGATAAGGTGTTAGGTGGTGCCTGTGTACACCGAGGCACCATACCCAGTAAAACTCTGAGAGAAAATGCACTGCGCACCGCTAATCTTAGACATCATGCTGAACTGTTTTCTTTTTCACTGCGCGCTGATTTGGAAATGGCCACGCTAGTTGAAAATATGCATTCAGTAATGAGTGCGCATGATGATTATATCAATAAGCAAATTAAACGAAATAAAATTGAACGCGTTTTAGGTCGAGCCAGTTTTCTGGATACACATCGTGTTGGCGTGACTATGCCTGGAGGAAAATATCAGGAGTATCAAGCTGATTATTTCATTATTGCTACTGGCTCAATTCCCAGACAATTGGACAATATCGAGGTTGACCACGAACATGTGTTTGATAGCGACTCGATTTTATCGATGGTCTATCTGCCGCAAACGCTAACAGTGTTAGGTGGCGGTGTGATTGCCAGTGAGTACGCATCCATTTTTGCCAGTCTAGGTGTCAAAGTCACGATGATTGATCGCTATCCAAGGCCGCTGGGTTTTTTGGATCAGGCATTGACTGATCGTTTTGTGCATGCATTTGAAGCAGAAGGTGCCGAGTTTATTCCCAATGCTACTATCAAGCGTGTTTACTGGGATGGTATTTCACAGGTCGTCACTGAACTTGAAGATGGGCAGATCATTAAAAGTGAAAAGTTACTGTCTGCAGCGGGGCGAGTAGCTAATATCCAGGGTTTAGCGATTGAAAACGCTGGCATTGCTTTGAACGATCACGGTGTAATTCCCGTTGATCGTTTTTACCGTACCGCAGTGGAAAATATTTATGCTGCGGGCGATGTGGTGGGTCCACCATCTTTGGCGTCCGCTTCGATGGAACAGGGTAGGCGAGCCAGTTGCGCAGCTTTGGGTGTCGACCTGGGTGAAATGACAGATACGATTCCCGCAGGAATTTATGCTATTCCTGAGTTATCTACTGTTGGCATGAGTGAAGTACAAGCTATTGAAAAATATGGCGATCCTATTGTCGGTGTCGCGCCTTTTGAAGAAGTAGCACGCGGACAAATTTCAGGTATACAGGATGGCTTGCTGCGAATGATCGCCGACCCTACGGGGGAAAAGCTTTTAGGTGTTCAGATTGTGGGTGAGGGTGCAACCGAACTTATTCATATTGGACAAATGGGATTGTTGTCTGATATGACGATTGATGCCTTCGTCGAAAATATTTTTAATTTCCCAACGCTCGCCGAAGCTTACCGTGTTGCGGCTTTAAGTATCGTTGGTCAAAGGTCAGTAAAAAAATAGCGGCTACTAAATAATGCCGCTATAAATCATTACCGCTTTGGTGAGGAATTGTTGATTAGAAAGGGTTAACCTCCTCGTTAAGCACGTTGTCGACACCAGATACCATGGTTTGCGCATAAGTCACTGTTCTCGGTAATAGACGTTGGTAGAAGAATCGTGCGAGGTAGATTTTTCCTTCGTAAAATTCTTTTTCATCGGTTCCCTCTTTCAGTGCCTGTTGTGCTACTAATGCGGAACGAGCAAACATATACGCATAGCAAACATAGCCTGAGTACATGAGATAGTCGACACAGGCGGCATTGACCTCATCGGGATTATTCATAGCTGCTGCGCCAATTTGCTCTGTTAGTTTTGGCCATTCTGTTAGCAGTTGAGCTAGTGGTTCGATAAATTCTTGAAGTTCAGCGGTATCCTGATGAGAGTGTACAAATTCATTGAATAAATCGAGAATGATTTTTAAGCTTTGACCACCACTCATTAGAATTTTTCTGCCCAATAAATCTAATGATTGAATACCTGTGGTTCCTTCATACAACATGGATATGCGGCTATCTCTAACATTTTGTTCCATGCCCCATTCTCTGATATAGCCATGACCACCGAATATTTGCATACCGAGATTGGCTGCTTCAAAGCCGGTTTCAGTCATAAAGGCTTTAGCAATCGGCGTGAGAACAGCTTGCATGTCATCGTAATATTGTTTCTCTTCCTCATCGGTAGACATGGTCATTCTGTCATCCAGCAAACCGATGTAATACAGCAGCATACGACCGCCTTCAGCAAAGGCCTTCTGGGTTAATAACATTCTGCGAACATCAGGATGAACAATGATCGGATCGGCAGGTTTGTCCGGGGCTTTTGGGCCTGACAATGAACGCATCTGCAATCGTTCTTCTGCATACGCTACAGAATTTTGGTAAGCGTATTCGGCGTGACATAAGCCTTGAATTGCAGTGCCAATTCTTGCCATGTTCATAAAAGTAAACATGCAGTTGAGGCCTTTATTCTCCGGGCCGATTAAATAGCCGGTAGCGCCATCAAAGTTCATAACACAAGTGGAGTTACCGTGGATGCCCATTTTCTCTTCCAGTGCGCCACAGCTCACAGCATTGCGTTCACCCACTGAACCGTCGGCATTGACGTTAAATTTGGGAACGATAAATAGCGAAATGCCCTTAGTGCCCTCAGGTGCATCAGGTAGTCTGGCTAGCACTATATGAATGATATTCTCAGCCATGTCGTGATCGCCGGAAGAGATAAAAATCTTTGTTCCCGTTAGGGTATAGCTGCCATCGGCATTTGGTTCAGCTTTGGTTCGCAGCATACCGAGATCACTGCCACAGTGTGGTTCCGTTAAGCACATGGTGCCTGTCCAGGTCCCCTCAGTCAGTTTGTTTAGGTACGTTGCCTTTTGCTCTTCTGAACCATGCTTGAAAAGGGTGTTGCAGGCACCTCTGGAAAGGCCAGGGTACATACTCCAGGACCAGTTAGCTGAACCAATTAACTCAGTCACGGTCAGCGCCAGCGATTTAGGAAGCGCTTGACCGCCGAATTCCACAGGGCCGTCTAGCGATGGCCAACCACCTTCAACAAACTGCTGATAGGCTTCTTTAAAACCTTCGGGCGTCGTCACAACTCCCTCTGCTAAAGTACAACCTTGTTCATCACCAATAGCATTGAGGGGAGCTAAAACGTTCTCGCTAAATTTGGCACATTCATCAAGTATGGCATTGGAGAGGTCACTACCTACTTCATTCCATTGGTCACAGCTGTGATAAAAGCTATTAACATCTAATAATTCTTCGCGGACAAACTGAATATCGCGGATAGGTGCTTTGTACTGACCCATTAGAACTACCTCAAGTATTGGAAAAGCTTATGTTCGAATATATCGCTGCGAATAACAACGACACCTTGGAGGGCTCTTGTGACAAAAATTGTGGCGATAATGACAGTCTGAGCCTAATCAGCAAAAACACTAGGAGATGACAGCGTGTTATTGCAGCTGTGTTAAAGCTGAATCCAGTCATGGTTTGTATTAAACTCCATTTTGTCTTTTGAACCTGTAGCTGCTCAAAACTGCTGAAAGCTATATAAGCAGTATCATTAAGAGTAGCCTACTCATTTTCGTTAGCAGCAATGAGTTGTGAAAAAAATCACAATCTCAGCTTACATTATCCTAAAAATGTTATTTGAACTCCTATGAAACAGTTTTTACGTCAATTATTTTCGCTCATATTAACGCCTCTTGAATCGGGTACAGAGCCCTATGCTTATAAACCCTCCCATAGAAAAATCTTGATTGTCGTCAGTTGCCTTTTCATATTTTTAGCTACAACAGTATTTGTCATGGCACAAGGTCAGGATGCAGGGTATTACTTCCCTGTTATTATTTTTGGTGTTGTAGGCTTCACCGGACTCGTTGTGGGGATATGTGGTGAAGACCGCGCCGTAGCCAAACTGTGGGGCTCAACCAAATAGATTTAGGAAAAACAGGTTTATTATGTCTTTAGGTTTATTCCCCGAATATGATGAAACGGCAATCTATCTTTCCCGTTCTGATGTTAATGAAGAGTTAGGTACTTTCTCGAAACATGCCTTTGAGTTGGAAGATAAAGAGTGGCCATCGGTTGAGCACTATTATCAGGCGATGAAGTTTGAAGATGAAAAAAGTCAGGAAGCGGTTCGCCGGGCTGATCATCCTAAAAAAGCAAGGCGAATAGGGCGTAGTCGTTTCAAGAAAATTCGCAAAAACTGGAAAGAAGTCAAAGCTGTTTATATGACCAGGGCTGTTTATATTAAATGTCGCACTTACCCGGATATCGCCAAAAAATTATTGGCTACGGATGACAGAAAACTGGTAGAAAGTAGCCAGTACGATTATTACTGGGGGTGTGGTCGGGACCGACGTGGTGTGAATATGTATGGCCAGGTGTTAATGAATGTAAGAGCCAAGTTACTGGAAGAAAAGCTACTGGAAGAAAAACTACAAGAAAAAAATACCTAATACGAGGCTGTTATGATGAAAATGACACCGGAACACGAAGAGCTGCAACGTACGGTCAGGCAGTTTGTCGACAATGAAATCAACCCCTTTGTTGATGAGTGGGAAGCAGAAGGTATTTTTCCAGCCAAAACCTTATTCAAAAAAATGGGCGACTTGGGTTTGTTAGGTATATCCAAGCCCGAAGCATTTGGTGGTTCAGGTTTAGATTACAGTTTTGAGATTGTTGCGGCCGAAGCTTTAGGCACGGCACATTGTGGTGGTATACCCATGGCTGTTGGTGTGCAATCCAATATGGCCACGCCTGCACTGTCCCTGTTTGGTAGTGATGAACTGCGTAAAGAATTTCTCGCGCCTGCGGTTGCCGGTGATAAGGTGGCCAGTATCGCAGTTTCTGAACCTGGAGCTGGATCAGATGTTGCCAGTATTAAAACCTATGCCAAACCCGATGGCGACGATTATGTAATAAACGGCAGTAAAATGTGGATCACTAATTCCACTCAGGCAGACTTCTTTTGTGTGTTAGTGAATACCAGTGACGACTCCATGCATAGTAATAAATCGCTGGTTATCGTCCCTTCAGATCTTCCTGGCATTATGGTGGGAGAACGTTTGCATAAAATGGGTATGCGATGTTCTGATACTGCACCTGTTTTTTTTGATAATGTTCGTGTGCCGCGAGGGTATTTAATTGGAGAACAAGGCAAGGGCTTCAGTTATCAAATGATACAGTTTCAGGAAGAGCGGCTTATTGGTGTCGCCTTTTGTTTGAATTATCTTCAGCTTTGTATCGATAGTACTATTGAATATACCAAGGATAGAAAAGCCTTCAATCAATCATTATTGGATAATCAGCTCATTCACTTTCGTTTGGCTGAGTTGCAAACGGAATTGGAATCTCTGCGTGCGCTGTTATATCAAGCGACTGAAATTTATATTGCCGGTGATGATGTCACCAAGATGGCTTCTATGGCGAAATTTAAATTAGGGCAGTTGTGCAGAGAAATTCCTGATGCCTGTCTGCAGTTCTGGGGAGGTATGGGATATATTGAAGAAACAATCGTAAATCGTATTTACCGTGACATGCGGGTTGTTGCCATAGCGGGTGGTGCTAGCGAAGTCATGCTTGGCATTATCAGCAAGCTTATGGGAATTCACACTAGTAAGCCTGCTTAATTGCCCCTTTCAAGTTTCAAAACGTAATCGTTAATTTCTGGTGGATGAATGAATAGCAGTACGGATAGCATGCCAATCATTATTGGTGTCGGTCAATTTACCCAGCAGGTGCCGGACAATTTAACCGAAGCGATGTCCCATACGGATATATGTGCTGCGGCTGCCTCCAGAGCAATGGATGATGCGGGTACCCCCTCTCTTTCCCAGCATATTGATACGGTAGCTTGTGTAAGAACCTTTGCCGATTCGGTAGAGGAGTATAGTTGTCCCTTTGGTGGCTCCAATAATCTGCCGCGGTCAGTAGCGAAAAGGATTGGCGCTAATCCTCGGCAGGCAATTTACCCACCTTTAGGAGGTAATACACCACAGGAATTAGTCGGTGAGTTTTTTGAAAAATTACATCAAGGTGAAACTGAATGCGTTTTACTCGTTGGTGGCGAAGTAATAGCGAATATAAGAGCAGCGTTAAAAGCGGACATTCAGTTGGATTGGCATGAACAGGTTGACGGCTCTTTGGATGACAAAGGACCTCACGGCACAACGCCATTAGTCACACGGAGTGAATTGATTCACAAAATTCATATGCCTACACCGTTATACGCGCTGATGGAAAATGCCAGGCGAAAAAGGCTTGGGATGAGTTTGGATGATTATATTCAATTAATGGGTGAGCTATACGAGCCTTTTAATGATATTGCCGTGCATAATCCCTATTCAATGTTTACAGAGTCCATGGATGCAAAAGCAATCACGACAGTGACTGAAAGCAACAATATGCATGCGTTGCCATACATGCGCAGTGTAATTGCCAAAGATGGTGTTAATCAAGGCGCGGCGTTGCTTCTGACAACAGTAGGCAAAGCCAAATCGTTAGGGATTGATGAGAATAAGTGGGTTTACTTGCATGGCTATAGTGCGACCAGCGAGCGAGTATTATTGGAACGCCCTAATTTGGATAAATCACAGGCGATGGAGCAGGCTCTCAAAGGCGCGTTGCAATTCGCAGCAATAAGCGCTTCCGATATTAACTATTTGGAACTATATAGTTGTTTTCCCGTGGTAGTCTTTAATGCCTGTGATGTGTTGGGTATTGAAAAAGAAGATAAGCGCGCGCTGACACAAACCGGAGGCCTGGCTTTTTTTGGCGGCCCCGGAAACAATTACACTATGCATGGTATTGCTTCCTTGGTGGAGACATTGCGAGACAATCCGCAAACCTACGGTTTGGTCTGGGGTAATGGTGGAGTGATGTCGAAACACGCCGTGGGTATTTATTCCACTGTGCCGCCTGCTAAGTTGTGGCAGCCCTGCGACAGTGCACATTTACAGCAATGTGTTGATGACGAGCCGGCTTTTCCTATAGAGCATAATCCTGAGGGAAGAGCCATAATAGAAACCTATACGGTGTTATATCGTTCAGGCAAACCGGAGCAGGCGGTGATCATTGGACAACTAGATAAAGACAAAAAGCGTTTTTACGCAGTTACCGAGCCGGGTGATGAGACAACGTTACTGAGCGTGCTGGAAACGGATCCGCTGGATATTAATATCAGTGTCTCTGCCACCTCCAACGGAAATACATTCAGGTTGGTTTAGTGGTTTTCTGCCGCATTATACCAATGGTGAAATGCTTTAAGAATATTTTTTCCCGAGTGCCAAATTTCACGATTCACGTTAAATAATGTTGATAATTGCTCCGGTTCTATAGAACCTTGACCACTTTGGCTTTGAATATGATCATGTATTTTCTGATGAAGTTGGTCGTTATTCTGTTCTAGTTGATGCAATACTTCATTGATATATTCTCGAGTGTGTTTATTAGTAATTAATTCAAAGAGAATCTGGTAGAAGTCCTTTAGTTCCTGTTGATATTGCTGTGAAAAATTCATTAAGGGAGGCGTTAATGAATGACGCATTTCAATCAAGTTTGGTCGGACATCCTTAAGATTTTTAACGGCATAGACGGCATCTCTGGCACAATCGATTAACTGATTCAGTTGATAGATTTGTTCAGGTGTTAACGTTTGTTGTTGTAGCATTGTGCTGTAATTCAGTAAGTCGCCTTCAGCTTGTTTTAAACTTTCATAGCGTTGTTCAAAATTTTTACCTTTAACTGAAGCATTGTTCAGCGAGACGCTATTAATGTTGATAAGTTGATCTAGCTTTAGATTTCTTGCATTGATCGATAGCGCTGGAATCAATATATTGCTGACTTGATGGCTGCAGGCATTGATAGCAGCTTCCGGTACAGTTACCGGAACGTTTAGCAAGGTATCAGAACCGCTTTTTTCTCCGACAAATCGTTTTTCTATCCAGACAGAGAAATATTTTAGAAAGGGTACAAACAGACATAAGCCCAGCAGATTAAACAAACTATGAAATGCCACTAAGGAATAGAGTGGATCATCTATAGATATCAACGATAATAATTGAGGAAGTAAGGGCAGTAAGAGGATGAAGGCCAGTAGGTCTACTACTAGATTAAAAATAAATTGAGCCAATGCGAGCTGACGTTTAATGGCCGATCCCTTTATGCTGCCTAATATTGTGGTAGAGGTGGTTCCCAAATCGGCGCCAATAATCAGTGCTGCCGCACCAGGTAAATCGATAATCTGGCTATTCAGTGCCGTTAAGGCAATCATTATCGTCGCTGAGCTGGACTGAATGACAGCTGTCATGGCGATACCCAACAGCAGAAAACTGACAGCGTTAAACTCTTTCAGTTGATCAAGATCCAGTTGTTGAGGTAATCCTGTAACGGCATCTTTCATCAGGTCCAGACCAAATAATAAAAGACCGAACCCGAATATGAGGGCACCGCTGGCATTAATTTTCGGTTTTGATTCGCCAAAAACCTGAATCAAACAGCCTAAACCGATTGCGGGTAAGGCGGCAGCGGATAAATTCAATTTGAAACCTAGGGTGGCTACTACCCAACCAGTGAAGGTTGTGCCCAGATTGGCACCGAGTAATACACCAATGGCATTGTAGAGCGGAATCATACTGGCGCTGGCAAAGGCCAAAACAATCAAGCTGACCATTGAGCTACTTTGAACAAAGGCCGTTACGGTGGTGCCAGCAAAGATACTGCTAATGGGGTGGTGGGTACTTTTCGCCAACCATTGTTTGATCCAGTTGCTGCTGAGAGATTCAATACTTCTCTCTAGCTGTACCATGCCAAATAGGAAAATTCCTAATCCAATTAGCAGATTAAAAAAAACCACAGCAAATTATCCTGTCGATGAGTGGGTATTGTTTACGGTGGGAGAATGTAATGCTTTTTTTGAACATTGCCATGCTAGGCTAATTAACATTATTTTGGGCGATTACAACGGGATTGTTATTTGTGAGCAACTCGGTGATCTGTTGTTGATCCAGTGACTCGTGATCGAGTAGTGCCTTTGTCAATGTTTCCAAGTCCTTGCGGTGTTGAGTTAGTAGTTTGATAACATTAGCTTCGGTTTGTTGGAGTAGTTGACGAACTTCTTCATCAATTAATTTTGCTGTAGCTTCACTGAATTCGCGAGGTTCTGTTAATTCCATTCCCAGAAAAGGGTGTGACTCACCGGACCGAAAACCAACAGGGCCTAAGGTACTGCTCATACCCCAGTTCATCACCATGTGACGAGCCAGTTGCGTAGCTTGCTGTAGGTCATCGGTTGCGCCAGAGCTTACGGTATTGAACAGAATTTTTTCAGCGCAGCGGCCACCGAGCAAAATGCTTAACCTGTCGTGTAGGTAATCTTCTACTACGTTGTGACGATCTTCGCTGGGCAATTGCTCAGTCATACCCAATGCTCTTCCTCTGGGAATAATACTTACCCTTTGTAACGGGTCACTATGTTCGGCATAGAATGCAATAATGGCATGGCCAGATTCATGAGAGGCAATACGTTCACGTTCTCCCTTGGAAATTAAATCTTTGCGTTCTGCGCCCATAACAACTCTATCGCGAGCATAATTAAAATCATCACTGTCCAATCTTTGTTTATTAAGACGAGCAGCATGCAAAGCGGCTTCGTTAACCAGGTTTTCAATATCTGCACCAGAAAACCCAATAGTGACAGCTGCGATGTTATCGAGCTCAACATCCTCAGAGAGTGGCGTGTTGCGAGTATGGACCTTGAGGATTTCGATACGCGCTTGTTTTTGTGGTAGCTCCAGAATGATTTTTCTATCAAAGCGTCCAGGGCGAAGTAGAGCGGGGTCAAGTACATCAGGGCGATTGGTGGCTGCAAGTACTACTATTGCTTCCTCTGGTTGAAAACCATCCATTTCCGCCAGAATTTGATTAAGCGTTTGTTCGCGTTCGTCGTTGCCTCCGCCCATGCCGGTGCCGCGGACGCGGCCAACGGAGTCAATTTCGTCAATAAAGATTAATGCAGGTGCTTCTTTTCTTGCTTGCTCGAACATATCGCGTACACGGGATGCACCTACACCAACATACATTTCAATAAATTCTGAGCCGCTGATGGAGAAAAAAGGCACGCCAGCTTCAACGGCAGTGGCTCTTGCCAATAGTGTCTTACCTGTACCTGGAGGCCCCATCATTAACATTCCTTTGGGAATTTTGGCGCCGATAGCGAGAAATTTTTCCGGTGTTTTCAGATAATCAATGATTTCCTGTAATTCCTGTTTGGCACTTTCCAAGCCGGCAACTTCATCGTAGCCTGGACCCGATTGCTTGGTGTCAAAACGCTGTGCACGGGATTTAGTAAAGCCCAACAGGCCACTTCCACCTCCCAATCGCTTTTGCATAAGGCGGCCGCTGTACATAAAGAGCGCGATTAAAAATAACCAAGGTAGAAAACCGATAACAAGCTGCATCCAAACAGGCGATGAACTGGGTTTTACTGTAATCGATACATTATGTGTCGACAGAGTATCGAGCAGATCTTGGCCAATAAAATCCGGTAACACGGTTAAGAAATCAAAGTCTTGATTAGTAGAAGAGCTGCGGCCTCGTAACTCCTTTCCCTGGATTTCAACATGTAGCACTTGGCTTTCTTCGACGCGGGTTATGAATTCACTGTAGCTGATGGTATCGGTGCGACGATCATTCTGCAGATTGTTGCTAAAGTACAACAGCAAAGTAAAAAATATTGCTAGCCACAACCAATAATCACGTTGGCTTGGAAAGGATGGTTTTTGGGAAGGATCCTGCTCTTCGTTGTTTGAATTATCCATTTGGGAGTTGGCCATGGTGATTAGCAATCAAACCTTATGTTTAGGTTAATAGAATGTAGCCGCCAGATAAAAGACATCTTTCTGAATTATCACGATCATAATAACCTATCAGTCATTTTAGAAAGTTGATTATGATCAACCTTGTTTTGTAGTTGTAAGTATTTAATTTAAATATATTTAGACATGAAGGCTTTAGTTAGTGTTGATTTGGCAGTTGATGAATAGTCCAGATTGGCTGTCACTTATGTCTTGTGTTATGGCACTTTCCTCTTGTTGTGGTCAGTGGTCAATAGGTTTAGTGTTTCGCAAATCCTAATAATTAAATAAATCTGGTATTCAAAATCCCTCGTTAAATAACAAGAAGAATGATTGAGAATCTTTGGTTTGTTTTGTAAATGGCTTGGTAACAACGCAGAGAATTAAGGCGTTAAAGGCAGGTACAGAAATTGATCAGTTGGTTAAGTGCTTATACAAGTATCGTATTAAACTCGGAGACATATAGCCGCTTCTTTTTAATAGCCAATAGTTATCTCGTTGGCACGTCATCGCTTAAACATTTATATTCTGGAATTGTATATAGATGGCTGCTAATTTTAATGATTAAAACAAATTCAATTAATGACTGGAGACAATAATGAAGAATAAGTTGGTCTATGGCTCACTGTTTATAGTCATCCCCACATTAACTTTTTCAAAGAACCTTTTAGCGCAAAATATCCTGGAAGAGGTAATTGTTACTTCGCAATACCGCGCTGAGAGCCTTCAGGATGTCCCGATTTCGGTTAGTGCGATTGATGGCAGCAAAATGAACGAGGCGGGCATTTTTAAGGTAGAAGATCTACATGCCTATGTGCCTAATTTCACCATGTCTGAGACCGGCATTGGTACCAATATCTATATTCGGGGTATTGGTTCCGGTATTAACCAGGGTTTTGAACAGTCTGTGGGTATGTATTTGGATGGCATCTATTACGGCCGGGCTCAATTATCCAGGGCTCCTTTCCTCGACTTGGCGCGTGTGGAAGTGCTGCGTGGTCCGCAGAATATTTTATATGGTAAAAACAGTATTGCGGGCGCATTGAATATTGTAACCAATAAGCCCACTGAAGAATTTGAAGGTTATGTATCCGGTACCTATGAACCTGAATTTGGCGAGCAGATATTTGATGCTGTATTTTCCGGCCCTCTAACAGATGATATCAGTGCCAGGTTAGCTTACAGAAATCGTCAGCTAGATGGTTATGTTGAAAACATTGATGGTGGCGATGAGCCTGAGCGTGATGAGCAAACGGTCCGCTTAACGTTACGCTGGGATGTGAATGCTGATCTTGAAGCGCTATTTAAAGTTGAACACGGAACATTTGATGTTGAAGGCAGACAGATAGAAATTGTTGGTGATGAGCCTTCGTTGAATCCAGCCTTTGGCGGCGCCAATTGGAGTCAGTTTGTTTTTGGTAACTTTAGTGGCTTAGGTGTTTCTGCGAGCATGCTCGACATAACACAAAATGCCAAGCGCTCTTCCAATGGTGATTCCAGTGATAACACCACTGACAATGCGACCTTAACCCTGAATTACAATTGGAATGACTATACCGTAACCTCTATTACTGGCTATCTTGAATATGATTACGATGAATTATGTGATTGTGACTTCACTAGTGCCGATATGTTTTTCGTTAGATCTCAAGAAGAGTTTGAGCAGTTTAGTCAAGAGTTTAGAATTGCCTCGCCAGTAGGAGAAACGATTGAATGGTTAGCTGGAGTCTATTACCAAGATAGTGAATTGGACTTTCAGGATAATTTCTTTGTTACTTCAACATCGCATTTACCACCCGTATTAAATGCAATATTACCAGCAGGATTTGTTCCTCCGGGAGGAGGCCCTTCCATTTATCCAGCTGGTGGTGCGGATCAGTTATACAATATTTCGATACCTCGGTTCTTTGAGCAAAATGCTGAAATTTTTTCTGCGTTTATTCAGGGTACCTGGAATGTTCAGGATAATATGCGCCTGACATTAGGTGGTAGATATAGCTATGAGGAAAAAGAAGCTAGCCGGGTATTTACTGTGCGTGATAATGCAGGTAATGATTTACCGGTAGATTTTGACTTTTTCCCCGGTGCGCACATAGGTATTGATTACTTACTGGGTAGAGTATTTAACGTCATGCGAAATGTTCAAGAAGGCGATAGAGAAGCTGAGAATTTTGCACCGTTGATTACGTTTGAATATGACGTCAATGATGAGGTGATGGCTTATATCACTTGGACCCAGGGTTTTAAGTCAGGTGGCTATGATGTGCGCTCCAATGTATCACCTAATAAAGATGCAAATGGTCAGCCACAACCCACAGTTATTACTAACCCTATTAGTCCCGCATTAAATTTTGAGATGCAACCGGGTACCTTTGAATACGACGAAGAAGAAGCTGAGACGATTGAAATTGGTTTTAAATCTCGATTGGCTAATGGTGCTGCCGAACTCAATGGTGCTTATTTCTACACCCAGTATGACGATCTGCAAGTGAGTATTTATGATGGTGTACTCGGGTTCAATGTTGGTAATGCTGCTAAAGCAATTACTCAAGGTGTTGAGCTGGACGGACGTTGGCTTGTGACTGATGCGTTAACATTGAGTGGATCAATTGCATGGATTGATTTTGAATTTGATGATTATCCCAATGGTCAATGTACTCAGTTTGAGCGTATTACCACAAGCTTGACTGAGTGTGATTTCAAAGGCAAAACCAATCAGTATGTTGCTGAATGGTCTGGTGCTGTTTCAGCGGATTATCTCTACGTGATTAATGATAATCTGCAACTGCGCACTACGCTCGATGTCATATACACTACTGACTATAACCCATCGCAAAATGTCGACCCCAACATTGAACAAAGCGGATATGAAAAAATTAATATGCGTATTGCTCTTTCTGATAACGACGATACTTGGGAACTGGCTCTCGTTGGTAAAAATCTGACCGATGAAGAAATTATTACCTACGCCAATGACACACCATTGACGGCTAATTTGGGACAGAGTATTGGTTATTATGCATTGGTTGAGCCAGAACGTACGGTTGCTATTCAAGGTACTTATCGTTTTTAAATAAACCACTTTTAAATGAAAAATTCAGAATCAATGGATTATAAAAACAATGGTGAGATGGCATTATGAATAAAGTTATGCGTTTATTAACCACTGCGAGTGTATTCACACTCGTAGCATGTGGTGAAGGTTCTAGCGTTACTAATGACTCCTCTGTTCCAGAACCTCCACAAACTCCAACGTCTAATATTAGCTTTCAACCTGCAAATGGTATTCTTTCCGTACCTAATGATTTGCTGTTTTCAGGGACAACCGATGGCACTTTAGAAGTACCCGATGAAGTGGCAGGCAGAGCAGCAGGTGGCGCTGATTATAGGAATCCTTCTGTTGCATTAGGCGGCCTAGATGGTTGGTCCACACAAATCCCTTTTCAGTTGGCTGTGGATATGGCAGAAAGCGCTACCATCAATGCAGCAACACTAACTGGAAATGTTAGAATATTTGAAACCTATGCCAGCGATGGCGTAAATTGTAATGGTAATCCGACGACCATTCCTGCAGGTTTGCCCTGTGCTCCAACAGGTACCGAGCTGACCTTTGGTGTTGATTTTGTAACTCAGGCTACTGCCAGCAGTATCATTGTTGTTCCTCTTAGGCCATTAACACCTGCCACAACTTATGTTGTTGCATTATTAGATGGCATAGAAGACTCGCGTGGTGAGCTTATCCAGGCATCTGCCACATATCAGTCTTTAAAAGATACAACGGAAACTCTCGATCCTAGTACTTCAATTGGCGCCTTGCAGGGAGCCATTTCAATTTACGAAGGTATGGTTGCTGCAGCCACCAGTGGAACTGTCACCAGTGATGGTTTGATCTATACCATGGCGATGACTACGCAGTCAGTGGGTGTTGACCTGGGTGTGATTAAAACCTTGTTAACACTTTCTCCTCCTTCTGTTTCTGTGACTGCAACAGGGCAAACAGTCAGAGCTGTATTAGATGCTGCTCTTGGAACCGATCCTGGCGCCGCCTTTGATCTAGCTAATTACTATACCGGTAGTATTACTTTGCCTTATTACCTGGCAATTCCAACGGTAGAAAACCCATTGGCGCCATTGACTGACCCCTGGAGAGCATTGTGTGATAACGGTGTGTTATTGGCCTCCGGTGCCACCGGTACTCCCGGGCCAAATGATGCTGCCTGTACAGGTTTTGGTTTACGGGATTTTGGTTTGGATGCTGATCGCCATATGACGCAATATAACCCGGTTCCTGAAGCGCGTGCGGCGATGGCGATTGATGTGCAGATGACGGTACCTGCAGCTGGATGCGGCGGCGGTGCTTGCCCGGTTGTCATCATGCAACATGGTATTACTTCTGACAAGGAAGCTATGCTGCTAATGACGGCATCTTTATCTGCAGCAGGTTTTGCAACAGTAGCTATTGATCATCCACTGCATGGTAGTCGTGGCTTTGATGTGGATGGTGATTTGACTGACGATATTAACGCTTCGACGGTATCAGCTACACATTATATGAATCTGGCCGCGTTGCTAGTGGCAAGGGATAATCTCAAGCAAAGCATTGCAGATATGTTAGGTTTGCGCAGAGGGCTGGAAAGCTTTACAGCTAGTGATGGCACCACCCTTGATACAAGCAATGTGTATGTGGTTGGTTTGTCACTGGGCGGTATTAGTAGTACCGGTTTTGTTACGCTGGCAAATTCTACGGTAGATCCAACGTTTAATGTAAGTGCAATGTCGATACATAGCGCGGGTGGCGGTATTGCCCCATTCCTGGTTGAATCAGGATCATTTGGTCCTTTAGTGCAAGGGTCAGTATTATCACAAGCCGGTACGACATTAGCAGATGATTTTAATACTTTTTTGACGACACCTGATGCCAGTTGTGCCGCCTTGACACCAGGCTCTGAAGCCTACATAAGCTGCCAGTTTACAGCGTTTACTGGTCAGCTTACTGCTGCAGAGGCGGCTGAATTATCGGCTACTATTTCAGCATTTACCTTTGCTAGTCAGACTATTATTGATGCCGGTGATCCTAACAATTTTGCCGCCGGTTTAATGGCTACAAGCACACCAATACTCATGACTGAAATAGTGGGAAATGGTGCTGATAATTTACCTGACCAGGTTATCCCCATCCAAACCGTGAATGCTCCTTTAGGTGGGTCGGAGCCTTTAGCCGCCTTGATCGGTTTAAGCCCGATAGATGTTACAACAGTAGGCTCCGGGTTAGTTCGTTTCACAAATGGCCACCACGGCTCATTGCTCGATCCTGGCTTAAGGCCAGAAGCGCCTGATGCTGTTGCCAATGCTGCGGTGACTACAGAAATTCAGGCAGAGGCTGCTGGTTTCTTCGGTAGTGGCGGGACTACTATACCTATTACTGATCCCACCTATATTCAGACTGTGCCTTAAGCAGCAATGGGGTGTTACTAGCCCTGATGCAATAAAAACCCGGTTAATGCCGGGTTTTTTATTCTGTCATAGTCTATAAAGGGTTTTATGGAGTATAAATACATTAGAGGTATGGGAGTATTTAAGTGCTGTGCACTCTTTGTGATTTGGGAGGATAACGTGCATAATCCCTTCGGTTTATTGTTGAATGGATTCACAGTTTCATCGATAGACCTTACTCAATTAAGGATTATTAATTGGGTGTTTATTCGTTCAGGTATTACCATATTAGATTAGCCAGTTTTACGATAGGTTCTTAGGAATTTAGATGAAAGTCCAACAATACGTTGCTGCAGGGATAGCGCTAATAGCGGTGCTTTGGCTAATTTTTCCGCGCTTTTGGGCTGAGGCTGATAGTGCTGTATCCGATCAAGCAATGTCTTCCTCAGCGGCTGGCGCTGATGGATTGCCCAGTGACCTTTTTATAGTTAGGGCCATGCATTCCAAGGCTCAGAATTTTTCCGAACAAATTCGAGTTCGTGGTAAAACCCAGGTTAATCGTCGAGTTGATCTAAAGGCCGAAATATCCGGTGTTGTCACAGCTACGCCCGTCGATAGAGGACAGCGTGTAAAAGCTGGTGACATTATCTGTCAGATAGATGTCGATAACCGAGAAGCGGATCTTCAGGAAGCTTTGAGTCGCAGACAACAAACCAAACTTGAATATGAAGCTGCGTTAGATTTGAAGGACAAGAATCTGATGTCAGCCGTTGCTATTGCCAAGGCTAAATCAGCCTACGATTCAGCAATAGCCGATGTCACCCGTGCTGAGCACACATTAAATAATACACGCATAAAAGCACCCTTCGACGGTGTGTTGGAAACCCGCCCAGTTGAGATTGGTGATTTGTTAATGCCCGGTAATACTTGTGGTTCTATTCTGGATGACGACCCTATGTTACTGGTGGGCACAGTTCCGGAAAGCGATGTAGGTAAATTGTATTACGGTGCCGCCGTAATGGCGCGTTTGCACACGGGTGAAAGAGTACAAGCGGTGATTACATATCTTGCTACTTCAGCTGCTCAGGGCACTCGAAATTACCGAATAGAAGCAGAATTATTAAAATCGGAACAGCCCATTCGAGAAGGAATCACGGCAGAATTGCTAGTAGCTGGTGTAGAGCGACAGGCACATCTCATACCTTCATCGTCGCTCACGTTAAATGATGCGGGTGATATTGGCATCAAGCTAGTGAATCAATCGGATTCTGTTGAATTTAAACCTGTGACGATTATTGGTGAAGCTTCAGGCATGGACGTTGGCGGAATCTGGGTTTCGGGATTGCCTGATGAAGCGAATGTTATTACCCATGGCCAGGAAGAAGTCTTCGTTGGGCAGAAGGTCCTCAGTAATTATGAGTGGTCAACAGCAAGATTAGATAATTAAAAAGTTGCACTGGGATTCGTAATGCGATTTTTGGACGTCACTACTTCTCGGGCTAGAACAACCATCAGCCTGTTTTTCTTGATCATGCTAGTGGGGGTATTTAGTTATCGCTCGCTGCCGGTTGAACAGGCTCCTGAAATTGCTATTCCCGTTGTTATTATCACCATTCCCCATGAAGGGATTTCACCAGAAGATTCTGAAAGGCTGCTAGCCAGGCCTGTTGAAGCCGAACTGAAAGGTTTGAAGGGCTTAAAATCCTATCGCTCCTTCGCCAACGAAGGTTTGGCGAGGGTGATTGCCGAATTTGATATTTCAGTACCACCCAGTCAGGCCATGCTGGATGCACGTGAGGCAGTTGATCGAGCCAAGGCAAAATTCCCAGATGCTACTGAAGAACCCAATTTACTAGAAGCCTCCGAAGGTAGCCAACGTATAGTACAGATTACGATTAGTGGTACTGGTGTGGATGAGCGCACCATGCTGCAAATTGTGCAGGATATGCAAAGAGAAATTGAAATGATCAATGGCGTGCTCTCTGCAGATCTGGTTGGCGAAAGAGAAGAGCTGTTAGAGATTGAAATTAATCCTGCGCAATTGGAAACCTATGGCATAACCAATGCACAAATGCTGCAATCTGTATCTAATAACAACCGGCTTATACCTGCCGGTGCATTGGATACCGGGCACGGTAGCTTCCCGATAAAACTGCCGGGATTGATCGAGACGCAAGAAGATCTTTTCGATTTGCCGCTACAGGCTAACGACAACCATGTAGTAACCCTAAGCGATGTGGCGACGATACGTAAAACCTTTAAGGATGCTACGCGTTTTTCTTTTATTAATGCCGAACCCAGTATTTCGATCAATGTTGAAAAACGCGCTGGGGCGAGCACGCTTGAAGTGATGGATCAGATAGATGCCATCGTTGCACAAGTGCGTAAAGTCATTCCCCAGTCCGTCAAAATCACTTATGTCAATAACCAAGTTCCAAGAGTTAATGACTTAACGCGTGGATTAGAAGGCAATATGGCAACCGCCATGTTACTGGTCTTAATTGTGGTTATTGCAACGGTCGGTGTTCGCTCCGGTATTTTAGTAGCTTTATCAGTACCTTTTTCCTTTTTCTTTGCCTTTATCATGTTGGCTCAAATGGGCTTCACCTATAACTTCATGGTGATATTTGGGCTGCTGCTGGGTTTAGGAATGTTGATCGACGGTGCCATCGTGATGGTGGAATTTGCTGATCGGGAAATGGTGTCAGGTTTATCGAGTACTGATGCCTATAGTAAAGCACTCAAACGAATGTTGTGGCCGATTATGGCTTCGACAGCAACGACCTTGGCGGCCTTCTTACCCATTATGTTTTGGCCGGATATCGTAGGCGAATTTATGCGCTATTTGCCAATTACGGTTTTTCTGGTCTTAGTCGGTGCTTTACTTTATGCGTTAGTGTTTGGGCCGACACTCGGTGCCTTGTTTGCAAAAACCTCTAATCAAGACCAGAGCTATTTAACCAAGCTGGATGAGTCAAAGCTGGATAACCTTCCGGGGATAACCGGTCACTATGCTCGCATATTGGAGTATTGTATTCAGCGCCCGGGAAGAGTTTCAGTAACAAGTTTGCTAGCACTAGTCGTCATTGTTATTTCCTATTTTAGTTTTGGTCGCGGTGTAGAATTTTTTGTTAGCCCTGAACCGATGTTTTCCCGCATTGAAGTGTATGCAAAGGGCAATTATTCACCTACTGAAATTAAAACCATTGTCAGTGATGTCGAGCGGCGAGTGATGGGTGTTGGCTATTATGAAAATGTTGTTACACAGTCAGGAGCTGGACGCTCGACGGGAGGAGGGCGAGCAGCTGGCCCTGACCTGATCGGAACTATCTTTATAGAGTTTGTACATCGTGATGAGCGTGATGTTACTGGCCATCAAATTCAAAAAAGATACCGTGAAGTAATTTCAGATATCCCGGGCGCGCGAGCAGAAGTTGCTGTTATCGATCAAGGTCCGCCGGTAGGAAAAGAAATTCAGCTGGAGCTGACCGGTGAGGATATGCCTGATTTGGTGGCAGAAGCAAAACGTATCAGGCGTTATTTCGAAAATAATATTGATGGCTTAATTGATATTGATGATACGGGGCCAGTACCGGGCATCGAATGGGAAGTATCCATTGATAGAGCGCGAGCAGCAATGCTTGGCGCTAGCGTTACCGAAGTAGGTTCTGCGATTCAACTTTTAACCAATGGGGTATTGGTCGGTAAATATCGCCCCGATGGTAGTGAAGATGAAGTAGATATTCGCGTGCGCTACCCGCGAGAGTTTCGCGGCCTGGAACAAATTGATGCAATAAAAATTAATACCCTGGAAGGGTTGGTTCCCGTTAGTAGTTTCATTCAGCGTACAGCAAAGCCCGAAGTGAGTTCTATTCAACGTGTCGATGGCAAACGTGTTATTTATGTGCGGGCTAATCCTGCTGAAGGTGTTGTCGCCAGTAAAAAATTGGTGGAAATTGAGCAGTGGTTACAGGTAAACCCACCTGTAGATGGAGTGAATTATCGATTCAGAGGAGCCAACGAAGAGCAGACCAATTCTTTTGCTTTTCTGCTAAGAGCTTTTGCTCTGGCGCTGGCACTGATGGCAGTTCTATTAGTGACACAATTTAATAGTTTTTATCAGGCGTTTTTGATTTTATCGTCAGTTTTACTGTCCACCGCGGGTGTTTTACTGGGACTATTAATTACCGGGCAAACCTTTAGTGTCATTATGTCAGGCGTCGGTATTGTCGCGCTTGCGGGAATTATTGTTAACAACAATATTGTGTTGGTTGATACCTACAACCATCTTCGAAAAGTTCACCAGGATTGGTCAATTACTAATGTCATTGTTCACACCGGAGTGCAACGATTAAGGCCAGTATTTCTTACCACCTTTACTACTGGTTTCGGTTTATTACCTTTAGCGTTAGGAATTTCCATCGATTTAGTTGGCGCCAATGTTGAAGTCGGTGGGCCAGTCGCAACACAATGGGCCAAGTTGGCCAGTGCCATTGTGTTTGGTTTAACCTTTGCCACTGTCTTAACATTACTGGTAACGCCAGCTATGTTGATGTTGCCTGTGATGTTGAAGGAAAAATTCAGGTCTGCGAAAAAAATTGTCTTTAAACAACCGTCAATGAGTTAAGTTGTACCTTGTATAGCTTAACTTGATCTATTCCCATACTTTAAATTTTATTATCAGTCTAAAGCCACCTTCTATGAAGGCGGATTTTTACTGTTAAATATTTTCTTCAATAAATATACATGTAATCGTCACGCCTCTGTCATTTTTTTTGAAAACAATATTTGTTTTTGTAAACAAAAATGATGAGGAAGAGCATGAGTTCAAAATTCAAACAAGTAGCACTCAGTGTTGCGATTGCTACTGCACTGGTAGCCTGCGATAGCGATGATGGTAGAGATGGTGTCGATGGCGCCGACGGTGCTAGTGGTGCAAACGGCGCAAATGGTGTTAACAGCCTAATTAATCAAACTGAATTATCAGCTGGCAGTGATAGCTGTTTCGCAGGTGGTGTCCAGATTGACACCGGGTTAGACGCCGATAGCAGTGGTACACTAGAAACTTCTGAAATAGAAGAAACTTCCGTAATCTGTAATGCAACAGTATTGAATACAGCGCAGAATTTTAATCGTATTGCTTCTTTCCCCATTTGTAGCCAAATAGATGCAACCTGTAATACGGACACAGAAACTGCAGCAGAGATTGTTGCGGTAAGCGCTGATTACACAACATTGATCTATACTGATAGCCCCGCAGAGCAAGTGGGTTTTGTCGATATTACTAATGCAAATTCTCCTGCCGCGGCCGGTGTGCTTGCATTAACCGGAGAGCCAACTTCCGTCGCTGTTAAAGGTGCTTACGCATTGGTTGGTGTGAATACCTCGACAGATTTTGTTGACGTTTCAGGTCACTTGGATGTTATTGAAATTGCTTCACAAACCAATGTGGCGTCTATTGATCTCGGTGGTCAGCCCGATTCTGTAGCCATCAGCCCAGATGGAAACTATGCCGCTGTCGTGATTGAAAACGAACGCGATGAAGATCTTGGTGATGGTACCCCTCCACAATTACCTGCAGGTGCTTTTGTTATTGTTGATACTTCTGCGGCAGATCCAACAGCATGGACAGCCTCCACTGTTGATTTAACTGGCTTGGCTGATTTGTTCCCCGCAGACCCCGAGCCAGAATATGTTGATATTAATGCTAACAATATTGCCGTGGTGACTCTGCAAGAAAATAACTACATCATATTAGTTGATTTAACCGATGGCAGTATCGTGAACCACTTCACCGCAGGTTCTGTTGATCTAACTGATGTGGATTTAACAGAAGGCGACTTTCCCGTTATTTCACAAACAGAATCACAAGATGATGTAGTGAGAGAGCCAGACGGTGTTTCCTGGATTAACAGCACACATTTTGCTACCGCAGATGAAGGTGACATGGATGGTGGAAGCCGCGGTTTCACGATCTTTAACACCGATGGTGATGTGGTTTGGACAGCAGGTAACACCCTGGACCATTTAACCGCACGTTTGGGTCACTACCCCGATGAGCGTTCTGGTAATAAAGGTAACGAACCAGAAAATGTTGAAATGGGTGTGTATGGTGAAAACCGTTATCTGTTCGTAAATTCCGAGCGTTCAAGTTTGGTTTTTGTTTACGATGTGGCTGATCCCGCAAATCCGGTTTATAAACAAACATTACCAGCGGGCGTTGGCCCAGAAGGTGGTTTAGCTATTCCTTCTCGCAACTTGTTAATTGTTGCCAGTGAAGAAGATAATCGCGGCGATAAAATTCGTTCTGTGCTGAATATCTATCGCTACGATTTTGCTGATGCCGAGTATCCAACGCTACAGTCAACCAGTCGTGACGATGGTACGCCAATTCCCTGGGCGGCGATGTCAGGTTTATCATCAGACCCTATGGATGACAGTGTGTTGTATGCAGTAGAAGATAGCTTCTTTGCCTCTAACCGTATTTTTAAAATCGACGTTGATCAACAGCCTGCTCGTTTAGTCGAAGAGATCACTGTCAAAGACAGTAACGATATTTTTGCCGCTGCTTCGACATCCGGTGCGACAGAAGATTCAGACAGTTTTGATGATGTGGATTTGGCTGCAATGATCAATGCAGATAAAACCGTCAATATTGACCCTGAAGGTATTGCCAAAGCGCCAGACGGTGGTTACTGGGTAGCATCAGAAGGTGTAGGTACTTTGTCAGATACGGCTAATCGCCCCATCGAAAAATTGAATTTCCTGTTCAAAACAGACAGCAATGGCGTTATCGAAGATGTGGTGACATTACCGAACGCCGTTAACAATTTACAAATTCGTTTTGGCTTTGAAGGCGTCGCAGAATACAACGGCATGTTGTATGTTGCTTTTCAACGCGAATGGGAAGGTGAAGCGAATCCAAGAATAGGTGTCTATGACATCACCAACGAAACCTGGGAATTTGTTTTCTATCCCTTAGATGCCGTTGAATCGCAAGATGGCGGTTGGGTTGGTTTATCGGATATCAGCTCAATGGGCAACGGCGAGTTTTTGGTACTAGAGCGTGATAACAAAGGCGGGCCAGATGCTGCTATTAAACGCCTTTACACCATTGATTTAAGTACCGTTATCAACGGCGCAACCATTACTAAAACATTAGTCAGAGACATTATGAGTGATCTGCAAGCACCCGGTGGCCTTATCTATGAAAAAGTTGAAGGTTCTGCCGTGATGGCCAATGGCGATGTCTACATTATCAATGATAATGATGGTGTCGATGATAACAGTGGTGAAACTCAGCTGATTAACTTGGGTGGTATTTTGTAAAGAGAGTTATTTTCTTGATAAAAAAGCTCGGCTATTGCCGGGCTTTTCAGTAAAAAATAAAAGACAGCACATTTATTTGTCATTTTGGTCATCTGTTTATCGGTGTTTAATTATATTAATTTGTAACAAGTTTTGATTATCTTTAGTCAAGCAGTGCAAATTGTTATAAATTAAAGTTTTTTTATAAAAATAAATATGCTATAAATCAGAGCCAATAATAATGCTTATAAATTTGGATATTATAAAAACTTAAGTAAAAGGATTTTTCCTATCAATAAGTTAGTTCCTGGTTACATATTACCTTCTACGATAAGTGGGATGGGTGCAGTTGTGTCTTTACTTATCGCTTTCGATGATTTGTTTATTCGTCTTGTTGGAGAGAGCCGCTAATGGATCTTAATTACTTTTTTATGCCATCGTTGGTGAAAAGTGTTTGCTCAACTGAAAAAAAACTGAAAAAACAAAATACGGCAATATATTGGCTGGTTGGTATCGTTTGCCTGTTATTCAGTACATATTCTTTAGCATCAACAATAACAGTCTCTACTGAGCATGTAGATGAGATTAACTATCTACCAGCTAGTGAAGGGTCAAATAATGATCTATTGCATGTACGACAGGCGAATTCAGCAGGTATTTCATATAACCGCTTCGATCAATTCAGTATTACAGATAAGCCACTTAAGCTGGTCAACGTAGCAAGGGTAAGTGACGGTTCTGAAGATGCAGCCCAGCTCATCGTTATCATGGCAGATAATATCGATTTACGGCAGTCTATAGAAATAGTGGGCCCCGCATCAGATATTTTATTTATCTCCACCGCATCATCCGGAGTAATAGACTGTACCAATTGTGCAATTAATAACGCGCATCGTATTACACTAGCAACAGCAGTACCTAGTCAGACAATTGACGATAACTCAAGCAGTATCGGCCAGCTATCCACGACCTCCTCGACTATTTCAATTAATAATTTGTTAGCTCCTGGCGCTTTAGCATTAGATGTAATGGCAGATGTAATTGATATTTCTGGTGAGGTGTCTCTTAATCAGCGTGTGAATAGGAATACGTTGGGAGGGTATGAACAGAATCTTAATGGTCAATATACGCTTGGTACGGGTGGTGTTAACGTACTGTTAGGCGCTTTAGAATGGCATTATGAACAACAAGAAGTAATTAGAACTCATCCACAAGATCAAAATCGTACAATAGCTGGAAGTATTAGTGCAGTAGCCTTTAAGGCCACATCGTCTGAATCTTTGAACGTTACCGCCAGCATTGTAACTCCAACCGATTATCTCTCAACAGTTCGCTATTTAGGTCAAACGCACGTAACCAATGAGAGTATTACTCTCCAGTCTTTAGGTGGTGGTCTTACGCTATCCGGCTATTTCGAAACGGCAGGTGCGATGAGTGCAAAGTCGTACGCTGGATTATCACTCACGAGTAATGCGAAATTAAACAGTAACAATGTTGTGCTGATTTCCAAAGGTGGTCTTTTAAATTTGGCAGAAATTAATGCTGATAATATCGCTGTGGCGGCAAAAAATATCATCAATCGCGGCCATGTTAACTCACTAGTAAATACTGAAATGTGGGCCGAAAACAATATCATTAATGAGTTCGGTGGTTTGATATTGAGTGAAACCATAACATTGCAAGCACAAAATGGCTTAGTTCGAAATGGCTCTCGTTACCCTTACTTGACCACTATTGCTGCAAATGAGCAAGTCAGCTTTTTAGATTACGGTGAGCATACACTTGACCCTTCTGATTCAACCCATATCGGTACCTTTTACAACAATAATTTAACGGTTGATACGCAAAATGTAGGTAATGTTCTAACACAGCCAAATGAAACAGTTGCTTTTATTCAAGGCCAAAATGTCAATATTAAAGCGCCAGCCTTAGAAAACATTAACCCTTATTGGGAAAACGTGATTGAGAATGCCGATACTATAGACCTCGATTTGAATTTAGTGAATCAGGTGACCATTTCAGGCGAATACCAACTAAATATTATTGCGGATAATTATTTAGTAAATAGCTCAGCTGTTATTCGGGTTAATAAAGCCTCTGGGCGTTTAGGGATAGCTGCAGGTACAGTAAACAATGAAAGGTATCGAACAGTAATCAGTTTAGAGAAAAGTTACATTTCATCTGAATATTCTGAAATTGAAGCTATTTTGGGCGGGTCTAATATCGCTTATACAACTCAGGCATATATTTATTCACCGCCAGGTCTTTTGGTTTCTATGGGGCGTTTAGAGTTAACGGCGAATACAGGTTTCTTAAATAATACAGCATATTTAGAAATTTTTGGTGATGCCTTTTTTAATGCTGCTCATATCAATGATATTGGTGTGGAAAATAATGGTATAAGCCAAAAGACGAGTGCTCGTTTATGTTCGTTTGGGCCAATTGATGTGAATGGAAATATTTCTAGTCATTGTCCAAATGCTTCAGTGAGTCAAACTATTACAGAATCAGTAGAGTTAGATTCTTTATTCTTTGTTCATGGTAGTGTGTATGGAGACGCTGCGGCACTAGCGGTACGTAATCATAACCCTTTCGAATATTATGGGAAGCTCGCTGCGAGAGACTCCTTTGCTCAGCAAGTAAATGGAATGCCTGACGCATGGCTTGATTGTGTTGCTGATGCGGATAGTTGTGATACATACGTTTATCATGAAGAACCAATACCATTTCTTCTATATCCTGATGAAATATATACAGATGCCACAGAGCAAGACTTTTCCTCAAGTCTTACATTGTTAGATGATGGAAATGCTGAAGTGGTATTTGAATATGACCTTAATCTTCGAAATAGCGAAACAGGCCAATGGGAGCTTTTAGCTAGTGCAACCTATGATGTGATCATTGATCTTTTTGTAGAAGTAGAAAGGCTCTATAACGAACTAACACAGTACATCAGCGATTTATTCGCTGAGTTCGACTGGTGGAATTAAGAGAAAGGAGAATCATGATGAAACAGTCGAACCAATCATACTTTTCAGGTTTTCGTCGTTTTCAGAAAATCATCGCATCATTCACGCTGGTATTCTTTTTCTTTCAAACTATTGCCACTGCGGTTGCGAGTACACTAACCGCAGCACAAATTCAGGTTGATCTTGATTCCAGTGTCGAATTTGAACGAGTCTATAGTGGCCCTTATCAATATGATAGTGCTACTTACTTGGAAGGCTCTATTCCTTCGGGGCAGTGGAATATTGAAACCTTTTACAAGCAATTAAGGGATCAATACTTGCCTGCATTGGGTGAACCCACCTATGTTCCCATAGGTGTTGGAGATATCACCACTATTATTCCTGTTTACGATAACCCGAAAATAGTCGGTAGCCCTTTTGTGCAAAGCCGATATGTACGCACACAGATTCGCCGATTATTGGGGCGGCATTTAATTGATTCTGCCAATAGTGCCTACGCATCTGAGTCTGCGCAATTAGCTACTTTATACAACAATGCCATTGACTACGCGCAGGATTACTATGATCTTTATGGCAGCACATTGATCTATGGTACTCCGTTATCAGAAGAGACTGATAATGGGCCAGCCGATATGATCTGGCCGGAACGCCGAGTTATTAATGGCGAAGAAGTCATTGTTCCCATCGTTTATCTAACAGCATCTACCTATAACGATAGAAAAGTAGATGAGCATGTTGTTGAGTTTAATGGTAATGCGTCTTTTGGCTCTGTCAGTGTTGATGATGTTGATATCAAGTTTGGCCGCGATGCGTTTCTCAAAGTAGCTGGCAATATCGCCTTGAATGAATCGAATGTGGTATCGACCGGTGAATTAATGGTGGTTGCCGGTGGCAGTATTACTTTGCTGTCTAGTGTGCTGGAAGCACAGGGTGATCTTTCCATCGCTGCCCAAAATTTCATCGCTCAAACACTGGTTCATCGTTATGACTATGGTAATGAACATGGCTCTGTTTTTGGTGAGGTGACAGGAATTAATTCTGTGTCAGGAGATGTTGTTGTACGTAGTTATGGCAATGTTGTTATACAAGGTGTTGAAGTATCAGCAGGAGACAGCATTCAATTTGCTGCTAATGGAAATATTTCAATTCTTCCACAAGGAATTTCGAATAGTTCTATAGATATTGATGGCCGCTGGAAAAGACAACGTTCTACGGTTGAGTACTTAAGCTCTACTTTAACAGCGGAAGAGTCTATAGCCCTTATCGCCAATGGCTCTATTGAAATTGATGCCTCTGAAATAGAGGCTGGAAATGGACATATAAATATACTTGCAGCACTCGGAATTACAGTTAAAAACGAGTTTGATGTAATACATGAAGTAGGTACTTTTCGGTCTAGTAAAAAGAAAAAAGATGAAGAGTTATATAAAACGGTCGCAATAAGAACATTATTAGATGCGGGAAAAACCGTTACTCTTCATTCGGAGGCGGGCGATATTAACTTGCAAGCTGTTGATATCCGATCTACTGATGGCACTTCGGTAAGTGCAACGGGTGGTTCTGTCAATTTATTGATGGCTGTAGAAACAAATCATTACAGTTATAGTGCGACAAGTAAAAGAATGTTTACTACTCGTACTGTAAATCGTGGCCATATCATTGAAACTCCTATATATAACACCGTTGTTGGTGGGTTTTCAGTTGGTGCATTGTATGGTGTAAATGTACAGATTGAAGATGATGATAGTCGCACGTTTGACGAACAAGTAGATTATCTAACAAACCAAGCTGGTATGTCATGGATTGCTGATTTACGGGATCCTGCATATCTTGCTGAACACAATATAGACATTGATTGGGAGGAAATAGAACTCGCATACGAAGAGTGGGATGTTGATACTACTGCATTAAACGGTGCGGCAATGGCGTTAATCACTATTGTTGTAGCAGTAGTAACGGCAGGTGCGGGGGCTGCTGCAATAAACGCTGTTAACGCATCATTACAGGGCGCGATTGCAAATGCTGCGTTTACTTCAATGATATCTACTGCAGCAGTCGCATCTTCGAATGCTTTGGTTGATGGCGGTAGTTTTTCAGATATTCATGAAGCTGCATTTGAGGCTGTTGTGAGTGATGAGGGGGTGCGCTCAATTGCAACGGCAGCAATTACTGCAGGTGTGTTACATGGAATTGATGCAGAATTTTTTAATGTTGGTGAGGCCGATTTAAATTTAGCGCAAGAGCTTGAGCAAGCAGTTTATCATGCGGCAGGGTCGGCCGCTGTTAATACAGCCATTAATGGCGGTAGTTTAACTGACAACTTTAAGAATTCTTTAATTACAAATAGCATTAGTGTTATTGGTAGCCATATGGCAGATGGCATCAATGACTCAGCTAAAAATGGGCAAATAAACGATGCTATAAGATATGTTGCTCATGCAGGTGCTGGATGTATTGTGGGTGTAGCTTCTGCTTCTGGTAATAGCCAAGATGATGGCTGTGCTAGTGGTGCATTGGGGTCTGTGGTTTCAACTATAGCAACAGATATTTATCGATCAGAAAATATTGATGAAATTGAAACACTTCTTGAGGAAGAGCAGGATTATTTCGATAGTCTTTATTACAACTCTGATCCTGACTTAAATGATGGGAACCCACTTACTACTGACCAAGTTAAGGAGATAGCGTTTTCTTCGCAGCACTCACAGAGAAAGCGTATTACTGCGTTGCAGAATAATGGAGTGGATTTAGGAAAGCTTAGTGCTGCGCTGTCTGCATTCATTGTGGGTCTTGATGTCAACATTGCCTCGACTTCTGGCGGAATTACCGCACAATCCAATGTAGGGTATTGGGCAGCTGCGATTTCATTGAAAGCAGCAGTTGATGAGACAGTACGTAGAAATCACATTATTTCGGTGTCACGCCTTGATCCGGCAGAGTTGGATGGAAAAATTGCTGAGGTCTTGGATCCAGATCTTGAGGCGTTGGCTGAAGCGTTAGGTCTTGTAATAGAAACAAGAGCTTTTGATGGGCTGAGTTATGTCGAGCTGGATGGTGTTTATTATCCTATTGAAAATGATCAGCAGCTTGAAAATGCGATCCGTATTCAGGCAGAAGATATAGAACGCTTAAACAAGCTGGCATTTATGATAACTTCAGCGGAGGAAGCGACTGACGAATTTAAAGCAACATTATTGCTTGAGCAGCAGTTGGCTATAGAAAGTGCAATTCGTGATGCTTATGATGCAGCCTCAAGATTAGATGCCTTATCTGGAACATCTTATACCGCAGAGGATGTTGCGGCAGCAGGTTTTTCGCAGCCCGATCAGTTAGTGCAGATAGTACAAGAAGCTGTTTATGTTGGTACTGATATCGTATTGGCAGGAACATTAACTGGCGGTTTAAGCTTGTTAGGTGTTGAGCCACAGACACAGTTAACGGATGAAGCAGCAGCTTATGCGTATAACGAGATTTTTGTTAGATTAGATCAAGCAGGAATACCTCGCGAAGAGGCCGAGCCGTACGTTCAAGCTGCAATGTTCGTTGTTCAAGTAAGAGATGTAGCACACACAGTTCGTGCGGCTGGTAATGGTGCTAGTGATCTTATTCGACAAATAGATGATCGTTCGGATTTTGGCGGGAATAATAGGCCAGATGGTTTTGGTGATAGCCCAGTAGGGGGTGGTTATTCCGCAAACAATCATTGGGAGCATCAAGATAATACTACAGTTTATATAAGACAGGATCTTGGATTTGGGGAAGATGTTGCAACTGAGGTCACAGTACGAGCAACTATTACTAGAGGTGATGGTACAAGTGAATCAGTAACAATTCGACTTGATCAATTAACGGAAAATCGGAATGTGCCTGGAGAGTTCATATGGCATGATGCAAAATATAGTGCAGTAAAGGATTTGACTTCTGTAACGCCTTCGCAGTTGGGTAGAACGTTTACTAGGAATCAGCGTACAGTGCTCGACTGGCAACAAGAACCAGGGGCGATTATGAGTTATGAGGTGAGAGGAGTTAAGGCGGAAGATGTATTTTCTCAATATCCATCAGGCAGCCCAATAAGTTTGTCTCCGGGTGTGGATATATATGTTAATACACCCGATCAAATCGTACCAATTCATTATCAGTCGTCGTATTAGTAGATGATGAATTAAATAAATAGGTTGTGGTTGTTTTTATGACTGAGAAAGAAATTATAAAAGAATGTGCCAAAATTTTTGGTGGGGTTTTAATTAATTATGGTTATGATCTTTTAAAGTCAAAGTCTACATTAAAGAAAAAAATGAAGTGGGGTTATTTTGAGTATACATTTGTTGCTTATAAGTATAAGCCAAAGTATCACTATACTTTTATGATTAAGGTTTTTCATTCAGAAGCTAATAAGATTGCTAATGAAACATTAAAGTTGGCATTCCAAAAAATGGGTAGGAAGGAGCCAAGTAAAATAATTAATGCTTTTAGAATTTCTAGTGATTTTGCGGTTTCTGGTTTTAATAATGATGATCATAAAAGGTTTATAATATATTCATTAGAGGATATTCGGTCTACTTTTGATAATTATATTCGAGATACATTGATCGGTTTCGAAGAAAATATTATGGGTAATATCGAATCAATAAAAGATATTGCAAAAATGTTTTTGGAGGGAGAGATAAACGATCCAGTTAATCTTCCTGGGTCTAAGAGGCAGGTTCCAATGGGAATGATTGCTTTAAAATTAGCTGGTAGTGATCAGTATGATGAGATGGTGGAAAAGTGGCGCCCTTATTTTGGTCCACAAAAAGGTGATCCAGGATATGTGGGAAGGGAAGAGCACTGCCTAGAAATCGTAGAATATCTAAAAGATTTTTCACCGGTTAACTAGAACAACTAGGGTTAGACTCCAATTAATCATGTGAAAATAATGAAACATTACAAGGCCTTTTGGCTTAACAGAATTTTTTGATGTGCTGGTCGGAAAATATAAAGATGGAAAAAATGAAAAAGTGTTTTTTATTGATTGTTTTATTGTTGTCTTCTGGTCAGGTCTTGGCTTTAGATCAGCCAACTTGGATAGCTCCTATTGAATTAGATAATATTGCAGTTCAGCCCAACGGTAATGTTTATATCCAGATTGATTCTTGGACGCCGGATTTGGGTTGCGCGCTCAATAGTCGTGGTTGGCTTCAGCTAAGCACAAGTGCTGTAAATTTTGATCAGCAGTTTTCGTTGCTTTTAGCTGCTCATATGGCCGCTAAAAAAGTGAAAATATATGTTTCTGGTTGTGGTGATGCCTTTCCATTAGCTCAAAATACACATCTTCCTAGACAATAATAAAAACTAGAGTCAGACTCGAATTAATCTTTATTTGAGTCAGAAATAGCAGCTAAAAGGTTAGAACAAATGAGTGAAGATTCGAGTTTGGGTCTAATTTCTCAGTTGATAAGTTTAAAATATTTTCCTTAGAACTTTGCTAAATGAAATTTATATCAGTTGTAATCGCTTTAATGCTGGTTGTTGGTTGTGCCAGTCATATCAAACCCACCGAAAACCTTATTCTTGTACAACCAAGAGACTTGATTGCACAGGCAAAAACCGGAAATGGAGAAGGGCTTGCCAAGCCTGTACCCGGTCAGCCTTTATTGATTAATAACCAACTGATTTTTTCCACTATGGGTGATGCTGTATTAGGTATTGCCATTGCTGTCGGTGCGATTTCAAAAACTATTGAGTTATTTGACGATATGAGACCGATGGATATGGTTCGTTGGACCTCTGATGAAGTTAACCGTATGTCAGCAACACAAGAGTGGCAGACATTGTTAACGGACATGAAGAAAAACAGGCAGCAACTTATTATCGAACCTTATGCCTATTTAAATGGTCACCCTAACGCTACCTTGGAAATCCGTTTGCGTATTACTAAGTTGGCCGATGATCAACAATTATGGTCTCGTACATTGTCAACTCTATCCGATACGAAACCATTACAAGGCGTTGATTCATGGAGTGCAGAGCAGGGTAATGAAGTATTGGTATTTGCCCAGCAATCTTTGCCAGAATTAATTGGCCGGTTACCAGATGAAATTTCATTAAATAGTCAACGATAACCAAAAGGGAAGAATAAAGGAATGATAAACATGAAGTGCTTATTTTGGATAATTTGTCTTACTTTAATGCCATTGGCTGTGAATGCTGGGACACCGACTTGTCATGACCATTCCAGTGGCAGCTATTGCCGATATACTGGTCAAGTACAAAGCATTTATATCAATACTGGTAATTTAATATTGTTGTATTTTGATTCGCCTATTGATGTATCAGTGCCGTCAGAAAAGGGATTTCATATCACAAACGGCTCAGCTACAGCGTTTCTAGTTGATGAACGGCCCGAATTTGCCAAACTATTTTATTCAACGGCGTTGGCCGCTCAAGCATCGGGACGTGAAGTAACTATTCAAATGAGAGGTACTCAACATGGTTACCTTAGGTTTGACCGAATTTGGCTGAGTAAAAACTGAGGGATTTAATCACATGGATTTACGTAAAATAGTTAGTACGTTTATTTTGTTTTTGTTATTTTCACAAGGAGCGTGGTCCGGCACAGTCATATGCTCAGGAAAAGTTACGTCGTTAGCTTATCATGCCAATAATCGATTTATGATTCAGTTGGATAGCATGAACGTTCCTGTTTTCTTTTGTAATCCCGATTCAGAGTGGGTAATAGGTGGTACTAGTTATAAGACAGGTACAGAATCCTGCAAGATGCTGTATTCAACGTTTTTAGCAGCCAAGATGGCGGGGAAAACCATTAGTTCTATGTACTTTGATGGCGATCAAGTACCTGGTACTTGTGATGGTTGGAATAATTGGAACTCAGCAAATATTCGCTATTATTCTGTTGCTGATTAGCAGAGTTGATATGGGCGATTTATTCACCCATATCATCATTGGTTAGTCACAATGTAATTCAATAAATTTATTTGCGTTAGCTCTCTGAGTTTCTTTTTCGTCTTCAGTCAGGATACGTTTAGTGCCATCGGGTTCGGTGATGCGAATACGTGCTGCTTCCAGAGCTTTAAGATTATTTTGCGCTTGTCTACATAACTCAGGATCTTTTTCTGGCAGAACCTCCATTTCATCAAAGGTTTTGCCTGCTTGCTGCTCTTCGGCTGCAGAAGATACAGGCCCCTGACTTTTGCTTCTGGCTGAACTACGTGGAGCGGCAAATTCTATAAATTCCGATTCAACACCTTCAGGCGGGCGGTCAGAGTACTGCACAGTGCCATTTTCGTCGGTCCAACGCCAGTGGCCTTGTTTCGCGGCTTGCGCAGTCAGCGCTGAGGAAACAATGGTTATAAATAGTATTGCGGTGAGAGTCTTACTCATTGGTTATATGTGTCCATAATCAATTCGTTTGATAGCCTCTAGTATGGCAAAGAACGAATGATTAGAAAGGAATTAGCGCAATTTTCTCCAATTTGGCTGTAAAAAATCGTTGGATTTCGGCTAATTGGTGGTAAACGGTTGACAAATAAATTGCTTTGTCCAAAATTAGGCTTCTTAATTGTACAGCCGATAGCGTTTACTTACCGGTGATCGCTGTCAGCGTCGAGTCCTGGCTTACCAGCCTTGACTGCGGGACGCTCCCTTCGCTCTGCAAACACACGACCTGTGTTGCGAGAATGCCGCTGTAAAGAGTCTATTGATGACTTTTTCAGCATCTGACGGTACAGACCGTCATCGGCGTTATCGCCCGGTGTGTTCCCAGTCCAGGGAGATACCGGTTTAGGTTGTGAGGTTTGTATCCTCTCAGTTTGATCCTTTTAGGGTTATGTTGCTTGCATGACCTACATTAGCCAAGTGTTTGGTGGCAATGATGGATTGACGAGTCGTTACATTCTCACGTTTTTATTTTATTCACTGATGTGAGGGTTCTCCTGTGGAGATGTTATCCGGCGGCGAAATGGTCGCACGTGCTTTAGCCGACGAAGGTGTTGAATTTATCTTCGGCTACCCCGGTGGCGCAGTTTTACATATTTACGACGCGCTTTTTCAATCCAGCGAAATTCCGCATATTTTAGTACGCCATGAACAGGCGGCTACTCATGCGGCAGATGCTTATGCCCGGGCGACGGGTAAGCCCGGCGTGGTGTTGGTCACTTCAGGCCCTGGTGCGACTAATGCGATTACGGGTATTGCTACCGCCTATATGGATTCGATTCCAATGGTGGTGTTGTCGGGGCAGGTGCAAAGTCATTTGATTGGTGAAGATGCTTTCCAGGAAACCGATATGGTGGGTATTTCTCGCCCTATTGTTAAGCACAGCTTTTTGGTTAAGCGTCAGCAGGATATTCCTGAAATTATCAAGAAAGCATTTTATCTGGCTGCCAGTGGTCGACCTGGGCCCGTGGTGATTGATATTCCCAAGGATATTACTAACCCGGTTGAGAAGTTTGAGTATCAGTATCCGGAAAAGATCAAGCTGCGTTCTTACACACCGGCAACGCGCGGTCACTCCGGGCAGATTAAAAAAGCCGTACAAATGTTACTAGGCGCCAAGCGTCCTGTGATTTACACCGGTGGTGGTGTGGTGCAGGGTGATGCCAGTGAGCAGCTGACAGAGCTGGCTAAATTGCTGAATTTTCCGGTGACCAATACGTTAATGGGTTTGGGAGCGTATCCGGGCACTGACCGCCAGTTCCTTGGAATGCTGGGTATGCACGGTACCTATGAAGCGAACAATGCAATGCATCACAGCGATGTGATTCTCGCGTTAGGTGCGCGCTTTGATGATCGTGTTACTAACACCGTTAGCAAATTCTGTCCGACAGCAAAAATTATTCATGTGGATATTGATCCGGCATCGATCGCTAAAACGGTTGTTGCTGATATTCCTATCGTCGGTCCAGTAGATGCAGTGTTGAATGAGATGCTGGCACAGGTTAAAGATCAGCTCGCTAAAAATGAAAGTCTGCCAGATGCTGACGCTATAGGTCAGTGGTGGCAACAAATTGATGACTGGCGTGACCAGCACGGTATTTATACCAAGCCTCGCTATGACACTGAGTCAGGATTGATTAAACCACAGCAGGCTATTGAGTCATTATTTAATGCAACTAATGGTGATGCCTTTGTGTGTTCCGATGTTGGCCAGCACCAAATGTTTGCCGCTCAGTATTATCGTTTTAACAAGCCGCGCCGTTGGATTAACTCGGGTGGCCTGGGCACGATGGGATTTGGTTTACCTGCGGCCATGGGGGTTAAGCTGGCTTTTCCTGATGCTGATGTAGCCTGTGTAACGGGTGAGGGCAGTATCCAGATGAACATTCAGGAACTTTCTACCTGCACACAGTATGCTGCGCCGGTGAAAATCGTTAACTTGAACAACGGTTACCTGGGCATGGTTAAGCAATGGCAGGATATGCAGTACGCTGGACGCTATTCACAAAGTGTTTATGAAGAGTCGCTGCCTGATTTTATTAAGCTGGCAGAAGCCTATGGTCACGTTGGGATGAAAGTTGAAAAACTGAGCGATCTTGATGATGCCATGACAGAAGCCTTTAAGCTAAAAGATCGTTTGGTATTCCTCGATGTGTATGTGGATCGGCATGAGCATGTTTATCCCATGCATATTGCACCTAATGGTTCAATGCGTGATATGTGGTTAAGCAAAACGGAGCGTACATAATGAGGCATATTATTTCAGTACTAATGGAAAATGAGCCCGGTGCGTTGAGTCGTTTAGTAGGGCTGTTTTCACAGCGCGGCTACAATATTGAATCGCTAAATGTTGCGCCTACAGAAGATCCAACGCTGTCGCGTTTGACTTTAACCACGATTGGTGATGATCAAATTATTGAACAGATTACCAAGCACTTGAATCGTTTGATTGATGTTGTGAAGCTGGTGGACCTGACTGAAGGCGCACACATTGAACGTGAGTTAATGATGGTTAAAGTTCGCGCTACCGGCGCTCAGCGGGCAGAAATCAAACGCTGTGCAGATATTTTTCGTGGACAAATTATTGATGTCGGCCCGACACTATATACCATTCAAGTGACCGGTGCATCGGATAAACTTGATGCGTTTTTAGAAGCAGTAGGTGAAGCAGCGATTCTGGAAGTTGTCAGAAGTGGTGTTTCGGGTATTGCGCGTGGTGAGAAAACGTTAAGTTTGTAATGTTAATTCATAAGCAACAAAAAAGGCTGCCAATGGCAGCCTTTTTTGTTTTCGAAAACAGTCTTGAACGATATTTTAAGTTGCCTTAAACAATTTTCTTCATCGCGGTCATATAGCTGCGCAGCTCAGTACCAATAACCTCAACAGGGTGGTTACGGATATCTGCGTTAACAGCAACTAGTTCCATGTTGTCCACGCCGCTATCTTTCAGGTCCAAACCTTTGCCGATTACGTCGGTGCTGATTTTTGCCATGAAGTCTTTCAATAAAGGCTTGCAGGCGTGATCAAATAAATAACAACCGTATTCAGCAGTATCAGAAATAACCACGTTCATTTCGTACAGTTTTTTACGCGCAATGGTGTTAGCGATCAGTGGTGTTTCATGCAGAGATTCATAGTAAGCAGACTCTTCTTTAATGCCCGCATCTACCATTGTTTCGAAAGCCAATTCAACACCGGCTTTAACCATAGCGACCATCAGAATGCCGTGATCATAGTATTCTTGCTCGGCAATCTCTTGATCAGTGTTGGCTGATTGTTCGAAGGCGGTGTCAGCGGTGGCTGCACGCCAGCCTAACAGATTTGCATCATCGTTAGCCCAATCTTCCATCATGGTTTTTGAAAAGTGTCCAGACATGATGTCGTCTTGATGTTTTTCATACAGTGGACGCATGATGTCTTTCAATTCTTCAGCCAAATCATAGGCTTTGATTTTGGCAGGATTAGACAGACGGTCCATCATGTTAGTGATGCCGCCGATTTTCAAACCTTCGGTTACTGTTTCCCAGCCGTATTGAATCAGCTTGGAGGCATAGCCTGGTTCGATGCCTTGCTCAATCATTTTGTCGTAGCAAAGAATAGAACCGGTTTGCAGCATGCCACAAAGAATGGTTTGCTCACCCATCAAGTCAGATTTTACTTCGGCGATTGGAGAGGATTCGAGTACACCAGCACGGTCGCCACCGGTACCGGAAGCTAACGCTTTAGCTATATCGAGGCCGTCACCATTAGGGTCGTTTTCGCGGTGAACGGCAATCAACGTAGGCACACCAAAGCCGCGAACGTATTCAGCACGCACTTCAGAACCAGGGCATTTAGGACAGCACATCACAACAGTGATGTCTTCACGAATTTGCATGCCTTCTTCAACCAGGTTAAAGCCGTGCGCATAATCCAGGCAGGCACCTTGTTTCATTAAAGGCATAATCGTACTAACAACATCAGTATGTTGCTTGTCTGGTGTTAAGTTCATGACGATGTCAGCTTGAGGGATTAAATCTTCATAGGTGCCAACGACAAAACCATTTTCGGTGGCATTTTTCCAGGATTGACGTTGCTCTTCGATAGCTGCGGCGCGCAGTGCGTAGGAAACATCCAGGCCAGAGTCGCGCAGGTTCAAGCCTTGGTTAAGACCTTGGGCACCACAACCGACGATAACGATTTTTTTGCCTTTGATGTAATCACAGCCGTTAGTGAATTCGCTACGGTCCATAAAACGGCACTTGGCCAGTTCTTCCAGCTGCAGACGCAGGGGAAGAGTGTTGAAGTAGTTTTGACCCATGATGATAGCTCCAGTCGTTGTAGTGAAACGAAAACGACGGGGACAGACCTTTAGCTCTGTCCCCATTAATATTTGGCTCGGCACTATATAGAAATTCCTTCGTTGCGTAAAATGATATATATGGCATACTTTGTTGCGTTATTTGCAATAGAATAAGTGGCCGAATCAGTCATGGATACTAAAGACTTCCAACTATTCCTGAGTCTCGCTGAAACTTTACATTTCGGACAAACCGGTGAGCAGATGCATATGAGTGCATCGGCAGTGAGTCGCAGTGTTAAGCGTATAGAAGATGAGGTAGGGCAACGCTTGCTGGAGCGGGATAACCGCAGTGTGCGTTTGACCGAGGTGGGTAGGCAGTTTCAGACCTATGCTCGCCAGGCACTGGGGCAGTGGCAGACTTTTAGCGAGTCAGTAAAGCAGGATGCTGAGCAGCTAAGCGGTGAAGTCAGTGTCTTTTGTTCGGTAACCGCATCTTACAGCGTACTGTCGGAGATTTTAGAGACGTTTAGACGACGTTATGCCGATATTGAGATTAAGTTAAGAACGGGTGATCAGGCAGATGCCATCGGGCATGTAGTAGAAGGCGATGATGATATTGCGATAGCTGCCAGACCAGATAAATTGTCCTCACGTCTACAATTTCAAACTTTAACTCATTCACCATTGGTCTTTATCTATCCGGCGATTCACTGTGTGGTAGAAAGCCAAATCCATCAGCATTTGGAGAATAGCCTGCCATTACCTTGGCATACTATTCCCTTTATTGTGTCTGAAAGAGGGTTGGCAAGAACCCGCTTAGATCAGTGGTTTCGCGCACAAGGTATTAAACCTGATATCTATGCCCAGGTCAGCGGCCATGAGGCCATTGTCAGTATGGTGGGGTTGGGGTTTGGTGTAGGTGTCGTCCCGGAATTGGTGTTGACCAACAGTCCATTAAAGGAAAAAGTACAGGTTGTAGATGTTCAGCCGCCGCTGACACCCTTTTCAGTGGGGCTGTGTGCGCTAGTGCAGCGATTGGATAATCCGTTGGTCAAGGCCTTTTGGGATTGCGCAAAAGCATCGTACCGCAGTGACTTTTAATTTATCATTAGCCTTCTATACAGCCATCAGTTGAAAGATTATGAACGAGCACTCTCAAGATTCTAAAGTTACGCTCAAAGAAGTGCCTTCCGTTAAGGAAGCGGGAAAAGTGGAAAAAGCGGAAAGCACCGAACAGCTTCAAGCTGAGAATGTAGATGCGTCCGCATCATCAGACGAGTCCAAAACTAATCAACAAGACGATACCGTAGATTCAAAATCGGATTCTTCCAAGAAAGAGAATGATTCGTCAGTTATCGATCCGTTAAGCCTCATTGATGAGCATGAGGAAGAAATTTCCGTTGATGGCGAAACAGTTCGTATGCGAGGCATTTATTTATTGCCTAACCTGTTTACCGCCGCTGCATTATTTTTTGGTTTTTATGCGATTGTCACCAGTATTAATGGTAATTTTGAAACGGCAGCAGTCGCCATTCTGGCCGCGATGATTTTTGATGGGCTTGATGGCAGGGTTGCTAGAATCACTCATACTCAAAGTAAATTTGGTGCTGAGTTTGATAGCCTTGCCGATATGGTCTCCTTTGGCGTTGCTCCGGCGATGGTAATGTTTAATTGGGGCCTATCTACATTAAGTACCTTTGGGTTTTTCTGTGCTTTTATTTACGTTGCTTGTGCGGCGTTACGTTTGGCCAGATTTAATACGCAAATTGATACAGCCGATAAAAATGTTTTTTCTGGATTAGCCAGCCCTTCTGCGGCCTGTTTGCTGGCGTGTGTTATATGGGCATGTGTTGATGTTGGTTGGGTAGGTGAAGAATTACCCACTCAATTAGGTGTATTGGCAGGCTGCTTAACTGCAGTTGTGGGTTTTCTGATGATTTTGAATGTACCCTACAACAGCTTTAAAGGCTTAGATTTGCGGGGTCGAGTCCCTTTTGTGGTCATGATCTTTATAGTATTTATTCTCGGGTTGATCATGCTTGACCCTGCGAGAATTTTGCTTAGTGGTTTTTTGTTGTATGCCTTGTCAGGGCCGGTTATGGCAATATATAAAAAATTGAGTGAATAGATCTGCCATAGTCTTATTGATTCTCCGTCTATTTTATACACTGATGGGAATTATTTGCTCCAACTCAGTCTAAGTTACGACTAATGCGGAGTATTTTTATGTTGATTAAAACCTCGAGCGACATCCCTTCTTCTCAAATAACCTCTGAATCTATTTACTTTAATCGAAGAACGTTTATTAAAGGCAGTGCGCTAACCATCGGTGCACTAACACCTAAGCTCAGCATGGCTGAACAAGCAACGACTGTTGCTTTGGATTACAAGCCAGCCGCTAAGGAGCAGGAATCAGGATTTTATACTGATGAACCCTTAACGCCTCTCGATGATGTCATTAATTACAGTAACTTTTACGAGTTTGGTACGGATAAAAGTGATCCCGCCCGTTATGCCGATAATATGACAACGGACCCTTGGTCGATAAAAATTGAGGGTGAAGTGGATAAGCCAGGTGAATATCATTTGGAAGATATTCTGGCAAAGGTGGATTTGGAAGAGCGTATTTATCGTTTACGCTGTGTGGAAGCGTGGTCAATGGTGGTTCCCTGGGTGGGGTTTTCTTTAGCTGATTTGCTCAAGCAATTTAATCCTACATCAAAGGCTAAATACGTTCAGTTTGAAACATTGCATCGACCAAAAGAGATGCGTGGCCAGCAATCGCGTTTTAGCACCATCGACTGGCCTTACCAGGAGGGTTTGCGTATCGATGAAGCAATGCACCCCTTAACAATTATGGCAGTGGGCTTGTATGGAAAAACATTGCCGAATGCCAATGGTGCACCTATTCGTTTAGTCGTGCCCTGGAAATACGGATTTAAAAGTATTAAGTCCATTGTCAAAATTCGCTTGCTTGAAAAGCAACCTACAACAACCTGGCAAACACTGGCGCCGCATGAATATGGTTTTTATGCCAATGTAAACCCTGATGTTGATCATCCACGTTGGAGCCAAAAGTCGGAACGTCGTTTACCGACTACGTTCTTCTCACCCAATCGTATGTTAACAACACCCTTTAATGGCTATGCTGAACAGGTCGCTTCACTCTATACGGGTATGGATCTGAGCAAATATTATTAGTGTTTAAACTTCCGATTTTTTAAAAAGATACGATTAGTTATGCGCTATCAAAAGCCCATTGTGTTTTTCCTGTGTTTGCTGCCATTTATAGTCTTACTGTATCAAGCTATGACAGGACAGCTAGGAGCAGACATTGGTAAAGAGTTGGTGCTCGGTAGTGGCATTTGGGCTTTACGATTTTTGTTATTCACATTGATGGTGACGCCATTAAGACAGCTGTTGAATCTTTCGTCCCTACTGCGCTATAGGCGTATGTTAGGTTTATATACATGGTTTTATGCATCAGTCCATATGCTATTTGTATTAACGTATCTTCTGGGTTGGAGTGCTGCGATTTTTGTTGAAGAGTTTGCTGAGCGGCCCTACATGGCAGTAGGTATTATCGCATGGTTAATGCTTGTTCCCTTGGGCTTGACCTCTAATCGCTGGTCACAGCGAAAACTTAAGCATCGGTGGAAATCCTTACATCAAAGTATTTATGTCATAGCGATATTGGTATGTGCGCATTTTATTTGGTTAGTGCGTTCGGATTATGGCGAGGTGTTGTTCTATTGTGTGCTATTTGCATTGGTGTTGTTGTATCGTTTAAAGGCGTATTTTTCGCAAAAGCAGAGTTCAGTAGCGACTAACTAGCTGTTGAGTATTTTGATCATTCTTTGATGTTTTTGTTTGATATTTCGGCAAAATAAAACTTTTTTCCCGGTTTCAAATTTTTTTCTATAAATCTCGTTGACAGTCCTAATCTCGGCCTTATAATGCGCGCTCTCTTGTCGAGGAGTCATCTTCAACAAGATCTGCAACATCCAAGCTAAGACGTTAAATTCCAAAGATTTTTTCATCAAAGCAGTTGCTAAGTCGGAGGCGGCATGTATAATGCGCGTCCCTGTCGAGGAGCTCTTGTTGAGTGTTCTTGGCAATTCCCTGAATCCGAGCGATTAGGGAAGTTCTTTAACAGATAGGATCAAGCA
>JANQLG010000009.1 GCA_028280715.1 Spongiibacteraceae bacterium | reverse complement strand
AATCGCCATGGAAGTACTTTATTGAAGTTAAGTTGTTGGCATTGATATTTTCAGTTAGAAGCGTTTTGGTTAGAGGGTGATAATCGCTTGCTGTTATGTCGGCGTTTTTTGATGAAGCGACAATACTTGCAACGGCAATTCCACATCCGACTTCCAGAATACGTTTATTATCGAGGTCGAAATTATTAATAATTTTTGCCAAGACAATGCTTGATGGCCAAACTAAACCGAATATCGGCCACATAGCACTGGAAATGCCTAGTGACTCAGCTTGGCCTTCAGGATCGTAAAATTGTGTTTTGTCTTTTAATGAAGTGATTTCAAAAGAAATATCTGCAATCGCAATAGTTTCAGTTTTGGTTTCGTAGTGGTTCATCAATTTGCTCTATGAATAAATGTTCTAAGACGAACATGAGTAATGAGCAAATCGAAAAATTACAGATGGCTTAAACTACCAAAAGATTCAAAGAGATGGGCATTCCACATGGGGTTATCTCACCATACACCCATATTGTGTGATTTGACAGTGTTCAGTTGATAAAGCAGACCTTTCGGCCTGCTTTTAGAAGCGATGTTTAAATAACAGTAATATTCTCGGCTTGCGGGCCTTTTGCACCTTGAGTAACCACAAACTCTACTTGTTGGCCTTCAGCTAAAGTTTTGAACCCTGAACTGGATATAGCACTGTAATGGGCAAATACGTCTGGCCCAGACTGTTGCTCGATAAAACCAAAACCTTTAGATTCGTTGAACCACTTGACGGTTCCTGTAACGGTATTAGACATAATGTTAATCCTGAAATTTGAATATAAGTTTGCCTTCAGCAGGCGTGTATAGCGGAAAATAGACTGAAATTTAGAAACTACAGGACGATGAACAACTAGGAAACGTCGAAATGGAGATAATAAACAAAAGACTTACTTTTAGCTGCTCGCGAAGATATAGACTAATAGGGGTAATGTCAAAGGTTTTATTCTAGGTGTTTATGCGGCTCTGTTGATCTTGTGAAATTTCGTTATTGGATTAGTCTTGACGACTTGGGCCAGCCAAGTGATAAGAATCCGATTTTGCCAGTGTTATTGGAATCTTTCATAAAGATAGGAAATCAAGAGTGAATTGATGAGAGATTATTATTCATGATTAGTCTGCCTCCTATCAGCTTTTCAGAATACTTTTATGCAAAATATTCTTTTGAACTAATTTATGCAGAATTTCAGCAGTATGTTCCCTCAGTACATCTCTTAATAATCTAATAGTAGGAGTAATGGATTGGCGACTTTTCCTGTCAGTAATTCGTTGGAAATATCCAGACAGGATTTTACTGCGAGCCCTTTTCCTGAGTTGCACCACCGCCTAACTAAGTCGCCATCATTTGAGGCTCTATTACCATTCATCTTGATTTTGTATTCCTGTTTATTATTTGAAAAGGTCCAAATATCGTGGATGATGTCATGAAGCTGATAACAGTTGCGGGCATTATACGGGAAGAGTTTGATACCAGCGAATAACCTAAAACAAGGCCTCCAGATCAGCAGTCTTAATAGTCGTTTCTAGAGATATTGATTGCTCTAAAAATGATATGTTGTATCATATCGTCTTGTTCGCAGCCAAACCCATATCGGAGCGTATGACAATGACTCGATTACCCGTAACAGTGCTATCTGGCTTTCTTGGTGCCGGTAAGACAACAGTGCTTAGTCATATTTTGAATAACCGCCAAGGCAACAAAGTGGCTGTCATAGTCAATGACATGAGTGAGATTAACATCGATGCTTCTATGGTGCAGAACGAAGTATCACTTAGCCATCAGGAAGAAAAATTAGTTGAAATGAGCAATGGGTGCATCTGCTGTACCTTGCGTGAAGATCTATTACTAGAGGTTAATAAGCTGGCCCAAGATGGGCGATTTGATTATCTGATGATCGAGTCAACAGGTATTTCAGAGCCTTTACCTGTGGCTGAAACCTTTACCTTTGCGGATGAAAATGGTGTTTCATTATCGGATGTAGCCACATTGGATACTATGGTCACTGTAGTAGACGCAGTAAATTTCTTGAAGGATTATGATGAAGCTAAATATTTACAGGAGGCTGGAGAGTCTCTAGGAGAAGAGGATGAGCGTAGCGTTGCAGACTTACTGGTTGATCAGGTTGAGTTTGCTGATGTGCTTCTCATTAGCAAAACGGATTTGATCGAACAGCCTGATTTAGATCGATTGGTTGCCATATTAAAGACTCTCAATACTCATGCGCGAATAATTCCGATAGCCAATGGTAACGTCAATATTGACGATGTACTTAACACTGGCTTATTTAATTTTGAACGTGCACAGCAAGCACCCGGCTGGCTTAAAGAGATGCGTGGTGAACATGTGCCTGAAACCGAAGAGTATGGTATCGGCAGTTTCAGTTATGTCGCTCGTCGTCCTTTCCATCCGGAAAAATTCTTTCAGTTTCTTCACAACACAAAACAATTTGGCAAGTTGATTCGTTCTAAGGGTTATTTTTGGCTGGCTACCCGGCCTGAATTTGCGGGCCAATGGAGTCAGGCTGGAGGCATTGCTCGTTATGGTTTTGCAGGTATGTTCTGGAAAGCTATTCCTAAATCAAATTGGCCAGAAGATAAAGAGTATCTCGAATCCATTATGAAGAATTGGGTTGAACCCTTTGGCGATATGCGTCAGGAGTTGGTGTTCATTGGCCAGGGTTTGGATCAAGAGGCGGTGACTCGCGCACTGGATGAATGTTTGTTAACGGAAGAAGAAATGCTTAAAGGTAAGGACTACTGGCTAAATTTGAGCGATCCGTTTCCCAAATGGAAGGAGAATGTATGAATTCGTCACGTATAGAAGAATGCTCTCTAACAGAAGAGCAAATTATCAAGGCACCCGAATCAGAATATATGAATGCGGACCAACTGGTGTTTTTCAAATGCCGCCTGATTGATCTTCAAAAATCAACGAATGAGCGAGTTCAAGAAGCAAAAGATCAATTGGCAAGCCCGCCAGAATTGAATGATGAGAATGATAGAGCATCATGGGAAGAGCAAAATAGCATTTCATTACGCATTCTAGATCGAGAGCAAAAACTGTTACCTAAGATTTTGCAGGCTTTAGAGAGAATACGTTTAGGTGATTATGGTTACTGCATGGAATCGGGTGAACCGATTGGTATTCCTCGCCTTTTGGCGAGACCGACAGCCGAGTACTGTGCAGATGTGAAAGCTATTAAAGAAACCAAGGAAAATTTTTATCGAGACTAACACTCATTGTGCTCAAGTCAATCAATCAAAAATTTCATAATATTAGGTAATCAAATGAGTTCATTAGCTATTAATAATGATGAGATCAGCCAAGGCCGAATATCGCGCTGTTTCCTTGAGGGTGATGAACCAACGGTTTTGTCAGGTATTTATCAGGACGATTGTAATATTGTCGCTTGGAAGCGAGGTCTTACTGTTGAATTACAGAAAGAAGTTGATGAGTTTTTGAAATCAAATAGTGGCTTTCAAGCATCAATGACTCTTTCACCTCAAGATGCCTTTGCTTCTATCTATAAAGTTTTAGGTGGGTCTGAATTAACGGTCCAATTGAGCGAAGATATCGCTGATCTGGTTGATATGTTTTGCTGTTTATTTGATTTAGGTAAAGTAGGTCTTCGATTAACAGTTTTGGATAAGGCGATGTGTCCGAAGTTTCACGTCGATCAAGTTCCTTGTCGTTTAGTCACAACGTATCGGGGAGCTGCCACTGAATGGTTGCCTCATAATGTCGTTAATCGCACTAAATTAGGCCATGGCAGTCAAGGAAAACCCGATGAGCAATCGGGACTTTTTTCTGATCTCGATGATATCCGGCAACTTGCTTTTGGCGACGTGGCTTTGTTGAAAGGCGAGTGTTGGGAAGGCAATGAAGGTGCAGGTTTGGTTCATCGTTCTCCATCATTGTCAGCTGGTGAACGGCGTTTATTACTAACGCTTGATATGAGTTAGCATAGACATATTAATTTCTATGCCAGACTTTAAACAATCAATATGAATGAAGAGAATTCAACACCAACGTTTCCAGCTTTTGAAGACAGCGACCGCTGCTGCAGAGATACCAGTTGTTGTCCACCATCAACTCCAGTTACTCGAAATACTCCTAAAATTGGTCGTAACGATCCATGCCCTTGTGATAGTGGTAGTAAATATAAAAAATGCTGCGGGCAATAATGCTATCTAATTGATCTTTTGCTCAATTAATTTTGAACAATGTCTACAGGTCCATGGTCATCGCAATGGTCACCGTGCGCATGATGTAAACGGCCATCCACAATGTAATCGATGTGGTCACCATGTGGAACTGCCTCATGACCACATCCGGGGCCGTGAACATGATCGCCGCAAGTATGTACTGGCATACAAGTATCCGGATTGGTTGCACTGACTTCGATCACATGCTCGTCGTAATGATCTTCATGTGGGTAATGGAGATGACCATCATGCAGATAATCCGTGTGATCGCCGTGACGGATAGCGGTATGACCGCAGCCTGGCCCATGAGTATGTTCTGGGTGAGAGCATGTATTGGAGCAAACCATGACTAAGACCTCCTACAGGTTTCTTCTGCTAATTCTCATATAAGCCTAGACTAAAAAGTGTGGTTAAAGTGCTCAATTGTCCTGATATAGCTATTCAATCTAATCCAATAAGAAAGATATGACCGAACCATCAAGTGCAGTTGGAAACAAAACGGGAATTGATAGTTGGTATAGGTTTGAATAGTGCTGTTGTGAATTTGAATCATTCATAACAGATGGGAAATCAACATAAGTACAATGGCGTATTATAATTGGCGATTGGATACTCTCTTATAAGCTTTTCAGAATACTTTTATGCAAGATATTCTTCTGAACTAACTTATGCAGAATTTCAGCAGTATTTCCCCTAAGAGCATCTCTTAATAATCTAATTGCAGGTGTAATTGATTGACGGCTTGGGCAAATTAACCAAAGTTCTGATGGTCTAGGTTGGTATTTGGGTAGTGCGTTGACGAGTTTTCCTGTCAGTAGTTCGTTTGAAATATCCAGGCAGGATTTCACTGCTAATCCTTTTCCCGAGTTGCACCACCTTCTGACTAAATCGCCGTCATTAGATGCTCGATTCCCATTCATTTTAATTTTGTATTTGTTTTTATTGTCCGAAAAAGTCCATACATCGTGAATGATATCGTGAAGCTGATAGAAGAGGCCGTTGTATGCAACTAAGTCATGGGGGTGTTTGGGGGTGCCCACTGATTTTAAGTATTCTGGGTTTGCGCAAAGTATGGCGGGGACATTACATATTTTGAAACCATAGAGATTTGCATCAGAGGGTGAGCCATAACGTAAAGCAACATCTACAGAATCTCGGTAAAAGTCGATGTTACTATCGCTAATATTAACTTTGAGACTTACATTAGGGTGGGATTCAATAAATTTATCGAACCACTGTATAGCCAGGTTACGGCCAAGATCGGAAGATACAGCTATACGGAGCTCACCTTCGACAGTATCTAAGTCAGCTCTAATATTCTGTCTGGCGTTTTCTAATGTATGCAGAGCTTGCTGGCATTGAGGTAGAAAGCGCTCACCAGCATTTGAGAGCCGAAGTTGACGTGTCGATCTAATAAAAAGTTCAGCGCCCAGTTTTTGTTCTACCCGTTTTAAGGCGGCACTGGCAGTCGCAACTCTCATATCCAACTCTTTTGCTGCGGCGGTAATGTTTTGAAATTCAGCCACTTTTAGCACAACTTCAAGATCTTCTAACTGCATAGCGAGAGCCTCCTTTAATGATCAATTATCAAAAAATATTTGATAATAATTCAATTATTATGCTGTTTATGGCGTTTAAATCAATCGCTAATATTGCCATCAACACTTAGCTGCTGCTTGGAGAAAATGATGAAAGCAATAGGATTTAAAGAATCACTGCCGATTGATAATGATGACTCGTTGATAGAGTTAGATTTACCCCAGCCTGTAGTGGAAGGACATGATCTGCTGGTTAAAGTACAAGCGGTTGCTGTTAATCCCGTCGATTACAAGGTGCGCCTCCTGATGCCGCCAGAAAATGGTGATTTCAAAGTACTGGGCTGGGATGCTGTCGGTGAAGTCGTGGCGACAGGAGAGAAAGTATCTTTGTTTAAACCGGGTGATTTAGTTTATTACGCAGGTGATATCAATCGACAGGGTAGCAACGCTGAATTTCAGCTGGTTGACGAGCGCCTCGTTGGTAATAAGCCCAGAAGTATTTCTGCTGCCGAAGCTTCAGCTTTGCCTCTTACGTCTATAACTGCTTGGGAGGTGTTATTTGATCATTTGGCGATTACTCTGCAGAACCCGGACAATATTAAAAAAACGAATGAAGTGATTTTGTTGGTTGGTGCTGCTGGTGGCGTAGGCTCAATTTTCTTGCAGCTTGCTAAAGCTCTGACTGGCGCAATAGTGATTGCTACTGCATCCAGAGAAAGCTCTAAACAGTGGGTTAAACAATTGGGTGCAGACTATGTTGTTGATCATTCGAAACCGCTTGCAGAACAAATTGAGGCTTTAGGCGTAGGGCAGGTTTCGCATGTGGCAAGTTTGAACAGTACGCAGACGTACTTCGACATGTATACAGAAGTATTAAAACCTTTTGGTAAAATCGCCATGATCGATGATCCTGAATCTATCAACATAGCCAATTTAAAGCCAAAGAGTTTATCACTCCACTGGGAGTTTATGTTCGCACGTTCCATGTTTAATGCGGATGATATGAATGAGCAGGGTAAGCTTCTTACGCGAGTAGCTGAGCTGGTTGATCAAGGCCATTTAAAGACGACAGTTGGTAAAAATCTGGGCGCTATTAATGCAGAAAATTTAAGACAAGCGCACCGAGAATTGGAGTCTGGAAAATCGATTGGAAAGATTGTATTGGAAGGTTTTTAGCCAGTAGTAAAAAGGAGAATTATTATGTCTTATTACTCAGTATTAGCAGTAACGCCTACGTCAGATGATTGGGTTGCTGATTATATTGGCTCTGCGAATCAGCTTGTTATTAAGCATGGTGGAAAATATCTTGCTCGTACAAAGAGTCATCAGCAGCTTGAAGGCGAGAGTGAAGAAGCAGTTTTGAGGATAGTGATCGAGTGGCCTTCGAAAGAGGCAGTCCTTAATTTCATGAGTGACCCGGATTATCTGCCCCACCTTGAGGCTCGTACTGCCGGCTCCCATAGTAATCACTTTCTTATCGAAGGTAGAGATGAGCTGGCGTAGGTGAAAATATGCAAAAAAAGATTTTAATCACTGGAGCGACAGATGGCATCGGTCTCGAAACGGCAAAGCTGCTATTAAGCAAGGGACATAAGCTGTTATTGCATGGGCGTAATCCAGAGAAGCTTAATGATGTAACAAAAAGCCTCAGCAGATTATCAGCAGAATTGTCGAAAGGTGAGGTCATTGAAACTTATGTGGCAGATTTGTCACGCATGACTGAGGTCAATGAATTATCTGAAGGTATTGTGAGTCGCTACACGCACTTTGATGTATTGATAAACAATGCGGGAATTTTTAAATCTGCTACATCAATAACACCTGAACAGTTAGATGTTCGCTTCGCGGTTAATACTATTGCGCCCTATTTACTGACCAAAAAGTTTTTGCCTTTGCTGGGTGCTTCCGGGCGAGTTGTTAATCTATCATCAGCTGCGCAAGCTCCGGTTGATTTGGAAATCCTTGCTGGAAAGAAACAATCTTCAGATCAATTCAATGTATATGCACAAAGCAAGCTTGCGCTGACCATGTGGTCTTTTTATATGGCGCATCAACTGGGTAACGCAACTCCTGCGATCATTAGTGTTAATCCTGGTTCTATGCTTGGTAGCAAAATGGTTAAGGAAGGCTTCGGTGTGGCTGGAGGTGACTTGTCTAAAGGGGCTGAAATAATTGCTAGAGCAGCATTGTCTGAAGAGTTTGCCGCAGCTTCAGGTCAGTACTTTGATAATGATAGTGGCCATTTTTCCTCCCCTCACGTAGATGTTTTTAGTGAGATAATTGTTGAGAAGGTTATCCATGAGCTAGACCGAATAGTTGCTAAATACTATTAGCATTAAAAATTTTTTTAGTAATCAATGGGATGTTAACAGCATGCCCGTTTGTTATTGACTCTTTCGATTAGTTTTTCACCGGCTTCTTTTCTCTCCGAATACCGATCGACTAAATAGTCAGTTCTGCCACGGGTTAGCAGAGTAAACTTCACTAGCTCTTCCATAACATCAACAATTCGATCGTAGAACCTTGATGGTTTCATGCGGTTGTTATCATCAAATTCCAGAAACGCCTTTGCAACTGATGATTGGTTAGGAATAGTGATCATACGCATCCAGCGACCTAATATGCGCAGTTGATTAACAACATTGAAAGATTGAGAGCCACCTTCAACTTGCATGACGGCAAGTGTTTTGCCCTGTGTTGGTCTAACCGCACCTATCTGTAAAGGTACCCAGTCAATTTGAGCTTTCATGATTGATGTCATTGAGCCATGACGCTCCGGTGAGCACCACACTTGACCTTCAGACCAGGTCATTAGCTCACGAAGTTCCTGAACTTTAGGGTGTGTTTCGTCGCCATCATCAGGCAAGGGCAAGCCAGAAGGGTTAAATATTTTTGTTTCACAGCCAAGTATTTCAAGGATACGGGCACTTTCTTCTACGACTAAGCGACTAAAGGAACGATCTCTCAATGAACCATATAGCAGTAAAATTCTCGGTGGATGAGAAGTGGTTTGCTCTGCATTGACAGTATCATGTGTTGGCGTCACAACATGCTCTGGTAGAATATTCGGTAAATCTTTCATAACGTTATACTTGCTGGATTAACAACACTTTGACTTTGTTTCAGGACGATCACACATCTTTATAATTCGACGATGTAAAGGTTTGATCATTTTTTGATTGTCTCTTAGAGTAATATCGATGACCTCTAGAGCCCAGGCAGGAAGTGATTGATTTATACGGTAATAAATCCATTGTCCTTCCCGTCTGTCTATTAACAAATCACTTTCTCTTAATTGCGCCAAATGGCGAGATATCTTGGGTTGGCTAACTTGTATTGCCTCTGTAAGTTCGCATACACATAGCTCGTGTTCTTTGGCAATTAATAAAATGCAGCTGAGTCGTGTTTCATCAGACATACATTTGAAAAACTGTAATGGTTGAATATTCATATCTGAAAAATCATATATATGATTTTTCGTATATTCAAGCCCTTTTTAATAAAGTTGGTATTTGGGTACGACAAGAGTGATGTACTCAAATAATGTATATGTTTGGCCTTGCTAGCTTGGGGGGCGAGTAATAAGAGGTTGACTGAGCTGAATGATACTTCGCTGGCTTGTTGATTTTTTGAATATGACGATTATTATTGGCTAGTAAGGGAATGGATAATAATAACTGTTGTAAGCATGCTCGCTTCGTTTGGTGAAACTATTCCATTGAATGTAATAAGCAACTGTCCATTGCCTGTTTATTGATATTTGAAGCAGGATTCTCTGTTTTAAGCTTCTGTTCTTAGTTATTGGATAGAGTTCTTTAATAACTACTTTAATAATGGATTAATTTTTACATATTTATGGTTAGTAGCAATTCTTCTTCGTTAATTTGTGTTGTTTTATTGGGTGCTCTCGTAATTCTTCAAGGCTGCGCCTTGTCTTCTTCGCAAAAATCACAGCCCGACTCTCTAGAGCTTAATGCTAAGGGTGAGCGTCAGAGTTATGTGGTAGATCGTATGTCGAATGTAGGGACATTGACTTTAAATACAGTGAATTTGGATGTTGAATCCGGTAAAGGCGATACAGGTTTACATATTGATTTTCATAGAGGTGGTAATAGAGTTGCGAATCTTGTAATCGATGATAAGGATTGTATTGGTTACTATTCCGCTATGTTGGATTACCAAGTATCAGCAACCACTCGATTTACTTATTACTTTGACAAGCAGTTATTTTGGGAGCAATCCTTTGATGTAGAGATTGACTGGCAAGGGGAGGATTTACGTGTTGTGATTGATGGAGAGGAGAAAAAAGTGACTTTATACAGAACAATGAAAAAGTTAGATCTCCATCTTCATAAGGGTGATCTTCAAATTGAAAAGGTTTCACTCAAAAATTAAGAATAAAAATTCAGCCATAGAAGGAATCTTGATGAAAATGCCTATTAACATGCGTGCAGTATTTCTAAGTATCGCTTTGCTGTTCATCAGTAACTCAGTTTGGGGTAATTTTGACGATGCAATGGATGCTTATGTAAATGAGCAGTTTGCCGATGCGTTTAGTCAGTTTGAGCACTTGGCCAAGATCGGCATTACAGATGCACAGTTTAATCTGGGAGTAATGTATTACCGCGGTGAGGGTGTGGAGCGTGACATTTTCAAAGGGTATGGCTGGACTGCTCTTGCGGTAAAAAACGGAGAACTAAGCGGTCAGCGGGCAGACATAGCTGCACAAATCTATAACAGCCTGAATGAGCAACAGCAGTCAAAGGCACAACTTGTTCTGGATGACCTATCTAAAAAGTACTCCAAGGAAGCTATTTTCAAAGTGCTTGAGCCAAATTTTGTCTTCGAATCTACTCCGGATACCAAAGTTAAGGTGTTAAAAAAAGTGGTACCTAAGTACCCTGGAAAAATGAATCGGCAAGGAGAAATTGGCTGGGTCGATGTCATGTACGGTGTCGCTCGAGATGGTTCGACACGCAATCACCGGATTATTGCTAGTAGTCATGAAGGGTTTAATAAGACTAGCCTTAAGGCCATTAAGAAATGGCAGTATCAGCCTGCAAAAACCGAAAGCGGGCCTGTGGAAGTCTATGGGCAAACTATGCGCTTTGTATACCATTTGACGCGAATAACCTTTAATGAAAGAAAAGTACGGAAAATGGTAGATAAACAGCGGGAGGAAGCAGAAAAGGGTTCGGCTTTGCAGAAATATCATTTTGCTTCCTTTTTATCTGGGCTGAGAAGTTTTGGTGATTTTGACCTTGAAACCAGGAACTATAACGAGTGGTACTTCGAAGCCGCTGTTGAAGGATTTAGTCCTGCTGAATTTCAGCTTGGAAAAAATGTGTTAAGGGGTAATTTGTGTAGTGCTGACTCTGCTAAAAGTCTGGCCTGGTTACAGCGTGCAGCCAATCAGGGTCTGACTGACGCCCAGTATATGTTGGCTATTGAAATGCTTAGTGGAGTGCGTTTCGAGAAAAATATTGATGCAGCAATATCTTGGCTTACTCGAGCTGCTGATATCGGTGATGAGCCATCAATGCTGAAACTAGCCTGGATATATGCAACAAGCCAAGACCAGGCATATTTCGATAATAAACAAGCTATGAATTACTTTCAGCGAGTCCCCGATGATTACAATGACCAATTAAGTTATCTCGAAGTTGCGGCTGCTGTTCATGCAGCGAACAAAGATTTTGACAGGGCGTCAGAGCTACAAAACCAGGCCGTCAAACTGGCAGAGACATACGGACTTTCTTTGGCCTATTATGAGAAACCTCTGGGTTTATATGAGGGTAAAAAGGAATGGCTTGAAGTGTTGTAAGGTTCAATGTTTTTTCTAATCCTGGCCTAGCCAGATCAAAGGCCTCGACTATATTGGGGCTTTTTTGTCTCTGTCTTTGTGGTATATCTGGGTCATCAAGTGCCAAATTTATACATAAACAGCTTCGACTAACCTAGAGAGATAAAATCGAACGGGTAGCTCATAGCGAATTAAAGCACCTACCAAAGCAAGTCATAATCCATCTAATTTTTCCTTTACATATTCCTATATGGGAATATAATTACTCAATGCCACGTACAGTTAATACATATGACACATTCACGGCTATCGCTGAACCAAAGCGAAGAGAGCTTATTGAAACACTAGTTGGAGACGAGTTAAGCGTTAATCAACTTGTTGATCTAACTAACTGGACCCAACCGATGGTTTCTAAGCATTTGAGTGTGTTGAAAGAAGCAGGCCTTGTTTCTGAAAGAAGAAACGGAAGGCAGCGATTTTATAGAGTTAATGCCAATGAGCTGAAACCCATTCAACTCTGGGTAAGGCAGTTTGAAAGGCATTGGAATAAACAGTTTGATCAGCTGGATGAATATTTATCTGAATTACAAAATCATGGAGATAACAATGAGTGAAATAATTGTGGAACCATCAATACTAACTCGAAACTTTGATGCTCCTATGCGATTAATTTATGAGGCATGGACGCAGGAAAATCATCTGTGCAAATGGCAAGTGCCTAATGCTGATATTGTGTGCGAATATAAATCTGCTGATATTCGCGCCGGTGGTTCGGCACTCCATAAAATGATTATGCCAAACGGAAATGAAATGTGGCTACTTACTATTTATCAAGAATTAAGTCCTTACGACACTATTGTATTCACGCAATATCAGTCCAATGAAAATGGCGACATAATGCCTCCGCCTATGCCCAATTGGCCGAGAGAAATTCAAGCTACTATCAAACTTAGTGAGAAACATGGTGTTACTTATATGCAGTTTATTTGGCAACCTATTAATCCTACCGCAGAAGAAGCCGAAGCTTGGGAAGCTTCGCGTTCTCAACATGGAAAAGGATGGGGTGGTAGCTTCGAGTTACTTGCAGGGTATCTCGCCAAGCTTTAATTTTCTGTGGTCTATGTTTATGCTCTAACTCGCTTCTGGTAAGGAGAAACTGCATGTATAAATTTACAACCTGCTCCTTTTGGGTTTTATTCCTGATGATTAGTTTGTCGCTTCCTGTCTATTCGGAAAGCTCTAATACTTTTGCTATAAACTATGATCTTAGGCTGGATGCCAATAACTCGCATATGCAACAAAAGTACAGCGGGGTTAAAGTATCAGCTGGTGAAAGAATTCCATATTTAGAGTTCGAAAATTATAAAGTTGATTTGAGGTTTAGTGAATCCAATGACAATCAGGTAGTGGTTGAGGCTGTAATATACGAAAAACTGAATGGTAATTGGACGCCTATCGGTATTGATATACCTAAGCATACCGGGAAGGCAGGAGAGCCATTAAATCTTCTATGGAAAAAAGATGGCTATGTACTAGATGTTGCTCTTATTGTAGAAATAGTAAAGTCATAAACCAGTATTATCGATATTTACGAAATAGAAAAAGAGTTAAAGAAACTGATTTAAGGTGGTGTTCTTTCCCATGAGGCTAAGAAGTTTTTGTCCAGACTTTCAGCAAGTGATGCAAAAGTACTTCGCGAAAAGCTTGATATTGATATGGGTGCTTCGGCTTCAAGTGATGGAGTAGGAAATCAGTTTGAGATAATAAGAAAGCGTATCCAACAGGCTGAAGAAAAAGCCATGAAGAAAATAAACGGCAATGGGCCTGATGATTGCCCAGGTGTTGTATAAACCTACGAGTCAATCAACAACACTCCTTCGGTGTTGGTGTTTGTTCATTAGCTTGGTGTAAGCCTAAAAAAGGAAAGAACATGCCACTTCATACAAAAGGGATTGATCATGTTAATTTACAGGTAAGCGATCTCAAAGAATCGATTACCTTTTGGGAAACTTTACTCGGATTCCAGTTGCTTGAAGATATGCCTCAAGATAACGGAGTAATAATAGGAACAAAAGAGGCAAAGCTTGCTTTATACGAAAACCCGGATCTCGGTAAAGTTGAGAGAAAAGGCTTTTCTCACCTATGTTTTCATATATCGAACTTTGATTCTGCAATTGAAATTTGCGAACAGTTAAATATTAAAATTCTTTATGATGGGATTGTTGCTTGGAAACAATCTAACTCATTATATATCGAAGATCCTAATGGATACGAAATAGAGCTTACTGACACCTGGGGTGGAGCTCTTGACGATCGAGAGCCATAGTAAGTTGATTAGCAGTGAAGGTGTGTGCCTCGCTTTGTATAGTGGGACATATTTTTTACAATGCACCTATTTTGAGCTGTCTATCTCAACGAATAACCATTCTGCACTTCCGTCAAAAACCAAACTTTGAACTTTTCCCCGTCCTTCAATATTGACCAGATTTGTTTGTGAATTCCATACGTCACGTAGTGCGTTATGTTTGATCTTAAATCCGTTGATTGTTTCCGGGATAGGTGTCTCCTGATATAGCCAGAAGTAGTCGCCTTCAATTTCATAGCCAACCAGCTCTAGTAATAACAGCTGGTCGTTAAGCAAATGCAATTTAAAAGTGCTATTCAAATAGTTTACAAAGGTTTGTTGCGTTTTTTTGTTGCGATGAATATCTACATCTTTGTCACCGAAGAGTTCACCAACAGCATGTTCTGCATCATGCATGTAAAAGCGATGCATAATTTCCAAACGACCGGTTCGGTCATTGAACAAAATCGTGGTTATTGCTTGTTTTTGCTGATGAGCAAAGGCTGATGAACAAATTAACAGTAAGAGTGTATAGATAAGGAGTCTGGTCATGGTAAGAATTTAGAGCATTAAGTATTCAAAATAATACGGTGTGACGTAGTGTTGTTATCATTTACGCTTGTGATGAGGTAGTTGTTATTCTCTAACAACAAAATACCCGCCAATGGACGGGTATTTTAAGGCATTAAAGATAAATCAAAAGTTAATCTTTATCCTTGTCATCTTCGTCTTCTTTTTTAAGTTCGGTTTTAATATCCTTCATAATATCACGGTTAACAAGGCCTGTTCTCTTTGCTTTGTAGGCTTCGATACGTGAAGGGATTATTTCGCGAGGGTAGTGGTTGTTGTCTACGTCTACGTCAGCAGTTTCCCAGTTAGCATCAACAACTACTTTAGTTAGTTCCTTGTCTTTGTCTGTAACGAATAACTTTTTCACCTGTTTAGAGTTGCGACGCCAGATTTCAGCGGGGATATAGATATCTTCTACGCTGCCATCTTTGTAAGTCAGCTGTAGCAAGATGGGCATTACCAGGCCCCCTTGATTGCTGAATTGGATGACGTAGTAGTTTTTATCTTCTTTTACGGCCCGTTCGAATGCTGTGCGTTCCCAGTCTTCCAGACCTTTGAGAAATTTCTGGTAGTCATTGCGTTCTTTATTGGTCACAGTCCAGCGATCATTTTCGTCGTAAAAGTCTTTAATATCGCTGTTTAATTCTACCCACAATTTGCGGCCTTCTTCAGCGTTACGTTGATAAGCAAGAGGTGTTGGTTTGTCTAGCTCTTCCTGGCGACGGCGATCGAAGTCGATATCCGGGTTTTTGGTATCAAGGCGCAGTTTGTACACTTTATCTACTGCGATATCGACATGATCAGTGGTGTAAAACCAGCCGCGCCAAAACCAGTCCAGATCAACACCAGAGGCCTCTTCCATGGTGCGAAAAAAGTCAGCGGGGGTTGGGCGCTTAAACTTCCAGCGCTGTGAGAATTCTCGGAAGGCAAAGTCGAACAACTCACGACCTAGTACCACTTCACGTAAAATGTTTAGTGCTGCGGTCGGCTTTGCGTAAGCATTTGCGCCAAGATTAAGCACACTATCGGACTGTGTCATGATGGGAACTTGAACTTCAGATTTCATATAATCAATAATGGCTGGAGTGGTGCGTCGCCATGGAATATTTTGCAACTCATCCCATTCAGTTTCAGCCACACCTTCCAAAAAACTATTTAAACCTTCGTCTATCCAGGTCCACTGGCGCTCATCCGAGTTTACAATCATCGGGAAGTAGATATGACCAATTTCGTGGATAACAACACCAATCAAGAAGCGTTTTTCGGCCAATGTATAAGTGCGAGAGCCGTCCTTTTCATCAAGTTTGGTGCGCGGGCCGTTAAAGGTGATCATCGGGTATTCCATACCACCTACCGGGCCATTGACAGACTGCGCAGTAGGGTAGGGGTAATCAAATGAAAAACGCGAATAGACCTCCATGGTGTGAATGACGGATTCAGTTGAATACTTTTTCCAAAGATCGCCACCTTCCTTAGGATAGAAAGACATGGCCATTACCAATGGCTGATCGTCACCGCCCTGGTGATAACCTTTTGCATCCCACATAAATTTACGGGATGTGGCCCAGGCAAAATCTCGGACATTTTCTGCCTTAAATTTCCATAGCTTGGTTTTCCTGGTACCTTCTTTTTCGTTCTCTAATGCTTCTTCAGCCGTTACTATAAATACTGGACGTTTGGCGTTTTCTGCCTTTTTCAAGCGCTCGCGTTGGGTTTTTGTCAGCACATTTTCTGGATTAGCTAATACGCCGGTTGAAGAAACAATATGGTCAGCAGGAACGGTCATCTCTACTTCATAGTCGCCAAATTCCAGGGTGAACTCACCACGACCAATAAACTCTTTGTTTGTCCAGGCTTCGTAATCGGTGAATGCATGCAGACGAGGAAACCACTGTGCAAATAGGAAGATATCGTTGCCGCCTTTGCGTGCATCATCAGGAAAATGCTCATAACCGGAACGAGCAGAAACGGCATTTTCTTCTGCGATGTTGTAAGCGAAATCCATCGAGAAGGCCACGCTTTCTCCAGGCTTCAAATGCTGCGCCAGGTCAATGCGCATATTAGTACCAACAATGACGTACTCCAGCTTGTTGCCATTGGATTGCACTTTGCTAATGTCGTAACCCATTTCAACATCATCTTGAAACTGCAATTTGCGTAACATGGATATGCTGATTTTATCTGGATCAGAGCTGTTTGCCGCTTTGGTGGCCGAGCCTCGGCTACCAGTGCCACTAAACGTTGATGTCCGTTCTGATATGGAATCGGCTTTAAAACGGTTTTGATCTAGCTGAAGCCATAAATATTTCAGTGTATAAGGCGAGTTGTTTGTATAGGTGATGGTTTGTTGACCGACTAAACGACGCTTATTTTCGTCTAATCGGGTTTTGATGTTGTAATCAACTTTCTGTTGCCAGTATTTTTCACCAGGCTCACCGGCAGCGTTGCGGTATACATTTGGTGTTGGCAGTACTTCATCAAGCTGACGAAATTTATCTTCAAAATCACCTTTGGTTTGCTGAATTGCAGCTGCGGCATTCAGGCTGGCGAATAGAGTGAGCAATAGTCCCAAAAAGCGCTTTTTCATTATTTAATCCTATAGTTTCGCATGCTCGTTTGCATGCATTCAGTCACGCTGTGAAAGAGTTTAAGGTGTCGTCATGGTGGACGAAAGCGCCGATCTTATCAGCTACAGTTCATATGAGAAAGAGCTGGCCTATCCTGGGGTAAAAGGTAAAATGGCACCGAATTCGCAAAATAGTAGAGTTATATGATGTGAGCGAAGATAAGAGTGTGGTGTCTGCTGGCGATATTATGGAAGCTAGTGAATCCCGCTGTAGTGATACTAGCTGTTGCGGGCCCCAAACGCTGGTAACGCGTTCCACACTAAAGATTGGGCGTAATGACCCCTACCCCTGTGATAGCGGTAAAAAATATTAAGAAATGTTGTGAGCAGTGAAGTATTGTGAGCAGTGAAATAGAGGTGAATAGTTTGACCTATTGCAGCATGAATTCGTATCCACTCATCCGATGAATGTATTTAAAACCGTTATAATTTCCTTTAATTGCGTTCCAATCAATCTCCGGCCTTTCTAATGCTTCTATTTGTTAATGATCTTACTGTGATGGACTTTTCCTATTTATGTGAAAAGCGTGGCATAGTGGGAGAAAGCTGGATTGTTGATGTGGTACTGGATGGAGATCTTAACGATGAAAGTATGGTGTTGGATTTTGGCTTGGTCAAAAAGCAGCTAAAGCGCTTAATTGACGAACATATAGATCACAAATTGTTGGTTCCTCTGGAAAATCCGATCACGGCAGCTAAGCATGTCGATGGCAATGTGTTGATAGATTTTGATCGAGCCGACAACAAGTCAATTCACTTTAATTGTCCGGAAGAAGCCTATGCATTTCTATACAGCGAGTCTATCAATATGGAGTCAGTCGCTGAATACCTTCGTATCATTATTAAGAATGAACTGCCTGTTAATGTTCAGGGCTTACAAATAGATCTGCGTGAAGAGGTGATTGAGACGCCGTATTACCATTACAGTCACGGCTTAAAAAAGCATGATGGCAACTGTCAGCGAATTGCGCATGGACACCGTTCAAAAATTATTATCGAGCAGGACGGAGAACGTAGCCAGTCACTAGAATCTTATTGGAGTCAGCGTTGGCAGGATATCTACATTGGTACAGAGGAAGATATTCTTGGCAGCAATTCTTTAAGCTTGAGTGAAAAGGCAAAACAACTTGGTGATGACAAGCATATTGGTTTTGGTTATGTAGCAGATCAGGGGGTATTCGAGATGCTCATGCCTCGCTCAGAATGTGAAGTCATTAGTACTGATTCCACTGTAGAGTGTTTGGCACAGTTTATTGCAGAGCAGTTAAAACAGGAGAAGCCTGATTCACGCTTCAAAATTTTTGCCTTTGAAGGGGTAGGAAAAGGCGCAATTGCTTATTCTTAATGATTTTTTACTAAAGAAAGACTTTTAAGTCTTTGTCAGGCAGATTCCGGGATAAAGTTTAAAGGTGGGCTTTCAGGTAATTTGAAATAAATGATTTAGTCTCTTCATTAAGGCTTTCTTTAAGAAACCTTAACCCTGCATTAAAGTTGCCTGTGGATGATTTCAGTACGGTATAGATCACAACGGCTACCGTTTCTATTGAGAGAGCATTGCCTTTGTGAATGGCCTGTATTTTCAGTTTGAGACGTTGGTTGGCGACGAAGTTATCCTGAAAGGCTACCTGTATCCCACAATGGGAAATATTTTCGCTAATTCCGGTATGATGGCGTCCATCAACGTCTACCGCGTCGACATGCCAATGAGCTACGACTCTAGGATTTTTTCGTTTCTCTGTACTGGCCATAAGCTACCTCTGGTTAAGGCGAAGCCTGTTGATAAGTATAGCTTGCTTATAACAGATATATACTATTGGTTTGGTATTGCTTCACAGTTTTAACTTATATCAAGTCAATCTAAGTCAGTAGGTATTTGTCGTTATTTACAGGTCGCTAAATTTCATTAATTATTTAAAGTATTTTTTCATCCGCTTTTAGAATTGCCTTTTTAGAACGGATAGTGAAGTGTGAAATCCATTCACTGAAATATGAGTAATCACATTTTGAATATCGTCTCCTTTCTCCTTAAGAGAATATTTTGCAGTTCATCGATACTGGTAATGGGTGTGATGTTTTCCCATTTTTTATTTGCCGATGATTTGACAAAAGTTACGCTCCAACTGAAGTGGAAGCATCAATTTCAGTTTGCCGGTTATTATGCAGCGATTGAGAAAGGCTATTATCGGGATGCAGGATTGGAAGTTAGCTTACGAGAACCTGAATTAGGTGAAAATGCGATTGATGTTGTGGTGCGCGGTGATGCTGATTTTGGTGTTGCTGGGCCTGATTTGATTTTAGCTCGTGGCAGTGGCAAGCCGGTTCTTGCTTTGGGGGTGTTGTTTCAGCATTCTCCGTTGGCGCTTATCGCTGATAGCTCAGCCGGTATCGACATGATTCACGATTTGGTAGGTAAGCGAGTTTCGTTAGAAGCACATTCAGCCGAGTTATTGGCCATGTTTCAGCGTGAGGGGTTAGACCCAAATGCTCAATTTATATTAGCGCAACATACCTACGACCCTTACGAACTATTGTCAGGGAATGTCGACGCTTTATCAGTTTATACAACCGATGAGCCGTTTATTTTGCAGCAGTCAGGTAAGGAGTTTCGCCTGTTTTCTCCCAGATCTAGCGGCATAGATTTTTATGGTGATACCTTATTTACTACAGAAAAGTTTGCTGAAAAGTCTTCTGATGTTATTAATGCTTTTAAGGAAGCCTCCTTTGCTGGCTGGCGTTATGCGCTAGAAAATCCGGAAGAAATAATTAATTTAATATATAACCAATATAGCGATCGACATAGCTTGGAACATTTGCGTTTTGAAGCCGCTGAAACCGCTAAGCTGGTTGGCTCGACATTTGTCGAGTTGGGTTATATGCACCCGGGGCGCTGGCAGCATATTGTCGATGTATATCGTTCAGTAGGTATGTTGGATGATGATGTCGACGTTAATGAATTTATCTATCAGCAGCAAAAGCCCACTCCTTGGGCAGTTTACTTTGCAGTTGGTGTTATCATTTTAGTCCTGGTTATTGTGAGCTGGGCAGCGTTGACGTTCTTTAAGTTAAATAATTTATTAGCGCAAAAAATTTCTGAAGGATCAGAACTTCAGCAGAAGTTATGGGATTTGAATGAGGAGCTGGAGCAGCGAGTTGAGCGACGAACCTGTCAATTGGCAGCGGCAAACGAAGAATTGAAATTAGCCAAGGAAGAGGCGGAGCATGCTAATCGTTCCAAATCTGAATTTCTTGCCAATATGAGTCATGAAATTCGTACGCCAATGAACGGTGTATTGGGTTTGGCAAGGTTATTACAGGATACGAATTTAGACGACACCCAACGCCATTATCTGAATACTATCCTGAGCTCTGGTAATGTTTTGACGTCGGTTATTGATGATATTCTTGATTACTCAAAAATTGAGGCAGGAAAGCTAGAGCTGGAAAAGCAGCCTTTTGAACTGACCAATTTTATTGATGAAATTGCATCGCCTTTTCGGTTAATGACAAAGGATGGTGTCGATTTTCAGGTCAACTTTGAACGTGAGAAGCCTGTGCATGTTTTAGGCGATGCATTAAGGTTGCAGCAGGTTATCGTTAATCTGCTGAACAATGCCTTTAAATTTACACAGAGTGGATCAGTGTCTTTTCAGGTGGAAATAAAACAAGAAGCTAAATCGTATTTAAATCTGAGGTTTTCTGTTATCGATACGGGTGTTGGCATCAGCGGGGATGTGATGCCATTACTATTTCAGCCTTTCCGTCAGGCAGATCAGACAACTACAAGGCGTTTTGGTGGTACCGGTTTAGGTTTAGCGATTTGCCAACGACTGGTAGAGAGAATGGGCGGCACGATTATTGTTGAGAGTGCTGCGGGGCGAGGTGCGCATTTTTATTTTGATCTGGAGTTTGATGTAGTCGATACACCACAGCCTATTTTTGACGAAACGACTGATTCTGATGATTATAGTCATCTCAAAGTGCTAGTGGCTGAGGACAATCCTACCAACCGCATGGTTATCAATGGCATGTTAAATAAAGTCGGGGTGAAGGCATTCATGGCAGAACATGGTGCAGAAGTACTCGACATTGTTTATAAACATTCGCCATTTGATTTAATTTTAATGGATTGTGAAATGCCGGTTATGGATGGTTACGAAACAACAGCCAGTATTCGAAATTGGGAAAAAAAGCAGGGCTCACTCCCGGTGAGTATTTATGCTGTTACAGCTCATGTTCTGCAGGACCAATATGACCAGTGTCTGGCTTCGGGTATGAATGGCCGCATGCATAAGCCACTGAGTTATGAAAAGTTACGAGATCTTTTGGAGTCCATTAGTGTGGCTAAAGAATCTACGCAAGATACTTCAAAAATTAATCAAGTAAGATGACATGAAGTGTCAAAATAGATTAGGGTATCTACTCTGATCCTATCTCTGTTTGGACTAAAATTTTGGAAAAGGAGATGATCTTTTCCTGTCGATAAAGGATGAACATCCTAAAAGGATCTATTTCCTGGATGAAGAATTACTTCAATTCAAATCTACTGGTTTTTTGCCTGTTGCTTGGCATAGGTAGTTTTTTGCTATTCAAATTTATGGTGCGGCTGATTGATGATGAGCACCATAACAATCAGCGTATGGAAGTGATGCAACAATTGAGTCATTTTCGCCTTCGATTAGAACAACAACTGAATTCTCCAATTTATGTCAGTCGTGGACTGGCTTTTTCATTGGCAAATAGTAGTGCTACTTTGAGTGAGCAGCGTGAAAGTATCGAACGCTGGGCCGAAGATGCGATGGTGGCTTTGCCTTACTTACGAAATATTGGCTTATCCGAGGGGTACATCATTCGCTTCACTTATCCTTTGCAAGGCAATCAATCCATTCTTGGAACAGATTACCGAGAATTACCGCAACAATGGCCTTTGATACAGAAAGCGATAGAGGAGCAGCAACCGGTTGTGGCGGGGCCAGTTGATTTGGTTCAAGGTGGTGTAGGTGTTATTTGTCGTGTGCCATTATTTTCTCAAGCTGCGAATTCGGATGATTCCATGTTTTTGGGTGTAGTGAGTCTGGTGCTGGATTATCAGGAATTATTACAAACTACCGGGCTAATAGATGCGGAAAAAACTTTGGAAATAGCTATCCGTGGTCGTGATGGCTTGGGTAGCGGGGGCGCTGTTTTTCATGGTTCCGACATTTTATTTGAAGAAGATGGTGTCGCACAGTCAGTGATTTTTTTCGGCGGGGAGTGGTTGTTGGCAGCGAGGCCAAATGGTGGTTGGGATTATCAGTCTCCATTTTCCACTTTGTTGATCATTGCTTGTGCGGTGGTGTCATTGTTGATAACAGTAATGACTTTCTATGCCGTTTCAGGCTTTCAGCAACGGTTAGCTCAGGCCAGAGAATTTAATCAAGAGCTGGAGCGTTGTGTTGATGATCGCACTAGGGAGTTAATGTTAGCCAAGGAAGAAGCTGAGAGCGCTAATCGGGCAAAAAGTGATTTTCTTGCCGTAGTGACTCACGAATTACGTACGCCGTTAAATTCCATTATCGGGTTGGCGCATCTACTTAATGAAATGGAGCTGGGAAAAAAACAGCGAGAGTACCTTGCTAAGGTTTCAACATCAGCCAGTTTGTTGCTGGGGTTAATTAATAATGTACTGAGTTATTCAAGAATTGAGTCCGGTCAGGATGTTGTTAAACAAGAAGCTTTTTCACTAATCGATTTAAAGCAGAAAATTGAAGATGTATTTGTCGAAAACAGCAGAAAAAAAGGATTGGAATTTAGCATTAATTATGAAAAAGAGGTACCAGAGTATGTAAAGGGTGATCCCGATAAGGTGCTACAAATTCTGGTTAATCTTTGTGGTAATGCGATGAAATTTACTCAACAGGGGAATATTTCTCTTTCAGTATTTTTGGTAGATGAAACAGTAGCTACGTATAAGTTGAAATTTGTAGTAGAAGATACGGGTATCGGTATCGCCAGCACCGAATTGACACAGCTATTTAAGCCCTTTAGCCAAGTGGATAGTGGACATTCACGGCGTTTTCAGGGCACAGGCTTGGGTTTAAGTATTAGTAAGCGCTTTGTTGAGTTGATGAAGGGGACTATTGGTATAGACAGTGAATTGGGTCGTGGCAGTGCATTTTGGTTTGAAATTCCCTTTGATAAAGTCACTGATATGTCCAGTCTGAATATATCTAGCCCCAAAGCTGAGGTAAAAACTACCCTGGAGCTGTCAAAAAGTGTATTACAAGGGCGGAAAATCATTCTGGCAGAAGATAATGAATTTAATCAGACTCTATCTATTGCGCTTTTAGAAAAAGTTGGTATGACCGTTTATCTCGCTGAAACCGGTTTGGAGGTTTTGGAGTTATTAGAGCAACAGGTTGTGGATGGTATTTTGATGGATATTCAGATGCCGGGCCTGGATGGCATCAGCGCCACGGAAAAAATTCGTCAGTCGGCAGAGTTTTCTGATTTGCCCATTATTGCGATAACAGCCAATACTATGGCTGAAGATGTCGAACGGTTTTATGCAGCCGGAATGAATGCTTTTGTGGCGAAGCCGATCGATGTTGAGCAGCTTTATCAGGTGTTGTGTCAGTTTTTTGATAAATCTATATTGGATTCAGAAGAAATCGTTTAGTAGTGTTTGCCTTTAATTGGCCAGCACAGCAAAGTTAAATATTTGGTGGAATAAATAATAAATTTGCTGTCACAAAAATATGATACAAAAGGCATCTGACATTACCGAGTAGAAGAACAGAATGACGGAGTAGAAGAAAAGAATGTCAAGCCTGGTCGACAAAATAAAGCCGCTAATTGTATTGGGGCTAGCAATAATAAACGTAGCATGTATTAATACAACGACGCCGGATTGTCCTGCATTTAAAGGCCCTGAACATCAATCACCCAGTGCCGGTTGTATTGTGATCAAAGATCGACAGTTACTCGTGGTGGAAAATCACAGTGGTAAATTAAGCATTCCTGGCGGCGGCACCGAAGCAGGGGAGAGTGCTCAGTGTTCAGCGCATCGTGAGACCTATGAAGAGACAGGTTTGGATGTTATCCCTAAGGAGCTTATTAACGTTTTTGATAATGGCTTCCATATCTATCATTGTCAGCTCCATGCAGGGTCGGGAGAGATAACCATTATTCGCCCTATAGAAATCTCTCGGGCATTCTGGCTGTCACCACAGGAATTTAATCAGCACACATGGCGTTTTCCTGGTCAGGAAAAGATGATTGCGCGCTGGATGCTTGAAAATCAGTGACTTGTTACAGCAGCTGGTAGCCGATAGCTATGCTGCCTACGATAAAACAGTAATAAGAAAAATAAGTCAGTTGGGCTCTTCTTACTAATGTAATCATCCAGCGGCAGGCAAACAGGCCAGTGATGAATGCGGCAATGAACCCTGCACCGAGAACGGTAAATTGTTCGCTATTAACTGTTAAAGCGCCATCAAGGATGTCTTTGGCAATTTTTCCAAGTATGAGTGGTACTACCATCAGGAAAGAAAAGCTTGCCGATTTGGTGCGGTCGATTCCCAGCAGCACGGATGTTGAAATGGTGGCACCAGAGCGCGAAATACCGGGAAGAATGGCTATGGCCTGCGCTATGCCAATGATGACGGCATGGGAAAAGGTAACGTCCTGATGGGTGTTTTTAGCCCGGTCGGCAATAAATAATAAAATGCCGGTGACCCACAACATGATGCCTACCAATACAATTTGGCGATTAAAAAGCTGTTCAATTTCATTATTGAATAATACGCCAACGGCTGCGGCGGGAATCATGCTGATGATGATTTTAATCGAGAACCAAAGCTCATCGTTACTTTGAAACTTAAATAAGCCGTTGAAGATTCTGACAATGTCCTTACGGTAAATCACCATCGTACTCAGGGCTGTAGCAAAATGCAGTACAATCGTGAACAGCATACTTTCTTGTGGCAGGCTGGTATCGCCAAAAATGGCTTTCCCAAGCTCCAAATGACCACTACTGCTGACCGGCAGGAATTCCGTCAAGCCTTGGACAATCCCCAGGATAATAGCTTCTATGATTGACAAGAGGGCTCCCTAAATGACTCTTCAGTTGTTATATTGAGTGTAATTTTACCTTCGATTTCTTCGCTAATAGGCGGGGTAAAAATAAACGCCGGCTATGTTAGTACGAAGTGATGGTATTTGCATCTGCCTAGGGTGTGAATATTGTTGGCAAATCAGGCTTCAAAAGCCGGACTTCAATAGGGTCATTCATCAAAAAAGAGAACGTGTATGACAATAAAAAAACATCTGGCCACTGCAGCTGCCTTATCTCTAGTAACAACGATCATATTTAGTACCGATAGCAATGCAGTGAATGCGCTCTCACAAATTAAACGTATTGTTGCTGCGGTTGAATCCAGGCAACCTGCAGTGGTAGTGTCGACTGATACAAGTATTGATGAGGCTAAAGCATATAAATTGCAACAGCAGTGGGTCAGTGATTTTTTGGAAGGGCGAAGATCTGAGGGTTACAAAGCCGGTTTGACCTCAGCAGCAGGACAGCAACGATTTGGTGTCGACGGACCGGTAGCTGGTGTGTTGTTGCCAGGCAGTCGGATAGAGGCTGCTGAGGATAATGTATTGAGCCGTAACGATTATCATAATTTGATGTTTGAGGCGGAATTGGGTTTTGTGGCAGGTAACGTCATTGACTCGCCAGTAGAGAATATAGAGGCATTAAAAGCATTTTTTGATGCGGTAGTGTTGGCAGTGGAATTTCCTGACCTGTCTTTTCCTCAGGGTGAGTCTTTCACTGGTATCGATATTATTGCCAACAATGTGGTGGCTAATAAACTTTTAGTCGGTAAGCCCCTGGCTACATCAGTGGATATTAATGCTCTGCCTGTGACGATTAAAAAAGATGATGAAGTATTACTTGAGGCGCAGAGTAATGCTGTGATGGGCGATCAATGGCAGGCATTATTGTGGCTGGTTAACCATACGATTGAACAGGGGTGGACAATTAAGCCAAGGCAGGTGCTTATCACCGGTGCTATCGGGCGGATGCTACCAGCACAAACTGGTGCCTATAGTGTGAACTTTGGTGAAAGCGGACAAATCGATTTTCGTATCGAATAAAGGGTCAGGTTTTAAACTGCTATTTGACTGGTGCGACTGTCATTTCTGACAGCTAAGCCTTGTTCCCTCAAAGTCGAAAGTAACTGCTCGCTGTCGATTCTGTTCAGAAAATCTCCGATGGGAATTGTTTCAATGTTCCCATCACGATGACAATGAAGTGATAGTTTTATGGGATCCCAGGGGTGGGGTTGTCTTTCAACGGAGATAAACGTATTTTGTCTCGGTAAGTTCCAAACCTGTTGCGGATAGCCAATACCTTTTTCGATAATTAATTGGTCTGCAGAAAAAAACAGTACGTGCCGTTGATTGAGCTTGCGACACACAACATACAAAGCACTACCTAAGGCTGTGATTTCAATACCGGCAAAGGGTAATACCATCCAGGCGCCAATTAAACTAAATGCCGTAGCGATAACACCGGAAAAGATACTAAACCCTAATAGTAATTGTTTGTTAGTTTCCCAGCTTGCGGATTGATTGGGTTGAGCAATAACGCTACATGCACCCTCGGCTGGGATGATTTTGGCAGGACAATAATCAGCAGAAACAGTAATCATTACTGTACCTCAATTTATTGTTATGTCTGATTGTACACAGTTCAGTAATAAAAGCACCATTAGGAAAGCAGGAAAATGAGTTGGTTAATTGATGGTGAAGCGTTAAGTGCTTCATTGGCAAAGAAAAATGTTGTGATAGTGGATTGCCGTTTTTCTCTGGCTGATGTAGCGCTGGGTGAAAAGCTTTATAAGGAAGGGCATATTCCCGGTGCCTTTTATTTTCATCTCGATAGAGATATGTCGGGAGTTAAGTCTGAGCATGGTGGCCGGCACCCTTTGCCCGATACTAAGTGCTTTGAAGCGACGTTGAGAGCCATAGGTGTTAATCATGATACGTTAGTGATTGCCTATGATGATCAACATTTTGCCTTTGCTTCCAGGCTATGGTGGTTGTTGCGTTTTGTGGGGCATGATCAGGTAAAAGTATTGAATGGTGGGTATCAGGCATGGCTCAAAGCGGGTTTACCCAGTAGCCTCGAAATACCAGAGGCAACTTCAGGAAATATTGTAGTAAAGCCGAACGCCGACATGGTTGTGGATATTGAAACCGTTAGAGGTATCGATTTTTCCAAGACAGTATTGATTGATTCTCGTGAGGAAGAACGGTTCTTGGGCATTAACGAACCGATTGACCCTGTTGCAGGTTGTATTGATGGGGCAGTGAATTTCCCCTGGCAGCAAGTGACTAGCGATAACGGCTTTTATACTGGTAATGAAGAGCAGCTGCAACGGTTACAATCTGTAAAGGATTCAAAAGATATTATTGCCTATTGCGGCTCTGGGGTGACTGCCTGTGTGAATCTGTTAGCTTTAGCGGAAATAGGGCGCGAAGATAGTAAACTCTATGTAGGGAGTTGGAGCGATTGGTGTTCCTATTTATAAGTGGTAAATGAGTATTTTTTCTTGATATTAAAATGGACAAGGAGAGTACTTATCAATCAAGTCGCCGGTGACGGGGTGAGTAAACGTAAGTCGAGTTGCATGCAGCAGTAATCGATCAGCTATGGTTAAGGCTTGTTCGTGAGCGTAAAAATCGCAGCCTAAAATGGGGTGATTGATGGCCGCTAAATGTACCCGTAATTGATGAGAGCGACCTGTTACCGGTTTTAATAGCAAACGGGTTTGTTTATCTTCTAGCGAGTGGATAACAATATAATTTGTGTGAGCCTTTTTTCCTTGTTCAAAACAGACTTTTTGTTTGGGACGGTTTGGCCAGTCGCAAATTAATGGCAAATTAATTTCTCCAGACTCGACGGGTAACTTTCCAAAAACAATTGCTTCGTATTCTTTTTTTACCTCGCGTTCTGCAAAGATTTTATTAAGTGCACGATGAACCTCCGCGTTTAATGCAATAACCATGATGCCTGAAGTATCCAGGTCAAGGCGGTGGACAATTCGCGCTTCTGGGAAGTCCTGTTGTATACGTGTAATAAGGCAATCGCGGTTGGCGGGATGTTTGCCCGGAACAGATAGTAAGCCCGAGGGTTTGTTGACTAAAAGCAAGTGGTTATCTTGAAACAGAATTGTAGGTTGCTCATGGCATGGTGGCACTATATAAATTTTTGAGGGATAAGTTGTTGAAGTCACGGCAGTTTTTTGGAGCTAGGAGTAAAGTTGAAAGGCTTGATAGTGCAATTTATACAATCGATAATAAAATTTCTATCTGTTTTATGTAAATGTATTAGGTAGTTTATGAAGTTTAAGGATTTATCGTTACCAATAGAATCCTAACGATATATTAACTTCTTCCGCATTATTTTTATGATATGTGGCACGAATATCAAGGTTTTGTTTTATCTTATAGCGAGTAGAAAATCTAAAAATATCTGTGGTTTGATTTTCGTTTTCGAAGTGATGCCTTTGTTCAAATTCCAGTATGCTTCTGATGTTCTTATGAATATCTAATATTGCAAATCCAGAAGCCTTTGCGAAGCTGTTACCATTGTCAGTTCTATTGTCCTGTAGCCCTCCTCCCAAATACCCTGCTAGTAACAAACCTTTGTATGGTGAAAAGGTATACCCTTTATCAGCCTGTATATTTGCAACAAGACAGTTATTTTTGCATGCAAGGTTCTTGGTATTGACTCCGACTTTAAGCCGCCAGGCGCTATTATCATCTTCAGGTAGCCCAGTAGCTTTGGTATTTAGGCTGTTTATTTTGATAAGGTCTAGGTTTCTTAGTTTAAGGTTGTCATCAATGAAGGCTAATTCAAAACTTGCCATAGTCAGGTCTGCATACTTTACATGGCTGTCATTACTATCTAACGAGTCATAATAGGCTGGTCTGATATTAAGACTAAGCCCACTGCCGAGTATGTTGTTATCAATTGTTGATAGTTGTAAAAGGCTTGGAGATCTTCCTTGATGTGGTGCTTGTGCCGCCAATTTATCAATTTTTGATAAGCCTGGAGGTAGTGTAAATCTATGCCTTAAAATTAATTTATAGTTTTTCATGTATTGAGAATCTTCGGACTGATCTCCCACGCTTAAATATTGATAGTAATCAAGTAGTGTATCGAGTATTAGATGTTTGGATTCGATAGGTTCGTTGCTAAATTTTGCTGTTTTTAAAAAATCGATATCCATTATGATTTTTTCAACATGTTCGCGTTGATTTGATGTGAGTGATTGATATTTTTCATAAAATCTTGACTGTCTTGATGGATGATATATGACATCTGCAAGCAGAGGTTTTGAGTTGCGATCTATTTTTGATATGCGCTGAATTACTGTTTGTGGTAAAAACCATGGAGCTTCTTCAGATGTGATTTTTACACCGTCTATAATTTCAAGAAGCTCCGCCATTCGATAGGCGCAGTTTTTATTCATGAAGTAATAAGTGTATTTTTTTCCTAGCACCTCCCATGTATGAGCTAAAACAAAGTCTACTTCTTCTTGGGTTAGGTTTAATTTGTACTCCCATAAATCCCTTAATTCATTTTCGCCATAATTGTGAGTATGAAAATGATATTTTATATGGCTAAAACCTGCGTCATAACCTCCTACAATTCCTTTGATAACATAGCTAACAGGGTCTTCATTTTCTGGAACGATAGCACCATAGTTAATGCTGATGTCTAGTAAGTTCGAAGAATAATTTTGGTTGCTCGAATTCATTTTTAGCAACGTATGCCCATAGTAGGATGCCGGATTTCCCAGGTATCCAGTGGCGAAAATTACACTAATTGATTCAGTTGTACCATTAAGAGCCCATTGGTTAAATGCTTCGCAGTTAATTTTTGGAGGAGGAGATGAGAGGCTGTTTAGAGATAACTGTTTATCTAACCAAAGATAGCGAGCTGGAAATAGGCATTGCGGATGTTGGTCTGAGCTTTGATCAATAGGTTCATAGATTCCTTTTAATGTTGCAGTTAACTCTGCATATGAATTTGTCGATCCTTTGGGGTCAAGAAAAAAATTTTGGGATGTAATAGTACTTTTTGTATTTGAGGATGAGGAATGACTATTTGTATAGTGTAATAGTTTTTTCCATGTCTTATTTTCAGATAGTTGTAGCAATATTTCAGGGTTAAAATCTTTCTCATCATAGCTTGAACTCCAAGCAATCGATAAGTGAAATAATAAGCTAATTAATAAAAAAAATTTGAACACTAGAAGTTGCTCTAGTCTTTTCAATGGGAGGAAAACTGCCAGTTAATTTAACCGGCAGTTGAGGGGCCTGAAATTAGGCTGAGCAGCTGTTAGTTGCTGCCGTAGTGACTGTTTGGTAGAAACCAGAAGCTTTGCCTATTAGGTCTTGCTTGTCATAAGCTTGCTGATTAATGCGGCTAGTCATATCTGAGCGAATGTCAGAGATAATACTGCTATGAGATGCTGTGTTACAGCCCATGATATTCAGCATTGCGGTGAGATGATTGCCTTGGCCCTGTGCAGTTTCTTCGGCAAGGTTATTGTAATTGTCGAGAATAAATTGAGCTGTTTCGACAGATTTTGCGTTACAAGTCTCAGGGCTCATAGTTGCTGATGTTAAAGCAGTTGTACCTGCATCCCAGATTACGTTGGAAGTGACTGCAGCCCAACCTGTGGTTGGAAATAGCGATCCGCCGATTCCACAGTCAACATAAGGGTTTGGACCGGAACCAGCAGCTTTTTCCTCTTCGGCCATGACCAAAGGGCTAGAGGCTAAAATTCCAGCTAAGAGACATCCCTTAACAAACTTCATTGTATTCATATTGTTTTTCCTTTATATGTTTTTGGAATATAAATAGTAAGGCAAATAAGTTTTGTGTCAAGGTTGAAAAATATATTGAGCAAGTATTTTTTAGGCCCTAGATGCTGAATTAATCGGCCTTTTTTACGTGATTTGACGCGGTAGTGCTATTGGCTTCTAGAAAGGCTATTAACTTTTCTCGGTATCTTTCTGAAGAAAATGTAGTGATATGGGAAGTAGAGGTAATTACTAGAGACTTAGGTTCTAATGCCTGATCAAAGAGCGGCTTACTATGCTTAGGAGGCACCACTATATCCTGATTGCTATAAAAAATGAGTAATGGTGTAGGACTAATTTTATCTACATTTTTTTGCGGACTGAATTTATCAGAAAACATCCAACTGATGGGGTACTGAAATGTCCAGGTTAACCAGGACTGCCTAGCTTTATCTCTAACTATATCCCTGTAACTTGCGAATGGACTGTCTAAAATAACACCTGCAACGGGCCACTCTGCATTCCTGGCAGTACTGTAAGCTGCCAGGCTAGCTCCTAGACTCTGTCCGATAATAAAGAGTGGTACTTCTCCCTGATTGTAATCTTCTAGCCAAGCAAAACTGGACTCCACATCAATAATAACATCTGGTAAGCAAGCAGTGCCTTCTGAACGGCCATAGCCTCGATAATCGATCATTGCTACTTCATACCCATAGTGAGGTAGCCAATAAATACTGGCAATATGTGTACTGATGTTTTGGGCATTCCCATGCAGAAATAATATCCGCCCCTTAATTGGGGTTTGGGGTTTTAGCAGCCAGCCGTGAAGACGAATATTGTCGGGGGTGTCAATATAAATATCTTCATAGGTGATATTTCCCTTTGAGGGCGTTTGGATTAATGTCGGTTGAGGCCAAAAGAATAATGAATTACAACTGCACCCGCTTAAAAGAGCGAGAGAAACAATTAATACTGGAAAAAAGATGTTATTAATACTTCTGTTGAGGGGCATATTATCCCTCCATAACTAACCAGTTTTTCAAAGAAGTATTAAAAAATTATAGACGAATTATTTTGTAGTCAATTAGATAAGTTATTAAATTATTCTTTTCTACCTAAAATTTCATCGCGTATCACCGGATAAAATTGCGTAAATGTACCATCGAAATGGGCTTCTTTGTTATGGCAGGTCACGCACACATTGCCTTCAGGGATCATATTGGCGACGTCACTGCCTGTTTCATACAAGAAAAAAGCGCGAGTGTCCTTGTACATTTTCTTATCGATAATGTGAATCTCGAAATTCATTAAGTCCTTTTGTACAACCCCTTCAACCGCAGGGCTGGGCTGTTCCTGGGTATTGTAAAAGGACAGTGAAATCATAGTGCCGTCGGCGTATTTCTTATGCTCTTTCAAATAGCCATAGGCCGCAGGTTCCATTTGAATAACCTGGATAGCACCGGGGTTTTCGGCGCTGAATTTTTTGCCGCCTTCTTCCGGATAGCCGTGGCCTACTGTTGCACCCAGAAAAATCCATTCATCAATGTTGGCAGGTCTAACCAAGCGATTAGCGCTGTCGAATTGCGCTGCGTCGATTCTATGAGGTGTTTCTGCAGCGGAATTCTTGCTCTCTGCCAATAGCTGGATAGAGAAAAATAATATGGCTGAAGTGATTAAAATGCCCAATCGTTGGTGTGTAGTTTTCATCTAAGGCCCAGAGAGTATGGTTATTTTTCTGAAAGCCGAAACATATACTAATTAATCGCCGATTTGTACCAGCCTGTCGGGAATCAAACCAAAAAAATAGCGTTGCTGTCCGTTTTGATAAGTCCGGTTACTTTGGTAGTACCAGCCGAGATGTTCCTGGCATTCACAGCAGGTGGCAATTTGCCATGCGTAGCCGCCGAACCAGCTATCATCGGAGGTGAGTTCTCGCTGGATGCTGCAGCCGGGCGCATTGCGAAAACAGTTGAGTGAGTAAGTAATGCCTGCAGGATTGGTAAAGCGGTAGTGGTGAGAGTGACCAATCTCTATTCTTTCATTCTTGTGAGTGATGGGTTGCTGACATACATGGCAAATTAACAACTGGCCCTCGCTGCTACTTAGCGATTCAAGTAATTGCTCCAGTGGTTTATCGACTACCTGCCCCATCTTTTCTTGACCCCCATTTGTTATTATAGGGATTTTTCCCTTGAAGAGCCCCTTAAGAATTTTGTCCAGTATGAGTTTTAAAACCCATCAGCTTCTGACTGAAAAGCTACGACAGATATTAGCGCCCGCAAGAGCAGAGTTAATATCATTACCGCTAACGCCTGAGATTGAGCTATTTCTGATTAATCAGGATATTCCCCAGGATGAACTTAGTCATGATGAGATGTTAGCTGTGATGAATTATCCGGCCTATTGGGCCTTTTGTTGGGCTAGTGGCCAGGTGTTGGCACAGTTTATTCTGGAGCAACCGGAATGGGTTACGGGCAAGCGAGTGCTGGATTTTGGTTGTGGCTCAGGTGTTGTTGCGATTGCTGCCGCAAAAGCAGGCGCCGAGTCGGTGGTGGCATGTGATATCGATGAGGATGCGGTGTTGGCTACTCAGGCTAACGCGGAACATAATCAGGTAGATATTGAAATTTATGAAGACTTTTATCAGGTGCCCGGAATCAACAGCGATACATTACACTCTGAAAGCCTCGCTTTTGACATTATTATTGTTGCCGACGTGCTTTACGATAAAGCTAATCTCAGCTGGCTGAGTACTTTTCTGGATTTCGCCGATACTGTATTGATTGCTGATTCCAGAGTCAAAAACTTCTCTCATCCTCCCTATGAGTTAATTGAGAGGAGAGAGGGTACTACGGTGCCAGATTTGGATGAGTTTGATGAATTTAGAGATGTTAGGGTTTATTGCGCTAAAGTTGATCATTAAAGCAATAAACCCTTTATGGTTGCTTATTACAATTCATTTTAGAATAAAAACAGCATATATTGATTCATCAATTCGTTGTTTTCTAACCTTTAATTCAGCTTTTCTTGTCGGCATGGCTACATCGGCTAACATTGCATATTGATGACTCCGATAATAACTCTCATCATCTATTGATTTTTCGGAGATTTTATAGACATCGTTTACTTTTGAACCAAATTGTCTGGCAATGACTTCAGCTTTTTTCTTGGCATCGATAATGGCATATTGCATGGCTTCTCTTTTTAAAGCATTTCGATCATTAAACTTAAATTGCACCCCGTCTAGCTCTGTGACACCTGCATTTATTACAGCTTGTATCAGTGGTGAATATTGGCTGAGATCTCTTAATATCAATGTGATTGATCGGCTAACCCGTTCCCCTAAATATTTTCTGTCATTATCAATCCATTTATAGTGCGGTTCGGCGTGTATTTTTGATGCGCCTATGTCTTCGGGTTTAATACCTATACTTAATGCAGCATCAAGAACTTTCTGTGTAATGCTATCTACATTTTCTTTTGATATTTTGAGTGTTTCAGAGGTTTTTGTGGTGGTTAAATATACCTCCGCATAATCGGGCATATGCTCTATAAAACCACTGCCAGAAACAATGATGTGTTTTTCTTCAGGAAACCCCTGGGCCTGGAGGTTACTACTAAGTAGCATCAATATGGCTAATGTAATCAGACTTTTCATGGGAGGCTCCTAATCGACGTTTGCTAAAGTAATTCTTACAATGCCTGCTTGAAGTGCGGCATCGGATATTTGTGCTATAGCATAGGTTTTGGAATTATTTTGTGCATTAATGATAAGCGTTGCCTCATTATTTTTTGCTTTCAGTCGTTCGAAGTATGCTCGTAAAGATCTGTGATCAATGCGACGACCTTCAAGAAAAATCTGATTGTCAGCCATTAAATTTACGATGATGTTTTCTTGATCTGTCTGTGAAGGTGATTGGGATTGTTCAGGCCTTTCTAAAGTGATGCTTGCCTCCCGTATAAATGAGGCAGTGACTATAAAAAATATTAACATGATAAAAACAACATCAAGCATAGGTGTTAAGTCGATTTTTGCGTTTTCATCATTTTCAAGCTCTTTGGTATAGGTAGTCATCAGTAGTCTCCTTGCGTAGAAATACATTATTTTTCCAGCTCATAGGTGATTCTGGTTGTCTGGTTTCTTTGTGGTTGTGGAATGCCATCATCTAAAGCTGGTTTGTACTTCCATTTGGCTAGTACGTTTACAGCATTTCTTTCAAAATAGCCCTTTGGCTCAGCATAAATAACTCTAATGTTTTCGGTTTTTCCTGCTGTTGTAATGTCAAACATTAATTCTACAAAGCCTTCTATTCCTTTAGTTAAAGCTCGACGGGGGTATTGAGGTGCGACTTTAAAAATGGGCATTGCTTCGCCTGATCCCTCTCCATTATTGGGGTTGATATCAGTTGGGCCCGTAGTAGGACGCATTGTTATCTCCAGTGCCTCTATGTTTTCAAAATTTTCTACAAATTCTGGCATATCTGGCTCTTGTGTAGGTTCAGGTGGTTTTTTTTCTATTTCCTCTATTTGAACATCGATGACTCTTTCTTCAGGCATTACTATCCCCTGAATTTTTATTTCATTGTCAATGACTTTAGGTGGCTCCATAGCTATTAAGGTATACATCAGTAGAAATAGCGATCCTGTGATGAATACTGATAACCCAGCGCTAGTGCTAATGCGCAATCCGTTCAAGAAAAAATTTTTGTTATCCAAGAATGTTGTTTGCATGATTTTTCTCCTGACTCTTTTTACAGGGTGAGTGATCCCGCTAGTTAGAAAACCAGATGTTAAAAGGGTTGAAAAATGGAACTTAATTCAATTTAGCTTGAATCTATAAGGTGCTTTTCTTCTTCAGTAGTATTTCTATTAGCAGAGGTATGTTTAGTTGTATTGTTATCGATGAGCTTAAATTGGAACTCTTCTTGAAGACCGTGTAAGCCAATAGGTTGCCCGTCTAATGAATAAGGTTCGTATTGGTATTGGCTAATAGCCTTTATAACGGACCGATTAAAGATAGAAGAAGGTGTTGATTGTATTATTCTGGGATTAATGACTTTTCCATGTTCGTTTAGGTCAAATTCAACAACTACTCGGCCTTCAATACCTTTGCGTTGTGCTTTTGAAGGATAAATAGGTTGTTGTCTGGCAATTAGTTTTGCTGAGCTGGTTTGTAGTCTGGATATCTTTAGCTCTTCTGGAAAGCTCTTCTCTGTGTAAGCAATAAAGTCTCTAGAATATGTAGTAACTATTTCTGATGTTTGATTTTTTGTAAAAATTTGTGGAGGAGTATCCAAGGTTATTGGCTTGATGGGGCGTATTATCTCTGTAGTAACGTTATTTGTTAATGTGGAATTGTTTTTTTCCGCTGAAATGATAATTGGTTGTACAAACATACCCGCTAATGAATTCTGGGGAGATATGTTGCCTATTGCTTGTATGGATGCAAAAGGAATCAGAAAAAACATTGCTCCCAAACTTAGTAATAATCGAGCTCGTTTTTCGCCAGCTCTATCAACATACATACTAACGATATGGCGGATTCTCTGGACAAGCTCCGAAGATTTTCCTAGAGCGATTGTAGATCGTAACTTATTGGTTTTGGCTTGGGTTAACAGTAGAGCTGCGTAATCAGAAGCTGATACACCAGTTGCCAATACAGCATTGTCGCAGGCTCTTTCAGCTTCCAGTGATAAATTTCGCAAAGCTTTTTGTATGCCTGGTACCGGCCAGTAGAGTACTGCTGCTAGTTGACTTAAGAGTTGAGTAAGCCAGTCAGCACGACGAATATGTTCGCATTCATGTTTCAGTACCATTTCACGTTCTAATTGGGACCAGTTCTGACTTGTTTCAGGTAAAAGAATCACAGGGTTGAGGATGCCCCAAGTAACAGGTCCTTCAATCTGTTTGTTGATCTTGATGTGTAGTTTGCCTTCAAAATAATGGGCTGCATCCTGATACCATTGTTGCCCAGCATCCGTTGCTTTTGCGGTAATTAGCCCTACTTGGATGATTTGGATAAATAAGTAGAGTAGCCGGGCAGATACAATGAGTAAGTAAAAGACAACAAGCCAGTCAACTAACGTGGTTTCTGCTAATTGTGGCCCTGTACGTGAGACTGATTCTGGAAGCGCCGTTTGCATTGAATTTACTTGATCAGGTATATCAATACTAAAAACGTGCCATGTGGGAAGTGAAAGCATAAGTAGTGGAAGTGCTACGAGGCTAATTAGGGCAATCAACCATATATTGTGGCGAATAGATGCTGGGCTGAACTCAAATTGATCTGATAAGGTTTCCGCCAAGATTAAAATAATAACTGCTTTTACAAATAGTAATGCTAGGCCATATACAGTGATCCCTGTAATTGTGACTTCAGTGAAGATTGATTCATGTATCACTTTGTTCACCTCCTAGCAGTGTTTTAACTACTGCTATTTCTGCTTTTTAGCCTTTTCAATTAGTTCTTCTAGTTGTGCGATTTCGTCATCGTCTAATTGCGCAGATTGCATGCCCAGTAGTGCGGTAACGGCATTTATGGCAGAGCCGCCAAAAAAAGTTTTAACTAGTCTTTGTAATGCATTTTTACGTGCAGCTCCTAGTTCTTGTTTGGGAAAATAGATATAGCGAGCCCCATCTTGCTTGTTGTCTACAAGATTTTTTTCAAGCATTTTGGCGAGAAGAGCTCTTACTGTTGAGTAGCTTGGTGCATCGTGCATTTTGTCCCTAATTTCATGAGCAGAGCATTCCTTTTCTTCGTAAAGAATATCCATTATTTGCCTTTCACGCCGGCTTAATTGTTTTTCTGACTTTGGTTTCATAATAGCGCTGCTCTTTTTGTGCTAATTTTTTAGCATCATGCTATAAATTTAGCACTTATTTGGTTTCAGTCAATAGGAAGATGCTATTTTTTTAGCATTGATTGTAAGATCTAGCGGTTTGTTAATGAATTAATGGGATAAATAGATGGTGGAAGGGGTAACAGGATAAATCTAAAACAAGCTTGGCTTGTTGGCCCTTCGGGCGACCTGCGGCCGGTCAGCGTACCCCACGATGTGTTTTGGGTATCAAATTGCAAAGCAATTTGTCGAACAAGTCATTTCAAATCATGTACGGGTAGAATATTTTAAAAGGCCCACCTGATTAGGTGGGCCTTTTAAAATATGGCGCCCCGATCAGGATTCGAACCTGAGACCTGCCCCTTAGGAGGGGGCCGCGCTATCCAGCTGTGCCATCGGGGCGGGCAGCGTGATTCTAAAAGAATCCAGTTGGGTCTGCAAAGCCAGAAAATTTCTGTAAATATTTTGCTTATATCTATTCAATGTTTGGCAGTTTGCTTTTATTGACTGCAAGCTTTAAGTAGAATCGAAATGGTTAAAAAGTAATCTTCAAGTAAACGCATTAATAACATCACCAATAATTTAATTTGTTACTGCGATGGCTTCTCCAATAGATGAATCACCCGAACTGCGCCCTGAAAGTGAGCGCCGTACTAAACCCGATAGGGGTATTGTTTTATTGCAAGCTAAGGATCGAATAGGCCCTTTCATATGGGCTCTGTATGGTAAGGTCGAGCGGCCTGTCATTCTTAAGGATGATTTGTACATTGATAATTCTTTGAATGATTTTTATCGCGATGAACAGGGGCGCTGCTTTTTGTTATTGCCCTACGTGAGTGATGATGATCCGAAGTGTTTTGAAGTTGCCGATGCTGCATACCGGCGTGCTGTGGCTTTGGGTGTGGTGGAACGCCCGGAAATATTTTTTACCTGTGTTTATCAGTTTCAGTTACCAGAGTATCGCTGCATTGATATTCATTCTGATAGTGGAAATGAAATACTGGAAGTTGATAAGTGCATTACGTTGCTCAATTTTGAAAAAGCTCGACTGGGGATGGCATCAAAGACGATTGGTTTTGAGTTAGTTGATAGAAAGATTAAGCCTGTGGTGATGCACGCTGATCAGGAACCGTCGATCAACATGGAATTTGCACTCAATTCTTTGGCGCTCCATCATGAGTACGATGCTGCTAAATTGACAGATCTATGGAGCCGTCTCTGACTTGAAGGGTGGTTTATTCTTTCATCATTCTTTATTGTGACGGAGGTCTCGAAATTTGTGTGATCTGATGACAGTAACCGGGGTTTTATATTAGAGTTAGAGTTTCGGCTAGGTCTTAGATAACAATGATAATGTTTTAGGGGTTGAGATTTTAGGTTGTGGCTTCCAGGGTGAATAGACGTGTTGTGAAAAAAAGGGTAGGTAGTGAAACCTCATATACTTTGGGTAGTAATGACCCTTTTTCAGATCCAAGAAAGCAAAATGACCGTCGTAAAATAGACAATTTAGATTTAATACCTTTAGGTGGTTGCCGACGAGTTTCAGATCGACGCAGTTCGAACTATACAACTAATGATCCTTGGTGGATTATGCGCAACTACCTGACAGGGAGTCATTAAGCTCATATAAGTACCTCAATCTCTCTCCAACGTTTGTTCTCTGCTCAATAAATCAACAGGATAATTTTTCCGCCAGTGGCGTGCTATAGTTGAAGCCGTCGTCAACCATTTCTGAATCCCAGGGAAAATGAAGCCAGGTATTCTGGTCAAATTCACGCACATACATTTCAGTTAAGGCTTTGCCCTGAGGTTTGGCATAAACAGTAATTAGTTTGGCCGCCGGTAATATGCTTTTAGCTGCTTTGGCGGTATTACCTGTATCCACTAGGTCGTCAACCAGCAGGTAACCTTCTCCATCGCCATCAATGCTTTTTAGGATGCTTATTTCACCCTGATTGGTATGGTCGTAACTGGAGATGCAGAGGGTGTCGACAATGCGCAAATTTAGCTCTCTCGCGAGAATAGCGCCAGGCACTAGCCCTCCACGGGCAATACTGATGATTCCTTTCCAGGGAGTCTTGCCTTCCTGTTGTTCCAGGAGAACTCTGGCTAGTGCGCGGGTGTCCCGATGAAATTCTTGCCAGCTGAGGAAGTAGTCGGTGTTATTCATAGTGGCATCCATCATATAGATGACAAGTGGAGGTGGGGAATTGTGCAGCAAACCGACGGTCGAAGCTACTATCTAGAAGCTAATATAGCTTCGCTTTGCTTCCCTTATATAACTCAATATACTGATCAGCTTGATATAAGAGATATTTTTTATGTTAGATAGTCGGCCGTTATTACTCAACACCAATTTTCCTCCTGTTCAACGTAATCAGCTCGAAATCCTGCAGGTTAATCTCGGATATAAGTGCAACTTAAGTTGTGTACATTGTCATGTGAATGCAGGACCGACACGTACCGAATTAATGGGCGAAAATACCATTGATTTATTGCTGGCGTTTATCGATCAACACAAAATCAAAGTGTTAGATGTCACTGGTGGTGCACCGGAGATGAACCCACATTTTCGCGAGTTGGTGACAGAAGCTCGTGCGAGAGGAGTAGAAGTTATTGATCGCTGTAATCTCACTATATTGTTAGAGCCAGGTTATGAAGATATGGCTGAATTTTTAGCTGAGCAAAAAGTGACTATTACCGCCTCATTACCCTGTTATCTGGAAGAAAATGTCGAAAAACAGCGTGGTAAGGGTGTTTACTCTGACAGCATTAAGGCTCTGCAACTATTAAATCGAATAGGTTATGGCACTGAACCCGGCTTGTCACTTAATCTGGTTTACAATCCGGTTGGCCCGGTTTTACCGCCGGATCAGCATTCACTGGAAATTGATTACAAACGTGAGTTGCAATTGCGTTTTGGTGTTGTGTTCAATCAGCTGTTTGTTATTACCAATATGCCCATTAGCCGTTTTGGTAGTGTGTTGATGTCGCATGGCCAACTCGACCAATATGTGCAGTTGTTAAAAGATAATTTTAGCCTTGCCAATCTTGAGACCGTGATGTGTCGCAATCTGATCAGTATCGATTGGCAGGGGTACGTCTATGATTGTGATTTTAACCAGATGCTGGATTTACCACTGATTGTCAGTGACAAATCCAGGATACATATTAGGGAGTTGATGGATCGGAGTCTTGAAGGTAATCCTATCGTAACGGGCGAGCATTGCTTCGGTTGTACCGCAGGTCAAGGTAGTAGTTGTGGTGGTGCTCTGGATGGCTAATACGGATGTGACTGAGTGTGTAAAACAGTCGTCACCTTTGCTGAGCATTATTATCCCTTGTTTAAATGAAGAGCAGACAATTGTTAACAGCTTGTCGACTTTACAATCGCTACGCAATAAACAGTGTGAATTGATTGTGGTGGATGGCGGTAGTCGTGATAGAACTTTGTCCTTGGCAACGTCATTAGCGGATAAGTGCATCAGCTCCAGCCCTGGGCGTGCCGAGCAAATGAATCAGGGTGCAGCTGTCGCTAAAGGTGACTGGTTGCTGTTTTTGCATGTGGATACATTGCTTCCACAAAATGTTACACAAACTTTTCTGCAATTGAATGAGGCGAAAAAAAACTGGGGTTTCTTTTCTCTTCGCCTTAGTGGTGCGAATTTTTTATTTCGAATTATTGAGCATGCTATTAGTCTTCGTTCACGAATAACAGGGATAGCAACAGGTGATCAGGCGTTATTTGTGAGGCGTTACCTTTTTTTTCAGGTAAAAGGCTATGCAGATATTCCCCTTATGGAAGATGTGGAATTCTGTTCACGCCTTCGTCGGCAATCTTCCCCTGTTGTGATTTCTGAAATAGTTATGACGTCCAGTCGCCGTTGGGAGAAAAATGGAATTATTAATACGGTACTGCTGATGTGGTGTTTACGGCTGGCTTATTTTTTTGGTGTCAGTCCTAAGAAACTACATAAAATTTATTATCAGAATTAATTGCAAAAAGAGAATTTTCTCATCGCTTTCTCAAAGTTTGGTATTTGATTAATGTCATTCGATGAATTTCGTTTATTGGTTTTTGCTAAAGCTCCTGTTGAAGGGAAAGTGAAAACGCGTTTGTATACTTTTGATGAATCCGATGAGTTGTCTGTATCTGCTCAAGCGGCGGCTGATATTCACCGTGCGTTGGTGAGTCACACGCTTAATAGATTATGCGAAGATTTTTTACCTCAAATGGAATTATGGGGCTCGGCTGAGCACGATTGGTTATGTTCTCAGCAACAGCATTTTGGTTTGCCTCTTCATATTCAACAAGGCACTTCCTTAGGACAGAAAATGTTTAACGCTGCAGAAAATGTTTTACAGCAAGCGGCGTCGGTCATTATTATTGGCACTGACTGTCCGGAAATGTCTTCATCCTATGTTGATCAAGCAAGAAAAGCGTTGGAGAAGTTTCCTGTCGTTATTGGGCCAGCTAGTGATGGTGGCTATGTGCTTATCGGTATGCGACAGGTGTTGCCCGAAGTTTTTGAAAATATTCAATGGGGCAGTAGCAGAGTGTTACAGCAGACGCGAGATCAACTCACTGCAAATAATCTTTCATGGTTTGAGTTGGATACTTTATCAGATTTGGATCGCCCAAGAGATCTCCTACGGTTGAAAAAGATTCAACCTGAATTATATGAGCAGTTAATCGGCTTGCTTTAGTTTGATTCCATTAATTTTCTATTTGTAGTTTCTTACCTGTTTTAGCCGTTGGGTCGATAATGGCTTTTCGCTCAATAGATCCAGCATCTTTCACAGTGCCGGTACTGCTTGTGCTGAGTGCGTCGGTAGTGATTGGTGCTAGAAAATTCAAGCCACTGACATCATCAAAAACGTCTACGGTGGATGATCGATCAAGAGTAGGGTAACTGCCGCAGCTTTCGCCGATACCGCAAATAAAGAAGTCATTGTCTACATCAGACCCTGTATAGATAACATAACTTCCGTAGGGCACATTGTTGAATTGATAGTTGTAGATACCGTCTTGCACATCCACATTAAACTGCTCTACAACATCAAAACTTTCAGGATCTAACAGTACTACATAGAGGAAACCAGCGTCACCGGTTCCTGCTGTGTCATTTTGTACTGTCATTGTTACAGGGATGGTTAATTCGACCCCATTGCTCAGGTTGAAAATTATATTGTCAGAATAGGTGGCGTCGGATAAATCGGAACGATCAATTTGTATAATGTATTCTCCAGTACCATTGGCTGCCACTGAGCTGTCATCGACAAATAGCCATGGGGCTGAAAAATTAAAACTACTGACTGTAGGTGGAGTATTTCCAATTTGTGTTAGCGTTAGAGAATTAGATGTTAGTGAATTGCCAAAATTAATTCGTGTTGGTGTTGCAAGCATGCTGCCTGTGACGGTGCCGCCTGCCAGCGTCTGTGCATGCTGCACTGCTTTAAGAGCGTCGATAATACCAAAGCCAAATTGATCATCTCTGCCACTGTCACCGATATCATTGGTGAGTGCTTGCGTTTGTAAGGCTTGATCAAATTCGATAGCGGTTAAACCGGAATCAATAGCCTTCATCAACGCGGCCACACCAGCAACATGTGGCGTTGCCATTGAGGTGCCTTGGTAAAATTGATAGTTATCCTGCTGATTGGTATCGACTAAAGTGCTTAATACGCCATCTGAATAACCATTACCGTCGCTATCAAAGCTTAGATCACCACCAGGTGCTGTAATGTCTATGGTGGAACCAAAATTCGAATAGGGTGCTTTGTCATTGTTCCAATCGACAGCACTTACTGAAATAACATTGTCATAAGCTGCAGGATAAGAGGGCATAGAAGTATTTTCATTGCCTGCTGCAGCAACAACGATGACACCGGCATTGTAGAGTTGTGTGAATAGGTTCTGCTCGGATTGATTAAAACTACCGCCACCGAGACTTAAATTAATAATATCGGCTGGCTGTGGCGGGATTGTTCCACTGTCATTGCTCAAGCCTGCAGCAAAACGAATGCCTTGCATAACATCATAGCTACTCCCTCCGTCGATGCCTAAAGCCCGGATTGGCATTATTTGAGCACCCCAGGACACACCGCTGACCCCTAAGCCGTTATTACTGTTTGCTGCTATGGTGCCAGCGACATGAGTGCCATGCCACGATGGAGCTTTTCCGCCACTACCATCACCAGGATCGAAGGGGTTGCTGTCGATACCATCGCCATCGTTGCTGACAGCTGGGTCTCTGATGAAATCATAGCCGCCAACAAGCTTTCCTGTTAGATCTTCATGGTTTAGCACTACACCTGAGTCAACCACAGCCACAATAACATCTCCGCTGATCGGTGTGCCGGTGGTAATTTCCCATGCTAAGGGCAAATTGATCTGTGCATAGTGGGTTTGCAGAGGATAAAAAGTGTCGTTAGGTTCAAGCGACGGGTATACACGGTAATTGGGCTCTGCATATTCAACATCATCGCGTAATTGGAGTTCTTTAATTTTCCGCAGAGTGTTATGAGCCAATTCATTCTTTGTGTTGATCGTGTTGGTAAGTACTGATGTTGTTTGTACATTTTTTGTAGGGGTACTGGCTGTATCAAAACGCATTAGTCCGGGGCGACTTCTGTCCTGATGCGATAGTTTTAAAGGCGTTAATGTATTGGCTGCCTGCACAGATATTTTGTGCAAAGGCTTTTGCTTCACGATGATTTCGCCTGGAATAAAATCGGCTTTTTGACCATAAGCGCGGTGGCCGGTCACCATAGATGTTGTTCCGACATTTAACACATATTTGCTGATTCCTGCAAAGGCATTGACTTGGATAAGGTATTCACCCTCGGTCAGTGTTGATACAGATTCCAATGGTGAATTCGATGCGTTAGAGGCACCAATTAATACTAAATCACTGTCATAAAGGTATAGATCAACATCCACTGCGGTAGGGAAAGATGGATTAAAGTCTGCGATACGAAGAGAAACAAATTGATTTTCTAGTAGATAAACAGCGTAATAATCATTGAAGTCAGCATCGAATTCAAAGTTGCTGTTGCCGGAACTGGGTGCTCCCGCAGGGTCTCTGCTTATAAAGCCGTTAAGTATTGTTGGGTTGGGTAATCTTTGTGCATCGTCAAAGATATTATTGGTGATGAATGTCGTACTTGCATTGGTTTTGTCTTGACGTGATGGGTCATTAACATCGACATCTACCCTACTGTTGTTAGTTGCAGATATAGTTCCTGACACAGAAAAAGCGGTTCTTATCGTCACCTGAGTGGTATCAGTAACATTACGGCTGTCAGTCACGGTCAGCGTCGCTGTATAGCGCTGGTCGCCGGTATAGATATGAGTGACTAATGCGCCGGTGTCGGTTTGACCGTCACCAAAATCCCATTGATAACTCGTGATAGTTGGACCGTCGGATCTTGCGTTTTGAATAGAAGATCCGCTGCCATCGAAGGTCAATGTTAAGGGGGCAGGCCCATCAGGAGAGCCACTTAAATCGATATTGGCAATTAGCACTGGCTCCGGGCTGCTACTCCCGCCACCTCCGCCACCGCCACAGCTTGTTGTGATGATAGAAATGAGAAATAACAGGGCTATGGAGTGAACGCGCATTACTAAATTCCGGTGTTAAGCCTAAAAATATCCGCAAGTATGCGAATAACTATAGTTTTAATACCGGGCAAAATCGACAGTATGCACAAGCTTTACGGTATAAATTTGGGCGTTTTCAGAGGTGATTCACAACACCGATAGCTACTTCATCAACCATCGGCAAAACGTTACTTGTGGCGATAAAAGCAGCGCCAATCAAAGGGCTTCTATTTTTGAGACCTGATTATTAAGCGCTAGTAATGGTGCGCCCGCTTGAAGTACGGCGCGCATCGCCCTTACTATTATATAGCTTTGAATGTGAGTTATGACCGCGAAGAATATCCAGTAATTGCCCCACAACAAGACGAGTGCGTTTGGCAATGCGTTCATTAACTTCATTCAGCTGCTGGCATTGTTTCCATTGCTCACCGAGTTGATGCCAAGCTTTAGCGACGGAAGGTGCTTCTTGTTCGACAGCTTTCAGGGTAGCGGATTCATCAGTAAAGCCGGCTTGTTGTAACAGTGATCGGCGCGCATTGGCGTTGGTTTCTAAGGTGTTGAGCAGTGTTTGTTTATCGACAATGATTTTTTCAAAGGTGTCGTAATCACGCTGTTCAAGAGCTGTACGTTCCAGCTTAAGTGTGTTGAGAAGATTTATCGTTGCGGGTAGATCTTGTTGAAAGGTTTCGTTAAGTTCTAACCAAAGCCGTTCGTGTTGAGAGTGATTATTTTGAGATTGATTGTAATTTGACATAGTGCGTTACCTCGATCATTCATTTCATCCAGCATGCTCAGTATTTGCCCGTCTGAGCTTCCTATGCTCTGTTAGTTTTTAACTGTTGAACTAACAGATTTGAACTACCAGAGATAGGTTGGATGTCAGTATGAGAAACGCTCTATTTGCCGAAGAGCGCTTCGCTGCTGAGTAATTTATCTGCGATGACCAAGTCATCGACTTTGTATTCTCCGCTTTCCAAAGCGGCTTTAATTTGCTCTGCCCGTTCCACATTCACATCTGGTAACTCATTAACCCTGTCAGTTAATGATTGCAGTGTGCGTGCTTCACTGCTCAGTTGTACATCATCAGAGCCACTTTGCGATGCTTCACTGGCGGTGGAGGCCGGTTCTTGCGAGGATTTTTTGGTGTTCTGCCCGACACTTTTTGTCGAGGGCTGAAAACCATCCAAGCCGTTGATTTCTCTAACCATTTTCAAATACCGTATTACTTAGGTTGTACTGCATAAGGGCAAATAATTGAACGATCAAGGTAAATATCGGCACAATCGCTGTAAACTTTAACATTTTCGGTATTTTCACACTATCTCTACAGCCCCACTTTTGCCCTTTAATAGTAGGTGCCCCCAGTTTACATTGTCACGGCAACTTGCCCGGGGGCAATCACTTTAGCATCAACAATTCGTTTTGATTGCGTGTTGCGAACACTAATTTGTTCACCATGGCGACCATCATTAAGGGCTACGCCCGGCATTTTTACTGTTAGCCCACTTGTACTGGCATTCAAGATGACGGCCTCGCCTTTTTTAATCATGATGGGCGGTTTAAGTTGCTGCGAATCAATCGCTTTGTTTGCTATTAGGTTTCGTTTGGCAACCATGCCGATTACTTCGTCGAGAGCGAAAAAGTAGCCGCCGCGCAGCTGGCTAATATCAGCCTCGCGCAGGTCAAGGTCATCTGCACCTAAAATCTGATTTCGAGCGATCGGCTTGGTCGTAGTGACCACTCGTTGATAAATATTAATTTCTACTGGCACATAGATGGACCATTGCACTGTGTCGCTATCGCAGCTCACCTTAGTGTTTATCCGTCCTAGAGTTTTGGTGGATCTGCGGGTCACCGACAGTGCTTCTGAGCATTCGGCCATCGTTAGCCGAGAGTCTAAACTGCTGATTTGGTATTCGATACGTTCTGCGTCGGGGTATTGTTCTGCTAATTGGGCTTCATATGCATCGAGGTAATTAGATACAGCGGCCTTAATCTGCTGGGCGTCGACGGCCGCATACGAGATATTCGTAACTGTTATTAACAGGCTAAAAATTATTGAAAAACTACGAACAATCATTATCTTGGCCTATGCTCTAGAGTACGACAGAGTAAATGAAACTGGATTTCTGCCGATATCCTTCAGATGGCCGTTAGCGTCATTTATTTGTCGGCATCTGATACGAGAAGATAAATTGCAATAAGCGTGCCTGCAGTAAAGCCATACTGCTGATGAAATGCTACATTGAATATACACGACACTAGGAGACATCTATGGCAGGCGTTCTTGAGACAGTAAATCAGCGCACTCAGCTGGTCGGTGAAAACCGGTTAGAGCTACTGTTATTCCGTTTAGATGGCGAGCAGATATATGGTATTAACGTCTTCAAGGTTAAAGAAGTGTTGCAGTGCCCCAAGCTGAATTCGCTACCACAAAGTAGCCCTGTGGTACGTGGGGTGGCAAATATTCGTGGCGGCACCATTTCGATTATGGATTTAAGTTTGGCTACTGGCCAGCATGCTCTTGATGATATCGAGAACGGTTTTGTCATTATTACCGAGTACAACACCCAGACTCAGGGCTTTTTGGTGCGAGGCGTCGAAAGAATTGTCAATATGAACTGGGGTGATATCCATCCGCCACCTAAAGGGTCGGGTCGTGAACACTACCTCACCGCTGTGACTGAAGTTGAGGGCAAACTGGTCGAGATTATCGATGTGGAAAAAATTCTTTCAGAAGTTTCCCCGATGCTGGAAGATATTTCTCAAGAGGTTCTCGCAGATGAAGTAGTGAGCTTGGCTCCTTCCAAGCATGTATTGATTGTGGATGATTCGGCTATAGCGCGGAAACAAATTAAACGCTGTGTTGAAACCGTTGGGGTGGAAACGACAGTGCTCAATGATGGTATGCAGGCATGGGAATATTTAAGGGATTTGGCGGATAAAGGCGAGGATGTTCCCAGCAAGTTTTTAGTGATGATCTCGGATATTGAGATGCCAGAAATGGATGGTTATACGCTGACTTCTGAAGTACGCGGTGATCCACGGATGGCGAATTTACATATCGTTCTCCATACTTCTCTAAGTGGTGTATTCAATCAAGCTATGGTGAAAAAAGTTGGAGCCGATAATTTTCTGGCCAAATTTAATCCGGATCAATTGGCAACAATGGTAACCGACCGTATTAAGGATGTAGAGGGTACATAACAGATAATAACTGTTAGTATTGACTGTTAGGATAGTTTGTCGTGACTACCCTGTTAGTATCAGTGACCAATTGATGAGAGATGTTCCAGCTTATGAATCTTCAAGTTCCTGTAGTTTCAGGACTTTTCTATGAGTAGTGATCCCACTGATTATCAAGCTTTTAAGGAGTTTCTCGAAAAAGCTTGTGGCATTTTGTTAGGAGATAACAAACAGTATTTAGTGACGAGTCGGCTCAGTAAGCTGATGGCTCAACATGAGATTGAGACTCTGGGCGAATTAGTCAGACGCATGCAGCAGCTTTCTAATCGCATACTAAAAGAAGCTGTCGTTGATGCGATGACCACTAATGAAACTTTGTGGTTTCGGGATACTCACCCCTTCGATATTTTCAAAAACAAGTTGCTGCCGGAAATTCAAAAATCGCGTCCGGGCACACTCAGGGTTTGGTCGGCAGCCTGCTCATCAGGGCAGGAACCCTATTCTTTGAGTATGTTGGTTGAAGAGTATAAGAGCGCGAATATGGGAGTGCTAAAAAATCCGGTTGAGATTATAGCCACTGATTTATCGCCCAGTATGCTGGAACATTGTAAGAAGGCAGAATACGACGGTTTAGCGCTGGGACGGGGTTTGGCTAGTGAGCGGTTGCGGCGTTTTTTTGATTCCTTAGGTGGTGAGGTGTGGAGAGTTAAACCGGAAATCAAAAAATGTATTCGCTTTCAACCACTTAATTTGATGGATAGTTATGCTTCGCTAGGCAAGTTTGATGTGGTGTTCTGTCGCAACGTGTTGATCTATTTTTCAGCAGAATTAAAAAACGATATTTTGCGGCGTATCCATAGAACCTTGCATCCAGGCGGTTATTTAATACTGGGAGCTTCAGAAGGCTTGTCAGGATTGACGGATTGTTATGAGATGGTGCAGTGTCGGCCGGGCATCATTTATCGTGCTAAATAGCTAACCAGGTCAAGCCTTGTTCCTGATCGGCTAAATGCAAGGTTTTATTCTCTCCGTAAATTGTCTTAATACTGTCCCGCGCTAGCGCCTCGGTGTTGTTCTTTTCGCTGATGTGACACAGCACCAGGTGTTCCAGTTTTTCAATTTCAATATTTTGTAAAAGGTCCGCTGCCTGGTGGTTGCTCAAATGTCCCCAGCGACCGCCTACCCGTTGTTTTAATGACGGGGGGTAAGGTCCTGTTGCCAACATCTTGGGGTCGTGATTGCATTCGAGCATTAAAGCATCGCACAACCGGTATTGCTCAATGACAAAGGGCGTAATGCTACCTAAATCTGTCAGTACTCCGAGTGTTTTATTCTGTGAAGAAACAACGAACTGGCAGGGTTCTCTGGCATCGTGTGGGACTGCCACCGGTTTGACCTCGATATCGGCAACCGCGAAAGGTCGATGCAAGTTAATCTCATGTAAATCGTGCAGTTGACTGATGCCGTTATATTGGGCTGTGCCGTGTGTGAGATAAACCGGTAGTTGATATTTTCTCGCTAGGGGAGCAACACCTTTAATGTGATCGCTGTGTTCGTGTGTGACTAGAATCGCGCTGAGGTCTTGAGGGGAATGTCCCAGTTGCTGCAGTCGCCGTTCGGTTTCTTTAATGGTGAAACCGTTGTCGATTAAAATCAGTGCATTTTCAGAGCGAATAACAGTTGCGTTGCCGCGACTGCCGCTGCCAAGGGAAGCGAACTGTAGACTCATAGCGTATAGTGAGCCATTTTATGATGAACCATCAAAAAATTAACTGATATGACGTTTCAGGCGTTTAAGTAAGTGATCTGCTTCGCTGCGCTCCATAGTTTCGCCACTTTGGTGTTCAATGGTGATTAAGACGGTTTCAGCATTTTGCCTTTTCACTGTCAGCAGATAGTCTTCGCCTTCGGCTTCTTCATTGTTACGACTAAATAGTGAGCGGAAAAAGCCTGGTTCATCCTCATCTTTTGCTTCGACATAGTTTAGATAGTAAAGACCTTCAGAGCGATTCAAGTCGTCAACGTTAAAGCCCGCTTTTTCAAGCGCTAAACCGATCGAAGCCCAGGCTCTGGCGAAGGGTAAATCCAGACGAAGGAAGATCTGGCCGCTATTATCTTCCTCTAGCGTGACTTTTCCTGAAGAGTCGATAGCTTGTTGTGCCAACATGGAAACGGCCGCTGCCGCCGCGCTATCGGCAAGATATTGTGCGAGGTTGTCAGTTAATATGTGTTCGCGTTCCTGGCTGCTGGACTGATCGGGCCAGTCATCTTGCCCTGCCCGGATATCGGCATGTAATACATAGACTTCACTGGTGGCACGTTGAACGCCCTGTTCGATACGAATACGAAAACGTTCTCTGATTGCATCTTCACCCTGCGGTTGCAGCCATACTGTTTCTATAATGCCGCTGGCGGCATCGGCACGGTTGACAGTAAGTTGATTCAGGCTCAGAAAACCGCGTAATCGTGGCCATACTTGCCCTGGAGAGCCATTAACTAAAATCCAGCGGCTATCATTTAGGCTGTTAATGCGCACTGCATCTCTGTTGATATCATCGTCCAGTGGTTCTGGTCGGGGCAGTACAAATTCTTCGCTTAGAGAGGTGCGATCACTGATGGGCGGGATGGCGTAATTATCACCAATAGCATTGTTTTTGATTGTATCCGGTAGTTGCAGTGGTGGCTCTACTTTAGCCTGGCGATAGTCGTCACTGCGATCGCGGAAGGTGTCACCGAATATCCAGCTACAAGCGCTCATCGTCAAGGCTAGGGAGGTGACAGTAATCAGTTTTAAAAATACTTTCATTGATGGTTCCGTATTAAGGGTGCCGTACTAGGATTTTCGTAGAGAAAAATTCTGGTTGTTATAATAATAGCCCTACAGAATGCCGGTTTGTTGCATGGCGCTGCGAAGTTTAGGCTGCTCTGAAGCACTAAAAGGGGTAAGTGGTAAGCGAATACCAGCTTGTTGTAAATAGCCCATTTCAGCAAGAGCCCATTTGACTGGAATAGGGTTGGATTCCAGAAAAAGATTGTTGTGTACAGGCATCAGCTGGTCGGAAAGCCGGCGAGTTAATTCAGTATTTCCAGCCAAGGCTGCTTCACACAGTTGTGACATTAATTTAGGGGCGATATTGGCAGTTACAGAGATATCGCCTTTGCCGCCCAGCAATATTAATTCAGCTGCTGTTGGGTCATCGCCGGAATAAATGGCTATCCGATCTGAACAGCGCTCGATTAAATCTTTACCGCGCTCAAGATCACCAGTGGCATCTTTGATACCGATAATATTGTCGATATTGGCTAACCGGTCGACGGTGTCATTATACATATCACAGGCTGTGCGGCCGGGCACGTTATAGAGAATTTGAGGGATGGCAACTCGCTCCGCAATATATTTATGGAATAGGTACAAGCCCTCTTGAGTGGGTTTGTTGTAATAGGGTGTAACAAGTAAACAGGCGTCGACACCGGCTACACGGGCTTCATTGGTAAGTTCAATTGCCTCATGAGGACTATTGGAGCCGGTACCGGCAATGACGGGTATTTGGCCATTAACCTGATCGACCACATGTTTAATGACCATACAATGTTCAGCGACGCTTAAAGTGGCTGATTCGCCGGTAGTGCCTACTGCTACAATCGCGTGAGTACCTTCCTGGAGATGGAAGTCCACCAGTTTTCTCAGGGCGGGCCAATCGATATCGCCGCTGGTGGTCATTGGGGTTACTAACGCAACCATACTGCCGGTTATCATTCACTATCTCCGAGAGGGATTATCTTGCTGATCAAAATTGCGATGCGTAATGGTACTGACCGCTTCCGGTAAGCTCAAGCGCTGGTTACAGATTTAGCTGGATATCGCCAGTTACTTTACATTATGCGCATTGATTTCAGCTTAATCGGGAATAAATATATCTTCGATAGTCACTTGTAGGCTGCTTGCTAGCTTAAATGCCAATGGCAGGCTTGGGTCATATTTTCCTTTCTCTATCGCAATAATTGTTTGTCTGGAGACGCCAACTTTTTCGGCCAGGGTTTGCTGTGACCATTCATGTTCATTTCTTAATTGCTTTAAAATATTTTTCATTGGCTTTCGACTATCCATACCGACGAGCAATTAATGCTGAAGCGGTTCCCCAGATCAAAATCATCGCTGCCGGTATCCATATGATGGGTAGGTGCGCAATCAGCTCATTTGCCTCAAGAAGGCCTAAACAAGTTGCTATCGCTCCTGTAATCAATGCAGCATAAAGTATTGCTTCAAGTTGGATTTGCTTTTGTAACTCATCCATATTCCTTACCGTGGAAATAATCGCAGATAGAGCGACGGAGAATGGCAGTAATGGCAATAGTGCAAACATGTATTGCCATATTGGTTCGATGTTGCCCGAATCAATGACAGACATACTCACTCCTAAAAGGATGCTGTAACCAGTCATACCTGCTACAAATTGGATAAAATTTCGTTTTTCCATGGTCTTCATCATTTTTGCCTCCTTAGATTTGCATTAAATATATATGTAAAGCTTGTTTTACATTTGATGGTAGGTGGGGCAGGAATTTTTGTCAAGTATACTTTACATTTTGTTGTCAAAAAAAACTGAGAAAGGCATTTTATTGATGAGTAACAAGTATAATTTTTGTTGGCATTATAAAATCTATTATCTACTTTGAGTTGCTATCTCATGCTTAGGCATATTTGTGAGTAAATAGTGATTTAAGCTGTCTAATTTAAAAAGTTTGAAGGAGAGTGATACCGTGATTCGATATTTTGTGGTTTTGTTGGCGTTCTGCTTGTTAGTACCCATGTCCACTTATGCTCAGGATTGGCGCTCAGAACCACTATCACCCATCGATAGAAGTTATATGCAGGATCAGCGTAATGGACTTGATGAATTGGCTCGCAGACATTTTGGACGTGTATTAAATGGTAAAAAGGATAACGATTTGGCAGTCTTGCAGCGTCTGCTGGACGACGGCATTGTTGGTCAGGAGCAGGTGGCGCAGTTACAGGCCATGGGCTTTGTACTCGGAGAATTACTTAAAAGTGAGCGTGGTTTAATTTGGACAGTTTACATTGATAGATATGGTCGCTCCCGTGCTTTGCAGGTGCCAGGTTTTGAAAAGGATTTTATTTTTCCTGTTACCCAGATATCCCGTAAGGCCGAAGTGGGCATTAGAGTCGATGTACGCAAAGCGTATGCTGATCTTGAACAAGCTATAGAAGATATTCGCAATAAGCCGTTACTTTAATGAGGTGTGATCGATTTTAAACGAGCTATGACAGTTTGAGTTTATTGAACACCGCCTCCAAAGCGCGCTCCATAAAAGACTTTTTCGAAGGCTGAACAATCCGGATGTTGCCAGCACACATCCCTCTGGCCAGATTGTTTTGAGTTTCTACGGCCTGTTTGACGCCAGACTGATCGACAAACATATAATGCGCTGTAACCTTACTGAACCAAGCCAGTTTTAATAAAGCTGTGTTGGTTTCACGGTCAAATTCAAACCAGGTACCGAAGGCTATTTCCTTGAGTGTATCGATCATGGAGCGCTCTTCATCGCTGAGCGGTGGGCCATCATCTCTGGCGGCCTCGCGCGTTTTTTGTTTTGCCATTTGTCGCGTTATGGCGCTCTCGGTAGGTTTTTTATCCGTTTCTTTGGGCGCCGCAGTGGCTGCGCTGACTTTATGATCTGACTGAGCCTGACTTTCCTTGACTTCATCCATCACTGCGCCGTGGAAAATGAGTTCCTGTGCTTCTCGAAGGGATTCGAGTAAATTCTTCGAGGCTTCTTTGTCATAGCCGATGGTTGTTAACCCTTCTGCTACCGTTTGGTCCAGCTCGATTTGTCGCCTATGCAAATCTTCTTTGCTATCAACCGCCTGATCTGGTCGCACACTCCAAACGACACCGTCTAACACTTTTAATGCCGACGCCCAGGTCAGGCTGTCTTCGCCATGGCGAAGTAAATTAAAAGCCAGGAAATCACACCATGGCTGGCGTAATAAATCCTGTGCCAAAGGTGGTACATCGGCTTTTTCCAGGCGCAGTACCACTTCATCCATAGCCTTCTGTTTAGAAATTTCGAGTTTTTCCAAACCTTGTTGGGCTTCTGTATTACGTTTTTCCACCATTTGCGCGCGTTTCTCAAGGTTATCCTTAAAGCGCGAGAAATCTTCTAATAATCGATCAAAAATGGTGACGTCATCCACAAAGCCTTTTAAGACATTTTCAACAGTCGTTTTGATTTTGGGCAATACGGTTCGGTCGTCTTCATCTTTTACCCAGCGGCCGCCGACGTCTGCCATTGTATTCAGCAATATGCGGGCATTGTGCTGATAATTATCCAGGAAGCTTTTGTCCATTAATGCCAGCTTTAAATAAGGGGTATGCAGGTGACTGAGCATGGACTTTACGACATCGTGTAGCTTTGAATCATCCAGCATGTAGCGGAAAATCATGCCAACCAAATCGACGGTATCGGCATCGTCTTGAGACATTTTATGATGGCCATCGTCCTTGGCCTGTTTTTGTAATTGGTCAACAAATTTACTTTCGACTAGGTCCGCCGAAAGCGGTTGGTTGCTTTTTGCTGCGGCTAATAATGCTTGTGATTGTTGGATTGCGCTAAGTGTTAAGGCGTAATCAATCGCAGAGAAAGTATCTATACCTCCTGTTCCACTAGTATCTAGCCCTTTAAGGCTTACACCCCCTGCTGTTTCGGTTCGTGGTTCTGTACGAGATTGCAGGCTTGTCTGTAGAGTTCGTATGGATTGATACAGTTCCTGTTGGTGGGCAATACTTGTTGCGGATTCTATGAGTGATTCGGTAGTTGAGTTGGCAGATGCTTCGTCTCCTTCTGAAGGCTGTGATGTTGTCGTTTGTTCCCTGTTGCTCAGTGAGAATTTGAGATTGGGTAAAATTCCTTTCTCAACTAACAGATCATTTAGGGCGCATAGTTCTTTGGAAAAACTGACAACAAAAACTTTTCCCAATTGCTTGTAGATTAGAATGCGGGATTTGTCGTCGACATTTAGCAATGATACCGCTGCATGAATAGCATCGCATACTGCCGCAGGTCCAAAGGGGTTGGTTTCGTCGCTGACACTTTTACCGCCGCGGATAACAGCTAATCGACGATTCAGTTTCCAGAGGGATTCAGAGTTGCGACTATTACCCTTCGATACGATAACGGAAATTGCTAGTTCATCTTCAAGTTCTTCACGCTTGACCAATGACAGATCACCGATATTAAGATGGCTATCGAGGGAGGCTTCTTCATCGCGGCCATGAATAAAATCATCAAAGCGCTTATTTAGCCTTTTGCCAAACACAGCATGCATTGCGCCACTATTATTTTTAAGCTCCTGCATGGCCTCAAAATACCGGCGTTGGTCTTCGTTGGATGTGCAGGATTCGGCCTGTTTGAACAGCGTGTCTTCCAGCGTCTTTTCAGCTGCATGCAACAGTTCGCCATAGTATTTTTCTGAATGGCTTTGGCAGTGCTGTAATAATTCCATCTGAAGAGCAGTCCCAGGCAATATGCGTTTTAGTGCAGTTTTTGATTATCAGTAATTAATGTAGCTTATTTTGATAATATCGCAGCTTAAAGTTTTGAAATCTAATGCTTTTATTCCTGAGGATCGAGGTGGAGGGTGAAGGGTGTTTTTGAGTGCTTTTCCGATCTCGTTAATTCTGAAATTTATGGTTATGTTATGACGGCACTTATTCCATCGGCGACGATAGTATTGATTCGAAATGGCCTATCAGGGCTTGAGGTATTAATGTTGCGGCGTTCAGATCAAGTCAGAGTTGCAGGCGGAGCTTGGGTATTTCCTGGAGGAAAGATTGATTGTGAAGATCATGGGTCTGAAGAGGAAAATATCGAGACGGTTGCCCGTCGTGCGGCTACCAGAGAATTGGAAGAAGAGACGCAGCTAAAGATAGAGAAAGATGACCTTTTACATTTTTCCCATTGGACTACGCCGGTCGGTCAACCTAAACGCTTTTCTACCTGGTTTTTTGTCGGAGAAGCTCATAAAGGAAATGACAATGTTCAGGTATGCGGTGGAGAGATACTTGAGCATCGATGGTATCTACCCGAAGTTGCGCTGGCAGATCATCGATGTGGCCGGATCGAAATGTTACCACCTACCTTCGTTACCTTAACCGAATTGTCGGAATGCTCGAATGTCGCAGAGATGTTGGCTATGTATAGAGACAGACCAATCGCCGAATATTTGCCTAAAGTAGTTCATGCCGGTGAGGTGCCGGTGACGCTATTACCAGGAGATTCCGGTTACGATTCCGGTCAGGTTGACGCTTCTGGAGCACGACATCGTATCTGGCGATATGCGGATGGCTGGCGTCTGGACAAGAGTTAGGTTTGACTGTCATTGCTTAATTCTCGTGATTAACTGCGCAAAGTGGTTTTTTCACGGGCCGAAAGCTGCTACCTTTTACGCCCTTTTCGGTTAGGTCACGGTTTAATCAATCTATTTTGACATTAGTTTTTAGGAGTTTCCTATGTCTCAGAGTTTTCATCCATCACAGCGCACATTGATGGGGCCTGGCCCTTCAGATGTTAGTCCTCGTGTATTAGAGGCGCTGGGGCGGCCGACTATTGGTCATTTGGACCCTGAATTTATTGGTTTGATGGATGAGATTAAGGGCCTGTTGCAATATGCCTTCAAAACTGAGAATGAACTAACATTGCCGGTATCTGCGCCGGGTTCAGCGGGCATGGAAGCATGTTTTGTTAACCTGGTTTCGCCTGGTGATAAAGTCATTGTGTGCCAAAACGGCGTATTCGGTGGCCGCATGAAGGAGAACGTAGAGCGTGCTGGCGGAACTGCTGTTATGGTTGAAGATGAATGGGGTAAGCCCATTGACGTTAACAAAGTGGCTGATGCTTTTGCGCAGCATCCAGATGTGTCGATATTGGCTTTTGTCCATGCGGAGACATCCACTGGCGTTGAGAGTGATGCCAAGGCCTTGTGTCAGTTAGCCAGAGATAATGATGCGTTGACGATTGTCGATACGGTGACATCTTTAGGTGGTATTGAAATAGATGTCGATGGCTGGGGTATCGATGCCGTGTATTCCGGTACCCAAAAATGTCTGTCCTGTGTGCCAGGTATATCGCCAGTGAGTTTTGGGCCAAGAGCAGTAGAACGAATCAGTAGTCGTGAGCATAAAGTACAGAGTTGGTTTCTGGATATGCAATTAGTGATGGGATATTGGGGGGGGAATACCAAGCGCGCTTACCATCACACGGCTCCTGTTAATGCCATGTATGCATTACATGAAGCATTGGTGATGTTGAAGGATGAGGGGCTGGAAAATGCCTGGCAGCGCCATCAATTACATCATAAGGCGTTAGTTGCCGGTTTGGAGGCAATGGGCCTGTCGATGGTGGTTGCTGTGGAAAGCCGGTTGCCACAATTAAACCTGATTGCGATTCCTGAAGGTGTCGATGATGCTGTAGTGCGTTCAGAATTGTTATCCAGGTACAACCTGGAAATTGGCGCAGGTTTGGGTGCGTTAGCAGGTAAAGCTTGGCGCATAGGGCTGATGGGGCATGCCTGTAATCAGACCAATGTTTTGCTGTGTTTGTCTGCACTTGAAAGTGTGTTGGCAGCTCAAGGTGCCGCCATTAATCAGGGTGTCGCAGTACCAGCTGCAATGGCTGTCTATAGTTAATGTTTCTGATTACAAAATGGCTTCACCTGGTTTCTGTCGAGAGTAGGCAAAAGCCGGCGAAAGTGAGCGAAAGCAGGTGAAGTAAGCAATATCTCAGGCTTGCTTTAGTCTTCAGAGTGATAGGCTTTTTTCCAAAGTGCGTAGTCTTCGCTGACCTTGTCTACCACTGTTTTCTCATAAGGTTTGAGGCCGCTGACCACCATATGCTTTTCTCCCCGGCCAATAACTTTACCGTCGTTGGTAAGATTGAAGGCTAAGCATACATTTCCTCGTTTACCTTCCATCTTAAAGATGGTTTTTTCCTCATCCAGTTTTAATTCCACATTACTAAGAGCGAGCTCGTCCAGATCGATAAGCATGCTGTGATACATGACCATGGGGCGATCTGGGTTGATCATCACATCTTTCTCGGTCATTAATGGGATAAGGATGTGCGGAAAGGTATGACCTGAAAAGGTTACATAGCTTTCAGTCAGGCTTTTAATGAGCGAATCATCATTGGAGTTGTCACCGGTATGCTCAACACTTAAATACTCTTTGCCGTTGGTACCTTGTATTGAAATATGGGGTGCTTCCTCTGGCAATAGCAAAGTGACTTCATCCGTCACCATGCCTGAAAAGGTAAACTGCATATGCTTGGTGATGCCGTATTTGCAGAGAATTAAAGCAAAAAGCAAATCACCAGGAACACAGAACCGTTTGGCATCGATATCATGCAGTGGGTTGAAATCGTCGGCGATGTCTTTAGCGAAATTGCTGGCTTGTTGACGAGTAAAGCGGATGTTTCCGTCTTCTTCTATATAGTACTGATTAATATCCATTCGATTCTGGCGGTGTGTAAAAACTTAAATGATAGAACATAAGGCGCGCAATTCTATCAGTGGTGTATATCTGTTTCATCTGAAATTAAAAATAGGTTTTGTTGTAATGGGTTTGGCATCGGCGCAAAGATGCTGCTACTTTGTTCATTGAGTAAGAGAGTTTTGTATTCTAAGTTTTTAGCCTTATTTATATCTGCACAGATTGGTCAAAATATGACCAGTTCTTATATTTATTAAGAAAATCTCCTAATAAACTCCTTTAAACTTAAAGTAACACTTTAAGTTCTTCTTCTACTATCTTGTTTTTGCTGTTTTTGTGTTTTTCTTTTATGGTGGTTTCTAAGGAGATCACTGCAAGTTCTCGTTTTATTTGCCGAAATTCGATGATTTTTCACATTTTTCGCCTTGATCTATAGGGGGCTTATCTCTATAGTTCAAAAAAGTGTATAAAAGTGGAAAGTAGTGTCTTTTTGTGGATTTAAATAACCAGAATTAAAGAATTATCAGCAAAAAATGTATCTCGGTAGCAATGCAATCAATATGGATGCCAAAGGGCGTCTGGCCATTCCGGCGAAGGTCCGGGATGCGTTGCTGTCTGAGTGTGGTGGCCGAATAGTAGTGACGGCTCACACCGAAGAACGATGCCTGCTGATCTATCCGGAACAGCAGTGGCAACAACTGCTACCGAAAATTGAGAGTTTGCCAAATATCAATCGCAAAGCCGCCAAGATGCAGCGCATTTTGATTGGTTATGCCACGCCGTTGGAAATTGATGAAGGTAATGGCCGTATTCTGCTGCCTCCCACGTTGAGAGATTACGCTGGTCTTGAAAAGAAGTTAATGCTGGTGGGTCAAAGTAAGAAGCTTGAATTGTGGAGTGAAGAGGAGTGGTTCAAGTATCTGAACGAAGATGGTGGTGATGAGGAAGAGGTGCCATCACAAGTTCTAGAGTTATCCCTGTAGAGTGTAGGGCAAGAACAGAGGCGTAGAGTGCACGAAACGGTCTTGCTAAAGGAGGCAATCGCTGCCCTGTTGGTCGATCCTGAAGGGCGGTATGTGGATGGTACCTTTGGTCGCGGTGGTCACAGTAGAAGGACCTTGCAGAGGTTGAGCCCTAATGGCTCATTGCTGGGGATTGATAAGGATCCTGAAGCTATAGCTGTAGGGAAGAAGCTGGAAGAGGAGGATCCTCGTTTTTCCATTGCACAGGGCTCCTTCGCTGAATTAAAGGCGCTGGTAGCAGAGCGTTACAGTGGACATGTTGATGGTGTGCTACTGGATTTGGGGGTGTCTTCACCGCAGTTGGATCAGGCTGAAAGAGGTTTCAGTTTTCTTCGCGATGGGCCGCTGGATATGAGGATGAACCCTAACGAAGGAATGAGCGCTGCTGAATGGTTGGCGACTGCCAGCGAGCAAGAGATTGCAAAAGTATTTAAAGAGTACGGTGAAGAACGTTACTCAAGAAGATTGGCAAAAGCTGTAGTGTTGGCAAGAGCTGAGAAGCCTATTGAAACAACATTACAGTTGGCAAAAATTATTTCTGAGGCGCACCCGGCCTGGGAAAAGGGTAAGCATCCAGCGACAAAAGTATTTCAAGCAATAAGGATATTTATTAATAACGAGCTGGGTGATTTGGAGTGTTTTTTAGAGGATGTGCTGGACGTTTTAGCGATTGGGGGAAGGTTGGTGATTATCAGTTTTCATTCGCTGGAAGACAGGATGGTAAAGCGTTTTATTAAAAAACATGTAAGGGGTGATGAGCTTCCGGCGAATGTGCCTGTTATGGAATCTCAGTTAAATAAACGATTAAAACAAGTGGGCAAGGCAATTCGAGCGGATGTGCAGGAAGTGCAAGCAAATGTGCGTTCGCGCAGTGCCATTATGCGCATTGCGGAAAAAATTGCCTGATCAAGTTAAATAGCCGGTCGTGCCGGTTGTTGTGTTTTTGTTAAGTAGTGTTTGGCTTGAAGCTGTTTAAGCGGGAACTATTGATGAATTTTAGTCTGTTCCTTAATGCTGGTGATTCCAAGCAATCTGCATCTGCAGAGGCTGGCGCGCCGACGTTTCGAGTTAATAAGTTTCGAGTTAATAAGTGGTGGTTGGTGTGTATTGTGTTGTGGTTGATGGTGGTTACTACAGCTTTAGCAGTTGTTTTCAGCTCCTATAAAGCGCGCCAATTGTTTAGTGAGTTGCAGCAATTAAATAAACAAACAGTGCAGCTTGAAGAACAGTGGGGGCGCTTGTTGCTAGAGCAAAGTACCTGGGCGTCTCATTCACGGATTGAAGAACTTGCTAAAACCCGGTTGAACATGCGTGCTCCTGAGCCTGCAGCAATAGTAGTGATTGAGCAATGACAAAAGTGGTGCGACAAGCCGTTCCGGTATGGCGTTTTTATTTGGCAATGTTGCTATTGGCTTCGCTCGCTTTATTGTTGGTGTGGCGCGTGTTGTCTTTGCAGGTGCTAGATGTTGATCGTGGGCATGAATTTTTACAGGGGCAGGGCGACGCACGCTCGGTCCGTACTGAGCATATTCCTGCATATCGTGGAGTGATTACAGATCGAAATGGCGAACCATTGGCGGTCAGTACACCAGTGGCATCTGTTTGGATAAATCCAAAACATCTTCCCGAAGATTTCTCGTCCTGGGCTTCGCTGGCAAAAGTGGTGGGCATCGATAAGCAGCGGTTAATTAACAAAGTTCAGTCTAATAAAGGGCGAAGCTTCGTTTATCTTCGTCGTCATATTGCGCCGGCTCAGGCAGAAGATGTGTTGGCGCTAAAAATCCCCGGTGTGAATATCCAGCGAGAGTACAAGCGTTACTACCCGGCAGGGGAGGTCGCAGCGCATATTGTTGGTTTTACCAATATTGATGACAAAGGGCAGGAAGGCATTGAGCTTGCCTATGACCATTGGCTAAAAGGTGAGTCCGGTAGTAAGCGTGTACTCAAGGATCTGCATGGCAACGTCTTTCGAGATATTGATCAGGGCGTGCAGGCGCGCTCCGGGAAAGACTTGATGTTGAGTATTGATATGCGCTTGCAATATTTAGCCTATCGAGAACTGAAGGCAGCCATCAAGCGGATGAGTGCCCGTTCCGGTTCTTTGGTAATGATGGATGTCGATACGGGTGAAGTCCTGGCGATGGTTAACCAGCCCTCTTTCAATCCCAATAATCGTCGACAGTTGCAAGCAAGCAGTATGCGAAATCGCGCCATGACAGATATGTTCGAGCCCGGCTCGACAGTGAAACCATTAACGGTTGTTGCGGCGTTGGAGTCTGGAAAATATCAGCCAAAAACTCAGATTAATACTGACCCTGGCTATATCCGGGTTGGAAATAAAACCTTACTTGATCCTATTAATTACGGCGTGATTGATATCACTGGAATTTTGACCAAGTCCAGCCAGGTCGGAACCAGTAAGTTGGCGTTGGATCTTGATGAGCAAATGGTGTGGGAAGTGTTTCGGCGTTTTGGCTTAGGTGAAAGTACGGGTAGTGGCTTCCCAGGAGAAAGCTCCGGCATTGTACCTAATCGTCCGAATTGGAAGCCTATTGAACGCGTTAATTTTGCCTTCGGTTATGGCTTGGCCGTTACACCGTTGCAACTCGCTCAAGCTTATTCAGTGTTAGCCAGCGGTGGCTTCAAGCATTCCACAACTTTGTTAAAGAAAACTGAATCGAGCAAGAGTGAGGGGGAGCGCATTATCAGCGAAAGAATTGCGCACCAGGTTAACGATATGTTGAAAACAGTGACTCAGGATGGTGGTACAGCGACACTTGCACAAATGGCAGCCTACACCGCGGCGGGAAAAACCGGAACAGTACATAAGGTTGGTGCTAATGGTTATGCGGATGATCGCTATATGGCGGTGTTTGCGGGTATGGCTCCGGCAACAAATCCTAAAGTAGTAACCATCGTGATGGTCGACGAACCCGATTTGGATCGATATCACGGTGGTGAAGCCGCAGCGCCTGTTTTCTCTAAGGTAATGGCAGACTCTCTTCGTATTTTAGAAGTGGCTCCAGATAAAATATTGCCAGGAGAATCCCTGGCTGAGCGAGTGAAACAGTCACCAGCAGATGTGTCCTCTACTTCAGTAAGGGGGCGCAAATCGGTTTGATGATGATGGCAGAAAAACATACAGGGAAGCACCTGTCAGAATTATTGGATAGCGCAGAGCTGGCTAAGCTGGAGCTGGCTGATCATGTGCTATCCACAATAATTTCGGGAATCAGTGCTGACAGTAGAAAAGTGGTCCCGGGAGATATGTTTTTAGCCGTTAGCGGCTATGAGAGTGATGGACGTGATTATATTGAACAGGCAATAACTAGCGGTTCATCTATTGTTCTGGCTGAAAAGACAGAGGAATGGTCACCCTCGCAATACGATTCTCAATCTATTCCTGTCGTAACTATAGAAAACCTGTCAGAAAAAATTAGCGCCATTGCAGGAAAATTTTATAACAATCCAAGTCAGCGGTTGTCATTGATCGGTGTTACCGGTACTAACGGAAAAACCAGCTGCACCCATATTATGATGCAGTTGCTTAATCTTATCGGTAAAAGCTGCGGCTGTATCGGCACAATAGGATGTGGAGTCGATGGTGAGCTGAAGGATAGTGTTAATACTACACCGGGTCCTATTGAGTTACAGGAATATTTAGCAAAATGGAGTGATCAAGGAGTTGGTCATGTCGTGATGGAGGTTTCATCACATGGTTTGTCACAGGGGCGTGTTGCTGCGCTGACATTTCAATTAGCTTTGTTTACCAATATCAGCCGAGATCATCTTGATTACCATGGTGACATGCAGACTTATATAAAAGCAAAAGCAAAATTATTCCAAATGCCAGGGTTGAAAATTGCAGTCATTAATGCCGATGACGCTTCAGCTGAAGCGATGTTCAAAGCTGCTAATGTCAATGGTAATGCTGATGTGGCGTGTTATGGCTATGGTTTAAAGAAAGCAAAGCATGCCAATGACCGATCTTTATGGTTAGAGAATATTCGATACCACGATAAAGGTGTTAGTGCAGAATTATTTTCTCCCTGGGGACAATATCATATAGAAAGCCCATTACTGGGGGGCTTTAACTTAAGTAATTTGCTGGGTTCGATTACATCATTGGCTGCAATAGGTTATTCACTGCACGATGTGATCAATCAGCTGCCAAGTTTAAAAACTGTATCAGGTCGAATGGAAAGAGTGGCAGTAGAGTCTGATATTTCAGTGGTGGTTGATTATGCGCATACACCCGATGGATTAGAGAAAGCACTCGAAGCAATGCGTCAACATGCTCAGGGCAAACTGTGGTGTGTATTTGGTTGTGGTGGTGATCGTGATCAGGGTAAGCGCCCCTTAATGGGAGAAGTTGCCCAACGTTTTGCAGATCATATGGTGGTGACAACGGATAATCCTCGTACAGAAAATCCTGCGACTATTATCGATGAAATATTAAGTGGTGTTGATTCGCCTTCCCTGGTCGAAGAAGATCGAGCCAAAGCCATTACCGCTTGTATTAAACAGGCTAAGCCAGGCGACTGTGTATTAATTGCGGGCAAGGGGCACGAAGATTACCAGATTGTTGGTAAAGATTATTTACCTTTTAGCGATATCAAACAAGCTCGGTTGGCATTAGCTGAGAGAGCGCGATTGTCAGGAGGTGCAGAATGATGACTGCACTTAACTTGCTGGATATTGCTAACGATATCGGTGCAGTACCTAATGAAATAGCTGTAACAAACAAGCCGTCGATAACTTTTTCATCGTTATCGACGGATACGCGCAACATTTCTATAGGTGATTTGTTTGTTGCTTTACAAGGCCCTAATTTTGATGGCAACAAATTTGTTCAGCAGGCGGCAAATGCCGGAGCGGTAGCGGCGGTAGTCAGTAAAGAGTCGGACGTACAAATCCCTCAGTTGGTTTGTGATGACTCTCGATATGCTTTGGGAGTGATTGCCCGGCACAATCGTCGTCTCTTTAAAGGGCCGGTTATTGCCTTAACAGGTAGTGCAGGTAAAACCACTGCTAAGGAAATGATTGCCAATATTCTTGCAGAGAGCGGGAATGTATTGGCTACACAAGGAAATCTAAATAATGAGATTGGTGTACCGTTAACATTGCTGTCTATCAAGCCTGAGCATCAATATGCGGTAATCGAAATGGGCGCCAGTAAACAAAATGATATTCGCTATTTGACACAGTTTTCTGAGCCTACAGTGGCTCTTTTGACCAATGCTAAGTCTGCTCATATAGAAGGCTTTGGTTCATTGGATGGTGTGGCAGCTACCAAGGGGCAAATTTTTGAAAATCTCCCAGAAGATGGTGTTGCCGTTATCAATAAAGATGATGTTTATTTTGAACAGTGGCGGCAACAATCGTCGACAAAAAATATTATTTCCTTCAGCAAGCTGGATGCTTCAGCCAGTTTCTATGCACGCAATATCCAGTTGACCAGTACAGGTAAGTCAAATTTTATTCTCTGTGGTCAGGGTGAAGAAATTGCGGTGAGTTTATCTCTATTAGGAGAACAAAATGTCACTAATGCCGTGGCGGCAGCAGCTACTGCTTCTTCGGTGGGTGCGACTTTTCAGCAAATAAAAGCGGGTCTGGAAAAGACAGAAGCAGTTACAGGGCGAATGAAAGCGATTGAGCTTTCTGATCGATTGTTGATTGATGATAGCTACAACGCAAACCCAGATGCGGTTAAGGCTGCCATCGATGTGCTGGAAAAATTGCCGGGAACACGTTGCCTGATTTTAGGAACAATGGGAGAGCTGGGAGAACAAAGGCAATCGCTACATATAGACGTTGCTCGTTATGCAAGAGATAAGGGTGTGGAGCAATTAATTACTGTCGGTGAATTTTCTGACGATATGGTTAAGGTTTTTGGCGCTAATGCTAAAGCCTATCCTGATTTAAAAAGTTTGTTGCCTGATGTTAATAGTGCATTTAATTTTTCAGTGATTTTAGTGAAGGGATCGCGAAGTGCGCATATGGAAAAAGTGGTAGAGGCATTAATTAATAAAAACAACAATAAAAATAATGGAGACAATCAATAATGCTTCTCTGGTTATCAGATTATTTATCACAATATATCAGCGGTTTTCAGGTTTTTAGTTACCTGACGCTGCGCGGTATTCTGGGAATTCTAACAGCGCTGTTAATCAGTTTGTTGTTCGGTCCCTATATGATTCAAAAATTAAATTATCACCAAATCGGCCAATCTATTCGCGATGATGGACCTGAGACTCACTTAAGTAAGTCGGGTACGCCGACAATGGGGGGCGCTCTGATTTTGGTGGCAATTATTTTAAGTACCTTGTTGTGGTCGGATTTAACTAACAAATATGTATGGGTTGTTTTGTTTGTTACTACAGTTTTTGGTGCTGTAGGTTGGGTGGATGATTATCGAAAAGTGATAGAAAAAAATTCACGCGGCTTACCGGCACGATGGAAGTATTTTTGGCAATCAGTGGCTGGATTAGGTGCTGCTATTTTTCTTTATACCCAGGCTTCGACACCTATCGAAACACAATTATTTTTTCCTTTCTTTAAGGATATTGCCATTGACCTGGGTTGGTTCTTTGTTGTGTTGACATACTTTGTCATTGTCGGCTCAAGTAATGCAGTGAATTTAACTGATGGTTTGGATGGCTTGGCAATTATGCCAACTGTAATGGTGGGTTCTGCATTAGGGATCATCGCTTACATCGTTGGTAATACGGAATTCTCCAGTTATTTATTTGTTCCTTATATTGCCGGAACCGGAGAGTTGGTCATTTTTTGTGGTGCTTTAGGTGGAGCTGGTTTGGGCTTTTTATGGTTTAACACTTATCCAGCACAAATATTTATGGGTGATGTGGGTGCATTAGCTTTGGGTGCTGCACTAGGTGCGATGGCTGTCATTATTCGGCACGAAATTGTGTTCTTTATTATGGGTGGGATTTTCGTATTGGAAACGGTCTCGGTCATTTTGCAGGTTGCATCCTTTAAGTTGACTGGACGACGAATTTTTCGAATGGCGCCTATTCATCATCACTTTGAGTTAAAGGGGTGGCCTGAACCGAGAGTGATAGTGCGTTTTTGGATTATTACTGTGATGCTAGTGTTGTTTGGTTTGGCGACATTAAAACTTCGATAACTGTATTTAATCTGATAGTGACGTGATAGTGAAGTGAGAACAGCGTGCAATTAATAGCAACAGATAACAGGAAAGTGATAGTCGGTCTGGGAATGACCGGGTTGTCCTGTGCGCGCTATTTTTCAAAAAAGAATATTACTTTTAGCGTGGTAGATAGTCGGAAAAATCCTCCCGGTTTAAGTGAGCTACAAGAGGAGTTTCCAGAAGCGCCTGTATTTTTGGGTGATATTTCCGACGAGTCTTTAGAGGGCGCAGGTGAGTTGGTGGTTAGTCCTGGTGTCGCCTTGGAAGAGCCAGCAATACGTAAGGCTGTAGAAAATGGAGTAGTGGTTTGTGGTGATATCGATCTATTCCGGCAGGAAGTCTCATCACCTATTATCGCGATAACAGGATCGAATGGTAAATCTACAGTGACTACCTTAGTCGGAGAGATGGCTAAAGCTTGTGGCAAGGTGGTTGCAGTGGGTGGGAATATTGGTATTCCTGCATTGGACTTATTAACAGAAAAGGAACCTGATTTATACGTATTGGAGTTGTCCAGTTTTCAGCTTGAGCGTACAGAAAAATTATCAGCAGAGGTGGCAACCGTATTAAACATTAGTGCTGATCACATGGATCGATATCCTAATTTAGTGGCTTATCATCAGGCTAAACATCGTATTTTTAGAAATTGTAAGAAAGTTGTCATTAACCGAGGCGATACATTAACCAAACCTTTGATTGCAGATGATGTTGAAGTATGGAGTTTTGGTTTGGGTAAACCAGATTTCAAAGCCTTTGGTTTGATCCAAGAAGGAGATGTTGATTACTTGGCTTATGAGTTTGAAAAATTAATGCCAGTATCAGAGATGAAGTTGGTAGGTGGCCATAATGTTGAAAATGTACTGGCAGCATTAGCGTTAGGTAAAGCTATCGGTTTCGAAATGGAGCCAATGTTAGAGGCGATAAAAAACTTTACGGGTTTGCCACATCGTTGTCAGTTTGTTTCCAAAATAAACGATGTTGATTTTTATAACGATTCCAAGGGAACTAATGTAGGTGCTGCGATTGCTGCAATTGAAGGATTATCTAACCATTATGGAAAAATAATTTTAATCGCAGGGGGAGAAGGCAAAGGCACTGATTTTTCTCCTTTGCTGCCTGTAATTAAAAAAGCTTGTCGAGCAGTCATTGTGCTAGGTGAGTCTGCTGATGAGTTAGAACAATTATTTGCTGAGGAGTGCTCAGTAATCAAAGTTGAAAGTATGAAGAGCGCAGTAACAACCTCATTACAATATGCCGAATGCGGTGATGCGATTTTATTATCTCCAGCCTGCGCCAGTTTCGACATGTTTCAAAGTTATCAGCATAGAGGTGATGTGTTTGCCAATAGGGTTCAGGATATTGCTCAGCAGTACGCTGAAGGAAAGGTGCGTTAATGGGTGCTGTTGCAGTAAAAGCAAGAGTTAATAAGCGATCCTCAACTTCATCAAAGTTGAGCGTTGAATCTGCACCTGCCTTTGATATTTGGTTGGCATTTGCTGCGGCTACGTTAATTTCAATTGGTTTTGTGGTGATGAGCTCGGCTTCGATTGAGTTTTCAGCTGAGCGCTATGGTGATCCATTTTTTCATACGATTCGCTACTTATTTCATCTTAGTGTTGGTTTGACAGCTGCATTAATCGCCTTCCAGTTTCCAATGTCCTTTTGGGAAAAAACAGGTTGGTTTTGGTTGATGATCGGTTTCGTGCTGTTGGTTATTGTCTTGATTCCAGGCATTGGCAGTGTAAGGAATGGAAGTCGACGCTGGTTGTTATTAGGGCCTCTAACACTACAGTGTTCTGAGATGGTGAAGTTCTTTTTGATTATTTATTTAGCGGGTTATTTGGTGCGTCGGCAGGATGAAGTACGCAAAGAGTGGAAAGGTTTTATTAAACCAATGGCAGTGCTGTTTGCGGTTACCTTACTGTTGTTATTAGAGCCAGATTTTGGCGCCACGGTAATTACGGTAGGAACAGCCTTCGGCATGATTTTTCTCGCAGGTGTTCGATTGTGGCAGTTTTTGTTGGTGATTATGGCTTCGTTGGCGGCGTTGGCAACGCTAGTGATTAGTGAGCCTTACCGTATGCAACGACTAACAGCTTATACCGATCCATGGGCAGATCAATTTAATACGGGCTATCAACTGACACAAGCCTTGATTGCTTTTGGTCGTGGTGAGTGGTTTGGAGTGGGTTTGGGCAATAGTATTCAGAAATTATTTTATTTACCTGATGCGCATACTGATTTTGTGTTCTCTATTTTTGCTGAGGAATTTGGTGCTGTAGGTGCTCTGTTATTGATTGCCCTATTTGCTCTGTTAGTTGTCAGAATTTTTCAAAGTGGTCGTAGAGCGGAAAAGCTCGGTCGTTTATTTAGTGCTTATGTTTGCTATGGCGTTGCCTTGATGATTGCTGGACAAGTATTTATCAATATTGGTGTTAACACTGGATTGTTACCGACTAAAGGTTTGACGCTGCCATTTTTGAGTTACGGTGGCAGTAGCTTGATGGTGAGTTGTGTTTTGTTGGCGGTAGTGTTTCGTATTAATCAGGAACTCGCATTATCGGTTAATCATGTGTCCAAAAAAACATCGAGTAAGAAAAAAACGATTAGGAAAAAAGTGGATCAAAAAGCTGAGATGATTGGAGGGGAGTATGTCTGATTTACTTCCCAAAACGGTATTAATTATGGCTGGTGGCACTGGCGGCCATGTTTTTCCGGCATTAGCGGCTGCCCATAGTTTACAACAACGCGGTATTGCCGTTGAGTGGTTGGGAACAACCAGAGGTATAGAATCAAAATTAGTGCCAGCGGCTAATATACCGATTCACTACATTAGTGTTTCTGGATTGCGCGGTAAAAATATTGTGAGTGCGATAAAGGCCTGTTTCCAATTGTTAGGCGCTATTTGGCAGTCATTAAAAATTATTTCGCGGTTAAAACCCATTTGTGTTTTGGGTATGGGAGGGTTTGCCTCTGGTCCCGGAGGATTCACGGCATGGTTGATGGGGCGGCCTCTGGTGATTCATGAGCAAAATGCAGTTGCAGGCACAACGAATAAACTGTTAGCTAATTTTGCTGAAAAAATCCTTCAAGGGTATCCGATGGGATTAGGGGGAGAAAAAGGGAGTTATATTGGTAATCCGGTTAGGGAAGAAATCGTCCGGCTGCCGGCACCGGAGCAGCGAGGTGTCGGTCGCTCGGACAAGCTCAAATTATTGGTTTTGGGTGGTAGTTTGGGTGCTAAGCCCATTAATGAGCTACTACCTCAAGCTCTCAGTGTAATAAGCGAAAATGATCGACCAGAGGTGTGGCATCAAACCGGCGCTGCTCATGTTGATGTGGTCAAATCACTTTATGACTCATTAAATTTATCGGCAAAGGTTGAAGCATTTATTACTGATATGGCTGAGGCATACTCCTGGGCGGATTTGGTTATTTGTCGAGCGGGTGCGCTCACAGTTGCAGAGTTAATGTCTGCAGGTGTGGCATCAGTATTAGTACCGTTACCACATGCTATTGACGATCATCAAACTGCTAATGCCCGTTGGTTGTCTGATAATGATGCCGCTGAGTTGATACCGCAAGCGTCAATGAGTAAAGAAAATATATCTGCGATGATCGAAAAATTTAATACCGATCGAACTCGATTGATGTCTATGGCATGTGCTGCGCGTTCTTTAGCAAAAAATGATGCAGCAGAACAGGTTGCTAATATTTGTTTGGAGGTGGCGCGTGGCTAAGTTAGAAACACAAGCTGTTGCGCGCTTTATTGTTCCTGAAATGCGCCGTATCAAAACAATACATTTTATTGGTGTTGGTGGTGCAGGTATGAGCGGCATTGCTGAGGTATTGTTGAATATCGGTTACCAGGTTTCTGGTTCTGATATTCGGTCATCGCAAGTGACTAAACGTTTACAGGATATGGGGGCCAATATTTTTATTGGTCATGAGGGAAAAAATATTGAGGGAGCAGATGTGGTTGTGTGTTCCTCAGCAGTACAAAGTGAAAATGTGGAAGTAATAGCGGCAAGAGCTAATCGTATTCCGGTTGTGCCCCGAGCAGAAATGTTAGCGGAATTGATGCGCTATCGTCATGGAATTGCCGTTGCGGGCACTCATGGAAAAACCACAACAACCAGTTTGATTGCTTCCATTTTTGGCGAGGCAGGCTTAGATCCAACATTTGTTATTGGTGGCTTGCTAAATAGCGCTGGTACCAATGCTCGATTAGGAGAAAGTCGTTATCTGGTGGCAGAGGCGGATGAAAGTGATGCATCATTTTTGCATCTACAGCCAATGATATCTGTGGTAACCAATATTGAAGCTGATCATATGGCAACCTATGAAGGCGATTTTAATAAGTTGAAAAAAACCTTCATAGAGTTTTTACATAATTTGCCGTTTTATGGAATGGCGGTGCTCTGTATTGATGATGATGTGGTCCGGGATATTTTGCCCGCAGTAGGACGTCAGGTATTGACCTATGGCTTTAGCGAAGATGCGGATTATTCAATTACTCAGGTCACTAAACAAAGTCTGAGCTCTTCCTTTGTACTTAAGCGTCCTGATAACAAAGGTGATATTGATATCACCATTAATATGCCGGGCAATCATAATATTTTAAATGCGGCGGCGGCTGCAACGGTAGCAACCGATGAGGGTATCGATGATAGTGCTATTCAAAATGGACTAAAAAATTTCCAAGGTGTTGGTCGACGTTTTCAGTTGTACGGTGAATTTGAAGTTAATCAGGGCAGTGTATTGTTAGTTGATGACTATGGTCATCACCCCACAGAAGTTGAAGCAACAATAGCAGCAGCTAGACAAGCCTGGCCAGATCGACGCTTGCTGATGGTTTATCAACCTCATCGTTACACACGTACTAAAGATTTATTTGAAGATTTTGTCCGCGTGTTATCAACGGTCGACAGTTTGATTTTGTTAGAAGTTTATTCTGCCGGCGAAGAACCTATTGCAGGGGCTGATGGAAGAAGTTTATGCGGCAGTATTCGCAACCGGGGTCATATCGATCCGGTCTTTGTTGAAAAGACAGATTTAGTAGCAGAAGTATTAGCCGATTTGGCTCGCCCGGGCGATGTGATTCTTACGCAGGGGGCGGGCAATGTCGGAGCGTTGTCTGCTGAATTAGCAGCTGAAATGGCTGCAGGAAAATTAGGAAAAAAGTTGGATAAAAAAGTATGAGTGGCTTTTCTATTGATCAGCAATGGCGTCAGCAGTTGGTATCTCCCGTTGCTGTGTTATTGGGTGGCCGCTCATCCGAACGTGAAGTTTCGTTACAAAGTGGTGAGGCTATTTTAAGTGCCTTACAAAATTCCGGAATTGCTGCAGAAGCAGTCGATACAAAAGAAGATGACTGGCTGTTAACGGTTGGTAAAAATTTTAAGCATGTATTTATCGCGCTGCATGGTGGTGATGGTGAAGATGGAACGGTACAGGGTGCTTTACAAAATATTGGTGTTAGCTACACGGGAAGTTCTGTTGCAGCCTGTGCTTTATCGATGGATAAGGTCAGAACTAAATATATGTGGAAAGGGATGGATTTTCCGTCACCTGAATTTTGTGTTTTGGCGGATCAGACTGATTGGCAAAACGTTTGTAATAGCTTTGGCAAGGTTGTTGTTAAGCCTGCAACAGAAGGATCAAGTATTGGGATGGCGATAGTTGATACTGCTGATGAGTTGAAAAGTGCTTATCTTAATGCGAAAAAATATTGTGGCACAGTAATGGCCGAACAGTGGATTGAAGGAGAAGAGTACACCGTATCAATATTGGGAGACCGTATTCTACCTGCTATTCGTTTGCAAACTAATAATGTTTTTTATGACTACGAAGCAAAATATTTATCTGATCAAACACAATATTTTATTCCTTGTGGTTTAGATGTTGTGGTCGAAAAAAAACTGCAAGCGCTTGCTCTTCAAGCTTTTGAAAGCGTTGGTGGTAGCGGCTGGGGCCGAGTTGATTTTATGAGTGATAAAAATGGCAATTTTTATTTATTGGAAGTGAATACTGTGCCGGGAATGACAAGTCACAGTTTGGTGCCAATGGCGGCTAAAGCCGAGGGTATTAGTTTTGAACAGCTCGTCGAAGAAATACTTCGTTTGAGTGTGATCGAGCATAAAGGTTAGGTAATTGATGCTTTTCTCAAAGGTATTAATGAAATCAGCAACTAAGCCTCGTCGAGCTGCTAAAGCTAGAGGGGCCAGTAGTAAAAGCACTGAAGTAGCTCGCTTTCAATGGCAGAAATTATTGCCTTTTTGCTTTGCTTTAATAGGGAGTGCAATGCTAGTGGTGGTTTATCAGGCGTCACTCATATTTTTAAATAAACCTGTTGCCAGGGTATTAGCCAGTGGAGAGTTTCGTTACGTAGATAAACAGGTAGTAATAAACGAAGTGCAGCCATTTTTAGCGGAAGGGTTTATTCGGTTGGACTTGGAGGGGATTAGGAACCAGTTGCTGATTCAGCCTTGGGTGTTTGATGTAAAAGTTACCAGAGTATGGCCGGATCAAATAGATATTAAGGTGATAGAGCAAACGGCTATTGCTAAATGGGGTGATAACGGTTTTTTGAATCATCGAGGCGAAATATTTTTTCCAACAAAAAGAAAGAATGGTTATACCGATTTTAACGATCTGCCGCGTTTGCATGGGCCTGAGTCTCGTGCCCTGGATGTGGTGAGTTATTTTCGACAGCTAAGTGAGGCATTGAAACGCCATGATTTAGCACTAAACGCATTGACACTTAATAAGCGTGGTGGCTGGGCGGCACAAATCAATAATGAAGTTTCGGTTGTATTAGGTGATGGAGAAATCATGGAAAAGATGAAGCGCTTTATAGACGTCTATTCGGAAACTTTAACTGATCATTTTGATCGCGTCGCCAGTATTGACATGCGTTATAGCAATGGCTTCGCATTGGCTTGGCGTCAACCGGTGGTTAACTAGTTATGTACGAGAAAAAAGATATTCAGGGGAGTATTACTTAATGGGTGGCTCAACAGAAAATAAAATGATTGTTGGTCTTGATATTGGTACTTCCAAAGTTGTTGCCATTGTCGGTGCGATTAATACCGACGGGGGTTTGGAAATTGTCGGCATTGGTTCACACCCGTCGCGCGGTTTAAAGAAAGGTGTGGTGGTTAATATCGAATCTACTGTGCAGTCGATTCAGCGTGCTATCGAAGAGGCTGAATTAATGGCTGGCTGCCATATTCATTCCGTCTATGCGGGGATAGCGGGTAATCATATTCGCAGTTTGAATTCGCACGGTATTGTCGCCATCAGAGATCGCGAAGTGTATCAATTAGATTTGGAGCGTGTAATTGATGCGGCGCAGGCTGTTGCTATTCCGGCCGATCAAAAGGTGCTGCATATTTTGCCGCAGGAATATGTGATCGATACGCAGGAGGGTATTAAAGAGCCGTTAGGTATGTCAGGTGTTCGTTTGGAGGCCAAGGTTCATCTAGTGACCTGCGCAGTTAATGCTGCACAAAATATTGAAAAGTGTATTCGTCGCTGTGGCCTGGAAGTAGAGGACATTATTTTAGAGCAACTGGCTTCGAGTTATGCGGTACTCACTGATGATGAACGTGAGCTGGGGGTTTGCCTGGTTGATATTGGTGGTGGAACTACAGATATAGCTATTTTTACCGAAGGTGCAATACGGCATACCGGTGTTATTCCCATTGCGGGCGATCAGGTAACTAACGATATTGCTATGGCTTTAAGGACGCCCACGCAACATGCAGAAGAAATTAAAATCAAATACGCCTGCGCATTAACACAATTAGCCGGTGCAGATGAAACTATCAAAGTGCCCAGTGTAGGTGAGAGGCCGCCGCGTGATTTGTCGAGACAGGCCTTAGCTGAAGTAGTAGAACCTCGGTACGACGAGTTATTTACATTGGTACAGGCCGAATTAAGACGCAGTGGCTATGAAGATCTAATCGCTGCCGGAATAGTGCTTACCGGCGGCACTTCGAAAATGGAAGGTGTTGTAGAACTTGCCGAAGAAATTTTTCATACCCCTGTACGAATAGGTACACCGCAGGATGTAGAAGGCTTAACCGATATTGTGCGCAATCCTATTTATTCGACGGGGGTTGGATTGTTGCAGTATGGATTGAAGCAACATTCTGGTGGTGAAGTGAATACGGGGCGTTCGCAGCAAACTGAAGGTTTATTCGGACGCGCTAAAAAATGGATTCAAAACAACTTTTAATTTTTAAATGTTATAACTGCTGTAGCTTGATGTTTTGGTTGCGGCATTAAAGCCAAAAGGGAGAAAACTATGTTTGAACTAGTCGATAATGTACCACAGAACGCGGTCATAAAAGTGATCGGTGTCGGCGGTGGTGGCGGTAATGCTGTGAAGCATATGATCGCTAATGCTGTCGATGGCGTGGAGTTTGTATGCGCCAATACCGATGCACAAGCATTGACCGATATTGAAACCACCACAGTGCTACAGTTAGGTAGCAATATTACTAAGGGCTTGGGTGCAGGCGCCAACCCTGAAATTGGTCGTCAGGCGGCGTTAGAAGACCGTGAGCGAATTGCAGAAGCATTGCAAGGCGCGGATATGGTATTTATTACTGCTGGTATGGGCGGTGGAACAGGAACGGGTGCTGCACCTGTGGTTGCTGAAATTGCCAAAGATCTTGGTGTATTAACAGTAGCTGTTGTAACCCGACCCTTTTCCTTTGAAGGTAAGAAGCGTTCACAAATTGCCGAGCAAGGCATGAAAGAACTGCAACAACATGTGGACTCGTTGATCACTATTCCTAATGAGAAGTTACTGGATGTTCTAGGGAAAAGTGCTAGTCTGCTGGAAGCCTTTAAAACAGCTAACGATGTTCTGCTGGGGGCGGTACAGGGTATTGCCGATCTTATTATTCGCCCGGGTATGATCAATGTGGATTTTGCTGATGTTCGCACGGTGATGTCCGAAATGGGTATGGCAATGATGGGCACCGGTCAAGCGCGTGGAGAAAATAGGGCGCGTGAAGCAGCTGAAGCGGCGATTCGCAGTCCACTGTTGGATGATATTAACCTGCAAGGTGCCAGAGGTATCCTGGTGAATATCACAGCGGGATTGGACTTATCGTTGGGCGAATTTTCAGAGGTAGGTGATACTGTTGAAGAATTTGCTTCTGATAATGCGACAGTCGTGGTGGGAACTGTTATTGATCCAGAGATGTCAGAGGAGTTGCGTGTTACTGTTGTAGCGACTGGCCTTGGCGGTGATGCTGCAGAGACGCCACTAAAAGTGGTAGAGAATAAGTCTATAGAGACTGCGGCACCGGATTATCGCAATCTGGATCGTCCTACGGTAATGCGTAACAACAGCCAGCAGACACAGGCGACAGCTCCTCGAGAGGTGGTACAAGCTGCGGCATCTTCTGTAGAGGAGAAGGATATGGAATATTTGGATATCCCGGCTTTTCTGCGCAGGCAGGCTGATTAGTGGTTGGTTGAAGTATAACCAGTTCGCAGATTGTTGGATTTATATAAGAAGTAAGAAGGTCGTAGTTCGAAGGTAATAGGTAGAAGATATTTGGCGTCGGCAGCGTTCTTTGGTAGTATGCGCGCCTCACTTTTACCTGTAGCTGATTTTCTTGGTTCTCATAGTAAGTGGGCCCTTACTTATATGATTGTAAACTGTTTATTAATAATCAGAAGATAGGCCATGATTAGACAACGCACACTCAGAAACGCTATCCGTGCAACCGGTGTAGGTCTCCACACAGGAGAAAAGGTGTATTTGAACCTGTTACCTGCACCAGTAGATACCGGCATTGTGTTTCGTCGTACCGATTTGGATCCGGCGGTTGAAATCCCGGCTCGCGCCGAAAACGTAGGCGATACTACTTTATCGACGACCCTGGTGAAGGATGGTGTTCGTGTATCTACCGTCGAGCATTTATTGTCGGCGATGGCGGGCCTGGGTATTGATAACGCTTATGTCGAGCTGAGTGCTGCGGAAGTGCCAATTATGGATGGCAGTGCTGGTCCATTTGTATTTCTGATTCAATCTGCTGGTATTGAAGAGCAGTCCAAAGCCAAGCAGTTCATCCGCATCAAGCGGCCGGTTACGATTAAAGTCGACGATAAAGTTGCCAGCTTCCTCCCTTTTGATGGCTTCAAAGTATCGTTCACAATAGATTTTGATCATCCGGTTTTCCGCAATTGCACAGGTGAAGCGGCTTTGGATTTCTCAAGTACTTCTTTCGTTAAGGAAGTCAGTCGTGCCAGAACCTTCGGTTTTATGCACGAATTTGAGTACCTTCGTTCCCAAGGCTTAGCCCAAGGTGGCAGCATGGACAATGCCATTGTAGTGGATGAGTACCGTATCCTTAACGAAGACGGTCTTCGCTACGAAGATGAATTCGTCAAGCACAAGGTATTGGATGCCATCGGTGACCTGTATCTGTTGGGAAATAGCCTGATTGGAGAATTTAAAGCTCACAAGTCAGGACATGCCTTAAATAACGCTTCATTAAGAGCCTTGATTGCTGAAACTGATGCTTGGGAGGTAGTTACTTTTGAGGATCAGGCGGACGCACCGATCTCTTATATGGCGCCTGTGGCAGTAGTTTAAGTCAATTTTTTGTCTAAACTTTGCGCTTCTTCACCTAATTCCTGATCATTGTATTGGTAATACGCTGATTTATATGCGATATTTAGTGCGATTTGTCTAAAGCACCCAACGGTCTAACAAAAAACAATCGGCTACCTATCCAATGAAAGTCATTATCATCAGTGGTAAAAATGGTCAATCCAAGACCCTTTCACTAGGCCGTTGGACCCGTACTTTACTATCGTTATGCCTTTTAGGTGCCCCCCTTGGGGTTGGTGGCTATTTGGGTTATAGCATGTCTGTCCAGGATGAGGCGCTTGATAGCGCTGCCCTGAAAGCCCTTCAGCAAGAAAACCAGAAAGAACAGCTAGTACTGGCGGAAACTAAACAGCATACTGAACAGCAGTTACAGGCTTTAACTTTGAGAATGGCGGAGTTGCAGGCCAGATTGGTTCGTCTGGATGCTCTTGGTGAGAGAATTACGACTATAGCCAAGCTTGATAAAGGCGAGTTTGACTTTAGCCAGGTGCCAGCAATGGGTGGCCCCGAAAGTGATGATCTCGGTAGTAGTTATGACAAGCCCGATTTTGTTAATGCTATCGATCAGCTGGTTCAACGTGTTGAAGACCGAGAACAACAACTACAAATCCTGGAGACCTTACTCGCTAACAGAAAAATCGAGCACGATATTTTCTTGGCAGGCCGACCTATTAAAAAGGGCTGGATGTCCTCCCATTTTGGTCTGCGTAATGACCCCTTTACCGGTAATGTAGCTATGCACGAAGGTGTTGATTTCGCTGGTAAGCGTGGTTCGGATATTATCGCTGTCGCCTCTGGTGTAGTGACCTGGTCGGGGGAGCGTTACGGCTATGGTCAGATGGTGGAAATTAATCATGGCTCTGGCTATATGACGCGCTATGCTCACAATCAAGAAAATAAGGTGAAGGTGGGTGATATTGTTAAAAAAGGGCAAGTGGTTGCCCTGATGGGAAGCAGTGGTCGCTCCACTGGTCCTCATGTCCATTTCGAAGTCTACAAACACGGTCGTCCAGTCGATCCTGCTACTTATATTCATCGCGCCAGTCGATGAAATTTCCCTTTCTTTCTTCCGCCGCGTGGAGTAACGTTCCACGCTTCGTTTTATTGATCAAATAATATCTATTCAGTAGTCAGAATTATGTTAGGAAACATCGTCAAGAAGGTTTTCGGAAGTAAAAACGACCGGGAACTCAAGCGTATGGGCAAAACTGTCCAAAAAATAAACGCCTTTGAAGAAGAATTAAGTGCGCTCAGTAACGACGAATTGCGCGCTAAAACTGATGAATTTAAGCAAAGGCTGGAACAGGGAGAAACACTTGATAACCTGTTACCAGAGGCCTTTGCTGTAGTACGTGAAGCGAGTAAACGCACATTGGGATTGCGCCATTTTGACGTACAGTTAATCGGTGGTCTTACTCTCCATGAAGGTCGCATTGCGGAAATGAGAACCGGTGAAGGTAAAACGCTGGTGGCTACATTGCCAGTTTATCTAAATGCTTTGACGGGCCAAGGAGCCTATGTTGTTACCGTTAATGATTATCTGGCTGAGCGTGATAGCAATTGGATGCGCCCCATCTATGAATTTTTGGGAATGAGTGTAGGGAGTATTGTTTCTGGGCAGGATGGTGATGCCAAACGAGCAGCTTATGAATGTGATATCACCTACGGAACCAACAACGAATTTGGTTTTGACTATCTTCGCGACAATATGGCGTTTCGTTTGGAAGACCGCTTTCAACGAGGTCTCAACTTTGCGATCGTCGATGAAGTAGACTCGATTCTTATTGATGAAGCCAGAACGCCGTTAATCATTTCCGGGCCTGCTGAAGATAGCTCGGAGTTATACAAGCGTATTAATCAGTTAATCCCAAGATTACAGCCTGCCAGTGAAGAGCATGAAGGCCATTACACGGTTGATGAAAAAACTCGTCATATTGAACTGACGGAAGAAGGGCATTTGCTGATTGAAGAAATGTTATCGGAAGCAGGCTTTTTGCCAGATGGAGAGAGCTTGTATTCAGCAAGTAACTTGTCTTTGCTGCAACATGTTAACTCGGGTTTACGTGCACACGTGCTATTCAGTCGAGACGTTGAATATATTGTGCAAAATAACCAAGTGGTTTTAATTGATGAGCATACTGGTAGGACTATGCCCGGCAGACGTCTATCAGAAGGTTTACACCAGGCCATTGAGGCGAAGGAAGGTGTACCGATTCAGGCAGAAAGCCAAACGCTGGCATCAACCACCTTCCAAAATTATTTCCGCTTATTTAATAAGTTAGCAGGGATGACTGGCACAGCTGATACCGAAGCCTTTGAATTTCAACAAATTTATGGGCTGGATGTTGTAGTTATCCCGACTAATCAAGCGATAGCAAGGGACGATCTCAATGATTTGGTTTATCTCACCATTGAAGAAAAATACGATGCTATTGTCGATGATGTAAAAAGTATTATCGAAAAAGGTGCTCCCGTGTTGGTAGGTACCGCTTCTATTGAAACGTCTGAGGCCTTATCTCAGCGTTTTAAAAAATCGAAAATTGAGCACAAAGTGCTTAATGCCAAATTTCACCAGCAGGAAGCGGAGATCATTGCTCAGGCCGGTAGACAAGGAGTCGTTACTATCGCGACGAATATGGCAGGCCGTGGTACAGATATTGTCTTAGGTGGTAATGTCGAAGCTGAGATCGCTGCACTTAAAGACCCATCTGAGAAACAAATAGAGCAACTTAGAGATGAATGGAAAAAACGTCACGCTGCGGTTTTAGAAGCAGGTGGATTGCACATAATCGGTACCGAGCGTCATGAATCTCGCCGTATTGATAACCAGCTTCGTGGTCGTTCAGGGCGTCAGGGTGACCCCGGTATGTCGCGCTTTTATCTTTCCATGGAAGATAACCTGATGCGTATCTTCGCATCGGATCGTGTGCGAAACTTTATGAAAGCGTTAGGTATGGAAAAGGGAGAAGCTATCGAACACAATATGGTGACTAATTCCATCGAACGAGCACAGCGAAAAGTTGAAGGTCGCAATTTTGATATTCGTAAACAGCTACTGGAATATGATGATGTTGCCAATGATCAGCGTCAGATAGTGTATCAACAGCGCGCCGATCTTCTGGAAACCGATGATATTAAAGACACGATTCAGACAATACGTGTAGATGTTATCAATGATGTAGTCAGTGATTATATTCCACCACAAAGTTTGGAAGAACAGTGGGATGTGCAGAGCCTTGAAAATCGTTTGAGTTCAGAGTTTGGGTTAATGTTGCCTATTCAACAATGGCTTGATGATGATGACAATCTCCATGAAGAGACGCTTCGTGAAAAAATTGCCGATGCGCTTGAAAATGCTTACGAAGAAAAAACCAATGATATTGGCCCGGACATTCGAAGATTTGAGCGTCATATCATGCTGCAAGTGTTAGATAATTTGTGGAAAGAGCATTTGGCGACCATGGACCACTTGCGCCAGGGAATTGGGCTGAGAGCCTATGCGCAAAAAAACCCTAAACAGGAATACAAGCGTGAAGCTTTCGAATTATTTCAGTCAATGTTACATAACCTGAAATACGAAGTGATTCGTTTTCTGTCGAATGTGCAGGTTCAGCGTCAGGATGAAATAGAGGCACTTGAAGCC
>JANQLG010000006.1 GCA_028280715.1 Spongiibacteraceae bacterium | reverse complement strand
GTTTGGGACGGTGTTGTTTGGCCGGATGCAGGGTGGCGCGGGGATGGATCGAGCGCTGGGTATGTTTATCAATACCCTGCCGCTGCGTATTCGGTTGGGACAGCGGAGAGTGGAGGACAGTGTTCGTGAGGTGCATGCGAGTCTGACCGGCTTAATGCATCACGAGCACGCCAGTTTGTCGCTGGCTCAACGTTGCTGTTCTTTGCCTGGGGGAACGCCACTGTTTTCTGCTCTTTTGAATTATCGACACATTAAACCGGCTATCAATAGCTCCGCTAAGGTGCTGGATGGTATTGAGTCACTCGGTGGTGAAGAGAGAACCAATTATCCAGTCTGTATGTCGGTAGATGATTTCGGTGATGGATTTGAACTGGTTGGACAGGTAAACCCGACTATCGGTGCGCAGCGACTATGCGAGTATATGCAAATGGCGGTCACCGGTATGGTTGCTGCATTGATAGACTGTCCCCGTAAATGGGTTGCTGAAGCAGAGTTATTGCCGGCAGTAGTACAGCAGCAGATTCAAAAATGGGGCGAAAACGGCTCAAGTTACCCAAATACGCAACCAGTACACCGCCTGATCGAACAGCAGGCACAAGCCCATCCAGATAGAACCGCATTGATCTTTGCTGACCAAGAGCTGAGTTACGCTGAACTCAATGGCCGGGCTAATCAACTGGCGCATCGTTTAATCCAACTCGGTGTCAAACCTGAAGTGAGAGTGGGTATCGCGGTCGAGCGCTCTATCGAGATGATTGTTGGTCTATTAGCCATCCTGAAAGCTGGTGGTGCCTATGTACCGCTGGACCCTGAATATCCGCGAGAACGACTGGCGTATATGATCGATGACAGTGGCATAGCATTGTTGTTGACGCAGAGTCGGCTTAAGCAAGCCCTTCCTATCCAGAGTGGGTTACCCGTGCTGGAACTGGATACTCTCGAACTGGGTGCAGAATCTGAAGACAACCCAGGGGTTGAGTTGCATGCAGAAAACCTGGCTTATGTGATCTATACCTCAGGGTCGACCGGTAAGCCTAAAGGTGTTGGTATTCCACATCACTGCTTAGTTGAACATGCACAAGTGGCAGTTGGCTTTTTTGACCTGACGGCAGCTGATCGCATGCTTCAATTCGCTACGTTAAATTTCGATGGCTGTATTGAACAGCTCTTTCCGCCATTGTTAGTTGGCGCTGCAATGGTACTACGAGGCCCGGTCCTCTGGGACAGCACCACTTTTCACAAAGAATTACTCGATAAACAAATCAGTGTCGTTGATATCACCACGGCATACTGGTTGCTATTGATACGGGATTTTGCCGACCGCAATATCAGTGACTATGGTGCGCTGCGCCAGTTGCATGTTGGCGGTGAAGCGATGCCGCCTGAAGGACTTAAAGCCTGGCATGATGCAGGCCTGTCACATGTCAAACTGCTGAACACTTATGGACCAACTGAAGCAACAGTGACGGCCTCTATTCTGGATTGCGCCCCTTATATCAATGAAACGCTGGCACTGCCTCAACAGATGCCTATTGGTTCACCATTGCCAGGAAGAGCTCTGCATGTTTTGGATGCAAATCTTAATCGAGTACCGCCAGGAGTCTCGGGTGAATTATGTATCGGCTGGGATTTGATCGCACGAGGTTATCTGAATCAAGCTGGTCTCAGTGCCGAACGGTTTGTAGCAGATCCCTACGACGCGTTGGGAAGGAAACTGTATCGCACCGGTGATTTAGTACGCTGGGACATTGATGGCCAGTTGGAGTATATCGGAAGAATTGACCATCAGATAAAAATCAGGGGTTTCCGTGTTGAACTGGGTGAGGTGGAATCATTATTGCTCACCCAGCCGGAGGTTCGAGAAGCATTGGTAATTGCTGAGACTGGTACTCAAGGAGCACGAATAACAGGGTATGTGTCATGGCAGGCCAGCATGAGCATGGAAGTCAGTGCGTTGAGGAAACGATTAACCAAGAGCCTGCCCGACTATATGGTACCGTCGGCTATTGTTGAAATGGATAGTTTACCGCTCAATGTCAACGGCAAAGTAGATCGCAGTGCATTGCCAACAGCGGAATGCAGCTCCAGACAGGATTATGTCGCCCCGGTAGGCAATATAGAGAAAGTGTTAGCCGATATTTGGGCAGAGATATTAAATGTTAAAGAGGTTGGCAGGAATGATAATTTTTTCGAGTTAGGTGGCAATTCTCTTCTGGCGATCAGGTTGGTTGGAGCAATCAAAACGGGTATGGGTATTGATATAGGAATACGTGATCTTTATTCATTTCCCACCATTCAAAAATTATCTGTCAGAGGCAATAGCAATTCCAAGATCGTTCCCTTGAATAATGGTAAACCTGAAAAATCACCATTGATTTTGATGCATGATGGTCATGGCAGTGTCATTGATTACACGGAGTTGGCTCAGGGGTTAAGCGATCATTGCAAGGTGGTGGCGATTCCCTGCTCCAGTCGTGAAGGAAGTAAATACGCATCGCTTGATGATCTTGCTCATGATTATGCACAGGAAATTGTAAGTGCTGGTTATATAGAACCGTATAGATTATGCGGGTGGTGTTTTGGCGGAGCAATTGCGCCCTTGGTGGCAAGCGCCTTAGAACATTCTGGAAAACAAGTAGCATTTGTTGAGGTTATTGATCCTTTTGTGTTGGATCCAGATAAGGGTTGGAATAAAAGTGCTGGTGAGGCCCTGTTGGATTTCGTTGCATCGTTATGGGTCAGTGCTCCTGACTTGGAAAAGTCCCAGGAAATTGAAATTCGAAAGAGAATTCACCAGGCTGCGCTACAACCTGAGACCATTGCTGATTTACTGGCAGAACTGATTGCCATGTTTGACAATTATCAGCTTCGCGAACGAGCAAAACTTGGAAGAAGCCAGTTATCAGAATTATTTTTGACGGGACGTATGCTTAGTGAACTTGCGCATTGTTCAATCGAGTTAAAACAGCTTCGCGCTCCAGTAGTTGTATGGTGGGCAAATCAGCGTAGTCAAATGGACCGTGATCACTTTGCTAAGTGGTTGAATCTGGAAACCGTTCAGAATAATGAATTCAGGGGCGACCATTATGAAGCAGTTAGGTCTGTGGAGGTTGTAAAATCCATTATAGGGAAACTAAGGGATGATTAAATAAAATCATTAGCGCTAATAGTTTTGGTTTTTTTCGGGACCATTCAATTAAAGTAAGGAGAACAACATGGCGAGATCGAATGGAGTTCCTTATAGGGCAATAGATGCACATGAACGAATTGTATTTTTTGAGTCTATTGCTATTAAGAAAAAGAATGATGTTTACATAGCCATAAACACCAAAGGAAATGAAGGTTATTACAGAGTCAGGCATCGACCAAACGGGCCGGCAATGATCAACAAAGACGGAACAAGGCGTTGGTTTATTCATGGAGTTGAGAAAACACTAGAGGTTGAAAAGGCCCTTAAATCCATTGATTCACCGTTCAAAAAAAATACTGAATATCAGTTAACGGCAAAAGCGGAAACACAGTTAAAGGCTATGTTGTTAAATGCATAACAATCGCAGCCACATACGTTCCACTCCGTTCAGCTATACCTCTGCAAGCTTCGCTTGTTCCGGCCCGTTTTGCGGGCGTTAAATCCTAATCACGTCACATAAGGAGATAGATGGAGGAATGAAAATGCCGAGCAAATCTTGGGCTGAGATACTAATTCCAGCTATTACTGCCATAATATGCGCCCTTATAACATCAGGTGTCATCTTAAAAAATACTTCTGTAGTCGTCTCTGAAGATAAAACGGTTAAACCGAACATTCAATATACTGCTGACAAATCTGGATTTGTTACAGCTTTTGCTGAAGGCACAAGAGATAAGCAACGTCGAGTTGAGATGAGTGGTTGGATAGATGATCGAAAAGTTGCATCTACAATTGCCGCAGACAATACAGTTGGTATATCAATATCTGCTACATCCATTTCTTTTCCGGTAAGAGAAGGTGCAACATGGCGCATCCAAACAAATGCTCCGGACCAGGTTACGGTCACATGGTTTGGTGCTGATCCTCGTGGCTGGTTTTGGTAGTAAATGTATAAAAACTAATATACGGATCGAAGATTCCGTATCATTAAACTGTTATGTGATGAAGGTAAGATCATATTTAAAATAAGAAAAGGAGATAGTGAAACATGGAAAAATGTACCAAAACAACTCAATGATTAAAGGAGGAGTTATGAAGAAATATTACTTGATGGTTATCGTTCTTTTAACGACGGGGTGTACAACAGTACAGTTTGTCAGTCCATATGATGAGGTGATTGATAATGGTTTAAAAGAATACAAAGAGTCCATCAATGCCTTAGCTAAAAACCTATCCGACAATGCTGGCAAGAAAGAGGGACTCTATACAGAAAATAAGGAAAATTACAATGTTTTAGAATCGAAGATCGAGCTCCTGATTGATAGGGCATCTATTCAGTCATCTGGTAAAGGGTGCAAATTAGCTGTAGATCTTGGAGCTAAGGTTGCAAGAATTATGGGGGACAAATTTCCAATAAATGAGAGCAATACAGAAGGAGGAGATTCTTACGGATGTACAGAACGACTACTCATCATGATTAAGAAACAACTTACTGTACTCCAACAGATTCATGAAAATACTGATAAGTGCGAGCCGATTGGGATACAACAAGATGAGAATGGAGAACCAAGAGAGGTTTCTTGTTTAAGACCAGCAACAAGTGGCACAGCGATGAAGATTACGAATCAATCAATTAATGCTGCGTGGATAGTAGAAACTGCTAAAAAATCAAAAAGCGAGGAATAAAAAATGGAAATTACATTTAATGATGTTTTAGAAAAAATGATTGAATCTGCCTCAGATGCTTTTGAGGATGGTTGGGAGTCTGTAAAGAATTATGCTCCTGCAGAACTTAAAAAAATTAGTTCCCAGATTGTAGAGGTTGTAGATAATGTTGCTAAATACGAGATTGATGATAGTCAAGGGTATTCTCCTGAAACAGGAAAGCTCCTGCTTCAAATGCAAAGAACCGCAACAGAAGGTGTATTAGTAGCAATGTCAACATTAACGCTGATAGCAGTTCAGAACGCTATCAATGCAATATTTCAAGTATTAAAAGACACATTTGAAGGGATTTTATTAACAATCCTATGATTCGGCCTTTCTAACAAGTCAAGCAAAGGGACGTCGTGAACGGTGCCCCGTCTTGAGACGTTATGCTTTCAGGAGAAATTTCTATGCAATCCCTTGATTCTCTGATAAGTCAACTTCCCTCTCTAATGGAAGCCATTCGTAATAATAATTTTGGATTGCTTTCATTAGGGATGCTGGTTGTTGCAGTGGTAGCAGTTCTGTTATTGAAACAAAGTCCAGTATGGACAAGGCTCGTTGCAGTTTTCATGGTGCTTTTTTCAGCTGTTTCATTGTGTTTGGTTTCATTAGCTTCAAATACATCTATTTCACAAAAACGCGTTTCAACAGTAGAGGTAAACTTAGATCGCAAACGAGGCGATTATATGAATTTTTATTTAACTGTTGAGAGTCAAGGTAACTGTCGTGAAATATGCATTCAAGATAATCGCTGTAAAGCTTGGACACTTGTAATGCCGCCTCAACAACATCCCGACCTTGTTAAATGTTGGTTAAAAGATGTAATAACAGAGCCTGTGAGCGTTGATGGTAGAACATCAGGTGTTATTTCTGAAATTGCAACTAAGTAATTATCATATGCATAACAAAGCTAGTCACGAATGCCTGTAAGCTAGCTGGACTCGAAAAGGCTGTGCTTTTGTTCGTCCGTGCTGGCGGCTTAGGCTCCAGTTGCGCAAAGCTCACGACAAAAGGGAAGTTATGACATTGAGTAAAAATCCATGGGAAGTACCTGAATGGCATGCGCTGGGTCGAGAAGCATCATTGGTGAGACATCTGATTGGCTCCGGAGCAACGGCGATAGGTAAAGCTAATTACGCAGATAAGATAGGGGAGTATTACACCGCATTTTTCGGGCTTTCCGTGGGTTTAGAAAGACTTTCAAAATTAATACTAGTTGCGAATTATGCTATAGAAAATAGTGGCAAGATGCCAGACGAAAAAGTAGTACGAAAGTTCGGACATAAACTTATCAACCTCGCCAATGAGGTTGAAAAAATTTCTGATAGAATGCAACTACAATTAGATTATCCGCGACCAACAAAAGAAATTTCTAAAAAAATATTAGAGTGTTTAGATTCATTTGCTGATGCTCGGCGAGGCCGATACGCGAATTTCGCTTCACTAGACGACCCTAATTTAACTGCTAGTGAGCCTATTAATAAGTGGTGGGGTGAAGTAGCCGAGTGCATATTAGAGAAACACTATTACGGCAAGGTGGCGCAAAAGCGTGTTGAAAGTAGAGCCAAATCGATTGATTCAATGATATCCCCATTTACGATGGTAATACAAACGAACGAAAGTGGTCATACTATGCGAGATGTTGAATCTGTATCTATACGTATTGACCAAAATGGTATTGTACAAAAATGGGGGAGGTATCACTCACTGACAATTGCTCGTTGGCTTTCAAATGTTTTATCTGAGCTTTCCCATATTGCTTGCCATCAGCATGGAATAGATGGTTTTTTCGGTCTAGATGAATACTTTCATAGTTACGTTGTTGACGATAGCTTTTTAAAAACGAGAAAGATATGGCCGCTTTAACTATAAGAAACTTAAAAACTAATATACGAACCGTAGGGGACCGTACTATTACACTGTTAGGCCTACGAGATCGAATTCATGATAGAGAATGACGGAGATGAGGTTAAAGGAGTAGGGTTCATTACTATCCACGCGGCTTATTTGGAGGCACAAATACATCAATTACTTGTCGAGCTATCTCCGATTGAGGACTATCCGGAAGAGCAGCATAAATGGCAAATTAGTAAAAAAATTGAGGCCGCTAAAAAGAGACTTAAAAAGCTTGATATAGAGAAGTATAGAGAGCTGATAGAGAATCTTACAAAATGTAAGCACAATTTTGAGTGGAGAAACGAAATTGTACACTCAATGATACTTGCACCCGAATATAATGAAAATAATCTTGTATCAACAAGGCCAGGCGTAGATCCTCGCCCAATTGATGTAGAAGAAATATATACACTCGCAAATAATCTGAATGAGCTGAGCCTGTATATTCTTCACCCTCTTATCTTCGACATACCGAAGACGGTAAATGAATTCATTGAGCAGCGTGCTCGCATTGGCCCTATTTGGCACATGGCACAGTCAGGTGATGGGCATGTAGAATGGCCATTTGATTATACGTTCGATAACAGCAAAGTGACTTGTCCGCGCTGCTTAAAAATTATTGATGGTCGAAGATATGGGGCTTAACAAATCAATCAATGTCGCCTCACGATTGATGCTCCCTATGGTCAGCTCATTATTGAGGCGTTATACGCAAAGGAATATTTATGGCATTTAAAGTATTTATCAGTTATTCGACAAAGGATTTGTCAAAAGTAAATCATATCAAGGCTATGCTAGAGCATTCCTCGATAGAGGTTTTTGTTGCTGAGTACTCTCTGCTTCCAGGGCAGCCGTTGTCTGAAAAAATTATCAATGCAATAAAATCATGTAACTTGTTCATTTTATTATGGAGTAATAGCGCTAAGGATTCTGAATGGGTACCTCAAGAAATAGGTGTAGCTAAGTCATCATTACGAACAATTCTGCCTGTCGTATTGGAGCCCAATTTATCTTTGCCGGGATTCATATCAGATTTAAAATATTTGAATGTTTATCAACATCCGGAGCAAGCACTTGAGTGGCTCCAAAATAACGTATTTAAACAAGCAGAAGAGCAGCAAAAAAATGAGGGGTTGGTTTGGCTTGGCATAGGAGCGGCTGTCCTTTGGCTCGCCAGCAAATAGCATATAACAAACACAAGCACGCAAGCACCGCTACGCGGTGCCGGACCTCCGTAAGCTTCTCTTACTCCGGCTGGTGTTGTGGACGTTATGCGCAAAGGTGAGCTCATGAGTAATTTTGAGATAAGTGGCGCATATATAGGGCGAGTGAGTTGTATCGTTCCTTTACTCTTAGGCAAGGTGAAACAGGTAATATGAAGATATTAATTAAAGACGCTCACTGTATCCGTCATTTGCTAGACAAAGAAGGAGAGCAATTCCTGACTGTTAACGTATTGGTGGAGGGGAGTGTTATCAGTAAGATCTCTGAAACAGCGATAACTGACAGCGTAGACAGCATCATCGACGCTCAGGGATTGTTTTTGTCTCCTGGGTTAGTTGATCCACAGGTTCATTTTCGTGAGCCTGGCATGGAATACAAGGAAGATATTGAATCGGGAAGCAAGGCTGCCGTAAAGGGTGGATTCACTTCTGTTATCTCAATGCCAAACACCAGCCCAACAGCAGATAATCCTGATGTGATTAAATTTATGGCTGACCGCTCAAACGAAATAGGCATTTGTAAGGTCTATCCAACAGGTTCTCTTTCCTTTGGATTAGCGGGGCAGACATTAACCGATTTTACCACTTTAAAAGCAGCAGGTGCAGTGGCAATTACGGACGACGGAAAAGGTGTGCAGCAAGGAGAATTATTCGAGCAAGCATTGATTAACGCCAGATCCGTAAATTTACCAGTGCTCGATCATTCAGAAGATGAGTCTTTGTCGAATGGAGGGGCTATTCACAAAGGCTATATTTCAGAAAAACATGGTGTGAAGGGTATCGACTCACGCTCTGAATCCGCTCACGTTGAACGCGGTTGCGAAATGAGCGAAAGAACCGGCGCGCACTATCATGTTTTGCATATTTCTACTAAAGCTTCAATTGATACTGTTAAAACAGCAAAACGAAAAGGTGTGCGTGTTACAGCAGAAGTCTCGCCACATCATTTATTACTCTGTGATGAGGACATACCCGTCAAAGAGGATGGCAGCTTAAATGCCAACTGGAAAATGAATCCACCTTTACGCTCTAAAGCGGATAAATTAGCCTGCCAAGAAGCGCTACTGGATGGCACCATTGATGCTATAGCCACGGATCATGCACCGCATTCACCTGATGAAAAATCCCAGCATATAGAATCAGCTCCGTTTGGCATTATTGGCTTAGAGACGGCCTTTCCACTGATCTATACGAATTTCGTGAAGAGCAATAAGATGAGTTTAGGTACTTGCATTGATCTCATGAGCAAAAAAGCAGGAGCGATATTCGGTATTGATTGCGGGCGGATCACGGAAGGAACGGCTGCTGATCTATGTCTTTTTGATTTGGAAACGGAATTTACCGTTACTGAAAAATTCTTTGCTTCCAAGTCAAAGAACTCACCTTTTATAGGCGGAAAATTGTATGGCCAAGCGCGGCTTACCATGATGGAAGGAAACATTGTTTTTAAGAATTAGATTAGGGTTGTAAAAGCCTTGTATGTGGAGAGCCATAACTAAGCCATCAAATACGCGCGGCAAGCCGTGCC
>JANQLG010000048.1 GCA_028280715.1 Spongiibacteraceae bacterium | reverse complement strand
ATCAAGGCCGGTTACGCCTTCCACCAACAGCATGGCACCCGGGCACGATGTCTACACGTCAACCCAGCGACACGCGACATCATCCTGGATGACTACTGAGCTGTCGATGATACTTACTCCACGTTGGAGCGACGCATAAATATTAGCGAGAGCTTGGCCATAAGTATCGTGACAATGAACGGCTAGTTTCTCTGCGGGTGAGATGTCCAGAACAGCATCTAACATTTTATTCATGCTGCCGGGTGTGCCGACACCGATGGTATCTCCCAGCGAAATTTCGTAACAGCCTAGGTCGATCAGTTTTTTGGAAACCGTGGCAACAGCTGAAGGTTCAATGTGACCTTCGTAGGGGCAGCCTACAATACAGGAAACATAACCGCGTACAGGAATATTGGCCGCTTTTGCAGCCTCAATCACAGGGAGAAAGCGCTCAATACTCTCGTCGATAGAACAATTAATATTTTTCTTGTTAAAAGACTCCGAAGCAGCAGTGAATATCGATACTTCGTCGGCCTGAACCGAAATGGCTCGTTCGTAGCCTGCCATATTGGGAACCAGAGCAACGTATTTCACCCCTTCCTGACGTTTAACCTGCTCAAAGATAGCCTCGCTGCCAGCCATTTGTGGTACCCATTTAGGGTTAACGAAGCTACCGGCTTCAATGTAACTAAGGCCAGCATTGCTCAAGCGCTCTACCAGCTCAATTTTTACTGAGGTTTCAATGACTTGTTTTTCATTTTGCAGGCCGTCGCGGGGACCTACCTCAACAATGCGTGCTTTTGCGGGGATATCACTCATAGGAATCTCTTAGGGTTTTCAGGGAAAATGCCAAAGGTGCAACATTGTTATCTACTTGTTGTTCATCGTCAATAAAAGTGGCTTCTGCCTTTTTGTTTCACAGGTTATGCTTGGAGCTTTATTGAATAATTGTTAAGGCGGTTTTTGGAGAAGTTATCAATGGTAGTAAGACCACGTCGTTCGGTGTTGTATATGCCTGGCTCTAATCAGCGGGCAATAGAAAAAGCAAAAACATTGCCTGCAGATTGCGTTGTGCTGGACCTTGAAGATTCAATAGGGCCTGAGAAGAAAGTTCAGGCCCGTGAGCAAATAGTGCAGGCATTATATGCAGGCGGTTTTGGCAAAAGAGAATTGGTAGTACGAATCAATAGACTCGATACTGAATGGGGACAGAACGATTTGGAAGCGGTGGCTAGCTCTTGTGTAGACGCAATTTGTTTGCCGAAGGTAGAGAACGCTGAGGAGGCAATTGCTGCAGCCAAGATGATGGACGCCTCTGGAGCGCCAGCATCCATGAATATCTGGGCCATGATAGAAACACCAAAAGGTGTATTGAATATCGATAAAATATGCAGTGCCTCCAGCCGATTAAATGTGGTTGTGATGGGCACCACTGATCTGGCGAAGGAGTTGCGTGTTCCTCACACTGCTAATCGAATTGGTCTGCAATATGCCCTCGGGCGCTGTGTATTGTCGGCAAGAGTGCATCAAAAGGATATTCTCGATGGCGTTTATCTCGACTTGGAAAGTCAGGATGGTTTAGTAGCTATTTGTGAGCAGGGCAGAGATTTGGGTTTCGATGGTAAAACACTCATTCATCCCAGCCAATTGGCGGTGGCGAATAAAGTGTTTGCTCCGAGTGAAGGTGCTGTTATCAGGGCGAGAAAGATTATTGATGTCTGGCAGGAAGTGGCAGCTCAAGGTAAAGGGGTGGCCGTGGTGGATGGCCAATTAGTTGAAGGAATGCATGTCGACGATGCCAGGCGCACATTGGCTATTACAGATGCTATTGCTGAAATGTCTGATGCTATTTGAGGAGTTTATTGCTTAGCTGATTTGGTTAAGTCTGCTTAGTTAAATCGGACGCAGCAAATTGGACAACTTGGGGTTCGGTTTCTTCGCTTTGCGAAGGACCAGCGCTACTTTTCCGATAAATTGTACTAATTGGGCTTTATGTTCAGAGCACAGCTCAATGGCTAATTGTTTTCTGATTGCAGGGTCATTGATATTGATCTTAATTTTAATCAATTCGTGGTCATCTAGTGCTCTTTCCAGTTCGGTCTTTATGGTTTCAGTAACGCCTTTCTCTGCAATGGTAATAATCGGCTTAAGCTTGTGGCCCAGTGTCCGCAATTCTTTCTTTTGTGTGTTAGATATTTCCATGAAGAGTACCGTAGCTTAATTGTGTTATCAGCTATTTCATTGTGAATAAGGGCCGCGTATTCTAAAACCGTTAAGCCCAGGACGAAAGCCGGATTGAAAATATTGTTGATTGAAGAGAGTTATGCCTAAAAAGAGTGCTTCCAGCAAGCGGTGGTTAAAAGAACATTTTGACGATGATTTTGTGATGCGAGCTAAGCGTGAGGGTTATCGCTCACGTGCATGCTATAAGTTATTGGAATTAAATGAAAAAGATAAGTTGATCAAATCTGGGATGACGGTTGTCGATCTCGGTTCTGCACCAGGTGGTTGGTCTCAGGTTGCTTCGGAATTGGTGGGCAATAAGGGACGGGTAGTGGCATCTGATATTTTGCCAATGGATAGTTTGGCTGGCGTAGAGTTTGTGCAGGGGGATTTTACCGAGCAGGAAGTCTTTGATTCCATTATGAAATTAATAAATGGTAACGAAGTGGATCTTGTAATGTCCGACATGGCCCCCAATATGAGTGGAGTATCGGCTGTGGATCAACCTCAGTCGATGTATTTGGTTGAACTGGCTCTGGATATGGCTAAAACCATCTTGAAACCGCAGGGTGCTTTTGTGGCTAAGGTTTTTCAGGGTGAAGGCTTTGAGGCCCTGCTGAAGGAATTAAGGCAGACATTCACTAGTGTTTATACCCGCAAACCCGATTCTTCCAGGGCACGTTCAAGAGAAGTTTATCTGGTAGGCAAGGGGTTTAAGGGCTAGGTGTAAGTGTCGGATTATAGGCCTTAAACATGGTTAGCTAGGTCAAAATGTAGTAGGCTTAATTGTCATACAGCGTCTTTGTATTTGTCTTCTGTTGAACGCCTTTTAGAAGACAGCCGCTTTGGAGGATTATCTTTTGAACGACATGGCGAAAAATTTATTGCTGTGGTTGGTTATAGCTGCAGTTTTGCTGTCGGTATTTAATAATTTCACTGTTCAGCCTAGCGTTGAAAAGGTTCATTATTCCGACTTTATCGAAGAGGTTAATCAGGACCGGGTAAGCCGGGTGATGATTGATGGCTTAACTATAATTGGCTACCGCTATGATAACTCAACCTTTGAGACCATTCGTCCAATGATTGATGATCCAAAGCTGATGGATGATCTGTTGGAACATCGCGTACAGGTTGAAGGCCGTAAACCCGAACAGCAAAGTATTTGGCAACAACTATTAGTTGCCTCTTTCCCGATTCTTATCATTATTGCTGTATTCATGTTCTTTATGCGCCAGATGCAGGGCGGTGCTGGTGGTCGTGGTGGCCCGATGGCCTTCGGTAAAAGTAAGGCGCGTCTTCTGGGTGAAGATCAGATTAAAACTACCTTTGCTGATGTGGCCGGTGTTGATGAAGCCAAGGAAGATGTGAAAGAGCTAGTAGAATTCCTTCGTGATCCTGGCAAATTTCAGCGTCTTGGCGGCCGTATTCCTCGCGGTGTGTTAATGGTCGGTCAGCCTGGTACTGGTAAAACATTGCTTGCCAAAGCGATAGCTGGTGAAGCAAAGGTTCCTTTTTTCTCAATCTCCGGTTCGGACTTTGTCGAGATGTTTGTGGGTGTAGGTGCATCCCGTGTCCGTGACATGTTCGAGCAGGCCAAGAAACAATCTCCCTGTATCATCTTTATTGATGAGATCGATGCAGTTGGTCGTTCGCGTGGTATCGGCCTAGGTGGCGGAAATGATGAGCGTGAGCAAACCCTGAATCAGTTGCTGGTTGAAATGGATGGTTTTGAGGTCAACGATGGCATCATTGTGATTGCCGCTACCAACCGTCCGGATGTGCTGGATCCGGCGTTATTGCGTCCTGGTCGCTTCGACCGTCAGGTTGTGGTTGGCTTGCCTGATATTCGCGGTCGTGAGCAGATTCTGAAAGTGCATATGCGCAAGATTCCTTTGGGGGACAAGGTCGATCCTTCAGTAATTGCTCGTGGTACGCCTGGCTTTTCCGGTGCAGATCTGGCCAACCTGGTTAATGAAGCGGCATTGTTTGCTGCACGAGCCAATGTTCGTGCTGTAGGTATGGAACAGTTTGAGCTGGCCAAAGACAAAATCATGATGGGTGCTGAGCGCAAGTCAATGGTGATGTCGGAAGCTGAGAAGTTGAATACTGCTTACCATGAGGCTGGGCATGCGATTGTTGGTCGTTTGATGCCTGAACATGATCCCGTTTATAAGGTAAGTATCATTCCCCGAGGCCGTGCTTTGGGTGTCACCATGTTTCTGCCAGAAGAAGATCGTTATAGTTTGAGCAGAAGGCATCTTATCAGTCAGATCTGCTCGCTCTACGGTGGTCGTATTGCCGAAGAAATGACCTTGGGTGTTGATGGTGTGACTACGGGTGCATCTAACGATATTGAACGAGCTAGTGAAATTACTCGCAATATGGTGACTAAGTGGGGACTATCAGAGAAGATAGGGCCTCTGACGTATGGTGAGGCACAGGAAGAAGGGTTTTTAGGTCGTGGGCCTGGGCAGGCTAAAAATATTTCTGGAACTACGGCTCGGCAAATCGAGGAAGAGGTTCGTAGAATTATTGATGAGTGCTACGCTACAGCCAAGCAAATTCTTGAGGAAAATCGAGATAAGTTGGATATGATGGCTGAAGCCTTGATGACCTATGAAACCATCGATTCTGATCAAATTGATGACATTATGAATGGCCAGAAGCCTCGCGATCCCGATGGTTGGAATAAAAACGATACGACGAGTGGTGGTGCTACAGCGAATAAAGCTGAGAAAGGCCCTGAAGGTGACTCTATTGGTGACCCGGCGGGAGAGCATTAAGCCAACTAATGGCGGCTGAAGTCACAGAAACATCCCTTTCTGATATTCAAAATAACGGGCGGTTATTGCATTGCGGTAGCCGCCCGTTAGATATTTCCTGTCCGAAAATAATGGCAGTGCTCAATACCACGCCGGACTCCTTTTCCGATGGTGGTGATCTTTTTGTCAGTGGTTCATTAAGCCTGGATAAAGTGTTGCATCGTGTTGAGCTGACATTAGATCAGGGGGCAGTCATCATAGATGTTGGTGGTGAATCTACGCGCCCTGGTGCGGTTCCGGTTACACTTCAGGAGGAAATGGACCGTGTTTTGCCAGTAGTAGAGGCTATTAATCGACGTTTTGACACAATTATCTCTGTTGATTCCAGTTCTCCCGAGCTAATGCTTGAGGCTGCAAGTCTTGGTGCTGGTTTGCTGAATGATGTCAGAGCATTGCAGCGCGAAGGAGCATTACAAGCGGCGGCTGCTACAGGGCTGCCGGTCTGTTTGATGCATATGAAGGGGCAACCAGAAACTATGCAACATCGACCGGATTACCAAAAAGATGTGGTAGTTGAGGTGGCCAGTTTTCTCAAAACACGAGTCACTGAGAGTATTCAAAATGGTATTAAGCCAGAGAATATTCTATTGGACCCAGGTTTCGGTTTTGGTAAAACCGTTGCCCACAATTTGAGGCTGTTAAACCAATTGCCTCAACTTGTTGAGTTGGGCTATCCAGTGCTTGTCGGTTTATCGCGTAAGTCCATGATTGGCAAGATCTTAAATCGAGAGGTTGATCAGCGATTGGCAGGTAGCCTTGCGTTAGCATTACTGGCGGCTGAGCGAGGAGCATCTATTATTCGTGTGCATGATGTGCAGGAAACAGCGGATGTTTTGACTATGCTAGATGCTGTAAATAATGAAAGAGATACTGAGGGTTAAGCTTCGTGGGACGAAAATATTTTGGTACTGATGGGATACGTGGTCGAGTTGGGCAGGGCCCTATTAATCCCGAGTTTGTCTTGAAATTAGGTTGGGCGGCAGGAAAGGTTTTTGCTAAAACAGGTCGCAGCAAAATTATTATTGGTAAGGATACCCGTATTTCTGGCTATATGTTCGAGTCGGCACTTGAAGCTGGGCTGGTGGCTGCTGGTGTCGATGTGGCGATGTTGGGTCCAATGCCGACGCCAGCAATTGCCTATCTTACGCGAACTTTTCATGCGCAGGCAGGCATTGTCATTAGTGCCTCACATAATCCCTACTGTGATAATGGCATTAAGTTTTTCTCTGCTGAGGGCACGAAGTTACCTGATGATATTGAATTGGCAATCGAAGAACAGTTAGACAGACAGATGACTACAGTTGATTCTGCCGGTTTGGGTAAGGTTCAGCGGATTAATGATGCGGCAGGACGCTATATCGAATTTTGTAAAAGCACTGTGCCGACGGGATTTAGCCTGCGAGGTTTTAAAATTGTTGTTGATTGTGCGCATGGTGCGACTTACCACATAGCGCCAGCTGTGCTGGAGGAATTGGGTGCTGAGGTGGTAGTGATGGGTGCAGCTCCCGATGGTGTTAACATCAATCAAGATGTTGGCTCCACCAAGCCACAGGCTTTATGTGAGAGAGTAATATCAGAAGCTGCCGATTTGGGTATTGCCTTTGATGGCGATGGTGATCGGGTATTGTTTGTTGACAGAAATGGTGAGTCAGTCGACGGTGATGAAATGCTGTTCATTATCGCTCGAGATCAAATAAGGACCTCTGGTAGTTGCTCGGGCGTAGTTGGTACGTTGATGTCTAATCTGGGGTTTGAGCATGCTCTGCAAGATATAGAAGTACCTTTTGCTCGAGCAAAAGTGGGTGACCGCTACGTTGTTGAATTAATGAAGTCTCGCGGTTGGTTGCTGGGAGGAGAAAACTCGGGGCATATCATTTGCGCTGATGTTACTACCACCGGTGATGGCATTGTCGCTGCATTAAAAGTGCTGTTTGCTCTAGTTGATGGTGGTGTTCCACTACACGAGTCCAAGTGTGGCATGAATAAATATCCGCAAATTATGGTTAACGTCGGAATTTCTGATAAATCAAAACTGGATAAAAACCCCGTAATTGAGCAGGCGGTAAATGATGTCGAGCAAAAGCTGAATGGCCAGGGCAGAGTGTTGTTGCGTCCGTCTGGTACGGAGCCGCTAGTTAGAGTGATGGTAGAGGGGGAAAACTCTGAGTTGGTTGACACTCTTGCTCATGAATTGGCTGATGTAGTGAAAGAAGCTGTTGTGTAACTAAACGACATAAATTAGCCATTATCTTCATTTACAGTTTCTTGTATGTTCACAGCAGTTTGGGTAAGATTGGCCGCCTTTTTGGCAGGGCAACGGAAGTAATCAATGCGACCTCCTTTGGTAGTTGGTAATTGGAAAATGCATGGCTCAACAGCCAGTATTGCCAATTTGCTTGAGGATCTTAAAGCTGGTCTTACAGATTTAGATAAAGTCACTGTTTCTGTTTGTGCGCCATTTGTTTATATCGGTCAGGTGGCTGCTTCCTTGCAGGGTACGAAAGTGCAGTGGGGAGCACAAAACCTCTGTGACCATGAACAGGGAGCGTATACTGGAGAGATATCAGCTTCCATGTTGAGTGACTTGGGTTGTCGCTATGTCATTATTGGTCATTCTGAGCGTCGCACATTGTATGCAGAAGATAATCGGTTAATTGCTGCCAAGTACCAATTAGCCCAGAGAGAAGGTGTAACGCCTATCCTGTGCGTTGGTGAAAGCCTTGAGCAGCGAGAAGCAGGTGACACCCTGAGCTGGATTGAGCAACAGCTAATGGCTGTGATTGATGCTGTTGGTGCTGAAGGTTTACGAGGGGCAGTGTTAGCTTATGAGCCTATCTGGGCAATAGGTACCGGGAAGACAGCCAGTCCGGAACAGGCCCAGCAAGTGCATGCTCATATAAGGAAAGTGCTCGTTGCTATTGATGATAGTTTGGCGCAAACGATACAAATTTTGTATGGCGGTAGCGTAAAAGCTGATAATGCCAAAGAGCTGTTTGAGCAGCAGGATATTGATGGAGCTCTAGTCGGTGGTGCTTCACTCAATGCAGAAGAGTTTGCGGCTATTGTTAAGGCTGCAAAATAAAGTCATTTTTTGTTGAGCCAAGAAAGAGCTTGATGAAAAACCTAACAACCGGGTAATACGGGTAATAAAGGTATGGAACAACTGGTTTTGATTGTTCATGTGCTGGTGGCAATCGCCATAATTGGCTTAATTTTGTTTCAGCAGGGTAAAGGTGCCGGAATGGGCGCCTCATTTGGTGCGGGTGCCTCGCAAACAGTATTTGGTAGTTCGGGTAGTGGTAATGCTTTGACTCGCGCTACCTCGATATTGGCAACGGTGTTTTTTATTACCAGCTTTGGTTTGGCCGTGATTGCGAAAAATAATGCCAATGTAGGTGTTGATATTCCCGTGCCAGCTGTTGTGGAAAGTAGAGATGAAGAGGTGCCTGCTGAAGTGACGGATTTGCCTGAGCTTAATGAGGCCACCGTAAATGAGGTATTAGAGGGCGATATTCCTGTTGTCGAAGACAGCGATTTGCCTGTGTCTTCGGATGATATTCCGGAATCGTAAAAGATAGTTATTGAAGTCCTGGCCGAGGTGGTGGAATTGGTAGACACGCTATCTTGAGGGGGTAGTGAGCTATGCTCGTGCGGGTTCAAGTCCCGCTCTCGGCACCAAATATAGAGCCCAGCATATTGCTGGGTTTTTTTATTGGTTGGTGCTTTTGCTTAAGCAGTTGATAAGACTGAGTTTAAGGTCAGTATTGTTACTATTAGGTTGACCGTCAGAAGTCATATCCCTATAATTCCGCCACTTAAATTTGTCGGTCCAGAAAAGCTGAGAGCAAAGGGGCCTGCAAGGTGTGGATATGTCTAAAGGGGCATATCGGAAATGGTGATAATTCAGGTCCTGATCATTGCATTGAGATCTTTTCACCATGGCACAAGATAGTTGCGGGGTGGAGCAGCCTGGTAGCTCGTCGGGCTCATAACCCGAAGGTCGTCAGTTCAAATCTGGCCCCCGCTACCAAATTTTAGCTGTTGATAGCTGTAAGTTGTCAGTGGCGCCAGAATAAAAAAGCCCCTTTTAAAGGGGCTTTTTGTTTATTGCGGCCATGGTTGAAATTCAGCAGTATTGGCCTGGGGAAGTGGGCCTTGAGCCCATTTTTTGTAAGTGACTATTTATAAGTGACTGTTGGTTAGTCATTTTCGTTAGTAACTGTGATGAATCGTAGTTGCTAATTGCTTGTATATGTAGGCCTCCGGGTTTTGCTGGAGTAAGTAATGGCTGGAGTAAGTAATGGCTGGAAAAGAGCTGCTACTGACTGAACTTGTTAGACCTGTTGCTGAAGCTTTGGGTTATGAATTGTGGGGCATTGAATATGTTTCTCACAGCAAGCATTCGGTGGTGCGAATCTACATTGATAGTGATAACGGTATTAATGTGGATGACTGCGCCAAACTAAGCCGGCAAGTGAGTAGTGTATTTGATGTAGAAGATCCTATTCTCGGTGAATATAACCTGGAGGTATCTTCCCCTGGAATGGACAGGCCACTATTTACACTGGATCAGTTTAAACGCTATGTCGGTGGTCAGGTTAAAGTGCGTTTGCGAGCGCCTTTTGAGGGTAGAAGGAAATTTTCCGGTCAATTAACCGGTGTAGAGGGTGATGATATTGTCGTTGCTATTGACGAACATGAATATCTTTTGCCCTATGACATGATTGATAAGGCGAACGTTGTGTCCCAATTTTGAACGGGTAAATAACGGCGAAATTTTTATTTTTTTGAAATTTAGAAAGTGAGTTGAATCCGCAGCGATTCTGTACAAACGAGGCGAACAATGAACAAAGAAATATTGTTGGTGGCTGAAGCAGTTTCTAACGAAAAGGGTGTTTCTCGCGACATTATTTTTGAAGCTATTGAGCAAGCATTGGCGACAGCAACCAAAAAACGTTATGACGAAGATGCTGATATTAACGTTACTATCGATCGCGAATCGGGTGACTATGAGACCGTTCGTCGCTGGGAAGTAATGAGCGATGATGTTTTGGCTTTACTCGGCACGCAATTCACTCTAGAAGAAGCGCATGAAAAAGATACAAGCCTGCAAGTCGGTGATGTTTATCAGGAGCAGGTAGAAAATGTTGAGTTCGGTCGTATTGCTGCACAAACCGCTAAACAGGTTATCGTACAGAAAGTGCGTGAAGCAGAGCGTGCGCAGGTTGTTGAAGAATATCAAGGCCGTACTGGTGAGCTGATTAGCGGTACCGTTAAAAAAGTTACTCGTGACAATATCATTGTTGATCTGGGCAATAACGCAGAAGGTTGTTTGCCACGAGAAGAATTGGTTGGTAGAGAAGTGTTTCGCATGGGGGATCGTGTGCGTGCGATCTTGCAAGATATTCGTCCAGAGGCTCGTGGCCCACAGTTGTTTTTGAGCCGTGCCTGCTCAGAAATGCTGGTTGAATTATTTAAAGTTGAAGTGCCAGAAATTTCTGAAGAAGTTATCGAAATCAGAAGTGCCGCTCGCGATCCTGGTTCGCGGGCAAAAATTGCGGTTAAGACCAACGATGGCAGAATTGATCCGGTAGGTGCCTGTGTGGGTATGCGCGGTTCTCGTGTACAAGCCGTTTCAGGTGAGCTGGGTAATGAGCGCGTTGATATTATCCTGTGGGATGACAACCCCGCGCAATTGGTTATCAATGCAATGGCACCTGCTGAAGTAGAGTCCATTATTGTTGATGAAGATGCCAACTCAATGGATGTTGCGGTAGCTGAAGACAACTTGGCGCAAGCGATTGGTCGCAGTGGACAAAATGTGCGTCTGGCCAGTGATTTGACCGGCTGGACTATCAATGTAATGAGCGTTGAGGAAGCTTCAGAGAAGCACGAGCAGGAATCAGGAGCCATCATCACTGACTTTATGGAAAGTCTGGATGTTGATCAGGATGTCGCTGAAGTGCTGGTTGAAGAAGGGTTTACTTCCTTAGAAGAAGTGGCCTATGTTCCTCTTGAAGAAATGATGGCAATTGATGGTTTTGACGAAGAAATTGCCGAAGAATTACGCGCACGTGCCAAGGATGCGTTGCTGACTAAAGCAATAGCTAGTGAAGAACAATTAGGTGAAACCGAACCTGCTGAAGATTTGCTGACTATGGATGGAATGGATCGCCATTTAGCTTTTGTGTTAGCGAGTCGCGGTATCGTGACGATGGAAGATCTGGCTGAGCAAGCTGTAGAAGATCTGTTGGATATTGAAGAATTAGATGAGCAACGTGCAGGTGAGTTAATTATGACTGCGCGTGCTCCATGGTTCGCCGATGCTGAAGAAAGTCAGGATCAAGAGTAGCGAACGAGTAACCGATTAAGGTACGGGAGAAACTGAATGGCAGAAGTGACGGTAAGCCAACTTGCTGATGTAGTCGGCGCACCTGTTGATCGTCTGTTAACTCAGATGAAGCAGGCTGGTCTGAAGCACACCTCGGCAGAGGAAGTTGTGTCCGATGAAGATAAGCAAACATTACTGACTTTTCTGAAAACCAGTCATGGTGAATCTACGGATGCGCCTAAGAAAATTACGTTGAAGCGTAAGACTCTGAGTACATTAAAGACCAGTGGCAGCCAGGGTAAAAAGACCGTTAATGTAGAAGTTCGTAAAAAACGAACTTATGTCAAACGCGATTTATCTGAGCTGACTGCGGAAGCAGAAGAGCAAGCTAAAGCCGAATCGCAAACCGATGCGGAAGAGTTAACTCGTAAAGAGGTGGAAGAGCAGGCTAGACAGCAAGCTGAGGCCGAAGCTGCCAAAGCTGCTGCAGAGAAGGAAAGAGAAGCTCTAGAGGCGCTCGATAAAGCTGACATTGATCCAGAGTTGTTGCGTCAACAAGCAGCGACCAAGCGTAAAGATAAAGAAGCTAAGGATAAAGAACTTCAGGAAGCTGCGCTGGCAGCGAAGCGTGCAGAAGAAGAGCGCAAGGCTAAAATACAAGCAGCAGTTGCGGTAGAGGACAGTGGTCCTAAAGGCCGACGCCATGAGTTGCCGACTAAAGATGCTGATGAAGAGCGCCCTGCTAAAAAGAAACGTGGTCTAAAAGATAGAAATCTGGGAGCTAAAACACGTGGCAAAAATCGAGTTCACAATATTAAAAATGTGGATGAGTTCAGTGATGATTTTGAGCGCACACCGGGCAAACGCCGCCAGAAAGTATTGAAGCTGCCTGAAGGTGCTAAATCTCATGGATTTGCGTTGCCTACAGAAAAAACTGTTATGGAAATTTCTATCCCCGAGGCGATTACGGTTTCAGAATTAGCGCAACAGATGAACCTAAAAGGCGCCATTGTTGTTAAAGAGCTATTCAAGCTCGGTATGATGGCCACGATTAACCAGAGTGTTGATCAGGAAACTGCACAGTTGGTTGTTGAGGAACTTGGCCATAAGGTTAAGCTGGTTACTGGTCAGGAAGTGGAAGAAGCACTGGAAGAAGACATCAGCAAGCATGAGGGTACGCTTGAATCCCGTGCACCTGTGGTGACTGTTATGGGTCACGTCGATCACGGTAAGACTTCTCTGCTGGATTATATTCGCGAAAGCCGCGTCGCAAGTGGTGAGGCAGGAGGCATTACCCAGCATATTGGTGCTTATCACGTTGATACTGATAAGGGTATGGTGACGTTTCTCGATACTCCTGGTCACGCGGCCTTTACGGCTATGCGTGCTCGCGGTGCCAAAAGTACCGATATCGTTATTTTGGTGGTAGCCGCTGACGATGGTGTTATGCCGCAGACTGAAGAAGCAATTCAGCATGCCAGAGCAGCTGAAGTGCCTTTGGTTGTAGCGGTTAACAAGATTGATAAAGAGGGTGCTGATCCCGATCGCGTTCGAAATGAATTGGCAGCTAAAGAAGTGATTCCTGAAGATTGGGGTGGAGACACTCAGTTTATCAATGTGTCAGCACATACCGGTGACGGCATTGATGAGCTACTGGAAGCGCTATTGCTCCAGTCAGAACTACTAGAGCTGCAAGCACCTGCTGATATTCCGGGCAAAGGTATTGTAATTGAGTCGCGTTTAGATAAAGGCCGTGGCTCAGTATCTTCGGTATTGGTTCAAGCGGGTACCTTGCGCAAAGGCGATGTGGTACTAGCTGGACAAAATTTTGGCCGTGTTCGTGCGATGCTAGATGAAAATGGCCAGCCCATTGACGAGGCGGGTCCTTCGATCCCTGTTGAAATTCTTGGTCTCGATGGCACACCGGATGCTGGTGATTCATTTGTGGTACTGGAAAATGAAAAACGCGCCAGAGAAGTGGCCGAGTTCCGTTATGGCAAAGATCGTGAAGACAAGCTGAAACGTCAGCAGGCCTCCAAACTGGAGAATATGTTCTCGAATATGGGAGCTGATGAGGCGAAGAATCTCAACATTGTGGTTAAAGCCGATGTTCGTGGTTCTTTGGAAGCGATTCAGTCCGCGTTGCTTGAGATGGGCAACGAAGAAGTGCAGGTAAATATTGTTTCTGGTGGTGTCGGCGGTATCACCGAAACTGACATGACGCTGGCCCTAACCTCTAATGCGGTAGTGTTTGGCTTTAATGTTCGTGCCGATGCTACAGCGCGGAAATTGGCTGAGGATGAAGCTATCGATCTGCGTTACTACAGTGTTATCTACGATTTGATTGAAGATGTTAAGCAGGCGCTGTCAGGTATGTTGAGCCCAGAACTGCGCGAAGAGATCAATGGTACTGCTGAAGTTCGCGATGTCTTTAAGTCGCCGAAATTTGGTGCGATTGCCGGTTGTATGGTTATCGAAGGAACTATTTATAGAAATAATCCTATTCGTGTACTTCGCGACGATGTAGTGATCTACGAAGGTGAATTGGAATCGCTGCGCCGCTTTAAAGATGATGTGCAGGACGTGCGTAATGGCATGGAATGCGGTATCGGTGTGAAGAATTACAACGATGTGAAACCGGGCGATAAGATCGAAGTATACGAAGTGAAAGAGGTGGCGCGTTCGCTCTAGGCGTAACTGTCGCCACTGAGATTTTGTTATGGCAAGAGAATATAGCCGTACACAACGTGTTGCCGATTTTCTGAAACAGGAATTGGCCTCTCTGATTCAAATGGAGGTAAGAGACCCGCGTGTGGGGATGGTGAGCATCACAGATGTTGAAGTGAGCCGAGATTTATCCCACGCCAAAGTGTTTTTAACCGTGTTGGGTAAAGAGACTGAGCAGGAAGCTGAAGAGTCCGTCGGTGTATTGAACAATGCCGCTGGATTTCTTCGCACGCAGCTATCAAAAATGAGTAACGCGCGTACCACACCAAGGTTGCGTTTTTATTTTGATAGCAGTGTTGGTCGGGGACAGTACTTATCGAATTTAATCGATAAAGCGGTTTCGGCGGATAAAAAATTCGCTAATGATAATTCGGCCGACGAGTAAGTAAGAGCCGATAAATAGATAGTTGGTAAATGGCTGGTAACTAAAAAGTGGCGCGGAAAAAACGTGGCAGGCCGATCAACGGCATATTGGTATTGGATAAGCCAGCCGGTAAGAGTTCCAATGCGGCGTTACAAACAGCCAAACGTTTGTATTTTGCGCAGAAGGCGGGTCACACTGGTAGTTTAGATCCTTTGGCAACGGGGGTGTTGCCATTATGCTTTGGAGAGGCGACCAAGTTCTCCCAGTTTTTACTGGATTCGGACAAGGCCTACCGCAGCACATTTGTATTAGGCATCATTACCGATAGTGGTGATGCTGATGGTGAGGTGCTCGAAACCCGAGATATTACTGGGGTTTCGGAAGTTGATGTCGCCGCTCAACTGAAACAGTTTTGCGGTGAGATAGAACAAGTACCATCGATGTTTTCGGCGCTGAAACACCAGGGGCAGCCGCTGTATAAATTGGCTCGGCAAGGTGTTGAGGTAGAGCGCAAAGTGCGCAAAGTGACAGTGCATGAAATTACACTGGAAGCTTTCCGCAGTAGTGGGCAAACCGGCGCGGAGCCGCAAGTAGATGTGTATATCCGTTGTAGCAAAGGAACCTATGTGCGTTCCATTGCAGAGGATTTGGGTCTAGCTTTGGGTTGTGGTGCACATGTTAAAATGTTGCGTCGCACACAGGTAGGTCCTTTTAACGAAGAGCAATGCGTATCCCTGGAGACGTTGGAAGCGCTTCGTAAGGATGAGCAGTTTGAACAATTAGATGCTTTGCTTAAGCCTATAGATTTAGCGCTTGAGCATTTACCCAGTGTAGAGTTGGCCGAGTCATCCAGTTATTACATGATGCAGGGTCAGGCGGTATTGGTGCCGCATGCTCCTACCGAGGGTATGGTTAGAATATATTCTGATACTGGAAAACTGTTAGGTATCGGAGAGATATTGGACGATGGCCGAGTAGGTCCCAAGCGTTTAATAGCAACGAATTGATCTTGAGTGCAAAGATCGATTGCGAGAAGTTGATAGAAATTAGGTGAGAGCCTAACTTCTAATCAAAAGGACGTCTGACATCAGACTTCCGATCAGTTAAAAGCTCTGTTTTTAACTAACACATAGCCTGTCTGTAAATATGCACGGTCAGGCTGAATTGAGATGGCGGAGTTAATCCGCTTGCGCATATTAATTTTAATTGAGGAAACAACAATGGCATTAACAGCCGCTGAAAAAGCAGAAGTCGTAAAAGAGTATCAAACCGCAGAAGGCGATACCGGTTCACCAGAAGTGCAAGTTGCATTGCTGACGGCCAATATCGAAAAGCTGCAAAATCACTTTGGTGATCACAAGCATGATCACCATTCCCGTCGTGGTTTGATCCGTATGGTTAACCAACGTCGTAAATTGCTGGACTACCTGAAAGCTAAAGAAGCTGAACGTTATACCAGCCTGATCAAGCGCTTAGGTCTGCGTCGTTAATTTTTATTTATTGTCGTGAAGTTCCGGTGATATAGGTTTTGGCCTGATGAAAAGAAAAGGCTCCGGAGCTTTTTATAAAAATCCCAAAGAGGGAGGATTTCCTAAGTGAATCCAATTACAAAAACATTTCAATTTGGTGATCACTCGGTCACTATAGAAACAGGACGAGTTGCCCGTCAGGCTACAGGTGCTGCATTAGTGACCATGGGTGACGTGCAAGTACTGTGTACCGTTGTAGGATCTAAATCAGCATCAACGGCTGATTTTTTTCCACTAAGTGTCCACTATCAGGAAAAGTCTTATGCTGTAGGCAAGATCCCTGGTGGTTTTTTCAAGCGTGAAGCGCGTCCTTCTGAGAAAGAAACGCTAACCTCACGTCTGATCGATCGTCCAATTCGTCCTTTATTCCCTGATGGTTTCAAGAATGAAGTACAGGTTATCTGTACGGTTATGTCTGCTGACAACGATACTGATCCCGATATTGCAGCAATGATTGGTACTTCGGCAGCATTGGCAATCTCAGGTATTCCTTTCAACGGTCCAATTGGTGCTGCGCGCGTTGGTTTTAACGCTGAGCAGGGCTACATCCTTAACCCCGGCTATAAGCAACTCGAATCCAGTGCGCTGGATATGGTTGTTGCGGGAACTTCCGAAGCTGTTCTGATGGTGGAGTCAGAGGCGCAGGAGCTGACTGAAGATCAAATGTTGGGTGCGGTTCTGTTTGCCCATCAGGAATTGCAAGCCGTTATTAAGGTGATTGCAGAATTGGCCCAAGAAGTGGGTAAGCCCCGCTGGGATTGGCAGCCCGAAGAGGAAAATACAGCATTGCTAGCCGCTGTGGCCAATGGCTACAAGCAAGGCATTGGTGATGCATATCGCATTATAGATAAAGCAGAGCGTTACAACGCGCTGGGTGAGATTAAAGATCAGGCGTTGGCTGAGCTGACTGCCGGTGAAGAGTCTCAATACGAAGCGGGTGATGTTCAGGAAGTTTTCAAGAAGCTGGAAAAATCTATCGTGCGTCAGCGTATTTTGAATGGCGAGCCACGTATTGATGGTCGTGATAGTAGTACGGTTCGTCCTATTAACGTCGAAGTGGGTGTACTGAAAAAGACTCATGGCTCAGCTCTGTTTACCCGCGGTGAAACTCAGGCAATTGGTGTTACTACACTGGGTACTACCCGCGATGCACAATTGATCGATGCTTTGGAAGGTAAGCGTGAAGATAACTTCATGCTGCACTACAACTTCCCTCCCTACTCAGTGGGTGAATGTGGTCGTATGGGTGCTACCGGTCGTCGTGAAATCGGCCATGGTCGTTTAGCGCGCCGTGGCGTTGCGGCGGTTATGCCTAGCGCTGATGATTTTCCTTACACGGTTCGTGTTGTCTCTGAGATCACCGAATCTAACGGTTCCAGCTCAATGGCCAGTGCCTGTGTTGCCAGTTTGTCGATGATGGAAGCCGGTGTGCCGTTGAAGGCCCCTGTTGCTGGTATCGCTATGGGCTTGGTGAAAGAGGGTGAGCGCTTTGCGGTATTGACCGATATCCTGGGTGATGAAGATCACCTCGGTGATATGGACTTCAAAGTGGCGGGAACATCCGACGGTGTAACTGCATTGCAAATGGATATTAAAATTGAAGGCATCAACGAGCAGATTATGGGTATTGCCTTGGAGCAAGCTCTGCAGGCTCGTTTGCATATCCTTGGCCAGATGAACCAGGTGCTCAGTGAACCACGTCAGGATGTTTCTGATAATGCGCCTTCTATGGCCACTATCAAGATCGATGCCGACAAGATTCGCGATGTCATTGGTAAAGGCGGTGCAACAATTCGCTCTATTACTGAAGAGACAGAAGCGCAGGTTGATATCGATGATGACGGTACAATTCGTGTTTACGGATCTAACGCACAGTCTCGTGATGCAGCACTGGAAAAGATTCAGGCCATTACTGCTGAAGCGGAAGTCGGTGCTGTTTACGAAGGCAAAGTAGAACGCATTGTCGACTTTGGTGCTTTCGTCAATATCTTGCCTGGTAAAGATGGTCTGGTACACATTTCACAAATCGCTCATGAGCGTGTTGCCAATGTCAGTGACTATTTGTCAGAAGGCCAAATGGTGAAAGTCAAAGTATTGGATGTTGATCAGCGCGGACGTATCAAACTTTCCATGAAAGAGTTGATAGAAAAGCCAGCTGATGACGCTGCTGAAGCGTCAGTTGACGCTGACGCGGAATAATAAGTGGAATAAATAACCACGGTAATTAAAAAGGAGCCTATTGGCTCCTTTTTTGTTTGGCATTGATAGGTGTCAGTAAGAATTAGTAACTACGGCCCTTTATAGTTCTACAGAAATCGTGCCATCAGTAATACTGAAAGGAATGGCTTGCAACTGCTGATTAATGCAGGGGCCTGACACACATTCGCCACTTTCAATTAAAAACAAGGCGCCGTGTGAAGAGCACTGGATAAGTGCGCCATCCATATCGAGAAATTGATCTTCCTGCCAATTTAATTCAACACCCAAATGCGGGCAGTGATTGCGGTAAACATAAATCTGACAGTCTTTTTTAATCGCGAACAGGCTGTGTTGGTTGATATCGAACCCTCGCGACTGTCCTTCTTCTATCTCATCAATATGGCAAAGCTTAATCATAGAGTATGTGTTGTAATATTTAGAAGTGCCTACTTCCAAATTACAATAATGGTTGTTAGTTGCAAACGTAACGTGGATTAAATGCTTTTTATCGAAGCTTGGTATGGCGTTGATATAATATGCGCACAGTATACATCACGCAGGATCTGTTTCATTGACAGAGCGCTCAGCCTCTTCTACCAGGCTTTGCTTGGTCTGTTCATCCAGATCATTCCAGTGCGTGTCAGTTAATGCACCGTGCAGGGCGTAAAGCAATACCTTTGAAACACGTATACCACGTTGTCTGATTTCATTGTATGCTGCTACAGCACCTTTATTCTGAAGGTCTGCTAATGAATTGACTCCAATGGTATGTAGCCAGTGAATAGAAGTGTTACCTAGGTTCTTTAGTTCGAGTAGGTCACTCTGCATGGTTAGTCTCTGATGATTTATTCTTAGTTCAGATATGCAACGAACTTATAATATATATTCATTGTTGGATCAATAAATTATTAAAGATTGAGTTAAAAAATTCATGGTCGTTAATACGCAAATACTGTTAGGAATAGATCATTCATTTATTGATTTTTGTACTATAAACGTACCTTTACATAAAAATGTTGTAAAAGCATTTCAAAAACTGCAACAAGATGCAGCGATTGAAGGCTATCAATTGACGATAGCCAGCGGCTTTCGCAGTTTTGATCGACAATTAAAAATTTGGAATGAAAAAGTACAAGGAATAAGACCGGTTTGTGGTGACGATGGGCGGAAAATAGATCTTCAGCAATTAGATGATTGGCAACAAGTGCAGGCTATTTTACGTTGGTCGGCCTTGCCGGGTGCATCACGTCATCATTGGGGGACTGATTTAGATATCTATGACCGTGCTGCTGTGGCAGAAGATTATCAGTTGCAACTGACAGCTGATGAAGCGGAAGAAGGGGGCCCCTTCTACGCAATGCATTGTTGGTTGGATCACATGATAGAACGAGATTTGGCGCATGGATTTTATCGGCCTTATTCGAAAGATCGAGGAGGTGTTGCTCCAGAACGCTGGCATATTAGCTATGCTCCATTGGCAGATAATTATCAATCACTACTAACTATTGATGTATTGGAACAGGCAGTAAAAGGCGCTGATATGGCGCAAAAAGCGACGGTTCTCGAGCATTTGGATGAAATTTATCAACGGTACGTCAAACTTCCCGATTAGATAAATGAAGTAAGAAAGTGGTTTTCTATAGGTTAAAGATCAGTAATAAATAGCGAATACCATAATAAAACTGTCATAAACAATTAAAAAGATATCGAATAATTAAAATAGTAGTTGAATACTTGGTTAGAATTTCTTCTAATATTGACTCTCGCAGTCAACAAATTGTGTTAGTGATGACTGCCTAATACCTCGTTTCATTAGTGTTCAGAGTGCTTGATATAGGATTAGCGATATTGCTTTCTGGCTGAATTGGCCTGAAAGTTTTAAGGTTAATTGTGTTAGTTGTAGAGTTGAAACATTAATGAGATAAGTATTTTTTGGCAGCCTTTAGTGTTCTGCAGATGTTTGTAAGTTTAACTCGTGATTTTTTCGAGTAGCAATACGGGACGTCATCGGAAAGTTTTCCGAGTGCAAAAAAGTAAACAGGCCGGATGTGTAGCTCTGCCGCATGATCATTTAGAGGTATCAACGTGAGTGTTAAATTATTAGATAATGAAGCCTTTTATGGCTATCGTGTTAGACGTACAGTTAATGGCAAACTCTATCAGGAGTACTTTTCACTGAAGAAGGGCGGCAAGCGTATGGGGCCGCGACTGACTAAACAGGTTGAGCGCGAAGCGCTCGCTCGTGATGACGAGTTGGCAGCAGAACAGCAGAAAGTTAAGAAGAAGCTGAAAGCTGACCGTTGTTTTAATTCTGATGGTTCAGTGAAAGGCATTAGCTATCTACTAAAAACAGAGAAGAGTGGCACCGTCACACCGATTTTTCAGATAGGCATTGCATCTGAACTGGAGAACAAAATTGTTTGTACCAGCTTTTCTCTCAATGCTCACGGTAAAGCAGGAGCCTGGAAGCATGCGGTTGATGCCTATGCCAAGCACAAGGTTATTGGTAAGGGCTCAAAACTTTATAAAAAACTGCTGTCGGCTATGCCAAAGGTAAAGAAAACAGCTTAATTTCTTTGTAATCAATAACAGTATGTGAATGGTAAACAATAAAAAAGCCAGGCAATGCCTGGCTTTTTTGTCTGCATTAAACCCGGATTAAAAGTGAGGTTTGTCGGTAGCATTGGCAAAATTCTCAGCAGCGTCAGCGATTTCCTTACGTGCTTCATTAATATCACCATAGCCCTCGATCTTTACCCACTTGCCTTGTTCCAGATCTTTATAGTGTTGGAAGAAGTGTGATATCTGATTAAGCGTTAGCTCAGGTAGGTCGTTAATGTCCTGAACATCGTTGAATAGCGGAGTGATTTTCTCGTGCGGTACTGCAATGATTTTGGCGTCTTCACCACCATCATCGGTCATTTTCAGGACACCTACCGGGCGACAGCGAATTACCGCACCTGGAACAACGGCTAGAGGCATGACTACCATTACATCCACGGGGTCGCCGTCGCCACACAGTGTGTGAGGGACGTAGCCATAGTTGCAGGGGTAATGCATAGCAGTACCTAGCATACGATCAACAAAGATCTCACCAGAGTCTTTGTCTACTTCGTACTTGATGGGATCGCCATTCAGGGGGATTTCGATAATAACGTTAATATCATTCGGCAAATTTTTGCCAGAACTAACTTCTTCAAAGCTCATAGTGATTACTCTTACAGATTGCTACATACAGTTGGTTACAACAAATAAGTGGGTTACAGCTAATTTGAAACCTTGCCTGTTCACAGTATTGCCGGTGAGTCGGCAAAAGCGGGGCAGAATTCTACCACAGTGAAATGGCCAAACAATCGCCATTTTGGGTGATATACACGTTGTGATTGGATTCTAAATTCTTTCAGATTATTAACAGTTTGCTGTTAAGTTATAACAAGCATAGAATGCTTGGCAGTGGCCGAGCGTTACATTGGTATTGATTCAATGTGGTAACTGTCAGTCGGTCATGCCAACACTTGGGTGTTGTGTTCTTTAATTAGAGCGATTGACAGTGTTTCCCCTTGGATCAGCAGTAGACCATCGTGGCTTCTATATTTTGACAATAACAAAATTAGGGGGTGTTGTGATGGATGTATTGTTGTTGCCACCGATCCTCGGTGGTCTTGGCTTAATCGCCGCGTTTGTTGTTTACCAGATCGTAAAAGGTTATTCATCGGGAGAAGGCGCCGTTGCCGAGATCGCCGATGCAATACATTCGGGTGCGATGGTCTTTATGCGCCGTGAATATAGCATTCTCGCTGTCTTTGCCTTAATTATCACCGTTTTTTTATATATTGGCTTTCAGGACTGGCATACGCCATTGGCCTTTGTAGTCGGAGCGTTATGCTCTGCCAGTGCCGGATATATTGGTATGTATACCGCG
>JANQLG010000002.1 GCA_028280715.1 Spongiibacteraceae bacterium | reverse complement strand
ACCACCTATAAGAATCTATTACTTTTTTATAGCCAAACGCCTTATCTTAAAACGTCAAAACCATCATTGATTGTTATTAAGAAACACTTCTCTTTGCCTGGGATTTCTATATTGAGGTTCTTTATTTTCCATTAATGATTGTTGAATATGGTAAGTCACCTCTTCCCAGCCTTTTTCACGCCATAATGGATCAACTAAGCCTTGTTCCCAAGCTTCCAGCAACTGTTTGGATTCGAGGAATTTCTCACGCTCAGTTTCTTGAAGATCAACTGATTCTCCGAGATCATTTTCAAGGTTATAAAAGCGGTAACCATAACCATCGAGTCGAACCAGTTTATAATCACCCACTCTGGATCCAGCTAATTTTAGTTTGCGCCAAAACAACATATCATGCGGATCACCAGTTTTTTCGCCACTCAAAAATGGCAACAGACTGACACCATCCAGGTTTTCCATCTCCTTAGCGTCAGCTCCAGCGGCATGCAAAGCCGTTGGGAAAATATCCAAAGATGAAGTAAGCCCGGCAAACTGGCTAACTTTTCTTCCCTGCCAATAAACAACAAAAGGAACGCGGTGTCCGCCTTCATATTTATTACCTTTATTGCCCTTCAATGGCCCCATACTAGATTGGTTAGTGTAGGCACCTCCATTATCGCTAACAAAAAATATCAGCGTATTTTCCATCAAATTTTCTTGTTCCAGTTTGGTCATTAACTTGCCTATGTTTTCATCCATAGACCAGGTCATTGCGGCCAATTCTTTACGAGGATGATCGGCATACTTTTGAAGATGTTCTTCTTTAGCATGCATTGGTGTATGGACAGCGTTATAGGCCAAATACATAAAGAATGGTTTATCGCGATTCTCTTCTACATATTTTACCGATTGCTCACCTAATACATCAGTCATGTAACCATCGAATATCACACGCTCACCATTATGCTGTAGCATCTTATCAACTGAAGGGTTTTCCATAGGGAAATAGGAGCGGCTACCGGTAAGGAAACCGTAAAACTCATCGAAGCCCCTTTGATTGGGATGATATTTTTCTCCTTCACCTAAATGCCATTTACCCATAGCAATAGTGGTATACCCCTGTTGCTTCATCGCTTCACCCATGGTGCGCTCATTAGGGTCAACGCCCATACCATTACCAGTGCCGTTGGCCTCAAAACCGCTGCGTTGTTGATAACGCCCTGTCATCAGTCCCGCCCTAGAAGGTGCACATACCGATGCACTGACGTGGGCGTCGGTGAATACTGTTCCAAGACTGGCCAATCGATCGAGATGGGGTGTTTCCAGATCAGGACTACCCATAAAACCAAAATCAACGTAACCGGCATCATCTGCAACAATCACAATAACATTAGGTTTTTGAGATGGCTTTTGAGATAGTTCTTCAACTGTGGTATCCGAAGCAGATTGCTGCTCGCAACCTGTCAACAAGCCAGCAACAAGAGCAGCTACTGATACGCCGCAATACTTAGCTAGATTTTTTATACTCAAAACCTTTCTCCCATTTTCGTTCTGATTGTGTTCCAACAATAAAATCGATAGTCCAAAGATAAAATTATCGTTGCTTTAGATACGTCAACCTGGCAGCAATACCTTTACCATCAACCGCTGGCTTTATTGCACTTACATTGACTGGATAAGCTCCGTCAGCTTTATCAGCAAAAAACACCATGACGTTTAATGCCTCAGTAGCCACAACTGGATTACTAGTATTATTGACTATATGCATCAACGTCGGTTGCGGATTCATTGAACCCATAATGCCGAGAAATTCTGCAGCTCTAATTCTGACCACTTCAGAATTAGCAAAAACCAACCTGGCCGCAATAGGCATCAAATCACGAGCTTCATCCCCAAAGGAAGATGCAACTATCAATGCCCAATACTGTTCAATGGGATTACCTTTAGTTAATAACTCATTTAAAGAAACACGCGCTTCAGCATAAGGCTGAAAAATCAGATTACTAATATCAATTAGCTCCGCTATTCTGCCTTCGTGCCCTACCGCAAATTGGCTGACGGCAGGCATCGCGTACTCAAATAAGTAGCTTTCCGGATAAAAACCTACATCAGGCAATGATTTCATTTGTTCAATCAGTAACTGTCGCATCTCTAATAATACTGATTGATAATCTGGATTATCCGCCAAGTTCACTAACTCGTGCGGGTCTGTTTCAGTATCAAATAATGATTCCACAGGTTTTTGTTGAAAAAATTGCTGCTGCTCAGGCGTTAACTCGTTGTTATTATTTAATTCCCGCCACTGTTGATAGGCCAACATTTTGTAACGGTAATTACCGTGCATGCCATTAGGATAGTAAGGCTGGAAGCTACGAATATAATGGAAACGACCTTTTTTATAGGCGCGGACCATATCAATTTTTTCATCAAAGCGATCAGCATACTGAAAACTTTCCTGACGACTATTAACTTCCTCTAGACTAATACCCTTACCAAGAAACGGTTCGCCATCAAAATGATCGGGTAAATCAATACCAGCCAGTTTTAACAATGTTGGCCCAAAGTCGACAAACTCCACCGTACCGTCCACCTGGATAGCGGACTCAGCTGCTACTAAATGCCGAAACTTCTTCGGCACTCTCACTACTAAGGGAATATGTACACCCGACTCATATAAATAGCCTTTGCCACGGGGTAGCACACCACCATGATCACTGAAATAAAAAATAAAGGTATCTTCCAGCAAGCCATCCTGTTCCAAGGCGTTAACTATTTCACCAACAGCACTATCAACTTCCTGGATACGTTGCTGATAGTAAGCCTGAGTAAATTTAACCAGTTCAGTATTTGGCAGATAATCAGGTACTTTGATGTTATCCAGTGCAAGATTTTCTAATTGCGACGTTACAAAATCCTGATCAAAGTGAAGTGAACTTTCATGAGATAAAAATAGGGTTTCCATATGGAAAAAAGGTTGATCACTCTGCAGGCGATTTCTCCAACTGGCATTTTTAGAGGAAGCATGCCATGTCTTTCTACCACCTAACTCGACGTTATAATCGGTTTTGGATTTGTTAGTGACGTAGTAGCCGGCGTCCTTTAAATACTCATGTATTAATTTTGCATTTTCAGGCAAGTCTACTTTTTTGTAAGCGCGGTGATACTGTGCACCAATGCGCGGCGCATACATTCCTGTCGCTAATGTGGTACGCGCAACAGAACATACCGGTGAATTAGAATAAGCATTGGTAAAGGTGATACCACTGTTAGCCAACTTCTCAATATTGGGTGTTTTTGCGCCCCCTGCATGGAAATGATCCAGATAATGCAATGAGTTATCTTCCGAAACCAACCATACGATATTGGGTTTTCTGGAATCTTCTACAATAGAAGTACAGCTCGCTAACAGCAATAACGCGCAGAAAAAACCGGCTTTCTGAAATAACAATCTTACTCTTTTCATCACCGCCTTTTTCATCACCTCTATCTCAACAATTAATCAAAAGCTTTACTTAGAGCGTAACCCACTGCTGCAGTGGTCGACCGTGTTTGATATTATCTTTTGCTTCTGCTGCCAGTTTTAACAGTGCTTCTTTAATGTCAGGATGTTTTCCAGCAATATCTGACTGCTCTTTTGGATCATCCTTCAAGTTAAATAATTGTGGTGTAGTCAGCGCACTAATGGCCCAGGTTTTTCTATGGGGCACAGCGAGCTTCCAATCATCAACTCTAAGGCCCATCAACATGCCATCGCCAGAAAAAGAATAGAAAACATTTCTTACACCTTTATGATTGTTATCCTTAGCCACCGGCAAAATATCCCTGCCATCAATAGTTTGCCTAGAGGGAACTTCGACACCCGCCGCCGTTAACATCGTGGTGAAAATATCGGTGCCATCGACAATATGCTCACGCCATTCGCCCTGTGGAATAACACCAGGCCAACTCATAATAAAAGCAACTTTAGGCCCACCTTCATAACGTGCCTGATATTTGCCTTCGTGCAACACGCGTTTATTGGCACGATCGACATCAACATCGGCGTACTTGCCATAGATAGTGCGCAACTCGGGATATTCGTGCACTAATGGCCCATTATCAGAACTAAAAATCACCAAGGTATTATCACGAATTTTTAGTCTTTCCAGTTGGTCGATAATGACACCAACACTTCTGTCCATGTACTCAACAGCATCACCATACTCACCTGCCTCTGAATAGCCATTAAACCCCAATGGCACAAACCAGGGCGTATGCGTTTCTATATTTGAATACTGTAAATAAAAAGGTTTTCCGGCTTTAACACTTGCGCGAATAAATTTTGCCGACTCACGCGTGAACAACGAAGGCATTTCAGCCAGTTCGTAATTCTCAAGGCGACGCTTAACCTCCAAACCTTCCATTAAAGGAATTTTATCAAGTTCTGCAGTGCCTTTATTACCATTACGTTCTGGACCATGATCATTGGGATAAGGCAATCCCAAATAACGATCAAAGCCATGATTTGGCGGAAGGTATTTGCGCTTATCACCTAAATGCCATTTACCAATTAATGCCGTTTTATAACCCGCATCGCGCAACAATGTCGCAACTGACGTTTCCAGTTCAGGTTCAAGCCCAGTTTTAGCATTGGGCCACAAAATACCAATGCCCTTGGCGTTATTAACACGCGGGGCCAGACGACCCGTTAATATCGCTGCACGGGTTGGCGTACAGGTTGGATGGGGTGCATAGAAGTTGGAAAAGGCCACACCCTGTTGCGCCAAACTGTCGAGATGAGGCGTTTTAATATCCTTGCTACCAAACACACCCAAATCATCGTAACCGACATCGTCAACGAGTATATGTACTATGTTAGGTGGCTGTTTCGCTTCAGCAAACAGTGAAACAAACATCAATATTAATGAGAGTGCAGCCATTGCATACTGTTTGAAATACATACTCTTCCTCGACGAATTTTATTGATTCTTTTCAGTGGTCAGACTCAAGCCTGACAACACCATTGTTTACAGCCAAATAACGCGGAGTCGAAAGACTACGGATGACTTTCGAATTTTGGATTACGCCCTGTAGGCATATCTGCCTGCGTTTTTGATCGCCATTGTTTCATCAACTCGTGTAACTCTTTAACTTTTTCAGGTTGGCTTTCAGCCAAATTATGACTCTCAGATAAATCTTCTTTCAGGTTAAACAGCTCTAGCTGATTGCCATCAAAATATTCAATCAGTTTGTAATCGCCTTTACGAATGCTACCGCCAGGCTCAGCGCGCCAACCGTGCGGTGTAGATACTGCATCAACAGGAAACGGTTTTTTGCGTGCTTGTTCTTTTTGTAGGTAAAAGGGGAAATGCCAGTAAAGTGGCCGCTGATACAATGCCGCTTGTTCGTCGGCAGATGCCCGATCCATTAATAACGGCGAAAGATCAATACCATCAAGTAATAATTTATCACCAATGCCCATTTCGGCTAGTTGCAACAAGGTAGGATAGTGATCGATAGATACTGTCGGTATATCAACATCACCAGCGCTTATCTTGCCTGCCCAGTGGTAGAACAACGGCACTCTAACACCGCCCTCGTACAACATACCTTTAACACCTTTAAGGCTTGGCATCTCTGTCGCTTTGCCACTGCCACCATTATCTGAGGTAAAGATAATTACAGTGTTCTTATCAAGCCCGCTTGTCTGCAGATAATCCAGCAACAGACCGATATTGTTATCTAACGTTTCCACCATGGCTGCATAGCCAGGATGCCCTTGTCGTTGCTCGTAAGGTATTTTTTCATACTTACCCAATAGATCAGGCTTGGGTTGAATGGGCGTATGCACAGCGTAATAGGAGAGAAACGCGAAGAAAGGTTTGTCACCTTCGGCGCCATCTTCAATAAATGTCAGCGCCTCACTGGTTAATCTGTCAGTGAGATATTCGCCCTTAGGTCCGTCTTCAAGTGCGGGATTTTTATAAGGGCTGAAATAAGATCTCGGATGTCCTTTATGATGCCCGCCAAGGTTTAAATCAAACCCCTGAGCCAAAGGATTTTCGGGACCCTCTGCTTCACCCAAATGCCACTTGCCAAAAAAACCGGTTCGATATCCATTATCCTGAAATTGTTCAGCCAAGGTATCGAACCGGGGCTTCAAATGACGATTATTTTCTGGAGTCAACAATGCTCTGTTGGCAGCTTTACCGCGATCCTTGGGTTCGACGGTATACACTTTAGTACGTGGTGCATACTGACCAGACATCAGTGCTGCACGCGTCGGCGCACAGTTCGGCGAGTTAGCATAAGCCTGCGAAAAACGCTTACTGTTTTTAGCTAAGGCATCAATGTTGGGTGTTTGATAATAGCTGCTTCCCATGTAACCCAGATCTTCCCAACCTAAATCATCAACCAAAATAAAAATCACATTGGGTGACGATGAAGAACTCGCTTCCGCGGGCTGCATAGAGCAAGCGATTAAAAAAGCGCTAAAGCTTATGGCTATACATCTGAGTAACGAAGGAAGATTTAACACAGGGCAAACTCGATAAAGTTAAATTCACCCCCCAGGACGGGGGGTGAATAAATTACAGCAATTATTTAAAAGAAGTCATACTTTAGAGAGAACTTGTAGCTGGTTCCACTCCAGGCACTACCACGGGGAATTTCTGTATAGCCTGAATAGTTGTTCTTCAAGTCATCATTAATATTCACCGCTGAGAAACTAAACTTCAACGAATCGGTCACTTGATAGTTAAGTGATGCATCCAACACCCCAATCTCTTCTTGCATCATTCTCAACGCACCGCTCGAGCCAGGAACTAAGGCAGCATTACCATTACCTGTTATGCCAGCAATCGTCACATTACCAATTTGCCAATCATCGCGCCAACTATAAGCTACGCGAGCACTGAGCCGGCCATCATCATACCAAATCGAAGCATTGTAACTGTTCTTCGCAATCCTGTTTTGGAAAGACCGTGGAATACCTTCGATAGTTAAACTCTCCAAATCATCCTCAATCTCCACATAAGTGTAATTGGCATTAATACCCGTATGCTTCAGCAATCCTGGCAAGAAGGTAAATTCATGTTGATAACCAAGCTCAATACCCTTTTGCTCACCATATTCTGCATTCAGATCTACAGGCCTACGAATAGCAATAGTCTCATCACCTATTTGCTCAAAAACAACACGGTTTTCAGTGTTAACTTTCCAATCTTTTAAGAAAGGAGCGATAGAAAGCAAGCCACCTTCAGCGAAGTACCATTCCAATGACATATCATAGGCATAAGCTTCTTTTGGCTCCAAAGCCGGGTTGCCAGCCCTGGACTCAAATGCAATACCATCCTGAATACCGCCATTGTTCCATTCGGTACCGGGACGGAGTTGATTGATATTGGGCGCTTGCACAACTTTGGCGGCCCCAAAACGCAAGAATAAATCTTCTTTTAGACGCAGATTTACGTTTAACGAAGGCAACACATAGCTGTAATCATGATCAAATTTCACTGGCAATGACAAAATATCACCATCACTGTCAAGAACCACCTCTAAATTCCCATCTGTATCTCTAACTGGGTTGCCATTGACATCTAATACTAGCGTCTGATCAAAACCTTTAGATTCAACATCTATTTCACTGTAACGCACCCCAAAATTACCAGATATCGCCATGTCATCGCCAAAAGGCAAAGGCTGCTCAAATTCGATCATGGCATAGATTGAATCAATCGATTCAGTCACTTTATCTATAGCCCCTAAACGCTCATCGCCATTAACTCTAATGTCATCAAGACCAAGAGCTGCAGTAACCTCATCATAATCACAGCCGTTGGTAATAAAATCACTGAATGGGCGATTACCTAACGCCCCCCCCAAAAAGTTATCCAGATTTAGCGGGCCAGTACAGGCATCAAACCCAGGATCACCAGCAATTAATGGCTCATTAGCAGTATCTGAATCGTTCCTAAAAACAGTTGTTTCACGCCACGCCACATCTCTATCAGAAACTTCTTGAGCCATCCTGACACCAAGCTTGTAGGATTTAATCGGACCGAAATCAACATAATCAGTAAAGTCCACCCGGAAGTCATCTTTAATGCTTTCTCGCTCCAAATAGTTACGCTCAATATCACGCCATTCCAAGTTATCTACTGAAGTCAAATCCAATACTTCGCCATCGATATAAGGAGTGAATACTGGCTGATCACCCGCTCCCAGATCAAAATCATAGGAAGTAGCAAGATTTGTGCGATAACGATAACGAGTATCAAAATCATAGACTTCCACGTCCGCTTGTGAGCGAGCAATCTGTGCTTCTACTTTGAAACCGTCAGTCTGATAAGTAGTTTTAAACGCTAACGTTGTTGTATCAGAAGTATTCTCATTGTACGAATCGGAATTCATATCAACAGTGATATGCCCCTGACCATTATTTCGCTCAGTCACTGTCCCCGCATTCAGCAGATAAAAAGGCACAGAACCACCATTGGGATCTAGAACATTAATTACTCGACTGGACAGTTGCGGATTAAACTGATCATCCACTGACAACACGCCGTTTGTTCCTGCACTAATTCTCACCTGAGGCTCTCTTTTTTCTTCTTCTTTCCTGAAGGAGCTACCTTCTAACATCAAATGCCAATTATCATTTGGCTTCCAGTCAAGTGCCAACTGCCCACCTAACCGTTCGCTGGATTTAAAAATAGAACGCGTTCGAAATTGACTGGGGAAAAATACATTGAGCTGATCATCAGCATTAGTCACCGCACCATCACCATTGAAATCAGCAAAAGCAGGCTTATTATTGTTGTTGTACGCATAACCACGATACTGGGCAACAACAGAATTATCACCTCGAGAATCCACTTCCGTATAAGCGACACTCCCTAAAACACCAAACTTGCCATGTTCTGTCTTCCAGTTATTACCTAATAACAAATTAGCCTGAGGCTGATCATTCTCAGTCGATCTGGATGTACGATTTGCTACTGTCAAGGTAGCGGTAGGCCCCTTTAATGAAGAAGGTTTGCGGGTTTTCAGGTTGATCGAACCACCTAAGCCACCCTCAGGCTTATCAGCCCGAGCCGATTTGAACACTTCTAATCCTTCAAATAAACCAGAGTTAAAATCAGAAAAATTAATATTACGGTCATTAGTAACCGCAAGTGGAACACCATTAATCTGAATATTACGGTTAGCCAACCCTCTGAGCTGCAGATTTTCACCTTCACCATCGACATCGCGAGTAATAGCAACACCAGTCACCCGGCGTAATGCCTCAGCAATATTATCGTCCGGCAACTGACCAATATCCTCAGCACTGATTGCATCCATAATTTCGGACGAGTTACGCTTTTCTTCCAGTGCTTGCATCAAGCTGCTACGAATACCATAAACCACGATCTCTTCGGTTTTCGGCGTAGCCTGATCGGATTCCGCATCTTCCGATGTCTGCGCATAAATCGGCGCAGCCATAATAGACGTTGCAAAAGCAATTGCAGCGACTAACGGCTTTTTGGTGAGTTTGGTGCCAGTGTGATTATTCATCTTCGTCTCCTTAACCTACTCTTTATTGTTAGATTATTGTGTAGTTATTTTATGTAATTGCTTTGTTTTCAGTTGCTTAAACCATTTCCACCAGGATTGTTAAATATCAGCTCTATGAAAGAGCCCGGCATCCTCACCGCTAATTTCAATCCAATCTTGTTATTTTTAATACCAGCGGAAACTGTCTTCTATTTAAATTATTTATATGATTTATTGTAGAATATCTTACTTGAAAGCGGCTAGCAAGCCTATTTTTATAATTAATTAAAATGTACTGAACATTAGATATGACGGGGCCTCCAGCCTAGTGAGAAGCTTTGGAGACACTATTTGGGAATATTAGCTTCTCAACCACAGTCACCACCGAGGATGGTGGTATCGTTATCATTTCACCTTGCTGGGGAGCCAACATGAGCTGCCTTGACCTGTCAGTGATATATATCAGCCGGTCGTGCAATTCATAAGAATTCGCTTGCGATACAACATGATGCTTTAAGGCTCTGGCCGTATCTTGCATATTGACGTAGACAGTAACCAGCGATTTACCATCTTCTGACAAATAAGCGCTCCCCATCAGCCCCGAAAGATCGCCCTTTAGAGAGGTCATGACACGCTGAAACCCTGGACGCAGGAACAAGCTGTAATTACCCAGCACCCATAGCGTTTTACTTGAAAGCACTTGTCTTGAAAGCACTTGTGCTTTATCAATCTCACTACCGGGAGCCAACTGCTTTTCAATTAATAAATAACGATTTTTCGCGTTAGCATTGGTGCGACTTAATGATGTCCAAAATGACCAGGAGGAGGCATTGGCAATGGCCAGGTCAGCATGAATGATTTTTGCCATAAATAAGGCGATGTCCCATTCATCTTGCGGCATGTCATCGATAATACGCTCTAGGCCCAGCAGGCAATATTCGGATTGAAAAAACTCCAACCCGTACTCTTGTGCTTTTTCTTGCAATAATCGCCGTGTTGTTTCGATTTGATCATTGCGATAAACCGTCCAGTAACTATGGCCGGCTACCATTTTCGGCACATGCGCTAAATCACCAAGATAATGATCACTATCGGGATTAAAAAAAGCTTCTATTTGATTATTGTGTAAAGGATTTGAACGCTTAGTCGAGTCTGCTGACAAATAATGATATTCAGCGGCTTCCGGAAGCATGATTTTGGTGTTTAATTGTTTATCAGTCAGTTGCGCATTTAATTGTTTTATAAGGCGTGCTATTTCTTCATTAGTCCAGGGCGATCCTTCTTGCTTATTACTTTCCCATTGATACTGTGGCTCATTGACCGGACTAACATATTCAAACTCAATTCCCTTTTGAGAAAAATGATCTAAAACATGCGCTAGAAATTCCGCGTAATTTTGGTATTGATCAGCCTGCAAATTACTTAAATAACCACCGGAACCATGCCCTAATCCATTTCTGGTCATTTGCACTGGCGGGCTGTTGGCAAAAGCCACCAACGATTCCACTCCATAAGCCTTGGCCTGTTGTAAAAACCATTGCTGCCCTGCCTGCTTATTCCAGTCGTAGGAACCATCCTTATTGAGAAAACTTTCAACACGGCGCAATGGATTACTAATTGCACTGGCTTCGCCCTGCTCAGCAGAGCCGGCACCAATATTGAAGCGCCACATGGACAGACCAATACCCTTGGGATTACCTTGTTCATCCATCTGTTGGGAAAACAACCACTCAGCAGCTTGTTGTTTTTGTTGATCCGGCCAAGACTCACCCACCTCATTAACACTCCATGCATCAGAGGCTCCAAAACCTCTTATCTTTTGCACTTTATGGTCGAGATCGATGTTTACCGAAATCACTTCAGGTTCGTTGGCAACGACCAGAGGAATAAATCCTGCTGTACAGATGCCAAACACCAAAGCAACGAGCCAAGACTTAACGTGAGTCATGCAATAAATAGCCTTTCTAATCTTTTAGCGTATTTATTTTTGTGCATTTACTTAACAGGCCAATATTTGTTATCAGTGCGCGTATTCGGATCGTTCAAAATTGCGGTTAGTTTGGCCGCAATTTCTGGATACTCTTTCGCTACATTGTGCTGTTCGCCAGCATCCTCTTTGAGGTTATAAAGCTCAACCGGATCCTTAACACTTGTGCGGTAAGCCTTCCAATCTCCCTGACGCACGGCCTGTTGAAAGGGTGAGAAAAATTCGAAGTAAAAATAATCCCGTTGCTCTTGCTCTTGCCCTAAAAGCGTCGGCAAAACACTGCGGCCATCAATACCGGCATGTGTATCCAGCCCAACAATCTCTAACACGGTTGGCAACACATCAGGTGTCCACCACACGTAATCACTCTGTACTCCGGCTGGCACATGATCAGGCCAGCGCACAATCATGGGTTCGCGAATACCGCCCTCATAAAGGCTGCGCTTAATGCCTTTTAATCCACCATTACTATTAAAAAACGGCACGATACTTCTAACCGATGGACCATTATCACTGGTAAAGAACACGATAGTGTTTTCATCAATGTTGAGAGTTTTCAGCAAAGCCATTAATTCACCAACATGATCGTCCATGCGGCTAACCATCGCGGCATAGGTTTTTTCTTCTATTGGCCAGTCTTTTTGCTCATAGGCTCCCAGGGTATCGATTTCAAGATCAGTATGCGGAAGTGTTGTCGCTATATAGGCAAAGAAGGGTTGATCTTTATTTTCTCGAATAAAATCAAGACTCTGTTGATGAATCATGTCTGCGGTGTATTGTTCTCTCTTGCCATCTTTATTACCTGGCAATTCGATACGCTGATCATTTTTCATCAGATAATCAGGAAAATAATGATGCGCATGGACTTGATCAATATAGCCATACCATAAATCAAATCCCTGTTTCCACGGCACACCTGACGTACCGGGATTACCTAAACCCCATTTACCAAAACCTGCAGTGGCATATCCATTTTCTTTAAGCCGCTCAGCAATAGTAATCGTTTCATCGGGCATAGGAATTAATGCTTTACCCTTTGGAAATTCTTTTCTAAAGGCTTTGGCCTGATTATCACGTCGATCCAAATGACCGGAATGCCGGCCGGTCATTATTGCATCACGGGAAGGTGCACAAACCGGTGCTGCCGAATAAAACGTGTTGAACATCATCCCTTCATTAGCGAGACGATCTAGATGTGGTGTTTGAATTTTTGTTTGCCCATAAACTCCGACATCACCAACACCCAAATCATCGGCGAAGATTACAATGATATTTGGCGGAGTTTGCAGTTCATTAGTTGTAGATAACGCATGAGCTAAAGGAAGATATAACGACAATACAATCGCTAACAATACATTATGCAGTTTGTACAACACCGGCGACTCCCGATTAATTTTTAACACTGCTTTGAAAAACATTGCTCTGAAATTCATACTCACACCTCACTACCCACACGTCATTGACTAGCTGCTCTTTTGACTGGCATTTTGGCATCAACCTGTTTACGCCATTCAACCAATTGCGCAGCCAATCTAGTCACCTGCTCAGGAAATTGCTTTGCTACATCCTGCTGCTCTGATGGATCCTTTTCCAAATCGTATAATTCGTAACTGCCTGTTTCAAAATTTTCAATTAATTTCCAGCGCCCTTCACGCACGGCACCACCGGGAGCCCAACCGACACGGTGATAATGCGGATAGTGCCAATAAAGCGCGCGACTGCTATCAGCATGATCAATTTGTCGTAAATCTTTACCATCATACTGTTGCTCAGCACTAATGGGCTGATCGATGAGACCGCTCAAGGTGGCAAAAACATCCATACTAATCGCAGGATACTCACTCACCACACCCTCAGCTTGCTGCGGATATTTAATAATTAACGGCACTCGAATACCGCCTTCATACAAAAAAGCTTTTCCTGCCCGGTAGGGAAAATTGGAGGTAGGAATATTTCTACTCGTCTTTTTAACCGTAGAAAGACCGCCATTATCTGATGTAAAAACAATAAGGGTATTATCTAGCTGGCCAGTATTTTTCAATGAGAGTAACAGGCGGCCAATATTTTCATCCATCGCTGCGACCATCGAAGCGTATTCCGGATTATCCTGGCTATGATTGCTGACACTATCGCCCTCGGCGACTCTAATTGATGGTTTATTTTTTGTAGGGGCTATATGTTGAAACTGCTCCAGGTGCCGCTTAGACGCCTGAATGGGTGTGTGCACCGTATAAAAGGACAGCATAGCGAAAAACGGTTTAGCATGTTGCTGCGACATAAACTGAATAGTTTCATTGGTCAGGCGGTCCGGCAGATATTCTCCATCTGGGCCATCAGTAAGATGAGGATTTTTATACGGCGAATAATATCCACCTGGTGGACTGCCTTTGTGATGTCCGCCTTTGTTAATATCAAACCCTTGCAACTCCGGTAAAAAATCCTCTCCACCCAAATGCCATTTACCGGCAAAAAATGTTTTATAACCTTGATCGCGAAACACTTCTGCCAGTGTCTGTTCTTGCAGTGCTAAACCATCAGCAATTTCTGGAGTTTGTAATAATCTGCCCTTGTCACCCCAACCTGATATCCAATCAGTAATGTTTACACGCGTTGGTGATTTGCCCGTCACAATCGCCGCTCGCGTTGGCGAACAGACAGGATTTGCCGCATAGGCATTGAGAAATTGGACTGAACGGCTGGCCAGGCGATCAAGATTAGGTGTGCTATACGCTGTGCTGCCATAGACACCTAAATCCTTTATGCCCAGATCGTCAACAACGATTAACAGTACATTCGGTTTTGTACTGCCAGCATTAGCACTAGCACCATTATTAGTACTGCGCTCAGCCGTTGCGTGACAGGAGATCATCACTATAGCTGCCGCCAATACCAGAAACCGAGAAAAAAGATTCATTGCATACATTAGAAAACCATTGGCTGAAATTTTTTGCAGCCACATGCTCGTTATTATTTACCGTGTTCAGCATCTCAGCATCAGGACTGCACGGGGTTATTAATCTATTTGTATGATCAATATTATTTAATAAATCTTCGACATGCAAGCCAGGCGCACCACTACTGGCTTGAGCGCGGGTTTCTGAACCTTTTTACTTGCATCTGGTAGATCTTCCATCCATTCTCGGCTCTCTCTAACCAATAGTGATAATGACCAATCATTAGATAGTCATTACTGCGCCTGCCATTTTCTAATTCTTTGCCTTTATGATTGGCATTTAACGTTGAAATAACAAAAGCCTTATCACCATCAATCTCTATGGAATAGATAGATGCGAGATGCTGGGTCCATAAATAATTATTAGTGAATCGATCCAAACGGGAAATACGGTCTTCAATCGATTCATCAATATATTGCCCTCTGCGAAACAGTTTGTATTGCTCAGTAAAAATACTGCGGTGTAATTCCCAGTCACGGGTATCCATGCTGAGCGCATAGGCTTTTACAACGTCTTCAATCGCTGTACGATCCATTAAATATTGAATATTTTTTTCTTGAGAAGTTGCTATATCAGTGGTTGAAGCAATATTAATACATGCTGATAACATGCTAAGGATGGAAACAGCGAATAAAATTCGTATGTAGCGACCATCAAGTAGCTTCATAATTGTATTTAGGCAATCAGTGATCAGCTTGCTCCCCAGGCGCACCCCGTAGCTTGTGATATAGTTCAACATTATTAATATCCTCATATATAAACGTCTTTAGTCGCTGCTAACCTTTACGGCAAGACCGGCCTTTTACCGCGATACTAACGGCTCACCCCACACCGTCCAACAACTGAAATTATTACTTTTACCTGACTCTACTATCAGCTCAAGCTGTTCAACATTCTTAATATCAACTGCAATTTTCTCTGTATCGTTACCCGACAGACGTTCGGATCGATATAATTCTTTACCGTCACCTTTAATAATGAACACTCCCGAACCGGAATCATGAGCTCCTGATTGTAGCCCTACAATTGCCTCAAAATTTTTCCATCGCCTATCAAGATTAAAAACATACTGTGACGGCGAATGCGCATATAAGCCATTGGCAAAGAATTTATCATTCAGCGATAAAAAAACTTCGTTGGGATGATTATTAACATTAAAGTATTGATCTCTAACTGGCTCCCCCCATCCTACTGCTGCCGACTGCCATTTGGCATCAGATAGATAGACAGTATCATCACTGGCAGCAGCAAGATTTACTAGCTCACTAGATTCGACTAATTTAATGAGATGTTCTAATTTCGCCGCTGATAAATTATTCAATGACTTATTAGTTAACCCACTCCGAGACAATTCTGCCGCGCGTTCTTTATCTCCTTTCAGATAGGCTGTTACTGCATCATTAATGGGAAAATTGGCTATCAAATCATCGACATTAGGTTGTAAGGAAGAATTAACCATATAAGGAATTTTACGATTATGAAAAACAGCACCATTAGCAAAAACGACTGAAAAACCGAGCTCGTGTTTGCCATCTTGATAGTGATCAATAAAAGTTTTAAATTTTCCATCTACTATAGGTGCAACCCAGGTTTGAGCGTCATACCCACCCCTGCCCAAGGGGTCGGAACTAACAATCACTGCCACTGCCTGCTGGCTCGATTCAATCGTTGCTTTGATACCTAACTCATTGTCTTTCAATTTTGTAGCAATATTTGAGAGATTAAATTGCATAGGCTGATAGCGATTTTTATCACTCTGGGTAAACAACGGATGCACTGCCAATTGCACTGCACTAGAAAAACTAAGAAAAGTACCTACCTTATTACCAGCAACTTCATCACGAAAAGTATGATTACCCATACCCATCAGCGCTGTTCCCAAGACTTGTTTTTGAATAGGACTTTGCCCTTTATGATGAAGCCCTAAACCATGCCCTAACTCATGGGCGATTCCTCCAATATACAGCCGATTAAACTCACCGACGGTCTTGGTAAAACCACCTCGAACTTCTTTATAACGAATTAATTCAGTGCTGGTATAGTCAGTATCCAGTATTTCTCCATCAGCAACAAAGGCAAGTCCTCTATCATGCACTAATGGCGGCCAACCATAATAGGGAGCATAAAAGTAATACTCACCATTTTTTTGCTTAAGGCTCATTCCACCAAAAACAAGAACATAATCACGGTTGAGGTCAACCTCTCCCTTTAACGCTTGCTGAATTTCAGTTCTAATCATGCCGCCATATTTAAAATTATGGCCATAACTTTCCGATCTCTCTTGCCCTTTAACCAAATAGATTTTTACTAGCTCTCCTTCCATCTCCAACGGAAAAGTTTTAGGGCCAAAACCGTTGCGCTGCATCTCAGCACGAAAGAAATTTTGCACATCCATCATGATGCGAGTTAAACGTACTTGGTAATTACGCTGAGGCTCTACATCATTGGGATAAAAATAAACGATCTTGAGTGTTTCTTGATTAGATTCAACACCCTCGTGATATGCATCAATCACTTGTTGAATAGATTGTGAGAATGCAGAGACTTGCTGATCTTGACTAAGCGTATAAGGCGCAAAACAGAATAAAGCAATAATGATGGCACAATGAAATAGTCTTAAAAGATTATACATTCACAGACCTTTATCTATTGACACCCGCTGCCAAGGTCGCAATCGTCACTAATTTTTATTATTCATTGCTATTTACTACGACCAATAGCAGATAACCCGGTTCAACATCATCAAATATTGAATCGGGTTTTTAGTTATTAATGCTTACTATTGAGCAAATACTGCCGCTGGTGTTTTGGATGAATCCAATGGAATCAAACGAAACCCATAAGAGTAACTTGCGGGGCGGATTTGATATTGAGGTAGAGGCATTGCACCCCAAGAGTTATCACCCCCCACGCCCATTTGTCTCATATCGATATTGAGATTGACTAAATCCTTAGGCAGAACTTCAGCGCCATGCAAATGCGCACCTTGACGGTCATTCTCAAGATCTGAATTGAGCATTGACAATGCCGACAAACTTAGTAGTTGCTTACCGGCAACCAACAAACCATTACCAGACTCATCCTGTAGTGACATCCAACGTACATCGGTTTTGTTGCCCGTTTCCTGCGGACGTGAATAATCATGGTATTGCTCATCCACTGTTGACTGATACAAAGCAATAGGAGCACCAGACTTGCGGTCTTCATAGTTTTCATGTGGACCACGGCCAAACCAACTGAGTTGTTTATAGGCACCATCGATCACCATGTTCATGCCTACGCGAGGAATTACCGGCAAACCACCTTTCACGGGGTCAAAATTAACTCGTATTTTAATTTCACCTGAACCCAAGATTTCATAGGTAGTAGTAAAATCAGCTACGGTTTCACCCAAACGATGTAAGGTACGAACTTCTACACGATCATCACTGTTGGCACTATGTCCAATTGATACTAACTGCTGGTTGTCTGTTGCCTGCTTCCAAACTGCCAACTTTTTCTGAGTGTTGGTACCGGAATCATTATCATTCGGCACACGCCACAAATTAGCAGTCGGTCCTTGTTTCAATAATTCCTTACCATTGACCTGATAAGAAATCATTTGCCCTGAGGCTTTATCAAACTGTACTGAGAAATTATTGCCCGCAATTTTCAATTGTTGATCACTGTCTTCTGTGCTGACAGATGACATTGTTGCATTAGCCGCTCCCATTATTTTTGGTTGCGTCAACGCAAACTGTTCCCAAGCTACCACTGCATCCTTATCCACTAACGGAAGAACGCCATCCCTGGCTTTTGCATTCACCGTCAAGTGATACTCGGAAGAAGACTTGCGCTGAAATTGCGGCAAGCTCAATTCAAAAATTTCTTTTTTGCCTGGCGCGGCAACCAAGTCGGGACCACTGCCCTCTTTAATCAACACGCCATCTTCAAATAATTGCCAACTGAAAACATAACTATCCGCAGCAAGGAAGTCGTGATGGTTCCATACGCTGAATTGCAACCCTTCCAGATTTACTGCTTTAAAAGTTAACGGCTGATAGACTTTTTTCACTTCCCAGGCATGGGGGTTCAATGTGCGATCAGACTGAATAACACCGTTAGCTAAAAAGTTATCAGAATCAGGCCTTGGACTTTCACCGAAATCACCACCGTAGGCCATGATTTCAATGCCATCTTCATTGGTTTTAAACAGCGTTTGATCAACCCAATCCCAAATGAAACCACCTTGTAATTGCGGATACTGATAAATCACATCCCAGTATTCCTGCAGATTACCCATACTGTTACCCATAGCATGCGCGTATTCCGCCTGGATCATTGGCTGTTTTGGATTGCTCTTGGCCCAATCTTCCATCTCGTAAATGAAGTCATACATTGGTGTGTAGATATCAACATAATCGAGTGGCGAATGACCATTCACTGTACCCCAACCACCATAGGTTACCGGACGCGATGCATCGTTATCCTTAATCCATTGTGCTGCCTTTTCAAAGGCAGGCCCTACACCGGCTTCATTACCCAAAGACCAAAGAATAATCGATGGATGGTTTTTATCCCGTTCCACCATCCGCTTCACGCGCTCTACATGCGCTGCTTCCCACTCTGGTTTGAACCCTAACTGAATTGCTTGCTGTTTTGACGCATCATTAATTGCACCGGTATTACCCATCTGCATATATTCATGCGACTCAATATTGGCCTCATTTAATACATACAACCCATACTGATCTGTTAGAGCGTACCAACGGGGATCGTTGGGGTAATGCGCAGTTCTGACGGCATTAATATTGAGTTTTTTCATCAATTCAATATCTTTGATCATGCTTTCAAGCGATAGCGCTTTTCCTGTGCGCGGATCATGCTCATGGCGGTTGACACCTCGCAGGGTAACCGGCACACCATTAACCAGGAATTGGCCATGCTGCATTCTCATATTACGGAAGCCAATATTTTTGTGGATGACTTCCGTTTCACCGCCAACGGTAGATTCAATGGATAATTGATACAGATGCGGTATTTCAGCTGACCAGGGTTTTACATCATCAATATTAGCTGCAAGCTTTACCACACCTTCATCGGAGATTTGCGCTGAAGCAGAACCTGTAAATACCACTTGATCGCCATCGGCAATGGAAACTTTTACTTCAGCCGTAACTGGTTGTGCAGTGGCATTTGAAAATTCCACATCGACACCAAAGACACCTTGGCTGAAATCATCACTTAGATCACTGGTGACGGTAAAGTCACGCACATGTACATTAGGTGTGGCGAAAGCAAACACTTCACGATCAATACCACTGAGACTCCAGGCATCCTGATCTTCCAGGTAACTACCATCAGACCAGCGGTATACTTCTACTGCAATCTTATTTGCGCCAGGCTTCACGTATTCAGTGATATTAAATTCTGCCGGCAATTTTGACCCTTGGCTGTAACCGACCTTTTGTCCGTTAACCCAAACATACATTGCTGAACTAACAGCACCGAAATGCAAATAAACCTGCTTGTCCTCCCAATCAGTCGGCACATCTAACGTTTTTATATAGGAGCCAACAGGATTGTAGTCATGCGGAATATAAGGCTGATTCGCTGGGAATACGTAGGGAATATTAACGTAGTGAGGAACACCATGCCCTTGCAACTCCCAATTGGATGGAACTGTAATGGTTTGCCAAGACGAATCATCAAAATCTTGCTGCCAAAAATTCTCTGGTCTATCGGCAGGTTTTCTTACCCAATTAAATTTCCATTCACCATTCAATGAACGGAAAAACTGCGAACTTGCTCGCTCACCAGCACTAGCCAGTTCATCGCTTTCATAGGCATAAAACGTTGCCCGCGCTGGCTCTTTGTTGATTTCAAAAATCGTGGGGTTTTCCCAGTCATTGTTTTGCGCCTGATCCACTGATGAGGAAGACGGTTGTTCCGCAGTCGCTTGCACAGACTCAGTGGTCTCGGATTCATTAGTCTCGGAACCACAAGCTGTCAACAATAGTGCACCTGCGGTGATCGCAACGGCTCGGTAAAGATTTTTGTGAGTAAAACGTATTTTTTTCATTGTTCGTCCCATCTTATTTCATCATTATTTGTTTGGACTGCTTGATGACATTGAAAACAATTAAATCAATCGATCTATCGAAGTAAATCCCGCAACACTCGCTTTGTGGCTATCGATAACCTCTGCCTGAATATCCAAATGTTCCAGTGCTGACTGGTACAAGGATGATAATTTTGATGCACCAATAATATTCACCGGACCACTATTTGCAGACGTAGTTTTTTGCTTAGACATACCATATAGCTGTGAAGCATCGGCAATTTCAGCACCAATCAGTAAACCACTGGTAAAAGCGCTGGCATTATCAGGCGAGAGATCTCCAAGCAAACTGTTGCCACGTACAGAAAATAGATGGCGACCTAACCCATGCTCGGTTGCACCCACTTCAACACCATCGAAAAATGACTGACTGGCTACTACATCTTCTGCAATATGATGTCGCAATAAACTGTGTGTTTTTAACAGGGCAAATAATTCACCGGTCATTGCTGTGAAAAATTCTTCAATGCAGCCATTCTTCATTTTTACCCATTTCGAATGGGTGCCAGGCATAACACATATTCCGGTTGCCTCACTTGGTACAGGTTGCATAGCAGCCCAACCCATCGCCTGTAATTCCTCGCCGCGCATCACATCCCAATTACCATCGGCTCCCTGAAATTTAACGCCCGGTAATATTCTTATTTGTACGCCATTTAAAAAATCGACCAACTCAGTTGCAGCAGCGATATCTGCAGCACTCACCGGGCATTGTGTATACCCCACTTCATGCCAGCCTATGCTGGAACCAATCATTCCACAGGCATAAATTCTCGATCGGCTAATATCCCATCGCTGTTGAACACCGACTACTTGCTCGACCATCCCTTCCCGATTGAGCTTGCCCACACCCCGATCATTCGAGATGCTATCGACTTCCTCGCCTTGCGAATCAAGAAATATCGCCCTGAAGCTTGTCGTGCCCCAGTCTATAACAACCAATGAATCGCTCATCATCTACCTTATATTTATATACACTGCTATTAACAGATCTTAAGCGGACAAATTTATATCATTTATATGATAATAAAACAAGAAAAAATAAAAGTCTCCCTGTCAGTACCATTAACAGTAGGTGTTGTAAAAGCTTTCGATAAGATCAGGCGGGGATGGCAACACCCAATATACTGTTATCTAATGTAAGCTGCTGATATGTAAGCAGTAAATTAGCTCTCAGCGTCTGAATTTTTTATCTTTATGGCTCTCAGAATATCGCGCCAACTTACTATACCAACCGGAACATCCTCTTCATCAACTACTGGAATGCAGGAGATATCATGCTGCTGGAAAATTTCAATAGCCCGATTAATACTCTCTCCTGGCGTAACATGAATCGGAGCACGGGACATAATTTGATGAACCTTCTTATTCAAAGTCGCCGTATCACTAGGCATTTCAGCTGCCGTGCCAAGGTTAGGACTTAATGCTCTCAGTAAATCCCTATCTGATAACACCCCAAACAACTTATTATTCTCCACCACCAGCAAATGGTGAAAATGCGCATTTTCAAAAATATCTTTAACGACGGATAATGAATCGTCCATTTCTACTGTGACAACCGGCGTTGTCATAATTGATTTAACACTCATTGTTTTCTTTGTTACTTATTTATCGATGGATCGTTCATATCAAATTAACTGCCTCAATAATATCGTCTTTCAAAGCCAAGACAAACGCAACTACTTCAGCACACTCTCCTACGGCTTTTTTATTTATATGGTGGAGCTAAGCGGAATCGAACGCTGACCTCAACACTGCCAGATGGTTATTTGTTAAAATAAGTGTGAACCGGCATGAACTAGAACAATAAGACATGATATATAAACACTTTGTTTATCAATAACTTATAATTTGCTATGAGCTCATATGCTGCAAAGGAAAATTTAGATACTCTCAAAAAATCAACACTGATTTACTTAAAGGACAACCGCTATGAAAGTCAATAACGAAAAAGCCCATATCAACCAGCAATACAATATTGAAAACAATAACGAAGCTCAGCAAGAGAGTTCCAACAACGGACAAATTATTGCGGCAGCAATTTTCGGTGTATGCTTTATTAGTATTTTGCTCGGCTTCACCGTTATATTTCCAGAGCCCACGGCTAGCCAATACGCCACTTATAAAACGGTGTTAGCTCTTTCAGCAGCAGGTGTCGGGGCCATTCTTCCTGGTCTAATTCGAATTGAATTACCGCTGCCAACTGTTGCTGTTCGTGCCAGTGGTGCTATTGCATTATTTGTCGTTGTATTTTTTTTCACACCGCCCGCACCCCAACCATTACCAAACGCTATTGAGAGTAAAACTACGCCTAATCAAGTGATTAATGGTGATGAAAAAATCATCATCAAAATTGGGTTTTTATAGGGCAACTAATATGAAAAAAACTACTCCCGACCCTGCCCAGCCAGGCTCCACTGTAAACAACCAGGGCGCAACAATTAATCGTCAGACCAATGTCGAAATTAATTTGCAGTTCAGCCAAAAAGACTATGAGAATTTTTTACAACAACGCGAAACTGAGATTCGCAAAGATCTCTACAATAAATATCAGAGTGAAATCAAAGTAGCTGAAGCAGAACGCAGGCAATTTCTCGCTGAAAAGCAATTATTAGAAAAAGAACTCGCTGAAATTGAGCAGAAATCAGTCAACAGAGAACAAAGCTATCAACAACATGTTGAGTTTTTACAAAGTACCATTGATGAACTCCGCAACTTTAAAGGCGGCGTCAGTGACGAGTTACTGGAACAAGCAGAGCAAGCCTTGCAACTAGGTGATGCCAGAAAGGCCGATACTTTATTTCAGCAAATTGAAGAACAGGCGGAAGATTCCATTGCTCATGCAGCTAAAGCAGCCTTCGAGCGTGGCAAAATTGCGGAAGAAAACATCGATTATCACAACGCATTTCGGCACTACAAACGAACCATTGAATTAGCACCGGATAACTCTAACTATCTTAGCTATGCCGGATCAATGGCCGGCACGGTGGCCCAACACGACAAAGAGATTGAGTGGAATACACAGGCACTTGCACTGTGTCTCGAAGAAGAAGGCAAAAACTCTGCTAAAGTGGCCCTCCTTCACAACAATCTGGGCTCAGCCTGGCAGCACAAAGGCGACTACGACAAGGCCATTCACTACTTCCAACTCGCGCTCAACAGTGATCTCAGCACCTTCGGCAAACAACACTCCAACGTTGCCAAACGTCATAACAACCTAGGCTTAGTTTGGTTGGACAAAGGTGACTACGATAAAGCCATTCACTTTTTGCAACTCGCACTTGACAGTGACCTCAACACCTTCGGTAAACAACACCCCAACGTTGCCAAACGTCATAACAACCTGGGCTCGATCTGGCAGCAAAAAGGTGACTACGACAAAGCCATTCACTACTTCCAACTCGCGCTCGACAGTAACCTCTACACCTTCGGTAAACAACACCCCAACGTTGCCACTACTTACAATAACCTGGGCTCGGCCTGGCAGCACAAAGGCGACTTCGACAAAGCTATTCACTACCTCCAACTCGCGCTCGACAATGACCTCAACACCTTCGGTAAACAACACCCCAACGCTGCCAATTGTCAAAACAACCTGGGCTCAGCCTGGCTGCACAAAGGCGACTTCGACAAAGCCATTCACTACTTCCAACTCGCGCTCGACAGTGGCCTCAACACCTTCGGTGAACAGCACCCAAAAGTTGCCGCTTCCCACAACAACCTGGGCTCAGCCTGGCTGCACAAAGGCGACTACGACAAAGCCATTCACTTTTTGCAACTCGCACTCGACAGCGACCTCAGCACCCTAGGTGAACAGCACCCAGATATTGCCACTACTCACAGCAACCTGGGCTCGGCCTGGCAGGGTAAAAGCGACTTCGGCAAAGCCATTCACTACTTCCAACTCGCGCTCGACAGTGACCTCAACACCTTCGGTAAACAGCACCCTAACGTTGCCACTCGCCATAATAATCTGGGCTCAGCCTGGCACGATAAAGGCGACTACGACAAAGCCATTCACTACTTCCAACTCGCGCTCGACAGTAACCTCAACACCTTCGGTAAACAACACCCCAACATTGCCATTACTTACAATAACCTGGGCTCAGCCTGGCAGCACAAAGGCAACTACGACAAAGCCATTCACTACTTCCAACTCGCGCTCGACAGTGACCTCAACACCTTCGGTAAACAACACCCCAACGTTGCCACTCGTCATTACAACCTGGGTTCAGCCTGGCTGCACAAAGGCGACTACGACAAAGCCATTCATTATCTTCAATTCGCACTCGACAGTGACCTCAACATCTTCGGTAAGCAACACCCCAACGTTGCCACTACTTACAACAACTTGGGTTCGGCCTGGCAGGGTAACGGCAACTTAGACAAAGCAATTTACTACTTTGAGCAGGCCCAAGCGATTTTCGATCAAATGCTTGACCCAAAACATCCTTTGTCGTTATTAGTAAAAGAAAATTTGGAAGCGGCAAAAAACCAGTAAAAGATCGAAACAGTGTGGACTTAAATTACCAATAACAAAAAGGCCGTACCTTACGGCACGGCCTTTTTTATTTATATGGTGGAGCTAAGCGGGATCGAACCGCTGACCTCAACACTGCCAGTGTTGCGCTCTCCCAGCTGAGCTATAGCCCC
>JANQLG010000003.1 GCA_028280715.1 Spongiibacteraceae bacterium | reverse complement strand
ATCACATGCACGATCACATCACCAAAGTCGATCAAGGCCCATTCACAGGTTGCCTGATCAACGCCTTCGATGCCCAACGCAGGGTTGCCCTGTTTTTTTAACTCCAGGGCTACGCTATCGGCCAGTGATTTAACATGACGGTTCGAGGTTCCAGTGCAGATCACCATGTAATCGGCAACATCTGTGAGAGTGCGAACATCCAACGTGACTATATTTCTTCCCTTAAGATCGTCCAGGGCTTCCAGCACCTGATCTTTGATTTGCTCAGCATTCATAATGGAGAGTGATTGTTCCTCATAGTTAATTAACATTGTGTGTAGAGCTGATGGCTTTGTATGTAGTGTAGTACGGCCGGGTGCAGATAGCTTTCCGCCGATTGATTGTTTTTTAACGCTGCCCTGATTGCCGTCGCCGAAATAGGGTAAGGCGTTAATGTTTGCAGACAAATCCTGCCGGCAGCTGTGCTCGAAAGCACTTCGACCTGACCGGTTTCATCTACGTTACGCTGCGCAAGCAGGTCTGCCACTTCGCCCTCAACGGGTAAGGGTTCACCCGGCCTTGCCATCACAATAATATGGGCCAGATTCAACAATTCCCGCCAGCGATGCCAGCTGGCAAGATCAACAAAAGCATCGGTACCCATCACCCAGCTGATCGAAATGTTTTCACCATACTCTTGTCGTAACGCCTCCAAAGTTTCCACGCTATAGGATGTCGCATCGCGTTGAACTTCACGATCATCAACCAATAAATCAGTATTTTCTATGGCAAGGCGCACCATCGCCAAACGATGTTTGCTACTGCAACCTGGAGATTCTCGATGGGGCGGAATATGGCAGGGCAGCAATCGCAACTCATCAAACTGCAAACGCTGCTTTAATTCCTGTGCTGACTGTACATGTCCTTTATGGACAGGGTCGAAGGTACCGCCAAAGATAGCCAGGGTTTTCAAATCAAGCTCCCTGACCCAAAGCCTGCTTAGGATTTTGCATAACTAAGCCTGGTTTGGCCAAATCAGCTTCTAACCTCGCCGTTGCCCAACACGACAAATTTTTCTGAGGTCAGACCTTCCAGACCGACGGGACCACGCGCATGAATCTTATCCGTTGAGATACCAATCTCTGCTCCCAGGCCATATTCAAAACCATCGGCAAAACGGGTAGACGCATTGATCATTACCGAGCTGGAATCCACCTCACGCAGAAAACGACGACCACTGGTGTAATTTTCCGTAACGATGCTGTCGGTATGCTGAGAGCTATGACAGTTAATATGCTCAATCGCTTCGTCAACACCGGCAACCACTTTGATGGCAAGAATCGGTGCCAAATATTCGGTATCCCAGTCTTCATCACTGGCTGCATTAATACCCGACAACACTTCACAAGTGCGTCCACAACCACGCAATTCAACACCCGCTTCACCATAGGCTTCTGCCAGACGGGGCAAAATTTCAGTAGCCACCAATTCCGACACCAGCAAGGTTTCCATAGTATTACAGGTACCATAGCGCTGGGTTTTGGCATTTACCGCAATGGCGAAAGCCTTATCCAGATCAGCATCATCATCGATATAGACATGGCAGATGCCATCCAGATGTTTAATCACCGTCACCGTGGCATCATGCGAAATGCGCTCAATCAAACCTTTGCCGCCACGAGGCACCACTACATCGACAAACTCAGGCATGGTAATCATTTCACCCACAGCCGCACGATCAGTAGTTTCCACCACTTGTACTGCTTTCTCAGGTAAACCTGCTGCCTGTAAGCCCTGCTTAATACAGGCCGCAATCGCCTGATTGGAATGAATCGCTTCCGAACCGCCACGTAAAATAGTGGCATTGCCTGACTTCAAACACAGACTGGCTGCCTCAACTGTCACATTAGGACGCGACTCATAAATAATGCCGATCACACCCAAGGGCACGCGCATTTTCCCCACCTGAATGCCACTGGGGCGGTAGTTGAGATCAGTAATAGCACCCACCGGATCAGCCAGCGCAGCCACCTGATGCAAACCCTCGATCATAGTATCGATACGGGCGGGAGTGAGTTCTAGCCGGTCTAAAAGCGCTGGCTCAAGACCATTATTGCGACCATTTTCCAGGTCTTTCTGATTAGCCACCATCAACGTCTCACGGGCAACATTAATCGCCTCAGCCGTCGCCAGTAGCGCTTTATTTTTGTCACCGGTTTCAGCCGCCGCCATTGCGCGGGAAGCCTGCCGGGCCTGTTGCCCGACTTGATTCATATATTGCTTAACGTCCATCACGTCTCAACTTACTGGTTAATCGCTCTCTCGCGAGGAAAAGGCGGCAATTATACCCGAGGGTATCCGCAACAAACCACTGCTTAAGTATAACCATTGGCTCTAGCCTCATTTCAAATGAGGAAGTACGAATACGTTACAATCATTCCCCAACCTGTTTTGAGAATATCTGGATTACCTGAATGACCGTTCATACTGACGATCCTGCAACTTGCCCCCTTTGCGGTGGTCGAAACGATTGCGCAATAGCTTGTAAAGCGGGTAATCAACCAGGAACAGATTCAACATTTGACTGCTGGTGCCTATCTAAGAAAGTACCGCAGTCATTGCTCGACCAATTGCCAGAACAGGAACGTGGCCAACGTTGTATTTGCCAACGCTGCATAGAAAAAGCAGAATAAATCACCCAACATGACGCAGGAATAAAAACCATGGCAGGCAACCCAGTGATTGGCGCTAACTATCTCGCTGAGGGGTTTCAACTGATTACCCGCCCCGGGCTACGCCTGTTTGTGTTAGTCCCCCTGATCATCAATACCATTATTTTTGCCACTTTAATTGCCCTATCAGTCAACCAGTTCAGCCTCTGGATTGATCAATTAATGGGCTTTCTGCCCGATTGGGAGTGGCTGGATTTTCTGCGCTGGATTGTGTGGCCATTGATTGTCAGCCTGTTACTAGTGGTAGTGATGTACACCTTCAGCATTGTTGCTAACTTGATCGCTTCCCCCTTTAACGGACTGTTAGCCGAGAAGGTAGAAGAGCTATTAATTGGCGATGAAGTACTGGCAAGGGAAACCTTTTGGCAGGCAATTAAAGATGCGCCGCGGGTTATCGCCAAGGAAATTCATAAATTGCTGTACTATCTGCCACGCGCCTTAGTCGTAGCGATAATCAGTCTGGTTTTTACCTTTATCTTTCCACCCGTTTCCACCGTTTTATGGTTTGTGTTCGGTGCCTGGATGATGTCACTGCAATATTGTGATTACCCGATGGACAATCACAAACATTCCTTAAGCACGGTGAAAAAAGCCATTGCCGGCAGACGAATGACTAGCCTGGGGTTTGGTGGTGCAGTGATGTTAGGCACAATGATTCCAGTGGTGAACTTTATCATTATGCCAGCGGCAGTCTGCGGCGCGACTGCCTATTGGGTCAAAGAGTTACGTCAGCAAGTGTAAAGAACTATTTTAGTAATTCTTCCGGTGGTTGTTCGCAGGGCAGTTTCTGTCCCAGCATGTCTTCCAATGGTGCCAACAAAAAGGCATCGTCCTCACAGGCAAAACTGATCGACACACCACTGGCGCCGGCACGACCGGTACGACCAATGCGGTGCACATAATCCTCAGGATCTTCCGGCAAGGTAAAGTTCACCACATGGCTGACACCATCAACATGAATACCTCGGCCCGCCACATCAGTAGCCACCAATACTTTTAACTCATTGTCCTTGAATCGTTTCAAGGTTGCTGAACGCTTGTTCTGCGGAATTTCTCCCGACAGAATTCCGCACTTCACCCCTGCCTTGCGTAAATGTTCATAAAGCTTGCGGGTTTGATCGCGGCGATTGGCAAACACAATCACACTACTTGCTTCTGGCAGCTTGATAATATTTTTTAACAGCTGATATTTTTCTTCGGTTGAAACAATATAAATTTTTTGTTCAACAGTTTCTGTCGCTACATTTTCCGGCTCAATCTCGATCGACACTGGTTCATAGGTCCACTGTTCGGACAAATTAATCACGTCCTGAGTAAAGGTGGCGCTGAATAATAAGGTCTGGCGGTTTTCCTTGCGCGGGGTGCTGCGAACAATGCGGCGCACCTGCGGAATAAAGCCCATATCCAGCATACGATCCGCTTCGTCAATGACCATCACTTCCACCATATCCAAATACAAATCCCTGCGACTCTGGAAATCCAGTAGTCTACCCGGTGTGGCCACCACAATATCCACCAAGGCATTATTCAGTTGATTGAGTTGCTTCTGATAATCCATACCACCAATCAATGTTGCCACTTTCAGATCGGTATACTTCACCAACTGCTTGGCATCCTCAGCAATTTGCGCCACCAGTTCACGTGTCGGCGCAATCACCAATGCACGCGGCTCACCGGCATAGCGCTCTTCATCGACAGGATTGTTCAACAAATCATTAATAATGGTGATCAGGAAGGCTGCTGTCTTACCCGTGCCGGTCTGAGCCTTACCAATCGCATCATGCCCCTGCAGGGTATGCGGCAACACACCAGCCTGAATCGGTGAACAATACTCAAAACTGATATCGTGAATGGCATGCATCAGACGATCATCAAGATCCAGATCGTGGAAACGGGTTTTACCTTCCTGCTCAGGCACCTTAAATTGATCAATACTCCAACCGGCATGCTGAGGTTTTGGTTTGCCGCGACGGGATTGATTGCGTCGACGGTTTTTCTTAGCTGTATCACCTGATTGAGCCTTATTAGCAGGCTTTTTACTGGAATACCCTTTACCAGCAGCCTGACGTTTGGGTTGTTTCTTGTCAGCGGCGGTAGAAGATGCAGGTTTTTCCCCTTCTGTCGGGGCGGATTTCTTGCCAAAAAAGCGGGATATCAAAACTATATTTACCTAAATAGAAGAAGGCACTGTGGCCACAAAGTGGGCAATTCTAGCACTTTTATAGGCAGATTGTGTGTTTACACAACCACCTCCCTGTAGCATCAGAGGCAACTTCAATCAATTCCTCATTACCGTAACCGAATGACATCATCGAAGCTCCGATGAACCTTCGAGGTAGTGTTTGCCTGCAGAGTCAAATAAATCCCTTCGCCACGCTCAAAACACAATTGCTCGATGGTTTTCAAATTGGTGGCTGAATAGATCACCACAGATATAATTGTTTAGCTAACGTTTTTGTTAAGACTCAGCTTCATTATCAATGCCACCAAGACATAGATATTTGATATCAAGATAATCATCTAAACCGTATTTAGAGCCTTCACGACCGTGCCCTGACTCTTTAACACCACCAAAGGGAGCCATTTCATTGGAAATCATACCGTCATTAATACCCACAATGCCGCTTTGCAATGCTTCGGAAACACGCCAAATACGACTCATGTTTTCACTATAAAAATAATTGGCTAAGCCAAAGCGCGTATCGTTAGCCAGTTCAATAGCCTGCGCTTCAGTATCGAATTGAGTAAGAGGCGCTACCGGGCCAAAAATTTCTTCATTGGCAATCGCCATGTTAGACGTGATGCCATCCAATATGGTTGGCTCAATAAAACATTCGCCCAGGCTGGATTCGCTGCCACCAACAAGAATGTCAGCGCCTTTATCGACGGCATCGTCGATAAGTGCTTTCACTTTGCCAGCGGCCTTACTATCAATCAATGGCCCCATGTTGACGTCGGCATTTGCGCCATTACCCAACTTAAAGCGCTGTACTGCATGCGCCAGCTTTTTACTGAACTCAGCGTAAACTCCTGACTGAACAAAAATGCGATTAGCACAGACGCAAGTTTGGCCGGCATTGCGAAATTTCGACGCTATAAAGCCCTCTACTGCCCGATCCAAATCGGCATCGTCAAATACAATAAAAGCCGCATTGCCACCCAACTCCATCGAAGTGCGTTTTACGGTTGATACGCACTGCGCCATTAGCAATTTACCAACGGCTGTCGAACCGGTAAAAGAGAGTTTGCGCACAATCTCACTACCAGTCAGCTCCGCACCAATCACAGCAGGTTCTCCCACCACAATATTGATAACACCGGCAGGAATACCAGCTCGGTCAGCCAGTTCCGCCAATGCCAGTGCCGATAAGGGTGTACTTTCTGCTGGTTTGCAAACAATGGTGCACCCTGCTGCCAAAGCCGGTGCAATCTTGCGCGTCAACATGGCATTGGGAAAATTCCAGGGCGTAATGGCGGCCACTACTCCGACGGGTTGTTTTACTACCAACAGGCGTTTGTCATTGCTCGGTGGCGCGATAACATCACCATAAACACGCTTGGCCTCTTCTGCAAACCACTCAATATAGTTAGCGCCATAGAGAATTTCGCCAAGCGCCTCGGCTAAAGGCTTGCCCTGCTCGGCAGTGAGGATCTGTGCGAGATCATACTGTGCCTCCATGATCAAACGGTGCCAATTGTTCAGCAGCTGGGCACGCTCCTTGGCCGTTTTCTTTGACCATAATGGCAATGCCTGATTGGCGGCATCGATGGCCAGCCTCGTTTCAGCAACGCCACAATGATTCACCTGCGCGAGGGTCTCTCCATTGGCAGGATTATTTACCGTCAACACCTGGTCGCTGCCTGCACTTACCCAACGGCCATTGATGTAAACCTGTTGCTTCAGCAAGTCGGCATCTTTGATCGAGAGCTTCACCAATCATCCGCCTCTGTGTTATGGGGAATTATTTTATGGTTTAAGTATATGAGCTAAAAGCACAAAAAAGATAAATACGATGGATATTCGTCACCTATCCCTGTCTGGCCTGAAGGCCTTCGAAGCCGTTGGCTACCATTGCCAATTAGCTATATGTACTGGCGTGATGTCAGAAGGAGCCGATAATCTATTAACGAAAAATTAAAATGCCTGGAACTTTTGCCAATGTTTTGCAGCCTGGTAACGAATTTTTTTCAAGTCAGGCTCACCCCAAGTTGCACATAATAGTATAGATATTATTTAGAAAGCACTTTCCCTAACCAATAATCAACACTAGTAAAACGCCCACCCCCAGTAAAAAACAATGACAAACACATAATAAAATACGTCGCCGCAAACTCGATACCGTTATTTAAAATTACAAAGGAACCACTGCTAGTTAACCAGGAATAATTGCCGTGCTCCTGCAAAATAGATTTTGCCGCGGCCAATTTATCGCCGGCTTCCATAACACGTTCGTTAGCATAGGGAGCACTGGCATCAGCAATGGCCTGCCAACCATAATCGAGATGCACAGATACCGCAGCAACAATCATGGTGACCATTAATGGAATGCTGATCCAGCGTACAGCCAAACCGACAGCTAATAAAACAGCACCGAGAATTTCAGTCCAGCCAGCCAGAAACGCCATTAATGTAGGCAAAGGCATACCCAAGCCCCACTCCGGGTTACCAAACCAGGCCACAGTATTTTCGTAGGGCATAAAAGTGGAGAAATCAATTTTGGTGGAACCGGCCATCCAGAACACTGGTACTAAATAAATGCGTAGTAGTAAGGGCGCAATACCTTCCGCAAGCTGCGTTTTGGAAAACAAACCATTATGCAAACGATTATATTGATCGACGAGATTACTCATAAAAGGCACCCCACTCTTTGATTATCTTGTTGTTAAAGGCAAAAAGCTCATGTAAAAAACTAGAGGCTCTGACCCCTAGCTCTAATAAAAGTTGCAACACTCGATAAAATCAAGAACAAGCGGAAAAAATCAAGAATCGGTAGAATTACCACACACAGGGCATTGAGGATTGCGGGCAACGGCCAATTTGCGCCACTCCATGATTTTGGCATCAAAAATCATTAATTTACCCGTGAGAGTTTGACCGAATTGCGAAAGTAATTTGACAGTCTCTAACGCTTGCAGTGAACCGATAATACCTACCAACGGAGACAGTACACCGTTATCTGAACAACTGAGATTTTCATCGCCAGCCCCTTCATCGTAAAGACATCGATAACAGGGGCTGTTGTCATCCTGTGGATTAAACACGATCACCTGTCCCTCTGAACGAATAGCTGCACCAGACACCAGTGGTGTTTGGGCTTGCACGCAGGCTTTGTTGATTTCAAAACGGGTTTTAAAATTATCGCTGGCATCGACTACCAGATCCACGCTACTCACTGCATCCGTTAGAAACTGGCCAGTGAGTTTTTCATTGATGCATTGGATACGCGTATCGGGATTAATAGCAGCAATTGCCTCAGCCGCAGAAGCTACTTTAGGACGACCAATATCAGTGCGGCTGTGTGCAATCTGGCGCTGCAAATTGGATAAATCCACATCGTCAAAATCGGCCAACCATAATTCGCCCACACCGGCCGAAGCTAAATACAAAGCAATTGGGCAACCCAGCCCACCCAGACCAACAATCAATACCTTGGCATCGAGCAGCCGCTGTTGCCCTTCCACATCAAAACCATCGAGCATAATGTGGCGACTGTATTGTAATAACTGTTCGTCATTCATAATGTTTATTCTGTTGGTCATACATGTTGGATATAACAACCGCCAGTAACGCGCTCATGCCCCGCCAAATCCCTCTCGGTGAATACTGCATCAAATCCTGTTGTTTGAAAACATTGCCGTACTTTTTCGCCCTGCTCATAGCCGTGTTCGAACAACAGCCAGCCCTGATCATTTAAATAGTCTGGTGCCTGTTTGATAATGGTTTCGATATCAGCCATGCCATGCTTATCGGCAACTAAAGCTGTCAGCGGTTCAAAACGCACATCACCTTGCTGAAGATGTGGATCTGCTTTATCGATATAGGGCGGATTACTGACTATCAGATCAAAATGCTGTTCATCCAGTGATTGAAACCAATTTGATTGTACGATCTCGACATTATTTAACCGGCAGGACTGGCGATTGTGTTCCGCCAGTTTCACCGCCTCCGATTCGCGATCACAACCAACCACTTTCCAAGCGGGCTTTTCTGAAGCTAACGCCAGGGCTATTGCGCCAGTACCAGTGCCCAAGTCCAATACAGAAATCTGCTCATGATCGGCAAATAACCCCAGGGATTTTTCCACCAGTAATTCGGTTTCCGGACGCGGAATCAATGTTGCTGAACTGACCTGTAAATCCAGTGTCCAGAACCCGGCTTCACCAATCAGGTAAGCAATAGGCTCACCTTGAACACGACGCGCTAGTAATTCTTGAAACTGCTGTTGTTGTGCTTCCGGGACTTCTGCTTCCGGCCAGGCTTTTAAATAGCTACGCGTTTTCTGCAGACAATGGCTGAGCAATAACTCCACATCCAGGGCTGCACTGTCACTGATTGATGTCAGTTGTTGCTGGCACTGAAGAAGTTCGGCGATAGTTGCCATAGCCGCTATTCATTCGCCATAGCGGCTAATAAATCAGCCTGATATTCATGGCGTAGCGGTTCAACCACTTCACCCAATGCACCTTCCATCACCTCAGACAGTTTATACAGCGTTAAATTGATTCGGTGATCGGTGATACGTCCTTGCGGATAGTTGTAGGTGCGAATACGCTCAGAGCGATCACCACTACCCACCAGGTTACGGCGCTCGTCAGCTTGCTCTTGCTGTTGTTGTTCTTGCATGCCCGATAATAATTTGGCCTGTAACAACGACATCGCCCGAGCTTTGTTTTTATGCTGCGAACGCTCGTCCTGACACTCCACCACAATGCCCGTCGGCAAGTGAGTAATCCGAATGGCCGAATCGGTTTTGTTAACGTGCTGACCGCCGGCACCTGATGCTCTAAAAGTATCTATACGCAAATCGTTTTTGTTGATATCCACCTCATCAACACTATCGACTTCTGCCATTACCGCCACGGTACAAGCCGAGGTATGCACTCGCCCCTGCGATTCAGTTTCGGGCACACGCTGTACTCGATGTGCACCGGATTCAAACTTCAAATGCGCATAGACATCCTGACCACTGACACGGGAAATTAATTCTTTATAACCACCGTGATCACCCTCACGCTCACCGACGACCTCTATTTTCCAGCCCTTATTTTCTGCATAACGTGAATACATACGAAACAAGTCACCGGCAAAAATAGCAGCCTCATCGCCACCTGTGCCCGCTCGCACCTCAAGAAAAACGTTATTGGAGTCAGAAGGATCTCGTGGCAACAATAACGTTTGCAGCTCCAGTTCCAATTCTTCACGCTGCTTTTGAGCAGAGGCTAATTCTTCCTCTGCCATTTCCCGCATATCCGCATCGCCATCCTTTAACAGCATTTCAGCTTCTTCTATGTCCTCCAGTGTCTGCCGATATTGGTCGTAGGCTTTTACCACCGGTTCTACTTCAGCATATTCCTTCGACAGAGCGCGAAACTTATCCTGATCGCTGATCACTTCAGCATCACTCAGCAAGGCGCCCAACTCTTCGTAGCGGTCGGCCAAATTATCCAGTTTTAAAACAATCGATTCTTTCATAGGTATTTTACGCGTGAGGTATTAACTTATTTAGAAAATTAAGTAAGAGAAAGGCGAGCTAAGCTAACGCGAATGGTTGTCGCGACGCTGAGGTTCTTGCTGCTGTGAATAATCAGGTTTTTCTTCCGAGCCAAGCTCTGAACTATCTCCTGAATTATCTTCAGCTGTAAACTGCTCATTATTGTCTTCCTCTTCTTGCTCAGGAAGACTAAATAGTTCATGCACCCAGGCAACCAGATGCGCTTTGCCTTCGGCACTGGCTTTTTTGATTTCCATACTGGGATTATGAATCAGTGTATTGGTCAAGCTACGCGCCAGTTGTCGCAACGCTAATTCTGGATCTTCACCTTTGGCCAAAGCCTTAAGCGATTTATCCAGTTCCACATCCCGTGTAGTTTCGGCGTGAGTACGAAATGCTTTCAAAGTAGTTACACCATCCAACACTCTCAGCTGCTGAAAGTATTCGTCGATTCCCAGCTCAATAATGCCTGCAGCTTTTTCAGCTTCTACTTCGCGGCTGCGACGATTTTCATCGATAATTTCGGTAAGATCATCAACGCTATAGAGATACACATCATCGAGTTCGCCAACCTGTTCTTCAATATCACGCGGCACGGCAATATCAACTAACAACATAGGTTTGTGCTTACGCTGTTTCAGTGCTTTTTCGACCGCGCCTTTACCCAGAATCGGCAATTGACTGGCCGTGGAGGAAATCACGATATCAGCGTTATGTAACTGGCTGGGGATTTCAGACAGCAGTATCGCTTCAGCACCAAACTGTTGAGCCAAGTCACGCGCTCTACCGATAGTACGATTGGCCACAATCATTTCCCTGACACCGCTCTCAGATAAATGCCTTGCCACCAATTCTATGGTTTCACCCGCACCAATCAACAACGTCCGGGAATCAGCCAGATTGGAAAAAATATGTTGCGACAAGTTAACCGCTGCATAGGCGATTGAAACCGGGTTCTCACCAATACCGGTATCGGTTCTGACTTTTTTGGCGATGGAGAATACATGCGGGAAGATGCGCCTGAATTCGGCACCGACAGCTTGTGCATCCTTGGCCTCATTAAAGGCGGACTTGAACTGACCAAAAATCTGGGGCTCACCCAACACCATCGAATCTAGGCCACTGGCCACCTGGATCATGTGTTTCAGCGCTTCGCGATCATGGTAACAGTAGGTGTGTGTATTCAGGTCAGACAGAGAAATATGGTGGTAGGCACCCAACCACTGTAATAAACGCTTATCCAGTTGTTCGATATTACCATCTTCATCTTCGACCATGGCAAACAATTCGGTACGATTGCAGGTAGACAGGATGACCACTTCGTTAATGTAATCAACATCAATAGCATCGTTCAGCGCTTCCACCATTTGCTCTGGAGCAAAGGCGACACGTTCACGCAGTGAAACCGTGGCCGACTTATGATTGATGCCCAGTGCAACTAAACCCATACAGTAATCTACGAAATTCCAAACAATCCAACCATAATCGCTAAATGCTTATATTTCAGCACCTTAGCAAGCTTTCAGCGACTGATCTGACCTGAACTTGACCTAAATCTGAATAGCCAAATGGTAAAAAGCCGCCAATTCTAACAAGGATAACCCCAAATGTGCATGAGTATCCTTACAGGCTCATGCTAACGTGATGTCAATACGGAACACCCTGTCACAAGTCTTAACTTCTTTTTATTCTAGTCGTCACAGATTGTTAAGGCACCCCTGCTTAAGCCACCTTTGCTTTTTGTCATCAAGATTTAATTGTCATGAACAACAAATTTAGAACAACCAATCGCTTTCTACTCGGCTTACTCTTGAAGTAGTGTTATTTAGCTACAGCTTTATGTCATCATAAGTGTCTATCAAACGGACCGGGAAAGTATGAAAAACTATCAACTTGCAGCTCTCGCATTGTGTATACACTTAGCCGCCTGTACCAGTACGGATACAGCACCTGAACAAGAACCAGCATCGGAGCCGGAAATTAGCTTCGAACAGCCAGTGGCAGATGAAGTTCCTTCGCGGCCATTTCCCGATGACAGCTTCCATGAATTATTAGTCGCTGAATTTGCTGTTCGGCGCAATCGCTATGATCTGGCCTTGGGCAATTATTTACAGCAGGCACATCGCACTCGCGATGCGGGCGTCACCTCACGTGCCACACGACTGGCGCAGTTCCTGAGAGCCGATAAAGCAACCCTGGACGCAGCGCAACTCTGGGTGGAGCTGGAACCCGATAATCTGGAAGCACAATATACACTCGCTACCATGCTGGCAAAAAATGGCCGCATTATGGCTGCACTGGATCATATGACGATCGTACTGGAAGGAGGTGGGCACACCAATTTTCCAGCCGTCATCGCCAGCGCACTTAATCTGGACATAGGCCTTCGCCAGCAATCGGAAGAACGTATTGATCAACTGTTAGCGAAACACAAAGACAATACGCAACTGATGACGTCCAAAGCGCTACTGCTGCAACAACGAGAACAGCCTGAACAAGCACTAGCGATGATTCGTCAAGTACTTGCCTTTGATGAAAAAGACTTGCATGCGGTAGTCGTTGAAGCGCGACTACTACAACAACTGGAGCGTAACGAAGAAGCGTTTACCCGTCTCGAAAAGGTTGTTCAACAACACCCAAACAATCGGCGACTGCGACTCCAATATGCGCGCATGTTAATGAATAAAGATATCAATCTGGCCAGAGAACAGTTTGAAGTATTGTTGTCACAAACGCCCACCGACGCGGATTTATTACTATCACTGGGTATTATCAGCCAGGAAACCGACCTGCTGGATGATGCTGAAGTTTACTTCAAGCGCCTACTGGAAACGGGCAAGCGAACCAGTCAGGCACATTATTATCTGGGGCAGGTAGCCGAAAAACGTGAGCAATGGCAGCAAGCCATTCAGCACTATCAAAATGTGCCCCTGGGCAGCGACTTTATTTCGGCCATCAACCGAATCACACAACTATACCAGCGGGAAGGCATGATAGAGACCGCTCGCAGCTACTTGCAGAATTTAAGGCTGCAACACCCTCAGCATTCCATCCGTTTATACTTATTTGAGGCCAATCTACTACTGTCCAGCAAACAATATGAACAAGGGCAGCAACTGTTAACTGAAGCATTATTAATCCACCCCAAACAGGCCAATTTGTTGTGGACACGTTCCATGTTCAGTGAAAAGCTGGATAACATCGAACTGATGACCAGCGATCTCGAAGAAGTTATCGCACAGGATCCTGACAATGCCGTGGCTTTAAATGCCCTCGGCTATACGCTGGCCGACCGCGCTATTCGGCTTGATGAAGCCTACGTCATGATTAAGCGGGCACTGGAGCTGAAACCTAAGGACCCGGCCATTCTGGATAGCCTCGGCTGGGTTCAATACCGCCGTGGTAATATGCTGGAGGCCATCTCACTATTGCAACAGGCTTTTGAAGCCTTCCCCGATCACGAAGTTGCGGCGCATTATGGTGAAATTCTGTGGATTATGGGCCAGAAGGAGCAAGCCATGGAGGTTTGGACAAAAGGTCTACTGAACAACCCTAACAGCCCAATCATTAATGAAACCATGCAACGACTAAACGTAATGCCAACAGAACAACCAGCTCCTGCCGCTGAAAGTGATCAATAGCTATTATTATTCATGCTTGGACAACAACCATTAACCCTACCCGGTAACACAAACCGGGTTATCAGTAGCTTAATGCTGCTGATTCTGCTGGCAGGCTGCAGTCAACTGGAGCAACAGGCCACCACTTCCATCGACATATTCTCAGCCAACCGCCATTTGGAACAATGGCAAATCAATGGCAGAGTAGGTATTCAAAACCGCGACAATGCCAATAGCGCCTATTTACAGTGGCGCCAATGCGGCGACAAATTTGATATTCGAATGAACGGCCCTTTGGGGCAGGGGGCCGTAAAGTTAGTAGGCGATAACAAACAAACGACCCTGATTCAAAGTGACGGTTCCGAATCAAAAGCTGACAGTCCCGAACAACTGATGCAACAAGAACTGGGATGGCAGTTACCCGTCAGCCAGATGCAATATTGGGTGAGAGGTGTTCCTGAACCCAACTCTGACCTAACCCTGACTGAAACCGGCTTTATCCAAAATGATTGGCAGCTGGATTTCCCGCAACAAGCCACTATTAATACCTTCGCATTACCGACCAAAACTATTGCCCGCTATTACGACCTGAAAGTCACCCTGCTATCACGCCAATGGAATTTGCAACCTAATTGCGGAGTAACCCAATGACGGCACTGCAATTGCTCTCGCCAGCCAAACTCAACTTGATGCTGCATATCACAGGACGTCGCGAAGACGGCTATCATCTGCTGGAAACCGTTTTTCAGCTGCTGGATTATGGCGACACAATGACATTTATATCGCGCGAAGACAGCCAGCTTACCCTCATCCCTCAAATTGCCGGTGTGAATCATGATGACAACCTGATCATTCGCGCTGCACGATTGTTGCAACAAGCAACCAACTGTTCCACTGGGTCCGATATCGAACTGCAAAAGAGGCTGCCCATGGGAGGCGGTCTCGGCGGTGGCAGCTCCAATGCAGCGACAACCCTGCTCGCACTTAACAAGCTGTGGCAAACCCACCTTACTATCGATCAACTCGCCGAGCTGGGATTACAGCTGGGAGCCGATGTACCGGTGTTTATCCGCGGCTATTCAGCCTGGGGCGAAGGAGTCGGCGAACAGCTGCAAGCCATTGAAATCCCTGACAGTTGGTACCTGGTTATCAAGCCTAAATGTGCGATTTCCACCGCCCAAATTTTTTCCCACAAACAATTGACACGGGACACCTCTCCCATCACAATAGCCGCCTTTTTTGAGCAGGGGGGTCGCAACGATTGCGAACCGGTTGTGAGAATGCTCTATCCTGAAGTCGATCAAGCCATAACGTGGCTTAGCCAATTCTCACAAGCTCAATTGACAGGTACCGGCGCCTGCATCTTTGCCCGCTTCGATAGCGAAGAGCTGGCACTGCAGGTTCAACAGCAGCTACCTGGAGATAAAGAATTAGAGGGTTTTGTTGCCAGGGGCATAAACGTCTCCCCAGTTCACCAACAACTGGAACTAATGACCTTTTAATTGCGATTTTTATTGGGGCGTCGCCAAGCGGCAAGGCACCAGGTTTTGATCCTGGCATTCGGAGGTTCGAATCCTCCCGCCCCAGCCACATTTTAGTGCCCTGAATTAAATTTCGGCACAGAGCTGGGACCGAGCATCGCTGCTTGGAGGATTGAAACCAGGTTCGACAAATGCGCAGCATTTGGACGGAGCACAGCGACGGGGCGAAGCCCTGAAGGCTTTTATAAAAAAGCCGAATCAATCCTCCCGCCCCAGCCATAATTAAGTGGCCTGGACTAAATTCAGGCACAACGCTGGCGGCTTGGGACAGCAATATAACGCTCGGGCAAGGCCCAGCCATCCCACCAGTTCTTCCTATCAGGAGAACACCAGCAAAGAACATCAACGCACAAGTGACACCACTAACGGCAGCACTACATTTTACTGACAGAGCAGGATAATCCCGTGTCTAAGATGATGATTTTCACTGGCAATGCCAACCCCGAGCTTGCCAACAAAGTCGCCGCACAGTTGAACTTGAGCCTTGGCAACTGCAAAGTTAGTCAATTCAGCGATGGGGAAGTGTCCGTTGAAATCAACGAAAACGTTCGCGGCGCCGACGTATTTGTTATCCAATCAACCTGCCGCCCCACCAACGACAACCTCATGGAACTGATGGTGATCATCGATGCGTTAAGAAGAGCATCGGCAGGTCGTATTACCGCAGTTGTGCCTTACTTCGGCTATGCCCGCCAGGACCGCCGCGTACGCTCAGCCAGGGTACCTATCAGCGCTAAGGTCGTTGCTGATATGCTGACAGGCGTTGGCGTTAATCGCGTACTCACTGTTGATCTACACGCCGAACAAATTCAAGGCTTTTTTGATGTACCAGTAGATAATGTTTACGGCTCCCCCGTGTTACTGGAAGACATCACCAAACAAAATTACCCGAACATGGTGGTGGTATCGCCAGATATCGGCGGCGTCGTTCGTGCCCGCGCTGTGGCCAAGCAATTAGATGACTGTGATCTGGCCATTATCGACAAGCGTCGCCCACAAGCTAACGAAGCTCAGGTGATGCATATTATAGGTGAAGTCAAAGACCGTACCTGTATCCTGGTCGATGACATGATCGATACGGCAGGCACTTTATGTAAAGCTGCTGCCGCATTGAAAGAGCACGGCGCCGCTAAAGTTGTTGCCTACTGTACGCATCCGGTACTGTCTGGCAAGGCAATCGACAACATGAATAATTCTTCGCTGGATGAACTGGTAATTACCGACACTATCCCGCTAACTGATGAAGCCAAGCAGTTAAGCAATATTCGCATCTTAACCATGGCCAATCTGTTAGCTGAATCCATTCGCCGCGTGAGGAATGAAGAATCGATCAGCGCTCTGTTTAGATAAGCTAGTAAGCTAGATAGGACAGACGTAGATTAAGCAAAAGTTTAACCGCTCTATTCCCGCCAGTTGTGATGCTATTTTTCATGACAACTTAGAAGAACAGAGCACACATGGAATCATACTTCTGCAATAACGAAAGTGTGATTTCTTAACCCGCATCAATTGCTGGTCGCAAGCATTGATGTGTTTTCACTGAAGGAGACTTATTATGTCTACCGATTTTGCTCTAGCAGCAGAGACCAGAACCGACCTGGGGAAAGGTGCGAGCCGCCGCCTGCGTCGCCTGGAAAATAAAGCCCTCGGCATTGTGTATGGCGGTAAGAAAAAACCTACCCCCATAACAGTTGCCATTAATGAAATCGTTAAACTGGCAGAAAGCGAAGCTTTTTTTACCAGCCTGATTGACCTGTCTATAGATGGCAAAGCTGAACAAGTTGTTGTCAAAGACATGCAGCGCCATCCTGCCAAAGACACCATCATGCACATTGATTTCCTGCGCGTTAGCGCTAAGACAAAAATCACCATGCATGTGCCTCTGCATTTCATCAACGAAGACAGCTGTGTCGGTGTTAAAATGAACGGCGGTACTATCACTCACGCAATGAACGATATTGAAGTCAGCTGCTTGCCGAAAGATCTGCCTGAGTATATCGAAGTGGATATGGCAGAACTGGACATTGGAGATAACGTGCACATCTCTGACCTGAAACTACCAGAAGGCGTTGAAAGTGTTGCACTGACTCACGGTGAAGACCACGACTTACTGATCTCGGCAGTATCGGCTCCACGCGGTGGCGGTCAAGACGATGAAGAAGAAGCTGGTGAAGCTGCAGCCGAAGAAGAAGGCGGCGAAGAGTAATACTGTTAGCTGCAACATTAAGCAATTAAAAATGGGGACTCAGTCCCCATTTTTATTGGGATAAGTAATAATACCCAACCAATAACACCAGACTCGACCATCAAATACGACCAATGAGCACGATCAAACTCATCGTTGGTTTGGGAAACCCCGGCCGCGAATATGAAGAGACCCGACATAATGCAGGCGCTATTTTTGTAGAAGAGTTGGCACGCCAGCACAATGCAAGCCTAAAGGAAGAAAGCAAATTCTTTGGCCTTACTGCTCGAATCATTTTGGATGGCCACGATATTCGTTTGCTGATACCCACTACTTTTATGAATCGAAGCGGCCAGGCTGTCGCCAGCCTCTGTAATTTTTATAAAATTGCCATCGATGAAATACTGGTTGCTCATGATGAACTGGATATTGATGTAGGCACTGCCCGTTTTAAACAAGGCGGCGGCCACGGTGGTCATAACGGTTTGCGTGACATTATTGCCAAATGCGGCAACAACAAAAATTTTCACCGGCTAAGAATCGGCATCGGTCATCCAGGCTCAGCGGACAAAGTAACGGGCTATGTGCTGAATAAAGCCCCTCGGGCTGAACATCAAAAAATGCTTGATGCCATTGACGAATCAATACGCACTATACCGGAAGCTGTTAATGGCGACTGGGCCAAGGCGATGAATTATTTACATACCTTTAAAGCTTAATTATCTGCTTAATGGTATGACTGGTTTAAACCGTGGGCCAGTCCATTTAAACCGTGGAAATGCCCCACATAACAAGAGAACAGATCATGGGCTTTAACTGTGGAATCGTCGGTTTGCCGAACGTTGGTAAATCCACACTCTTTAACGCTTTAACTAAGGCGGGAATCGACGCAGAAAATTTTCCCTTCTGCACCATCGAACCTAATTCGGGCATTGTGCCGATTCCCGACCCTCGTCAGGATAAACTGGCCGACATCGTTAAACCGGAAAAAGTCGTACCCACCACCATGGAATTTGTCGACATTGCCGGGCTCGTAGAAGGCGCGTCAAAGGGCGAAGGCTTGGGCAACCAGTTTCTCGCCAATATTCGCGAGACCGATGCCATTGCTCATGTCGTGCGCTGTTTTGAAAACGACAATGTCATCCACGTTGCCAACCGCATTGATCCTGCCAATGATATTGAAATTATCAATATGGAATTGGCGCTAGCCGATTTGGAAAGTGTTGAGAAACAATTACAGCGGGTTGTGCGTGTAGCCAAAAGTGGCGATAAAGAAGCCATCGCCCAAAAGGCATTATTAGAAAAACTCCAGCCACACCTGTCAGAAGGTAATCCAGTTCGCTCCTTAGAACTCAATGATAATGAAAGAGAGTTACTGCCCCAATTGCATCTGCTGACGACCAAACCGACTATGTACATTGCCAATATCGATGAAGACGGGTTTGAAAACAATCCATTTCTCGATGTAGTACGTGATATAGCTAAAAAGGAAGGCGCCTCAGTCGTACCGATCTGCAACAAGCTGGAATCAGAAATTGCCGAACTGGATGACGACGAAAAAACTGAATTCCTGCAGGAGCTGGGTATGGAAGAACCCGGTTTGGATCGTGTCATTCGCGCGGGTTATGAATTACTGGGGTTACACACCTATTTCACGGCAGGTGTTAAAGAAGTTCGCGCCTGGACAATACCATTAGATGCCACGGCTCCAGAAGCAGCTGGTGTTATCCACACCGATTTTCAGCGTGGTTTTATCAAAGCCGAAATCGTTTCCTATAACGATTTTGTCGAATACAACGGTGAACAAGGTGCAAAAGAAGCGGGCAAATTGCGTCTGGAAGGTAAAGACTACGTCGTCAAAGACGGCGATGTTATTCACTTTAAATTCAACGTTTAGACTTGGTCAGGTTAGCTCTAGTTAAGTTAGCTTTAGCTAAGTTAAATAAAGTAGTACCTGGGCTCATGGCCCACTCATCAGGTCATTAATCAAAGAGCGTTTCTATGGAAATAAATTGGCGCCTGGGGCTCGGTTACTCCCTGATAACCGTCCTCATGTGGGGGCTATTACCTATCGCCCTGAAAGGGGTTTTACAGGACATGGATCCTGTTACCATCACCTGGTATCGCTTCGCCGTTTCTACTCTGCTAACTTTTATCTGGTACGGTCATCGCAGCGCAACCGCCTTAAAAACTTTGCTGGAAAGGCCTTATCGCCTACTGACAATTACCGCCATTATCGGTTTACTCGGCAATTATCTGCTATATATGTTTGGGCTGAGTATTATCACCCCAGAAGCTACCCAGGTCGTTATTCAACTGGCTCCTTTACTATTATTGATCGGCAGCGTGGTAATTTTTAAAGAGCCATTCTCCTCAGTTCAATGGCTCGGCGTCATCGGCTTTTCCCTGGGATTACTGCTTTTCTTCCACCACCGTTTTTCCACCTTCAGCTCAATGGACGGTTCTTACTTTTTGGGCTTACTGCTGGTCGTATTTGCTTCAATCGCCTGGGCCTTATATGGATTAACCCAGAAGCAATTGTTGAAAACAGTGAGCACTAACGACTTGTTATTTCTTATCTATATTGTCGGCACCCTGTTTTTTTTACCCTTTTCAGAGCCGCAACAAATTATGCAACTGGACACCACAAAACTCGCTTTACTGGTGTTTGCCTGCTTGAACACCTTAATTGCCTACGGCAGCTTTGGTCTGGCTATGACGCACTGGCAAGCAGCACGGGTCAGCGCAACCATTACTATGGTACCTCTACTCACAGCAGTGTTAATGCTGGCGCTGGATCGAATTTATCCGGATTTCATTGAAGCGGAACCCATTGACTGGCTCAGCTGGCTGGGCGCCTTTATGGTCGTTGCAGGCTCAATTGTCGCAGCGCTTGCCAATCCCAAATCGCGCCCTTGACAGCCCGCTATCAAATCGCCAGAATACGCGCCTCTTCGCTTCCGGCTAGCCCGAAAGCCAGACTCTCTTAATATGACCTTAATGTGGCGAGATAGCTCAGTTGGTTAGAGCACATCACTCATAATGATGGGGTCGGCAGTTCAAATCTGCCTCTCGCTACCATTTTCTCTTAGCAATACTTTTAGATTAAGCTTAGTTAAGACAGCAAATCTGCTTGTTTAATTTATATGGTTGAGTTTCCTTGTTTTCCATCATTTTTATTTTTAGCCTGACTTTGATCAACGGCTTAACAACCATCACCTCCACCACCATCACCACCCGAAAAACCATCAACGCCACCACCACGCGACACTTTGCTACCAAAGCCGGCCTTCAACACCAACCAAACAGCAAGAGAAATAAGAAAAACAAGGGTCGATAAAGGCGCCAACACGCCCTGCAAAAAACCGCCATCAGAAATATCACTTAACCACCAAGACACCACCAGGCCAAAAACGATAACAAATAAGGATCCCATACCTACCTATCTCCTGCTAATTATTAATCGTGGCGTATACTCACAGGATAGCACCAGTTTTGACGCCACCGATGCAATTTCTCCTGCGCACTTTGACCACTAAAATCCATCATCACCGGCTCAGCAAACTCCAATGACTTATCCATAATATTTGCATTCAACGCACCGTAGATCTCGCCATCAATACTCACTGTTACAAATACAATATCTTTACAGTGGGCACATTCATGAAACACCGCCGTTTGCGAACCATGCTTAATTTGTTGATGTAGATTTTTATGGTGGATAACCACTTCAAATCGCGTTGCTGACTTAGTCACATAGGCGGCAGACTTAGCCTGACAGTAATCGCACTGACAGGCTCGCGGTACCAGACTAAGATCAACATTGTGCCAAATGACCTCGATATTTTGGCAAGAGCAACTACCATGTAAACTCATAATTAATTCTTAGACAACGTAGCATTTATCATCGATTAAGCCTTGGCAGCGTACTCATCCATCAAATTATCAAAGGCTTCTTGATCAGCATGCTTTAACTTATCAAGCATTATTTTAGTATTTTTCTTTAAGTTATTTTTTTTCGCGCTTTTAATGACTTCTACTTTAGTCTGCAATCCCTTTAACTCCACCAATGCTTCTATTTTCGATTGATCAAGATTTAATTCATCTGCTACTGATAATAATGCATCAGTCAACACACCGATTTGTTTGCCGTAGGACGCAACTGTGTGAAAAACTTCTTGTTCAATTTCACCATCGCCTACTTCGGAATTGATAGCAGTAAAAAACCAATCCGGTTCAATTTTCTGATTCACATCACCACTTAATGGAAAATTAAACGTCGATTGTAACCAGGGCATCATAATTAACCTCCTTGATATAAATTGCTTCAAAATAAAAATGATCATAGAAATAATACTTAATCATTGCAGGCTAATTCCAGCCTGTCTGTTCCTGATGGTATAGCCATACGCCGTATGATTTGCCTGATAACCATGTCACCGGAATATTCCTCCAAGTTAACACTAATTATCACTGCAATTGAATGGCTTATCTGGATCAATATCCACTTCGTTATTTCATATGTTCTATTAACCCGCCTCTTATATTCAAAAGTGATAACTTGTCTTTCATTAATCATTATCAAGCGGGCTGTAGTTTTTGGCTATACTTCTAGACTGACAAGTTACAACAAGCTACCGGATAAATACTATGCAACGGTTTTGGATTTTATTACTTTTTTTGAGTACTGCCGCCTTTGCTTCTAATGATTTATCATCTACGGTTGACCTAAAATCCGAGTCTGAGCCTGAACATAGCCTAATAGTTTATACACCATTCCCCCCAGATTTTACTTACCAGTTCTTGAAACCATTAATCGAATTTATTGAGCAGAAAATGGGGCTTAACGTCATCATTCCTCGCGGGGAGTGTGAAGTGGCTGAACGTTTTAATGCATCCAAAGAAGCACTGGTTTTACCTATTTTTCCGATGTGGCGTCCGCTGCTAGAGAAAAATTATGTGCCTTTGGTAGAAACCGCCAACCCTTTTTCAGTTACTGTTATCAGTAAACGCGGTAATACTTTTACTTTGCAAGATCTTCATGGTCAGCGTGTTGCCATTGATCCTAGTTTCAGTGAACACTATCAGCCTGTTTTTGAACATAAAGCTGATGGCATATGGTCGACCATGAACATTGTTGACGTTGTTGCACCTAATTATAGTCATCTCAGCGTATTAAATGGTGAAGCAGAGTACGGGGTTTTGGCACGTACAGTGTGGAACCTTACTGCTCCATCAATAAAAGAAAAACTGAATGCGATTGAGGTATCAGCAAAATTGCCGGTGATATTGATTATGTCGCATCCACAATTGAGTGATAACAAGAAGAAACATTATCAACAGGCATTAATCACTATGCATGAACATATCGAACAAAAACAATGGTTAGAGAAATTAGATTTTGGCCAATTTATTCCAGTGAATTTAACAACCGCCGATTACCTTAATGGCATACAGACAGAATACAACTTTAAAAATTGTCAGAGTAAATGACGTTTATTAACATGCCTTTCACTCCTTTCAAGTATTACCTTCCCCACAAAACCAATCGGAAATCTCCCAAGACTCTGCAACGTGAAATATACAGATTGTTATACCTTCTAATTTAATGGTTTTGCCACCAGAAAATCGATCCCTACTCTTTCTTAGTAAGTTTGTCAGTTATTTCATAATGCGTTACACAACCACAGATATTGCAGTGAAAAGAATCAACCTATTTATTCCACTAATAATATGTTGAAACACCCTCTGTCTCAGCACTGCTAATGACTCCCGGAATTAGATCAAAACTCAACAAATGATATTGATTCTCATTTGCATTTAATGCATGATGACTATCACTTCAACTCTCATGGAGCGAAATGACATTGAAATACCTATGCCCTCAACACCGTGAAACGATACTCAGCTCCCCCATGCAGGCTAAACATTACTGGCAGCTCTGGTTAAATCAGGGTACCAATAGAATGGACCAAAGGGACTGGCAACAGGCAACCGCCTATCTGGGTTCCTGCTTTGAAGTAGCCGAATGGTTACTACAGGAACCTGAAACGGACTCAAAGGGAGGCTTACCGCATCTGGACCGTTATATGGTCTCCGGACACTATCTGGCTGAGTGCTATGACCGTGCTGATCAACATGAACAGGCATTGCATTATTTACTCACAGTACACGACACACTGGTGAAGTATGTAAGGCAAAAACAATCTCAATATTGGCTACTGAGAACACACCTGGATATTTCACTCACAATGATTTGTCGTTACCGGCAACACCACGGCGCTTTTAAGGGCTTTTACGATTGCTGCCGGGAAACACAGCTCTATCTCAGACTATGTACGCATTAAATGACGCTAATCAGGAGGAAAGATGATGAGAAGGCATGTTGATACTCTTTCTCGGCAGGCCATCACCGGTCATAGCAATGGTGAGACAAATAGCTGTAATAACAGCGTAAGAATTGAAATCAGCCCGCAGGCATTAGCACGGATTATTAAAAATCGTGCGCTTGCAGTAGCAGATATCCATTGTCTGGATGACAACAGTAAGCATTGGGTTTGGCAAACCTGCCTGGAAGCGTCCACGAGAAACGCCTAAGAAAATGCATATATGAGTACATGGTTAGAAGCATTAAGTACGGACACTGTTATCCATTTTTTATCTATTGAATAATCAATATATTCAAGTGCCAGTGATTTATACTGAATATATTCCCGCACATCTTTGTGAAGGAGGCCACCATGTCAGTATCACCTTGTCTGGAAAAATATCTGCACAACGAGCATGTAAGCTACGACGTCATTTCGCATGCTTTTACTGACAATGCTTACGATACCGCCTGTAGCGCTCGTGTGCCGATCTCAAATGTGGTTAAGGCCGTAGTACTCAAGGACAGAAAACCGACCATGCAAAATCGCACACAACAGAGCAGCTTTGTGGTTGCAGCTATCCCAGCCAGCAATCGACTGAAAATGAGCTGGGTCAACCAGGAACTTGAGCGCGATCTGGTGTTGGCTGATGAAATCGAACTGGCCGCCTGTTTTGCTGACTGTGCACTGGGCGCAATTCCTGGAGTGGGGCAGGCCTTTGATATGGATATGATCTGGGATGATCAATTAGGCCAACAGCCCAATCTCTATTTTGAAGCCGGCGATCATGAGCAGCTCATTCATATGGACAAAAAGCAGTTCGAGCAACTATTCCACACGTACCCTCACGGAGTAATCAGCCTGCCCTCTGAAAGTTACTCGGTTTACCATGCCGATGAAATTCGAGGCGGGATGAATTAAAGCCGCAACTGCAGTATTTTAATTTTCTGCTGAGCAAAAAAGGAAAGAGAAAGGGCCTGTTAGTCAGTCTATGTTAGACTGGCCACTGTTTTTTTGGCCACCGATCACAGCACCCGCTCATGCACGTAAACGGCAAACAGTATTCCACCATTTGGTACGATAGCGATAACCACCACGTTTCCATCATCGACCAGACACGACTTCCCCACCAGTTCACTATTATTCAGCTAAAAAGCCTCGATGATTTTTGTCACGCCATTCAAAGCATGCAGGTACGCGGTGCACCGTTAATTGGAGCAACTGCAGCCTTCGGACTGGCCATGGCTGTTATTGACGACTCAAACACAGAAAATATTTCTCATGCCTACAATACGTTACTGGCCACTCGTCCCACGGCGGTTAATTTGCGTTGGGCATTGGATCGAATTAGCGCAACGATAAAAAAAGCTGACAAGGAACAACAAGGTCAAATTGCACTGGCCGAAGCTGAGCGTATTCGTCAAGAAGATATAAAAACCTGCGAAGCTATTGGCGAACACGGACTGGCGTTGATTACTGAATTTCAAACTCAAAAAAGCGGCAACGAAGTCATCAACATTCTGACTCATTGTAATGCCGGCTGGCTGGCAACGGTGGATTGGGGTACTGCCCTGGCGCCTATTTATAAAGCCCACAACCAGGGTCTGCCCATACACGTTTGGGTAGATGAAACTCGCCCACGCAATCAGGGCGCCAGCCTTACCGCCTGGGAACTCAGTCAACACGGGATTCCACATACTGTGATTTCCGACAACACCGGCGGTCATTTAATGCAAAACGACATGGTGGACCTGTGCATTGTTGGCACTGATCGTACCACTGCCAGTGGTGATGTCTGCAATAAAATTGGCACTTATTTAAAGGCGCTGGCCGCTGCCGATAACGGTATTCCTTTTTATGTTGCTCTGCCAGCATCAACGGTCGATTGGACTATCGACGATGGCTTGAAAGATATCCCCATCGAAATCAGAGATGCCCGCGAAGTCACCCACATCAGCGGTAAGCACCACAATGGTGATATTGTGGAAATACAATTAGTGGAAGACTCCACTGCGCTTAACTACGCTTTCGATGTAACGCCAGCTAGATTAGTCAGCGGATTAATTACCGAACATGGCATATTTTCCGCAAACCGTAGCAGCTTGAATCAATTAAAACAGAATATTGCGCATTGAAGGTTCAAGAAATTCTATGACTGATTCTGAACAACATTATTTTGAACAAAATAGCCGAGAACAATTAGTTCGCTTTGCGCAAAAGCTCAACAGCAGTGGTTTATCGGCGGGGAAATCGGGCAATATCAGCCTACGCTATAACGATTCCATTTTAATCACACCGAGCGGTCTGGATTATTCAACGCTATCCACCCAACACATCGTGCGAATTGACCAACAGGGAAAGGCGTTGGATTCACAAAATGAAATACCTTCCAGTGAATGGCCATTTCATTGCAAGCTTTATGCGACACGCCCAGATATTCAGGCAATTGTCCATGCACACCCTGTTCACGCTACCGCCTTAGCCTGTACAGGGCGATCCATCCCCGCCTTTCACTATATGGTAGCGATTGCCGGCGGTAATGAAATTCCTATTGCACCCTATGCACTGTTTGGCTCGGATACTTTATCCGACAACATTGCAGCCACTCTTAAGCATCACAATGCATGCCTGTTGGCCAATCACGGTATTATTGCCATTGGCAATAATTTGGAAAAGGCCTTTAACTTAGCTATGGAAATCGAAAATCTGGCAGAACAATATTGCACGGCACTACAACTTGGCAATGTGAATATTCTTTCTGATGAGCAAATGAATGACGTACTGGAAAAATTTAAGCATTATGGACAACGCACATAAGTCTGCAATTAACGGGAAGTAACATGGCTTCAGGATTATTATCGATCGCGATTATCTTTTTTTCAGCTCGTGGCTTTTTTCTTGGTTTCGGTGGCGTGTTGGCGAAATTTCTCGGTTTAATCCTGGGCTATCTGATGGCTTTCAATTACCGCTACACCCTTGCTGAATCTATTAATAACAATTTTACAATTGATGCACCCCCGATGGTGATAATGGTAGCTAGTAGTGCCATTTTGTTTTTTGGCACCCTATTCACCGTGGGCTTTGTTATTAATAGTTTTTTTGTGTTAATGGTGAAAGTGATTCCTGCACTCGACTTTCTATTGTCACCTAAAGAAATTGGCAACCGCATTCTCGGTGCAGTCATTAACGGATTTATTGGCGCCGCAATAGTACTGTTAGCGTTGTGGGGTTACGCACTGGTCATCGACAGCAAACAACCTCCCGATGACCTACAAAAATTTGCCAATCGATTTGGCGACAGCGTTTTAAACATCGTCTCTAATATTTTTAACTACAATGAGAATGGAGAAATCACCTCAGCAGTTCCTTCCCTGTCCTTTGACTGGAACTCCTTGACCAGCGGTGATGCCTCGAATGTCGATCTTAAGCAATTACTGGAAAACCAGCAGTTGCAGGATTTATTAAATAACAACGAAATTCGCGATCTACTACTGGAGCAGATGGAGCAAAATCCTGACAAGGTAATGGAAATGCTTAATAATTCCGAGCTAGCTGAATTAATGAACCAGGTAGAACAACAACCCTAAAATCTTATCTAAAGTCCTCTAAAATTATTGAGAACCATACAGTATTTATATACCATCACCTCCCCATGTTGATCGACAGAATAGTGATACCTCATCATGACAAGCCTGAAAAAATTATTTGACAACAATAAAGTCTGGTCCGATAACGTTAAAGAAAAGGATCCCGAATTTTTTTCAAACTTATCCAAACAACAAACACCAGAATATTTATGGATAGGCTGTTCCGATAGTCGAGTACCTGCCACTCAAATTTTAAATTTACAGCCAGGCGATATTTTTGTTCACCGCAATATTGCCAACCAAGCTCTCCATTCAGATTTTAGCTGTCTTTCCGTTATTCAATATGCGGTAGAAGCGCTGAAGGTAAAACATATTATTGTGTGCGGTCACTATGGTTGCGGTGGAGTGATGGCATCAATGGGAGACGACGATCTGGGTTTAATCAATCACTGGCTACAGAATATAAAAACCGTGCAACGTTTTCATGCCGAAGAACTGAATAGCATTACTGACCACCAAGAAAAAGTGAATCGTCTTTGCGAACTGAACGTGGTGGAACAGGTGCGCAATATCTGCAACAACTCAGTTGTGCAAAATGCCTGGAAAAGCGGTCAACAGCTTACCGTTCATGGCCTAATTTACAGCCTGGCTGATGGCATCCTGAAGGATCTCGAAGTCAGTGTAGATGGCTCAAATCAGTAACCCATTTCAATAAGCAATAGTATGGATGATTGATAATGCAAATCTGGGTAGATGCCGATGCCTGTCCCAACACCATTAAGGATATTTTATTTCGCGCGGCCAATCGAACCGGTATTCCCCTAACGTTGGTGGCCAATCAGCATCTTAAAACACCTCCTTCCCAATACATAAAATCTATTCAGGTAGAAAAAGGATTTGATGTCGCCGACAACTATATTGCACAACAGGCGCAGCCTGGCGACATTGTTATCACTGCTGATATTCCACTAGCCGCTGACATTGTGGCCAAAGGCGCGATAGGTATTAATCCCCGCGGCACCTTATACGATGAGCGCAATATTAAACAAAAGCTCACCATGAGAAATTTTATGGAGGAAATGCGCAGTACAGGCCAAGTCAGTGGTGGCCCACCACCCCTCGACAACCGAGATAAACAGGCCTTTGCTAATACTCTCGATAGAATACTTAGCAAAAATCCCCCATTAAAAAACACTTAGATAAGTCCATAATTTTTTTATTCAAGGGCTAAAGCAAAAAATATATTTTTATTTTTTTAGCGCTTGATATGTCATTTTTAGTCCTCATCTCTACAGTAACTTGAGATTTTATTCACCCGTATTACATATAATTTAACGATTGAAGAGGACACTATGAACGTACGCACCAGAACCAGTTATCCAAACCGCATTGACCTGGACCGTTTTTTTAACAGCTTTTATCCATCCAGGGTAAATATTCATAACAAACAATTCGCTCAACCCAAAGTAGATATTGTTGAGCAGGATAATAGCTACCAACTTATCGCTGAATTACCCGGCATTGATAAGGAAAACATACAAATCAACGTAGAGGATTCAATGTTAACTATTTCTGCTGATAGCGAATCTTCATCAGAAGACGCTAAGGAAAATACGCCAAATTTTTTGCGCAAAGAACGTTATCTGGGCAAGTACCAGCGCAGCTTTAATCTTGGTGATGAAATCGATCAGAATAGCATTAAAGCTTCCTTTAACAATGGCCTGCTAATTCTGGATATTGCCAAAGTGAAAGAGGAAACGCCGAAGGCACGGCAGATAGAAATTCATTAAAGAATACCTCCTCTATCTATTCGTTCTCCTACCCCCTATGCACAAGTCTTGCGAATATATTCGGAAGCTTGTGCTTTTTTATCTATCCCGAAGCAATTAACGTATAATCCCCGCCTTTGGATTAATCACTTTTTTACTATTCAGGACACACTATGTTTACAGTCAATAATTATTTTGATGGCAATGTCACATCGATTGCTTTTCAAACCGAAACATTACCCGCAACAGTTGGCGTGATGGCCGTAGGAGAGTATGAGTTTGGCACCTCGCAAAAAGAAACCATGACTGTAGTGAATGGTACTTTAACAGTAAAATTACCTGGCGGTGACGACTGGACAAGCTATGCGCAGGGCGAGAGCTTTATTGTTGAAGCCAATACTAAATTTCAAGTTAAAGTTACTGTTGAAACCGCTTACCTTTGCACTTATGAGTAAAAGCATCGACGAATAAAGATACCTATAAATAATAGCTCATGTGAATAGCGTAAAACTTTTTATCCAAATAGGACCAGACCATTAATCAGCAACTGTGTTTTTGTGGCAGCAAGAAAAAATTTTCCCTTTGTTGCCAACCCATTCTTCATGGCACCGCTACCGCGAAAACGTCAGAGCAGTTAATGCGTTCGCGTTACAGCGCCTTTTATCAGAACAATGCTGACTATCTGATTAACACGTTACATCCCAGTAAACGAAGTGAGACAGATCGCGAAGATTTGGAAAAAAACTTTAGCGATTGCCGCTGGATAAAACTAGAGGTACGTAAGACTCTAAAAGGCAAACCCGGCGATGAAGAGGGAGAGGTAGAATTTATCGCTTACTTAATGCAAAAGGATGTTTTGTCCCAACTCCACGAACGATCCCGTTTTGTTTATGAAGATAACCAGTGGTTTTATCTGGATGGCGAGATATATGACACTCCCGAACGAATAACACTACCGCTAGGTCGAAATGAACCCTGCTGGTGCGGCAGCGGGAAGAAATACAAGCACTGTCACGGATAACACCCATGGGTATTCTTCCACGATTTTTTGACACTTCTACGCTCTTCGAAAAATTGATATCACCAAGCGCCAAACCCCTGACAACTCATTGATTTTATTTGATTTTTTGAGAACTATTTCCCTGGCAGCCCCGCTGATCTGAAATACTATTAGGAAACCTTAAGCAAACAGGTTTTCTATTATGCAGGCAGTGATGATTCTTACCGTAGCCTTTGCCCTGCTGACCGGCTATCTAGAACACACAACATCCGAAGCAGAGGCTAGTTCATCGTCTGTTATGGCCTCCGTTGTCCGCATCAACCAAGCCCTCCCCGAAGTCCCGGTTCCAGTACCAGAGCAACAGGTTTATACATTTCAACATACAGCAGTAACTCCAGCCCTGGATTTATCCTTGCCATTCAACCTTCGGGAAGGCCCTGCCTATCAGCGGCAACCATCCAGTTTTATCAACAGGATTAATCAACGAAAAACTGACCGTGAAAAAGTTACCTACGAAGCCGAACTGGTTTTTGACGCGCACAAGGGCGAAGACATCACTGGCGGCAAAATCAATATAAAGATTCCTCTCACGTAATTCTGCTTTTGATTCTCAGCTAAACCCTCTATAATTCGCGCCCTCTGCAGCTCAGCACTCATCTGTTCAAGCAGCCAGGCTTACATCACGTAAACTAAATTACGTAAGCCTCATACATTCATGCCGCTTTTTATTTGCGACCCCACTATTTGCGAGCCCACTCATGTCAGTCCCTGAAACCCTACGCTTTTCTGAGCTAGCCCTGTCTGCCCCCGTTTTGAAAGCCATCGAAAAAGTGGGTTACGAACAACCCTCACCGATTCAGGCAGCCAGTATTCCCCATCTATTAAATGGCAAAGACCTGCTGGGTGTAGCTCAAACCGGCACGGGAAAAACCGCTGCTTTTGCCCTGCCGCTACTTAGCAATATTGTTATTGAGCAAAAAAGCCCACAAATATTAGTGCTGACACCAACAAGAGAGCTGGCTATTCAGGTAGCGGAAGCCTTTAAAACCTATGCCAGTCAACTGAAAGGATTTCATGTGTTACCCATTTATGGTGGACAGGATATGGGAAGCCAGTTGCGACAACTGAAACGCGGTGCCCAAGTGATCGTAGGCACTCCTGGTCGAATCATGGATCACCTGCGCCGAAAAAGTCTGAACCTGAATGAACTCAACAGCATTGTGCTAGATGAAGCTGACGAAATGCTGCGTATGGGCTTTATCGACGATGTGGAATGGATTCTTGAACATACCCCTGAACAGCGTCAGGTGGCACTGTTTTCCGCCACCATGCCAAAACCCATTAAAAAGGTGGCGGATAATTACTTAAAGAATCCACAGGAAGTGCGTATCACCCGCGAATCTTCCACCGGCTCTAATATCGAACAATGCTATCTCACCGTGAACGGTTTTGAGCGCAAGCTGGAAGCCATAACTCGCATTCTCGAAGGCGAAGGCTTTGATGCGATGATTATTTTTGTGCGCACCAAAACCAGCACCGTGGAGCTGGCCGAAAAGCTGGAAGCACGCGGCTATGCAGCAGCACCATTAAATGGCGATATGAATCAGCAACTACGCGAGCGTACCATTAGCCGTTTAAAGAAAAAACAGCTGGACATTATTGTTGCCACGGATGTGGCCGCACGCGGTATCGATGTTGAGCGTGTCAGCCATGTATTAAACTTCGATATTCCTTATGATAGCGAAGCCTACGTGCATCGGATTGGTCGCACTGGCAGAGCCGGTCGCTCAGGTAAAGCCATCCTTTTTGTCGCACCACGAGAAAAACGTTTGCTACATAGCATTGAACGCGCTACCGGCAAAAAAATTGTACACATGGATTTACCTAGCGGTAAAGAAGTGTCCAACAAACGCATCGAGCGTTTTTTACAGCAACTCGATGACACTTTAAATACCCAGAAACTGGATTTCTTCTATGACCTGCTGGCCGAATACAGTAACGACTGTAATCGTTCGGCCGAAGAAATTGCCTGCGCTTTAGCTTATCTGTTACAGAAAGACCGGCCACTAGAAGTAGAGGATGCCGGTCAAAGTAAAGTATCAAAAAATAAAAAAGCGAAAGATAAGAAAGACAAACCCGACCGAACCCCAAAAGATACCGATGGTAAAGATATTGCGTTAGATAATTATCGTATTGAAATTGGACGCGAGCACCAGGTTAAACCAGGAGACATCGTAAAAGCGATTAGCCAGGAAGCGGGGCTGGAACGTCAGTACATTGGTCATATTAAATTACATGACAACTATTCCATAGTGGAATTGCCCACCGGTATGCCACGTGAAATTCTGCAGCATTTAAAGCAGATTCAAATTAGCGATCAAGCACTGAATATTTCTCGTTTAAGCAAGAAAGCACCAGCGGGCAACAAAGGCGACAAAAGAAGAAAACCGGCCACAAAAGCTGCTAAAAAAACCTCAAAGCCTCGCAAGCGCAAAGCGAATAAATCCTGAAGCTGTTTTATGGTCAAAGCAAACTAAATTCTCAAAGCATTGTCGATCATTAAAACCCTCTAGCCTGACGAAGAATTTCATAGGCCTCTCGCAGCGCCATAAACTCAGCGCTGTTACCACCTTTGTCAGGATGCGCTTTAGAGGCTGCCCGCCGATAAGCAGCCTGTACTGTTGTCCAATCGGCTTCAGGATCAATTTTTAGCAAGCGGTAAGCATCGGCACATTTATCCTGCGCCAAATAGCGCTGCCAAAAGGAGTTAAGTAATACCGCGACACTGTCTTCATCAGCATTCTCCAGATGAGTCCAGTCAAGATAATAATCGCTAAGCTTTTCATCACTTTCTATCAGCTGCTGTGATTCCGATGAAACCTTTTCAATAAAAATTAATTCTATAGCCAAAGGAGAGATACTCAACCAATAACCGTCATTAACCAGCTCTTGTTGCAACTGATAAAGCGCATTCATCACCATAAAATGTTTTTGGAACAGACCTAACTCTGTACTGGCAATATTCGGCAAAGCCGCAAACTCCGCATCTAAGTGACGGATTAATTCATACTCGCTGATGGCGACATCAGCCTGCTGGAGAATATCCAGCACTGGAATAACCAAAGGATTATGATAGTTAGTCAATTGATCAATCATCATAAAAGCCAGCATAACAATGCTTGCAAAATGACGCTATTGGAAAATACCTGCATCAGCTTCTTATACCGAACAATCATCGCTGTGCTAAAATTGCGCCTGCTTTCACTTGCAGATAACCGCCATGATCGACTATCAACCCTTCTTGCAACATCTCAACCACTACAGCGCAGAGTTTCCCGCTATTGCCGACTGGCTAAAGCAATTACCAACACAAATTGACAAAGGTTTGGATGAAAAACGTTATGGTGATTTATCGCGTTGGAAACAAGCATTGGCAGGCATGCCCAATTTCACAGTTAATAGTGTCGACCTAAATCAATCAGCAATTACAGTGTCGACTGAAAATACTTTAGATATACAACAATGCGAAGCATTAACAACACAGCTAAAAGGCTTGCACCCATGGCGTAAGGGGCCATTCTCACTGTTTAATGTTGAGATCGATACCGAGTGGCGTTCTGACTGGAAGTGGGATCGACTCAAAGATCACATCGAACCATTGAGCGGAAAAAAAGTACTCGATATCGGTTGTGGCAGCGGCTATCACTGCTGGCGTATGCTAGGCGCCGGTGCAGAGTTGGTAATCGGTATCGACCCCACGCCCTTATTTATCGTGCAGTTTTTCACCTTGCAAAAATATATTCAAAACCATCACGCCACCGTGCTGCCAATGGGCATTGAGCACGTACCTGACAAGCTGCAATTTTTTGATGCAGTATTTTCTATGGGTGTTCTATATCACCGCCGCTCCCCCTTTGATCACTTGATGGAAATCCGCAGCGCTCTGCAACCAGGCGGAGAAATGATTCTGGAAACCCTGATTATCGAAGGAAAACAAGGTGAAGTGTTAGTCCCAGAAGGGCGTTATGCCAGAATGGGCAACGTCTGGTTCCTGCCAAGCCCGGGCACTCTCACTACCTGGTTAAAAAAAGTAGGTTTTAAGGATATCCACTTGGTCGATGTGTCCACCACTTCGACAGAAGAGCAGCGCAGCACCGAGTGGATGACCTTTTACTCCCTGGCAGAATTTCTGGACCCGGATGACTCCAACAAAACCATCGAGGGTTACCCTGCACCCAAGCGTGCTATTTTCACCGCTAAAGCACCCTAAGCGGTTTAAACGTCTCTAATTTCAAATGACCATCACATTAAATAAGTATCTTCCCGCCTATTAACACTGAATCTTTTGGGCTACTATCGACCCCCGTTTAGCGTTGCCAGGTTCCCAGAATGTCTCAATCAGAAGCCCAATCAGACGTCGTAAACAAGCCACCCCTGCTGTGGCTGCAAGCCAGCATTTTTGCCATTACCTTGCTGGTTGCACTGACATTAGTGCCCTGGTATGGATTTACCCACGGCTACAGCTGGACACTCGTTGGCCTTGCTTACTTGTTTCTGTGGGCCAACGGCTTATCCATCACCGCCGGTTATCACCGTCTGTGGGCTCACCGCGCCTATAAAGCGCATCCGGTACTGAAAGTGTTATTTGCCCTATTCGGCGCTGCTGCTCTGCAGAACAGTGCTCTGATCTGGTGTTCTGGTCATCGCCGTCATCACCGCCATGTGGATGATAACGAACTGGATCCATATTCCGCCAAACGCGGCTTGTGGTTCTCCCATATGGGTTGGATGTTGCGGGAATACGATGCCGCCAAAGAAGATTTCAGCAACGCACCAGATCTGTTAGACGACTCCATCGTAAGCTGGCAACACCGCAATTATCTGGCCATTGCTATTGCCATGAACATCATTCTTCCTGTATTGATCGGTTTACTGGTAGGCGATGTAATTGGTGCTCTGCTACTGGCCGGCGTCCTGAGGCTGGTTATTAGCCACCACACCACATTCTTTATTAACTCACTGGCACACTTCTGGGGTAATCAACCCTATTCCGATGAAAGCACTGCGCGCGACAACTCGATTCTGGCACTGTTGACCTACGGCGAGGGTTATCACAATTTTCACCATACTTTTCAGCAAGATTACCGCAATGGCGCACGCTGGTGGCAATTCGACCCAACCAAGTGGCTTATCAAGGCAGGTTCCTGGATGGGACTCACTACAGACCTGAAAAGGATTCCCAGTTTTAAAGTACAGCGTTCACTGTTGGATATGCAATTCAAACGGGCGGAGCAAAAACTTGCCAAGGTTGATACAGAAAGCAAATGGGCACAGCAATGGCGCGAGCTGCTGGATAAGGAATATCAGCATTTCGCCCACAATCTGAACCAGTGGACCGAACTACAGCGCGAAAAATACCTGCAGAAAAAGGAACGCCTGAGCGAAGCAACGCACGAGTTTTCCAATGAATTGCAGCATAAATGGCACAGCACAGCCTTTCACAGCCGGCTCCGTGAGCTGAACTTTTCTTTAAAAATGCAGCGTAAAAGAATGCAGCATCTACTACTTCAACTGAGTGATGCGCAACCCGTATAACATCATTAACTGTGATGGATAAACCGCTGGCTGACATTGCGACTAGTAACGATGTTGACCAACTGGTTCGTGCTTTTTACCAGCAGGTGTTAACTGACTCTATTATAGGTTTCTTTTTCACCAATATCGCGGTAATTGATCTGGAACAGCATTTACCTGTTATCTCTGCTTTTTGGCAAAAACAACTATTGGGAAAAAACATTTACCATCGCCACACATTTAAAGTCCACCAACATATCCATCGTCAGGCAGAAATGACCGAGCATCATTTTCACCGCTGGTTATACCTGTTTCATAAAACCATCGATGAATTATTTGCCGGGCCCAGAGCAACACTGGCTAAAAATGAATCCTCAGCGATAGCTGAATCGATGCTAGACGGATTACAGCAACGATATACGGCCGATATCATGGCCGCCAGAGAATTAAAAGGTGTGCAATTTTTTGAGAACAGCAACTAGCGATTACATCCAATTATTCGGATGTCACGTATAATTTTAAACAATGTTTTAAATATTGCCTGAAAAATAATTCCAGAAGTTACAGCAAACTAAGATATGACTACCATTTACAACTTTGATGTCGAAACCATTAACGGCCAATCCAATAAGCTTGACCAATATCAGGGCAAGGTACTGCTAATCGTCAATACCGCCAGTAAATGTGGTTTCACTCCGCAATTTGAGGGGCTGGAAAAAATCTATCACCAATTCAAAGAACAGGGGTTAGAAATTTTAGGTTTTCCCTGCAATCAGTTTGGTAAACAGGATCCTGGCAACAATAGTGACATTCAAGAATTCTGTCAATTGAATTACGGTGTCAGCTTTCCTATGCACAGCAAAATAGAAGTTAACGGTGACAACACTCACCCGCTATTTAGACATTTAAAAACTGAAGCGCCGGGGCTACTTGGCAGCAAAAACATCAAATGGAATTTCACTAAATTTTTAGTGGATCAGAAAGGCAAGGTTATCAAACGCTATGCACCTTCAACTAAACCCGAGGATATTGCCACAGATATCTGTGAATTACTGGCATAAAAATTTTAACGATGCACCTTTGTAATCGCTGCAAAAAGCCTGGCGCCAAATAAATTAATCAAAGCACCAGTCACAATCAACGCTCCACCTGCCCAGGTCCAGAGCGATGGTACCTCTTCAAATAATAACCAGCCCAACGTTACAGCAAAAATAATTTGTACATAGGAATATGCCGTAGCCTTACTCGCAGTCTCGGTCTGCATTGCCTTGGTCAATCCAACTTGCCCTACTTGCGTAAACACCCCTACCAACAATAACAATAGCAATGCCTCACCACTGGGCATCACAAAATCACGGCCCAACAACACTACTGATAACGGTAATGCTATAAAGGGGAAATAAAAAATAATCACTGAACTATCTTCCTGCTGACCCAGCTTTCGAATAATTACGTAGGCTACAGAGCTACCAAAGGCACCAATAATTGCTGCAATCAGACTCAAGGTCGGCAGATATTCTATCGCCATCAATGACTGCCCAGGCCGTACTATTAACACCAACCCTGCAATACATAACAAAATGCAAATAATAGTAGAAAAGTGTACCCGCTCGTTTAAAAACAATATTGCTAGTACAGCAGTAAAGGCCGGATACAGATACTGTAAAATGGTTGCTTCCGCTAATGGCAAAGTAGTTACTGAGTAATAAATGCAAATCAATGCCAGCGCGCCCACAGCTCCCCGCGCTATCAGTAAACGTTTGTTATTTCCCCAAACAGGAATACCTTTGCGCTTGATATCCAGATAACTCAGGATTAACGATACCAACGCCCTAGCAGCAACAATTTCAAGCACCGGAATATCATATGCACTAACCAGTTTGACGCAGGCAGACATCAGCGCAAAACCCATTGCTGAAAACAACATATAGCGTACACCGACAGGAATTGAATGATTTAAATTAAATAACATTAGGAAAAAGAAAGCTGGATAAACTAGTTTGGTTGAAAAATATTATATAGCTTAAAAAATCACATAATCATTTTAAAAGTAGCACCTTAAAACTGCGATTATTTTTTAACTCTACAACTTGGTCAAATATTCCCTGAGCTTTACGCTCTAAAGGAATAAAGCTGTTAACCACAAAAACTGCCACCCCTTGAGGTTTTAGCAATCGCTTAGCAGCCTGTAAAAATCGTTGTGTCAACTCGCCTTCAATAGCGAAGCCCTGATGAAAAGGTGGATTACATACCACCAGATCCGCCTTTTTTTGAATACTTTCAGCGCAATCATCCAATATCACTTCACCTTCAATATTATTTTTCTCAAAGTTTTTCTTACACAGACCAACGGAAGCAACATTATTATCAGTAGCGATAAATTCTGCATTGATTAATGCATTTGTCATCACAGACAAAAAACCAAAGCCACAACCAATATCGGCAACAGTTTTTGGTACGGAAGGGAGTGTATCCAATATTTGAGGTAACTGATCGACCAGAAAAGCACTACCTTTATCAATTTTATTCCAACCATAAACACCTGGTTTGCTGACAAAACTGGCATCCTCATAATCCAACTCAATTAAAGTAGTGTAGTTCTTATCATCGAGTTTTTTCTGCGCTTCACCCAAGTAATTGATTGCCACCAATAATGCACTGTTACTACCTTTCTGTTTATCAATCGCTTCACCAAGGTATTTACTGGCCTTATCAACATAAGTTTTTATCCCTTCATTTTTATAGCCCGATAACAATAACTGACCATTGGCTTTTAATAATATTGCCGAGGAATTAATCACATAGTGAACCACTGGTTTTTCTTTAGAAACACGATATAACACTGCATCAAAACTGTTAGCGGAATAATTTGAAAAATCAAAGTCACTAAGCCGACTATCGATATCTCGATTGATTAACTGCTGATAAATATCAAAGCGGTTGGTTATCGCATTTAACTGAGTCCGCACCGTAGACATACGGATAATTTCGTCGGCTGTGATATTTTCATCCACCACCCATAGCAATTTTTTATCGACATCCAACGATAGTGCAGCCTGAAGCAATAATTCAAAGGGCTGATCACTCATATACTGCTTACCTCTTCTGAGGTAAGTGTACGATACTCACCGGGATCCAACTCATCATCTAATATGATGTCGCCAATACGCTCTCGGTGTAGCAAGTCCACTTTATTTCCTACTGCAGCAAACATTCGCTTGACCTGATGGTATTTACCTTCACTGATAGTTAGCCTCGCGCTGTGTTCATCTAACAGTTCCATTTGTGCAGGTAAAGTGGGCCTTTTTTCGTTATCGAGATGAATACCTTGTTCAATTCTTGCTTTGGCCTCCTCTGTAATTGGATCAGCTGTTTCCAGCCAATAGGTTTTCTTGCAATCGCTTTTGGGCGATGTAACACGATGAGCCCACTGACCATCATCAGTAATCAATAACAACCCGGTAGTATCGATATCGAGGCGGCCTGCGATATGCAATTTTTCCATATTATCTTCATCCAGCAACTCCATCACCGTCAGATGCTGGCGATCTTTAGTGGCAGAAATATAACCCTCGGGTTTGTTCAACATAAAATAGCGAGGTGTTGCTGTGCGTAGTGGCCGACCATTCACTGATACGGCAACGGTAGCAGATACATCATATCTTGGATCAGAGATCACAACACCTTCAACCAACACAGCGCCTTCTTTCAGTAATTTTTTTGCTTGTGCTCGCGAGTAGTCGGTAACCTGGGCCAGGTATTTATCAATTCTCATTTTATAGACAAACTAATAATGGACTTTCTATAACGCAACACTTTACTGGTTATGGCACTGACAGGAAAGGTCGCTAGTTGCACTCGATGCGTTTCTTGCTGACACAGCAAGACTTATTTATCCCCATACGTTAACACTCAACACTTCCATTATCCGATTGAAAGCTTTATAACCTTCTAAAAAAGATAAAGACATCACTATAAAACTGATAAAGGTACGTTATGCCTGAAACCGATTCTTCACCACGCAAACGACCACTTGAGGGCATCCGAGTCATCGAACTTGGCCAATTGCTAGCTGGCCCCTTCACCGGCGCGATACTGGCTTACTTTGGTGCCGAAGTTATTAAGATAGAGCCTCCTAACGGTGGTGACCCCATTCGCGGATGGCGAGAGATGCAAAATGGCACGTCTCTTTGGTGGCACAGTATTGGCCGCAATAAAAAATCGGTCGCTATCGACCTGAAACAGGAAGAAGGTCGAAAACTGGTTCGCCAGCTGATCGATAAAGCCGATGTGGTCGTTGAAAATTTTCGGCCCGGCGTGATGGAAAGCTGGAGTCTTGGCCCTGACGAAGTAAAAACCACTAACCCAGGACTGATTTACACACGCATTTCAGGTTATGGTCAGGATGGGCCCTACGCCAGCAAGCCCGGCTTCGCCTCTGTTTGTGAAGGTTTCAGTGGCTTTCGTTATGTAAATGGGTTTCCCGGTGAAGCCCCTGTGCGTCCCAACCTCAGCATTGGCGACACCATCGCTGCCATTCACGCCGCACTGGGAATTGCACTAGCTATTATCGAACGTAGCAATAACGAACATCATGAAGGCCAAGTCATCGATGTTGCGCTCTATGAGGCGATGTTTAATTTAATGGAAGCTGTCGTGCCTGAATATGATGGTACCGGAGTAATTCGCGAAGCTTCAGGGACCACCGTAACTGGCATCGTTCCCACCAATACCTACCGCTGTAAAAATGGGAAATACGTTATCATTGGCGGTAACGGCGATGGAATTTTCAAACGCCTAATGAAAGCCGCCGGCCACCCGGAAATGGCTGACAATCCAGCTATGGCTGACAACGCTGGCCGCGTCAAACACGAACAGGAAATCGATAACGCTTTAGCTCAGTGGTGCATGCAACACGACTCACAGATTATTATTGAAATACTGGAAAAGGAAAGAGTACCTGTTGGACCAATCTATAATGTGGAAGATATGGTAAACGACCCGCACTATCAGGCCAGAGATATGTTTGAACAGGTTGAAATTGATGGTAAACCACTGAAGATTCCTGCTATTCCTCCTAAGCTAAAAACAACGCCTGGGGCAACTACTAAATCCGGTCCAAAGTTAGGTAATCATAATGAAGAAGTCTTTAAGAGTATCCTTGGATTGGACAACGATAATTTAAATACCCTGAAAAATTCTGATGTGATCAGTTGATCCTTTTCTACAGATATAAAAAAGGAGTGCGACGCACTCCTTTTTAACAACCAAGTAAATCAGGGGCAGTTAACGGTGCTATCGTCCGTATTCCAAAATATCTCTTCAGTAGTTCCGTCAGGGAAATCCACTACTAGAGCAAAACGCCCTAACCCTGCTGTTTGAATATCATTACTGATGATACTGGTACCAAAGGGGCCTGTCGGGCCGCGGTCATTCACTGTAATACTCTCTTGCCCAACAAAGTCAAAAGCTCCATCAGAAGTTGTAAAAGTCAAAGTTGTACCAGTAGGTAAGGCATTACCATTCGCATCTGAGAGAATTAAACCATCATATACATCCACGGCACAGTCATTGAGGTCAATGATTGACTCTATTGGTGGAAAAGTACCCAGTGATTGAATAACAAACGAATTAGTTGATAGTGTAATAACGGCCGACTCAAAAATAACAGTTGAATCTGGTGTATTACATACCGCGGTGGTGTCTACAGAGTCATAACATTGACCATTCCATACACCATCCCCAGGGTTGATAACAGAGTCATTGTTCAAATCCAAAAAGAACTCACCTTCTGCCGCTTCACAGACTCCGTCCTCATCTTCATCCAAGCAAGCTTCACCCAAGTCGATAAAGGTACCAGCATCAGCTGAGTCCAAAATAAAATTACCGTTGTTATCATCAAAAGCTTCTGAGCCTTCAAGCATATAAGCCAAAACACCGACTCGGCCATCCGCAGGACGTGGATCTGAACTCCTCCAAGTTACCGAACAACCTCCAGAAGCTACAACACAAGTCGCACCAATCTGACCTGACTCTGGAGAAACAAAATTCACTATTGAGCCATCTTCTACAGGGTTACCGAACTGATCACTAACGATGACATTAAATCCAACAGTGATACCGTCGGTATCATAAGCATTTGCAGGCGCGAAATCAGTTACTGATAAGGAAAATTTATCTGCCGCAGGAATACCAGCCGGTGCTGAATCAACAGCGGCTGGTGAATCGCCATTAAAGTCTTGAGCCTGTTGGTCATTGGACGAAGCACCGATTACATCACTAGCACCTCCACCACCACAGGCAGCTAACACTCCAATAAATAGAGGCGCTAATGCAAACAATCTAGCCTGATTTATTAATTTTGAATTACTCATCAGCATGTACCCAAATTTTCCTTATAAATCTCATAGGAAGTCTTTAAAATTGGCGGCTATCACCAAAAGAAAATTCACAGGCGGCAAACAATCCCGCAGCCCGGCCTCCCATTATCTTTATTCGAGCATAGACCAGATAGAAGAAAGTTCAATAAAAACGTGAATTTGCGAGAACTAACTCACAATTCTCTTTAATTTTGATAAATAGCGCACATTTTGATTTTTGCACAATAAAAAAAGGGGCCTTGAGACCCCTTTCGATAATTCATTTAAGTCTTTGAATATTAAAGCAACGAGCGCCCTTTGTTCGCCGCTATACGCATCCTCAGCGCATTAAGCTTTATGAAACCTTCCGCATCTTTTTGATCATAAGCACCAGCATCATCTTCAAATGTGGCGATACTTTCATCAAATAAAGTCTGATCGGATTGACGACCAACAACCGTTACGTTGCCTTTGTAGAGCTTCACTCGCACCACACCATTGACGAATTGTTGCGACTCATCAATGGCCGTTTGCAGCATTTTACGCTCGGGTGACCACCAATATCCGTTGTATACCAATTGTGCATACTTTGGCATCAGCTCATCTTTCAAGTGTGCCACTTCGCGGTCCAGGCATAGTGACTCGATGGCACGGTGTGCTGGCAACATGATGGTGCCACCTGGTGTTTCATAGCAACCCCTGGACTTCATGCCCACATAGCGATTTTCTACGATATCCAAACGACCAACACCATTCTCGCCACCCACCTTATTCAGATAAGCCAACACTGCAGCAGGTGTCATGGATTTGCCATCGATAGCAACAATATCACCCGTTTGGTAAGTCAACTCTAGGTATGTTGGTTGATCTGGTGCTTGCTCTGGAGAAACACTCCAGCGCCACATATCTTCTTCCGGCTCAGCCCAGGGATCTTCAAGAATTCCGCCCTCATAAGAAATGTGTAACAGGTTAGCATCCATCGAGTAGGGTGACTTTTTCTTGCTGCTGGAAAAGTCCACCGGGATATTGTGCTGATCGCAGTATTGCATCAGCGTTTCACGCGACGTCAGGTCCCACTCGCGCCATGGCGCAATCACTTTAATGCCGGGTTTCAAGGCATAGGCTCCGAGTTCAAATCGCACTTGATCATTTCCTTTACCGGTAGCTCCATGGGAAATAGCATCAGCACCCGTTTCATTAGCAATTTCAATCAGGCGCTTGGCAATTAAAGGACGCGCAATGGATGTACCCAGCAAGTATTCACCCTCATAAATCGTGTTAGCGCGAAACATAGGAAAGACAAAGTCACGGACAAATTCTTCCTTGAGGTCATCAATATAAATTTCCTTAACGCCCAGGGCCTCTGCCTTGGCTCTGGCTGGTTCAACCTCTTCACCCTGGCCAATATCTGCGGTGAAAGTCACCACCTCGGATTGATAGGTATCTTGCAACCAGCGCACGATTACCGAAGTATCCAGGCCACCGGAATAGGCCAAAACAACTTTATTGATATCGGACATTCAACATCTCCACATCCACCTTAAGCGTTTCAAAAGGCGGATTTAATAAGGCAATTTAAAGAGGGCGGCTATTCTACCGGGGAATAGTCTAATTGGCGAGAGTGGAACGTTATTGCAAAAACCATTACCAAGCTATTTGTTATTCCGATATAAGTGACATCCCTTCTCGCTCCAGACGGATAGTCACACGTCGATTTTGAGCGCGGTTTTGTGGTGTGCTGTTATTGACCACCGGATAGCGCTCACCATGATAGCGCGTTGTGATATTTGCTGCATCCACACCATTGGCTACCAGATAACTGGTCACAGATTCCGCACGGCGCTGGGATAAATCCAGATTAGCCAGCCGACGACCGACACTATCGGTATGCCCATCAATATAAAAGCCCGTCACTGAACTGTCAGCCTTCACATACTGGATGATGTGCTCCAGGGTTCTTTTTGAGGATGCCGTAATCTGGTGATCACCCAATCTGAAATGTACTCTTGATCGCTGAATTTGCTCAAAGTTAACTGGCAGCAGACTAGCCAGGCAGTCGCGGTACTGATTATAGGCCTTGCGAAAATTTATCGATGACAGATGCACTTCCACTGTCTCATCACCCGTATACCAAGCCTGGCGTGAAAAAACTGGTGCCATACCATCATACAGTTCATTCAGTAACTGATAAGCTCTCTGCCGCCCCAACTCAACCTGGTTGCCAGAAGAGCGGACTGCCACTTCACCCATATCCAGACTGGCACGGCTTTCATCCCACAGCGGAGCCTTTGAAATCAGTTGTGCTTTTCCCTCTTTCATCACGCTGCGTACTGGCGCTAAATAAAAACGCTGCTGCTCTCCCGCCCGATTAGAAAAGACGGCATCACCAAACGTTGGAATAGGCTGCCACATACGGCATTCAAAGGGAGACAGCTGTAACCGCCATTCAGCATGATTCAAACTGGCGCCATATTGCACAGCACTGGCAAAGCTCGCCGAAAAACCTAATAAAAAGCTCACTACAATCACTGACCAGCTTCTTGGCATACCACTCTCCGATTCTAAAATTGGTATTGTCACTATATCGGCAAATTTCAGCATAGCTTTAAACTGCGCTTTGATTCCGGTAGCATGCAGCAACAATGCTGAGTGCTGTTACACCACATGTGAAGCTTGGTATTCCCTGCAACAATCTCTGCAATGATGATAAGCGATTGATGACATCCCCAACGACTTTAACAATTACTCGCCCTGACGACTGGCATGTGCACCTTCGCGATGGTAGCGTCTTAACTGACACAGTTCCGGCGATGGCCAGATATTTTGGCCGCTGCATAGTTATGCCAAACCTGGTGCCACCTGTATGTAACGCTGAGCAGGCTATGTCTTACAAACAACGCATCATGGCAGCTCAGGAAAACAGCCCGCGCCAGGTTGATCCGTTGATGGTAATTTACCTTACGGATAACACCAGCGCAGAAGATATAAGAGCAGCTAAAGCCGCAGGCGTCACAGCCTGTAAACTTTACCCGGCAGGCGCTACCACTAATTCCGATTCGGGTGTCACTGATATCAACAATATTTACCCAGCCCTGGAAGCCATGCAGCAAGAGGGCATACGCTTCTTATTACACGGCGAAGTAACCGATAGCCACATTGATATTTTTGACCGGGAAAAGGTATTTATTGATCGCACACTGACTCAGCTGGTAAAGGACTTTCCTTCACTGTCCATGGTGCTTGAGCACATCACCACTGCTGATGCGGCACAATTTGTAGCTGAAAGTGGCCCTAACCTCGCTGCGACGATTACGGCACACCATTTACTGTATAACCGCAACGATATGTTGGCTGGTGGCATTCGACCTCATTATTACTGCCTGCCAATCCTCAAGCGCAACAGCCATCAACAAGCACTGATTGATGCTGCTACCAGTGGTAACCCTAAATTTTTCCTCGGTACTGACTCGGCACCCCATACTCAAGGTAAGAAAGAAAGTAGTTGTGGCTGTGCAGGTAGTTATACCGCCTATGCTGCAATTGAACTCTATGCTGCCGCCTTCGAACTGGCAGGCAAGCTGGACAAATTGGAAGCCTTCGCCAGCCATTTCGGCCCGGATTTTTACGGCTTAGCACGCAACCGGGACACCATTATCCTAAGCAAATCCCCCTGGCAAGCGCCTGCGACATTACCCTTTGGCAATGATGTGGTTGTACCCCTATGCGCCGGTGAACAACTGCAGTGGCAGGTCACCGGATAAGGATTTTCATGGAAGACATTTTTGACAAGCATCCTATTGCCCAGCGTTTTCGAGGCTTTCTGCCCGTTGTCATTGACGTTGAAACTGGCGGCTTTGAATGCCTTACTGATGCCATTCTGGAGATTGCTGCGACCACCCTCACTATGAACAATGAAGGATTGTTGGCTCCGGACAAAACCTATTCATTTATGGTGGAGCCCTTTGAAGGCGCTAATTTGGATCCAGCTGCTCTGGAATTTACTGGCATCGATCCACATCATCCTTTCCGAGAGGCGGACTCTGAAGAATCGGTGTTTCCCGAGCTATTTTCATCGATTCGTAAGCAAGTGAAAAACCACGACTGCACCAGAGCCATTTTGGTAGGACATAATGCACACTTTGATCACGGCTTTGTGATGGCGGCCGCAGAACGTTGCAGCATTAAGCGCAATCCTTTTCACCCCTTTTCAGTATTTGATACTGCCACGCTTTCTGGTTTGGCCTTTGGACAAACTGTGCTGGCAAAAGCGTGCCAAACAGCTGGCATCGCCTTTAGCAATTCTGAAGCACATTCCGCCGCTTACGATACGGAAAAAACCGCTGAATTATTCTGCCTGATCGTCAATCGCTGGAGAGATTTAGGTGGCTGGAGCTTTCCAGACCTAGACATCAATGAATAAAAAAGGCCTGCAACTGCAGGCCTTTTTCTTTAAAGCAATTTTCTGATTACAGATTGTCAGCATTCTCAGAAAGATACGCTGCAACACCATCAGGCGAAGCAGTCATTCCTTTATCGCCTTTATTCCAACCCGCTGGGCACACTTCACCGTGCTCCTGATGGAATTGCAAAGCTTCAATCACTCGAATGAATTCATCAAAGTTACGGCCCAGTGGCAAGTCATTCACAGTCTGCGAACGAACAACACCATCCTGATCGATAATGAATGCACCGCGGAATGCAACACCACCATCTGACTCAACATCATAGGCACGGCATATTTCATGGTTGATATCAGCAGCCAGCGTGTAACCCACCTGACCAATACCACCATTTTCAACCGCCGTGTTACGCCAGGCGTTATGAGTAAAGTGCGAGTCGATAGAAACACCAATAACCTCAACACCTAACTCTTTAAATTTATCCATGCGGTGATCGACAGCCAGCAGCTCAGAAGGACAAACAAAAGTAAAATCGAGTGGATAAAAGAATACCAAACCAATTTTCCCTTTGATTGCTTCGGCCAGATTAAAATCTGGAACAATCTCACCGTTAGCCAGTACCGCATTACATGTGAAATCTGGAGCGGGTTTACCAACTAATACGCTCATCTCAGAGTCTCCTATTATTTAGAGTCAGTTAAATTACCAAGAAATTTTCAGCTATAACCAGGAAAACTGGTCAAAGCCAACATGTTTGAAAACTACTTATCGCTACACATAAAGCCGCTTCCGCTCTTTCACTCATCCAAAAAAGGAAAGGACTTCAAAGATTAAAACGATGGAATCATAGTACACAGCCAACCACCATAAACCCACCAATATTTTTATATCAAGCTAATAGCTTTTACCTATTAAATCACAGTAATATCAGCTGATTATTAATCAGACAATAAATATTCCCAGATATGACTTGAATCAATAAACGATATTGACAATGATTCTCATTTAAAATAACATTTACCTAACTTTGACACATTGATAGAGTTTTTGACATGTATGTATGCCTCTGCAAAGCCGTAACCGACAGCCAAATTCGTGAGGCCGTTGAGAATGGTACCAAGCATTTTGGCCAGCTTCGTAAAGAGCTGGGCCTGGCTACTCAATGCGGGAAATGCGGTATTGTGGCTAGAGAGGTCTTCAACCAAAGCCTTGAACGCGATGTAAATGAAGAGCAATTGTTTTATGCGGTAAGCTAACAATTAAAGAACGTCTAAAAAGTTAATAAAAAAGCGGCTAAAAGCCGCTTTTTTATTGCCTGTCCATCACACCTCATATTGCTAGAAAAATATTGCTAAAAAATTGCTAGAGAACTGCTAACGATCAATTCGGATTTAATAAACCGAACACACCAATTGAATAGGCCCGCTTATTCTTCTCACCATTAAGTGATGTTCGACGCAAGATGGAACCCACAGCAATATCTTCATCAATGTAACGACTATCGCCTGTACCGGTATCAAAGCCAACCATTTTCGGTTGAGTAAAGTAATAAGCTAGGTAATCCCCTTTTTCAACACCGACAGTGACTGGAAACTGGAGGCGCTGCTGCCCCCTGTCAGTCACTGTTATGAGCTTACTGCTCCAGACTACCACCAGATTCTGCTCCACGGGTCGTAAAACTTTGACCGACACACTACCGGGATTCTGGAAATACCCCCCCACTCCCGTCAAGCTGCCATCCAGTGGTACAGGGTTAAACAAGTCGACCACCAGCAATGGTTCATCGTCAGCGTTGGTGCGTTCAACCAATTCACCACCGATATAGTCCAATAAATTACTTGCCAACAAGAAGTCTTTTAATTGATCAATTTGCAGCTGAACAAAACGGCGAACGTCTCCTCGCAAACTGGTTGATTCGGTAACTCGTGAACTTTTCTCTTCACCTAAAACACCGATAACACGGTTTAATTCATCAATATCCTGTTCCAGCAGTACTTTATCCGCATTGAGCTGATTGATATCACTGTTAGCCTTGTCCAATTGTTGCTGTAACGATGCATTCTGGTTTTGCAGTTGTTGAACATTAGGAGGAGCCTGGCAGCCAACCAATAAGGTAAGCAACACACTGCATAGTGCACATTTCTTCATAGCATTCCCCAACAGAAAAACAGTCTGATTTATTGTCTCAATGAGTTATTACAAAATCTTGGGAGAAAAGGCTTTCTCCAGCCAGTAATAAATCAATATGGTAGCCGCCATCAGTGAATCCTTCCACTGGTCTATCAATACGGAATTGTGTATTGCCATCACTACCCACGACAACTACTGGAACCGCAGCGATTTGTAGTGACTTACCGCCATCATACAACACTGCCTGAAAAACCGTTGTGGGCGCTATCATATTTTTATATTTAAAGGCGATGTGCAAAGTTCTATCGACTTTGATAGTAGTGACAACACTTTTCTCAATAGAGACAATCGGCTCACCACTCAATAACAACTTGTCGATGCCAGGCTTGCTTCTTTCCAACTCCAACATTAGTGCCAGTAATTCTTCGTCCTGGGGAAAAGAGAATAATGCTTTGTCCAACACCTGTTCAGCCTGCTCAAAGTCCTTTGCTACCATGTATCCATCAATAAGCGTATACGCATTGGACAACAAATGCTGCAGCCCCGACGTCGCTATAATGTGATTGCTATCAATCACTAATACCGCAGAATATTTCTGCGCAGCATTTTCTTCCTCGCCAAACAGCTGCTGCTGTTCTTCTAACTGATTCGCTTCAACTAACAATTGTTCGATGCGATTTTCTTTTTCCATTTGTTGTTTTAGTTGCTGCTGCAGTGCCAATAAATCTTTGTCACCTGAACGAACCGACAAACCATTAGCTACAAACTGTACTGCGCCCTCCAAATCACCCTGATTCTTTTTCGCTTGCGCCAATTGAAGATAGCGCGCGGCTATAGCCTGCATACCCTGTTTAGCTGCCGGATTTTCAGGTTGGAGATTTAATACCTTGGAGTAAGCCTGGTAAGCACTGGCGTCACTCGGCCGCAACAACTGATTTTTAGCCAGGCGTTCACTGGCAGTTAGCAATAATCCAGCCACTGTTTTTTCAACTTCTGCACGCTGTTGTAATGCCCTGTAACTATCCTGTTCGGTTAATTCCGGAAAAAGTTCAAGCGCTGAGGACAATAGTGATTCAGCAACATTCAATTCGCCTTCATCCATTAAAGATTTAATCTTAGCAAGGTGTTCATTTTGAAGCTGCTCAAGTGCTTCATGCGCCCGAACCTGCTGGTCATCAAGCTCTATGATTTGCCGATACATAGGCACTGTTAATTCTGAAATATCATCTTCCGCTTCTTGCTGCAGCTGTTCTATTTGCTGCCACAGCTCTTCTATGGGATCAATCGTCTGAGCTAAACCGTTAGAAGATATTTCATTACTGACCGAAACATCAGCTCCTTGCTCAGTCAGCGATTCAGATAATGTTGATACAGTTTCCGATACTGTGGAATCCTGTGAAGAAGGCTCGCCTGATGAAGCTACTCCTACGGTTTCTTCAATAGGTAAGATATCTGCCAAATAGCTTCTCCACTCCGGGAAATACCTGGCAATTGGATCAGTACCGGTCTGATAAAAATAACCACCTGCACCGGCTATAACCAATAACACCAACAGCATCAATGTTCTGCCCCATGATCCGCCGTGATGAACTGATCTTTCATCCAAATCTTCTTTTGGGATATGTAACGTTTCCTGTGGCTCGAGAAAATCAATATCTAATTCATTGGAAGGGGTGAGTTGCGGTTTTTGTTCTGGTTCTGATTCTGGCTCATGCTCCAATTCATCGATTAAGGGCAGATCAACAACTTCTTGTACTTCATCTCCTTCCACCGTTGGTTGCCGAATAGGTGTATCAGTACGACTGTTATCCAGTGGTTTGTCAGAGCGCTGCAACCAAATATTTAACGGCTCTAATTGCAACTGCTGCAAGTCCTCTATCAATTCTTTCCCTGTCTGAAAACGATCCTCTGGCTTTTTGGCCATTAGCTTATCCAGCAGCGATTGATAGCTCGATAATACAACTGGCAACTTGGGAACAGGAGCTGTGACATGTTTGATGCCAATCGCTACAGGTGAATCAGCCTGATAAGGAACTTCCCCCATTAACATGTAATAAAACAGCACCCCCAAACTATACAGATCTGAACGACCATCAATCGGTTTGCCGCGAGCCTGCTCAGGGCTCATATAATGAGGCGTACCCAGTGCCGTTCCGGTCCGCGTCATTGAATGCTCGGAATCCGCTGCCCGGGCAATACCAAAATCCATCAATACGGCACGACCATCAAGATTGTGCAGCATGATATTTTCCGGCTTCACGTCACGATGCACATAACCCTTCTGTCCGGCATAATCGAGTGCTCCAGCCACATCAGTCATTACCCGTAATAATTGCTCTGCATTTAAGCTGGGCAATTTCTGTTTAAGCTCTTCACCGTCGATGTATTCCATCGATAGAAAATGATGACCATTTTCTATACCAACATCATGCACAGTAACAATATTAGGGTGCACCAGTTGGCTAACAATTTGCGCTTCACGCAAAAAGCGGTCACTGAAATTTTCATCTTCAGACAAAGCCGGCGACATGATTTTCAACGCCACTTCGCGTTGAAACTTTTCCTCAATGGCCAGATAAACCGTTGCCATACCACCTTTGCCGATGGTGCTTTGAATGCGATAACCGGGAATATCAATCTTAATCGTGCCGCCCCTTAAAACTTATTTTTGTTCTTAAAACATTTACTCAACAACAAACTTGCATCATAGCTGACACTTATTGGTTGGCAATAGCCATACCAAAGGGTAACTGGAGATATCGTGGACTAATTCCATAAATAAACATGTGGTTGCAAACACAAATGATAATAATTATTATTAGCACCTTTAAAAACAAACACCTTGAGGATATAGGAATGCAACTTCGAACTTTAGCCGTTTTATTGGCAGTTCTATCAACAGTGACCATCACAGGCTGTGGTGGCGGTGGTGGCGGTGGTTCATCAAACACCCCCACCGTTCAGGATGCCGATAGTGACGGTATTGCTGATGCCGATGATAACTGCGTCAATGACGCTAATGCCGATCAAGCTGATAGTGATGTAGATGGCGCAGGCGATGCCTGTGATGCGATACCTACTACTTATGCTTATGAAGACGAGAACAGTGCCAACACCGTTTCGTATACTGGTCAAACGGCTCGCCAAGTACTCGTCAGCGATTTGGTTGATGCGATGAATGCCCAAACTCGTGATGCCGTTAATGTTCCTGCTGGTGTCGTAACTGATCTTGAGTTCTACTACAGCTTTGATTCAGCACTTCGCGATGCCAGCTATACAGCAACCTTCGACCTGTCAGGTGGTGAGAATATCATCGGCAATGACACCGACCCAGCTGCTACAACTATTGCCCCTGGCGCCATTTCTTCTGGCAAAGTGGTTAAAAGCAAAATTGCAGGAGAAGACAGTGCAACGCATATCCTGGGTGGTGAATTCTTTGGTTGGACAGGTTTTACAACACCAGCCGATCTAATGGATGAATTCCTGCGCTTGCTGGGTGAAGAAGCAGCTGATACAACAGACTCCATCACCATTTCAGGCGGAACTGCCAATATCGTTGCGGCCACTGTTACAGAAGAGGGTTTGGACCTCCGTCAACTGGTACAGAAATTCTTGCTGGGTGCACTAACCTTTTCTCAAGGTACTGCCGACTACTTGAGCATCGACTATGGTTCTGACGCCAACCTGACTTTGGCTGCCGGTAAAACTTACACCGAAGGCGCTCATGACTTCGATGAAGCCTTTGGCTATTTCGGCGCTGCACGTAATTACAATGACCTGACCGATGCACAAATTCGCAATGGCTACGAATTCCCGGCATCAGATTCTGTCGTCACTGATAGTGCTATAGATGTACGTAACGAGTTTAACTTCGGTAACTCCACTAACTGTGCCAAACGTGATCAAGGCTCAGCTGGAAACACCAACCCAACCGATTACACCAAAGAAGCCTTTGATGCTTTCCTGTTAGGCCGTGAAATCCTGCAAAATGCAGCCACTGGCGCAACAGAAACTGCGCCAGGCGCATTATCAGCAGAAGCTGCCACAGCACTGGCAACACAAATCACCATCGCTGCCCAAACCTGGGAGAAGTGTATTGCCGCCACCGTTATTCACTACATTAACGATGTAACTGGTGATATGGGTAATTTTGTAGGTGACGATTTCGCCGATCTGGATAACTTCCTGGATCTCGCCAAGCACTGGGGTGAGATGAAAGGTTTTGCACTCGGTCTGCAATTCAGCCCTTACTCACCATTTCGTACCGGTGAAGTCATGGTTAATGGCGCAGCACAGGCAGTATCTGTGGATGTCGATGATTTGAAACAAGTAATGTCATTAATGGGTGAAGCGCCTGTATTGGCGGATGGTTCTCAAGGTGGCGTAGCACCCAGTGGTACCGCAGCAGATGCTCGCACTGCCTATCTTGCTGACCTACAAGCAGCACGCGATATTCTGCAAGCAGCTTATGCTTTTGATGCAGAGAATGTTGCCAACTGGTAAAGTTACCCTTTTACAGGGTTAAGCAAGAAAGGCGCATTAGCGCCTTTCTTCGTTTCTACTTTGTTTGTTTTTAGCTGGGAGAAATACATGATTGGGTTTAAAAAAGTAGCTTCTGCTGCGATGTTGACTACCACTGTCAGCCTTACCGCTTGTGTCGATGATGGTAGAGGTACTGCAGAGGAAGGAATAACAGCTGACACTTTTGATTTTGTCGCCATGTTTGTCAATTACGCCGACAATATCATTATCCCTAACTATCAAGCTGTTGCGGAACGTGCAGATACTTTGTCTGCCACAACCGGCCCACTGGCCAATTACTGTGCAGCAATTGGTACCGCTAATGAAACTACGGCACTCACAGCTGCAGAAACAGCATGGAGTGATTTACAGGCAGCTATTCAACAATCCGAAAGTCATGTCATCGGCCCCGCAGCAGACAACGGTGAATCACTGCGAAACCGTTTAAATTCTTACCAAGCCGGCGAATTAAGTACCTGTGGTATCGATCAGTCCGTCGTACTTGCTTCACAGGATCCCAATTTTGATGTCGCTGGCCGCACAGTAAATCAGCGCAGTATAGCTGCCGTAGAATATCTGCTATTCAATCAAGACCTCACACACACATGTCCCAGCCAGATTACTGAAACAGCAACCTGGGATGCTCGCTCTGCCGATGAACGCAAAACCTTGCGCTGTGAATACGCCGTAAAAGTCAGTGAGGATATTGCTACCACGGCTGACACTCTGGTCAACGCCTGGAGCACTGACAGCGGCAACTACCGCAGCACCTTTGTAAATCCCAATAACATTGCTGCAAGTCTCGAAGCACTGTCAGATGCCATGTTTTATATGGATGTAGAAGTCAAAGATAGTAAGCTTGGCATACCCACTGGCATCAGTAACAGCTGCTCAGGCTTTTCATGTGCTGAAGACGTAGAGTCACCCTATAGCCAAACCTCCCTGCAAAATATTCGCAATAACCTTGTAGCTTTTGAACAAATGCTCACCGGCGGTAACGGATTAGGTTTTGACGACATTATCGTACAAGCCGATGTAAGCGAATTAAATGATCGTTTTGTTACCAATATAAGCGATGCCATTGGCAACATTGATAGCCAAACCACTTCTCTCTTTACGCAAGCATCAAACATTGTCGATGCTCAAGACGAAGCCGACTGTAACAATGCCTTTGCTAACCCATCAACGCCAACCAGCATCCCAGCATGTAATCTCTATGGATTTATCAAGTTAATCACTGATGATTTAAAAGTGGGTTTTGTGGCAGCTGTAGATGTCGATCTGCCAGATCGCGCGCAATCAGATAACGATTAACCTTAGGTGAAACATCAATGAACTTTCGAACAAAAAAAATGATCGTAGCCATCAGCGCCATCTTTGCCGCTACCACAAGCTACGCACAAACAGACAATGAGCTAGTTATTGCTCTACCAAAACTGGAAGAAATGCTGGTGACCGGCGGTGAAGACAATATTCGCACACTATCAGGTTCAGCCCATTTACTCGATGAAGAATCTTTGGAGCAATTTGATTTTTCTGACTTAAACCAAGTTTTAGGCACACTACCAGGTGTATACATTCGCCAGGAAGATGGCTATGGCCTTCGCCCTAATATTGGCCTACGCGGTGTAACCAGTGATCGTAGTCAAAAAATCACATTAATGGAGGATGGCGTACTGATTAAACCTGCGCCCTACTCGGCTCCAGCGGCTTACTACATTCCCAACATTTCGCGCATGAGTGCTATTGAAGTGGTAAAAGGCCCTGCATCTATCAAACAGGGGCCCAACAATGTTGGCGGCGCCATCAACCTGGCAACACAACCAATTCCTGCAGATGAAGAAGGCTTTGTGGACATTACCGCTGGTAGCGATGGCTATGAAAAGTATCAAGTATTTTATGGTGATACCGTTGATAACTTTGGTTATTGGATTGATGCCCTGCATTACGGCAGCGATGGCTTTAAGGATTTAGACAGCGGTGGTGATACCGGTTTTGAACGCAACGACATCAACGCCAAGCTGCAGTGGAGTTTTGATGATTTATTCGGCTACCAACAACTGATCACAGTAAAGCTTGGCTATGCCGATGAAGAAGCCGACGAAACCTATTTAGGATTAACTGAAGAAGATTTTAATGCCAACCCTCATCGCCGTTATGCTGCCAGTCAACTGGCTTTGTTTGAGTCAGAACATGAGCAGCTGCACCTTGACCATATCATTGTCTTTTCTGACGAACTGACGCTGAATACCAAAGCCTACTGGAACAGTTTCGAACGGTCGTGGAATAAACTGGATGGCTTTATCGACGGTATCGCATTAGACGAATTATTTGAAGACCCAGACCGCAATGCTTCCAGTATTAGAGCTATAGGCATTCTGAAAGGAGAGATCAACTCAACCCCGGGCGACGACCAAGACACTTTGGATGTTACAAATAATGACCGCGAATACGGTTCCTACGGTATTCAATTCAAAACGACTTATACCTTTACTCAGGGCGACTTCAATCATGAAATCGAATCAGGCATTCGGTTTCACCATGACTATATTGAACGCGACCACTTTACCCGCAGCTACTTAATGGCAGATGGCATTATGGAAAGTGATGGTATTTTCAGAGGTAATAAAACATTAAACGAAGCCGAATCTGACGCCATTGCTATTTACATTAACGATACCGTGACATGGAAAGATTGGACCTTTAATGCCGGCCTTCGTTATGAAGATATAGAAAGTGAATCAACAAATTTTCTAAACAATACCAGCGATGATAAATCGCAATCAGTGTTTGCTCCCGGTGCCGGTGCATTTTGGCAATTTACTGATCAGCTAGGCTTTTTAGTCGGTATTAACAAGGGCTTTTCTCCAGCAGGAGCCAGTTCAGGAGATGATGCCGACCCGGAAGAAGCTATCAACTATGAGTATGGCCTGCGCTATAACAACGAAAATACTCGCGTGGAATTAATCGGTTTCTTTAGTGACTATGACAATCTGTTAGGTCGTTGCCGGGTCAGCGATAGCGGCTGTACTGCTGGAGAAGAGTTTAACGGTGACAACGTTGAAATTGCCGGTTTTGAATTGTTTGGTGAATTTATGTTGCCAGCCAAAGGCAATTTACAATTCCCATTAAACATTAATTACACCTACACAGAATCAGCTTTTCAAAGCTCATTCACTTCTAGCTTTTCACAGTGGGGGGATGTAATTGAAGGTGATGAATTGCCCTATCTACCGGAACATGTGGGCAGAATTCAGCTCGGTGTTCGAGCCTTACAATGGGATGCCTATATTGCCGTTAGCTACCAAAGTGAAATGCGTAATGAAGCAGGTCGAGAAAATATGAATTCTGTGCTTCATACCGATTCATACACTACCGTGGATTTTTCAGCCTCCTGGCAAGCAACTCCCGACTGGATGCTGCAACTGAGTGTGGACAACGTGACGGATGAAGAAGCTATTGTGTCTTGGCGACCCTTTGGCGCACGTCCTAACAAGCCGCGCAGTTTCCGCGCCAGAGTCAAATACTCCTTCTAATCAGTGAGGCGGGACAGTGGACGCAGAGATTAATCTATTTATTAGTCTGCTCACTGAGCCCGTCAATTACATTGTCGAACCGAGTCGGCGGCTCTATTGGCTGTTTATCTTAAGTGCATTGGTCATGGCATCTATCGCCGTGACTGTCCAACAAAAGCGATTCGATGTTAGCCAGCAACTGCGTGCGCTCACTAACCGTCATTATTGGTTGAACTCATCGTCACTCACTGATATCGGTTTGCTTTTTACCAACAACGCTATTCGAGTGATAATTTTAATCCCGTTACTCGGTAGCCATCTTGCTGCTACTATTCTAGTAGGCAGTGCTTTACAAAGCAGCTTTGGAGATGCTCCCAATCTTGCATTACCCACTCTACTTATCGGGTTTTTGTACACTTTTACATTTTTTATTTGCGAAGATTTCAGTCGGTTTGGGCTACATCTGGCCCTGCATAAAGTACCCTGGCTATGGCGATTTCACCGTGTTCATCATTCCGCCACCACGTTGACCCCGATTACCGTGCACCGCGTTCATCCACTGGAAATGGCCCTATATTATCTGCGCGGACTAATTGTGTTCGGACTTGTAAGTGGCGTGTTTATTTATTTGTTTCGCGGTCAATTACATGGCTGGGAAATACTCGGAGTTGATTGTCTGGGTTTTCTATTTAATTTTTTTGGCGCGAACCTGCGTCATTCGCCAATTCGTCTATCCTTCGGGGCGCTAGAAAAATGGTTAATCAGTCCTGCACAGCATCAGATTCATCACAGTAACCTACCCCAACATCACGACAAAAACTTTGGTACCTGTTTAGCAATTTGGGACCGACTCTGTGACAGTTGGGTTTCCGGGCGGTTCGCTGGGCAGTTACGGTTCGGACTTAATTAATCATCACTTTGCTGGTTCAGATTTCTATCTAAGATACAAAAATATCTAAGCCACAAATTATCTAAAGCACAAAAAAGCCCGCTATTAAGCGGGCTTTTTAATATATACATCTGTAAATACAGAATTATTCAGCCTGACTTGAATCGGCAATTTTGGCAGCCGTTTCTTTGATCAATGTCTGTAACTCACCCTTTTCAAACATTTCACAAACGATATCACAACCACCGACAAGTTCACCTTCAACCCATAACTGTGGAAAGGTTGGCCAGTTGGCATACTTGGGCAGGTTGGCGCGAATCTCAGGATTCGACAGCACATCGACAAAGGCAAAACGCTCGCCACAGGACATTAACGACTGCACAGTTCTCGCTGAAAAACCACACTGTGGCTGATTGGGCGACCCTTTCATGTACAAAATAATCGGGTTGCTCTCAACTTGGTTTTTGATTGTTTCCATTATATCCATCAGTACACCTTTAAAGATTGACGCTCTTTAAACTGCAACACTACTTAACGGTAATGACTGTAAGTGTTTTGAAGTGTTATGCGCCTTTAATGATCTTACGAAATTTGCGGTAAATAAGATTAGGTATTGTAACGTTAACGCAGCCGAATCAAAATCCCTTTGTCCGACTAAATTACTCAACTTTGTATCAGATTCACTGAACACCCCAACCGCCGCCACCCGCGCTGGCAATACGCAAGCAATCTCCTTTTTTAAGTGACAGCTCACATTTGGCCGGAAGTGGATTTCCATTTAACTGATTGTTTCCTGAAGCTGCATCACAACCGGCCTGCAAGCCCCAGGGTGCAAGCGCACGGCGTTCAGTCAATAAAGTCGCTTTGCAATCAGCGAGAAACTCAAATTCCCGCTCAATGCCATCACCACCACGATGCGCTCCACCTCCTCCCGAACCACGTCTGATCTGATAGCGGCGCACACGCAAGGGATAGTGCATTTCCAGACTTTCCACCGGCGTATTCAGCGTATTGGTCATATGCGTTTGCACCGCACTCAAACCAGAGCCAGCTGCACTGGCTCCCATACCACCACCTATAGTTTCATAGTAATCCCAACGTGGAAGCTGCTCGCAGGCATCGGCACCCATCGCCACATTATTCATACTGCCGTGGCTGGCCGCAGGAATACGATCAGGCATGGCTTTGGCCAAGGCTCCCAGAACAACATCAACAATACGCGTCGATGTCTCTACGTTACCCGCAGCCACTGCCGCTGGCCGCCTGGCATTTACCAGGCAGCCTTCAGGAGCCTTTAATTTAACAGGACGAAAAACGCCAGCACAGGATGGAACCGTATCAGGCAACAAACAGCGAAACACGTAAAATACGGCTGCTGCAGCAACGGATAGTGGACAATTAATATTTCCCGATACCTGTGGTGCAGTCCCAGTAAAATCTACCTCAATAGCTTGTTCTGAAATCGATAGGGATATTTGAATGGGCACCCTGCTCTTCCCAATCCCGTCATCATCCATATGATCAGTAAAGTCATACTTTCCCTGCGGAATAGCGCTCAATTCTGCCAATGCCATGCGCTCGCCATAATCATTAAGTTGAGCCAAAGCGACACCATATTTATTGGTTCCCATATCACCAATAAGCGCCATTAATTGCTGCAAACCGACATTATTGGCGCTGACCTGTGCAATAAAATCACCCTCGTCCTGGCCGGCACTCATATCGGAGTTCTGACCAATACTTTGACCCGCACAAAGCTGAGCCATTACATCAGCTTGCCACTGCTCCGAACGGATCAAATGCGTGGGAGCAATGACCACCCCCTCCTGTTCAAGATCGGTTGAAATAGGCATAGAGCCGGGACTGGCCGCCCCAATATTGGCGTGATGCGCTCTATTTGCCACAAAGGCGACAAGTTCTTCATCGATAAATACCGGAGCGATAACCGTAATATCAGGCAGATGTGTCCCGCCCAGATAAGGGTCGTTTACCACCACCATGTCTCCAGGCTGCCACGTACAGGCTTCGATAATACCCGACATGGCATAGGCCATACTGCCCAAGTGCACTGGAATATGGGCTGCCTGGGCTGACAATTCTCCACGTGCATCAAAAATGGCGCAGGAGAAATCCAATCGATCTTTTATATTGGGAGAAAATGCACAGCGCTGCAGCACAACACCCATTTCATCACACACAGCCTCCAGGCGACTGCTAAATACACCTAATTCGATGGCATTTAATTTCTCTGCGTTCAAAACCCTCTCCACGCCTATAACCTGCACCACAACCAGCACCACTTAATTCAACTAAAAGCAACATAAAGACTGCGCTAAAACACCATGCAAATGTTTGCCAAACCTCAAATAGCGCTATATTATTACTCATCAATACAGGCAGCTCTAGCTGCCTTTTTGCGTTTTTAGTTGTGTGTTTTTAATTTTATATTTTTATAGGGCCGACATTTTACCTCGGTATTTTAAACAGTCGGCATACAGTGCATCTAGTACCTGTGCACCTAATACCAATGCACCTAGTACTGGTTCACCCAATTAAGAGTAACTCTATGACATCGTCGGCGCTTATGAACACTTACGGAAGACAACCCATCACCTTTAGCCACGGTAAGGGTGTGCGCCTGTATGATGACGCTGGCAATGAGTATCTGGATGCTATCAGCGGGATCGGTGTTAATTCGCTGGGGCACAATCACCCGGCAGTAACAGCAGCAATCACGTCGCAGGCTGAGCAACTAATCCATACTTCCAACTTGTATGGAGTTGAACGGCAAGAACAATTAGCTGAAAGACTGTGTAAAGTCTCCGGCATGGATAATGTTTTCTTTAGCAACTCCGGAGCAGAAGCCAATGAAGCAGCAATAAAAATTGCGCGTATGTTTGGGCATAACAACGGTATCGAAAAACCGACGATTATCGTGATGGAAAATGCTTTTCACGGCCGCACTATGGCTACTCTAACTGCAACTGGCAATCGTAAAATTCAGGCTGGGTTTGAGCCACTACTAAGTGGTTTTGTTAGGGCTCCTTATAGCGATTTAGATGCTATCAAAAACATTGCTGCTAACAACAATGATATCGTCGCCGTGCTAGCCGAACCGATTCAGGGCGAAGGCGGTATTAATATCCTGCCCGACAATTTTCTGAGTGAATTGCGCGTGTTTTGCGATGAGAAAAACTGGTTACTAATGCTCGATGAAGTGCAAACAGGCAATGGCAGAACTGGTCGCTACTTTGCCTACCAACACGAAAATATACTTCCCGACGTGGTCACAACGGCAAAGGGTTTAGGTAACGGCTTGCCCATCGGTGCCTGTCTGGCACAGGGAAAAGCTGCAAAGGTGTTTGGGCCAGGCAACCACGGCTCGACCTACGGTGGTAACCCATTAGTCTGTGCAGCGGCCAAAGCTGTTGTCGATACCGTCGTGGAAGACAAGCTTTGCGAAAATGCTGATGCCATTGGCGCCTACTTATTAGACCAATTTTCTAACGCGCTTGCCGACAAACCATTACTGAGAAATATTCGTGGTAAAGGTTTAATGATAGGTATCGAATTAACTACCCCCTGCGCTGAGCTAGTCAACATTGCCCGCAGCAAGGGCTTGCTTATGAATGTTACAGTGGGACAAGTCATTCGTTTATTACCACCTCTGATTATCAATCAGCAGGAAGCCGACGAATTAGTCGCCAAGTTGATTGCGGCAATTTCGGATTTCGAGCAACAAACCCAGTGATTTTTTTGCTGATAAACATTTATCAATATCGTTAACAGAATCTTGATACAACCATGGCTGCCAAACATTTTCTTTCATTACTGGATTTAACCAGCGAAGAATTAAACAACCTGATTCAGCGCGCAATCGAACTAAAAGCTGAACTGCGCGCCGGCAAACATAATTCTCACTTGAAGAACAAAGTGCTGGGAATGATTTTTGAAAAATCCTCCACCCGCACACGTGTCTCTTTTGAAGCTGGCATGGCACAAATGGGTGGGCATTCTTTATTCCTGGCATCACGTGATACTCAATTAGGGCGAGGAGAGCCCATTGAGGACAGTGCGCGCGTCTTATCATCAATGGTCGACATCATCATGATCAGAACCTACGGTCATGAAATTATTGAACGCTTTGCGCAATACTCAAAAGTGCCCGTTATTAACGCACTGACCGATGAATTTCACCCCTGTCAGCTGTTAGCGGATATACAAACTTACGTTGAGCAACGCGGCAGCATTCAGGGAAAAACCGTGTGCTGGGTTGGTGACGGCAACAATATGTGCCAGTCCTATATCAATGCAGCGCGCCAGTTTGATTTCGAATTACGCATCGCCTGCCCTGAAGGCTTTGAGCCTGACGAAGAGTTAGTTAAAGCCAATAGCGGCCGAGTATTCATCACCCAAAATCCTAGCGAAGCTGCCAAGGATGTCGACCTGTTAGTCACTGATGTTTGGGCTTCCATGGGGCAAGAAGAGCAACAAGCAGAACGCATTAAGCAGTTTGCCGGTTATCAGCTTAATCAGGAGTTGTTATCAAAAGCTGCCAGCGATGCACTTTACATGCACTGTCTCCCCGCTCACCGCGGTGAAGAAATCAGCGCAGAATTGATGGATAGCCCAGACACTGTGATTTGGGAAGAAGCAGAGAACCGTCTGCATGCACAAAAAGCACTGATGGAATATCTGCTGCAGGTATCATCCTAAATTTGGTTATCTTAATTGCCAGGCACCGAAATCTTGCTGAATGTTGAAAATATTGAATGTCTCTATGGCGACCAGACCGTCCTCAACGGACTGAGCTTCCATGTCGCTGAAGGTGAGATTTGTTGCTTACTAGGACCAAGCGGCTGTGGCAAGACAACTGCCCTGAGAGCTATTGCCGGCTTCCAGTCTGTCACCAAGGGGCAAATCAACCTGGGCGATCAACTACTCAGCAAACCCGGTTTTCAGGTAGAACCAGAGCAACGGCATATTGGCATGGTGTTTCAGGACTATGCGTTATTCCCACATATGACCGTGCGCGACAATATTTGCTTTGGCATTCGCAAAAGTTCACCTCAGCAGCAAAAGGAAACTGTCGAAAAACTATTATCCTTAATCAAACTGAAAGAGATTGCCAAACGCTACCCTCATGAACTGTCGGGTGGACAACAACAACGAGTAGCTCTGGCACGAGCCCTGGCCCCCAACCCAAAACTGTTATTGCTGGACGAACCCTTTTCCAACCTGGATATCGAGCTGAGAAAACACCTCAACCTGGAAGTGCGCGATATCTTGAAACAATACGGTACCAGTGCCATTCTGGTCACTCATGATCAAGACGAAGCCTTCGCCTTTGCCGATCACATTGGTTTGATGTTTGAAGGTGAGCTGCAACAGTGGGATTCGGCTTTCAATTTGTTTCATGAACCCAGCAATCGTTTCGTGGCAAATTTTATTGGTCAGGGGTCGTTATTACCTGGCACCTCTATCGATACCAACAGTGTAAAAACGGAGCTGGGAATTATCGTCGGCAATCGCTCATACCCATGGCCAAGCGAAACGCCAGTGGACATTCTTATCCGACCAGATGATATTGTACTCAGCAATGAACAAGATGGCCTGGCCGCAACAGTAACCCGCAAAGTCTTTTCGGGCAGCGCTACGCTCTATGCATTAAAACTGTCAACAGGCAGCATCGTTGAAGCATTATTCACCAGTCATCATGACTTTGCTCTGGGCGACAGCATTCATGTAAAAGCCGATGTTGAACATCTAATCGCCTTTTCTCCGGAGTAACAATAAGGTCTTTAATGCTCGATAATTCAGTTGAATATAAAGACTTTTAGATATAAAAAAATATTTTATATCACGAAAATGTCACCTGATTTTGCTTATATAAAAGCATGCTCTGCGTTAGCAGGTTAGTAACCACAGACAAGCTGCCTTATACACATTTTATCCACAGCTTCCTCGCAGTATTTTCCCCTTGCATTAGTCCAAAAAGCGCATTATCTTGTATATAGTTTTTCCCTAACCCCAATATATAGGGGTACACCCTAGATAAGACTTAGTATTAAACCTTCAAACTTGTAGAAAGTTAGTACTTACTAGGCGAAGAAAACAGGAAAAACATAGGGGATAGATAAAGAGAAAGTAAAGTAGAGAGATTCTGCGAATCACCTGATTGAAAAACCCCAAAACCAGGAGAGCGAAATACCAACATTACTCATAATGCAAACATGCTATTCATGTGAACCATGTGACTGAGTATTTCGCTATTAACAATAACTAGGCTGAGCACAACCACGACATACTCAACTGCCAATCGCAGTTCCTGGAGAAACTATGCAAACAGATGTAGATGGGAAACAAACCGCTGTACCTGCCTCACAACAATCTGCAACCCCCGAAACAACCAATGCTACTGACCCACAAATTACTGCCCCCGGGCAAATGCGTGTTATCAAGAGAAACGGCAAAGTCGTAAGCTACGACGAAACCAAAATTACCGTTGCCATCACCAAGGCCTTTCTTGCGGTAGAAGGTGGCACAGCCGCCGCCTCCTCCAGAATTCATGAAACGGTCGGCAAACTCTCACAGCAGGTTTCAGCGATTTTCAAACGCCGGATGCCATCGGGCGGCACCATCCACATCGAAGATATTCAGGATCAAGTAGAACTGGCACTGATGAGAAGCGGCGAGCACAAAGTGGCACGCGACTATGTGCTTTACCGTGAACAACGTCGGCAACAGCGTGAAGAGCGTGTTTCCCGCGACCCACAAAAGGCCCACCCCACTATTCGTGTCAGCCTGGACGATGGCTCTCAAGCACCTCTCGATCTCGGCCGTATGGAGGTGATTGTTCAGGAAGCCTGCGCCGGACTTGACGACGTCGATGCGCAAACCATCATTGATGAAGCGCTGAAAAATCTCTATGACGGTGTTCCCGCTCAAGAAGTGAATACCTCATTGGTGATCACGGCCCGCACCCTGGTAGAGAAAGAACCCAGCTATACCTATGTTACTGCTCGATTGCTGTTGGACAATCTGCGCGCAGAAGCCCTGTCATTTCTGGAAATTGCCCAGTCAGCCACCCAAGCCGATATGTCCGAGCTATACGCCAAGGCGTTACCGGTTTATATCAACAAAGGTATCGAGCTGGAGCTGCTATCTCCGGAATTACAGAATTATGATTTAACCGTTCTGGCTGAAGCCTTGGAACCCGAGCGCGACCTGCAGTTTAACTACCTCGGTCTGCAAACACTGTACGATCGCTATTTTATTCACAGCAATGAAACCCGCATCGAATTACCACAGGTTTTCTTTATGCGTGTAGCGATGGGGCTGGCATCCAGCGAAGGCGAACAAAAAGAAGAACGCGCCATCGAGTTTTACCGCTTACTGAGCTCTTTCGATTACATGAGCTCAACACCTACGCTGTTCAACGCTGGCACCTTAAGACCTCAGTTGTCCTCCTGCTACCTGACAACAGTACCCGATGACCTGCACGGTATTTACGGTGCTATTCAGGATAACGCCATGCTCTCCAAGTGGGCAGGTGGCCTGGGCAATGACTGGACACCTGTGCGTGCGCTGGGTGCTTATATCAAAGGCACTAACGGAAAATCTCAGGGGGTGGTTCCATTCCTGAAAGTAGTCAACGATACCGCTGTGGCAGTTAACCAGGGCGGCAAGCGTAAAGGCGCCGTGTGTTCCTATCTGGAAACCTGGCACATGGACATTGAAGAATTCCTTGAGCTGCGTAAAAACACCGGTGATGACCGTCGCCGTACCCATGACATGAATACTGCTAACTGGGTGCCCGACCTGTTTATGAAACGGGTGTTTGACGACGGCGAGTGGACGCTGTTTTCACCCAATGATGTGCCTGATCTGCACGATCTTTACGGTATCGAGTTCGAGCAGCGTTACACCCACTATGAACAACAGTGTCAAAGTGGTGAAATCAAACTGTTTAAAACTGTTCGCGCTCAGGATCTATGGCGCAAGATGCTTGGTATGCTGTTTGAAACCGGCCATCCCTGGGTTACCTTTAAAGACCCCTGCAACCTGCGCTCACCACAGCAACACACTGGTGTCGTTCACTCTTCAAACTTATGTACTGAAATTACGCTCAACACCAACAAAGAAGAGATCGCAGTTTGTAATCTGGGCTCGGTCAACCTGGCACAGCATATCGACGAAAATGGTCTCGATATGGCCAAGCTGGAGACAACCATCAATACCGCAGTACGCATGCTCGATAACGTTATTGATATCAACTACTACTCGGTTGAACAAGCTCGCACTTCTAATATGCGCCACCGTCCAGTGGGACTCGGTTTGATGGGTTTCCAGGATGCTCTGTACAAGCAACATATTCCCTATGGCTCAGCCAAAGCCGTGGAATTTGCTGATCGATCAATGGAAGCCATCAGTTACTTTGCCATCCAAGCCTCTTCTAAACTGGCAGAGGAACGCGGCTCTTACTCATCCTTTGATGGTTCGCTGTGGAGCCAGGGCGTGCTACCCATCGATTCACTGCAAAAGCTGATCGATCATCGCGGTGCAAATTACATCGAAGTAGATCAGTCCTCCACTCTGGACTGGGACAACCTGCGCAGCCGCATCAAAGAAAAAGGCATGCGCAACTCGAACGTGATGGCGATCGCTCCAACAGCAACGATCGCTAACATCACCGGTGTCTCCCAATCCATCGAGCCGACTTATCAAAACCTGTACGTGAAATCGAACCTGTCGGGTGAATTCACAGTGGTCAATCCTTATCTAGTCAGCGACCTGAAGGATCGCGGCCTGTGGGATAACGTGATGGTTAACGACCTCAAATACTACGAAGGTAGTGTACAGAGTATTGACCGCATTCCAGACGATTTAAAAGCCCTGTATTCAACCGCCTTTGAAGTTGAGCCACGCTGGATTGTCGATGCGGCCAGCCGTCGCCAGAAATGGATCGACCAGGCGCAATCGCTCAACCTGTATATCGCCGGCGCCTCAGGTAAGAAGCTCGATGTCACCTATCGGATGGCTTGGTTCCGCGGGTTAAAAACCACCTACTATCTGCGTGCCTTAGCGGCCACTGGTACCGAAAAATCAACGATTGAAACTGGCGCTTTGAATGCCGTATCGGCAAGCACTGATGCAGATGCAGGGCCAGCACCAGTACCCCAAGCTTGCTCACTGGACGACCCCGATTGCGAGGCCTGCCAGTAAGCCTGGATAAAAACCACAATAAAAGGGTTTGGACCACTGGATCCAAACCCAACATAAACACCACCATATGTAGTAAAGGGTTAAAAATATGCTGAGCTGGGACGATTACAATATTGAAGAAAACGAGGCAAAACCTGCCGCCGCTACTGTCAACGCAACTGCCAATGAAAGTATGACGACTGATGTCTTGGAGCCTGAAGCGCCACTTGTTACTGAAGCACAATCTCCTTTAACTCCGGGAGCTACTGAACAGGAGTTACCATCAACCAATAGCGATATCACCTTCGAAGGTGATGCCGTAGCCAAGGCCAAAGAAGCCATTCAGGACATGGATATCGCCGCCGGCTTGGAAGAACTACAAATGGGCGCCAAGCGCATCGAAGTCGATGATAAGGCAATGATTAACTGCCGCGCTGACCTCAACCAACTGGTACCCTTCAAATACGACTGGGCCTGGCAGAAATATCTTGATGGTTGCGCCAACCACTGGATGCCGCAAGAAGTCAATATGACAGCGGATGTAGCACTGTGGAAAAACCCCGATGGTTTAACTGAAGACGAACGCCGTATTGTAATGCGCTCTCTCGGCTACTTCTCAACGGCCGATTCACTGGTAGCCAACAATCTGGTGCTGGCCATCTATCGTCATATCACCAACCCAGAATGCCGTCAGTATTTATTGCGCCAGGCCTTTGAAGAAGCCATTCACACTCACGCCTATCAGTATTGCGTAGAATCCTTGGCGATGGACGAAGGCGAAGTCTTCAATATGTATCGCGAGCTACCTTCTATCGCCAAGAAAGCCGCCTGGAGCCTGAGCCACACTACTTCACTTTCTGACCCCAACTTCAAAACGGGTACAGAGGAAAGTGACCGCGAGCTACTTCGTAACTTGATCGGCTTTTATGCAGTGACTGAGGGCATTTTCTTCTACTGTGGCTTTACACAAATCTTATCCATGGGACGCCGCAACAAAATGACCGGCGTTGCCGAGCAATTCCAATACATCCTGCGCGATGAATCCATGCACCTCAATTTCGGTATCGATGTCATCAACCAAATCAAGCTGGAAAACCCACACCTGTGGACTGAAACCTTCCAGCAGGAAATCATCCAAATGATTCTTGAAGGCACGCAACTGGAAATTGAATATGCCCGTGACTCAATGCCACGCGGTGTACTTGGCATGAACGCAGCGATGATGGAGGAATACCTGCAATTTATTGCTAACCGACGCCTGACCCAACTGGGCTTACCAGAGCAATACCAGGGCGCGCAAAATCCATTCCCATGGATGAGTGAAATCATGGATCTGCGCAAAGAAAAGAACTTTTTTGAAACTCGCGTTATTGAGTATCAAACAGGTGGCGCATTAAGTTGGGATTAAACTTCTGGAGCAGCTGGCCATCAATGCTAAGTCTTCTCTGGGAGAGACAATACTCAGAACCCCCTCCAGCAATCGAGTGGGGTTCTCCCGTAAAAACAAATAGCGGATATGAAGGGATAGCGACATGAACGACAGTAAAAAATCCCAATTGGATTCAGAGACCATTCTTCTCACTCTCGACCAAATTGGCCAAACCATCGATATTATGACCAGTGTAGTAGGACGATTACGAGGATATATCACTGAACAAATAGAAGAATCAGAGTCAGCAGCTTCAACTACCGATCAAAAACAGTGCTCGCTATTTCCAGAGACGAACTCGCAAACACGGCACTAATACTTACATTAGTATCAACATGAGTTAGAAACGTGATTAAGGCCCTATCGACAGGGCCTTTTTTAACCATAAAACCTTTGTTAATTAAGCAAAAATAACCTAAGTAATTTCCCTTATCTCGGTAAGTACATCAGCGAATTATGTTTCTTAGTCAAATAGATAGACTAAACAAGCTGAATTTTTTTACATGCAGAGGGAAATAAGCATATGTTGGTTTTATCAAGAAGACTCGGGGAGACCTTAATTATTGGCGATGATGTAAAAATTACTGTTTTAGGTATTAGCGGTAATCAGGTTCGCCTAGGTATAGCAGCCCCTAAAGAAGTTTCTGTACATCGCGAAGAAGTTTATCGTCGAATTCAGGAAGAGCAGGAACAGAATTCTCAAATAAAATCTGCATAATTGCTCACTACTTTTACAATCGATAAGTATTGCCAATAACCACTTATCGAAATCATCACACGGCCAGCAAACACTATATTGTTGGCCGTTTTTATTTTTATGAGTAGCTATTTTATCGGCAAGGAAAAATAAAAGGTGACTCCCTTGTCAGGGTTGCGGGTAAACCCTATCTCCCCGCCATTAGACTGTACAATCGATTGGCAAATGGAAAGCCCAATGCCCATTCCATTAGGTTTGGTGGAATAAAAGGGTGTAAACAGCCCTTCTTCCACTTCCTCACTAATTCCCTGACCATGATCCATCACGTAGATATAGATAGCTTTATCCTTTAGCTCGGTTCTAACCAATACGCCCTGTTGTCGATTATCTACTGCTACCATGGATTCCATAGCATTGCGGATTAAATTAAGACACACCTGCTGTATGCGCACCAAATCAATATCAACTTTCGGCAGATCAGCCTGAGACTCAAAATGTACAGAAACATCATTGATCCGCGAATCGACTTCAGCCAGTGCAATAACTTTGCGCAGCATTTCATTGGCGTCCACTTCCACCTTGCCAGCGAGAGGCTCTTTAACATAACTGCGAACACGCTGTATAACATCGGAAGCTCTCACTGCCTGGATATTGAGTTTATCCAGTAACTCAAGCAACTTATCGCGATCGACTCCGCCCTGCCCCCTCTCATCTAACAAGCGTATAGCCACATTGGCGTAATTAATGACTGCCGTTAGCGGCTGATTCACTTCATGGGCAATTCCTGCAGCCATCTCACCTGTCACAGTGAGGCGCTCCATATGCGAAACCATCTGCCGCTGAGACTCTAACTCTTCCCGTGCCATTCGGAGCGCTTCCTCACTCTCCATCCAATCACTGATATCCCTCAATACAATAACTGCACCACCCTCCGCCCTGGGGGTCGAGGTCATTGATACAGGCACCTGCGCGCCATCACGCCGGGTTAGAATTTCCATATCGCTATGGGCTGACTGTCCCATACGATAACTGCGATAAGGCAATAGTAAATGCTCAGGAAGCTGTTCATACAATGAAGTATTAAACAACCCCAGAGTGGACAATTGTTCATCCAAACAATCTGCGGCAGACCAGCCGCAAATAACCGTTGCAGCAGGGTTCAACATGGTAATGCGCCCTTGCTGATCCAAGCCAATAATCCCTTCGCTAACGGCATTGAGAATTTGGTGGTTTTCGGCCTCCAACTCAACATTTCTTCGCGCCAACTGTCTCTCAAGACGCTGAATTTTTATATGATTTCTTACCCGCGCAACAACTTCGTCAGCTTGAAAAGGTTTAGAAATATAATCAACACCCCCAACAGCAAAGCCCTTGACCTTAGCACCACTGTCTTCCAAAGCAGAAAGAAAAATCACTGCGCTATTAGCTGTTTGGGGATTACTCTTAAGCTGTTCACAGACTTCATAACCGTCTATACCCGGCATCATAATATCAAGCAAGATAAGCGAGAGATGAACTTCATTGGCTATTTTAAGCGCTGTCTCGCCATCACTGGCGATCAATAATTTATAGCCACTGTTTTGGAGTGTCTTGTATAAGATTTGCAAATTAATGGGGTTGTCATCGACCAGCAGTACATTTTCCAATCCATTTTCGTCCGACGTTAACGCTTCGATCTCTATATCTGGCGTCATCATGTAGCAACCTCAGGGTCTATCAATTGATCTAATTGTGCTGTCAGGGCATCAAGATCAAACTGCTCTAATAATTCTAAACAATGATTAAACCATGCCCTATCCTCAGGGCTAGTACCAGCTTTAATCCTATTTACCAGAAAGCTTCTTAACTGCTGTATATCACCCACGCGTAATGCATTGTGTAATAACACACTCTCGTCCTTCGATAGTTCAATTTCAGGCATTGACGAATTGAGCACAGTTTCGCCAGAAAATGGAAGAAAAGATTTCTCAGAAATATATAAATAATTTGCCAACGAAACCAAAATTCTTTCAAACTCAAAGGGTGCTTTCAACAGCTGGTCACAACCGGCTCTGATCAGTTGAGTCTCTTCTACCTCACCTGAAACTAAAGCAATAATAATAAACTGTTGAAGTTCTTTGCTACTTCGACACTGGGCAATTATATCAATAGCTTCTGACTCCGAAATATTGATATCTAATAACCTAACACCACTTGTTTCCTCTTCCGGCTGCAACAACTCACTACGCGAATTCATTACCTGCCAATTAAACTCTGAATTAGCCAACCCAGACTTAACAACATTACTTAACTTGTGGTTAAGTGTAATCAATAACACATTATTATCACTCGAACCTGGCACTACGCCAACAGTTGAAACAATACCTTCCTGGTCATCTATGTCGACTTTTAACGGCAAGCGAATAGCAAAACAACTGCCAACACCTAATTCACTGTCTACAGATATGTTTCCACCCATCGCAGAAATCAGGCGTTTACAGATGGCTAGCCCCAGCCCTGCTCCCTCAACGTGCCCTTCAGAAACCTGCTTAAAGGGTTCGAAGATATCTCTAATATCATGTTGCGAAATACCCAACCCAGAGTCATACACTTTAAATAACAGTTGCTCATCGCTTTCAATATCTACTTCTAACTTCACTTCTCCTCTTTTTGTAAACTTAACAGCATTCACCAGCAAATTGACCAATATCTGCTTTAATTTCATGACATCAATGGCAACCAGAGCGGGGACCCGCTCATCAATGACACACTGATACTTCAGTCCTTTTAAGCTAGCTTTAGTGCGTATAATCAGATTGATTTCATTTAAGAACTGGCCAAGTTCAATTTGTTCTTCATTAATCTCAACACTATCACTGTCCAGTGCTGATAATTCCAACACATCAGCAATCAATGACAATAAATTCTCTCCACAGCTCTCAATCGACAATAAATATTTACGCTGATCTGCGGAAAGCCTTTCGTCACGAAGCAGCAAACGGGCATAACCAAGCACCCCATTCAACGGCGTTCTTAGCTCATGATTCATACTGGCAAGAAAAAGATTTTTCACATAGTTAGCATCCAGTGCCTTGCGTTTTGCCTCTAGAATTTCTACCTCAATTTTTTTATTTTCAGTAATCTCAACAACCGTTCCCAATAGATGATTAACGTCTTCACCCTCAAGTGAAAAAATATCACTCTTGAACATAAACCAGCGCCAGTTATTTTCAGCATCCAGCAATCTTATGCTGACTTCACCGACCTGAAAATCATCTCTGTTAATCACATTCTCCACAATTTTTTTGTCTTTTGGGTATGTGATTTTCAATATATCATCGAGATAGGTATTTTCCTTCGTCAAATATTTATGTCCCAAAGAATCATAGAATTTTTGATCAATTTTTACTTGTTTCGTCGCCAGATTAATCTCGCATAAAAACTGATTAGAATAATCCAAAGCCAACTGAAATCGCTGCTCACTATGCAATAAAGCACGCTCATATTTGCTACGCTCTTGCACCATCTTATTGGCACTGCCGGCAAGCTCAACAAATTCTGTATAGGGCAGTTTTTCTAGATCTATCTCTCCTGACTGGTCACTGGCCTGCAGAAAAAAATGTGTAAATTGATCAAAACCGCTGGCACTTTTACGATGAAACCAGCGCACTGCCAAAAGCGCTGCAAATAATATCAATGAGACGATGATGGCAATAAAGATCAGGCTAAACCGCAGCTCACTCAATAATTGCTGACGTTCATCAGCAAGCTGAACCTCTAACTGATTCATGGAAAAACCCGCACCCAGTATCCAACCCCATTCGGGCACACTCAGCACATAATTCACCCCTGAAGGAGAATCGCTATTAGCTGATATCCAATCAACATCTACAAAACCACCGCCTTCATTTAATGACACCTTTAGATGGTGCTCAAACAGCGATTGAAACTCTTCACCGTCTATCTTTTCTATCAGTGGATTAACTTTTTCCACCGAGCGACTACCCGCAGTAAGAAGCTCTCCGTCTAAATCCGCGACAAACAGCATGACACCACGTCCGTTCTCTACCAAATTATTAATAACCCTTAAGGTTTCTCGCTGCATCACCTCCAAGGTGGCTACAGGAGGACGCCCCACAACAACAATCAACCCCAAGTCCTTACTGTATCTGGCGTATAGTCGTTTTGTATCCAGTGCACCGCTTTCACTTAAACCTTCAGGCAGATACTGATAACTAATATAAGCTTCTTCCTTATCGATAGCCTCATGCAACAAGGTTTGAACCTTTTGACTGACAGTATGACCATCAGACAACAGTGCACTGCCGTACAACTCATCAAACTGCGTCGTTTGCAAAAGATTCAACTGATCATCATAGAGTGCGTAGGAGTTTCTATTTCCTGACAGTTGGACTTTAGACAAACTATGGAGTATCGACTGCAATTTCTGCTGCGGGGTGAGTTCACGAAACTCTTCCAGCAAAGTTCCCATCAAAAACATGAGCCGAAAAATCCCGACAGCATTCTCTCTTAATTGGGCATTAGTATTGTCCTCAACCATGCGTTGTTGATAATTGATAAAGCTGCTTATTTCATTCACATAAAGCTGAACGTCTTCTTTTTCGCTTGCAATATAGTTGGCACGACGCAAGGATGATGAATTATCAAATAACTGCAATTGCTGCGATACCCAGAAATATCCAAGTATCATAACCGGAAAGGTTGCCACTAAAATCATAGTGACTAAATAGTTGTGGGTCATGCTGCGTTTTGAACGCATAGGCTTTCCCTCAAACCAAATACCTTATAGCAAAAGGCATTTAGATCCATGAGAAGATATTTAAAAGATCATATTAACCGCGCAAACTTCTATCATTTTGATACTAGGTCAGCATGTTATGACCCGATATACGTACAAATACGCATATTTAGCTTTACCATTAGACAAAAATACCATATATATCAATAAGAAATGTAACGACGGAACTAAAGAAAAATGACCGATACATGTATCTATATAGTCGAAGACGACGACGCTGTTCGTGATTCATTGACCTTAATGCTGGAATCGGTAGGCCGCCAGGTACAATCCTACGCTAATGCCGATGAATTTCTGCAGGATTATAACCAGGATATGGCCGGCTGCATTGTTTTAGATATCCGTATGCCGGGAATGAATGGCATGGAGTTACAACGTAAATTGAATGAACTGAACTCTATTTTGCCGATTATTTTTGTGACAGGACATGGTGATGTGCCAATGGCCGTTGAAGCCATGCAACAGGGCGCGGTGGATTTTGTACAAAAACCCTACCGTGAACAGGAGCTACTGGACAAAATCAGCCAGGCTATTGAGCTAGACGAAGAAAACCGCAACAGCCTGCAGCAAAAACAGCTCATTCTGCAAAACCTTCAGGAATTAACCCCCAGAGAACAGGATGTACTGCGATTAATGGTCGACGGTAAGGCCAATAAGGTTATCGCCATTGATCTCGATATTAGCCAGCGCACAGTGGAAATTCATCGCTCTCGCGTGATGGAAAAACTAAAAGCCAATTCGCTGGCTCATTTGGTGCGCATGTACTTAACGGTAGAAGCAGAATTACCTCAATAAGGAGCTACCGCAATAACCAGCTACTGATCATTATTATTTAACAGTTTATCTAACTGTTGAATACGAGTAATCAACACTGATGTGTTAATGCTTTTATTTCGAAAATATTCTTCGGCCATTGGCGCAATATTACAACGCGTTGGCAACGGCTGTGAATGCTCAATCATCTCGCGCATTCTGACCAAAAACACAAACTGTAACCATTGCTGAAATTCCAGCGTATCAAGACAAAAGGGCTCCTGACTCGAGAGCGCCTCCGGCGAAGGCGGCTCAGCTTGCCATAAATTAAGTCGCCTGAGTTCAGCCTCGATATCAATCAGCAATGAACACACTTCGATAGCTAGCGACACAAAACCTCCTAACACAGTCGCTTAAGCAACTGAGCGTTTAAAGGGCGGCAGAGAATCGAGAATTGCTTTTCCATAGCGCCGACTGACAATTCGCCGATCCAACAAAGTAATCCGGCCGCTATCGGTCTCCGTTCTCAACAAACGACCGCTGGCTTGCACCAGCTTTAACGCCGCATCCGGCACCGCAATATCCATGAAAGGATTACCACCACGCTGCTCAATCCATTCCGCCAAGGCAGACTCCACGGGCTGATCAGGCACGGCAAAGGGAATTTTGGCAATGACTACGTGATCACAATATTTACCGGGCAGATCAACCCCCTCCGCAAAACTGGCCAAACCAAAAATCACACTACCTTCACCAGCATCCAATGCTTCTTTATGCATTCGAATAGTTTCATGTTTAGGGTTTTGTCCCTGCATAATAATGCGATCCTGCCAATCCGAGGCAATGCCATCATATACCTCTTCCATTTGCCTGCGAGAAGCAAACAAAACTAAACTTCCTTCTTCCTCATTGAGTAACCTTGGCAACATTGTGATTAATGCGTCAGTATGAGCGAAGGCATCGGAAGGATCACAATCCATCACCGGCACCACTAACTCACCGGCCTGCTGATAATTAAATGGACTCGGTACAATGGCATATTGCGTTGTGGCATCAGTACCGGAACGCATGGCAAAACGATCAAAGGAGCCTAACGCTGTTAATGTGGCTGAAGTAATAACGGCAGCATAACAACGATGCCACAGGTGACTGGTTAATGTGTTCGCCGCCAAAATCGGACTGGAGGAAACTTCAAAATCCAAATTACCGCCCATGCCATCGACCACAGTTATCCAACGACTGCGCGGCGGTGTTTCCTGTTTATCGGCCCGGCTGTAGTCCTGCCACAAGCTATGATTAGCCTCAGCTCTACCGCGAATAATCGACAATGGCGGGAACCAGGCTTCAGCATCGGCACGAGAAATTCCATGCTCGGAAGATTCCATCGCCTCTTCGAGTACAGAACAGCAGTTATCTAACAAGTCATAAATGTTGCGATACTGTGCAGCCAACTCAGTTGCTTGCAGTCGCAAAGCTTCTGGCACTACACCAAATTCAAAGCGATGGTAAATATCGTTACTCTTGTCATCAGGCCCAACATCGACGACCTCCTGCAACGAATTGAACAGCAGACCCAAGTGCTGTTTCAGCGTCTCTATCGCTAAGGAAATCGCATTGAGGTAACCACCAACACTGGCCGCCACTGACAGCGGCTGCTGCGCCTTCGAAATGGCTTTTCCCGCCTGGTCCAACCAACGTTCGGTGGAACGCACGCGCGAAAACTGGGCAAAATGATTGATGGTCTTATCGGGCAAATGATGGCCTTCATCAAAAATATAAATGGTCTCATCAGGGTCGGTCAGAATAGCACCGCCCCCTAAGGCCAAATCCGCCAGCACCAAATCGTGGTTAGTGACAATGACATCCACTTTATTGATTTCTTCACGCGCTTTAAAAAAGGCACACTGACTGATATTAGAACAACGTCGGCCAGTACACTGCGCATGGTCCGTTGTCACCCGTGACCACACCGACGGCTCCAATTGCTGCTTCCAGCTATCGATATCACCATCCCAATCCCCCGTGGATAAGGACGACAACATCGTCTGATAAACAGACAGCGTTTGCGTATCTATCTGCATGGGCAATTCATCGGGATAAAGTGCCGCGGTCTGGTTCGCGCCACTATTATCCTGCAATACAGAATCAAGTTTGGTCAGGCACAAATACCGACCACGCCCTTTGGCCAATGCAAAAGAAAATTCAAGATCACTGTGGCGCAGGATGTCAGGTAAATCCTTGTAGACAATTTGTTCCTGCAAAGAAATAGTGGCAGTGGAGATGATAAGTGTTTTTCCCAGCGCCTTGGCTACAGGAATGGCCGCAACGGCATAGGCAATCGTTTTACCAGTCCCCGTTCCAGCCTCCACCACACATATTGGCGACTGTTCACCGCTTTCACGACTAGAGGGATTGCTGGTCAAGGTTTTTGCGACTTCAGCAATCATCAACCGCTGGCCATAACGCGCTTTTAACCCTTTGCTCTCCAATAATGTGCTGTAGGCACTTTGTATTGTTCGCTTTAAATCGTCAGTCAGCATAACCTGAATCTAATACCTGCCCGATAAACCTGTTTCGAGGTTATAACGTTAACTGCAGCCATGATGAATATCGGCACAAGTAAAATGTTATTCGCTCAATGGCTTCTTACAATCAATACTATTGGCGTAAATACCCAATGCATATTCTCTGTGCTCGACAGGTAAAGCGTCAATTCTCGCTTTAAAACTTTGTTCCTGTTGATATGACATTTGGTCCGCTTTGAATAATTCTCCTCTGGATCCAACACCCCCCTCAGGATAATCACCATGCAATAGTTTGTAGGCAAAAAAATTGGTCGGATGTAACACGTAATTACTGATAACTTGTTTATCAATAGCTGCGGCTACTGCATCGGCATCTGCAAACTCCCCTTCCAACAGTTCACCAAAAGCCACATGCACACAACCCTTATCACCGGAAATACCTTTACCAATACTTTCTACATCTTCATGTTCAGCTTTCTCGTAGGAACCATGCGTTGCTTTTTCATACAGCTCTCTAGCTTTGGCGCCATCACAGGGATCAAGTTCATACGAGATCGACACCGGTACAATACGAAGCTTATTAATAAACTCTGAAAAGCTTTCCTCCTTTTTTTTCTGACTCATCGCCAACATTTTAATAATTGCCGGCTCGGTACGATCAATACCGTCTTTGGCTCGCCCTTCTCGCTGGGCAATCCAGATGGGTACCTGATCCTCTTCAATCGAGTGACGAATATAGCTAGATAATAGTTTGTAAGCCGCAAGTACCTGACGAGGCCCTTTAGCGGAGCGCTTAACAATAAAACTCTTGTTAATTCGCATCAAATCTGACACAAAAGGCTTGGTCAACAGGTTGTCACCTATTGCTATACGTACCGTATCGTGATTATTGTGGTACAGCGCGTAGTTAACAAAAGCCGGATCTAGCGTAATATCGCGATGATTACTCATAAACAGATACGGTTTTTCCGGATCAAGCTTATCGAGTCCAGACACAGTAAAGCCGGAAGAGCTACTTTCAATCATATTGTCCATGTAGTACTTCACGACATGCTGAAAGTCCTTCACGGTTTCTACATCTGCCAATTGGCGCGCAATGGTTCTGCGCACAAGAGGTCTTAATAGCAAAGAAAAAGGACGATACCAATGTCCAAGCCTTAACTGTGCTATTGTCTCGATAAACTCTTCATCAGCCATCAGGTTGGCCAACACAGCAGACACTTCACTATCGTAATAAGGGCGGATATCAGCAAACTGATCCATATACAATCTCTCGATATGACAACAAGTTGGCAACCATACCGGAAAAGACCTGTCCAGTCATTAGAGGAAATCGGCATCAATACGCCAAACAAAATTTGCAAACTGTCATAAAAATTTAAAACAAAGCTTGACCTTATCCACTCAGATATCTAACATGCGCGCCTCTTTGAATGAAGAGCAGCTTAATAGGCACTTTATTCGAAATGATTAGTTGCGGGGTGGAGCAGCCTGGTAGCTCGTCGGGCTCATAACCCGAAGGTCGTCAGTTCAAATCTGGCCCCCGCTACCAAATAAAAAAGGCTTGTCGATTCGACAGGCCTTTTTTATTTGTGTTATGAAAGTCTAATGCCGAACTGGCCCCCGCTACTTAATTAAGACAATCAAATAACTGGGGTATGTTAGCCTCAACAAAAATCATGACAATTGTCATCATTAAATCCTGACAATCTTCTCTAAGAAAAAACTCACATCATCTCCATACTAGATTCACCTTAAATAACACATCTAGGAGATGATGATGAAAAAGCTTTTACTCACCTTTAGTACTTTTACTTTTTTCATTGGTTCTATTAATGCCTTAGCCGATCAAGGAACAATCAATGATATTGAAGATGCAGCTCGTCGATTAGATATCAATATCTTGCAAACTTTAGGGCAAAGCGAAGATTTATACGATGCAGCCTTGGCTCAATATCGTTTAGCCATCAGCTACAGTAACACCAATAATATTGATGAAGCTAAGGCCGTGCTGACTAAAGCCATGTCTCAATTGGAAACACTGGTCAAAGAAAAACCGAACGATGCTGAAGCTTGGGCTTTGCTGGGCCTTGTCTATGGCACTCAGGCTGGTTTTACTCCCATTAAAGCTGCTAAATATGGTCCAAAAGCTGGTAACAGTATCGCCAAAGCTAAAACCCTTGCGCCTAACAACCCAAGGGTCAACCTGGTGGCAGGTATCAATAAGTATTTCACGCCAGCAATATTTGGCGGAAGCAAAATATCAGCCATTAACGCACTCAACAATGCCATCGCCAATTATGTTGGAGACGAAGCTTCAGGCTATCATTGGGGGCATGCTGAAGCCTACGTTTGGCGTGGTCTGGTACAGATGGAGTTAGGGGAACACCAAAAAGCTTTGAGTGATTGGCAAGCAGCCATCGCGATTCAGCCAGACTATTATTGGGCCAGCTCGCTACTCAAGAAAAATCAATAAATAAACAGGTTACGTCCATGCCGGTATACTGACATGGACGTCTCACCCAAGGTCATGGTTTTTATATACACAACATTACAAGGCACAAAATATGTCTCCACATTACATGCCTGCGTTATTTTCTCCCAATGGAAATAGATGGAATTTAGTTTCACTGTTGTTTTCATTGTTCTACTTTCTTCCTATCTTTTTTATGGCTGAAACATTGCATACTTGGCAATGGGCTTACATTTTTATCGCTTATGTTATATTTTTAACTTTGTATCTTTGGGGGCTGAAATCTGATTCTAATCGTGCTTTACCGCCTATCCTTGCAATCCTAGCCCTATGTTATGCCATCACTTACATTACACCAGGCAGCAACGCTTTATTCGGCTTCGCAACTTTTTTAGGTGGATATTACTTTCCGCTAAAACGGGCATTTTTGATATTAGGGCTTGCTTTAGTTGTGGAACTAGTGGCATTCACGTGGCTCAACCACAATATAATGTTTCTTGGCATTGCAACTTTTTTAAGTGTGTCACTCTTTATTAGCGCAATCTTCTTGCGCCAAGATTTACAGCATCGCTTTGCCGAAGAACGCGATCAACGCCATATTCAGCAACTGGCAACTATTGCCGAACGAGAACGTATCGGCCGAGACTTACATGATCTCCTGGGGCACAGTTTATCCGGTGTAGCGCTTAAGGCGGAATTGGCCGAAAAACTTATCAGTGCAAACGAATATCAATCCGCGGCCAAAGAAATTGCTGCTGTTGCCGAACTTGCTCGTAGTGCTCTTACGAATGTTCGTGAAAGTGTGTCTGGGTTGAAACAAAAAGGACTTGGTGCTGAGCTCAACAAACTGTGTCAACAGTTACACTCTGCGGGCTTTGAAACTCTATGCGATGATAAATTGTCAGGCCATTATTCTCTGAGTGCTGAGGTTGAGTCTTCGATCATATTATTGCTCAAAGAGGCCTGCACTAATATGTTGCGCCACAGTAACGGCAATCGCGCTCAACTACAGTTACAGAAAAATCAGAACATGTTTTTAATCACCGTATGGGATAATGGCGGATCAAGCAAAATAGAAACAGGCAATGGCATCCAGGGAATGGAAGAGCGTTGTCGCGACATGGGTGGTCAGCTTACACTACAAAACGATGACGAGGGCACATTACTCAGCATGACTATATTGGGAACTCAACATGATTAAGCTGTTAGTCGCCGAGGACCAGGCCCTAGTACGCGGAGCAATTAGTACGCTACTACAGTTGGAGCCAGAGATTGATGTCGTGGCCCAAGCCGAAGATGGACAAGTTGCTCTACAACAGCTCCAGCAGCAAACTGTAGATTTGGTGCTCACAGATATTGAAATGCCCAACATGACTGGGCTGGAATTAATCGAGGTCATTAAACAACGCTATCCTGATACTCGAACGGCTATCATGACCACCTTTTCTCGAGCTGGGTATATTCGGCGAGCAATTGAGGCGGGAGTCGATGGCTTTATTCTAAAAGAGGCGCTTTCAGATTATCTAATTGATGCTATTAAAAAGATTATGCAAGGGCAAAAGCTCATCGACCCAGAACTAGCCATGAGCGCCTTAGGTGATAGCGACCCTCTCAGTGACAAAGAGCGTAAAATCCTGCGTCATGCAGGCGAAGGCTTAAAAAACCGTGACATCGCCGCCAAGATGTTTTTGTCCGAAGGTACAGTACGTAACTACCTGTCCGAAGCCATTTCCAAACTCAATGCCAGTAACAGAATTGATGCTGCTCGCATTGCCCAGCAAAAAGGCTGGTTATAATGTTTCGACATTGACTGGTATATAGCGATTGCAACTAAAAATCGCCCATAAACCTCTATGTGACGGAAAGCTATAACAAAGGGAGTAATCCAAACATCCCCCAGAATGTTTGGATACCTTCATCGTTACTTATTAATGATTATTCTGATCAGCTTTGCATATATATCAATAATGCAATGTAACTTAATTGCCCTGCCATACTTTACGTCTGGCCAATAGCACTAAAACCGACAACATCAGTAACGACAAAGATGAAGGTTCAGGCACTACCTTAACATCTAAATTGGCAGACATATTCTGAAGACCGGCAAAATTAAAAAATTCGTCAACAAAAATAGCTGCTCCATCAATATTGATAGCGTCCCAACCTATATTATCTCCCGCGGTAAAACTGAGTGTTGCCAGGACAATCGGGCCGCTTGCTACACCGGGCAGAAAAAAGTCCGCAGAAAAACTATCAACCAAATTAGAAAAAGGATCATTAAAGCCATCCCATACGACGCCATCGAAGCTGGCACCATTGAAAGTTAATAAACTACCGGTGTTAACAGCATAGGAAGCGGTATTTAAATAACTAACTGGGTCATTTTTTTCAGTGTTATACCAAGTAGCCACCACATCGACATCGAAGGTATCGCCAGTATTAATGAAAATATTGTCAGTCTTTAGTTTTGTATCAAGCATCAATCCAGCAGATGCTAATGATGTCGTGACTAACAATATCACTGATGTCAGTAGACGTATTACTAATTTATTCATCGCTTTTACCTTTTTATATAGTTTTATTTATACAATTTCACAATCATTATTGTTGTATTAAATAACATATCCGTAATGGAACATCGGGCCACTGAGTGATCAGTCGGCCCGGCAACATTGCTACTTAAAACAATAAACATTAATTAAATCGTTACTTGAAGTGCGAACATTCTTAAATTAAACCATTCACTCGAAGTAAGCACACCTGATTGACGCATGCCATTAATACCTTGCATGACTTCTGAAACAAATTGACCTTTGTTTGTTGCACCGGCAAACGCTTCATCAAATAGCGTCTTCAGCGGGCCACTCACTGCACAGCCATTAGTTTGAGGACGATTAAGTAAACCAGTGTCCTGCCCTAGCAACGTGATGTTGCCCTGGATCAGTTGTGCCGGACAAGCATCAACCTCATTCAGCACACCATCACCATCGGTGTCATCATCACAGACATCACCCATGCCATCACCATCAATATCTTTCTGATTACCATTTGGGATTGATGGACAGTTATCAAGATCATCGTGCCTTCCATCATTGTCGGCGTCCTCGAACACGACAAACTGCCAGGCTTGAGCAGCGAATGCCGGGTTATAAGGTGCGTTTTTAATCAAGGTGCCACTTTCAATGGAACCATTCTGTGGAGCCATAGCATGCGTGCTAACCGTTTTGCTGTTTAGAAGGTTGTAGAAACCGTCATTCAAATCATGAAAAACCCAATCCAACACTTTCCACGGTTGATTGTCACGTATTGCTATATGATCCTTTTTAACGAAGAAATAGACATATTTTTTCGACGGTACGCCCACAATACGGTACAGGGTGTTACCAGATTCATCTTTTCCTACGTTATACACTCTAAAACGCTGTGCATTAGCAGTGAGATCGATGTCATTCTGTACCACAGGCGTTTCGTTTTTCTTTTTACCATCTTTGACGGCGAGTGCTTTACCGGACTTTTTATTAACAATCATATAAACATGTTTAGTCACGATATCGGTATTGGAATAACCTGAATATTGGCCATCTTTATACATTCTCACCCGGTATTTGTAGGTATTAAAACCATCATCAAAACTGGGCATATCGGTATAGCTGGTAATATTCTCGCCAGAAAGGAAAGCAATCTCTGAAAATGCGCCGTCATTTAATGCACGTTCAATGGAAACACCTTCATCCTTTTCAACATTTTCCACCCAAGTAATATTCACTTCACCATCACTATTCACATTACCCGCATCAAGAGCAGCAGGATTAGGAAGATCTAGATAGGGCTGATGAAACTGGTGATTGGCATTGAAAGCCATATAATCTTTTTGATCGCGGTATTTAATACCTGCAGGCGTTAGCGAACTGGTTTTAAAATCATACACGGCTCGCGTATTGCCAACCCAGTTGAAGATGGCGTAGCGCTCAACAAAATCCAGCTCCTCCATCATTTTCACGAAGCCTTCGATTGCTTGAGCATTTTCTTCGAGGGTAGGTTTACCGCAACTTTTATCAGTCCAGGTAGCACCATTATTCCATTCAGTCACCCAGATAGGACGCTTGTATCGGTTGTATACTGCTCGCAGTCTGGATTTCATTTGATTCGGTGTTTGACAACCCAAATACCAATGCACAGCAACATAGTCTACCCGGTAATTAAGCTTATCGGCTTGCGCCATAAAACTTTGCAGCCAACCAGAAGGCGTACTAGCCGGCGCCGGTGAACCTATACGCAACCCGGAAGCCATCAGCTTGGGCCAATGCTTTAATGCCGTTTCTACACTGATATTGGATTGATCAGTATGGGTTGGTTCGTTAAAGCCCAACACATGGTTGGAAGTAGTATTAGCCTGAACCTTGGCAGCAGGCTTATTAGGATCACCCCAGGCGCCCCAATACATCGGAGCATAATCAACGTTAAGTGTTGATGCCTTGCCATTAGCCCAGTTGTAGTGCCAGGAAGTTTCCAGAGCTGCAGGCGCATTACCACCACCCCAACCTTTTTTCGCTACCCATTTCCAGGGGAAAACGCGCACAAAGGATACTGTGTCATCCAATCCATTCGGCATAACGTCGACTGTGATATCACGTTTGTCAGCAATATAAACTTTACTGTAGCCAGTACCATCGGATTCCTGAGCAAAGGTGGCCATATAGCCTTTCTTCAAATGAAACGAACTAATGGCATTATCAAATTCCATCAGCTGTTCTGGCCTATAGTAGGTATGAACGGTTAATTTTTTACTGTCACCCAACAGGTCTTCTTCGGTGAATATTTCCAAAGGTTGATATTCACTGTTGTGAGGAATAACCAAGGCGCCATCAATGTAAGGTAGGACACGCACATTGACATCATTTTCTGCCGGCGTACCTGCAAGATTAACCTTAGCTAGATGCCCATCGACAACGGTTTTGGGTCTGATGTGTTGGAAATATGCCCAAGCATCGGAGGAATCCAAAGCGATATCAACCGAAGGGATCTCTCCACTAGCTATTTTTAATACCGCTAATACCGCCTGCCACTGCATTGAACTATCAGTGTTAAATACATCGACAGTTACGGTATTTATACCTGAAACCAAAGCAACATCGGCTGACCAAGTATTAGCAACCGAGTCAATTGTGGCATCAACGCCATTTATCTGCACGGTGCTAACTACGGCGAAATCTGCTATGCCTTTGATTGTTATGGTGTCTTCAGCAGTAATGGTTTTTACTGCCGGTGGATACTCTATATCATCGTTGTAGTAATAATTTGGCTCGGATGCCGCTAGCGCGTAGCTGGCAAACAACAAAGCCAGCAGGACAAATACCCTGCTAGTGTGTAGTTTTATGCTCACTGCTTTCACCTTTTATTTTTTTCGTAAGAAAGTTAAGAATTGATAATTTAAAACCCTGAATTAGAAGACTTGCCAAACCACTTAATCCGCCACATATTTTTTTATTTTTTAATCAACCTCAATGACATTGCTCACAATAAAAAAGCCCTTTAGTTGATAACTAAAGGGCCAAGCCGCGGAGACAATTAACATAGAGTTGTTAGGCTCCACTCGACGAAGACTAGAACTTATAGCTCACAGCTAAAGTATACCGAGCCGAAGCAGATGAAAGCCTTAATGGTTTATCTTTGGTATCGAGATAGCGATTAGCTGTCGATTCGTTCAGATTTGTACCCTGAAGCGATACTCTCAACTGATCACTAAATTTGTAAGCCATGGAGAAATCCAACTGACCACGATCTTCTTCAATATTAGGAAGGCGTCGCGCCTGTCCCTCATTATCGTAGGCAAAAGGATTAAACGGATCGTTTAAATCAAATCTACCGATATGACAGTTCCACTCATTATTTTCAAGAACGCCATCACCATCCTTATCACACTGAGTATATTTGTCAGTAACATTAAGGTAACCCTTAATTGCAGTATCACGCCAGTTGTAAGCCAATCTGGCACTGAACTTGTCATTATCGTAGAACAACACAATATTGTAGCTATCTTCGGAAAGATTTTGCCGACCAAGTACACTGCCATCTACATGGAGGTTTTCTCTGCTAAAACCGGTCTCCTCAACATGGGTATAATTCATATTAATGCCAGTGTATTTCAGGTGCCATGGCAAATTACGGAATGAATGCTGTAGTGTCAGTTCGTAACCTTCGATTTCGGACACACCTGAATCATTTTCCTTGGTTCTCAATGTGTACAGCAGGCCATCACCACCCTCTGATTCGGCAAAGGGTACATCGGGCGTACTTTCCGTCCTGATCGCATTTTTTACATCTTTACCAAAGACAGCAACCGACAACAGACTTTCTTCAGTGAAATACCACTCGTAAGACAAATCCCAGTTTTCCGACTCTCTGGGCAGTAGTTGTGGATTACCACGATTTATTATTTCGTTATCAAAATTTATAGAAAAGTTTGGACGTAAGTCTGTCAGGTTTGGACGATTGATTGTTTTGGCAGCCCCCAAACGAATGTACATATTTTCATTCAATTGCAGGTTTAAGTTTGCACTTGGCAAAAAGTTGTAATAATTGCCTTTAAACTTGAGGGGCGTATATTCACGATCAACAATGGTACAAGCATCGTCTCTAGCTTGCTCTTCAGCAGGCGTGAGCACGCCATTAACCTCTTCCAAATCATTTAACTGTCGACATAGACTAGCATCGGCACGATTAGCCAGTACCGAGAAGCCAGAACTTTCGGTATCAGTCTCCACATATCGGCCACCGATGTTACCGAAAAATATCATGTTATTAGCTAGCTCTTGCTCAAAATCCAAGCGTAAATAAAAAGCATTGGCTTCTTCGGTGACTTCATAATTTTGTGCAATCTGCTCATAACGTGGAGTACCCAATCGCAATACATGATTCGCGTTACTTGGATCATGATCGGAATCCGTCTCCTGATAAAAACTATCAATAGGGAACAATTGCCATAAAGCCTCGATTTGGCTATTAGTACATATTGATCTGCCCCACTGGCGTGGAAAATCACCAGAATGATCCGTCAGAATATCGCCATAGTTTGACGGTCGAATACAGGCCATTGCACTGGGGTGGTCAATAGGCACCCTGGCAGCTAACGGATTAATCACACCACCAGCATTTTCATATCGGTTCTGTAATTTAGACTGATAGGACTGATTTTCAAATCCTCGCTCATGCCAGCGATAACCAAATTTCACCTGGGTAATAAACCCTTCATCAAAATCTCGTGAGATATCGAATTTAAAACTATCACTGGTATTTTCACGATTTTCTAGATTACGCTGCACCTGGAAAATACGAAGATTAGGGTTAGTCATGTCATTAAAATCGAGTACATCACCATTGGGATCGTAAAAAGTTAAATCGGGTAATTTAGATCTACCAGTGAAATCCCAATCCACACTGATCAAACGATCATTAACAGCAAATGCACCATCGTTATTCCAGTCATAACCAACGTTAACCTGGTTGCGCAATCTCGAACGCTCACTCTTTGACGAGCTTATTCCTGCTTCAAATTTCCAGTTATCCACTTTATGGTCGGCTGCAAACTGCCATGTCAGCGTATCCACTTCGGTATTGGCTACGCTGGGAGCACCACCAAATCGAGCATCAATATTTTCAAAGGTACCACGCTGCAAAACACCGTTAATTAAATCGTAGTTGGCCGGATCATCAACACCCGTGTGAGCGCGATCGGTAAAAATAGTGTTAAGCAAATCAGTACGATTATCCGTATCATTGGAGGTGTAGTTCACATCAAAGAGGATATTAGTCCCCCCTTGCGGCTGCCACTGAAACGTACCACCGAGGCTTGTACGTTCGGAATAGGTTTCGCTCACCCTCGCTTGAAAGCGGTTGGGTGCAAAATAAGTATCTCTAATATCGGTAACGCCATCACCATTGACATCAATTTGATAATTCGGCGTACCACTAATAAACCTGCCTGTGCCGGCACTGTTCAAACGCTGCCAAACTGCGTTCGTAGCTTCGGTACGCGCATTGACCTCTTTATAACTGCCGCTTAATAGCACACCAAACTTGCCAATGGGCGTATTACCAAACTTTTGGTTAACCATAATAAAAGCGTCAGGGTCCACCTCTTCAATATTTTCCGCATAGACACCCTTAAGATTGACCGATGTAGTAGTATCGTCTTTAAATCCGAGCGGTCTTCTTTTCACCAGCTCAACGGATCCACCCGACGAACCTTCTATCTTATCCGCAGTAGCTACTTTGTTAACCACGATCGAGCTAAACATCTCAGAGGGAATATCCTGGAAATTAATATCCCGACCTTCACCGACCCCTGCAACAATTTCACCATTGATGGTGACGTTATTGTCAGAAAGCCCCCGAATCTGGATGCCGGTACCTTCCCCGGTATCAACATCTCGGCTCAACTGAATCCCCGTAATCCTTTGCATCGACTCAGCAACACTGGTATCAGAAAACTGACCAATATCTTCCGCACTAATAGAATCCATAATCTCATCGGAATTACGTTTTCTATTTAATGCATCAAGAATACTGTTGCGCACACCCCTGACGATAATTTCTTCCTGCGGTTTTTCAGATTCAACGGTCTTTTGCTCAACAACCTCTAGATTGGATGCTTCCTGGGCAAAAGTTGCTCCATTCAAACCAAACAAAAGAGCAGCAATATTGCTGTATAGGTAAAGATTGGGAGGTCTTCTCATGCTCTGTTCCCCTTATTTTTATATTTTTAAAAGGTAATATTTATAATATAAATATAGTTTTTGTAATTACAGGAGACCGCTGAGGAGAAAATATCCTCCATACTTTTTTTAATTTTTTTATTTTGGTTGTGGAACTGACATCAAAGGAGGTGATGATGAAGTGATGATAAGGATCAGAATTTATAGCTAAGGCCCGCAGTATACCTGGCGCCATAACTGGATAACTTAACTGGCATTACAGGAGTATCTAAATATTCTTCAACAGCAGATTCATTTAAATTAACTCCCGAGAAAGTGAGTTTTAGTGCCGGAGTGATTTTGTAAGCCAGAGATAAATCCAATTGCCCTCGCGCTTCACGTATTCTAGCGGCATAACGGGGTTGGACTCCTTGTTGATACGCTAATGGATCTACAGGAGCATTGAGGGGAAATTTACCGATATCACAGCCCCACTCACCATTATCATTATTACCGACTACACCATTGCCATCCTTATCACATTGCATATATCGGTCTGTGACAGCTACTGTATTGACCAGCATTTCATCTCGCCAATTGTAACTAAGGCGGGCACTGAACTTTCCGTCATCATAAAAACCGGTGATATTAAAGCTATTCTCTGATAACCGATTTCTCGGCAGAGGTGACCCAGCTAAATTGAGCCGACTCGAACTGGCAGAGTCTTCGTCAATATGCGTGTAATTTAGGTGAATGCCAGTATATTTAAATATTGAGGGTAAGTAGCTAAAGGTATGTTGAAACGTTAATTCATGGCCTAAAATCACAGACCTACCATCATCATTGGCTTTGGTCGTTAATGTATATAGTCGTCCATCGCCACCCTGTTCCGGACTAAATAAATAATCACTGACCTCTATAGTCGAAATCACATTTTTTACTGACTTTCCAAACAATGCCACAGCAAACACACTTTCATCGTTAAAGTACCATTCATAGGAAACATCCCAGTTATTAGATTCCAGTGGTTTTAAACCAGGATTACCTCTACTTAAGGTCTGATCAATAAAATTGACGGCCACCGCCGGTCTGATAGCAAATAATGAAGGCCGAGATATTGTTTTTGATGCACCGAAGCGAAGGTACATACTAGGAGTGACAGCAATATTTAAACTTAGGCTAGGTAAAAAATTACTATAACCGCCTTTGAATTTCACCGGTGTATTTTTTCGGGATTGTATTGCACAACTGACCGAATCCATTCCACCCGACTCAATACAGGCATCTTTATCATTAAAAATATTTTCAGTGAAATGGCCTGCCGATATCGTATCAGTATGAACATAACGCCCACCGATATTGCCAAAAAAATCTACCTTACCAACATAACCAGAAAAATCAGTGGTAAGGTATAGCGCATCAGTGGTTTCGGAAATAGCATATCCATTATTTTGATTACCGTACCGAGGCACACCATTAGCTCTTAGGCTATCTATTGGATGCAATCGATATAATTGTGTAATGGTATCGAATCCACAACGCGAGGTTGCCCATTCTTTTGGGAAAAGATCACCTTTATAGTCAGTTAAAATTTCACCAAAGGGAGATTCAGTAATACATTGCTCACCACTGGGATGTGTTACTGGGACTCGCGCACCAAATCTATTCACCACGACATTATTTCTTTCATAACGTGCTTGATAAACATGCTCCCAGAATTTTTGTGAAAAATGTGTATCACTAAAACGATAGCCAACTTTAATATTTTCAAAAAAGGAATGGTTTAAAATTTTCTCAATATCAATTTTTAAACTATCACTTTGGTTATCCCTGGAACGCATAATTCTATTTGCTTGAAATACACGCATATTAGGATGATCAATTCGATTAAAATCCAATACATTTTGATCAGGGCCATAAACAACTAAATTAGGCACACTTGCACTATTGGCATAATCCCACTCCAACGCCATCTGAAAATCATTCGCGTTAAACTGGCCATCATTATCCCAATCGTAGCCATAATTGATTTGACCCCGTTTTTCATCTTGCTTTCCTCGGGAGGAATTAATGGTTGCCGAATACCTCCAGCTATTGATTTGGTGATTAGCTGATAAAAACCATGTCAGCGTGGTATTGTCTCGAATTCCCTCTCCAGGTGCAGCACCGACTCTGGCTACAATATTTTCTAAACGCCCTTTTGTCAGAACATTACCGGTAACAGTATAATTTTTTGAATTGTCCTCACCAGTATGTGCACGGTCATTAGTCGGAATATTGACAATACCTTGATGCCAAATGGTTTCATTCAAAAAATAATTCACATCCAGTAAAATATCAGTGTTTGACGCTGGCCTCCACTGTACACTGGCACCAAAACTGTTTCTTTCTGATAACGTCTCATCAACTTTTAAGGTAAAACTTTTAGGTACGAAATACCTATCATTAATATCAGTCACACCATCACCATTGATATCAATTTGATAATTTGGTGTAGCTGCAGTGCGCTTTCCACCTAATCCGGAGCTATTCATTTGTTGCCAAGTAGTGTCTAACTGCTCAGAGCGCGTATTAACATTTTTAATTCCGACACTGACCGAACACCCAATTTCTCCAATCGCTGTATTATATTTTCTGCCATAGCTACCAAAAAACTCCTTATCGATGTCACCAATCGTGTCGGTGTAATTTCCCTTCATAGTGAGGACACCAAAAACATCTTTTTTCATTTGTAATGGAGCCTGTTTAATCAAGCTCACTGAGCCACCGTTGGCTCCCTCCACTTTATCCGCCGATGCAGTTTTATTGACTACAATCGCACTAAACATTTCCGACGGAATGTTCTGTAAATTAATATCTCGGTTTTCTCCTCCAGGGCCGACAAAAACCTCACCATTTATTTCAATGTTATTATCGGAAAGACCTCTTATTTGAACTGATGTACCTTCGCCGGTATTTACATTTCTCGCCATCTGTATGCCATTGATACGCTGTAACGTTTCAGCAACATTGGTATCAGGGAATTGACCAATATCTTCGGCAGAAATCGAATCAATAATGTGAGATGAATAACGCTTTCTATTCAAGGCTTGAACCAAACTGTCACGAACACCTTCCACGATCACTTCTTCATAGCGAACTTGACGGTCCGATGTTTGCTCAATCTCCTTGTTATTTGAAAACAAACCACTTAAAAAACCCAATAAGCCTTTCCTGTTTTGCTCCTGACGCTTGGACAACCGAATTGTGATCGCGCCGCTTTTTAATTGCTTAACGGTAAGCCCAGTTCCTTGCAATGCAATTTGCAATGCTTGCAGCGTTGTATATTCACCATTAACTGCGTGAGAACGAATTGAGTGGAGTTCTTTGGTAGGGAATAAAACTAGGGTATCAGTCTGTGTCGCAATATTTTTGACAACAATACCAGCAGCATCAGGCTCCAAAGCGAATTGATAGGTAATTTGGTTAGCTAAAACTGAATTGAAAAAAAGGCAAAACACCAGCCCGCATAAAGCTTTAGAACAGCTCAGCGCTAATGTTGGTTTTCTTAAGCTTGTTCTAACCGCTAAAAATCCCTTATTTATTGTTATAGGGCTTGTCACGGACAGCATCACATTCCAGCCTGCCTCCTTGATACCGGCATCATCTTGTATTATAAATATTACTTATAGACACCTCAAGATATATAGGCTGTTTCGTAATAATTATGCAATTCGCCCATTATTGAACACACATAACCAATAACAATAACTGAACAAGCGATTACTCTTATCAGAATGAAGAATATTGCTAACTATTTTCTACTCTTAATATTAGGAACAACTGGCTGCATAGGCATTGATAGCGACATTAGCGATGAAGATTACCGGCTAGTGTGGGCTGATGAATTCGATCAGGATGGGACGCCAAATCCAGCTAACTGGGGCTTTGAAGAGGGATTTCGTCGCAATCGAGAAATACAATGGTATCAACCAGAAAATGCATTTGTTGAAAACGGCAAATTAATTATTGAAGCGAAGCGAGAAGTTAAACCCAATCCAAATTATGTAGCATCCAGCAACGACTGGAGAAAACAACGAAAAAATATTCAAATCACCTCTTCCAGTTTACTGACCAAAGACAAGTTTTCTTGGCAATATGGCCGTTTCGAAATACGCGCCAAAATAACCGCTGAAGACGGACTTTGGCCCGCTATTTGGTTCCTGGGAGAACAGGGACAATGGCCAAAGGGAGGAGAAATAGATTTAATGGAATATTACCAGGGTATGATTTTAGCTAATGTAGCTTGGGGTGATGGTCCTATTTGGGATAGTGCACGAATACCTTTAGCTGAACTGGGAGATGAAAACTGGGATCAGCAGTTCCATATCTGGCGCATGGACTGGGATGCAACCGCTATTCGACTTTATGTGGATAATAAGTTGCTCAATACCACACTACTCAGTGAAACTATTAATCCGCCTGGAAATTGGCCTAGCAATCCCTTCAAGCAACCTCATTATTTATTAATCAATTTAGCAATAGGTGGCGATAAAGGCGGAGATCCTAATAAAGCAACTTATCCAAGTCGTTATGAGATCGACTATGTGAGAGTCTATCAAAAGGATCTGTAAAGCTATTTACACAGATTTTCCAACTTATTTTGAAAAATTATTTAATCAGTTTTTCAACAGCCAAGAGGTGACTAAATCAGAGAGTTCCACTTTGTTCCGACTTGTATATTGATATTTTTCCGCTAGCGTGACGAACAACTTCCGCTCCAAAGCCCTCCTGTAGAATCTCAAAAAGGGCGTCGGTTTCTCCGATACGAAAACGGCCACCGATGGGTATGTTGCGCAAATCTTCAGCTTCAATTGTCACGGAGTAAGCCGTATATCGACTAATTTCACTAACGACTTCTTCGAGTGACTCACCGTCAAAATGAAGGATGCCAGTTGCCCATGATAAACGCCTTTCCATTTCACCGGGATCTGATTCAGTAACCGAAGGCTCGGTACTATCTTCTCGTGTAATCACTGATTGGTTATGTGTGAGGATAGTTTTAACTGGATCGTTCTGCGTTGATGATTTGGAACTATCGGTTTTTGCAACAGCCACCGTCCCTTCAGTAACAAGCACTTCGACATTTTCTGTACCATTTTCCAAAAAACGAACCGCGAACTTAGTTCCTAACGCCCTTACATAATTGCCTCCGGCATAAACCACAAACGGTTTAAGCGGATCTTTAGCCACATCAAAAAGCACTTCGCCCTTGATAAGCTTTATTCGACGCTCACCAGCTTGATAGTCTACTTCCAGTATTGAGTTTGTATTCAGTGTTGCAATCGACTGATCTGACAAAGTAACTGTTTTTTGCTCACCGATGGCCGTTTCATACAACTGTATATTTTGAGTGTCTTGCGCAAAAAAACTCGACCAGCCTATTACTAACACAATTAAAACAGCTGCAGCAGACAAGTACGCTGCACCAAAGTTAAAAGAACGAACTTTTTCTCTACGCACTGAAGACGATGGTGCTGCGGCAGGAAGATAATCTGGCAATGAGGTTAAAGCATCCATGTCTGCCCATAGCTGTGCTGCACTGTGCAGAGCCTCTTTATGCGCAAGGCTTTTATTACACCAATCATTTAACTCCTGCTTCTGGTCGGCAGTCAGTGGGCCACCACTAAGCCTGGCAATCCACTCGGCAGCCTCAATATCCAATTGACATGGTTCTAAGGTTTGATCCATGTATTATTTCTCTCGTCTCTTCTGGTTTGACCGATACTGGGCACTGGCAAACTGATTCTCTGAGTTTTTAGATTTTATGTAAGTCATGCAGCGAGCAAGACCAGCGGCAACATGTTTTTCAATAGTACTGACAGCGATATCCAATTCAGCTGACACTTCCTTATGCGATTTACCATATACTTTACACATCAAGAATACAGTTCGGCACTGAAGTGGCAATTCGGCAATAGCTTCACAGAATAAAGCGTATTGCTCATTACTAATGATTCTATCTTCAGCAGATACATCTGTTATGACCGGTAAGTCGGTTAAATCCTCTACATATTTTAGTAGTTGCGACGATTTTTTCGTCACTTCAGTGTAGGCAGTATTCCGTGCTGCACCAAATAGATAAGCCTTAGGATCTTCAATATGGCCTTTCTTTTCCGCTATCACAGCTTTTAGAAATGACTTTTGGGCAATGTCCTCAACATCATCTGATGAGCCGACGATACGCCCAATCACACGTTTTATGGACGTCTGATAGCGTAAATATGCTTTTTCTATCGGGCTATAATTTTTATTGTTTTCCATTGCAACTGGTTAAAAGTGACTATGAGGGAGTTTAGTGTCTTGTCACATCTCACCTGAAAAAACTCTGATCACTTTGATCACTTAGGACTAGGACATCAAAGCAATCCAGAATCTCTTTATAGGTTTATAGCGCCAAATTATAATATTAATCAGCTTAACTTTACTAATTACGAAAAAGCCAACAGTTAACAGTTTTCTGATTATCTTCAACAATTGACCAAGTATGGTATGACCTAACGTCCATTATTCATGCCATACTCTGTTATGACTGAGAGATATATTGTCATCGCAGCCAGTTCAGTCGCGTGTTAACATGGCAAAAAAATCAATATCCGGAGAAATTTCATGGACTATATATCAGCCACATTTACCACTTTTGGCGCGATTTTGTTGTTAGTCAGCTGGATCGTTCTTTTAATCAACAGCTCTAAAGAAGATTTTGCCTGGGGGCTATGCACTGTCATCTTGCCACCCTTTTCATACTTTTATGGGCTATTTAGATTGGATGTCGCGTGGGAGTCTATTTTACTGGCAATCGCCGGTTGTATTTTAGTTTTTGCAGGCTTGGGTTAATCGCCGTTTGCATAGCTAATGAAAACCTTCAGATCCACTTGTGCGTCCGCTACCTTAGTTCTCTTAACTTCGGCTTTCTTATCAATCAGCACCTACGCAGCAAAACCCACTAGCATCACATTTGAATCTGAAGGAAGCACTGAAGCTGGTGAAGAATTTGCTATTTATAGCGTCAAATGCACTAGTGGAGAAAAGCAGCCCATCACGGCCTGGAACCAACGCACTCAATGGTGTGTTGGCAACCACTCAGCCGAAAACTGCCACCAACGACAAATAAAAGCAGCACTAAAAGCCTGCGAACAATCTGACATCTAAGCCAGCCACCAAGCAAAATTTGTCGACATCAACTAAACTGGTAAACCATGAGCTAACCAACAGCAGCGGTTACTATTACGCTGGAGCTAAGATGGAATATCCCTCACCAACAGTACACTCTATTCATTTCGACAATTTTCAAGCCAACAACCATGTTGCCAGTGAAGGAAACCCTATTGATACTGATAATGAAGAAAGCAAGCAGGCAGCTTTTTCCTTTACTACTTATATGCAACAAACCTTCAACAACTCACTAAAAAATCAACCGCGCACGAAACGGAAACAAAGAGACCGTTAGGCTGCTACCTCTGCAATATTTACCTAAACCTTTCTTAACATACGCTGTTATGCAAATAGACTATGGATATAATCCTTACTCATCATCACGCAATCACCGAATGATATGAGCAACAACGAACCCAACTATGAACTGAATAAACCAGGCAAGACGGGCTTGTCACGTTTAATTGCCGCCACCGGATATTCCATAGCCGGCTTTAAAGCTACCTGGAAACACGAAGAAGCTTTCCGCATGGAAGCCAGGCTTTGTGCAATTTTTATCCCACTCAGCTTCTGGGTTGGCCAAGATCTCAATCACCAACTACTGCTGATTTTCAGTTGTGTATTGGTATTACTAGCTGAATTATTTAATTCGGCTTTGGAAGCAATCGTCGACCGGGTCAGTAAGGAAATGCACCCACTATCAGGCCAGGCGAAGGATATTGGATCTGCTGGTGTGTTCCTGACACTGGTTACCTTCGGATTGGTTTGGGGTCTTAGTCTCTGGCAATTTTTTAACCACTAACACCAACTACAAAGCACCAAGACCCGGTTTTCCCTAGCTAATTATCCCGCTGATTTGCTGGTTTAGTGGTTGACAGCAACTACTGAACAAGGAATAATCCCGCCTCTTAAATTTTCGGCCTCACCCAGCAAAATTTGCTGCCTGTTGAGATCCAAAAAAAACCGATTTACTTAGGATTTGAAATAATGGCGAACTCTCCACAAGCCAAAAAGCGCGCCCGTCAGGCGGAAAAACGCCGCCAACACAACGCCAGTCTGCGTTCTGTTGTACGCACGTCTATTAAGAAAGTGGTTGCCGCTATCAAAGCTGGCGATGCTGAAGGTGCCAAGCAGGCACTTTCTGCTGCGGTTCCTGTTATCGACCGCATGGCTGACAAAGGCATTATCCACAAGAACAAAGCTGCTCGTCATAAAAGCCGTTTAAACGCCCAGGTAAAAGCGCTGGCTGCTTAATTGTTCTATGCAGGACATAAAAAAACCGGCAAATGCCGGTTTTTTTATGTCCTGTCGATACTTTCCATCATCTCAGATTCTTTCTATCGCCTTAGATTATTGCTTTAGAGCACCACCAGGTTATCGCGGTGAATTAGCTCATCATCCCCGCAATAGCCAAGTAGCTCTTCAATATTACCACTTGTCTGGCCTTTAATTTTCTGTGCTTCCTCAGCACTGTAATTGACCAGGCCTCTGGCCACCTCAATACCACCAGCATTAACACAGGAAATTAGGTCACCGCGTTGGAATTGACCCGAAACACCCCTAACACCTACAGGCAATAAACTTTTCCCCAGGTCTTTAACCGCTCGCACAGCCCCATCATCTAACTGCAAGCTCCCACCGGGTTTTGACATGCCCGCCAGCCACTGCTTTCTGGCCACCAAGGGCTGCTGTCCTGATGTAAGCAAAGTACCCACGGATTTACCGGCAGCGACCTCCATTAGCACATCGGGTTCCGCCCCACCGGCTATCACAGTATTGGCTCCAGACCTGGCAGCCAATTTGGCGGCCCTGAGCTTGGTAACCATGCCACCACGCCCCAAAGCACCTGCACTACCACCGACCATATTTTCAAGCCTCCCTTCATTGACAGCCGATTCGCAAATCAATTTTGCATTCGGATTAGTTCTCGGATCGGCATCAAACAAACCACGCTGGTCAGTCAAAATCACCAACAGATCAGCATCGACTAAATTGGCTACCAAAGCAGCCAACGTATCATTGTCACCAAAACGGATTTCGTCAGTTACTACAGTGTCATTCTCATTGACCACTGGAATGACACCCAAAGAAAGTAATGTAGTTAACGTAGAACGAGCATTTAGATAACGATCGCGGGCAGAGATATCGTCGTGACCAAGAAGAATTTGTGCGGTATGCAAACCAAAGGTTTGGAAGCAGGATTCATAGGCTTGCACTAACCCCATCTGTCCTACTGCAGCCGCTGCTTGCAAGTCATGGATCATATGGGGGCGCTCAGCCCAACCTAAACGGGTCATACCTTCAGCAACCGCCCCAGAGGAAACCAGTATCAACTCAATACCCTGCTGTCGCAAATCAGCCATTTGCTGACACCAGCCGGCAATGGCTTCACGATCCAAACCCTTGCCATTAGCCGTCAGCAAAGCACTGCCTATCTTCACTACCCAACGACGTGACTGTCGCAATTGATTTCTAACGGACATGGTGTTTCCTGGAAATTACCAAGGTGCCTTTATAAGGTACTTTTACACTGTTATTCGTATGCTAAATGACCAAAACAACCCTAAATACAAGCTTCATATGGCTCTCAAGGCTCGTAAAAAACTTCTACATCGTCATCCCAGCTATCTTCATCATCCTGTTTCAAAGCCGCTCGTGCCGCTTTACGTTGTGCTGCCAATTGTTGAATGCGCTCTCTGGCCTCATCCTGCATTTGTCGTTGCACCATTTCTTCCTGCGCCACAAGATCAGGATTTTCAAATTCTTCATCTCGCAACACTTCAAGATAGCTCATAATGTCCGCACAAATAGGGTCGACCCCCAATTTATTAATAGCGGAGACTGAGTATACAGGCCCACTCCAATCCAAAGCTTCGATGACCTGGTTACAACGTTGCTCACGCTCATTTTCAGGCAATAGATCAATCTTATTAAGCACTAACCAGCGTGGCCGCTGATACAGTGTAGAACTAAAGCGCTCCAATTCAGACACAATCGATTTAACGGCTTCAGTCGGATCACTACCATCAAAGGGAGCCATATCAACAATATGGAGCAATAAGCGGGTGCGGGTTAAATGCTTCAGAAAACGGATGCCCAAGCCAGCACCTTCGGCTGCCCCTTCAATCAAACCAGGAATATCAGCAATCACAAAACTGCGATGTGCCTGTACTTTGACTACACCAAGATTGGGCACCAACGTGGTAAATGGGTAATCAGCCACTTTGGGCTTGGCCGATGAAACCGCTCTAATAAACGTCGACTTGCCAGCATTGGGAAGCCCCAACAAACCCACATCTGCCAGCACTTTCAGCTCCAGCTTGAGGTTACGCAACTCACCTTCCGAACCCGATGTTGTCTGCCGAGGTGCTCGATTGGTACTGGACTTAAAACGGGTATTCCCTAAACCATGAAAACCACCCTGAGCAACTTTCAAGCGTTGCTCATGCTCAACCAAATCTCCCAACACTTCACGGGTATCTTCATCAATGATGGTCGTGCCCACTGGTACTTTCAGCACCAAGTCGTCGCCACTTTTGCCCGTACAATTCTTGCCACCGCCGGGCTGGCCATTTTCTGCCTGATAGTTTCGCTGATAACGATAATCCACCATGGTGTTAATGGCATGATCAGCCTCCAGCCAGACACTACCGCCATCACCACCATCACCACCGTCAGGACCACCCTTGGCGATATATTTTTCACGGCGAAAGCTCAGACAACCGCTACCACCGCGGCCAGCCTGGACTTTGATTATCGCCTCATCGACAAACTTCATGACTATCTCTTTAGATCAACCCTTAGTGTTTGCACCTACTCATAACAATAGTGCCAGTAAACACGCGGGATTGGAGCACAATTACTCTCAACATACAAAAAAGCCCCGTCAAAATGACGAGGCTTTTTATTGAATTAACTCGTACTTAAGCGGGCACAATGCTCACAAACTTACGGTTTTTCGGGCCTTTGACTTCAAACTTTACAACACCATCAGCCTTTGCAAATAAGGTATGGTCTACACCGCAACCAACATTCTCACCGGCGTGAAAACGTGTTCCGCGCTGACGAACCAGAATGTTGCCCGCTAATACTTCCTGACCACCAAAACGCTTAACACCCAAGCGCTTACTCTGGGAATCGCGGCCGTTACGAGTACTACCACCTGCTTTTTTATGAGCCATTACTACTCTCCTTTAAATCTCTTCTTGACCGCACTTAGCCTTTGATACCAGTGATTTTAACTTCGGTATACCACTGGCGATGTCCCGCCTGCTTCATCGAGTGCTTACGACGACGGAACTTAACAATCTTCACTTTTTTGTGGCGCCCCTGAGAGACAACTTCGGCAGTCACTTTGCCACCCTTAACATAAGGAGCTCCCACTTTGACTCCTTCTCCTTCGCCAACCATCAGCACTTTGTCGAACTCGACATTTTCACCGGTGGCCACTTCAATTTTTTCCAGCTTAAGGGTTTCACCCTCAGTTACGCGGTGTTGCTTACCGCCACTTTCAATAACAGCGTACATAGTACTTACTCCAGTCAGCCTGCTTGCAATAATCGGGTCTTAATCAGCCGTCTGTTCCTTTTAAATATGAGAACAAACGGGACAAGTCCAGGCACTGAGCGCTTAGCTTTAGCCCCTCTAAAGTCCAACCTCAAGCAATACGAGGATGGGCGCCACTCAGTTTTGGGGACGCGCATTCTACGGTAGTTCAAAGCGAGAAACAAGCGGCGATAAGACCTGTTTTGCTTTTTGTTCCTGTTGCCCCCTCTTTCTTGACATCATTCAAGCCGCACCATAGCATCCCCTGCCAGCAAAATAGCCGCGACAAGAGACCCCTTCTACATACCATGCAGCAGATTCGAGACATTGTTTCATCAGAATTTGAAGCCGTTAACCAGCTGATCATTGAGCAGCTGCATTCAGACGTGCCGCTGGTAGAGAATATTGGACACTATATTGTAGATGCTGGCGGCAAGCGCCTTCGCCCAATGCTGACATTGTTAACGGGTGGTGCTTGCGGGGAAATCACACCTAATCATATTAAACTGGCGGCCGTCATCGAATTTATCCATACGGCAACATTACTGCATGATGATGTGGTCGATATATCCAGCCTACGCAGAGGTCGACCAACAGCTAATGCCAAATGGGGCAATGCACCCAGCGTGCTAGTGGGTGACTTTCTGTATTCACGCGCCTTTCAAATTTTGGTCTCTATCGGCAACATGGAACTCATGGCACTGATTGCGGATGTCACCAACACCATCGCGGAGGGGGAGGTTTTGCAGCTCACCAAAGCCGGTGACCCTAACACCACTGAAGCAGAGTATTTTGACGTCATTAAAAACAAAACCGCGGTGCTATTCGCAGCAGCAGCTTCTGGAGGAGTCATTCTCTCTGAGACGCATTCACATAAAGCCGATCTATTCTACGAGTACGGCCTTAATTTAGGCATAGCCTTCCAACTGGTTGATGATGTTCTGGATTACGAGGGCGATGCAGACTCCATGGGTAAAAATGTCGGGGATGATTTAGCCGAAGGCAAACCTACGCTACCACTGATCTACACCGGCCAACATGGCAACTCCGAACAGAAACAACTGATTCACTCAGCCATCACCAATAAAAGTATCGACCAATTAGATAAAGTGATCGCAGCTACTCAGGCAAGCGGCGCCATTCAATATACCAAGGATAAAGCCCTGCAATTTAGTAGCCTAGCCAAACAATCTGCCGAACTACTAAATCAGAACACTTACCAAAAAGCCTTAATTGAGCTAGCCGAAATCGCCGTCTCAAGGCAGGCTTAACCTTGCTTTAGGGGCGCCAATCAACGTTCTTCTGCAGATTATCCGAATTAGAAGAAAAATCTGCGTCGACTTTTTTTACATCAAAATTACAACCACTTTCGATCCAGCTTAATCATTCATCAAACCACACATGCTTCAGCATGCTCGAAAAACCAAAAAGATCATAAAAATCAAAAAGTTAACTAATAACTGAGCCTCTTGTTATAAGCATGTGTAAATATCATAGCTTTAAAGGTATAAAAATTGCGTGTTAACCTTATAATTATGATGTTACTTATTGATAAAGAGACAAAAGGCATAGCGAAAAACAATGACCTTAGATAAAGATCACATTCATGCAGTAAAAAAAGGGGCAGCTAATAACAAAGCCCTACCGACACTTATCCAGCAAATTAAAGACAACTCATTATCTATCCTGATGAGTAATCTGGACGCGCTATTTACATCCTGTGATGATCTTTTTTTCGACTTGTCCAGTCGAGCGGTGAATAACAACGAGCAAAATCTGTATTTTGAATCCATGCGAGAGTTGCGAATCAAAAAAAACGGGATAATTACGCAATTCAGACATCTGCTTGAACAACATTTTAATAATTGCCTGACAACTGAAGAGAAAGAAGAACCTCTCTCTAGCACTGCTACAAATACTAACGACACTCTTAGCCTGGTGCAGGATGATGAAATTGAGCAGAGCGTCGCTATTAGCAGCATGGCATCTAAAGCGCGAGTGAACAATCAGGAAGCACTTTTTCAGCTTTGCACACGATTTAGCCATTTGTTTGCAGGCAAGGTTATTACCCAAAACAATAATCCGCTGGATCCTCAGCAACTATGCAATAGTTTCGCCGAAGCCTGTAACCTGCTTGATATCAATATTAAAGCCAAGATCATTTTATTTAAGCAGTTTGATCGCCTAGTCATCAACAAAGTCGCTAAATTATACTCCAACGCTAATGACCTTTTGATCAATGCTGGAGTTATCCCCACTATAAGCCGCACAACGGTCAATCCTGAACACAAGCGCACCAAGCCACTCGCGGAAGACTTTAGTAACATTGACACCGATGACGAATTTCAAAGCTCCCCTGTCAGCCTCGACGACTTAACACAATTACTGGCTACAGTACGCTCTGTTGGCCTGCATAACCTGCCTAATTACCAAGCATATAGCCATAATCCAGGCACCATTCTAAATAATGAAGACCTTATTGCAGCCATCTCTATTTTGCAGCAGGAACTACTTAATACTGGCAGCTTGCTAACAACGAACTCTATACATGAGTTGGTAGAAAACATCCTGACTCAAGACAATCCGGACGAACCACATGCAGTTAAACAAACTGATGAGGATGTAATTAACCTGGTCGCCATGTTTTTTGACTTTGTGTTGGATGACCGTAATTTGCCCTCGGCGATTCAAGCACTGATAGGTCGCCTCCAAATACCTATTCTTAAAATTGCGCTTAAAGATAAGACTTTTTTCAATAATAGTAATCATCCTGCACGCAAGTTGGTGAACAAACTTTCTGAACTGTGTATAGGGCTGGAAGACTCTAATGATTTAAAACAAGATAAAACCTATATCTTGGTAGCCAATATCGTTAAGAGTCTTACGGAAAGCCCCAATGATGACCTGTCGATATTCACTACCAAGTTATCTGAACTTGAAGCTTTTTCCAAAAAGAACAAACATCGCAGCGACCTGATAGAGAAACGCACAAATCAGGCTGCAAGCGGAAAAGCTAAAACTGACGAAGCAAAATTCAAGACACAAAAGCTGCTGCTTGAAAAGTTAAAAAATGTTCCCTTACCAGAGCCAGTTAGTCAGTTTTTAGTTGGAGAATGGCAACAGCTACTGGTTATTACGCATCTTCGCCACGGAGAAGATAGTACTGACTGGATGCATGCTACCCAACTGGTAGAAGATTTAGTGTGGGCTTGCCAACCGCAAACTGACGAAAAGTCGAAGCTGCGATTAGCCAGAATCAAACAACAAGTCATCGAAAGGATAGAGCATGGCTTAGCAACCATTTCTATCAATTCTGAACAGGTAAAAGAAATTCGCAGCACTATATCCAAAACCATAGAAAATGCGCAGGGCAACTCATCAGACAGTGCTGACAACAAACCTCTGAGTATGGAGCAGGCTATTGCACTTGGACACACGCCAGGAGTAGGATCGAAGTCCTGGAAAGATATGAGCGCAATAGAAAGGCAGGAAGCCCGCTACAAAAAACTCACCTATGAATCTATCAAAAAGGCGGAAGAACTCCCTATTAACACTTGGCTTAGTTACGAAGATTACTCTGAAGGACGGTCAATTCGCTGCAAGTTATCCGCTAAAATTGAAGAGTCTGACAGCTATATCTTTGTTAACCGCTTTGGATTCAAAACACTGGAAAAGTCGCGAAAAGATTTTGCATACGACATACAGAAAAATCGGGTCAAAATTTTGGATGCTGAGCCACTGTTTGATCGCACACTATCAAAAATATTTGGCAACCTTAAACAAAGCGCCGACAGTACAAGCTAGAGCTTAATTTTTGCTGAGTCATTTTTTATTTATCTTTTTTACTTATATAGTTTCACTGCTTGTTGGAGAAGATGCTTTGCAAATTGAGGCTACTCTTCTCTAATTTCACCTCAAGAATCTAAAGCGCTTTTTCGGCGCACTGTGGTGAAGAAATAACATACAATAATGCGACTTAAATATATTAAACGATTCACTTAATCCCCCATGGAACCAGCTCAAATCACTTTCTTCAGCTATATCAGCGGCAGTATCATGTTTGCCGCTCTTTCCATGGTCAGTTTCTATCTCTGGCGTCTCAAAGTAGTTTCTTTATCAATATTAATCGCAAGCCTAGCTTCAATGGCGTGGCATATATTTATTTCCTTTAACTACGTTGATCCAATTCCGAATAAACCCGACCTTCTTGTCTTTGAGGTTTGCCGTTATGGCGCATGGATCGTTGCTTTATTGCATTCTTTAAAACGTACAACTGGACAAAGTTATCCTTTTCGATTCAGAGTGCTTTTTCATACTCTATGGTTAGGCTTCTTTCTTATTGCTACCGGGATTTACATCACCTCCCCGCAAACTCCAATTAACAGTAATATCGTCAGCTGGTTTAGCTTAATTTTATCAATTATCGCCTTTGTATCTGTTGAGCAGCTTTATAAAAACTCTAATTACTCTCGCTTTATGAAATTTTGGAGTTTATTGGCCGGCAGCATATTCGCCTATGATATTTTTCTTTTTTCCTACAGTCTTATATTCAACCACATTGATACATCGCTCTGGCAGGCTAGAGGTGCTATCAACGCCATTACAGCACTAGCACTTGCTCTTGGGTCACTTGCGTTATTTGAAAGAAACGAACAAAACGCCAATCTTGCCATCTCCCGCCCAGTAGTTTTTTACACAACCAGCATGACTGCTGCTGGTGCATTTTTGGCATTAATGGCGATTGGGGGCTATTACATACAAACCTATGGCGGAAACTGGGGAGAAGTAATTCGTGTATTGCTGCTATTCATAGCTATTCTTGTTATTTCTATAGTTTATGCCTCCGCAACGTTGCGATCTAAAATTAACGTATGGATTAACAAAAATTTCTTCCGTCATAAATATGATTATCGCGAAGAATGGCTACAACTTATTAACTTTCTCTCTCGCACTCCAGATTTACAGGACTTTCATATCCGCGCGATAAAAGCAGCTGCTTCAATTTTTAAAAGCCCTGGAGGAGCGCTTTGGATCAAGCAACATGATCAGTTTGTTTTAGCCAGCGAACTCAATATTCAAACTGATAACTTTGCTAACAGCTTTTCAAAGGATAGTGATTTTTGCCAAATTATGGCCACTAAGGAATGGGTGTTCTTTCTACAACCAATTGACAAAAAGGACATCGAAATAAACAAACACCTGCCATCATGCTTTCAGAATAATAATGAGGCATGGCTATTAATTCCTCTTCTAGTTGAACAGGATTTACTGGGGTTTCTGATTCTGACTAAATCTGAAACCAATAAAGACTCTTCTTTAACCTGGGAAGATCTTGATCTACTAAAAAATGTTGGCCGACAAGTAGCGAGTTATTTGGACCGTCATTTAGCATCAGAGCTCATTGCGGAATCACGTCAGTTTGATGCGTTTAATAAACTTACCGCCTTTATTATGCATGACCTTAAAAACCTGATAGCTCAGCAGGCACTTGTTGTTGAGAATGCAGCAAAACATAAAGAAAACCCGGCCTTTATTGAAGATGCCATTAGCACTATTGAAAATTCAGTTGCGCGCATGAGTACGCTACTAACTAAACTGCAACATAACGAGCCAACTGAATTACGTTCCTTACAGCTACACAAGGTCTTAATGGAAGCATGCAAAAAATGTCAAAATCAAAAACCGATACCCAGCTTAAGGCTTGAAGATAGTGATGTAGTAATCAATGCAGATTCTGATCACCTACTAATGTCGATAATTCATATCGTTAAAAATGCTCAAGAAGCTACGCCATCCAATGGATTCGTAGACATTACTTTGCGGAGAAGAGGTAATAATGCCATCATAACCATAGAAGATAACGGTGAAGGCATGGATGAAGACTTCATCAAAAACCGACTTTTCAAACCTTTCGTAACAACAAAGTCTGGTAAAGGAATGGGCATCGGCGTATATCAAGCAAGGGAATTTTTTACATCATTGGATGGCGACCTGGAGGTCGAAAGTAAACGAGGAGTTGGTACAATCTTCACTATTGAAATACCAACAATTAAAAACTAATTAACTTGCCATTTTATGAATAAAGACAACACAAAACCCACATTGTTAATTGTAGAAGATGATCTCGGCCTGCAAAGCCAATTGAAGTGGCATTTTGATCAATACAATGTTGTGGTGAGTGGCGACCGCGAATCTGCTATTGCGGCTGTCCGTCAACATGAACCTGCTGTTGTTATTCAGGATCTTGGCTTACCTCCTGACGATGAAGGCGTGGAGGAAGGCTTTAAAACTGTTCAAGAAATTATTTCCCTAGCACCACACACCAAAATAGTCGTCATTACCGGCAACCACGATTACGAAAACGCTGTACGCGCAGTTGCACTCGGAGCTTATGATTTTTATCAAAAGCCTGTTAATCCTGAAACACTGGATCTAATCATAGAGCGAGCCTACAACATCTTTCAGCTAGAGGCTCAAAACCGAAGATTAAAAGAACAACAGTCCTCTCCATTAGATGGAATTATCGCCTCCGATCCAGAGATGTTAAAAATTTGCCGAACCATTGAAAGAGTAGCCCCATCAACTGTTACTTGCACAATCCTTGGGGAGAGCGGAACGGGGAAGGAAGTTATATCACGCGCCATTCACAATCTAAGCGAACGCAAAGACAATCGCTTTGTTGCCATTAACTGCGCGGCTGTTCCTGAAAATCTAATGGAAACTGAATTATTTGGCCATGAAAAGGGCGCTTTTACCGGCGCAACCAAGCAAACATTAGGTAAAGTAGAGCATGCTGATGGCGGCACTCTCTTCCTTGATGAAATCGGCGATATGCCACTGGCTTTACAGGCTAAACTGCTACGTTTTCTACAAGAGCGTGTTATAGAAAGAGTTGGCGGCAGGAAAGAAATCCCTGTCGATGTACGTGTTGTGTGCGCAACTAATAAAAATCTGGATGAAATGGTTGCCGAAGGCACATTTAGAGAAGACCTTTACTATCGCATTTGTGAAATGGTTATTGATATTCCGCCACTGAGAGACCGCAGTGGCGACAAAATTTTACTAGCACGTCATATGCTTGACAAAATGGCCTCCGCACAAAATCGAACCATTAACGGATTCACCCCCGAAGCCACCCAAGCCATCGAGAGTTACCAGTGGCCAGGTAATATTCGAGAAATGGAAAATAAAATTAAACGCGCGGTTATCATGTGTGATGGGAAATTAATTACCCCTAGCGATTTACAAATGCACGATCCAGAATCGCTCAGCATTAATCTCAGACATGTTCGCCAGGAAGCCGAAAAAACTGCTATCAAACAGGCCATTTCAATGAGTGACGGCAATTACTCCGCTGCAGCAAAATTGCTTGGAATCACTCGTCCAACTTTATACGACCTAATCAAAAAATATAATATTTGATTTTTTGCAGCTATAGGCCGACATTATTTTTAGCCAGCACCTGTTCAGCCCTGTAGCTGGAACGGACGAATACACCAGACACAACCTCCAGAAACCCTTTGCCTAAACCCCACTGACGATAAGTATTAAACTCCTCAGGACTGACGTAACGCGCAATAGAATAGTGATTTGCTGTAGGCTGTAAGTACTGCCCGAAGGTTACAATATCAACTTTAGCCTTCTTAAGATCATCAAGGGTTTGTTGAATTTCATCTTCAGTTTCACCCAAACCCAGCATCAAGCTGGTTTTAGTTAAAACCTCAGGCTTATAAGTTTTAGCATGAGCTAAAACATCGATAGTTTGTTCGTAACTGGCTCGCGGGTCTCTAACAGGATGGGTTAGACGCTTCACGGTTTCAACGTTTTGAGCAAAAACCTCTACCCCAGAATCAATAACAGTTTCCACATCTTTATTCACACCTAGAAAATCCGGTGTTAATGCCTCCACCGCTGTTTCTGGATTAAGCTCTTTCACCTTACTGACACAAGCAGCATAGTGGCCGGCACCACCATCAGGCAAATCATCTCGATTCACTGACGTTAATACAACATACTGCAACCCCATTAACTGCACTGACTGTGCTGTATGCTCTGGCTCTTCAGGGTCGAGCCAACCTTTGGGATTACCAGTATTAACTGCACAGAAACGGCAGGCGCGAGTACAAACATCTCCCATTAACATGATCGTCGCTGTACCTGAACTCCAACATTCACTGATGTTAGGGCATTTTGCTTCTTCACAGACTGTGGCTAATTTATGTTTGTGAACTATATTCTGGGTTTTCTGATAACCTTGGCTGCTAGCAATTTTAATTCGCAACCAATCAGGTTTAGCCAGACGTTCAGAGGAATCAGTGGCCGATTTGATACCATCCTTAATGGCAGTAATACCGCGCGGATTAACAAATTTTTCACCACTGGATATTTGTACCGATGGAATCAAATCATCCTTAGACATGACAACCCTAACAATTATTCAAAGGCGTGCCGTAACACGATGGTTTCAACTCGATCCGGACCAGTAGAAATAATGTCGATAGGAGCCCCAACCAACTCTTCAAGACGCTTAATGTATGCCTGGGCATTAGCCGGTAATTGCTCCAGCGATTGCACCCCAAGCGTTGACTCACTCCAACCTGGCACCTCTTCGAAAACGGGAACTAATTTCTCGTAATCATCAGCGTCAACTGGCGTTGGCAAGATATTACCTTTTGCACACTGATAACCAACGCAGATTTTAATAGTTTCCAAACCATCCAACACATCAAGCTTAGTTAAACACAAACCGGAAACACTATTGATACGCACAGCCTGTCTTAATGCAACAGCATCAAACCAGCCACAACGTCTTGGCCGTCCTGTAGTGGCACCAAACTCATGGCCTCTTTCAGCCAAACGCTGGCCAACATCATCGAATAGCTCTGTAGGGAAAGGCCCTGAACCCACTCTGGTTGTATATGCCTTAGTAATACCCAGCACATAATCCAGGTACAATGGACCAAAACCACTACCGGTTGCGGTACCACCAGCGGTAGTATTCGAAGATGTTACAAAGGGGTAAGTACCATGATCAATATCAAGCAGCGACCCTTGAGCGCCCTCGAATAAAATATTTTTTCCCGCTTCACGATATTCATGCAAAATCGCTGTTACGTCAGCAATCATTGGCTTTAATTGTTCAGCCATGTCTAGCGCTTCATCTAATACCGATTGGTAATCAACAGCATCAACCTTGTAATAATTGGCTAACTGAAAGTTGTGAAGATCCATCACTTCCTTCAATTTTTCTGCAAAACGTTCAGGCTGCAACAAATCACCCAACCTTACACCGCGACGTGCAACTTTATCCTCATAGGCCGGCCCAATACCTCTACCTGTTGTACCAATTTTGGCATTGCCCCTGGCCAATTCACGCGCCTGATCAAGTGCAATATGATAAGGAAGTATCAGCGGGCAAGCTGGACTCAATCGCAATCTATCGCGAACAGGAACATTCTTTTCTTCCAGCTCGGCAATTTCTTTTAATAATGCCTCAGGCGAAAGCACCACACCATTACCAATAAGGCACTGCACATTCTCACGCAGAATACCGGAGGGAATGAGGTGCAAAACCGTTTTCTCACCACCAATAACCAAAGTATGTCCAGCGTTGTGGCCACCCTGAAACCTTGCAACCAAATCAGCCTGATCAGTTAACAGATCGACAATTTTACCTTTACCTTCATCACCCCACTGGGTGCCGAGAATTACAACATTCTTACTCATCATTCACTCTAACTATAAAAACCAATGTAAATTTCTTTCACTAACAAAATTACTTGTCTTCTATACGCCACACATTATCGACAAACACCAACTGGCGCCGAAAATCATTGCTACTTACCTGCCCCGACAATCCATTGATGACTTTTTCTCCACGCGCTCTAAGCCCCTGCTCAGTCTGCCAAAGTAAACTAGCCTGCTGTTCCGGCAAGCCTTCACTGTCAGGCGCAAAAATAGCATCTGCATAATCCGTCTTATCGCTATTGGGCAGGTAACTTAACAATGCTTTTAAATCCGCATTAAATCCAGTTGCTGGACGCGCACGCCCGAACACCTCACCAATATGATCATAGCGACCACCATTGGCTACTGCCTGACCATGTCCAGGTGCAAGTGCGGCAAATACCAATCCAGTATGATAGTGGAATCCTCTGAGCTCACTCAGATCAAAGTACAAATCAATATCGGGCATACGTTGCTTAACAACGTCTGCTACTCTCGATAAATCGTTGACGGCCTTGGCCACCTCATCAGGCGCTTCAGCCAATATCTGCCTGGCCTGCTCAAGCACGGAGCGATCACCATTGAGCTGACTCAGCGATAACATCATTTGCGACATCTTCTCATCATCAAATGAATTGCAAATAGCCTGCTTGATATCACCAGCGGATTTCCGCTGCAATGCATCGAACAACTGTTGCTCTTTTGCCCCTTCTAGGCCGGCCTGTTCTATCAAGGCTCGATAAATACCCACATGACCTAAGTCCAGAGTGATATTCTCAATACCCGCGCACTTGAGTGTTTCCAGCATTAGGCAAATAATTTCGATATCACTACTTAATCCACCATCGCCATAAAGTTCAGCACCAATCTGAATCGGTGAACGGGAAGCTAGTAGTGATTTAGGTTTTGTGTGTAGAACACTGCCCGCATAACAAAGTCTTACTGGGCCCTCACGATTCAAGCTATGCGCATCAATACGGGCCGTTTGCGGTGTAATATCAGCTCTCACCCCCATCATACGACCACTCAGTTGGTCCAGCACTTTGAAGGTCTGGATATCAATATCCGACTCAAGCCCCAACAATAAGGATTCTGTAAATTCAATCAGGGGAGGAATTACCAGCTCATAACCCCAACTGGCATATAAATCCAGTACTTTGCGGCGCAGCTGCTCAACGCGCGCCGCTTCTTCGGGCAGCAGCTCCTCTACCCCATCGGGTAGCAGCCAGCGATCAGCTATGGTCATAGGGTTACCAACCAATGTCTTATCCATTTATAAAATGCAAAACACTCAAACCGACCAGCATACTCACCAAACCCACCACTCTTAAAGAGCGGTCATCCATCTGCACCGCCATTAAAATAGCTTTGCGCCAGGATGCGGGGCTTAAAAAAGGCAGAATCCCTTCAATCACCAACACTAAACAGAAAGCCACAACTATATCGTGCCACATAGGCGCACCTGACAAACCATCCTGTTTATATGGGGTGAAAAAAGGAGCTCAACGTACTAATAAAAAGGCGCTAACTAAACGCACTAAATAAAAGAGGCCGCTTTAATCAAAGGCGAACTTCAAAATCCCACCATTGAAATGGCGACTCCAAAGCTTCATCCGGGTGGCGAATGATACCACAATTTCAGAGGAATACAGCTGCTGACATCAGCTACCAGACTTACCAGTAACCGATGCCAGAGTAGGATTAGTGACCCGCTTTGCTATCGTTAAGATATTTGAAAAAATCACTCTGAGGGTCAATCAACATGATATCGCTCTTGTCCTTAAAGGAAGTGCGATAGGCATTCAGGCTACGCACGAAAGCATAGAATTCCGGGTCTTTGTTGTAGGCTCCCGCATAAGTTGCAGCTGCCTGGGCATCACCTTCACCACGTAGTAGCTCGGCCTGACTGTAAGCGTTAGCCTCAATGATAATCTTCTCACGATCTGCTGACGAACGAATCACCTCGGCCTGCTCCAAACCCTGGGAACGCAATTCACGAGCTTCTTTCTCACGCTCAGCCTGCATGCGTCTAAATACTGCATCACTAACCTCAGAAGGCAGGTCAATACGCTTAACGCGAACATCTACTACTTCGACACCCAATTCCTCACCTACACGCTCATTAAGAGAGGCTTTGATTTCTGCCATCAGAGCATCACGCTGACCGGAAACCACTTCATGCAAGGTGCGAGTACCAAAAGCATTCCGCAAACCATCATTAACACGTCGACCCAAGCGATTCATTGCCTGAGACTCATTACCACCCGTTGCCTTATAGTAATTATCAACATCTTTGATACGCCACTTGGCATAGGAATCAACAATCAGACGCTTCTTCTCACTGGTAAGAAAACTTTCGGGAGAGGCATCCAGCGTCAGTACTCGGCTATCGAATTTGCGAATATCGTCAGCCATAGGCATTTTGAAATGCAGACCAGGCTGGATATCTGAGTCAATTAAGCGACCAAAACGTAGTTTTACCGCTCGCTCGGTTTCCATAACGACATATATCATGTTGTTAGCCAGAACGACTGCTAACACTGCCACTATGGCTATTGGCATAAGACGATTCATTAGCGCGTCCCCCTCTGGCGAGTAGTTGTTGCGGCTTGATCGCGACGCAGTTTCTTAATGACCTCATCGGCAATATCACTGATGGTGGCACCTGAAACGGTTGAAGGCGAAGCGAAACCTGCAGCTTGTTGATTGAGCTTGTCTAAAGGCAGATACATCATATTGTTGCCGCCTTCTACATCAATCAACACTTTAGAGCTTCTATCCATCACATCTTGCATCGCATCTAAATACAGACGTTCACGCGTAACCTGCGGTGCTTTGGCATATTCTGCAAGTAATTGTTCGAAACGTTGTGCTTCACCCTTTGCTTCAACTATTACCTTCTCCCTGTAACCTCTGGCCTCCTCAATCATACGCTGAGCCCGTCCGCGAGCTTCAGGAATGATTCCGTTGGAATACGCCTGCGCTTCATTGACCAGTCGCTCCTGGTCTTCACGCGCCTTAATGACATCATCGTAGGCATCTTTAACTTCAACCGGTGGTTTGGCCTCCTGGATAGTAATTTTTACTACTTGAATACCAGCACCGTAATTATCCAGATATTCCTGTAACCTTTGTTGTACTTCGATACCAATTTGTTCACGGCCTACCGATACCACATCATCCAATTTACTACTGCCCACTACATGACGTAATGCGCTGTCAGTGGCATGCTGAAGACTCAATTCAGGATCTCTGACGTTCAGCACAAACGCTTTCGGGTCGGCAATGTTATACTGAACAGTAAGCGGTGACTCTACAATATTTTCATCTTCAGTCAGCATTAAGCCTCTAGAAGAATATTGCCTTTCCTCCGTCACACTAATGACAGCTCTTTGATCAATAAGTGGAGGGTTCCAATGCAATCCCGGACCATAGGTTTCGAGGTATTTACCAAAGCGAAGTACCACTGCCCGGTCTTTCTCATCTACCTGATAAATACCAAACCCAGCCCAAACGATCACCAAGACTAGAAATACCAGAGCAATCAGACTACCACTAATATGGGCTTGTCCAGATCCACCACCTGAACCACCGCCAGAGCCGAAGATACCATTCAATTTCTCCTGCAACTTTTTAAAAGCTTCATCTAAATCAGGTGGCCCCTGATTGTTATTGTTGCCCCAAGGATCTTTATTACCACCACCCGGTTCATTCCAGGCCATAGATTTTCTCCGTTAGCATGTCTTGATCTTCAAGACTTGTTTATTTCATTCATTAATCTGACGATTAATGTTTCACAAAACCTTCTAGCTATTTACGCAAGTACTAGACAATGCGGGTCAGTCTATCAAATTTCAACTGCAAGCAGCCAACTAATTAATTAAACATTCTACAGTTTGCCAGGAATTGTTCAGCATCCACTTCTTCAGCACTCAACAGCCGATAGAGGTCTTGCTTTGGGATTCGAATTTCCAACTCGCTAGCACCCTGATCGGTATAACTTTCATTCACCACTGCATTCTGCTTATACAAGGCAGCCCTCAATTTTCCTCTATCAGGCGATAACGTCACACTGGCATGCAGTATATCCCGCCCCAACCTTTCGGCTAACGCTGTCAGTAATTGATGCAACCCTTTCTTTTGACTCGCCGACACCCAAACAGCTTTAATCAAACCATCCTGATCACAATCTAACCTCGGCTCTATCGACAAAGTTTCAGCCGACAACAGATCTATTTTGTTATAGACCTCCAAAACCGGAATTTTATCTGCACCAATTTCTTTCAGCACAGCTTCTACTTGCAGAATATTCTCTGCTCGCTCTTCATCCGCACAATCAATGACATGCAATAGCAAGTCTGCCTGCGTCGCTTCTTCCAGTGTGGCCCTGAACGCCTCTACCAACTTATGAGGAAGATGTCTGATAAAACCGACAGTGTCGGCCAACACAACAGGACCTAAATCCGGAACTGAAATACGACGCAAAGTCGGATCAAGTGTTGCAAACAGCTGATCTGCTGCATATACATCAGATGCTGTCAGACTATTAAATAACGTGGATTTACCAGCATTGGTATAACCAACCAAAGAAACGGTGGGAATTTCTGCTCGGTTTCTGGCCCGACGCCCCTGTTCGCGCTGCTTACGCACTTTCTCCAAGCGTTTGGTAATCGACTTGATCCTCGCCCGCAACAGGCGCCGGTCGGATTCCAACTGAGTTTCACCCGGTCCTCGCAGGCCAATCCCCCCCTTTTGTCGCTCAAGGTGAGTCCAACCTCGAATCAAGCGGGTCGACATGTGCTGCAGCTGCGCCAACTCTACCTGCAACTTACCTTCATGGGTACGCGCCCGCTGGGCAAAAATATCCAGAATCAGCCCGGTTCGGTCCAACACTCGGCACTGCAACTCCTTTTCAATATTGCGTTCTTGACTGGGTGACAGGGCATGATTGAACAGCACCAGCTCTGCATCATAATGACGCACCTGGGAACGAATTTCTTCCAGCTTACCAGTGCCAACAAAAAGACGAGGGCTAGGTGAGGAGCGCTGCCCACTGATAAAAGCGACAGGCTCGCCACCAGCAGATCGGACCAACTCTTCAAACTCTTGCGGATCTTCACGCTCCGATTCATGAGCAAGATCCATGTGGACAAGCACAGCGCGTTCACCGGTTTTAGGGCGTTCAAACAGCAACAGCTAACCTCTAAATCCGTTTGACCAAAGTAGCTTCAAAATAATCTATCTTTTGCATTTTGGTGAGTAACGCAAATCCTAAATATCGTCTTACCTGTCAAACTGGCCAAACTTTTGTTATGACAATAAACAGGTGAAGCTTAGCTGTCTCCACCTTCCTGCTCAGGCATTGGCATACGCACTACCCGAGAAGGCACTACAGTTGAGATGGCATGTTTGTAGACCATTTGGCTAACAGTATTCTTAAGCAGCACGACAAATTGATCAAAGGACTCTATTTGTCCTTGCAATTTGATGCCATTAACCAAATAAATTGAAACAGGAACCCGCTCTTTACGTAGAACATTAAGATAAGGGTCTTGTAGTGTATGCCCTTTTGACATAGCGATTCTCCTTTACAGCCCAAATGGGGCCAAAATAAAAAATGAATGAGACCTAAATTTTTATAACTGATTGCATACTACACAATCATCGAACAGCAATTGACATCCCTTTTTGCAAATCTGCTAAGCAAAATGCCACTCAACATTAACGAGTATAACTCAAATCAATAACTTAGGAATATCGCTCGGTCAGATATTTCAACGCTAAATGCAATGGCTGCCTACCTTCGAAACCCAGAACTTGAGGGCTTGTTTGATCTGTTGCGACCAAATTTCCGTTCTCATCAACATGCAACCAATTAAGCTCTGACCAACCTGAAAGCCATGTATACTGCCGCTTTGCTAATTGCCGGGTAGCGATTATTCCCCGCTCGACAAACTCTTCGTGACTGGTCTCCTCATCAAGAAATTGCCAAGCCTGTCTGTAACCTACTGATCGCATTGATGGTAAATCCACATGCAGATCAGCACGCTCACGAAGAGCTCTGACCTCATTTAACAACCCTTGTTCCAACATCAGTTGAAATCTCTTGGCTATACGTTCATGTAGGATTTTTCGATCATAGGGAGCGATGGCCAGTTGCAGCACATCATAAGGAAAAGCAGCTTCCCGGTTTTGCTGTCCATGCAGCTCGGTCATGGTCTTACCGGTGATACGGTAAACTTCAAGTGCACGTTCAATTCTCTGGGAGTGGTGAGGATGAATTCGGTTCGCTGAAGCCGGATCTACCTCTGCTAACAGTTGATGCACATAAGGCCATCCATGTTCAGCCGCCTCTCGCTCAATCTGTTGACGCACTTCGGCATCTGCAGCAGGCATAGGGGCCAAACCTTCCAGCAATGCCTTAAAATAGAGCATTGTTCCGCCAACTAACAAAGGGATTCTGTCCTGACTGGCAATATCAGCCATTTCATCTAATGCATCGCGCCGAAACTGTGCGGCCGAGTAGCTTTCAGCAGGGTCACAGATATCAATAAGACGATGCGGCGCTATAACCAACTCTTCGGCCGAAGGTTTTGCCGTACCTATATCCATTCCTCGATAAATCAGCGCGGAATCAACACTAATAATATCGCAGGGCAAGTGCTGGCAAAGTTGTATCGCCAAATCCGTTTTACCAGAGGCGGTGGGGCCCATCAAAAAGATGGCGCGGGGTAAATCAGCCTCTGTCACTGGTGAACCCGACACATTCTATTGGCCACGCAAAAACAATTTATCCAACTCATCGATAGATAGCTGTGTCCAGGTCGGCCTGCCATGATTGCACTGCCCACTGCGTTCAGTCTCCTCCATATCACGCAGCAGCGCATTCATTTCCGGCAACGTTAAACGACGATTGGCTCTGACCGAACCGTGGCAAGCCATGGTCGCCAGGATTTCATTAATATGAGCTTGAATACGATCACTGCTGCCATGTTCCAATAAATCTGCCAACACATCTCTAACCAATTGTTCGACGTTACTGCCCTGCAGAATGATCGGCAATTGACGCACCAGTAAGGTTTCCGGCCCGGCTCGTTCCAGAATTATGCCCAGAGAATCAAACACATCCTGAAACTCTTCCGCACAGTCAGCTTCGCGCTCGCTGATAGCAATAGACTCCGGCACTAATAAAGGTTGTGCCTGAATACCTTCACCTTCTCTGGCCTGCTTCATGCGCTCATAGGTGATGCGTTCGTGGGCTGCATGCATATCCACCAGTACCAAACCCTGCGCATTTTCAGACAGAATATAGATTCCCTTTAACTGTGCTAGTGCGTAGCCCAAAGGCGGCACTTCATCATTATTAGATTCAGAATTCGGCTCTATCGACTTAATCACACCTCTATCGGCAGAGACTTTAGGAACACTCGACACGGCATTGGATTCGCCATATAAAGATTGATAGCCGGCCACTTGTTCTCGTACCTGCTGTGAGCTAACACTATCACTACGCAGAGAAATAGCTTGCTGTTGATATTCTCCTGCGGCTACTCCTTCCACAGCAACTTTACCCGGGTGCATTTCTGCCAGAGCCGTTGGAGCCAGCTGATCATCTGGCCTCACATCAGCCAGCAAACGATGCAAACTTCTAAACAGGAAATCGTGCACCATGCGCCCATCCCGAAAGCGCACTTCATGCTTGGTAGGATGCACATTGACATCGACTGTTGCTGGATCCAACTCCAGATACAACACAAAGGCAGGATGACGACCATGAAATAACACATCCCGGTAAGCCTGCCGCACAGCATGCGAAACCAGCTTATCGCGAATCACTCGTCCGTTGACAAAAAAGTGTTGCAAATCTGCCTGACTGCGTGAAAAGGTTGGCAGTGCCACCCACCCCCACAGACGCAGCCCCCCCGCTTCGGTATCAATATGTAACGCATTCTGCATAAAAGCAGGACCACATACAGAAGCGACTCGACGTTCCTTCTCTACCTGCGAGCTACAGGGTTTTAGTGCGTGAATCGCTTTACCGTTATGACGCAGATGAAAGCCCACGTCGAAGCGACTCAGCGATTGTCGTTTAATCACCTCTTCCAAATGTCCAAATTCGGTTTTTTCGGTACGCAAAAATTTTCGTCGCGCCGGCGTGTTAAAAAACAGGTCACGCACTTCGACGCTGGTGCCCTTGGGGTGAGCCGCAGGCCCGACATCGACTTGCATATCCCGCCCCTCTGTTGAAGCCTTCCAACCAGCACCACTATCCGCGGTATTAGACAATATGGTCAAACGGGACACAGAACTGATACTAGCCAAGGCCTCACCTCGAAACCCCAGGCTGCTCACCTGCTCCAAATCTTCTAGTTCAGAGATTTTACTGGTGGCATGACGACTTAATGCCAGCGGCATATCCTCCTGTCCTATACCAGAACCATTATCGCGAACACGAATTAGTTTGACGCCGCCCTCTTCAATATCAATGTCAATACGACCTGCTCCTGCATCCAGGCAATTCTCCACCAACTCTTTCACCACAGAAGCAGGTCTCTCAACCACTTCTCCAGCTGCGATTTGGTTAGCAAGACGAGGGCTTAATAATTGAATACGGGACATGAATAGGGTCTTTATTTATCTCTGTGCATAGAACCAAGGCTAATGATTACTGTGTCATCGCTGCCAGTAATCAATGCTTATTCAACGGTATTCTGAAGGGATGCGAAGGGCAGGTCAAAAAACTTATCGCATAAAAATATTAACCCGGCTAACTTCGAGCTTAAGTAGAAGGAATAATTATTTTCTGCCCGACACGTATCATCGAAGACGACAGGTCATTTTGTTTAAGAATGGAGGCAACACTCACTTCGTAGCGCTGCGCTATGCCCGACAAAGTATCGCCACGAGCGATGGTATATTCCACTACAGTTTCCCTATTACGCTTCTGCCAGGCCAGATAGGTATCAGGCGGAGGGCTTTGACTGAAGTGATTGCTGATGCCATTAAAAATGGCCCTGGCCATTTTGCGTTGGTATTCCTTAGTAGCCAGCTTTTTTGCTTCTCCAGGATTAGAAATAAAACCGGTTTCCACCAGAATCGATGGCACATCAGGTGAGCGTAGTACTGAGAAGTTTGCCTGCTCCACTCTTTTACTGTGCAAACGCGCAATCTTGCCCATGTGACGCACCACATCGCCGCCGACCTGCAAACTGGCATCAAGACTAGCTGACATCGACAAATCAGCCAAAACCCCCGCCAACACATCATCCTTGTCGCCAAGGCTAACACCCCCTACCAAATCCGAATCATTGGCATCATCAGCTAACACCTTTGCCATGGCGCTAGAAGCACCCTTTCGCGATAAAGCATAAACAGACGCACCATGTGCACGATGATCTCTAAAGGCATCGGCATGAATCGATACCATCAAATCGGCCTGAGCTTTTCGCGCCAGTTCACGACGCTTTTGCAGACCAACATAATAGTCGCCGGTGCGGATCATGACTGGCTTATAGCCCTTGGTCTGTTTCAGCAGATAATTCAATTCTTTGGCAATTGCCAGCACCACGTGTTTTTCGCGTAAACGATTTGGGCCGCTGGCACCGGGATCTTCACCACCATGACCGGCATCAATAGCGATTACGATATCTCTCCGGTCCTGATCGTTAACATGTTTAATAACTTTGTTAGCTTGTTTTTCCTTGTCATATAAATCGATAACCAATCGATCGCCGTACTGCTGATTGGCCTTCAATAAAAAACTGCGCGGTTTAACCTGGCTGTTGATGTCTAACACAACCCGCAAGTCATTTTTATCTTTTATGCCAGTTCGAATACGCCGCACAGGGCTATTCTGCAAATCAACAGACTGGGTATTCGCCTGTAAAGAAGAATCGTCAATATCAATAACAATACGGTTAGGGTTTGCCAACGTAATCACTTTATGTGAAACCGGCGCACTCAGATCCAGCACAACGCGGGTATGGTCAGGTGCGCGCCACAGACGAACGTCCTTCACGGTTGCAGCATGAAGCTGCTGCGTGCCGATACTCCACAACAACAGCATACATGTCGTAAATAACGACCTTGCCTTCAGGATTCGATTTAACAACATCACTCTTCTTGGTCTTAACTGTAATTCTTCTCGGCAAACCAAACAGCCACAACAATCAAGTTGCTCACTTTGAAACTACCAACCTCGAAAGAAGAGCTTCGCCAGTACTTGTCTCAGCACTTATTTCGACGCTACGCCCATCTTGCCCATTTTCTATCAGCTCTATACTGACCTTAAGATCAGCCGGAGGCAAAAAGGGTTCCCCTTTTTCAGGCCACTCCACCAAGCATAGGCTATTTCCAGAAAAATAATCACGAATTCCCATATATTCAAGCTCTTCCGGATCACCGAGACGATATAAATCAAAATGATAAACAGCCATATCATCAAATTCATAGGGCTCTACCAAGGTATAGGTTGGGCTTTTCACTGCTCCCGTATGCCCAAAAGACGACAGAAAACCACGACTCAGGGTGGTTTTCCCCATCCCCAGATTTCCCTTCAGATAGATGACAGCCCGCTCACCACGGCAGGCATTACCCATAGCACGACCAAAGGCCACCATGGCATCTTCGCCATATAAAGCTTGCTTAATTCGCTGATCGAGCATGTGTTGTTCGCGTTAATTAATCAAAGTTCTTAAATGAGGGATCAAATCTGTCGCCATCATCCCACGCATACCATCCTCAGTTGCTTTATCACCGGCGCCGGCATGCAAACACACACCTAAGCGCGCAGCTTGCCCTACTGATAAACCCTGTGCCAATAGCGCACCTAACACGCCACTCAACACATCTCCCATACCCCCCGTTGCCATACCAGGATTGCCATAGGGGCAAACACCCACCAAGTTATCACTATCAGCCACCAATGAACCCGCACCTTTGAGAATCACTGCTCCGCCATATCGGTTCTGCAGAGCTTGCACAGCTTTAAAACGGTCTCGTTGAATGTCTCCCGTAGAACAATCCAGCAGGCGCGCAGCTTCACCGGGATGAGGCGTTAAGATCCAGTTATCGCGGTAGGGCTGCTTCACTACTCGCCCAGCACTGAGAATGTTCAGTGCATCGGCATCAACCACTAAAGGCACAGCGAGTTTGTAAACCTTCTGTAGTAACTGCTCGCCCCAGGGGCCCTGACCTAATCCAGGACCAATCACCACTACTGAAGCTCGATCCAATAATGGTTCAATCTCCTGACCAGAGATAACCCCATGCACCATCACTTCAGGACAGCGACTAATAATCGCAGCCACATGTTCGGGACGAGTAGCACAGGAAGTGAGGCCGGCACCGACCCGGCAGGCCGCTTGCGACGCCATTGCCGCAGCGCCGGCCATACCGGAATCGCCGCCGGTTACCATGACATGCCCAAAATTTCCTTTATGGGCACAGGCTGATCGCGGTGGTAGCTGGCCTTTTAGGTCAGCCAAATCGAGACGCTCGGCAGTGGCCTCTACCTGCTGATAGACCGTCTCTGGTACCGACAGATCAGCAAAATTAATTTCTCCAGTATACTCCGGTGCAGAACCGGTCAAAAGCCCCTGTTTCAAGCCGATAAAACTGATAGTTGCTGTGGCTTTGACCGCGGCTTCACCCAATACCCGACCACTATCACTGCAAATTCCGGAGGGGAGATCAATGGCAATGGTGGGCAGTGACGCCTTATTCATGACCTGGATTACAGCAGCAGAGTCTGCCCTGACATCACCGGTCAATCCCGTGCCCAATAAAGCATCAACAATTACTCCTTCCGACACTTCACACGCTGGTGTGAAGACTGTCATCGGCACACCATCCTGTTCCGCCAATTGCCGCGCTTGTAAGGCATCACCACTAATTTTGGCGGGATCGCCACAGACAATGATTTCAACTGGTACTCCATACTGCCGCGCAAGCACTGCCACAATGTAACCATCGCCGCCGTTGTTACCAGCCCCGCAAAAAACCGTAATTTTTTCCGGCATTGGTGTAACAGCTAACAGTAGTCTAAAGGCCGCTTTTCCTGCTCTTCGCATCATCGTAAAACCTGGAATTCCCGCTGAAGTAATAGCGACTCGATCCAGCTCACGTGTTTGCTGAGCGCTGTACAAATATTTAGGTAAATCCTCGACCACTATAGAACTCTCAACCCTCTTTTCATCCTGCATATTTTCTCCACACAATTGGCAATGCTGTTACCATCAGGATCTGTCAAAATAGCTGCCACAATGATTACCGGGATTATAGATGAAGCCCTTTACAACATCGATTCGTAAATAACATCCATCATCAAAACCGCAATGTCGACATACTCTTCAATCAACGCTACTGACCTCTCGCACTTATGTGAGCAAATACGGCAGTGGGGTATGGAACTGGGTTTCCAGCAAATCGGCATCAGTGATATTGAATTGAGTGATCATCAGCAACATCTACAACAGTGGTTAGCAAAGCACTACCACGGTGACATGCATTATATGGAAGCGCATGGTGAAAAACGCTCTCATCCGGAACTGTTAGTACCAGGCACTATTCGCGTTATCAGTGCGCGCTTGGATTACCTGCCGGATACCGACGATATGCAATCGGTACTTTCCGATAGCAAAAAAGCTTATGTCTCCCGTTATGCGCTAGGTAGGGATTACCACAAACTAATGCGCAAACGCTTGGCCAAACTGGGCGAGAAAATTTCATCACTTGCCAAAGAACACCATCACCGCGCCTTTGTAGACAGTGCTCCCGTGTTAGAACGCCGTTTGGCAGAAAAAGCGGGATTGGGATGGATTGGCAAAAACACCATGTTGATTAATTCACAAGCCGGCTCCTGGTTTTTTCTCGGTGAGATTTATACCGACTTACCATTACCCGCCGATCTGGCCCAGGAAACCATGCACTGTGGCACCTGCACCACCTGTCTGGAGGACTGTCCTACCGGTGCCATCGTAGCACCACATCAAGTCGATGCCCGTCGCTGCATTTCATACCTAACCATAGAACTAAGCGGAAGCATTCCAGAGGCGTTGCGACCACTGATGGGCAACCGCATCTACGGCTGCGACGACTGCCAATTGGTTTGCCCCTGGAATAAATTTTCCAGCTTCACTGAAGAGGAAGACTTCCAACCAAGACATAACCTGCAATCTGCAGAATTAGTCGAGCTATTTCAATGGAGCGAAGAAGAATTCCTTCAGCGCACCGAAGGTTCTGCTATTCGACGAATCGGCTATGAAAGCTGGTTAAGAAATATTGCCGTAGCACTCGGCAATGCCAATAAACATGCCAGTAAAAACGAACAGATTATTCAAGCACTGCAAAACCGGCAAAATCATCCTTCTGAAATTGTCAGAGAGCATGTTGCCTGGGCGCTCGCCCAACATAGATAAAATATGGCTATTTATTGCTCGGTTTTATTTTTCTGCTCGTAAAAATACGTTGCGGTAGTACTTGAGTTCTTCAATGGATTCACGAATATCATCCAGCGCCAAATGCGCGCCTTTTTTATTAAAGCCATTGAGTAAATCGGGACGCCAACGTCGCACCAATTCTTTAAGCGTACTGACATCCAGATTACGGTAGTGAAAATACGCTTCCAACTCCGGCATATACTTCACTAAAAAGCGACGGTCTTGCCCGATTGAGTTCCCGCAAATCGGTGAAGCGCCCTCCGGTACATGCTGACGCAAAAATTCCAATGTTTGCAGCTCGGCATCACGCGTGGATACCTGACTTTTTTTGACTCTTTCCGTTAAGCCTGACTGACCATGGTGCGTGGTATTCCATTCATCCATACCAGCTAACACGTCATCGGACTGATGAATCGCTAAAACTGGCCCTTCAGCGATGGTATTGAGTTCTGCATCAGTAACAATAGTGGCGATTTCGATAATGACATCCCTTTCAGGTTCAAGACCAGTCATTTCCAAATCAATCCAAATTAAATGTAAATCATTGCTATTGTCGGTTGATGCCATTGAAGATTCCTTAGTAACTGCCACCGCTTTTACTCAATGGCGGCAAGTGTAGCAAATTTAGTGTAGCAAATTGGTAGAGATGTCTTAATAATAACCGTATTGAGCGGCATTCCCATTTCATCATTTAAAAAGCGACTGTTTCAAAAGTAACGATGTCAAAACGCAAGTTGACCCGACGCCAAGCCTGGCGAGTTAAAAAAATTCAGCAAGACAGAGCTGATCGTGCTAAAAAACGTGAGCAAAATGTTGATCAACAACTACAAGAAGGAGAACTGGGTGATGAACAGGAAGGGTTGGTTATTGCACACTTTGGCACCCAGGTTGATATTGAATGCCTGGAGGGCAATCAAAGCGGCCAGATTTTTCGCTGTCATTTAAGGGCTAATCTGGACAGTCTGGTGACTGGCGATCATGTAATTTGGCGCGCTGGTAAACCGACAGGGGTTGTGGTCGCCAACCTGCCACGCCACAGCGAGTTATCGCGCCCGGATATCAATGGTCAATTGCGACCGGTGGCAGCCAACATCGATTACATCATTATCGTTATCGCCCCTGTGCCGGAGCCTCATGCCAATTTAATCGATCGCTATCTGGTTGCTGCAGAATCGGTCAACATCAAGCCGATGATCTTACTCAACAAAATTGATCTGATAGATGACGGCAATCGGGAGAGTATTGATCAACTACTATCGATCTATCCGAAACTGGGATATCAGATATTGCAAGCCTCCACTTCAAATCAAGACGGCCTCAAAGAATTAAAAAATACGTTGCAAAATCATACCAGCGTTTTTGTCGGGCAATCAGGGGTGGGCAAGTCTTCTCTAATCAAAGCATTACTTCCTGATGAAGAAATTAAGATAGGCGAATTATCCAAAGGCCAGGCCAAGGGCACTCACACCACAACGACAGCAAAACTGTTTCACTTTCCTGACGGGGGCGATCTGGTCGATTCACCCGGCATCAGAGAATTCGGGCTATGGCATATGGAGCGACAACAGGTTTTGGACGGCTTTATCGAGTTTCGACCCTTTATCGGGCATTGCAAATTTCGCGATTGCCAACATCAACAGGAACCCGGTTGTGCCATTTTGGCAGCTGTCGATGCAGGCTTAATTAGCCAACGTCGATTATCAAGCTTTGAATCCATAGCCAATTCGTTAGAAGCTCTTTAACACAGGACAGCCTGACATGAGTGAAGCGGCCGCCAACCATTTTCACAATTTATCTGAATGGAAAACCCAGCTAGCTCTGCTGCGCTTACCGGTGGACCCTGAAATTAAAAGTCAGGCCCTACATAAACTCACATCGAAAACCGGCAACGCTAACAACGTTGCCCGGCTGGTAGAAGCTGACCCAGCCATGACGCTTTTGTTGTTTTCCGATGCCAATAAATCCCTGGCTATTAGCGACAATGAAGCCCAGTCACTTTCGCATAGTATTAGCCTGTTAGGTTTTCCAAGAGTGGAACAATTAATCCGGCGGGCCCGCAGTTACAGCGAAGAAGAGTTACCCTTTCTGGATCAATTTAAATATCAGCTATCAATCAGCAAACATGCTGCACACCAAGCCAAAGCCTGGGCACGATGCAATAACTATTGGCCCGAAGATGATATTTACTACGCCACATTATTCCATCAGGCGCCATTGTGGGCTCTGTGGTATCAAGCGGGCGAACAAATGAATGAGCTTCAATCCCTACGCGCTCAACGCCTTGGCGCCAACCATAGTACGCAAGAAGAAGCTGTGTTTGGTTTTGCACTGCGGCCGTTATTAACGGGCCTATGCCGACAATGGTATTTACCGAAGTTTACACAGCAAAGCTGGCAGATTGGCTTTGCTGGCAGTCAACGCCAATGGATAAAGCTCAGTCACTTTAAGCCGGAGCAAGCACACATTGAATTGGAAAGCTTACCCAGACTTTCACAGGTCGCTCATTCCATTCCTTTTGCTGTTGCATTGGCAAATCGCTTAGCCGACGAAACCGACTGGAACTGGTACTCGCGCCAAACCTTAAGGCTGCAGAAAATTCTGGCATCCTGTCTTAACCAACCCCTAGGTAAAACTATTGCTGTGACTCATCAACAGGCAGCCAGTTTTAGTCAACAATACCCTGCACAATTGTCTTGCCCTGCAGAACAACTATTGGGGTTTTATAACAAAGCAAAAACCGTTAAAAGCGACTCAAAAAACTATGTAAAACCGGATGTAACCCCCAACACAAAATCGATTACTGAAAAATCGACGAAAGAAAAAATTTCAACATCGGCTTCTAAACCTACTACCCAGAATCCTGCACTAGAAAACGCATCACCACAATTCGCCGCTATCATTCAACGCATCAACAACTCACCTTCCAGTTTTAGCAATTTACATGAAGTGATGAATCTGGTTGTCAGCAGTATTTGTGAATATCTCGATATAGAGCGAGCCAGCATCAGCCTACTCAATTTGAAAACCAAACAGCTTCGCACCTATTACAGCTTTGGTGCTGATGACAGCCCGGCTCTACAAAACTTTAACCATACGCTGCAGCGCGGTGACCTGTTTAACAAACTGATGCAAAAACCGGTGAGCCTGCATTTACAATCCGGCAATTATGCTCAAATCTGGCCACTGCTACCTGGAAACTTCAAGCAAGCCTGTGGCGCCGATGAGTTTTTTATGATGTCGATCTTCAGCCATAAGAAGCCAGTGGCGCTGGTCTATGCCGATTGCGGCAATACCAATAAACAACTGAATACTGAAGACTATGCACTGTTTAAACAGCTGTGTAATGCACTCAGTCGCTGCCTCACTGAACTCGGCGCTTAATTCTGTAGTACAATCCCGGGCACTTTTATCAACGAAGTAAATAGCATGAGTTCATCGTTACCCCTGTTACTGGAAGCCGAACAATTACAAGAACTACTCAAGACCGATCGGGATGATTTACTGATCCTCGATACCAGCGGCTCTGCCAACTATCTGCGGCATCACGTACCCGGCGCTATTCATATTGAGCCGAAAGCGCTGCAATGTGGCGTCGCTCCCACCCCCGGGAAATTACCCAGTCTCGAACAACTTTCCACCTTGTTTTCTCAGGTTGGGCTAACAGCGGATAAGCATGTGATTTGCTATGACGACGAAGGCGGCGGTTGGGCAGGACGATTAATTTGGACGCTGGACGTAATGGGCCACAAACACTATTCCTATCTGAATGGTGGATTAGCCACTTGGGTTAATGAGGGCTATCCAATAGAAACCGGACACAATACGCCAACCAGCAGCGACTACGCTGTCACTATTGATCGAGGGCCTATTGCTGAAACCGAAGACATTTTGTCGAACCTTAACAACGACAAGGTCGCCATTTGGGATGCCAGAGCTGCCGAAGAATATAATGGCACCAAAGTTGTCGCCAAGCGTTCGGGGCATATTCCTGGTGCCATTAATATCGATTGGCTAGAGTTAATGGATCGTGATCGCAACCTGAGGCTGATAGACCTCGACCAGTTGCAACAACGGTTGAACGAACTTGGGCTCAATAAAGACAAACAAATCATCACCCACTGTCAAACTCATCACCGCTCAGGCTTAAGCTACCTGGCCATGAAAATTCTCGGCTATCTCGACATCAAAGGCTATCATGGCTCTTGGTCAGAATGGGGCAACCGCGATGACACGCCGATAGAAATATAACCAACTCGTTAGTCACTTAAGCCACCCACTTTATTGAATCGCAGAGCGCATTATGAAGAACACCTTATTCATTATTCTTCAGTACATTGTTCCCCAACACTGGTTATCTCGACTGGCCGGAAAAGTCGCCGAGTGTCGCTGGCCCTGGCTGAAAAATAATTTTATTACCTGGTTTATCAAGCGCTATGATGTTGATATGTCAGAAGCCGCTGACCCAGAGCCCTTTAACTACGAAAGTTTTAATGCTTTTTTTACACGCGAACTGAAAGCTGATGCCAGATCGATCGTTAACGAAGAAAACACCATCGCCTGCCCTGCCGATGGCGCCATCAGTCAAATGGGTGACATTGAAGAGGGCCGTATCTTTCAGGCCAAAGGACAGCACTTCGATTTAGTTGAATTGTTAGGTGGCAACACTAACACAGCTCGAGCATTTAAAAACGGCAAGTTCGCCACCATTTACCTTTCACCGAAAGACTATCATCGCGCACACATGCCACTTAAAGGCAAGTTGAAAAACATGACCTACATTCCGGGCGATCTGTTTTCAGTTAATGGCACCACAGCCGAAAATGTTCCCCGACTATTTGCCCGTAATGAACGCGCTTCCTGCATCTTTGAAACAGATGCCGGCCCGATGGCAGTGGTATTAGTTGGCGCCATGATTGTTGCTGGTATTGAAACTACGTGGGCGGGACAGGTTACACCTCTCAAGCGCAAAGTCCACACGCACAATTATCTCAGCAAACAAAAAACAATAACCATCGAAAAAGGTGAAGAAATGGGCCGATTTAAACTCGGTTCAACTGTTATTGTTTTATTCGGTAAAGACAGTGTGAATTGGAATAAAGAACTAGCAGCAGATGCCTCTGTCAGGATGGGGGCGCTACTAGGCAATTTAACAACTAACGATTAAATGCTGATGCTCCTCCTGCCTCAGCCTTTTTCTGATAGCAGCTAATTCCTGATAGTACTTAGGCGGAAGCAACAAGCGCTTCTTTAAAAGGCTCCTCGCTCTCTGTTATCTGCCGTGACGCTATCACCGCTTCTTCCACACGAATAACATGCGCCAATCGAATATAATCGTTCAAATCCATATGCACTAATTGGGTATGCGTTCCGGCATTAAAAGCAATTTCTTCGCCATCCTCAAACACTGGCACCATGTAGGTTTGCAAACCATAAAGATGACCAAAGGGTGGAATAGCACCAACTTCACAACGTGGAAACCGGTGACTAAATTCCAGTTCTTTTGCTAACTCGATATCTTCCACATTAAGTGAAATTTTTAATTGTTCCAAATCGACTAAATAATGTGCCGGGATTACCACCATCGCCAATTCATTTTTAATTTTTATCATTACCACTTTGGCGAGTGTGCGGTCATTTATATGGCAGCTTTGTGCTACTTCCTCTGCAGTAAAAGCCTGCTCATGACTTTGTAGGCGAAAATAAACCTGTTGTCGCTCGAGATATTCAAATAACAATTGTCTCGGCACGGTTACCTCCTTCAAGAAAAAATGTTTTATCAACAATGAGGTACCACCTGCGAGGGAAGAACTTACTACAGCAACTAACCCACTGCAGCTCTTTACTTGGAATGTTTTTACATAAGCTTTTTATTCAAAGAGTTAGCATCGCTTGGTGCGAAACAGCATGACAAAGAGCACTGTTGTTATTGATATTGAAGACAGAAGGACCAGAAATATTCTGGCCCTTATAGGAAAAATGGAATTAATAAAATCTAGCGAAATAAAAAAATATTTTTAAAGGCTATTTAGTTCGTTCTCAAGACGGGATAACACTGACATTAATTGCCCGCAGGATTTTTCCATGCCCTCTAACGCTCTGAGTGCTGTTTCCTGATCATCAACCGATTTGTAATTCACTGCTTCAACCCCCAATCGATTTAACTCCTTGTAGGGTTCTTCGATTTCCCGGTAACTTGGTAGCTGGGATGACAAATCGGCTCCAGATCCTTTCAGCCACTCCCACAGATAGGTATGACTGTAATCCGACAATTCATCTGCAGAGGAATTGGCAAAACCGAGCACTACACGATAAATATCCAATTTCCAGACAATAAGCTCGGTCTTTACAGTTTGAACAAAACCACCGCTGGCCGAAGAGCTGATCACCTCTTGCATATGCCGCGCCAGCGACAATGCGTTATTTACCGTTTCTAAAATATTACTGGTTGATTCCGCGATAAGACGGCAATCATCAGAGACATCGCGGATTTGTTGATCTGTACTCATTGTCTCAGCACCGATGCTATCCACCAATGAGCCAATTTCTGAAGCGGCTTCACTGGCGCGCTGAGCCAAGGTTCTCACTTCGTCGGCAACCACCGCAAATCCACGCCCTTGCTCACCGGCACGGGCTGCTTCAATCGCAGCATTTAGCGCTAACAAATTTGTTTGTTCGGAAATATTGTTGATGACCTCAACAAATTTAACGATATCATCAGAGAGCGACTTCAACCGATCAATATTTTCGCAGCTGCGTGAAGCTTTCTCATCGATCCCAGATACTTCAGCCTGGATATTTCCCAACACTACAGAGCTGTCATTGAATACTGAAGAGGTTTCCTGAGTTTTACTCTTCTCTTCATTTAACTGACGTGCGGCAAAACCAATGCCATCCCTAACGTCTTTCAGTGCAGCACCGCTACTCAACCATAGTGTTTCGATCTGTTGGCGAGCAGAATCATTATTTGTTTGTTCATCCTGTACCGATTCAAGTTCATTGACACGTGCCAACAATTCATCACGCTCGCCCCTCAAAGTTTCCAACTCGGCATTCAAAGACTCTGAACGGGTTTTATAATTCTCGGCTTCTTCTTTGTATTTCCACCACATAGAACGCACCTGCTACTTCGAATAATTATTCCCCCCTCCCGGATAATGCCGAGAGAAGACCATACGACGCTCCTGCCAGATAGGGATCAGAACAGTTATCAGGCTATCGGCCAGTGCGGACCAAACTTTACCGCCCTTTCATCCCAACTATAACCTTAGTTCAGCTTTTGTCCGCCTGGCAACTTTGGGAGATAAATTCCTGCTTAAAGATTCAGTTCCTGCTCACTGAGCCAATATTCAGCCTGCTTAATGAGCTGATCGATCTGATTGGCCAGTGGTTGCAAATCCCTGCCTTGCCGGGTAGAACGACTATCGTCTTGAAGACAACAACGACGATAGCGATTTTCGAGAATAATAGCTCTTTTCCACGCCGCCAGGACCAAATAATAGTTGAGTGGGACGACATCATAGGCCATGGCCTTGAAGTACTGCTGAGCCACTTCCTGAATAGATGGACACAAGTGCTGCTGACAACACTGGCGGTGAGAAGACCAGGAAAGCAATAGTGAAGCCAGATCCAACAGCGGATCACCCAAGGCTGCTAACTCCCAATCAGTAATGGCCAATAACCGAACCGGAGGCTGCTTTGAAAATATCATGTTACTCAGCTGAAAATCTCCATGTAACAACACCGCAGTTCTTTCTTCAGGGAGATAATCTCGCAACCATTGACCAATCAATAGAACCTGATCGCGCGACATAACACTGCTTTGCGTCCTATCCGACTGAGCCAGAAACTGTGAACGCCAACGCTCTACCTGCGATTCCAAATAGGCTTCTGGCCTGCCCACTTCTTGCAACGCCAATTTTAACCAATCCTGACGATGCAACTCAGCTAGCGCGGCAATCACCTCTCCAATAATTCGCGCACAGCAGTTTTCCTCTAAAACGTATAAGTCTGGCAGCTGCTCCTCGACATTAGCGCCAGGAACATAGTCCATGATAAAAAAAGGGGAACCAATAACTACCAAATCATCGCAGGCGATAACCGGCCTGGGTACCGGTACATCGGTTTTCTGCAATGCACTTAACACCGCAAACTCCCTAAGGACTTTATGGGCTGCATGGTGGGAGCTTACCGTGGGAGGTTTGCGCAATACCCACCGGTTATATCCACTGGTAAGCAAATAATTTTCATTGGAATAGCCCGCCGACAACGGGTTAATAAGGAGGGGAGAGGAAACACCCAAGCGGTCATGTAACCACGACTCTAACCGCCTAGGCTGCCAATCCATAATACTCTCTTGAAAACCTGAGAGCCTGAAAACCAGAGAACTTTACTAAACCCTAGTTAACCGCCAAGATATCGCAGTTCACTTTGGTGATAATCCTATCGGAAGTGTTGCCGCGCCAGCGACTGCCACGATTGCGAGCACCAATAACGACCAAATCAGCATCAATCTCTGCCGCCACATTGGAAATAACATCATCGGGATCGCCAGCATGCACATGAATTTTGGACGATTCCAGACCAGTACTTGCGGCTAACTGGGCTCGGTCTGGATAGTTAAGTGAATCCGAATAGGCATTAACCACGTGCACATCGGCATTTGCAATATCAGCTAACCATTTACTGCGAGCAATTAAGTCTTCATTCATTTGTTGATAGTCAGGCTTATGCGACTGAAAGTTAACTGCAGCCAGTACTACTGCCCTATCTTCTCTTGCCCCAGGGCGCACCACGAGTACTGGGCAGGTTGCAGTACGCATCAAACGCCAAATCGATTCGTTAAAAACACGATCCGATTCTCTTGGCATACTAATCAATGGCAGTATCAAAATGGCAGGCTGGGACACTTCCATTTTTTTGATAATGGCGCCGTACCAATCAGTTGACCAACTCAACTCTACAGTGAAATCCACTCCACACGACTCAAGCGGATCCAGCACCTTTTCTCTAAACCAGGAAGCCTCTCTGAACATCCCCGGATTATCTGCCGACGTATCAGAATTATCGCTATCAACACCCAAAAAAACTTTTAAGGTAAATTCAACATCTGTGTCCCCGGCTTCTTTTTGATGCTTTATTAGCCATAGAATCCTCTCTAAAGCCAACGGTCTATCCTGGGCCGCATCAATTACAACAAACACTGATCTTTGTTCTGGGCTAGGCATAAATAAACTCCATAACTAATAGTGTTGACAATAATTTCTGGGCCCCAGTATAAGCCCGCCAGGATGATTTGACGAATGATCTAGCACAAAAATTTCCACACCAGAATCCAGTATTACCTAGATGTAACATCAAACACTCTAAACTGGATGTTTTAGACGTCGCTGGCCAAAGGGTTAGGAGGCGTTATACTGAAGCAATAACCAATTAGTACGACTCTTATTTGTTCTAACAATCATGCAGGAGGAAACTAATGGATACGTCTAACCACTCTATGGAAACGCTCTTTAGCCAATTAGGTTTACCGAGTAGCCCAGAGGCTATGGACGCTTTTTTCCAAAACAACCACCTCCCCAATGATATTCCGTTGGAGCAAGCTGCCTTTTGGTCAGCCAGCCAGGCGCAGTTTATCCGTGAGGCTATTTCTGAAGATTCCGATTGGGCTGAAATAGTTGACCAGATGGACGCTCTGCTAAGGCATTAACCGGCGCTTAAAACAGCCCCAGCTGCTGATCACAGATCGACGACAAACTGTCACCCAAAAAACACAGGATACCATCCGCTACTGGTGCCAATTGCCGATCAACATAATGTTGATAATCAATCACCGAGGATCGATACTGCACAGGCTCCGCACCATTAACAGTCATGACGTACTCGATCCAATCTCCGCGCTTTACTTGCGTGCCAGCAGAAACCGCTTTTCTCGCTGCCTGCACATGGGGAGGGATATTACGCTGATAGTCTTCAAGCTTTCTGCGCAATCGCTTACGGTAAATGAGCTCAGTATCGCATTCACCCTGTAACACCTTTTGCACCGTCTCAAGTACATAATCGCGATAAGATTCGTTAAAAAATATTCGCCGATATAACTCTTGCTGGAAGTGTTTTGCCAACAACGTCCAATCGGTACGAACAAACTCCAAGCCTTTAAACACCAGACGGTCTTTACCTTCATCATCCTTCACCACACCGGCATAGCGTTTTTTACTACCCTGATCGGAACCTCGCACTGTTGGCATCAAGAAACGTCGATAATGGGTTTCAAACTCAATCTCCAGAGCACTATCGATGGCATATTCCTTTTGTAATTTGTCCTTCCACCATTTATTTAGTGATCCTTCCAGCTTTCGACCAATATCAAACACCTGCTCGGCATCGACAACACCTTTTACCCAAACAAACACCGAATCTGTATCGCCATAAATCACAGGCCAGCCTTGATCTTCTATGTACTGTGCTGTTTGCTGAATGATTTGATGGCCTCGACGCGTTATCGAACTTGCCAACCTCAAATCATAAAATCGACAACCGGCAGCGCCCAATACACCATAGAAAGAATTCATCAGGATTTTTATCGCCTGCGATAACGCAGCATTCTGTTCAGTCTTGGCGTTGTCACGCAGCTGCCACAACTCAGCAATCAATGCAGGTAAAATATTCTGCTGCTTGGCAAACCATGCGCCTTTAAACCCCGGTACCAAATCATGTTGATCCAGCTCTGCATGCAACCCAATCGCCATTCCCATCGGGTCAATTTTGAAACTACGAATAATGCTGGGATACAGGCTTTTAAAATCCAACACCAATACATGGTCGTAGATGCCGGGACGCGAGTTCATCACAAAACCGCCCGGGCTATGCTCGATGTTATCGACCCAGTGCCCATTGGGCGCAACAAAACCTTCACGGTGCAGTAGCGGCAAGTAACGAAAATCAAAGGCCGCCACAGAACCCCCTAACCGCTCCAGTGGCAATCCGGTCATTTGTGTTCGCGCAACCGCAAAATCCAGTAACTGTAACTTGTCAAAAATATCCCAAACCAATTTGCAATCTTGCAGATTGTATTGTGCCAATGCAGTTTTATTATTTTGAAATAACTCTGTGATAGCCTCGCCGCGATTATCACCTTCAACCAGCTTAGCCTCACTAAGCAGCTCCCCTGCCACTACTGACAGAGAAAAACTTTCGAATTGATAAGCCGCTGTACGCAACAATTCAATACCATCGATTACTACTCTTCCAGGAACCGACATTATGCGTCGATTACCTTCATCATCCAGCGTTCGCCAATAAGCCCGACTATCACCACGCCCATCACCACGACCAATGGCAAAAGCGATGTGATATTTATCGCAAAGCTGTTGCAAAAACCACATATCAAAATTGATTACGTTCCAACCGATTACGATATCTGGATCGTACTGCTTGAACCATTCAAAAAAAGACAGCAGCAAACTTTTTTCATCGGGATAAACAGACACATCCACCGACACAGGAGCTACTGACAACATAAACACTTTGCGAATTATGGTATTTTCTTCATGAGCATAAATGGCAATGGAATAGAGCTCCAGCGAATGCATACTGGTTTCAATATCCAAAGAGATCACCTTAAATCGCGGTTGATAATGACTTTGCTTTAAAACAGAAGTGATATTTTTTCGCTTATGATCAATATAGTTTTCATCAATCTGAACCACAGCACTCCCACGAATAAATCGCTCCATTAAAAAACGATCACAGGGTTTGATATCAGCTTCGAAGGGAGTTAGCTCATGGAGCAACAGCAACTCTCTGGCATCTCGCATAGCGCGTTCAGACTGGAAATATACCCCCACCACTGAGCGCATTGAAAAATCATGTAAAGCCAACTTATTAATTTTCCAATTGGAAAATTGCTTTAACAACTTTTCTGCTTGTTGGCGCTGACAAGAGGGAAGAAAAAAAACCGAAGACTGAGCCGGAACCAAAACGCAAATTGCGCCAATAGCGGTGGTTAACCAAAATTCCAGCTCAACACCTGAAGGCGTATCCCGCCACTGGCGACTTAGAATAAAGCCTTCTATCGATTTCAAGGGAATAGATTCCAAGGAAATTGTTATGAAAGCCTTTGAAAGAACAAAAATTAAATATTACTGAGAAATGCCTTCAGCTTTGGATCAGAAAACAAACGCACTAATGTATCTGACAACAATTGATTAATCAGCTCTTCATTTTTACTCATACTGGGTGTTACCACCGTTTGCCGCTCGGAGTTAGTGCGATAACGCCCCGTATAACTTTCATTACCTGCTGCCACTTCGACACTCATGACAGCGCGCAGGTTGACCTGTTTGCCAATATTGCTTTCCGGCACATCGTACAACAACTCTTCAATCATAATTTTCATGCTGGCATCACTTTCACCTGCATTAACACTAAAGCCTTGCGTTGCCAATTTAGCCTGCGCGGCACGAGTAATCGCGGCGCCCATATCATTGGCCAACGTAATAATACTGGTTTCTTTATAGATACCACCCCGGCTACCCAGAGCCTTATTTTGTCGTACATCTTCGACCGTCACATTGACAGAACGGCCCTGGCCATAACTTTCTGCATCAGTGTCAATGGATGGGTTAATGGTAATTTGCTGCGGACTATAGGCACAGGCTGAAAGCGTTAGTAATAACAGAGAAGAAAATAATTTGTACACAACTTTTCCTTAAAGGTATTTTTAAAAATATGACTTTAGCCCTGAGACAATAATTCGCGCAAATCGATAATAGCGGCATTGGCACGGGAAATATAAGACGCCATCACCAGCGAATGATTTGCCAACAAACCAAAACCACTACCGTTTAAAATCACTGGACTAAAAACGGCATCCTGTGTCGACTCAAGCTCACGAATAATTTGCTGTAAACTGACCAAGGCATTTTTATTGACCAGCACTTCGGCAAAATCCACTTCAATCGCTCGCAAAAAGTGTAACAGTGCCCAGGCAGAGCCACGCGATTCATAAAATACATCATCAATTTCTGACCAGGGTGTTTTCACTTCCATTTCGTTAGGCGCATAGGTCGATTGCTGCGCGGAAGCATCACCTGCCAAATCGGTATTTAAACGCCGTTTACCAACACTGGCACTCAAACGCTGTGACAAACTCCCCAGCCGACTTTCAACAATCGCCAGCCAATAACGTAAATTATCTGCCCGCGCATAAAACTGCGACTGACTATTGCCCTGATCACCCAGCCTCTCCAAATAACTATTTAAGTGCTTAATCGCTGTACGATACTCAGACTCAGTTGCCGGCACCGCCCAACTGTCACGAGAAAAATTCAAACTCGGCTCAGCTTTTCCCAAATCAACATCTTCCTGAGATTGCGATTGCGACCGGCTGAAGCTCTCGCGCAAAGCGCGGGTTAAATCTCGTGATTGAATCAAGGCGCCATATTCCCAGGCAGGCATGTTGTCCAGCCATACCCCAGGAGGAAAAATATCGTTACTAATAAAGCCACCCGGTTTTTCAAGCAAAGTACTGGTGACTGTAATCAAGGTTGCCGTTGTGGTTGTACCGATAACGACTGGTTGATTATTTTTTTCAGCCATTACGGCAGCGTTTTCTTTAACGGCAAATTGATCAGGAGCACCTGACCAATAAATACCGACAAATACCGCTATCACCAAATATACTACCACTACAACCGCAATAGCCTTTGGCATCACACCGGTATCATCTAAATCAAATCGATCGCCAATCAAGCCATTATTCAGCACCCTATCACTGACGCGGTTAAAACGCTCTTTTACCGATTGCCAACTGATAGCCATTTTTTATCGTCCTTACCTTGATCCTAATATTTTGAGATTCTGAAAAGTGAATCCAGTCATTAGAAGTTTATTAAATTAGAGGACATCATTACTTCATTACCACTAATGATGGGCATGCTCATTAACCACACTGCGAACAGGCAGCTCTACATCCAGCACAACCTGCTCATCCGAGTGCAATTGCAAGGTGACCACATCACCTGCGCGTAAAGGCTTTGTCAGATTCATAAGCATAATATGATATGAGCCAGGAACAAACGCGAATTCACCTTTAGCAGGAATATCGACCGAAGGCACCTGTTGCATACTCATCATTCCATTTACATGGCGATGAGTATGCAACTCCAGTGTTTCCGCTGCATTACTCTTACCACCAGTAATTTTCACATCAGTGTCTGCAGTATTGATCAGCGTCATAAAAGCAGCCGTCACAGGTACACCCGGCGGTAAGGCGCGTACATAACCATCTTGCACCTGTAGTTCTGCACTGGCCCAGGATGACATCATGGCGAAGCAAACAATAACTGACCTAAAGATATTTTTTATACTCAACGTTTTTCCCCAATGTTTTTTTGCTAACTATACCCTAAGCAGACACTCTTGTTAGGCATGTTATACACACAAAAACTTTAATTGCCTGGCAAACGCTATAAATCAATCAACACAATGCGCGCGTTGGCACCAATTTCAATATTGCCACGCAAACGATAGCCATCAACTGACGCACGCATTTGTTTGTAAATCCAGCGGCCTTCTGCATCATTGCGCGCCACAATTAGCAACCTCGATTCTTTCTGCACCGCCAACGCGGCAATATCGGCCAGCTGCTTTGTTATCGTCTCACCTTTTTCCACTAAAGCTGAAGTAGACAATGGATAGATATTTGCAGCCACATCTTCTGGATACTTTTGCCTTATCTGATCCACCTGATTTGGTGTAGCGGATACACTCATCGCTCGACTTAATAACAACTCGGCATAATTCCGACGTCCCTGTTTAAAGGCCTGCTCCGCCAGCTCAAAATAACGTTGGGTAATCGCTCGCATACCGCTGTGAGCTTCAGGGTTTAACTCATCCAACGCCAATACCTGCTGAAGCCAGAAATAGGCATTATCATCAGTTGGTCGTTTCAAACGATCCTGCTTCAAAGCCTGTTGGGCTTTAAACAACAGATCAGCAATATGCTGCTGAATCTCCTGGCTTTCCTGCTTATCAGAATTATCTTCTTCAATAGGTACACTGTTAATGGATGCGGCTTGCTCCAGCGGCACTTCAGGCGTTACAACACAACCTGAAAACACGAGCAAAATAACTGCATAGAGACCGCCTAACTTCGACTTTTTACCTACCGTTTTCACACTTTTGTTCAAAACCACATTAAAACCTGTAATAAAACCAAACTTTTTGAACCCCAACCATGCGCAATTTCAGGATTGAGATACAATTATGCCAATTGATTCACGGAACTCATTATCCAATGAGAGTCCAAGCATAGGCCTTTTATTACTAGCGGAAACCCCATGCGTACCGGATTGTTGTTATTTATCTGCCTAATTCAATGTTTTTTTGCCTACTCAGCGCAAGCGGCAGATGATTTTCAGACCAAGACTTTCAACAATGAGCTCGAAGCCAGTAGCGACCTAATACTCGAAGATGAATTCCTGCCGGTAGAAGAAGCCTACATTCTCAATGTTGAGATGGAACAACGCAATAGCTCCTCTCCTTACGCACGCCTGAATTGGCAAATTGCCGAGGGTTACTATCTTTATCGCCACAGTTTGGATTTCGAACTTAAAAGTGGTGATCAGACCATTGCCATCACACCTCAGATTCCTGATGGACTGGAAAAAGAAGACGAATATTTTGGTCGCGTCCAGGTGTACTACCACAGCCTGGATATAGAACTGCAAGACATCCCAGAGCAAGCCAACCTTAATCTCAGTGTAACCAGTCAGGGCTGTGCTGATGCCGGCTTGTGCTACCCACCTCGCACGCAGCACTTTCAGCTCGACGGCATCAAATTGGCGGCTGCTCCAGTTGAAGATACTCCCGACAGACCATCATCCAACAATCTATCACCCAACACGGGTACAACCATTCAATCAGCAGCTAACGCTGATGTGGGCAGCCTTCCCTATATGCTGTTATTAGCAGCACTAGGAGGCATTATTCTCAACCTGATGCCCTGTGTGTTCCCGGTATTGAGTTTGAAGGTGTTGGGCTTTGCCAATGACAAAGAGCATTCGCAACTAATACACGGCTTCAGTTATAGCGCTGGTGTGGTATCCAGCTTTATCGTTGTCGCAGGAATACTGGTTTCATTACAGGCTGCAGGCCAAGCGGTGGGTTGGGGATTTCATTTACAATCACCCTGGTTTGTTGCGGCACTGTGTTATTTATTCTTTGTGATGGGGCTGAGCCTGTCTGGTGTCGTCGAATTCGGCGGTAGCTGGATGAATGTCGGTAGCTCACTCGCCAATAAGTCGGGCTATAGCGGCAGTTTTTTTACCGGCGTACTCGCCACCATCGTTGCCAGCCCATGTACCGCTCCTTTTATGGGAACCGCACTGGGATTTGCTGTCACACAGCCTGTAGTCATATCTCTGCTGGTTTTTGCCGCGCTGGGCGTTGGCATGGCACTACCTGTGTTGGTACTGAGCGCTTCACCTAAACTGCTCAGTAAAATTCCTAAACCTGGTCCCTGGATGGATCAACTGAAACAGATTCTGGCTTTTCCGCTTTATGCCACAGCTGTTTGGCTGTGTTGGGTAGTTGGCAACCAGACTGGCGTCAATGGCATGGCCACGATTTTACTCGGCTGCGTACTACTCGCCTTGGCAATTTGGCTATGGAATGGAAAGCTGATTAAGCGCAGCTTGTCAGCAGCCAGTATCGTGATTGCTCTGACTCTATTGGCCAGCAATTTACTGCAGCCGGTAGCTCGTGAGAATAATACTAATAGTGAATGGCTAAGCTATAACCCAGCCGTGCTTGCAGCGTTACGCGATGAAGGTAAACCCGTTTTTATCAACGTCACTGCCGACTGGTGCATCACCTGCCTCACCAATGAAAAGGTCACATTAAGCACAGATAGAGTTAAAGAATCACTGCAACAAAATGGCATCACCTACCTGAAAGCCGATTGGACTAATTACGACCCAACCATTACAGCACTACTCTCACAATATGGTCGTAACGGTATTCCCCTCTACTTGGTATACCCCGCAAACAGCAATGGTACCGCAGAAGTGCTTCCGCAAATTCTCACTGTAGATACAGTCGTCAATGCTTTTTCAGCCGCAACACAGGCAACCGTTGCCAGCAACTAATGCAGGAAGCTGTCTTTTTTGATAACCGCTTAAAACGAGCGCTTATAACAACAACCTGCTGTTATATTGCTACTAACGTCTGTTATCTTGTTAATTTGCTAAAAACTGACTTAAAAACCAAGCTAAACTCCCATTTCAAACAAAAACCGAAGAGATAGCAACATTTGACTGCAATTTTGGCGAAGTTGATGGCAAAAACATCGATCATCGGCAATCTTATCTCGAAATAGACGCCTTCTGCCGACATCTACCAAAATAAAAACTCAAAACTTGCTTGTAAAATCAGTGATTTTGCGCCGATATCGTCAGCAAATGCATTGAACTTAACAAATATTGGACTACAGTTATCTTTTGAGGCAGAATCGCCAACCTGATGTGAATAACAAAACAGCAAATAACAATAGCGAGCGCAGATTAGCGCTGAGCTGAAGGTCAATCACCAGAATACAAGACCGGAATACAACCATCATGGCATCAATACTGGTATTACATGGCCCCAATCTTAATCTGCTCGGCAGCCGCGAACCGGAAGTTTATGGATCAGCCGCGCTGGCTGATATTGATCGCCAATTGATAGATGCTGCACAATCTGCTGGCCATCATTTGCTGACTATGCAAAGCAATGCCGAGTACGAACTCATTGAACGCATTCATGACGCCAGACAGGAAGGAATAAATTTCATTATCTTTAATCCTGGCGCCTTTACCCATACCAGTATTGCATTGCGCGACGCACTGTTAGGTGTCGCCATACCCTTTATCGAGGTACATATTTCCAACGTACACAAAAGAGAGAGCTTCCGGCATAAATCCTACTTATCGGATATTGCCGAAGGCGTTATCTGCGGATTGGGAACACAAGGCTATTTATTGGCGCTACAAGCTGCATGCAATAATTTAAAAGACAACTAGCCAGTTAGAAAAAACCAGAACAAAAAAATACCGCATATATATAAAGACATAAACAGAGTGAGCATTAGAGAAACACTATGGATATACGCAAAGTAAAAAAACTGATCGAGCTGCTGGAAGAATCCAATATTGACGAAATTGAGATTAAAGAAGGCGAAGAGTCGGTACGCATTAGCCGCAACTCTGGTAACGCAGCCACTTACGCAGCACCAGCAGTACCTATGCCGCCCCCAGTTCCTGCACCCGCTGCAGCTGCCCCAGCTCCAACACCAGCGGCTGCTCCGGCGCCTGCTGCAGAAGAAGCTGCTCCAGCCATATCCGGCCACATAATCAAATCACCCATGGTGGGAACCTTCTACCGTGCGCCGTCTCCTGGCTCCCCATCATTTGCTGAAGTGGGCCAGCACGTCAAAGTAGGTGATGTCATTTGTATCGTTGAAGCGATGAAAATGATGAATCAGATCGAAGCAGACAAAGCAGGCACCATCGAAGCCATCCTGGTGGAAGATGGCCAGCCCGTTGAATACGATCAACCACTAGTCACCATTGTTTAGTCAATTGGAATTACCCCTATTAAAAAATTGTTCAAAAATTCCAGTGATCCAAAAACAACAGATATCAAAACAACGATATAACTCGAGCCTTGTTAGTGCGGGTTATATCAACAGGGCAAAAATTCATGTTTGATAAAATCGTTATTGCCAACCGTGGTGAAATAGCACTTCGGATTCTTCGCGCCTGTAAAGAAATGGGCATCAAAACCGTCGCTGTATACTCACAAGCTGACCGAGACCTAATGCACGTTCGGCTGGCCGATGAATCCGTTTGCATTGGCCCAGCACCTTCACCGGCAAGCTACTTAAATATCCCCGCTATCATCAGTGCCGCCGAAGTCACCGACGCCACAGCTATTCATCCCGGTTATGGCTTCTTGGCGGAAAATGCCGACTTTGCAGAACAGGTACAAAAGAGCGGCTTTGTGTTTATCGGTCCTTCAGCAGAAGTTATCCGCTTAATGGGAGACAAAGTTTCCGCCATCGAAGCAATGCGTAAAGCGGGTGTACCTACGGTTCCCGGCTCTAACGGCCCTTTGCCGGTAGATAATAAAGAGCGCTGTCTGCAGATTGCACGCGATATCGGCTACCCAGTTATCATCAAAGCAGCCGCTGGCGGTGGCGGTCGAGGCATGCGAGTTGTACAAAGCGAAGCTGCTTTATTGAATTCAATTCATGTTACCCGCTCTGAGGCCTCTGCAGCCTTTGGTGACGGCACTGTGTACATGGAAAAATTCCTGGAGAATCCACGTCACGTTGAAGTGCAAGTAATCTCCGACGGCCAAGGTAATACTGCTCATCTTTATGATCGTGACTGCTCACTGCAACGCCGCCACCAAAAAGTACTTGAAGAAGCACCCGCTCCTGGCATTCCTGATGACATTCGCAATGAGGTTTATCAATCCTGTATTGATGCCTGTAATCAAATTGGCTATCGCGGTGCAGGTACCTTTGAGTTTCTCTACGAAGATGGCCGTTTTTACTTCATTGAGATGAATACGCGAATCCAAGTCGAGCACCCGGTTTCTGAAATGATCACCAACGTCGACCTAATCAAAGAGCAAATCCGCGTATGCTCGGGTGAAAAACTGTCGTTCAAACAAGAAGAGATCAAAATCAACGGCCATGCCTTCGAATGTCGCATCAATGCCGAAGATCCCAAAACCTTTATGCCCTGCCCCGGTACGATCAAAATGTTTCACCCGCCCGGAGGGCTCGGCGTTCGTGTAGATTCGCATTTGTATAGCGGCTACAGCGTACCCCCAAACTATGACTCTATGATTGCCAAAGTTATAACCTGGGCAGAGACTCGTGAAGCCGCTCTCGACAGAATGCGCAGTGCACTGGATGAAATGGTGATTGATGGCATTCGAACCAACATTCCTCTGCAACAGGATCTGGTTCGCGACGCCCCTTTCCGCGAAGGTGGTGTTAACATCCACTACCTGGAGAAAAAACTTGGGCTGTAACTATAGGGATACTTGCTGCCGACTAAATACGATCTGTTAGTCCGATGTCCTGGTTGCAACTACGAGTAAAAGCCACTCGCAGCAATAGCGATGCCATCGAAGACGCATTGCTAGCTGCGGGAGCTGTTTCTGTTACCCTGGAAGATAATGCCGACCAACCCATTCTAGAACCCGCTGTTGGCGAAACACCGCTCTGGAATAACACCCGTGTTACCGGCCTATTCAATGCCAACATCGATACCGATCTCACCACTGTGATCGCCACTGCGCAATACGGCAAATCGCTTCCCAGCTATCGCTGGGAAATTTTGGAAGATAAAGACTGGGAACGGGAATGGATGAGCCATTTCGAGCCGATGAAATTCGGCCAGCGATTATGGATTTGTCCCAGTTGGAAACAGCCGCCTGAAGTAGATGCTGTGAACCTACTACTGGACCCAGGCCTTGCCTTCGGCAGTGGCACTCATCCCACCACCGCCCTGTGCCTGAAGTGGTTAGACGGTTGTGACCTGACTGACAAAACTGTGGTAGATTTCGGCTGCGGTTCCGGCATTCTCGGTATTGCCTCCCTGCTACTGGGCGCAGAAAAAGTTATCGCCATTGATAACGACCCGCAAGCATTAACCGCTACTCGCGATAATGCCAAACGCAACAACATTGACTCACAACGAATCATTACTTGCCTACCCGATCAAATTCCAGCAAACACGCAAGCCGACATCCTGGTCGCCAATATACTTGCAGGACCACTGCTGGAACTCGCCCCTCAGATCAGCCAGCTACTACAGCCCAAAGGTTTGTTAGTACTGTCAGGCATCATATCCAGCCAGGCAGACAACCTATACCAACATTATCAACGGTGGTTCGACATGGAACCCGCAGTTGAACAGGACGATTGGATTCGCCTAACCGGCCAACGTCACTAGCTTTTGCAGACCATCGCAAGCTTGTGGAATCACTTCACAAAACATAGATAACTCCTCGTTTTTTCTGAAAAAAGCGATACACTTAAAGAACGCTAAAAAGCCGTCAACCGGGTTTCAGGACTTACAACTATGACCACACAGGTCACACAGTGCCCCAAATGCCAGACCTCCTTCCGGGTCACCGACGATCAATTAAAGATCGCCAATGGTGCGGTACGCTGTGGCTCCTGCCTGCATATTTTCAATGCACCTGAACATTGGCTAGGCAATCCAACTAACAGTCCTGATCTTGCTGCGGAGTCTGATCCTTTCCATCAGGAAGAAGAATTTTTCAGCGACACTATCGAACAAAGCGCCATTGAGATTGATGACCAACACCTGGATGAAATCGAGCCGACAACGCAATTCCTGAATGTCGAAGAAAACGATAGCTCCCTAAACGAAATTGATGACATCTTTGATGATGATATTTTTGACGACGACACTGACTTCCTGAACGAAACCTTTGAGGAAGAAAGTCTGTTAGCCGAAGACCTCTTTGAGCAAACACCAGAAATCGAAGAAGCGCTGGCAAAGGTTAACGATTCTGCAGAAATGGATATCGAGATTGATGAAGAACTCTTAAATGAAGATTTACTTAACGAAGGCGCCTTAGCGGCTGAAGATTCTCTAATAACAGCTGAGGGCTCCTTGCCCGCTGAGGGCTCTTTAACAACCGCTGAGGACTCCTTCGCCATTGATGAAGAGCCAATCAATGACGATGAAATCGAAGACGAACTCATCAATGACGAACCTGAACACGATTCTATTTTAGAAATTGAACCTTCTATCGATGAACTTTCTATTAACGAACCAGGCCTCGATGAAACTGCTGGCAGCATTGAGGACGATGAAAGAAATATTAATGACACACGATCCGAGTCATTCAGCGAAAGCTTTCTCAACATTGATAGCTGGGAAGAAACACCGTCCAGCAAAGTATTTCAGGATCTTGACGAATTAGGCGACGAGACCGAAAGCGAAGAAGAATGGGCAAAAAAATTACTGGAAGAGGATGAAGCTGAATCAGATGACTCAGGCAGCAACGACGAGGAATACCTGGCCGACGCTGACGAACAGGAAGAACCCGAAGATCAATTTGAAGACTTCTTTGATTCTCTTGATGACAATGAAGAACAACATTCCCCGGTAGATCCTGAATTGCTTGATATTATTGATGAGCAAGAACAAGCGGAACAGCCTCAATCGATGACTGAATTCGTGTTTAATGAAGAATCTCTCACCGCAGGAGATCGTATTGGCGAGGAAAAACTGGCACTGTTAGCCGGCATAGAACCCGAACCCGTTGAAATTGCCACAGCCAGCCGCCATCACAACTTGACCCAATACGCCTGGCAAGCCGCCGCGGTGATTGCTGTGATTGCACTGTTTATTCAATACGTGACCTTCAATTTCGAACAGCTGGCACGAGATGATAGTTATCGCTCACTACTGACCAGCACCTGCAATATAATCGGTTGCACTATGCCCGAAAAGCACGACATTAAGTTGATACGCTCCTCCAACTTAATGATTCGCAGCAATCCGGACCAACAGCAGTCATTAGTAATTGACGCCATCATTACCAATCGGGCCACCTTCCCGCAAAAGTTTCCCATCATGGAGCTAGTGTTTACCGACCTGTCGGGCAACGTTGTAGCAGGCAGACGATTCACACCTAATGAATACTTGAGCGGTGAACTCACCGGCAGCAATATGATGCCCATCAAGCAACCAGTACACATCTCCCTCAACATTGTTGACCCGGGTTCTCACGCGGTAAATTACCGTTTAAATTTCCACCCCCTATTGGGCGGTTAACTGGCTATTCTGAGCGACTGATAACCTGATTATTAATTTAAACCCTGTCTCTTTTTCCTCCAAGGCGCTGAGTGCTTCGCGTTCGCTTTTGTCAATCCCCTAAATCAAGTTTTTTTGCTTAAAACTTGCACAATAATGCTTTATCCATTGAGCTCTTGCGATTATCATAGCGCCTCTTTTTTCGGCGGCTATTAGCTGCCAGCAGAAGTAAACCTAACAGCTGTATTCAAATAGTTTTACCGGCAGTAACTGTTAATTAAATTCCGCTCAGGACGAATTGTGTTCCAAATTGGCCCCTACAATATTGCTGGACATGTGGTATTAGCACCGATGGCCGGCGTGACTGACCTGCCCTTCAGGCAGTTATGTCTGCGCTTTGGAGCCAGCCTGGTGGTATCGGAAATGCTGACCAGCGATTCCCGCCTTTGGCACACCAGAAAATCACAGCAGCGCATGAGCCACGATCTCGAAATCGAACCGCGCATGGTACAGATTGCCGGTGGTGATCCGGAGATGATGGCTGAAGCAGCAAAGCTGAATGTAGAACAAGGCGCTCAAATTATTGATATCAATATGGGCTGCCCAGCTAAAAAAGTCTGCAAAAAAGCAGCTGGCTCAGCACTGCTAAAAGACCAGGCATTAGTCAATGATATTTTGCAAGCCGTAGTGGCTGCCGTTGATGTGCCGGTAACCTTAAAAATCCGTACCGGCTGGTCACCACAGATGCGCAACGGTGTCGAAATTGCACAAATCGCTGAAGCTAATGGCATTAGCGCTCTAGCAGTTCATGGCCGCACGCGCAGCTGTAAATTTGAAGGCCAGGCCGAATACGACACCATCGCCGCCATCAAGGCTGCCGTGTCTATTCCGGTTATCGCCAACGGTGACATCGATTCACCGCAAAAAGCTAAAGCTGTACTGGACCACACCAAAGCCGATGCCGTTATGATCGGACGCAGTGCCCAGGGTCGTCCCTGGCTATGCCGAGAAATCGATCACTACCTTAAGACAAGAGAAATGTTACCTTCACCGACATTGGATGAAATGGAGCATATTCTGTTGCAGCATTTAACCAGCCTCCATCAATTTTACGGCGAATTTATGGGCGTCAAAATTGCGCGCAAGCATGTGGGCTGGTATTTGAGCACACAATCCGGTGGCAATGAATTTAAACGATTATTTAATCAACTGGAAAATGCCGACGAGCAACAACAAGCCATCAGCAACTACTTCCAGCAATTATCCCAATGTCAAACCTATCAACCGACTGAAACACCTGTGTTCAGCTCGGACAAATCTATCTACCAAGAGGTAATCGCAGCATGAAAGATAATGACACGCTATCCGCCAGCGCAACTCAACCCGTCGCTGAATCAGTGTCAGACCATGATCAAAACATGAGTCAGCAGGAACTTGATCAAAAGCAACATCTAACCAACGCACCTGTTTCCCAGGCGCAAACACTGCGCGACAGCGTTTCTATCGCATTGAACAATTACTTCGCTCATCTTGATGGCCAGGAAGTAACCAATGTTTACGAAATGGTACTATCCGAAGTGGAAGCACCACTGTTAGAAGAAGTCATGAAGTACACGCGCAATAATCAAACCAAAGCGTCAGTTCTGCTGGGTTTAAACCGCGGCACGTTGCGTAAAAAACTGAAACAATACGGCTTGCTATAAAAACAGCCCACTCATAAAAAGGGGTGAGCTATTCACCCCTTTTTACATTGTAAGCAATACGCTACAAACCACGACAACACTGTTAGGACAATCTACGAGCAAATTCACGAGTAAATTTATGAGCAACGATTCAAATTATCTGCCCATCAAACGCGCCCTGATTAGCGTTTCAGATAAAACGGGCATTGTCGACTTTGCCCAAGCATTGCAGTCACAGGGTGTAGACATTCTTTCAACCGGTGGCACCTACAAGTTACTCTGTGACAGCGGTGTAAATGCGATAGAAGTATCAGAATACACCGGCTTTCCGGAGATGATGGATGGCCGCGTTAAAACATTGCACCCGAAAGTTCACGGCGGCATCCTCGCACGTCGCGGTCAAGACGATGCAGTGATGGCAGAACACGGAATCAATGCTATCGATATGGTCGTAGTCAACCTGTACCCCTTTGAACAAACCGTTGCCAACCCCGATTGCACATTGGCCGATGCCATTGAAAATATCGATATCGGTGGCCCCACCATGGTTCGCGCTGCCGCCAAGAACAATGCCTTCGTTAATATTGTTGTCAACGCTTCCGACTACGAAGCTATTATTGAAGAAATGAAGGCTAACAATGGCGCTACATCGCAGGCGACACGTTTTGATTTGGCAATCAAAGCCTATGAGCACACTGCTGCCTACGACGGCGCCATCGCTAATTACTTTGGACGTAAAGTGCCAGGCGGCAACGAGCATTTCCCTCGCACCTTTAACACCCAATTTACCAAAGCGCAGGACATGCGCTACGGCGAAAACTCTCATCAAAACTCAGCATTTTATGTGGAGAAAAATCCAACGGCAGGTTCTATCGCTACCGCTAACCAATTGCAGGGTAAAGAACTGTCATACAATAATATTGCTGATACCGATGCTGCACTGGAATGCGTCAAACAGTTTGATGAACCCGCCTGTGTAATCGTCAAGCACGCTAACCCTTGTGGCGTTGCTGTTGCTGATAACATTCAACAGGCCTACGATTTAGCCTTTGAAACCGATACCGAATCAGCCTTCGGTGGCATTATCGCCTTTAACCGTGAACTGGATGCTGACACGGCCAAGGCCATTTGTGATCGTCAGTTTGTTGAAGTCATCATCGCTCCCGTTATTTCTGAAGCGGCAAAGACAGCTGTTGCCGAAAAGAAAAATGTGCGTCTGTTGGAATGCGGTCAATGGCAAGCGGCTCAAGCGGATTACGACTTGAAGCGTGTTAACGGCGGCCTGTTAGTTCAAGATCGCGATCTGGGTGTGATCACCGAAGCTGACTTGAAAATCGTGAGCCAGCGCCAGCCTACCGCAGAAGAAATTCGCGACCTGTTGTTTACCTGGAAAGTCGCCAAATTCGTTAAATCCAATGCCATTGTTTACGGCCACAATGGCCGTACCATCGGTGTCGGCGCCGGCCAGATGAGCCGCGTCAATTCAGCGCGTATTGCCGGCATCAAAGCCGAGCACGCCGGCCTGGAAGTTAAAGGCTCCGTGATGGCCTCCGATGCCTTCTTCCCCTTCCGTGACGGTATCGATAATGCAGCGAAGGCAGGTATCAGCTGTGTTATCCAGCCCGGCGGCTCAATTCGCGATGAAGAAGTCATTGCCGCTGCTGACGAAGCAGGTATGGCGATGGTATTTACGGGGATGAGGCATTTCCGCCATTAATAGCCGCCACTAAAAGTGGCGGCGTCAGACGTCGAAGGCCTGATGTCGGACGCCTAAAAAAATAAAACGGACAGGGAGGTTCGTTGATGAGGATTTATCAAAAATTGCAAGTTTGGCAGGATGCTATGACACTTGTCGAGATAGTGTATCGCGTTACAAAATTGTTACCTCGTGAAGAACAGTTTGGTCTGAGCAGCCAAATGCGTCGGGCAGCAGTTAGCATACCCAGCAATATAGCCGAAGGGAGAGGCAGAGAAACAGACAAAGAATTTATCAGATTTCTATACATTTCCCGTGGTTCATTAATGGAACTAGAAACACAAATAGCTATTGCTAAACAACTTGACTATTTAGAAAACGACGAAGAACTTTTTATAATGACCCACAAACTGTATGCCAAGCTACAAAGCCTAATTAACGCACTGAAATAAAATTTAGCAACCAATAAGCGTCCGACCTCCGACGTCTGACGTCCGACGAGAAAAAATATGAACATACTCATCATTGGCTCTGGTGGCCGTGAACATGCACTGGCCTGGAAGGCAGCACAATCACCTCAGGTAGAAACCGTCTTTGTCGCCCCAGGTAACGCAGGTACTGCTATTGAAAATAAATGTACCAATATCGCCATTAATGTCGACCAATTCGAAGCACTGGCAGCATTCGCCAGGGACAACAACGTCGGCTTAACGATTGTTGGGCCGGAAGCGCCGCTGGTTGACGGCATTGTGGATTTCTTCGCGGAGAAAGAACTGCGCTGTTTTGGCCCGAGCAAAGGCGCATCACAACTGGAGGGCTCCAAAGCCTTTACTAAAGACTTTTTGGCTCGCCACAACATCCCTACTGCCGCCTATCAAACCTTTACTGAAATTGAACCTGCCCTTGCCTACTTGAAAGAGCAAGGTGCACCAATCGTCGTTAAGGCTGATGGACTCGCTGCAGGTAAAGGCGTGATTGTTGCCATGACCGAACAGGAAGCCGAAGAAGCTATTCGCGATATGTTAGCCGGCAATGCCTTTGGCGAAGCCGGGCATCGTGTGGTCATTGAAGAATTTCTTGAGGGCGAAGAAGCCAGCTTTATCGTTATGGTCGATGGCAAAAATATTTTGCCTATGGCGACCAGCCAGGATCACAAACAGGTTGGCGATGGCGATACCGGCCCTAACACTGGTGGTATGGGGGCCTACTCCCCAGCGCCGGTCGTCACTGATGAAGTCTATCGGCGGATTATGCAGGAAGTGATTGAGCCGACTGTAAAGGGTATGGCCGCTGAAGGTAATAACTACACCGGCTTTTTGTATGCCGGCTTAATGATTACCGCAGAAGGCGCACCTAAGGTGATTGAATATAACTGCCGCTTTGGTGACCCGGAAACACAACCCATTATGATGCGACTCAATAGTGACCTGGTGTCACTATGCAATACTGCGCTAGATGGCCAACTGGATACCATTACTGCCGAGTGGGATTCACGATGCGCAGTAGGTGTTGTGTTAGCCGCTGGCGGTTATCCCGGCAGCTACGACAAAGGCAATGTAATCAGCGGCCTCGATCAAGCTGACAGCGACAACAGCAAAGTTTTCCACGCCGGCACCACGCTCGACAATGGCCAAGTCGTCACCAGTGGCGGAAGAGTCTTGTGTGCCACTGCGTTAGGCAATACGGTAACTGCAGCCCAGCAAGGTGCTTACCAAGCGGTTAAAGCTATCGACTGGAATAAGGTGTATTATCGCAATGATATTGCCTACCGCGCTATTGAACGCGAACAAGCGTAGGGTGGAACTTGTTCCACCATGAGTTCCTTACATTCTAGAGGCAGGACACAGGAGCAGAAAACCATGCAGCGTCGACTTTCGTTGATTGACAAGCTTATCGTCAACGCCGATCAGGCGCTGCGTACACTGGTACCCACCGCTGCCAAGGCTGAACAAGCCAGTCCCGCCACCCCCTTTGAAGACTGCGAGCTCAGCAACAATGAGAAAAAACATGTCGCAGGCTTAATGCGCATTAACCACACTGGCGAAGTGTGTGCACAGGGCCTCTACCAGGGGCAAGCATTAACAGCCAAACTGCCCGATGTTCGGGAGGAAATGGAAAAGGCTGCTCAGGAAGAAATCGACCATCTGGCATGGTGCGAACAGCGCCTAAACGAACTGGAGAGCCAAACCAGCTTGCTGAACCCACTCTTCTACGCCGCATCCTTCTCCATCGGCGCCGCCGCTGGAATTGCTGGCGACAAATGGAGCCTAGGCTTTGTCGCCGCCACTGAAGATCAAGTCTGCAAACACTTGCAAGACCACCTGCAACAACTGCCGGAAGAAGATCAAAAAAGCCGCGCCATTCTCGAACAAATGCTGGAAGATGAAGAAAAACACGGCACCCGCGCGTTACAAGCTGGTGGCCAAGAATTTCCCGCCCCAATAAAATCACTGATGACTGCTGTGTCAAAAGTGATGACAAAAACCACATATCGAATTTGATTTTACAATTAGCTCCGATCAAACCAAACTAATAACCGCATTGCTTTCGCGGTGTAACCCCTGTCGAAACAAAAACACAGCTGTATTCAATGCATATATTTGTATATTAGGAAACACATACTTTTCAACGGAAAAAATGTTGAATACCCCAAAGTGGTACTAATACCCACATCAGTCGCTGAACACTGGCTTTTTTTCAACAAGTTGAATTAGTATTAGGAAACTAAAAGAACAATGAATATCGAGAAACAGGGATGATTCAGAGCATCAGCAAAATTCTATTTTCCTTTCACGGCTTCAGTAATACATATTTTGAATCAACACATATCGCACAAACGATATAAGAATTGTTATGAAATCAACCGAGAATCAACAAAGTTTCAATTAGGATATAAGAGGTTTAAATAATGTTTCAGAAAAGGATAATTTGTTTATTAGGAAGTTTACTTATTGCATCTATAACCGCTTGCGGTGGTGGCAGTGGAGGGAATAGCGATACAAACCAGCAGAACCAAACTACCACTAGGCCAGAAGTGGAGGTTATTGGTGCAGTTCAGAAAGGTCCGTTTGTAATTGGATCGACTGTCACGGTTAATCTACTCTCTCCTGATGCAGTAAACACCGACTCAACAGTCGTCACGAATACAATTGACGATTTGGGGAACTTCACCTTCTTTTTAGATGAAAGTTCTGATCTATTAGAATTATCCGCTACTGGGTACTATCGAAATGAAATCACGGGAGAATTATCTCAAGGAACCATGACATTGCGCTCCATCATAAGCTTGTCCGACCAAGAAGAACAAACTGCTTACATTAACCTCCTTACCCATCTTACAAGCCAACGCATCAAAAACCTTATCAGTAATGATAATTTACAATTTGAGAGTGCACAAAATCAGGCAGAAAGGGAGTTTCTCATTGCATTCAGTGAAGTTGTCCCAAACTCTGCAGAAAACGATTTTACTTCTTTATCTATTTATAACGATGAATTAACCAGTGGAAGCTCTTATTTACTTTCAGCTTCCTCAATTTTATATAAATATGCGTTAAACCAATCAAATACCAATTCTACGAACCCTGATGCTGAACTCACACTACTCTTAAATGAGTTGGAAGCTGACTTTGGAGCAGATGGAACCTTCGGCGACAACCCCATACTAGAGTCATTGCGAAGAGTCATTCCCGAGATAGATCCTTCTATAGTTTCAAGCAACATTGACGACTGGATCAATGGAGTAGACGGATTTGAAAGAGTAGACATTAATGAGTATTTAGATACAGATTTGGATGGCATTTTCAATGCAATAGACATGGATGATGATAATGATGGTGTTGAGGATGAATTCGATACATCGCCATACCAACAAAGTTTTATCGTAGCGGACCAAGCAGTCGAAGTTAATGAAGATCAATCCACAGAAGTCGATATTGAAACAAATAATCCATTGGGTATCGAAGTTAGGGTTGATATCATATCTTCAGCATCTAATGGGGTAGTATCTGGAAGTTACCCAAACTTAACGTATTCACCTAATGCCAACTTCGAAGGAAGTGATTCATTTTCATATCAGTTAACGCAGGGTGAAATTTCAAGTGAAGTAGTGACTGTAAGTCTGAGTGTTATTGGACAAAATGACGCACCTTCGATTACAGGAAATCCAATAACTGAATTTATGGCACATAATGCGTATTCGTTCGCTCCAACAATATCGGATATAGAAAATGATTCGCTTGAACTCAGCATTGAAAATTTGCCGGGCTGGGCAAGTTTCAATGATCAAACAGGTGAAATAACTGGATCTCCAACTAACGATGATGTTGGCCTTTACGAAAACATTCTTTTAAGTGCGAACGATGGTAATTTAATGACCGAATATCCTTCTTTTGATATAGAGGTTCAAGTTAATCCATATGAACTAGGATTTTTAGTTGAAAACCAAGAGCTGGAAACCAATGAGGATAACTCTATTAATATTGATACTTCCTCAAATAACCCTTTGGGCATAGATATAGATTTAACAATTTCGCAGAGTCCTAACTTTGGTTCAGTTCAGGGTGATTACCCTGAGTTAATTTATACGCCTAATGAAAACTACAATGGTGCTGATACATTTAAATATCGCCTTTCTCAAGATATTATTGAAAGTGGTGAAGTCACTATAACTATTAATATTTTACCAGTAAATGACACACCAACAGTTTCAGGCACTCCAGATAATAGCGTAACCGCTTTTGAAGCTTTTTCGTTTGTACCAACATCATTTGATATAGATGAAGATGATCTTGAATATAGTGTTCAAAATTTACCTTCATGGGCATCGTTTGATGACATGACTGGTGAAATTAGTGGAAGCCCAGACAATAAAGATATCGGTGTTTATCAAGAAATTTTAATTTCTGTATCTGACGGCAATTTGTCCGCTGATCTTGGACCTTTTCAAGTTGAAGTTATTGGAAATCCCTGGGAGACATTACCCAATTTATCTACAAGCAGGCATAGCCCTTCAGGCGCAATAATTGATGGAAATATTTATGTTATCGGCGGGTTCAATGGAAATAATACACTAAATGTCATGGAGAGGTTTGATACATCTAATAACACTTGGGAATCATTGCCAAGTATGCAACAAGAAAGGCATAGCCATACCTCAAATGCTATTGGTAATAACATTTATGTTATTGGTGGCAACTTTAGTATAAGTTCAGTAGAAGTTTTTGATCTGGAATCCCAATCATGGTCAAGTAGGGCCTCTATGGGCACACCACGAAGCTCCCATTCGAGCTGTATTCACGGGGACTTGATTTACGTATTTGGAGGAAGAAATCAAAACAACTCTTTAACCAGCGTAGAAATGTATGATCCTTCAACTGATACGTGGGCTTATAGAGAGTCTAACTCTAAACTAGGCTGGGGAAGTTCATGTATAACTTTTGGTGATGAAATATATGTATTTGGAGGCGCAAACAACGAAAACGGTTATGAGGTTTATGATCCAATTACTGATATGTGGGTAAGATCTGGAGTTCTTAATTCTCCCAAACGTTATGGATTCTCTGCTGAGTCTATCGAACAAGTGATATATCTTATTGGAGGTTATACGTGTTCAGGTGGATGTCGTTCGCTAAATAACGTCGATGCTTTTAATACGATTGACTTTACTTGGAATACTAATACTTCAATGCCAGATAATCGACATAATGTGGGTTCCGTCTCCCATGATGGTGCAATTTATATCTTTGGTGGCAGAAACTCCAGCTCAAATAATTTAAGCACATTTGAAAAGTATGACCCATCACTTGATTAGATGGAGAAACTACCCGTAACGATGCGTTCAGCCGGGCTCGCGTTCGGCTCGCTTGGTTAACGCGGTGTTAGCAGACACAATGAACCTAAATCACATCAACATTAGCGGACCAAGAAAGCTACTTGAAAAGGAAAAAGAATTCTTTTGCAACGTGCTTGGACTGCGGGAAGGATATCGGCCAGACTTTTCAAGTAATGGTTATTGGTTGTATGGAAATGAGAAAGCAATTGTTCACCTGGCTGAAAGTGAAAAACATTACAAAAATGAAAAACAAGGGTATCTCGACCACGTAGCATTCCAATCATCAGGCCTAAAACAGCTGATTCAAAATCTAATAAAACACGATATTAAACACAAAGTTATTTATCTGTCTGAAATAAACATATCACAGGTATTTTTCAAATCTCCTTCTGGAATCGGAATAGAGGTAAGCTTTGAAAATGAAAAGCACTCTTGATTCTTGAGCAAAGCAGCCATTGGATTGATTGACAATTAAACTGCTACTGCCGAAAAATGGCATCGATACTGGGTGGGTGTAATACCTAAATTTCTTACAAAAGCTCGCCGCATTCTTTCTTCACGATGAAAACCGCTGAGTGATGCAATTTCATTCACTGTTTGCTCGGTATGCGAGAGTAATTCCTTGGCTTTTTCTATTCGTATTAATTCGATGTAACGCCCTGGTGTAATGCCGGTTTTGGATGCAAACAGGCGTGCAAAATTGCGCGGGCTCATGGCTACATAATCGGCCAGGTTTTCAACAGTTAGTGAATCATCAATATTGTTCAGAACCCAGTTATGCAACTGATCAAAGGTATCACCCGCTTTAGCGTGTAATTCCATCGGGGTACTAAATTGTGATTGACTACCGGGCCTTCGCAAATACAGCACCAGGTACCTTGCAACTTCTATCGCCAGATTTGCCGAATAATCTTTTTCAACCAATGCTAGCGCGAGGTCTATGCCTGCCGTAACACCGGCACTGGTGTAGACAGTGCCATCCTCTACGTAGATGGCATCGGTATTCACTTTTAGTGACGGGTGCTGCTGACTTAACTGATCGGAATAAGCCCAATGTGTTGTGCAGCGACGGTTGGTTAATAGCCCGGCCTCTGCCAAAACAAAAGCGCCGGTACAAATGGAAACAAGCTGCTTGGCTTTTTCTGATTTTTTACGAATTTTATTGAGCGCACTGTCATCACCCATCGGCGCCAGTGGAAGCATCCCGCCAGGCACAATAAAATAATCTGGCGCTGAATGATTACTCAGTGATTTTTCAGCAACCAGGGAAACACCACTTTCCAGTTTAACCGGCCCCGCTTTCTTCGCCACTAGTGATAATTGATAACCCTGTTTTAACTGGCCTCTTCGTCGCAATAGCTGGGTTGCCGTAGCAAAGACTTCCAATGGTCCCATCACATCAAGACCATTGGCGCCTTCGAACAAAAATATTTCGACGCTCTTCATAGTATTGAACCTATGAACTTACACCTCTGCCGTGTAGGGTGGCGCTGGATCATACTGTAATATTTTCCGCACTTCTCTGGCATGAGCTGGGCTATGCAATTCACCGACTAACCATAATGCCATATCAATACCTGCAGAAATGCCCTGTGCTGTCACGATATTACCGTCGCGTACATAACGCATCTCCGGTAAGACTTCAGTAGTTGGATGCTTTTGCAGCTCTTCAATTAACTGCCAATGTGTCGTGGCCTTTTTATTGTTCAGTAAGCCTGCGCGCTGAAGAATTAATGCTCCGGTACAAACGGCGGTGGTGAATTGTGCGGTTGTCGCCTCTTGCTTAAGCCAGTCAATCACCGACTCATTTTCCATTGCATCTTCCAAGTTGTTAGCTCCAGGGACTAGCACCACATCCAGATCTGGCACATCATCGAAATCGTACTGCGGCATCACTGTCATGCCGCTGGCACACTCAATCGGCTCTTTACTTTCGGCTACCGTAACAACCTGCCCTTCACCTCGCAAATAGGTTGATAACGAAAAAACATCATAGGGACCAACAAAATCCAAGGCAGCGACTTGTTGGTATAGATAAATGCCATAGGTATAACTCATAGGGAAGCCTCTCTACTCTCTTATATGTCTCGCTATTACATCATTAAGCGTAATACTCGATATTCATTCGGTGAGAGTAAGACTATGCCTGAATGCTAATGGCAGCAATGACATATAACCAGCAATTTCTGCCAAAGCGAGAAAAATATTATAAGAGATAAAAAATAATGAAGAATCAGGAGTTGTTAGAAGCTGAGGCAGATCTTGCCAAGATGTGCTCCAGTCTCCTGATAACGAAAGGCATCCGCTAGCTGTTCCAGTGGAAACTCCCGATCAACGATAGGTTTAATGCCATTGATATTTATGGCATTAACCAATGCCTCTTGCATTTCGCGACTGCCAACGACTATGCCTTTCATTCGCAGCTGTTTGTAAAAGAACAGCGGAAAATCAATTTCGCCAGTGCGGCCTCCCAGTATGCCGATTGAAATGATATTACCGCCAATAGCCGCGGCTTTAATCGATTGCTCCATGGTAGCACCACCACCCAAATCGACAACATGATCAATGCCACCGGAAAGCTTGCTGATAGTCACCCCCCATTTGGGGTCCTTTTTATAATTAATCACTTCATCCGCACCAAGCGCTTTCAATCGCTCAGCTTTTTCATCGCTGGATGTGGTCGCATAAACTTTTGCACCGGCAGCTTTAGCCAACTGCAAAGCGAAAATTGAAACACCGCCGGTACCCTGCACCAGCACGCTATTACCAGCTTGCATTCCAGCTTCAACAATAAGCCCTCGCCAAACTGTCAAACCGGCACAGGGCAAGGTTGCCGCCTCAGCATAACTATAGTTATCAGGAATTGATGTCACAGCAGAAGCCGGCAATACAGCGTATTCCACTGCACAGCCGTTAATTTGTTCGCCGAGAATATGAGTCGTTTTGATTTTATTGGCTTGCCCTTCTATCCAGTCTGGATAAAAGACTGACATCACTTTGTCACCCTCTTGCCATTGATCGACACCTTCACCAACAGCAACCACATCACCCGCTCCATCTGACATGGGGATGCGCCCCTCTTCAACCGGGATAACACCTATCGCAGTTAAATAATCATGATAATTGAGCGAACTAGCTCTCCAACGCACAAGAATTTCTCCCACGCCCGGTTCAGGTTGTGACAGTTCAACACATTGGAGATTATCTAAACCGCCACCTTCTGGTACTTGTATCGCTTTCACAATTAAACGACCTTTTATCAGCAAATATTAAAGAAAAACTACCGAGCCTTTACCACGATTGTCAGCGACAGACTGAGCAAAGTACTCATGAATTGATTTGCGTTTCAGTTTCATCGTCGGCGTTAATAAACCATCTTCTATGGTCCATTCCTGCTGCGTGATAAAAATCTGCGACACCCGCTCATAGGCTGGCAAGGTATCATTAATTTCCTGCAGGTGCTGCTCAAGCGTTGCCTTGATTTTTTCCTGCGGCTCGGAGTGTGCCAGCTCAGTCAGATTAGCCAGCATCATGGGCTGGTCTTCACCATGACCAAAAATACAAATCTGGGCCAACTCATGAATATGCGAATACTCTTCTTCCAGCTCGTTGGGCTTGATAAATTTACCCTTGCTGGTTTTGAAAACCTCACTAATGCGACCTGTTAGAAACAGTCTTCCCTCTTCATCCAGATGTCCCATGTCGCCACTATGGAACCAACCATCAATTAACACTTCTGCAGTTTTTTCCGGATTTTTGTAGTAACCACTCATTACACCATCGCTGCGGAAACAGACTTCACCTTCATCAGTGATTTTCATTTCCACGCCTTTGATGGGGCGACCAACGGAACCGGGAATCATCTCATCACCGGCGACATTAAACACACCATCGATGAAGTTTTCAGTAATACCATAGCCCTCGCGAATTTGTACACCCAACCAGATATACCATTTGAGGATGTCCGTAGGGATGGGTGCTGAACCGGTGATAATGACCCGCGCTTTATCGAGACCTAGCAGATCCTGAATCTGCATTTTTTGCTCTTCACCAAAATCTTTCTGTGTTTCTGGTGGAAAGAAAGCATCCACCCCCTCTTTAAATTTCACCCACAGACGCGGCACAGCGAAAAAGATGGTGGGCTTAACTTCGCGCATTTCCTGATTAAAGGTCTCGATACCTTCGCTGAAACTCACCACAGTATTGGAATACAATGAAGCCATTTCAACCAGCACACGTTCGGCCACGTGAGACAGGGGCAAAAAGGACAGCATACGGTCATCACCTTGTGCCGAGGTAAAACCATACATTTGTTTGACTACACGAGGCATCACTTTGGCGGGTGTACCATGACTATGCATTACACCCTTTGGATTACCCGTTGTACCCGAGGTATAAAGAATTGTCATTAAGTCATCCAATGCAGGTACGGGATGCCCCTCAACTGGCTCACACTCTTTAACAATAGCCTCGATTGACTCTGACGCATCAATTGAACAACCATGCATGGCGACGCGCTTGATAGAATCGTCCAGCATGTCACCCACTTGATCGGCAAAATCTATTTTTCCTAAAAAGATTAATTTAGCCTCGCTGTGCTCAAGAACGTACTTCGCGGTTTCGATATCCTGCCCAGGGTACAACGGTACACTTACATGCCCAGTCAACATGATGGCGAAATCCACCATAAACCAGTCGGCACAATTGGAAGACCATAAGGCAATGCAACTGCCGGGCGCTAAATTCTGCTGATTAATAAATGCTGCAATTCGTCTGACTCTATCGCCTACTTCTCGCCAGGAATACTCTGTCCATTCGCGATTAATGGGCTGGCGAAGATAAATATCGTCGGCGGCATTCGCTTCCCAGTGGTAGAACATTTCCAGTGGCGTTTTATATGTGGCTGTCATAGTTTTTTCCAATTAGTTACTTCCAATATGTTTGCTGCTAACTAGATACGTGTAATCGCTACTTCGGCTAATTATTCGCTGTACGGTGTTACTTACAAGGTTGTTCAATGTTGTTATTGAATAGCTTGATTTACTTTATCATAGTCCTATAAAAGCGAATCTACAGTGAAGTGAATTTAATATTATCGCCCATGAAAAACTGTTTTTTTCTTTTCAAAAAAAGCGAGTATCGCCGTCTGGGCATCTTCACTGGTCGACGCCTCCACCTGCGCAAGACCCTCCCTATCAATCACAGCACCAACATCCTCCTGATATGCGGCCTGCAAACACTGCTTGGAAAGCTTTTGCGAAATGGGGGCACCTTCGGCTAATAATTCAGCCCAAGACTGCACAGCTTCTTTCAATTCATTCGCAGGAACAATTTTATTAATCAGTCCATTTTGCAAGCATTCGTCAGCGGGCAATTTGGCTGCTTCCACAACCCATTGCAAAGCCTTTCTGTAGCCCACATGTCGTACCAAGTGATAACTAATACCGCCATCGGGCACCAAACCAATGGCAGAAAAGGCTAAATACAAATAAGCATCATCTGCCATCACAGAAAAATCGCAACTCATCGCCAAACCCAAACCAATGCCAGCACAGGCACCGTGAATGGCTGCAATATAGAGTTTTTTCGATTGGGGTATTGCCATCAGTACCGGTTTATATTCGGCCTGAATTTGTTCATTAATATCGTTGTAGCCAGTGAAACCTTCAGATAAGTCCGTGCCTGAAGAAAAACCGCGGCCGTTGGCTGCAATAACGGCAATACGCACATTATCATCAGATTCGATACGATCGATGGCGGCCTTCAGATCACGGCGCATTTGCTGACTTATGGCGTTTAACGCCTCAGGACGATTGAGCGTGATGGTCGCAACACGGTTAACCACGTTATAGGTAATCGTTTCAAACTCACTCATACGTTAACCCCAGCTATGATTGTTAAGTAAAGGGTTGATCCGTCGGTGTGTTGAACAACTCGTCGCGGCTAAGGCGGACGATGCCCCGGATGAGTCATCGCCCTGAAGTGTACTAGCTACTAGCTAAATAAATGCCTTAGCGAGGCTGCATACGAATACCGGAGTCCATACGGATGCACTCGGCATTGGTATAGTCGTTTTCAACAATATAAACCGACAGATGGGCAATTTCTTCCGGCTTACCCAAACGCTTCGGATAAAGTGCAGAGGCTTCCAGGCTATTGAAAGCTTCCTCTGGCAACTTGTCGAACATTGGCGTATGGATTAAACCCGGAACGATAGTGTTACAGCGAATACCCAGTGGCGCCAGGTCACGCGCAATAGGCAAAGTCATACCAACAATACCGCCTTTAGAGGCGCTGTAGGCCGCTTGACCAACCTGGCCTTCGTAAGCCGCAATAGAGGCAGTGTTAATCAATACGCCGCGCTGACCATCTGCATCGAAGGGCTCCTGTGTGGCCATCTGCTCAGCTACTAAGCGCAAAACATTAAAGCTACCCACCAGATTGATATTGATAACTTTTTCGAAGATACCCAGCGGCATGGCTTCACCCCTACTGACAGTCTTGGCCGCATCGCCAACACCGGCAAAATTATTCAGGATATGAACTGCGCCAAAGGCTTCTACTGTTGCGGCTACTCCCGTTTTAACTGCAGACTCATCACAAACGTTAACACTTTGGTATATAACGCTGTCACCCAGCTCTGCTACCAGGGCGTTGCCGCGCTCGTCGTTCATATCAAAGATGGCTACTTTCGCGCCTTTCTCAACGTACAGGCGTACCGTCGCTTCACCCAAACCTGAAGCACCGCCGGTTACTATTGCCACCTTACCGTTAATATCCATTCCTCATTTACCTCGTCTCAATCAATACTGTTGAAGGCCGAAACTGTATTTCGGCCCTGTTTATTCAAATAATTATCTTATTCGGACTTATTCGGATAACTATTCAGATAATCCTTATGCGTGCCAGCAGACGATTCTGCCAAACTCTCAGCACAATACATCCAGGCGATGCATTTTACCTGTAACTGAAGTTACTTGCACGGCACAAGTAAATTAAATGAGACTGAATCAGACAAAGGTTTCCTGAGCAGCTATTTTTTCAGCAACGATCTGCGGGCATTCAAATCGCTCGCCGTATTCGGCAGCCAGCTCAGCACAACGGGATTGGAAATTCTCCAACCCATAAGTGTTCACAAACTGCAGAAAACCACCGGTCCAGAACGGCGCGCCAATGCCCATGATCGAACCAATATTACCATCGGCGACAGAGCGCAGAACATTGGTCTGCAAACACTTGAGCGCTTCGATTACCTGACGAAACAGCAGACGATCTTTGATATCTTGATCAGGGATTGAAGCGCCAGCATTGAAGTAAAGATCCTTCAGGCCAGGCCAAATATTTTTACTGCCATCTTCATGATACTCATAAAAGCCACCACCGTGATGACGACCACCGCGACCTCTATCCACCACTAGTTTTTGCACGACATCGCGCATGGCTTCCTGCTCACCCCAACGGTCTTTCATACCCATAGAATCCCAGGTTTCCAGGAACTTACGTGTCAGTTCGATACTGGTTTCATCGTGAACGGCCAGTGGACCAACAGGCATGCCCAGTGCTTTTCCAAGGCTATCGATGCGGACCGGATCAAGCCCTTCAGTGAGCATTCGCACCCCTTCATCGATAAAGGTGCCGTAGGTGCGGGAGGTATAAAAGCCCATCGAATCGTTAACAACGATCGGGGTTTTGTTTAGCTGGCGGGCAAAATCAAAAGCCTTTGCCAAGGTTGTGTCGGAGGTCTTTTCACCGGTGATAATTTCAATCAATGGCATTTTATCGACCGGCGAGAAGAAGTGGATACCGATGAAGTCTTCCGGCTTGCTGGCCGCCTCCGCCAGTTGGGTGATCGGCAGCGTCGAGGTATTGGATGCCCAAACACCGCCTTCAGCTAGATACTGCTCGGTGGATTGAGTGATCTTGTGCTTCAGTTCTATGTTTTCAAATACGGCTTCGACGATCAAATCACAGCCTTGCAGGTCTTCGTCACTGGCAGTCGGCTTGATCAACCCCAACAACTGCGCCTTTTTCTCTTCGGTAGAACGCCCACGGGAAATGGCTTTATCTAAGAGCATCTCCGAGTAAGCTTTACCTTTCTCCGCCGCTTCCAGACTAATATCCTTCAACACCACTTCGATGCCCGCTTTAGCGGCCACATAGGCAATGCCCTGCCCCATCATACCGGCACCCAAAATACCTAATTTTTTGGTTTGCTGTGGTTCGACATCCTTGGGTCTCGATGCACCACCATTCACTTTATTTAACTGGAAGAAAAAGGCGGTGATCATATTTTTCGCTTCTTTAGTCAACGCCAATTTGACCATGCCGCGACTTTCTACACGCAATGCTGTCTCAAAATCCAAGTGTGCAGCTTCAACCGCGCAATCGAGAATCTCTTCGGGCGCAGGAAGCAAGCCACGCGTTTTTTGTGCCAGCATAGCCGGTGCAGCAACCTGTACCTGCCCCAACTTGGGTGTGTAGGATGCACCACCTGGAATTTTATGGCCCTCACGATCCCAAGGCTGTACGGCTGCTTCCTCATTATCTTTATTCTCCAGAATCCAGGCCTTGGCTCTTGGCAACAGCTCATCAGGAGACTCAACTGTTTCATGGATCATACCTGCAGCCAGCGCCTTGTCAGGTGAAATCCGCTTACCTTCCAGCAGATAGGGTAAGGCGTTTTGTAAACCTAATAGATTTACCATCCGCACAATACCGCCAGCACCCGGTAGCAAGCCCAAAGTGACTTCAGGAAGGCCGAGCTGCACTGAACGATGGTTCAAAGCAATGCGGTGATTACAGGACAAACACAATTCAAAACCACCTCCTAGCCCAGCACCATTAATAGCGGCGACTACAGGCACGGGGAGTTTTTCCAATCGACGCAAGCGGTCTTTTATGCCCTGCACCAGATCAAAAAATTCTTGCTCCTGCCCTTCTTCAACTTTGAGCAGCTCATTTAAATCACCACCGGCAAAAAAAGTCTTTTTGGCCGAAGCAAATACCACTCCGGTTAATTCAGTTTCGGCCTCAAGTTTCTCCACAGTATCCAGCATCGCCTCGCGGAACTCAGCATTCATCGCGTTAACTGGACCAGTCATATCCATGGTGATAGTAACGATGCTGTCAGCGTCTTTTTCGTAATTAAATACACTCATGATCACTTTCCTAAATTCTGTCTTTTCCGTCGTTGTTTACTTAACGAGTTAACTTAAACACGCTCAATAATGGTTGAGATACCCATGCCACCTGCCACACACAGTGACAACATGCCACGCTTCAGGTTGCCGCGCTCCAGCTCGTCTAACACCGTACTGACCAGCATTGCCCCAGTCGCACCCAGCGGATGCCCCATGGCAATCGCTCCACCGTTCACATTAGTAATTTCATGGGGAATATCCAGATCCTGCATATAACGCAGTGCTACCGAAGAAAAGGCTTCGTTGATTTCCCATAGATCAATATCGGATTTCTCCAGCCCCGCCTTTTTCAGTGCTTTCTGTGCGGCCGGCCCCGGACCTGTCAACATAATCACTGGGCAATTGGCAGTAACCGCGGTGGCAATCACTCGTCCGCGCGGAGTAAGCCCCAAGTCTTTGCCCGCCTTTTCACTACCGATCAAAACCGCAGATGCACCATCGACAATCCCTGAGGAGTTACCCGGTGTATGCACGTGATCAACACTCTCTAGTTGAGAATATTTGGATAAGATCACATCATCAAAACCGAGGCTGCCAAAAAAATCAAAGGACGCTTTTAATCCCGCCAGCGCCTCCATGGTGGTATTGGGCTTAATGAAATCGTCTTTTTCCAGGATGGTCAGGCCATTTTTATCTTTGACAGGGAGCACTGATTTGTCGAAATAACCACTGTCGCGGGCATTGGCCGCTCGTTTCTGCGATTCCACTGCAAAAGCATCAACATCCTCACGACTCCAGCCTCCCAAGGTAGCGATCACATCAGCACCGATGCCCTGCGGAACAAATTTGGTTTTTAACTGAAAGGCCGCATCACCCACCATAGCACCACCGTTGGTACCCATCGGTAGACGAGACATACATTCCACACCACCGGCTACCACCAGGTCTTCCCAACCGGAAGCTACTTTCTGGGCAGCGATGTTCACCGCCTCAAGGCCAGAAGCACAAAAACGATCCAGTTGTACGCCTGCCACAGACTCATCCCATTCGGCATTTTGCACGACCATTTTGGCAACATCTGAACCTTGCTCACCCACCGGAGTGACACAACCTAGCACCACATCATCGACATAGGAGGTGTCCAAATCATGTCGCGCCTGTAGTCCTTTAAACAGCCCTCCGGCCAGATCAATAGGCTTCACTTCATGTAAAGTGCCATCCTTTTTCCCTTTGCTTCGGGGAGTTCGGACAGCGTCATAGATAAAGGCTTGATTAGTCATATAGGCTCCACATGATGACAAAAATAAAAGTTTGGTATTAAGTAGCTACTCTGTCATTAATTTTTGATAGCTAGCATTCATGACGACAGCACAACACCATAGCATCGGCCATACTATCCTCGGCCAATACTGAAAGCCACACTCATGACACATTCGTCATTGAATTTGGCAGATTTCACTGATCTTATATTCGACCAGACAAAAGTTAAAAATAGCACGAAAAATCCAAAATACCTGCCCTGTACAGGCCAATAGCAAATTGCTTAATCATTAACAATATGTAAAAACTGCCCGTTATTTATACTTGTTATTTAAGAGCAAATAAGGAAATATCGCCTCACTTTTCACTCTAACAAGCGCTATCGCAAACACTATCGATAGGATCGAAGGATGTATTTTTTTATGGCAAATTCAATGTCACGCTATAAGATTTTCTATGTTGTATTTGCCCTTTTGCTAACAGGCTGTGATTTTGATAACTCGCAGTCCTCTGACGCAACCTCTCACCTCACTCGCAGTAAAGCCTACCAGGAAATCGGTCAATATCGCGCAGCTATTATTGAGGCTCAGAACATCATTCAGAAAGGCCCTCAACTGAACAGCGGATTTATACAGCTGGCTAATTTGTACTTAGAAATTGGTAATCCTGAAGCTGCCAGTATGCTGTTAACCCAAGTGCCGAACCCTGATGCGGAATCTTACCTGCTTGAGGCAGAATCGTTTGCCATTCAAGGTAAGTTTCTTTCCACGGACACAAGCCTTGAGCAATACCGTGAACATCAAGGGGATATTAACAGCGCCAAGTATCAACTGATTCATATGCAGGTAAAAGCCTATCAAGAGGGCTCTCAGGCAGTCGAGCAAGAACTTGAACAGCTTGCATCGCAGCTTCCTGAAAACCTGGAAATACAAAATCTTCTTGCACGTTTTTACATCGCGCATGAAAAACTGGATAAAGCCAGCGACTTGGTAGAAAAGACCTTATCCAAGCATTCAGAACATGCGCAGTCACTTTATATGGCAGCACAAATCTCGCATATTAAAAATGACTTGGATATGGCAGAAACCCATCTATCCAACGCGCTCATTGCCATTCCGCAAACTGATATTATTTTGCCTATTCGTGAAAAAATTCTAAGACAACTGTCAACAGTGCTCACTGAATTGGGCCGCACTAACGAAGCGTTAGTTTATGCAAAGGTACTGGCCGATGCGAATCCCGAGGCCAATGAAGCTAGATCAAAATTTCTGGAATCGATGAAATTACTTGAGACTGGGGACGTCGAAGGTGCCGAAGTTTTACTCACTGATATCAATGAACGACACCCTCACAATAATTTAACATCAATTTATTTGGGTTTAATCAATTATCAAAAAGGTGACATACAGTCAGCCAATGACCTATTTTCCAGAGCTATCGATATTGAAACAGCAACACCTGGACTGATTGCAGCAGCCGCTGATGCCAAGCTCAGATTGGAACAGAATGAAGAAGCTCTATCGATTCTGGAACAAGCCATTGAACAACACCCGGATAATTTTCTGTTACAGAGAACCTATGGTGTCACGGCTCTATCAACACCAGACAATCTCGAAGCCGGCATACTAGCGCTCAGAAAAGCCATTGCATTAAACCCGAAAGCTGTCAGGACTAGAGCTGCTCTGGCCTTGAGTTACCTAAGGCAACGAAATACATCCCAAGCCTTGATTCAGTTAGAACAAGCTTTACAAGAAGCACCCGCCGACATTCTGATCAACACATTATATGTACAAACGCTACTAACATCTGACAATCAAGAACTTGCCGACAAAGTCATTGCCAATCTCATCGCTAACCAAAAAGAAAATGCTGAAACATTTATATTGGCCGGACAGTATTCATTAGCAACAGGTAAACCACAAATTGCCAAACAGCATTTTGAAAAGTCGCTCGCACTGGAATCTTCAAACCAAGTTGCATTATCGACAATGGGATCGATCGCCCTACAAGAAAATAATGCAGAGCAAGCTCACATATACTTTGAAAAAATGATCGCCGCCTGGCCTGAGAACGAACGAGCTTACAAAGGACTAGTGAGCGCCTACGAACTCTCTAACAACCACGAACAGGCCATTAACATTCTGGAAGACTACAGCACCCAGGAAAAGCATCAAATAGCAGCGGTTGTTGCATCTGAATATTATTTGCGAAGAAATAATATCATCAAAGCAGAGCAACTCTTAAGCTCTCTTAAAGGACCAATTAAGAAATCTGCTTACTATCTCAATGTTAGCGCTACGCTCCAATTTGCCTTGGCTACAAAGTCTGCCAGACAAGAAGATTGGAGCTCTGCAAGAAAATACCTCCTGACAGCTATTGAACAAACACCACAACGAGAACAGCTCTACAACGCACTGGCTGATGTTGAAATAAGAAGCCAACAATATAACGAAGCTGAAAAAATTATCCGACAAATTGAAAATCAATTTCCACAAAGCATCACACCAATTCTTGCCAAAGCGAAGCTTTACCTTGCCACTAACAAAAAGCCAGAGGCAGCTGACTTGCTTTCACAGCAATGGAAAACTACCAACAACCCAGCTTTTGCAGTTGCTTTGTACCCTCTTATAACAGAGAAAGAATCTGCTCAAGCATTGCTGAAAGAATGGCGAGAGAAAAACCCCCAAGATACCCGCCCCATTTTCCTGCAGGCTGCCACTGCGCAACAGGCGAATGAAGCTGGAGAGGCGATCGCGTTATATGAACAAATTCTGGAACTGACACCCAATAATCCAGCAGCACTCAACAACCTGGCCTGGCTCTATTTTGAAGCCAAGGATCCGCGAGCAGAGCAGCACGCTAAAAAAGCATATGAACTAGCACCCAGTTCTGCCGAAATACTTGATACTTACGGTTGGATACTTGTAAACACCGGGCAGCGAGCTTTAGGACGAGAAATTCTGGAGAAAGCCGTAGAACTTGCCCCAAATAACACAGAAATTCTTCAACATTACAACTCAAGCCTAGATTAATTGCCCGGCATATCCGAGAAAATAATATACAAGCTCGAAGCTTATTCACCCCACAAAACAACGGCGTCGAATAAACTTACACAATAGCTCGGCTGCGAAAAAATGTCCTTTAAAAACAAACAGATAAAAACTGGCATACAACATGCTCTTTCAAGTAACACACTCAAACTACGAGTAACGATAAATGAAAAACGGCATAACTCTCATCACTAAAGCTGTAGCTTGCCTGTTATTTTCACTATCAGCACAGGCCGCCTTTATAGATTTCACCAGCATTGAATGGGCTGCAGCCAATGGGCAAAGCAACTACAGTGTTGGCGGCGTCACTCTGGAAGCTAGCTTTGGAAGCACATTGACATTCAATGGCAGCAATAGCGAAAGAGGTGGCTGCTCTACTGCCAGTGGAATCCACAGCGCCAATTTAGCCTGTTTTGGTGATGGCATTGGTCTTAACAACGACGAAATTACTGGCAACCAACGTCAATCGTTAACCGTTAGCTTCGCATCCCCCGTTGACATCATTGAAATTGAGTTCCTGGATTTATTTCCCAACGAAGGTGGTCAAGGTAATCACGAAGTCGCTATCATCGATGGTGCCCATGTCTTTTCAAACACTAGCTTTTCAACAGGCGGGTATCTCGCCACGGGATATTCAGCAAATGGGGTAAGTTCAATTCAATTTACCGCCCAAAATGACAATTGGTCAGATTATGCGTTAGCAAGGATTATCACCTCCGTTCCAGAGCCATCCAGCATTGCTTTATTAACTCTTGGATTTATCGGATTAATTGCAGCACGTAGAATTTCTGGCAGTCAGCTATGAATCACTGATTGAGCATACGCCTGTCTTTATTTAGATAATTAACGTTAGATACAAATCACGATAGGCCTTTGCACAGGCTTCATCTGAGTAATATTGCTTAACTCGGGAATAAGCATTTTCAATAAATTCACTGGAACGCTGCTCACTATGTATTAATGCAGATAGTGCCTTCTCAAATTCCTGAGCCGAATTATTTTTAACTAAAACACCACACCGACCTCTGTCCAGTAATTCGTTCAAGCCACCTACATCGTGCGCAATAATTGGAACCCTTGCCGTCATCGCTTCTAATAAGGTCATTGGGGTGCCCTCATGATCCGAACACATCACCAAGTAATCAAGTGCTTTTATAGAAGGAATTGCTGGAGAAACATGTCCTAAAAAATGCAGTCGCTGAGACAGTCCCAAAGATTCTGCTCGCTGTTTAGATTCAGTAAATAGCGGACCATCACCAATGACATAAAAATGACAAAAAGAATCAGGGTACTTACGGCAATATTCAGCCGCCATATCAATAAAGACGTCGATTCGTTTGACTGGCGTTAAACGGCCAACTATTCCAATTCTGGTTTGCACTGACGCCCATTGTACTTTTTCGACTGCCTCAATCCCCTCAAGATCAACGCCATTTCGAACTACACTCAGATGCGATTCAGGAAAATCACTACATAACTTTTGTTTTAAGTCATCACTTACAGCAACCACCCGCTTCTGAAAATATCGGCCGACTAGATCATCCAAGCGTTTAATTAACCCCTTGGCGGATAAGGGAGAAAAATCAAACTCAGATGCCCCATGTACAGTTCGAATAGAGGGAATACGCAAGAGAACAGAGCAAACACCGGCTAAGATATTTTCTTTGCGACGATGGGAGTGAATTATCGAAGGACGAACATCTTTACAATATCGAAGGAATCGCGCCAATATCTTGCTAAAGCTTAACTCGCTCTCATCAAACACTTTTACAGCCGCTCCCATCTCTCTTAGGCGTCGGGCGAGCTCTCCTTCATTCATCAACACCACATAAAGCTCTATACCTTGGTCAGCCTGCTGCTGGCGACATAAAGTATAGAGTTGCACCTCAGCTCCAGCCCAAAGATCACCCGAGGCAACATGTAAGACTTTTAAAGATGTACTCAATGATCTACCTTCGCTGTAATCGACATGAATATGAGAAATAAGCACAAGCTATGGAGTTTGACACTGACTTTAATAAGGCACCTTTGTATACTGCACGCATTTATACCGCCATGTGGATACAAACTCAATGGAACTGCTTTTTTTCATTGGTGTAATCGGCACCATTTATAGTTACGCTCTTTATCCCTTTTTGCTTTCGATGTTTAGTAAGCGCCGTGATGTTAATCCACCTGATGGTGAATTTTTTCCTAACATAGCACTTATTGTGACAGTTCATAATGAAGAAAAACGGATTGAGGAGAAAATTCAAAATTCCTTAGCTATTAATTACCCTAAGGATAAGATTATTACGGTGATTGCCTCAGACTGTTCCACAGATAGAACTAACGAAATTGTCAAAACCTATGCTAATCAGGGCGTTCTATTAGTCGAAGTTGACCAACATAATGGCAAAGAATACGCGCAACTATGTGCTATAGAAAAAAGCCAAAGTGACATTATTGTATTCTCAGATGTCGCCACTCAAATCCCATCAGATGCAATTCAAATTCTAGCGCGTTATTTTGAAGCCCCTGAGATTGGCGCTGTTTCCAGTGAAGACCGCTTTATTTCCGATGATGGCAAAATTGCTGGTGAAGGCGCATATGTTAAATACGAGATGTGGCTTCGCAAACTAGAATCTCAAAGAGCAGGGTTAGTTGGATTAAGTGGATCGTTTTTCGCGGCACGACGCGAGATCTGCGACACCTGGGACACACAATCGCCTAGCGATTTCAATACCGCTCAACAGTGTGCCATTAAAGGAAAAATAGCAGTTTCCAGCCCAGAAGTGCTCGGTTTTTATAAAGACCTGTCTGACCCTAAAAAAGAATACAACCGTAAAGTTCGTACTGTATTGCGAGGAATCACAGCACTATTCCGACATTTAGATACCCTCAATATATTCAAGCATGGCTTATTTGCATTTCAAGTGTGGAGCCATAAAGTGATGCGCTGGTTAGTTCCATGGTTTATGTTGATTACTGCTATCACCTCTCTCGTGATATATGACCAACATTGGTTTTATCAGCTCGCAGTTTTTGGTCAACTATTCTTGTACGGCGTTGCCACTTTAGCATGGAAGATAGAACCAATACGGCAAGTCAGTATTGCCAAACTGGTATTTTTCTTTGTTCAAGTCAATATCGCTATTGGCCACGCATGGTTTAAATACCTTACTGGAACAAGAATGACAGTATGGGCACCTTCGCAACGCTAAGCTCAGAGCGCATAGTTAACAATGAAAAACCTTTTTAGCAGAATTCCGCCTACCGGTAATGCAATTGCATTGAAGCGTTCAAAAGAACAACCGAATATACCTGCCAGCAGGCTATTTTGGGTTCAATCCGGCACAGCTGCACTCGCTGCCGGACTAAACATTGCGAAGCAGCATCACAAATCAACATCGCCAGAAGTGATATTACCCGCCTATTGCTGCCCAGATTTACTCTCTGCCATTTTGTTCAACAACATGAAACCGGTACTCGTTGATCTAGAACCCAATACCCCTTATATGGACATTGAGTGCCTGAAAGCAAGTTTAAGTGAGAACACAGCAGCAATTATTGCAGTAAACTTTTTAGGCATCCCGGAACGCCTAAACCTTATAAAATCGACTGCGGCCAACTATGAAACCTTGCTAATTGAAGACTCTGCACAATGGTTTCCTGAAAGTCTGGAAGCATTTTCACAACATCAAGGCGATATAGTTATTTACAGCTTCGGCAAAGGAAAACCCATTTGTTTGATGGGTGGTGGAGCACTTGCTGTGCTCAACACCGAATTAAGCTCTCTACAACCGGAAATGATCAATGCGGAATCGCCAAATACCATGAAGCTAATGGCAAAATATTTTGCCTACAATGCAATTATTTCAAAACCGTTCTATTGGCTCTTAGAAATTGCTCCTTTCATACAGCTTGGTGAAACCAATTATAAACCCCTGGAATCAATTCTTGAAAAGAATGCACAACACATGGCGTATCTTGTAGAAAATATCGCACAATACCAGCAAAGAGGATCAGACAAACAGGATCAATGGCAAACGGCTCTTTCTGAATACACAGATATCTCAGTATCTTTACCATCAAGCTGCCAAACCTATTCAGACCAGAGATTACTACGGTTCCCAATTCTCCTAATGCAATCTCACGATAAATCCCAATTTATAGAAGAAGCCCGTGACCTCGGGCTTGGGGCTTCAGGTCTGTATCCAGATATTCTCCCTAATATTCACAATGTCCCAGCGCATTTATTCACTAACAATAATTTCCCAGCTGCAAAAGATTTCGCAGCAAGGCTGGTAACACTTCCCACACACGAGGGGCTTACTTCACACCATATCGAAAGCACAAAAACGCTAATAGGAAATTTAGCCTCCGTCTGAGCGCCTTGAATTTGGCGAGGTAAATAAAACAAATCATAGTTATAATTACACGATTGATATCGAATTTAGATGCTTTCTAACAATACTGAGAACAAAATTTTGGATCCAAAAGTAAACCTATTGGTCATTGGGGCCATGAAATCAGGTACAACCTCTGTACATGAGTATTTAAACGAGCACCCTTTAATCTCCATGTCTAATGAGAAGGAACCTGGTTTCTTTGTTGAACAAATGACCTGGTCACGAGGCTTTGATTGGTATCACGAATTATTTCCTACCGGGAAAGATTTCAGCTACTACGGAGAATCGTCCACTCACTATACAAAGTTCCCCGAATTTTCAGGCGTAGCCAAACGTATCTATGAGTACAATCCAAATGTTCGCCTTATTTATACAATGCGAAATCCGTTTAAACGTCTTGTCAGCCACTACTGGCACCAAGTAAGAGCACATCATTCAGGTGGCGAAGTAAACGATATTGATGTCGCCATCCAGCGCAATTCAAACTATTTAGATTTCTCGAATTACGCGTTACAGCTTGAGCAATACTACGAACTGTTCCCCAAAGAACAGATTTATATTCTTACCTTTGAAGAGTTGGTTACAGCCCCCGGACAGGTAACAAAAGATATATGTCAATGGCTCGGGTTAAACACAGACGTTGAGCTTTCTAATATAGAGGAAGCTTTTAATGCTGCGCCAGATCAAATGACTGGAGCATCAGGCAAAGGATTATTGAATAAAATTCAGCACTCTAAAACCTGGAATATACTTTCGCCATTAGTACCGAGTTTTCTGAAAAATGCAGCAAAATCTTCTGCCTATAAGCCTATCGACAAATCTGTTCAAGCGGATAAGATCAATAAAATACAGCAAGAATTGTTAGAACACTTTCGTTCTCAAACGCAGGATTTAAAAAGGTTAACAGGCCGCGAATTTCCGGAATGGCCGGAGTACAATAAGTAATAAATTCAAAAATATTTGTTTAGCTTACGCAGGATCACCTGGAACGATACTGACTAAATCTACCAACGAGAAAGTCTATTTTCATTACTGATAACGGAATAGAAACTAGCTATCCAAATCCCAAAAGTCGGCTGATTTTCCACAAAATTGTAACAGCTCTCGAACATCCTCTTTGTAAAATTCACTAGCTTCACGACGAATTTCTTCAGAACAAGACAAGTCATAATCCCATGAGCGAGTCAGCTTGCTTTTTACATAAAGCACTAGCTTTCTAGGCAAAAAACTCGTTACTTTTTCAAGGGGTAGCGTCCTTATCACGCTACTGATTGCGGTATCCTGACGATAATTATCCGCCTGATTCGATTTAATTGCTTGCTGTGGCTGCGACGTTACATTCTCCGGAGACAAACCTAAGTGCTCGTAGACTCTAAGCATTTCTCGATTAAAATCACTTTTAAAATCTTCCAGGAATACAACCAGTAGATTTTCCTCAGGAAAATGCTCCAAATATTTACTGATCGCCTTCCAATAGAGGCCATGGTTTAAAAGCGTTGCTTGTTTACGCAAAGAAGTCTCGTAATCTGTCGAGAAACGACCTTCCCTGAAACGCATTTTCCAATCCGACTCGAGCCTACGTATAGGATGCCTGACCATAAAAATAAATTTGCAATCAGGATTGGCCTTCGCAATGCGCTTTACTGTGAAATCTACTCGATTAGGGTTGGTATAACTAACACTGCCCTCGCCAATCAAACGCTCATCATTAGCACTGACAATATCAAACAGGCTGTTATACCATGACGTAAGCTCTGCTTGCCCTAATGGCGCCGAATAATAATTTGGCTCCTTAACTCTGGAAAACACCACATCATCATGCTCTTCCAAAACATTGCACATTGAAGTTGAGCCGCATTTAGCAAAACCAGCAACGATAAAATTGGGGATGATATTGTTCAATGTTCTACCTTAATCCAATAAAGTTGACACGCGATGTTTTGATAAGATTAGGAAATGGTTACCAACCAAACTCAAAACCCAACAAAGAAAAACTGAGTTTGCATTAAAAGGTAATTTCTAGCGAGAACATTCGCAATTCAAACTTTGCTTGCTTATAAAGATACAATAATGATTCTTAACATTTTTACCACTTATGCATCCATGTTTGAGAAGAAAAACTGGCTACTTACTAAAAAGGCTAATCACTATAAGCAGCACCAATTCAAAGAAACCATATAGCATCTTTATGTAGCATCTTTATGGACTGGCAATGCCTGCAGTCTGGGAGTTTTCTTCTCTTATCAACAATATAGCAGCTTCAGCAAACCGCTGACCAAGTAATCTATACCCTTCGACAGAGTAATGTAGGTTATTGTCATAGATCTTGCCATTAGAGGCTAGGCCAGAGTTTAAATCATCTGTATCAATCCACACTACACCGCTTTCACTCTCAGCAAATTGTACTTGAACATCTCGAATCTTCCCCCACTCGGGGTATTTTTCGCTTTTTAAATCCCAATCACTAATTCGACCGATAACATAGTTTACATTCATTTCTAGGTCTTGCTGTAACTGTGTTCGCAGGCCGGCAAGACTTTCAGCATATACATCCGCATAGGATTCACGTGCATCACGTTCTCCATGCATCCAAACAAATGTGGCAGAAGCTAATTTTTGCTCACCGACTTCTACATTAATACGCTCTACAATCTCCTCATGAAATTCACCCCAGGGGTTTAGTTCTTCCCCGGCCATTGCCTGCCTAATAAGGCGCTTAAGCATTTCGTATTTTTCCCGCAGCATTTCATTTGTTGGCCCACGGAAGCTAATCACACTACCTTCGCTATCATGCCAATCTTTATGCCAACGGCGAATTGGAAAACCGCTGTGAGAGGTTTTAATCACTATGACATTTTCTTTTCCAAATTCACGCTCTACCATCGGTACAAATGAGATACGCGGGTCAAGCAAGTGCATATTAGATTGACCGGATAAGATAAACAGATGTTTCCCCGTCGCATCTTCGCCAAAAGCAGCAACACTAATGACCGAAACCAACCAAAAAAGGCAAAGCTTTACGAAGCCTTTAATCATTTATCCTTCCCCAAATTACCTATAACTTTTAAAACTAAATTAAGTAGAAACACAAAACCGGCAAATTCGATAACTCGGCACACCAGCACCTCGTCAAAGGCTTTATTTAAATTCAAAGCCCTCTAGCCCAAACACTCATAAGTCTGGTTATACAATGTATTCAATCTGTTTTTTTGTTGATGAGTGATTTAAATGAAATCTATTTCATTAAGTAGATAGCGGGGGATCAGTCCATTGGTATTCCTTAAAGCCCATTTCTTCCAAGAATGATATGGCTTGTAAAAATACGGAGCACACCCAACTCATCATTCATTCGATAATTTAACGCATTTTCTACCACTTTGTCATAGGTTCTCATAGGTAATATTTCTCTTTATCAAGAGTAGTTTAGTTTTATGTAAAATTGATTTACCTTGTATACAATGAAATATTTACTATTAAGATATTTGTCTACCGCTGGTTTTATCAAAACACATATATCCTGCTTATTTACGACATTTCCAACCAAACGCTGAGTCAATTTTTTGTCTCGACAATAGATATAATACAAATTAATTCATAGCTGATTGATTTTTTTGATATTTCCTGCAGCAAATAATCGGTTATTTGCTTTGATGGCCACTGCTGTAATTATTTTGCACAGATGTGGCAGCCGAGCCTCTCCCTGACATATAATAATGTCCCTCCTATGGATATCACTATTGGCTAAACAACTGAGGAATACTCAAAAAGGAATAGTTATCTTGCCAAAACCGATAGCTACTAATTACCGCGCATCTTCTCTTTGGCCACTTCAATCCAACTGCATAACTGCACAAAGTCTGTAAGATTATCTGGGACATTAAAGCGATGTAAACAATATAAATTTTCTGCTATATATTGTTCAGAAAGTTCAACATAGCCTGGATTAACAGAAAGGCCTGCCGTCATACCAAGCTCACGCGCAATTACCATTTCACGCTTACTAAAATCTTTATCTTTTTTACCAATTGGATAGCACATAACGGGTAAAGGCTTTTTTAAATGCTTCTCTAATGCATGCCAGGACGCTGCCATTTCCTCTCGACAACGTTCATCAGTTTGACTTTTCAAGACACAATGATTGGCTGTATGAGGTCCAAAACTTACATATTTCGATTCACATGATTTTGCACGCTCCCAAGTAATGGGGGCGTAGCTTTCTGGAATATTTTCGGTGGATACACTCAAGTCTCTAGAAAGTTGATTTACAACGTCAAGAACAACCGAAATCTCTAAGTTATTTAACTGATCACGAATCGCGTCAATTGCGGCTTTACGCCCACTTACCGACTGAACTTCGCCATTATAGGAAACAGAATTGCTGTCGAATATAACTGCTTCATATTCAGTATTCGAAACAATATATTCAACCTGATAATCCCAAGGCCAGGACTGCTCCGATGAAAAATTTGAAAGTAAAAATATACTTACCGGACAACTATAAGATTCAAATATAGGGATCGCTATATCTGCTTGATCATAAAAACCATCATCCATTGTAAATACGACCGATTTCGGCGGTACACTCTGATTAGTTGTTATCGCCTCAACCAAGTCAGCAAGCGATAGGAAATTATAATTATTTTGACATAAATACTCGAGTATTTGCGCCAGAACATCAGCCGAATGCCCCTCAACACCACGAGATAGATCTTCCATCCGGTGCATCATAAAAACAGGCACATTATCCCGTCGCAAGCGCATCATAACTGACGACAAAACCGGAAAGTTGACCGCACTTGTGAGCGATTTTTTTACAAGCTGTTTTAACATATCCCTAGCTCAACTTTTTTCTGCAACTTGGTCTATCTATTATTTAAAGCTCACCATGCACCACGACGTTCATAAAACTCATAGACTTTATTTGCTATAGCATCGTTGGGATATTCCGATGACACTTTCCTCAATGCAGCGGCAGACAATTTTTCCCGTAATGCTGGATTTTTATACACCATTTCAAGAGCTTCGGCCAATCTTTCAGTATTCCGAGGCTCTACCAAAATCCCGTCCTCTTCATGAGATAGAATTTCTTTAGGCCCCCCCTCATCCATGGCAATAATCACATTATTAGCGGCCATCCCTTCAATGACTACTCTGCCAAAAGGCTCTGGCTCAGTAGAATTATGCAAAACAACATCGACAGCGGCGTAATAGTTATATACTTGGTTCTGATAGCCAGTAAGTATTACCCTACATTTTAAGCTGAGTTTATCCACTAATTGATAAACTTTCTCATGGTAGTCTGTATCACCTGTGTCAGAAGAATCACCGATAATCATCGCAACCATATTTGGACAGCGATCAATAATTTTTTCAACCGCCTGCAGGAATTCCAGTTGCCCCTTCCATGTAGTAACCCGCCCAAAAATACCAAATACTAACTGTTCGTCATTAAGCTGATATTGATCGCGTATGACACTACGCATCTTCATACTGCTCTGATATAACTCTATATCGAGAGGGTTAAAAATTGTTACCATTTTAACAGGATCAGCTCCCGCTTCGATGGTCGCCTTGCTTACAGCGTCAGATATACCAATACAGCCCGAAACATAACTGTTAAATTTCGATGCAAAGCGTCTTTCTTCCCCCTCTTTATGGATGGGAAAACCACGCATATGGACAAAACAGGGCAGATTTAACCAACGCGCAGCCCGAATAGCTGGTTTTTGATAACCGTTATTAAGATGTACTATTTCAGCTTTATTGGACTTGAATAATATGGCAAGCAAAACGCTGAGATAATAATCATGGACCGTGTCTAAAAATGCATAGATCTTTAAAAGTGACGATTTAAAGGTACTCAAAAATGCTTTGCTATCTACCCACTGGCTAAAGTCACTTTTTCTTCTATAGCTAAATAAGCGATTATGATTAAGCAATTTTACCTGGTCAGAAAATAAACCTTCAATGACATGTGATTCTTGAAATGTAAGCACAGTAGGTATCACCACATCAAGCTTTTCAAATCCTTTAATAAGCTCGGATAAGCTTACAACTGAACCACCAAAGCCTATGCCAAATTCTATAAAAAATACCCTGCTCTTTCGTAAACCCATTATCTAAATTCCAGTAATTCATATAGCCAATAATCAGAGTTTTCGGCACTTACTCATTCTAACAGGACACATTTCTGATGCCCCAGTTGAAACCCGACAGACTAAAATACATCTGACTCAATTCATAGAAGGGATTAGCTGCAAAATTACGGCATATTACCGCATAACCTAGGCCAGAAGACTACATCATATAAGCAAAGCAAGCTAAAATACGCCATCGATCAATAGGTATAACCTATTATTGCATGATATGTAGGCCGATATCTGCACACCGGAGATTGAACCTCTTTATTAGCGATAGCCTTATGAGAGAAACCTCCAAAAAACGCAATATGTCATAACATTAGAGGCAGGCTGATGTCGCAAGCTTCTTTTAACCAGGAAATAGCAACTGTTGAATCCATAGTAATTCTGACTAATTTCAATAATGCCTAAAGAAAAGCACGAAGTTACATTTGAGCAACTAAAAAAGCTCAACATTAAAGATATGGTGGCCTTTACCAAAGCACAGCCACTGATGTTTATCTTCGCATGCAGCTTTCTATTTTTTGAGTATGTTCGTCCTCAACAAATTTATACATATATAGCATTTTTTCCGTGGTCAGCCATGTTTGCTTACGGAACCATTTTGCTAACATTTGTAAACTCTGAAAAAAAGCACCCATTAAATCTAATTGATGGATACATTATATTTTTCTCTATTGTCGTTTTACTCTCAATGTTTTTCGCTATTGATTCTTCCCTCGCCTTTGAAAAATGGGATCTTTATTTTGCTTGGATTCCTATTTATTTTGGCATTGTTCGTTCAGTGACTACACGCGAAAGATTTTTTATATTTTTAGTCTTGTATTTTTTATGTAATTTCAAGATGACTCAACACGGATTTATTTCTTGGGCATCGCGTGGTTTTGCATTCACCAACTGGGGAGTTACAGGTGGGCCAGGTTGGTTTCATAACTCTGGAGAATTCGGCATACAGCTTACTATTTTTATCCCTATGATCACTGCGTTCATTATTGCTTTGCGATTGGACTGGGGAAAATGGACCAGGAGATTTTTCTACTTAATGCCCTTTACGGCAATAGGATCAGTCGTTGCATCCTCGTCTCGAGGTGCTTTAGTCGGTGTTATCGCGTCGGCACTATGGGGATTAAGAATATCAAAGTACTTTGTACGAACGTTAATAGGTATGTGTGTACTCTTTGCCATTGTCTGGAGCGTTATTCCAGAGGAGTCAAAGTCAAGATTTGAAAGCTCAGGCTCGGATCACACATCACAACACCGCTTAGAGCGTTGGGAAGATGGGTTTGAAACCATGAAAAAATACCCAATTTTCGGTGTCGGCTATAAAAACTGGGTGCCCTATTATCTTCAAAATTATATACCGGAGTGGGAGGGCACCCCCTTAGTGCACAATGCTTTCATAGAAGCAGGCACAGAAATGGGCTTTACTGGATTATTCGCACTGATAATGATTTTTTTTGCTATGTTCCGCTTAAATGTGAGAGTAAGAAAACTGACGAAGGGCGACCCTGACAAGCGCTACGAATACATGATGTCTAACGGGCTAGACGGCGCCATGATCGGTTTGATTGTTAGCGCTTCCTTCGTAACTGTTCTTTATTACCCTTACATTTGGATTCATGCTGCGTTTGTTAGCTGTTTCTACAATACAGTAATGATGAATTCAGAATCAGCAAAAAAATAAATCCGCACCCATTCCTATAGATTTTAAATTCCGGATCTTCTATGGACTATATAATTAAGAATGAAATGGACAATATTTTGTCAACAACAAATTTGCATCCGCAATGTTTAATAGCAATATCATTTAACATACCACCGAGAATCAAAAACCCTATATTTTTAATCAATATCTTTGAGATACATTTAAATAGAAGCGAAAGATGAGTACAGCAGCAGGAAAACAGATCGTTTCTGGAACTGCTATATATGCAGCAGGTAACATTATGCGCGGCTTGGCAAGCTTTCTTATGCTGCCAATCTACACACAATATCTAGCACCATCAGACTACGGAACAATAGAAATCCTGAATATGATTGTTGACCTGGCAGCGCTTTTATTTGGTGCCAGAATCACAGCAGGAATCTTCAGATTTCATTCCAGAGCAGAAGGCATTACAGAAAAACGTAAGGTCATCACTACATCCATCTATATAACAACTTTATTAAACGCCCTGTGTGTTACCTCACTTATTCTTTTTTCAAGTACCTTGGCAGATCTAACATTCGGATCAAGCGACTACCAAAGTGCGCTCGCTGTTTTTTCTGTTTCATTGATTTTCGCATCTTTCAATGAAGTATGTTTGGCTTATATACGAATATTAGATAGACCCTACCTATTTGTGTTGATTAGTTTTATACGATTAATGCTTCAACTTGGTCTAAACATTTACTTTATCGTCTTTTTAGACATGACATATTGGGGCGTTGTCTATAGCACAATCATCGCGGGCTTTGTAACTGCTATAATTCTCGGGATATTTACTTTCGGCAAGGTCGGCTTGGCGGCGAACTTAACTCTTATCAAGCCGATGATAGACTTTACTATTCCGATAATACTTTCATCGATTGCCTTGTTCCTTATATCTTTCGGTGACCGCTATGTTATTCGTTTGTACCACGGCTTAGATCAAGTTGGCCTTTATGCCCTAGCGTACAAGTTCGGACAATTACTATTTAGATTTATATGGTCACCCTTTATGACCTATTGGGAACCAAAGCAATATGACCTCCTAAAGGCAGCAGATGGAAAAGAGAAAGTAGCCAGCGTATTTCGCAATATCAATGCTTTATTTCTATTCAGCGCACTATGTATATCGCTAATATGCTGGGAGATTATTTATGTCATGGCAGACCCCGCATATTATGACGCAGCACCGATTGCTCCATTTATTGTCTATGCCTTCGTGTTCCAAGGGTGGACTGGATACTGCAGACTAGGATTGCTTTCAACAGGAAAAACCTCTTTTATAGCCTATAGCAGCTACGCAACGTTAATTATCGCCTTGGCATTATATTTCTTATTAATACCCAGTTTCGGTGCACTAGGCGCGGGAATGGCCACTGTGCTTTCGGTTTACATACGCTATCTAATGATTTTGTACTGGAGCCAAAAGCAGCTCACAATACCTTATTCTCACAAGTACAACTATATTTTAATAGCCTTGTCGATTGCGATAATTACCGCGTTTCAGTCATTAGAAATTTCTATTTACACAGCAGCCATAAAAGCTTTTGTTTTAATCGCAGTTGCAGCTATCTTGTTTTGGAGCCCGATGGTAGAACAACCAGTTCGCTCTGAAATAATTATGGCAATACGCAGTAAATTTAAATCGGCTTAATTACTCCCGGAGGATATTTTGCAGAAAACTATTGGACCAGACTTTGTTTGCATTGGCGCACAAAAAGCTGGCACAACCTGGCTGTATGACAACTTATTTTCTCACCCGGAACTCGAGCTACCTCCAATCAAGGAACTACATTATTTTAATACGGTATGTCCTAACGAGGAGCTATTAGGAATCGAAACAGCCCCGGAATTTAATTTCGCTCAAAAAATCGACCAGATTAAAAGCAGATTTACGACAAACAACATTCGCTGGCTATTCCGATTCTATAATGAACAACGCTCGGATCGCTATTATACTCGTTTATTTGATTTAGTTAGCCCAGGTAAGAAAAGTGCTGATTTCACACCCGCTTATTCTACTCTTGATGAACGCGGCGTCAGATACGCTCATAAAACACTTAAAGCAAACTGCAAAGTATTTATTATTTTGAGAAATCCTGTCGAAAGAATTTGGTCAGGTTTAAAAATGGCGTACCGATGGCGTCAGGATAACGTCGAGAGCACCGATATCGACCAACTACTTATTGAACTCAACTCACCAACCAATAGACTAAGAACAGACTACAATAATGCCTTAACACTGTGGTCAAGGTATTTCGGTGACCGGTTTAAGGTATTTCTCTACGACGATTTACGTGAAAACCCAGAGCAATTTATATATTCAGTTGAAAAATACGTAGGAATTTCACAATACATTGACAGACAAACACTTCACAAACTTTCCAATGCTGATCAGAAAAAAATAAGCATGCCTAGCAAACTAAGGACAACGCTGAACAATGTATACCTGAAAAACTTAGACACACTTGATGAATTTTCCCCTGGTTTAAAAAATCGCTGGAGTAAACAAGAACTATAAGGGCAGCCCAAATGTTTCTGGTAGAAAAAATTTAAACTTGGTCGAGGTTCAGGTAGATTTTATGAAAAGAACGAATAAAAGCGGAATTCTATTAGTAGCTAACTGGGATTCTAATGTTGGATATGCATGGTGGCTAATGGAGAGCTTTTGGATAAAAATTTCAGAAAAATTTATAAAGCATGAAACTCACCTTGCTTACCCTTCGATAAGTGAAATACCTAAAGACATAGAACGCTCTTCCATTAACATACATAAGCATTCTTTTGTAGACACTGGATTGAAGAGCATCATTGCACAATATACTTTTTTACGAAATGAAAAAATCCAATATATTTATTTTTCTGACAAGCCTACTTGGTCATTTACTTATTGGATTTATCGTGCCGCGGGAGTAAAGTCGATTATAATTCACGATCATACTCCAGGACTAAGAAAACCTACAAAAGGGATAAAGCGAATCATTAAAAGTTTGCTACATAAAATACCTGGTCTCTCTGCAAATCTAATGATAGCTACAAGTGACTTTATCAGAAACAGACACATTGAAGTTAATTGCATTCCTAGCGAGCGATGCTATGTAGCCTCAAATGGAATCCCTATTCTGCCCAAAGATTTTTCCGAGCCAGAGTCAAACATCGACTTAGACCACAATAAAAAATACATGGTTATGACTGGCAGAGCGAACAAATACAAAGGCATTGATCAAGTGATACGCTGCCTGTCTATTTTAAAAACCAGCAACAAACTTTCTAACTTACATTTTGTCTTTGTTGGAGATGGTCCAGACCTTAGCTTTTTAATACAACTCGCTAAAGATCTCGGCGTTATCAATCATTGTATGTTTGTTGGCAGAGTATCAAATGTTAATAGCATACTGGCCCAATGTGATTTAGCCGTGCATCCATCTTCCGGAGAAGTCGGATATTCTCTTTCTATTCTTGAGTATATGAGAGCCAGCTTACCCGTAATTGTGCCAAACAACCCATCGGTCTGTGGCGCAACTACCCATATGGAAACAGGATATATATACAAGATTGATAACTTAGATGAGTTAGCTAATGCCATTCACAAGCTCTCAAGTGATGACAAATTAAGGACCGAGCTTGGAAGACAAGCAAAAAGACAATTTGAAACAAATTATTCTTTAGAAAAAACCCATCGACAACTTATACAAGCGCTAGGTACGATCATAACCGACAGCCATAACTCTCAAAGCTAAGAACTAACTAGTACATTGAGTGAGCGTGGGTAGAGAAACAAGATTTTCCCCACCAAACTAATTAACATTGACAAGTAAATTACTCGGCGGATTAGGTTTAACATCAACGAGTGAACTTTCGCCATCACCCAACTGGTGCCCGTATATACCATAGAATTGGCTACTCTCACTAAGCCCAATGTTTTTACCACTGCCGCTGAGATTAGGATCGATAAAATGTGATGTTCTATCGTGTAAATTAGTCCACTCAGGCTCGTTCACATAGTAAGCGCCTCCCCAGCTCTCACCGGCAACTCGACTAGTGTTGGTGTGAATTACATTGTAATTAGAGAAAACTTTAGAGCCAGCTAATACTCCGTCAAAGACTTTTGGATCTGTACGAAATAACGATTTACTGCCATCGAAACTGGTCAAGATATTGTAGGCAAAATTGATATTGCCTGAGTTCGAATTATCGATACCACCTCTCAAGTTAATATAAGAGTTAACCACGGTATTATGATGAAAATAGACGTTACTGCATGGTCCATATTCACAAATCGGTATTGAGTTATTATCGACCATCAAATTATGGTGAATATGAATGGAATCTAAGCCTTGCTGCCCCTTTAAACCAATCGCTTTGTCACTATTAGTAATGTAATTATTCCGGTAGGTATTTTTAAAGGTGTTATCTTTATCAACCATTCCATAGCCATCTAAATTAATTATTTCATTATCTGCAAACAAAGAATTATGTACATCAAAAGCGACTGTTGCGCCGTCAGTTTCTGAGCCACCGGTATCGGTGAAATTAACGAAACGATTATTAATTACCTTAACATCTGAATGCCGTGCATCACTGGATTGATGCCCCGCAAAATAGATATATGAGGGATTACAGTTATCACAACTCGAATTCATGTCTCGCATATGATTTTTGTAAAATACCAAATTGATTCCTCGTTCGATCTTAAAGCAATATTTGGTACAGCCGTAAAACTCTATTCCCTGAAACCATCCCAACTTATTACTGGCATCCGAATAGTAAATCTCAATATCGGTAACATTCACTTTAACGCTTTCATTTGGATAGGCTATCCAGATATTGGGGGATGAAGAACTAAAAGAAAGGCTCCCGGTGTTGTAGGTACCTGCACGCATATATATAACTGCGTCTGACCCTGCATTGCTCCTGGCATGCTGCATTGTTTGCCAAGGACTAGCCAGAGTACCAGCCCCTGAGCTATCAGAACCTTGTGGAGATATAAAGTGAATCCCGCTGGTAGTAACCTCTAAAGTGAAATTATAGGTAGTAGTATCTGACGCCGAATCGGTCACACGAACACTGACTTGGTTTGATCCAACCGAACCCGGAGTCCACGTTATAATTCCAGTCGATTCTTCAATGGACATGCCACTTGGCGATGTAGCCAGAGAAAAAGTATAAGGATATTGGCCACCAACCACTCCAATACGTGACTCATATGGGATATCAGGGTACGCTTTTGTTGGCACATCACCTGTCACAGACAGCGCCCAATTTGGCCAAACATCAGGAGCCCCCGCGCTTCCTGCGAAGGATAAAGGAGCTATAACAACTAGAAATAACAGCAGAAACCGTGTTTTCATTTTCAACCTCAAATCAAAAAGTGTCATTACTGCTTCACTTGGTCTTTTACAACGTCCTATACTTTCTAAAGTCACTATCCTGTTAGCAAGTCACTTCAAGCTTTAATACCACTGTAATATCTCGAAACCACAGTATTTATGACTAATTTTAGGCAAGTATTACCTAAATCGCAGAGGTGTAATATTAACCACTTCTCAATTAACACCCTAATAAGAAGTAGCACTAATCAAGATTCGTGAAATACCTCTCATTAATAAGGGCCTGATCACATAACAACCAAACAAGGCGATAATATTTGCTTTCACACCCAGATAGACTATCACCCGATAAGCCCATATTACGTGAGCCGCATTACACTTTATTGATATTCAGCAGAAAATAAAGCTCACAAGGCCTCACGAACTATTTATAAACCGATTTTTTCCCTATCCGGGCTCCAAGCGCATCAATCATGGAACGCATCCGACCGATAAAATAGAGGTATTGAATTACCATAACGAGGGGCTTGCTAATGATAGTTAACGACTTAAAACGCATCACTGTCGTTAGGACAATCAGGCAAAAGACGCTCAACAAACTGACAATAAACACTCTCTGCGTATTTTCGCCTCCTATGCCTATAAAAAAAGCCAAAAGGGAGCCAAACAAAAGTAAATGAAGTACAAAAAAGGCCGCTGTAACCAGGGCTGTTTTGGATCGAAGAAAGGTGGATAAGTCCTTATAATCGCCTTTACCATGCCAACGCTCTCGTCGTAAAAAATTCTTGGTATCCTTTGGAAAACCCTCATGCAAAGTCACCAGGCGAGGATCAACACTATAGTTTGCACCTTGGCGCTTTGCCCTCAGGCAGAAATCCACATCCTCTCCAGTCTCTAACTCTTCATCAAACCCATTTAATGCCTTGTAAGCTGATGCACTAACAATAATGTTGCCACCATTGATGTAGGACTTTGGCAGAGCCCTGAGGGGCTCAAACCAACTATGCTCAATCCAAGAGGGCTGTTTTGAAATATGGTACTGGTCACCAGTAATAAACAATTCTTCGGGATTACAGCTCTCTAGCAACTCAGTAAAAGCCTGCGCCCAGGATTCGGTAATCTCAACGTCTGCATCCAAGAATACCAGCACATCACCAGTCGCTTTTTTTACACCACTGTTGCGGGCTGTTGAAGGGTTTTGCTTCTGTTCTATCTCAACTATTTCACAGGCGAATTGTCGAGCAACATCTACCGTATTATCGGTGCATCCGTTTGCAACTACGATAACCTGGGGCTTTACAGACAAATGTTTTTCTAGACTAGAGAGTAAACCGTGAAGAAAGTCCTGCTCATTATGCGCAGGGATAACGATTGAACTACTAGAAACCATTTATTGATTCCGCTTCCGACATTCCAAGAACAGCAAAGTATAAAGGGCCTTCGTTACATTTGCCCACATTTTTAATGGACTTAATTAGTACCCATCAAATTCAACCACATAAAATACATACGGAAAATTCAGTAAAAGCTGCAGATCACATTTTTTTACTAAAAATGTAATCCATGGCCAACTTCAGCTCAGCTTCACATTTTGCAAAGAAATGTTTATTCGCCGAAAAAGGATCATGCAAATAAGGATTCGGCCTTTCCCCCCACAAACATGCCAAAGTAATTTGTGGCTCCCCTTTCTGATATGCAGGCAATTCAGTTAGATGCTTTGGCTCCATCACAATCAATAGATCGGTAGGTTCAGGTATATATTCCCTGATATGTCGGGTGACATGCTGGGTAAGATCAAGATTTATATCGTCAGCGTATCGGATAGCTCGCTGATCTGCGGGATCTCCTCCGCGACAATGCAAACCAAAGGATTCGGACTGCGGTAAATGCATTTTTGCCAAAGCCTCTCCAAAAGGGCTGCGGCATATATTGCCTGAGCAAATAAACACCATTTTTTCCACTTTTGAGAAATCTATTTGTTCATATTGCTTAAATTTTCCCAGGTAATAAAGCACTTTAAACTTGTAATATCTGAGCATGCCCCGTTTGGAGCCGTAGGTGTCTTTGATATACTCGCTCAGCTGGCCGATCATAACGAAATTATCCAACAAGGTTCATAATTCATGTCAACGCACACTCGCCGTGTACTAGTGCTCGATGCAAACCAAAGAAGCGCATTAGCAGTTACGCGATCTTTAGGAAAAATTGGAGGCATCGAGCTAATTTGCGCGGATTCTACCACAGAATCTCTAGCGGGAAGCTCTAAGTATAGCCGCGCATATTTCACACACCCATGTGTGAAAACCAAACCAAATGATTTTATTACCTGGATAGAGCGCTTTGTAGCGGATGAATCCATTGATGCGGTATTCCCCACAACAGAAATTACCAGCCAGATCATTCTTATGAATCGACAAGTGCTAGGCGATTGCATATTCCCCTTTGCCAATTACGAAACAGTGATGGCGTTAGCAAATAAAGGTGAACTCGTAAAACTCGCCAAACAAGAAGCTATTCCGACACCTACAACACATTTTTTTGCGACGGCTAAAGAACTTGATAGTTCATCAGTTTCTGATTATCCGATTGTGGTCAAACCCTGCCTATCGCAAATTTATGCTAACAACAGCTGGATCAGCACCAGTGTGAAAATAGCTAAAACTCAACAAGAACTGGACGATATTTTACAAAATACCGGCTATCTCCAAAACTATCCTTTTATGCTGCAAGAGTTCATCCCTGGTCATGGTGCGGGAATTTTTGTGCTGTACGATCAAGGTAAGCCAGTCACCTTTTTCTCCCATAGAAGAATACGTGAGAAACCTCCCCAAGGGGGCGTTAGTGTATTAAGTGAAAGCACCGAGTTAAACGAACAGCTTAAGCAAGTGGCCGATAAAATTCTTACTGCGGTCAACTGGCACGGTGTGGCAATGGTGGAGTTTCGCATCGCCACCGACGGAACACCTTACTTGATGGAGGTAAACACCCGCTTCTGGGGTTCACTGCAACTGTCTATTGATTCCGGGGTCGATTTCCCCAAGCTACTTTGGCAAATCTCTAACCAAGAGCACCCGTCAGCTGTAAATCATTATCGAGTCGGTCAGCGCCTGCGTTGGCTATTGGGAGATTTAGATAGTCTGTACTTAGTGTTGCGAAACAAGGATTTTTCAACAGGGTTTAAACTAAAACGGTTCCTTTCATTTTTCATCCCTAGACCATTACGAACCAAACATGAAGTAAACCGTTTATCAGATATGGGCCCATTCTGGCATGAACTACAACGCTATATCACAGATTTAAAATCCTAATACTGAATGAATTAGAGTTGCTTATAAATTTCATCATACCCATTTAACATCGCTTCAACACCAAAGGCCTCTTGCGCTCTTTTTTTGCCATTTTGACCCAATTCTTTAGCATACTCTTGATTATCAATTAGGGCTTCAAGCGCTTTAGTAATTTCAGATGGCTGATTAGGCTCTACCATTATTCCCTGGTTTTCAGCGCTAATAATTTCTTCCGGACCACCACAACGAGTCACTAATACTGGCAGCCCTGTAGCCATCGCTTCAATGGTGGAAATCGAAAAACCCTCTGAAGAGGAAGACAATAAAAAATAATCAAGCTGTCCCAAAAATGCGGCGCAATCCTGTTGAAAGCCGATGAAGTGAATATTGGCTGAAACACCCAAGTCATCCATTAATGCTTGAAGTTCACCCATTAAAGGCTCCTTTTGATGACCAGCTACAACAAAGTGGATATGTTTATGATGGTCTAGCAACCCGGCAGCAGCTCGAATGAGAACATCATAAGCTTTGGCCGGACGTACATTTCCCAAGCTTCCAACAATAATGGCATCTTCGCCAAGCTTTAGTGATTGCCGGAGCGTCGTGTCCTCAGATACTTGATAACGGTTAAGATTAATACCGTTGTATATGACCTCAGTTTTTTTTACATCCAACAAATTTTGTTGCTCAATGTTTTCCATCAATCGCCGGCTTACCGCCACATAGCGCTTTATACCAAATTTCATCGCGAGATTTTTAATTCTGCGAAAGCGTTCGTTAGGCCGCACATCTACCATGCCATGGTAAGTAGCAACAACAGGAATACCAGTAATCAAACCAACTATTGAGGCGTAAACATTTGATCCTAGTAAGTGCGATTGAATAAGACTTACCTTTTCAGCACGAACAATGGCAATCAGCTGCCGTAAAAACCCTAATGCGAAACTCCCGCTGGCAGACAAAACGATAGGATCTAAACCACGCGCAACTAATTGCTCTTGCACCCAACCTGGGCCATGTATAACCACGATTGAACGATAGCCAAGATCACGGAGTTTATCGGCCAGTTCAATAAACACCGTTTCAGCTCCACCTGGCCCTGTCGTGTCTATAAGATGCAATATGGTTTTGCTCGGATTAGAATGTGTACTTTTCCGGTTAAGCACTCGGTACTCCCTATGTCCCCTATGTCGGCAACGTCTGCTTCGCGCACTTTTCGCAATGCTGCCAAATCTGTTATTAGAATACCAGCGGAATGGTTTGCCGCCCGCTGTGGCCCCCACCGCATGGGCAGTCAGGAACCACAGCTGTGGATATTAATGTATCACCGCATTCTACCAAAAACTGATCCACGATATGCGCTTGAAGAACCCGGAATGATTGTTGAGCCGGAAACCTTTAAGTTACAGCTACAACAACTAAAACGTCTGTTCACTATCGTAGATTTGAACGAGTGGCTAGAGGCAAAAACGAGCAACAGTGAATTACCATCACGCGCCTGTGCCATTACCTTTGACGATGGATGGCTCGATAACTACGAGTACGCGTTCCCGATTCTTAAGCAGGAAAATATCCGAGCAACATTATTCGCTGTTAGCGACATGATCGGAACAAACAGACAATTCTGGCCCAATCAACTATCACATTTATTACAGAATGACCCAAATGATCTGATGGAAATGGATTGGCTTCGCCCTTATTTAATATCGGGTGAGCCCCCTTCTAACCGTGAATCCTTAGCACGAATAATCAATGAATTAAAACATTTCCCGGATAACCAATTAAGCGATTGGCTAGATAGCGCGCAAAACTTATTTACACAACAACAAACCAAACCCGCACTGATGAACTGGGAGCAATTACGCGAGATGGCCGATAGTGGTCTGGTCACTGTTGGTTCGCACACTTGTAATCACTTTCGACTGCGCGAGGATTTACCTCTCGAAGTACTCGAAGCCGAGTTAAGCGAAAGTAAAAAGAAGCTAGAAGCTGAGCTAAGCAGAGAAATCAGTTTATTTTGCTATCCGAATGGAGATCTTTGTGAAGCGGCATTAAAGAGAATCACTGAAATATATAAAGCAGCCGTTACTACTCAAACGGGCATTAACAGCAGCTCAGAATTCAATCCTTATCAGCTAAGTCGAATCGGTATTCACGAAGATCGGAGCAACTCTCCAAGAAAGTTTCAATCGCGATTATCTACCTGGCTCTAGGCCAGCACGAAACTTACGGCAAGTTTCGAACAACAAAGGGACCGATAATTTTTGTAAACCATACGGGCAATCGCTGCCACACAGCAATGAGCAATTTGTATTTTGGGTTATTAGGATTAATCTGGGGTAATTCACCCCCATCGGCCAACCAATAGTGCCAATAAAGTTGTCGTGGCTTTGCTCCCCACTGCTGTTTAAATCGATAAGTCCCTGCATCGGCGGTCGAGCGGCCAAAGTCAAACCAGCGATAACCCTTGCTGATAGCAAATTCCAGCACCCGCCAATACAAAAGCATATTAACGCTCAAATGATTGACTTTGCGCAAGGTTGACGCCCAAGGGATTTCTAATGTATCTCGGTAACCTAACAAGAAGGCCGTACCAACCGCCTGCCCCTGATGGTAAACCACAACCAATCGCGATTGCTTCGGAAATAGCTCCAGAATATTGCTAAAAAACTGTTTGCTGTAAACCGGCGTACCTAAATCACGCATATTAATTGAAAACACATGGTAATAATCATCAAGTAATTCGATGCCGCCTATTTTTGTTTCGCACTGTTCCTTTTGAGGGCGCCGAACTTGAGCCCGCAGCTTACTTCCGATCGAATCCCACAAATGATCAGCTTCCGTTGGCAATGCAAGCATCATTGCAACTTTATCGGTTCTTGCCGGTAATCCCTCCCGTGCAAAATCATCACGATATTCAACATGTGAACAACCTAGAGTACGAGCTAACTCGGCGCCACTTTCCATCAGCTTTTTTTCAACTTCAACACTATCACCCAGCGCGCCACCGTAGTTAAAAAAAGCCTGGGAGACCATAAAATTGCCAAACAACTTACTTTGCAATTGCACCAGAGGCAATACACCGACTACTTGATCTCGCTCATATGCGATTAAATAATGGCATCGATGACCAAAACTCTTTTCAACGACTGACTTCCAGCGCAGTAAATGATAGTTACTTGCAGCAGGGTGCGCATTTACATAGTTATCCCACGCCTTAGCATGCTCATGATCAAATGCAATAATCGATAGATTTTCCGCATTTATTGCAACATCCCATGCATATCTTGTTATAGGCTTCCATTCATTTTGCTCAGACTCTTTTGTATCTTGCTGCTTAGAACTCTGTGGCTGGCTTGCAAATACATGCAATATTGATGTTTCAATTTCCTTTAATTGTGTATCGATAGCACCAATTTCTTGACTGATACCTTTCATCATTGCAATGAGCTCGTCTGCACTTTCACCCACTTTTTTCTTTTCACCAATTAAACGTGAATTTTTACCTTTTTCTTGCTGTAACTGTGTTTTCTTTGCTACCAGTTCATTGCGCTTTCCATAGTCGGTATCTAAGGAGAGTTGCTGCTCATCACTTAGCGGCAGTGATATTTGTTCCAACGCTTTTATCGGATCAGCCAGGATTTGTTTTTTCGATAACATCTTAGTAGATCACCGATTCAGGACGGCCTTCTTCAAACATGCTCATGGTGTGCAATACATCATCAACCGTAGTAAATTCAAAATCTTTGAGTAACTTTCGCAAACGGTCTTCACAACTTTCAAGATTATTGTAATGCCGAAACTTCGATAAACGACTCGCTTCGATACGCGGCTGACCCGGGTCAATCTCCCAGGGGTGCAAGTAGAAAATAAATGGTCTTTTCGTTTGCTTAAGGACACAGTTAAGAAAAAACCGAGACAAGAAATAGGGATACAAGCGAAAATACCCTCCCCCGGCAACAGGCAAACGATAAGCACCAAGGCTCAATGAAGAAAGCGGGAATTCAATAATAGAACCAGACTCCTCTCTAACCAGACGATGCGGGTAATCCGGAGCCCCAGGCATTCCGTATCTATCATGCTTTATAGGAAAGATACTTGAATCGTATACAAAGCCGGCTTCTATCAGCGTATCTAGTGCCCACTTGGACTGCGCAGTAATCGAATAGCTGGCGGCACGATAACCTCGTACTGGCTGTTGAATAATGTCTTCAAGCAACTGTTTGGACCGAAATGTCTCCTGCTTAAAAACTTCCGGCTTTTGATTGTAAATCAACTGGTGGCTATATCCGTGACTTGCGATTTCATGCCCGCGGCTGGCAATTTCTGTCACCAAACCGGGTAAGCGCTCAGCTACCCAGCCAAGCACAAAGAAAGTTCCTTTAACATCTACCTCATCGAATAAATTCAAAATATTATGGGTATTGGTTTCAACTCTTAAAGGAAAGCTATCCCATTTACTGGTCTCTACCACCTCAGCAAACGCTGAAACCTGGAAGTAGTCCTCAACATCTATCGTTATCGCATTACGCAAAATTTGGTCCTCTTTCTCCGTGATTTCTCAATCACCTCAAAATATCATAGACTTAGCAGCGCTGGTAAACTGCGGTGTTAGGTACATTTTTGATGAAAAAAACAACCCTTGATTTAACGACCATTGGCCTTTTTGTCGCGGGGTTGTTCTATTTCTACTGGGCCACTTTAAACTCACTTCATGACCAATGGGTACAAGTGAGCGCTAATTACTCCCACGGCTATTTACTCGTCGCAGTTAGCCTATATCTATTCTATGAAGCTCGTACCCAACAATCACTCAGTAACAATTATCGCCTTTGGCAGTTATTTACCCTTCCTTTGGCAATATCGAGTTTGTTTTGGTTATTTGCTGATATTGTACAAATTCAATTAATTCAGCAATTAGCCATTCTAGCAGTTTGTTTCTTTTTCCTCGCCATGCTTTTTGGTATTGAAGGCGCAAAACAAGCCATATTCCCAGCCGGACTTGTTATTTTGGCCATACCTGTATGGAGTTATATTGTTGGCATACTGCAATTTATGACTGTCGTGGTGTGCTCTCTAGGCCTATCTATACTAGATATTCCAGCACATATCTATGACAACTATGTACAATTACCAGCAGGACTTATTCACGTCGCCAATAGCTGCAGCGGCTTGAACTTTTTTCTCATTGCGGTCTCACTAGGCGCAATTCAAGCCGAACTAAATTACCATCGCCTGTCTCGCAAGGTCCTGCTCATCCTCATTGCAACTGGCATAGGTCTACTCAGCAATTGGATAAGAGTATTCTCGCTGGTGGTAATAGGGCATGTCACAAACATGCAGAGTTCATTAATGACAAGCCATTTTTGGCATGGCTGGATTTTATTTGCCATAGCAATGGTTCTACTGTTTTATATCTCTATAAAGCTCAGAGACGAACCTCCTGAAACTATCAAAAGCGATACCGAGAAAAGTTCAGTTAAACCAATTAATGGTGAGCCAAGCATTGCAACTCTCGCACTACTGCTCGCCTTTTGCGGGCCACTACTAGCTCTATGGTTAAGTGCAGGTCAAGCAGAGCTTTCTACTGCAAAATTTCCTTCGCAAGCCGATGAATGGGAATTACAAGTTGTAAACAATGCAGAATGGAATCCAGATTTTCAAAGCGCTGACTTTAAGAAAACCTTACTCATCACTAAAAATCATCAGCGTGCCTACCTTTATTTTTATAGCTATATCAATCAAGAGCAGGGCAAAGAGCTTATTTACTATGAAAATAAGATAAGTGATGAAAACTGGACCGAAAGAAATCAACAACTTAAAGCAGTAAATCAGGTCCCCTATTACCAAAGCATACTCAAATCAAAAAATAATATTGATCAAAAACTCGTGACCTACTGGTATCAAATCGGCGATATACCTACAACCAGTGGCGTTAAGGCGAAATGGTTACAGCTGAAAAACTTTTTCAAGGGCAGATCAGACGTCGCGCTAGTTGCAATTGCGATAGATTGTGGCCTGAGCTGTGATACCGAAACCGAGTTAAGCCAGCAATTAATCCCCATGGTTGCCGAGCTATACAGAAACTCTATGCAATTTAATCAATAAACTAATCGACTGGCTATCATCAAACCAATTAATCAACGGGCTCAAAATTAGCGGCAGTATTCACTGCCAATTTACTAGCAACACAAGTCTATCAATTGATATTATTAGCCATTATCCAAGGAGCATTGAAACCAAAATTTTATAGGCACCAAGTATGAAACTCCCCAATTTTTTCATTGTAGGAGCGCCAAAATGTGCGACCACTGCCCTTTACAAATATTTGCAAACCCACCCTAATATTTTTATGCCAGAGGGTAAGGAACCCTGCTTTTTTTGTACCGACTTCCCTAACGAGAGGGACGTGAAAACGATGGACGAATATCTCAAACTGTTTGCTGATACCAAGGACGAACATTTAGTCATCGGGGAAGCATCCGTGTGGTACCTATACTCTGAGGTCGCCATCAAGAGCCTTCACGAATTTAACCCCGATGCCAAGCTCATTGTCATGCTGAGAAACCCTGTAGAACAAGTGTATTCCATGCATATGCAGTGCTACATAGAGGAATATGACAACGAGACGGACTTTATCAAAGCATGGCGATTACAAGAATCCCGCAAAAACGGCGAGAATTTACCATCACGCTGCAAAGTAGAACAATTCCTTCAATATAAGGCCGTAGCTAGCTACGGATTCCAAATCGAGCGCTTACTCAGTATTTACCCACGTGAACAAGTGAAATTTATTTTATTTGACGATATAAAATCAAATCCCCGCCAAGTCTATCAGGAAGTAATGGATTTTCTTGAACTTGAAAATGACAACAGACAGGAGTTTCAAACAGAAAACGCCAGCCATCAATATAAATACAAGTGGCTTGGAGAGTTTATGCTTAATCAACCCCCTTGGCTAGAATCTGTGAAAAAGTGGGTTAAACGCATTTTCAGAATTAAAAAGTTAACCGCAGTGAGTTCGTTAATATCTAAGTACAATATTGAAGAAGGCAAACGAGATCCTTTACCTCCAGAGTTTGTAGCCGAGCTAAAGGAAGAATTTAAAGAAGATATTGCACGCGTATCCGAACTAATTAATCGTGATCTAAGGCACTGGAGTGCATAGCCACAAGCCAATAATCATAACAAACGGCATAAGGCTTTAGTAATCAATGTTTACTAGCATCACCAATACTAAAAAATTTCACAATCTCATCTGAAATATAATCAGGTTTATCTTCTTGTAACCAATGGGTCATATCAGGATCTACAATTTGCTTTCCATTTACTACACCGTCCAATAGACTTGCTTGCATATCTACCCATTTCTTCCTATCTACTTCAAACAGCTGTTCGTCGCGTCTAAAATGATTAAAGCTATTACCACTGGTAAATATCAAAACAGGAATATCTTTAGGAATTTTTAGACCACGGACCATATCACTGTTTTCTTCAAACGCTGATTTTTCCTCGCGCCTTACACCTGTGAATCTCGGATTATTAACATCCCAAAACTTTTGTGGACGCTCCTGATCTTTGGCCGACCAGCTATCTTTAACGTATTGGTTCCAGTCTTCGTGCAAAGTATCAAGAAAGACCAAACCCGCTACAGAATCTGGATGACGGTCAGCATAATAACGAATAACATGCCCACCCAAGGAGTGCCCAACCAACAGATAGGGAGGCGGTACTTGCATGGATGCTAACAATTCATTGAGGTCCTTTTCAATAACGTCTAAAGTTCTAGCTTCTGTATTTTCACTTGAATAACCTAAGCCTGGTCGATCATAGGATATTACGCGAGTGTGCGCTGAGAGCGCTTTCTGAAGTTTTAGATAGTTATCTTTCCTTCCGCCCATTGAGTGAATAATTACAACCACAGGCTTACCTACGCCATGATCTCTTACCGATATATTTGCAGAAGAAATGCTAACGGACGTCTGATCCTTTAATAAATTAATCAAAACAGGCCGAAACAAAAAGTAGCTAATTAAAGCTAATAGCACCAGCACTATACCGACAAACACAACGACTCGACTATTCATGATTTTCTCCGCGTTTCAGCGCACTTCAATGTTTACACATACTTCTGCGATCATATTGATTAGTAAGAATTCCTCGCGATCATATTGCTCAATCAAAAGAAGAGTTAAAAGTGAATCTTCGGCGACAATAACAGTAAACGATATAAAGAGCTCGCCGCAAATACCACTAAAAAGCAGTCATTACTGTCAATAATACACGGTGTATGTTACTGCTCAATTTAAGCAGTCACTTCGCTTGTTTTCAGATAATTAACAATACTTTCAATAAGCTGCTGTTGATATTCAGGCTGAGTAAAAATATGAGATGCATCGGGATAATAATCCAAACTTAAGAGATCACCGAAGTCAATATCACTAAAGCAGTCTCGATACTGGCCTTCGTAATAAAAGTATGGCTCCCTTCCCGTAAACACACAGTGCAAGCTAACATTTTTTTTCACAATCGCAGAAAGGCGATCAATGACCACAGGCTTCTCTGGAAGATCAGGAAAGAGTGGAATTTCAAAATTTTCATCATCACTTTCAAGTGTTAATACTCGCTGATTACCCACAGCATCTGTTTTCACACCTAGCATTTTTTTAATACGATTTACCCAAACACTGAGTGTTGTCACGCGATGCAAGTAATAAAGAAAATGAGTCTTGGAAGTTGGATAGCTGTAACCATCTATTTGAATAATGCCAGCGACTCTGTCATCAATCTCACCCACTTTACAAGAAATATGGGCACCCGAACACAATCCATAAAGAACAAATCGCTCGATACCGTATTGTTGGGTACAAAAGTCCATAACCTCCTGAACCTCCTTAACCGGGATGGACTCGAAATCCATATCACCAGCACGTCTTGGTTCACTATCACCGAGACCTGAAAAATCAAAACGTATACAAAAAAATCCAAGCTCTTCGGCAATACGACGCGCAATTTTTACTGTCATACGGCAAGCACCAACGCGATGCATAACGCCTGAGTTAAGCAATATAACCCCGACCTTTTTGTCTTTGTTAACAGGTAAACTCACGACACCATGCAAAGGGATGGGCTGGCCTATTCTAACGGTATTTTCGTGAATCATTTGAACCACTCTAATATTTTATTCAATAAATTCGATGGCAATAAAATACCGCCAACGTGATCCACATAATTCCAATCGTGCGGTGCTGGCTCGTGTAAAAAGGTTAAGTTGTGATTATTAGTTGACAAGCTTGCCTTCAGATCTGAAAAATCTGGTGTCTCATGGGATATAATAAGCAGTGCCTTCTGTGGCCCAGTGCCCGCACAGTTAACACTAAGACTCGGCACTTCATTTTGAAAACTTGACGAAATCGAAAAACCGTTAAAATGAATAGTATTATTTTGATCAATGAATTTCGAATTCGATTCACCTGATAAACTTATTTCATCTTTAATTTCATCAATAAATGCCTGCCCACTGACAATGGGGTCCCAGAGCACTAAGCGACTTATTTTTGTTTCACTAAAGGCAACTTGCTGAGCAAGTAACGCACCCAATCGCAAACCGAGAAGCGATATCTTTCGACAACCAGAAATATCTGCCAACTCTTCTACTGCAGTTCGTACATCATCTAACCACATGCTTGGCAATGCATTATCCAAGTCACCATAGGAGTCACCTGTACCTCGATAATCAAATCTGAGCACATGATAACCCAGCTTACTTAAACCAGAAGCGAGCTGCCGGTAAGCCCTGTGGGCACGCATATATTCTTGCCCAAAGGGGTAACAAAGCACTACCCCCTCTCCACGATCCTTAGAAAAATCTGCGGAGTGGTAAATACCCAGTACGCGTTGATCGGAGCTACCAAAAAACAATGATTCCATAGGGTCTAAATAGTTCTAATAAGATGAACACAAGCTATTATGTCGGTTGATTATTGGCCTGCACCTATTTAAACACCAAAGAGTTTCTTAAGGAATGGTATTTTTTCTTTCTTGTTTGCCTGGCGGGTAATAGCTGCCACGGTTTCTTGCTTGTCAGGCCCTCGTGCTGCATCAATTTTTGCTGCGATCTGATTGAAAGAAATCATAAGCAGATCAGCAAAAACGATTTTTATGCCAAACTTGCGTTTAATTTTTCCAACAACCTCAGCTGCCAATAGCGAGTGACCACCAATATCAAAGAAGAAATCATCTACATCAATCTGATCTATTTTCAACGAAGCAGCCCAAATTTCTGCCAATTCGATTTCGGTCTTCGTTGTTGGTGGATGTCGCTCACGTTGGCCGGCCAAATCTGCGGTAGGGCTGGGTAGAGATTTTCTATCAACTTTGCCACTAGGTGTTAACGGCACGGTATCTATTTCAATAAAGAATTGCGGCATCATGTAATCGGGCAACTCACGTTTTAAGCCCTTTCGCATCTCAGTTGTGGTGAGATTGATTCCCTCTTCCATTTTCACATAAGCAACTAAGCGATGATCCGAAGGGCCAAACTTATGCGCAATAACCACACATTGATCAATACCATCAATCTTCGACAAATTCGCTTCGATTTCACCAAGCTCAATTCGAAACCCGCGAATTTTCACTTGGTTATCTAGCCGGTTTAGATATTCCAGTTCTCCGGTAGCAAGCATACGTACCAAATCACCTGTTTTGTAAACTCGCTCGGTTCCATTAGCAGTGTTAAATTCAATGAACCGATCGGCAGTTAACTCAGGCTTACCTAAATACCCCAGAGTAACCCCCTCACCACCAATGCATAACTCACCAGGCACCTCTATTGGCAGCAGAGCGTTATTAGGATCAACGATATACACTTGGGTATTGTCAATCGGACGACCAATATAAATCGGCGCATCTGGATCTACAATTTTTTGGCAGGTAGACCATACCGTAGTTTCGGTTGGCCCATACATATTCCAAAGTTCCTTTATTCTCGGCAGCAAATCAGGCAAAAGTTCTTTTGGTAGCGCTTCACCGCCAATCAAGCCTTTCAAATTTGGTGAACCATTCCAACCGGACTGTAGCATCATTCGCCAAGTCGCAGGGGTCGCTTGCAGCATGGTGATCTCGTGCTCGGCGAGATAACTCAATAACGTTTCACCATCCATACTAGTATCACGACTAGCAATATGCGTTTGTGCACCTACAGTCAGTGGCAAATATAACTCAAGTACTGCAATATCAAAGGATAAGGTCGTAACCGCTAATAACTTATCCTGTTCATTCAAGCCAGGCTCATTAGCCATACTCTGCAAAAAGTTGACTACATTTTTATGTGCGACCTGCACTCCTTTAGGTTTACCCGTAGAGCCCGAGGTATAAATAACGTAACAAGGATCTGTGCCGTTAACCGATAATTCTGGGTTATGATCTGGCTGTTCGCTGAGTTGGCCCCACACTTCATCAATATTGATGACATCACCCTGATACTCTTCGACCGAATCAACTCTCGTTTCAGTGAGCAATAAACTGACTTGCGCATCTTCTAGAATATAAGCAATCCGATCCTTCGGGTATTCAGGATCAAGCGGTAAATAAGCAGCTCCTGCCTTAAGCATCCCCAACAACACTGCCAACATTTTTTCTGAACGCTCCACACAAATACCAATTAACTGGCCTTGTTGTACATTGTGCTCGTTAATCAACAAATGGGCGATTTGATTCGATGCTAGATTTAAAGCCTCATAGGTTAACTTGGTGCCTTCAAAAACCGTTGATATTGCACTCGGTGACTGTTCAGCTTGCGACTCAAACACTTGATGCAGAGTTTCGATATGTATAGCAGGTTCACGACCAAAGCATAACTTGGAAATATTTTCCTGCTCTCGAGTACTAAGTATCGAAAGTTTCGACAACGACTCGGCTGGGCTTTTGGCAGCAGATTGGGCTAAAGCAAGATAAGAATCACAGAGCTGATGGATAAAGCTTTCGCTAAATAGACTGGTATTAAAATCGACAAGCAAAAACGCTTCTTTTTTTCTGCTAATAAAATTAACTGCAATTTCAAAGGTCTCGAAGGCTCGAGGTACGTAATCGTAATAACCGCTTATATCACCAAAATCTACCGCATTGTCGCTTTGATTCGTGTTGAAAGTAATCGGCTCCAAAGGCACACGAGTGGAATCGTAGGGTACTTTTACGTGTTTTATTAATTCATTGAGAGATAAGGACGCATATTGCGAACCTTCATAAATATTCTCTGACAAGGATTTAATAAAATCTGTAAAGCTTTTTGCTCCGTCCACCTTGTGTCGAAAAGGTAATACATTTACAAAATGAGCAAACTGATGCTGCGAATTGGACAGATGTCGAGTAGATACGGGCAAACCGATCACAAGATCATCGTGATTGGTTAAACGATAAATTAACGCTGTAAAAATACCATAGGTTAGCAGCGGAAAAGTGCATCCCAGTTGACTGGAAAGTTGAGTTAAATTCTCGATTTCGGTTGCTGGCAAATCAAATCTAAACCGTTGGGAATTAAAGGTCCTTCTCGAGTCACGAGAAAACCCCGGTGGCGATGGCAATTCATAGGGAGAGGGTAATTCCTGATATACTTTAGCCCAATAGTCTTTGCTCGCCTGAATATTGGCACTACTAAAATCGACTTGAAGATTTTTTATCGCTGCGCCATTAATCGCTCCACTCTCCCCATTTTCTGCCAAATCCCCGGACAGCAAAGAGCGATATATAAGAGGAATCTCACTAGCGATAATACCCAGTGAAACGCCATCGCAGACAATATGGTGAGAGACAATTAACAGGTAATTTTTATTCTCGCTCGATTTTAGGAGCTGGGCTCGCAACAAAGGACCAAAGGTCAGATCAAATGATGTATTGGCTTCTTTCTTATAGACTTCTTCTAGATAACGTTGAAATGCTTGATCATCCAGCGCAGACTGATCATCAATGGCAACATCAATATTAAATTCTTTATTAATGCAAACATAATCCCCATCGGGACTAAAAGATGATTTTGTTAATGGAAACTTTTCACAAAATGCCGTGATAGCCTGATTAAGAATACCCTCCTGAACAGATCCTTGCAGCTCAAATACAATACCTTGGTTATAGGCCAGGGACGCTTCTTCGCTAAATTGCGATGCCAACCAGATTTCTTTTTGTTGCGGTGTGGTGCCGGCAACAAAAATAATTTCTCCGTGCTCAAAAGGATCGTAGTTGATATCAACAGTTTCCATCTATTACTTCTCTTCAATTAATTATTGGCTGACGATGCGGTATTGGCCGGGATTCTGCGGGTCAGGAACATACCAATTAGGATTGCCCTCTGGATCTTTTCCCAAACGAGCTTCTGAATTAGGGCGAGGCATAAAATCTGCCGCAATTTCACTTTGATTATCAACTGCTGAACCATTCCCGGAAGAAACGACTGACGAAACACTCGCATCTCGCTGCTCAATTAGCTGTTTAATGAGTTTTGATTGTTCTTGAATCTCTTTACGCAATGCTGCAATCGAAGACTCTTGATCGGCCAAAGCCATAGTGCCTGGATCACCACTGACGGTCTGAACAATCGTTTGCTGAGGTATATTTGCAGGCGCTTCATGTGCAACCGTTTCTCCTCGTTGGGAAACACAATATGCCAAGAGTTTTTCGAACGAGTTATAGGTTGACATCAATTCAGGAATTTCTACGTCAACTTCTAATTTAGATTTGAGCGTTCCTCTGACTTCTGCAGCAAGTAATGACTCGAAACCTAAACTGATGAATTCACTATTACGGTTGCCGTCATCAAATTGAATTCCCGATAACGCATGTAACAACGTTTTTAATTCTTCTTCCATCGGTGTTTGAACGGATGCGCCAGTCGCAGCACTAGCATCGGCTTGTGCAGGAATTTGCGCCATAGCAACTTGAGTTTGTTCAGCTGAATAGTCAATCCAATACCGATCTTGCTTAAATGCACGTCCAGCATGAGCAACTTGGAGTTCAATATCGTTGTTCATCAGATATTGCAAATCCAGCAATTGGGTATGTTTCCACAAATTACCTAAGACGCTAGTAAATTGCTCTAAGGCATTGTCGGGTCGCGCTGCAGGCGGCAAAGTATTGTAACTCAACACATCGCTAGAAAAGTCATGTGCCGACATAGCGCTAGTGAGCGCATTACTTGAACCAACCTCAAGACAAATAGCGTCATCGGCACCGATTAAATCTGTAATGCACTTACTAAATAACACCGGGCTTCGTACCTGATCCGCCCAATACTGTGGAGACTGGCATTGAGACGCAGAAATCAATTCGCCGCTGACACAGGAGCTAAACGGAATTCCAGGCGCTTGCAACTTCACGTTTTCAAAGGCCTGAACAAATGGCTCCAACATCGGCTCCATCATATGTGAATGAAAGGCGTGTGAAGTATGCAAGGGAACCGTACGAATAGATCGATCACTTAAGCTCGCTTCAAATTTTTGTATAGCTGCTGTTTCGCCCGAGACAACAGTAATACTTGGGCTATTAACAGCCGCAATTGAAAGATCACTCGGCAACTCGGACTCAACAGTATCTAAATCGGCAATAACCGCCAACATTGATCCAGCATCCATCGCCTGCATAAGCTGTCCACGCTTAGCGACAATTTTTAGTGCATCTTCTAGACTAAATACACCCGACAAGCATGCTGCAACATATTCTCCGATACTGTGACCAACCATCTTGTCGGGTTTTACACCCTTGGCTTGTAATAATTGAGCAGTTGAATAACTCACAGAAAATAGAGCGGGTTGTGCAACTTCGGTATGCTTAAGAAACTCTGCAGCGGAATCACGATCTTCAACGCTGGGATATAAAACTTGCTTAAGATCGTACTCCAAAACACCGTCTAAAATCGCGAAGCACTTATCCATCGATTCACGGAAAGCTACTTCTTTTTCGTAAAGCTCCCTGCCCATATCAACATGCTGAGAACCCTGACCAGGAAACATAAAGATCAAGGATTTAGCGTCATCATCAAGCTTGGCAACCGACTCACTTTTAATTGATAAAAGTTTTTTACTCGCATCCACAACGGTTGAAGCAACAACACAATCGCGATAACTCGCATTATCTGCATTCCTACTCGCAGCTTGGATTGCGCTCGCCAAATCAATTTCATTATTTCCCAAACGCTGACCAAGTTCATTGGCACTTGCAGCAACCGATTCAGCACTTTCTCCGCAAATAGGGAAAAATAAGGGCGCTATAGATTGGCTTGCCTGCTTGGTATTTGTAGTAGGAGCTTCAGAAACGATAGCATGTGCATTTGTGCCACCAACCCCAAAGCTGCTTACGGCGGCAATTCGTTTTCCGTTTTTCGCATCGGGCCACGCTTTGCTATTGGTGTTAATAACAAAAGGCGAGTTTTTAATATCAATCTCGGGATTGATCGTATTGTAATTAATTTGTGGGGGGAAAACTTTATGAGTTAAACATAGACAGATTTTGATTAACCCCATCACACCGGCAGCAACATCACAGTGACCAATATTCGGTTTCACAGAACCGATAACACAATATTGATTTTTGTCAGTGCCAAGTCGAAAAGCGTTTGTTAGCGCTTGAATCTCAAGCGGATCGCCCAACTTTGTACCCGTGCCATGAGCCTCTACATAAGCAATATCTTCTGGCTCGATATCAGCCATCGCCTGCGCCATGGTGATAACTTCAGCCTGGCCATCAAACCCAGGGGCGGTATAGCTGACTTTTTTATTTCCATCATTATTGGTCGCCGTGCTCTCAATGACACCGTAAATGTCGTTACCGTCTTCAATAGCTTGCTCTAAGGGCTTGAGAATAACAACACCAACACCGGGCGAAAAAATGGTTCCATTAGCGCCACTATCGAAGGCACGGCATTCTCCGGTTGCCGATAAAATTCCACCCTCCAATGCTTGATAACCCTGTTTTAACGGTACATTAATATAAGCACCACCAGCGACAGCAATATCACACTGCCCGGAGTTTAAATATTTACAGGCCGTATCAACGGCAACAAGAGATGTTGAACAGGCCGACTGGATTGTGAGCGCCGGCCCACGCAAACCTAACTTATAAGCAACCTGAGTCGCCAGAAAGTCTTTATCACTCGCTATTTGTTTTTGAAATTCTGACCATTGACGGCCAGCCTGGGTCTTTTCAATATTTTGCAAGCGGTAATTGTTTTGACTGCAACCAGCAAAAACACCAGCGAAGCCATCATAGTTTTCTGGAGAAATGCCAGCATCTTCAAAGGCGCTATAAGTGACTTCAAGAAATTTTCGGTGCTGCGGATCCATGTAGAGAGCTTCTTTTGGCGGTATACCAAAAAACTCCGCATCAAATACATCAGCACCTTCTAGTTCACCACCGACGGGGACATAACTTGTGTCGTTTAAAGTGGTCTCGTCGATACCACTCTGTCGCAGTTCATCATTCGAGTATCGTTTTAGTGTACTCTTGCCTTGCGAAATGACTTGCCAGTAATCATCCAGGTTGTTTATTCCCGACGCCTTGCAAGACATGCCGATAACTGCGATCAATTGGCCCATCTTCAACTACCTAACTGTTTTATCCGTTACTATTGATGTGAACTCTATTTCTTTTTAAATCTATCTTTCAATTGTTGTAAATTACTGGAAGGCTTTTCAGTACTCGCCTCAGCTGCCGTAGATGCTCCGGAGTCTGGCGCATCAATTGCCTCACTAAGTTTGCGGATCGTAGGGTATTGAAAGAAAAAGCTTGAGGGATAATCTCGACCCATTTCCTCTTTGATAAAAGTTCTTATATGCAAAATCATTAAAGATGAGCCACCCGCTTCAAAGATATTATGGTCAACATCAATATCGTCGCGGTCTAATACTTCTTTCCATTTATTTGTTAGCAAAGTCAGTGTGTCTTCATCACCACTAATTTGCATTTTGGGTCTTGCGCTTTGGTTAGCTTTTACTGATTTAGCTTGTTTTTCAAATACCTCGGTCTCTTTAGTGCCTTTGCAAATATACAGATTGCGATAATAACCGTGATTATCGGCAAATAAGACCTCACTCCATTTTTTACTGAGTCGCTCGTAAGTGTCGGCTTCAATATAACCATCTTGCACGAGAGTTAGACCAATCCCGGAACTTTCTGAGCTAATAAACTTTGTATCGCCGGTAAGCGTACTATGTGCTGTGATCGTATCGAAATCGATGGCACCAAAGCCTTCTCGCTCCATTAGCATTGGTAATTCTCGGCCAATATAAGGATTGCCACCCTGATCAACCCGTTGGCGGCAATAAGCGTCATACAAAGTACTTAATTCTGGGATGTTCGGATAAGTGAGTAGATGATTGTGAAAATCGTTATCAATCAGAAACAGCCGACCACCAACTTTCAACATTTTTCTCAAAGAGGCGACAACCTGATCGGCATTAGGTAAATGCTCTAAAACTAAACGAAGAATAATTAAATCGAAATTATTTTCCGGTAGCGGTGAATCTTCGATAGTGCAATTGACAACATTTATTTTATTATACGGCGCTTCTTGGAAACGAACTTTTTGGGCTTCCGCATAGGCCGCGTCTGCTTCCAAGGAATAAAATTCTGCTTTAGGGTACAGATCTACCAGCTTCGTTAGATAATGTCCGCTGCCACTACCACACTCTAAAATTTTACTGCCCGAACCAAACTGTAAATCAGTATAATGAACTGATTCTTTATCCCAGAACAAATCTACTTGATTGGTTAAGCGTTCCAATTCATTCGATATATCAACGGAAAACTCATTTGATACGTATGATCCAGTCATGCCAGCATTCCTATAGTATTTTTAAATCTAATTCTAAAAATAGACGTTGAAAATTTTTCAGTTGAGCAATTTTTTAAAATCATTAGCAAAAATTTAATCTGATAAGCATGCGTGCTTACAGCTCATTTGCATTTGTAACATCCGCAGAATGTAAGACTTCTTGATAACGAACCTGCTACAAAATCTGGGGCATCAGGCGACCACAAATGCGATTCATAGAAATCTCACACTGTAACTTCAACCAGACTGCCTGATTACTCGCTGGCTTCTTACATTCACACATTCACATTCTTTCTTATCGGGCGCTGTCAATGCCTCTGCATAACAAGAATGCGTCTTTGACGAAGCCTCGGTAGTTTATTAGGAGGTAGGTGTAAAATCAAAAAAGGACCTACTAGACTCCCAGCTTCTACAGCCGGTGCGAATTATGCACAAAAAAGCCCTAACTATTTGATATATAAGAATATAATGACTCATAAGATTACGCTTTAACAAACAAAAACTTGTGATGAATTACCACATAATTTCATTGTGAATATTAACCAAATTAAGGCGCCATGATCACTTAAACACTATGATCAAAACGCTCCATTGCTAGGCATTATTTCTTGAAATATAAAACGGAAGCTGGAATGAAAAATGCGCTAAATTAAAGGTATTGAATTGAACCAAGGTTAGACGCTTTACCCTACCAATACTCTCGTTTTCATCTTGGTAAGCTTAGAAAATGGGTATCTCCATTTACGGCACTTCATGATGGTATAGCGATTAGCCGGGTTGGGATTTTGATAAATGTCATAAAACAGTGTAGAAAACTCTTCCACTGTCATGGCCTCATCAGCCATATTATGCTGAATACCATTTAATCGTGCTTTTAACGCCCGGTAGTAATCAGTGCCCTTATATTGTTCTACCAACTCCATTGTTTGCTTCGTCCAAATACTCGTTGCAATATTGCCCGGAGCGATAACGATGACTTTGATATTGTCCCTCTCAAGTTCTAAACGTAGCGTTTTGGAAAGCCCTTCCAGGGCATGTTTCCCCGCGGTGTAATTACCAAAAAATACATTTGGCCATTTCCCACTGATTGAACTTATATTAAATATCCGTCCTGGAACAGGCTGGGATGACAACAAAGGCGTGAAAGCCTGAATAACGCGAAGCTGGCCGGTAACGAGTATATCGAGATGACGAGTAAGACTTTCTGGCGTGACGTGAAGTAATGGACCAATTTCAGCTATACCGGCATTATTGATAATTGCATCGAGGTGTTGACCAGATAAAGAAGAAATCAATGCTTCTTTCGCACGATTAATCTGCTCACTAGAACTAAGATCAAAAATTAATGGTGTAAAGTTATTGCCGAGCATGGCTTGAAGTTCATGAGCTGCATTAGAAGAGCGCACACTTCCAAAAACGCGACAACCCTCAGCAAGTAATTTTTTGGCCATACCTAGCCCAATACCTGTAGACACGCCAGTGATCAATACGGCCTGGGTATTCGCGTTGCTGAGTTCTTCCTTCACCTCTACTCCAAGGGCTGATTAAATTATAATTCTGGTAATTAGATCTACGTACTACCGGCTCTGAAGGTAAAGCTATTGAGCTAGTTTTTCATTTCGAGTGTACTGATATGCTCTTTCGCTCGCTTTGTTCCATACCAGCGTTTTATCGATTCGACAACGCCACCTGCAACAATTCTTTGCAGCCAAAGATAGAGGTGTATCACTTTCCCACGTGTCCGCAGTCCATTTTCTATTGGCTGGATTTTTTTCGCCTCTTCCTGCAATTGTCTCCAGGACATCGTCTTTTTACCAGCCACTTGAAAGGCTTTTATCATTGGACCGAAATCATGCCAGTTATTGATCATCATATAAGTCTTGCGCGGCCCACCTGTTACAAGCTCTCGCCGGCTTATCGATGTCTCAGGGTTTGTAAATCGAACAGAAAAGGCGATGCGAGCTGTTTCAACATCTTGGGTTTGATGAATCATATCCCCCCTTATAACCAAGAGATCGCCAGCCTCCAGTTCCGGCGTGACACATATTTCACTAATATCAACAGGAAGCTCGGCGGTCACACCTTGATCTTCTGTAAATATCGTTTTCCCATCGATGACCAGCGTATTGTTGCCTCCTGATCGAACCAATCTCTTGTAGGCTTCTGGATATCGTGTTTCAAGTACATTCCAGGGGACAACTTGTAGATTACCCTTTTCTTTGGAGGGCTTTTGAATAGGCACAAAAAAGTTCAAATAGTCATAATGATTTTGTAATGCATAAAAACTTTCATGATCCTGATGCCAGCCAAAATTTATTTTCTCAGACTCAAAGAACAGCCCTATATGTATCGCCGAAAAATCGACTTTAATCTGCGTATTCTGCCCTACCTTGGCAATTACAGCCGATAACTTATCTTTGAGTTTTTCAATTACTGATGCAGGCACCTCAACAAGACTATAGTTCGCATTTTCAGCTGTTCCTTGTGACTTGAAGGTTGCCAATAGATATTCGATTTCGTCTGCAGAAAGGAAGGAAGGAATAGTTAGAAAACCTTTATTTTCAAGGTCTTCAAAGTGAACACCAGCACTATGATCATTCATTACGCATTCCTAGATGACTCTCTTTGAAAGTGGACATCAGTTAATCATGGTCCATGAACATTTATTAGCATACTTTAAAACAAATAAAGTCGACTTCTAACTGGCAAAATAATGCCAATGCAATGTGCAGCAGGCAAGTGGAAAAAGACAGAGTCAAACCTTTTAAATATTCCTTTGATACACATCAAACTTACTTAGCAGTGACCAAAGTCTAAAAATCACGCTCGCTAACAAGAAAATAGCTTTCAAAAACGTTATGCACTAACCCACTCCAAGAAGAGAAATGCTGGTATTAAAATCTGTACTGAACTCTTAAACCACCACTTAATTCATCATAATCAGCATCATCTTGATCAGAGTCTCTCTCCTCATAGCCCACGGTATAATCAAGTGACAATGCTTGTGTTATACGCTGAGACAACCCTAAACCATATCTAAAGAGCTCGAAGTCATCTCTAAGATTGTCTCCCTTATATGTAACATCTCTATAAGTTGCATAACCTCTAATAGATACCAGTCGACTAAACTGATAATTCATAGCAAGACGAAACCCTAGCTGCTCACTATCATCATCCAGAACTTCAAAATTTTCTTCTTCATATAAAAAAACGGCGTTTAAGCTACATGCGTCACAAACATTGTCGTTGCCATAGCCAAACTCCAACACCTTTCTTTCAATAACATCAACTATTGCATTATCAGTATTGAACTCTCTAAATCCTTCAGGCCCATCATTATTATTTCTTTGTGACGAATCTGTTAACTCTTGCATAGCCCTTAACGACCAATTAGCGCCACCTGAATCATAATTAGCCAATACTTCAAAGAAATTGCCATCAACATCATCCATATCACGCTTTAGCTCGTTATAACCGACTGCTATGCTGTATTCTAATTGTGATAGCGCCGTTCCATACCTGATAGCAGCTGAATAATATTCGCTATCCTCTTCGCCTTCGAATTCTATGTCTTCATATGTAAAATCAAGCGACAGCGTATCAACTCTGCTAATACTTCTTATCCAGCCAAGATCTACAACCGATCTCTCAGAATTTTGCTGTTCACTTTCTTCGTAGTCGACATCTACGTAATTTAACCGAGTATATAATCTGTCAACACCTGACAACCGCAAAGTTAATTCTGGCCCAAAGGACGTTATAGAACGATCTTCTCGGTTAGATTGCACATCAACCAATTGTGAGTCACGTAAAATATCTCTTCGGCTATTTTGCAACGTCCAAGTCAGTTGATTTTTAATTTGTTCATAACCGATCGATAAATCTCCTATTATGACAGTTTCATCGTCTTGAGTATCTTTATCGTACTGAGTGGATCTAATACTGTAATCCAAATCAGCATCAATTTTTTCTCCATCATGCTGCAAGAAAACACCAAGATCAGCATAACTTTCTAACTCTGACTGCTCGTCTTCAGAAGACCTATTTGAATTATTGGTATGCTCGGCACCAATTGACACATCAATTTGTGATTCCAGCGCCGACAAATGAAGGGGTAAACCGACAAGCACAGCCGATATTCCGTAGTGTACGATTTTCATAGGGTTCACACTTTATTAAATTTATATTTTAAATGCGTTTTAATTATTAAAAACGAAACCAGCGAATTTTTCCTCACCTACTGAATCGATACCGGCAAGCACCTGGTTTTTAGTTACCTTCCCAAAAGGTACAACAACAACAGCCATATCAGCAACACCAGCTAAAATTCTGGCCACAGAAGATTCGGAAACTGGAGGAACATCAATAACAACAAATCTATCTCGATAACGCTTCTTGACTGACTCAATCAATCTTGTCATTTTTGCCGAAGCGAATCTTTCTACAGACATTTCATGACTTTTCCCTGGAGGGATAGTTCGCACTCTAGGGACACCTGTCGAATAAATAATATCTTCTACATCTACCTCTGAAGACTCTAAATATTCCATCAAACCATGATCATAGCTATCTTTTAATAACTCATCTGAAAATGGCGAATCGACATTACAATCGATATATAAAGCCGTTTTATGTTCATCTAACGCAAACGAAGCAGCAAGATTCATAGCAACAAAGCTGGAGCCCCCGCCCTCACACAATGAACTTACCAATAAAATAAAATTTTTACCTTGGGCGCGATCCAACAACCTGGTTCTCAGGTCTCGAAAAGTATTAAGTACTTCCCGCTGAGGCATACCAGGATAAATAATTTTAAGTGCAGCTAATTCTTCATGTGTTTTGTATATGGGCTCCGCCATGTCTGAAATAACATGAGAGGACTCCTTATCAACCACGGCCTTAATTATTGACTCTGTTTTATTTTGCATCTTATTCACCTAAATGCCGCCACTTAATCGCAACCACGTAATACCAATATAAAGCCCTGCGGCCAGCAAACACACAACCAGAATCACAACCATATCTGTTCTAATCAAACGTTTACTTAGTGTGGTGTTTATATGCGGTATTTCTGCAAGAATTTCAACATTATCCGGCATCATAGATTCCAGCATAGAAACCGAACGCAACCTTGGATCAACCAGCACATAGAAAATAATCAACCCTAAAGACACAATAAAGCCCAAAATAGGTGCTACCAACATAAAATGTACAAATCTTAAACCTGACGGCTGGATCGGATAAACTGGCGGTTCTTGGATTTTAAAATTTATACCCTGACCTTCAACATCCAAGGTCATTGATAAGCGAGCTTTTTCCTTCCTACCTAACATTTCCTCATAAATTTCGCGCGTCACATCATAATCACGAACTAACTCTGATAATTCTGCCTCATTTTCAGCCACCCGTTCAGCACGCTTGAACTCTTCTTCCAATATTCTTTCTATCGCTTCCTTTCTCTTACGCAAGCTATTAAGGTCCAGTTCTATTTCTGACCCTCTAACACGAAGCTCTTCGTATAACGGGTTTTCTACTGACTCTGATTGTGACAAGCGCGACGCATATCTATCACCACTGCGCAATGATTCAATAACGAGCTCTTGTGCAGAAATTTGCTGCTTAAGTGAAACAATATCAGGGTATGTCTCTTGATAAACCAATCTCAAGGAATCCAGCTGATTATTTAACACTTCAAGCCGACCAACTTCCTCATCCAACTTTCCCTTTGCTGTTAAATATTCTGATTCATTGTTAATTTGCTCTCGAATGGATCGCCGTTTAGCCTCAGTTTCATCAATTGATAATTTCAACTCTTCTATTTCTGAGCGCAACTGTTCTATTTTTCTTGTAACGGACTGTGAGTCTCCATCCAAATTACCAGCTCTAAAATCTTTTAATTGTTTTTCAGCAACCAGTAATTGTCGTTTATATGCCTCTACTTGCTGATCTATAAATTCATACGCACTTCTACTTTCCTGACGCCGCTGATTAGATGAATCCGCAATGAACGTCTCTATGGCAGCATTTAAAACGCTAAAAGAATATTCCTGATCTCTATCAGAATAAATTACGCGAAAATATTCCCTTCCAACATTTTCTATCGTTATATTTGCTCTAAGTTTGTTAATGACCGCCTCTCTGGCTTGATCACTAGAATTCTGGTTCAGCAAACCAACTTTCTCTGCTACCTGGGACAGAATACGTCGAGTATATATAATCTCTCTTGCCTGTCTTGAATGATCAGTTTCGGTAACCTCTGCACGCCCTTCCAAAAGAGGCTCAATAATATTTTTATTATCTGCATACAAAGTGGCTTCCGTCTGATACCGCTCTGGCCAGTAAAAACCTATACCTAACAAGGAAAAGGTAATTAAAAGAAAAACGGCTACCACCCAAAAACGCCAGAGTATGATCTCTCTCCAGACCGCCCTGACAATTTCTATAATAAAGGTTGTATCCATAGCTAAAACTCAAGCAGAAAGTTAGAAAGATCTCTCAGGCACTGTGACAATATCCGAAGGAACTAACATGTAGTTGGTCTGAAGCTCACCGTCCCTCAAAATATCATCTAGATAAATTGGATAAACTTTAACCTGGCCTTCAGATTTTCGGTAAAGCTTGGCATTATTCGGCAGTGCAAACTCATTAGGCCCACCCGCCATAAGCACTAAATCCAATACCGTCATACCCTTTCTATAGGGCACTGATTGAGGGTTTGTAACTGCACCCGTTACACGAATTCGTTGCTGAAAATCAGAACTACTCGGGTTGGTTACTATTACTGTGACCTGTGGGTTCTTGATATATTTAAGCAACAAGTTTTTGATATTTTCTGCCAGTTCTTCGGCGCTATTATCAGCGGCAAGCACATCCCCAATCAACGACATTGAGATCTTTCCGTCAGGACGAACAGGCACCTCCAATGAAAGGTTATCATTACCCCAAACATCCACCCTTATTGTATCGCCCACGCCTATTTTGTATTCCTGCTCAGAATATGTCGGCAAATCGGCAGGCGACATGACCGCACCACCTGAGGATGCACACCCATACATAAGAGAAAGCGCTAGCAGTAAAAAACTCTGCGGAACTAAACAGAATAGCTTTTCTATCTTTATCATGATTTTATTTCCCGCAAAATAAGACTTAAGACCAATATATCCGAGCTAAATAGCTTCATCTTACCCCTTTACCCAACAATATCACTTCTACACTTTGTACGATAATTAATAAATCCAGTAAAACACTGTGATTTTTTACATAATATAAATCGTACGTCAGCTTTTCAGCGGCATCCTCAACAGATGCACCGTAAGGATAATTCAATTGAGCCCAACCCATTAATCCAGGTTTAACTTGATGACGAATGTCATAATATGGCAATTTTTCACTTAGCTCCTGAACAAACTGCTGTCTTTCAGGCCTCGGACCAACAAAACTCATATCGCCCTTAAGTACATTGACGATCTGTGGTAGTTCATCCAAGCGTGTATTACGGATAAACGCGCCAACTTTGGTAACACGATTATCATTTTTCTTTGCCCAAACCGCTTTACCATCCTTTTCTGCATCCTGGCGCATACTCCTGAACTTGTAGATTTCAAACTGCTTTCCTCTGTATCCAACCCTTTGCTGCTTGTAAATGATAGGAGCACCGCTCTCCACAAAAACAGCTAACGCGGTCATGAGCATAAAAGGCCAAGCCAAGGTCATTAAAAGTATGCTCAATATGGCATCGACAAATCGCTTAAAGTAATCTCGCATTCGGCTATATCGAAACTGCTGCCCAAACACCATCCAGCTGGATGTAACCTCGTTCAGGTCAATCTTGGCAAGCTCTCTCTCGTAAAACTCGACCAGCTCGATGACTTTGGCCCCTTTCAATTTACAAGTAAGCAATTGATTGATCGGGTAACGACTGCCTTTATCTTTACGCCTCTCATCCAAAGCAACGACAATTTCATCCACCTTAAACCGATTGACAATATGCTCAACATTATCTGATGTTGAAATAACCTTTTGCTCCAGACCTTCCTCAATATTATCGCCAATACTGGCACAGCCAACGATTAAGCTTCCTACGAAATCCCCCGATTCATAGTATTGCTGCAACAACTTAGCCTTCTGTCCAGCCCCCAGAATTAATATTCTGTTCTTTAACAGATCCATATCTACGATGGAGTAAAAAATCCACCTCAAAGCCAGCACGATAGCGAGTGAAGAGCTGACTGTTATAAAAAGGACCTCTCTGCCAATATTGAGCTCCTGCACTAGCGTCTCCAGCACCACCATCGCTGCAGCACCCAGCAAGCAATAACTCACTACACTGCGTATCAGCATACTACCGAACCCTTCGGTAACTCCTGAGCCATACACCCCCATTGCATAGGTTGAGCACATCAAAACCAAAGCAAATACCACCGCATACTGAAAACTCAACGCATCTAGTGATGACGTAATCAGCCCGGGGGCACCAGGAGCCACCGTCACATAAGCACAAACAGCCAAAACGACGGTTTCTATCAATGACAAGTAGACGTAAGGTAATTTAATGTAATGATTAAAAATTCGAATATGCACGTGATTTGGCCTTACACCTCAATTTTTAAAAACTATCTTCATGATATTAGCAGCCACTGTGTATCGTACACCTTGCGGAGACATACTTATATTTTTTTAAAAGGCAGAACGCTCATAGGAAAGTTAAAAATTACGCTATTTTAATCTAGCCCATTATGATTACGATGAATTATATTGGGAATTATTACTAAGCGGATTAATTATCCCGCGACAACAGTCTACAAGTGAATTATTACATGCCTGAGAATTTAACAGACCAACCTGCTACCAGACCACCTTGGCCCTCGTGGAACACACTGCTAGAAAAAGCTGAACTCGTGAAGGATAGCCCTTTAAGAAGCCACTTTGCCACCTCTCCAAGCCGCGGCAACGACTTTACTGTCCAGGCAGCCGGATTAACAGCCAACTTTTCACGCCAACACTGGGATGACGGCATAAAATCGCTACTAATTACACTAGCAAAGGAAGCACAGGTCGAAGACCGCATTCGCGATCTCTTTGCTGGAAACAATGTCAATATCACCGAAAACCGGCCAGCACTACATATGGCCTTACGAGGCTCTGCAGGAAACAAGGAACAACAAGATCAAATCCGTGCATGCAACGAACGCATGCAAATGATCGCAAAACAGATTAGAAGCAAGTCATGGAAAGGCTTTCGGAGAACTCCCATTACAGATGTTGTCAGCATCGGAATTGGCGGATCAGACCTAGGCCCCAAAATGGTGGTGGACGCACTACTGCCCAACCAGGAAAATCCCATTAGACTTCATTTCGTATCTAACATCGATCCATCAGACCTTGAAGGAACACTATCCTCACTTACTCCTGCAACAACACTCTTTATCGTAGCCTCTAAGTCATGGACTACACTAGAAACCCTCACTAATGCAAAAGCTGCCAGAAACTGGCTCAAAGCAACAGCTGGTGAGAACACTGACCTTGGAAACCACTTTATTGCCATATCCTCCAAACCTGAACGCTGTCTCGAATTCAACATAAAAGAGGAAAATGTCCTGCCCATGTGGGATTGGGTGGGCGGAAGATACTCGCTTTGGTCGGCTATTGGTCTACCCGTTGCCATTGCTCTAGGTTGGGATAAATTCGAAGAGCTTCTCGCTGGCGCCAAGGCAATGGATTTGCATTTTACAAGCACATCTCTAGAGCAGAATATGCCGGCATTGATGGCCCTACTGGAAGTCTGGTATACCAACTTCTGGGGCTGCCAAAGTCACGCCATACTACCCTATTGCCATAGGCTCAGATTATTCACCGACCATATGCAACAGCTGATTATGGAGAGCAACGGCAAAAGCATCGACCTACAAGGGAATCAAATTACCTACCCAACATGCCCGGTAATATGGGGAGCAGCTGGCACCAATGGTCAACACTCCTTTCATCAGTTACTTCATCAGGGAACACAGCTAATTCCTGTTGATTTTATCTTACCGCTTAATAGCGGCGCTCAAGATAAAAACCAACACCAACATATGATTGCCAACTGCTTGGCACAGGCAGAAGCATTGATGGACGGACAACAGCCATCAACCGAGGAAGAGGTTAGCAACACTCTCACCCATCACAAATTTATACCGGGAAACCGGCCATCAACAATCATTACGATGAAAGAACTCTCCGCGAAGACACTCGGAGCACTAATTGCACTTTATGAGCACCGCGTCTTTTGCTCAAGCGTTATATGGAATATCAACGCTTTTGATCAGTGGGGAGTCGAGCTAGGCAAAACTATTTCATCAACGATTTATTCTGCCATCACCAATACAGGTGCTATTAGCAGCATTAATAACCCTGCCACCAAACAAGCTCTTGAAGATTATTCGAACAATACAACTTTGTAATCCAGTTATTAAATAAGGAATTTATATTATGCCACTACCACAACAACCGCATGTTGCCATTATTGGTTTAGGTTATGTTGGCCTGCCTCTGGCGGTTGAATTTGGCAAGCAATTACGCTGTACAGGGTTTGATATCAATCAGCAACGTATCAATGAGCTTAATGACGGCCATGACCATACACTTGAAACAGATAACGAAGAACTTGCAAAGGCCAAGCACGCGATCTTTACCAGCAACCCCAAAGATCTTTTAGATTGTGATGTGTATATCATCACCGTCCCCACCCCCATTGATGAAGGAAAACAACCAGACTTATCTCCTCTTCGCAAGGCCTCACAACTTGTCGGCGGCGTCATTACCAAAGATAACATTGTTATTTATGAATCGACTGTTTACCCAGGATGTACTGAAGAAATATGTATCCCAATCATTGAAGAGGAATCAGGGCTCGCATTCAACAAAGATTTTTACGCTGGCTATAGCCCCGAGCGTATCAACCCTGGCGATAAAGAAAGACGCTTAACTAATATTGTTAAAGTCACCTCTGGCTCAACCAGCGATATCGCTGAATATGTCGACGAGCTGTATAACAGCATTGTTACCGTAGGCACTTATAAAGCCAGTAGTATAAAAGTTGCCGAAGCTTGCAAAGTTATTGAAAACACGCAACGCGACACCAATATCGCACTTATCAATGAACTGGCCATGATTTTTAAACGGCTTGATATAGACACAGAAGATGTGCTGAAAGCCGCTGGCACAAAATGGAATTTTCTTCCTTTTAGACCAGGATTAGTTGGAGGGCACTGTATCGGTGTCGACCCCTACTATTTGGTACACAAGGCAGAACTTACCGGTTACCACCCAGAAATCATCTCAGCTAGCCGACGAACAAACGATCAAATGGGCGTTATGGTTGCCACGGAAGTAATGCGATTAATGACCCAAAAACGGCTGCATATTGTTGATGCCAACATTTTAATTTTGGGGTTAGCTTTTAAGGAAAACTGCCCAGACCTAAGAAATACTCGTGTAACCGACATCATTGATGAACTGCAAGCCTGTAATGCCAATGTAGATGTTTATGAACCCTGGGTATCAAAAGAAGAAGCGCACAAAGAATTTGATATTCAACTAGCAGAATCATTAAAAGATAACCACTACGATGCTATTGTGATCGCTGTTGCCCATGATCAATTTAAACAACTAGGCATGGAAAAAATCAGACAGTTAACCAAAAACAATGGAGTAGTATTTGATATTAAATACCTATTTCCCAGCAACCTCGTTGACGGCAGACTTTAACAGGGAGCAAAAGAACAAAAACTTAGATAGATTAGGCTAATAAAGCTAATATTTCAGCCGTTTTATTGTTCATCAACGCCTGATCACCCCTGCTTTCAACATTTAACCTAACAACAGGCTCGGTATTTGACATTCGTAAATTAAAACGCCAATCGTCAAATACCATACTCACACCATCCGTTTCATCCTGATCAATTTCCCGCCCAGAAAAATGCTCTTTTACTTTTGCAATAGCCACTGCAGGATTTTCGATTCGGCTGTTAATTTCACCACTGCAAGGGTAAGCACGCATACGCTCTTTCACTAACTCCGAAAGCGGCTTACCTCTGGTTGCTATGAGTTGTGCTACCAACAACCATGGAATCATACCACTATCACAATAGGCAAAATCACGAAAATAATGGTGCGCACTCATCTCACCACCATAAATAGCATTTTCCAAACGCATACGTTCTTTGATAAAGGCGTGACCTGTTTTACTCTGTACAGCAGAGCCACCATTTGCTTCAACAATATCAATGGTATTCCACGTTAACCTTGGATCGTGGACAACTTTCTCGTCAGAGTTTTTTGATAAAAACGCCTCGGCCAGGAGACCAACCACATAATAGCCTTCAATAAAATTACCATTTTCATCGAAGAAAAAACAACGATCAAAATCACCATCCCAGGCAACCCCCAAATCTGCATCATGTTCTTTTACAGCACTGATCGTTACTGTTCTATTTTCTTCCAGCAGAGGATTCGGCACACCATTGGGAAAATTCCCATCAGCCTCGTGATGAATTTTTATAAACTCGAAGGGCAAAGCCTTTTCAACACTCAACGTCTCCAGCCTATCTATGACAGCTCCAGCACCACCATTTCCAGCATTAACAACTATCTTTAACGGTTTTAATGTTGAACGATCAACATAGGACAAGAGGTGATCAACATAGGCATCCGCAGTATTGAGCGAAAAGCACTCTCCCTTTTTTGTAACATAAGGAAAAGTATTTTGCTCCGCCAAATGCTTAATATCTAACAACCCGGTATCACCACTAATAGGTTTGGAACCCTCACGCACAAATTTCATTCCATTGTAATCTTTAGGATTATGACTTGCCGTTACAGCAATGCCCCCATCCATGTCAGCATAAAAAGTAGCAAAGTAAATTTCTTCAGTACCACATTGGCCAATATCATAAACATCAACACCTGAATCCATTAAGCCTTGTGCTAAGGCTTGCTTAATATCTTCACTGGTCAGACGAATATCATGACCAACAACAACCTTTTTCGGCTCAACCACCTGAGCATAAGCTCGGCCAATAGAATAAGCAATATCCGTATTTAACTCATCGGGAATTCGACCACGGACATCATAGGCTTTGAAACAACTTAACTCGCGACTCACACTGAAATCCTTAGCAGATTAATTAATGCTGTGTTTATATATATTTTCGTAAACGTAGTTAGTGGCTTCCACAAAACCATCAACACTACCGCAATCGAATCGCTTACCTTCAAATTTATATGCCATAACGCAACCATTTTTAGCCTGCTTCAGCAAAGCATCCGTTAACTGCACTTCTCCACCCTTACCAGGGGCAGTATCACGAATAATGTCAAAAATATCAGGGGTTAGAATATAACGACCGATAATCGCCAAGTTGGAAGGCGCTTCTTCAACCGAAGGCTTCTCCACCATATCATCAACACGGTAAAGGCCATCCTTTAGAGCTTCCCCCGAAATGACACCATACTTGTACACTTCCTCTTTTGGTACTTCCTGAATGGCAACAATGCTGCAGCGAAACTGCTTATACAGATTAACCATCTGCTGCAACACACTCTCACCATCATTCAGACACAAGTCATCGGAAAGAATAACCCCAAAAGGTTCATTACCTATTAGCGTTTCACCAGTAAGAATCGCATGCCCCAATCCCTTCATTTCACGTTGACGAGTCATCGTAAAACTAGCCTGATCTAAAACGCCACGAATGCTATCCAGATAAATTTCTTTGGAGGTGCCCGCAATTTGATGCTCCAGCTCATAGCTGATATCAAAATGATCTGTGATCGCCCGCTTGCCTCGACCAGTTACCATTGCCATTTGATCCATACCAGCAGCAATCGCTTCCTCTACACCGTATTGCACCAGAGGCTTATTAACCACTGGCAACATTTCCTTCGGCATGGATTTAGTAGCCGGTAAAAATCGTGTGCCATATCCGGCAACGGGAAATAAGCATTTTTTAATCATGGAAATATCCTATTTAAATACTAAAAAGTAACTACTAAAAATTTTTCATTTAGAGATCAGAACGGGCTGCGTCCATAAACATCTTCGAAACGTACTATGTCATCTTCACCTAAATAACTTCCACTTTGCACTTCTATGATTTCCAGTGGAATAACGCCTGCATTAGCTAAACGATGCTTAGTCCCCAACGGTATATATGTGGACTGATCTTCTGTTATGACAAACTCTTCTTCATCTCGTGTCACCAACGCAGTACCGCTAACTACAATCCAATGCTCGGCTCGGTGGTGATGCATTTGTAATGACAACTTTTGCCCGGGATTAACAATAATTCGTTTAACCTGAAAACGTTCTGCAATCACTAATGATTCATACGATCCCCAAGGGCGATAAACAACGGTATGTAAGCTTACTTCATCTCGTTGCTGCTGCTTTAGCGTATTAACAATGGTTTTAACATCCTGAACCTGATCTTTATCCGCTACCAGCACCGCATCAGCGGTTTCCACTACTACCAATCCATCAATACCAAGCGTCGTTACCAAACGCGAAGTACTGTGCACATAGGAGTGATCACTATCGCTAGCGATCACATCACCCTTAATCACGTTACCACGTTCATCTTTTTCATCTACATCCCAAAGGCTGGACCAGGAGCCTACATCACTCCAACCACAAGCAAGTGGCACAACGATACCATTACCCGTCTTTTCCATAACGGCATAATCAATAGAATCTGACGGGCATTCTGAAAAAGCTTTCGCATCTAATCGAATAAAATCCAAATCACAGATCGCCGATTCATGCGCTCGTTTTACCGCAGCAATTATTTCTGGTGCAAATTGTGCCAACTCATCAAGGTAAGACTTGGCAGCAAAAAGAAACATGCCGCTATTCCATAGATACTTACCACTAGCAACATATTCTTTGGCTACATCCAAAGATGGCTTTTCAACAAATTCAGCAATACTAAAGCTGTCCGGCTCAACTTTTTCACCACACCGTATATAGCCATAACCGGTTTCAGGCGATTCTGGCACTATTCCGAATGTCACCAGTTGATTGGCAACAACTTGCCCAATACCGCGATTTACCGCATTAGTAAAAGCTTCCACATTTTTAATAACATGATCAGCAGGCATCACCAACAACACAGCTGCAGGGTCCGTTTTTAATGCCTGCAAAGCGGCGACGGCTACTGCTGGCGCAGTATTTCTGCCAACAGGTTCCAGCAGTATCGAAGACGCTTCCATATTCTGCTGGCGTAACTGCTCCGCCACCATGAATCGATGCTCTTCATTACAGACAATGATTGGTGAGCAGATATCAGGAATCGTATGCGCTCGCTGTAGCGTCTGTTGCAAAAGACTAATATCGCCCGCCATTGGCAAAAACTGCTTGGGCTTTAACTCCCTGGATAGTGGCCACAATCTGCTTCCTACACCACCTGATAATAAAACAGGGAATAATTTCATTTACAGTCTTTTTATTTCACTGCCATCAACTATTGCGGCGACCAATACCAATATAATCAAAGCCTACTTCTGACAAATAAGCCGGATCATATTGATTACGCCCATCAAAAATAACCGAAGTGGTCATTAATTCCTTCATCGCCTCAAAGTCCGGCTGACGAAAACGCTTCCATTCTGTCACCAGTACCATGGCATCGGCCTGCTTTAGCACGTCATACTGATAGTCCAAAATTTGCAATCGCCTATCTTCTAACCACTCAGCTGGAAATTCCCTGGCTGCGGTTTCTCTGGCCACAGGATCAAAGGCCTTTACTTTGGCACCAGCTTCAATCAACGCTTTTATCAGCACAATTGAAGGAGCCTCTCGCATATCATCAGTACCAGGTTTAAATGCCAACCCCCAAACACCAATGTTTTTTCCCGAGATTTCACCGTTAAAATAATCACTGATTTTCGTAAACAACAGCGATTTCTGTTTACGATTTCTAGCCTCAACTGCCTGCAGTAATTGCGGATCAAACCCTGCTTGCTGCGAAGTATGCACTAGGGCCTTAACATCCTTTGGAAAACAGGAACCACCGTAACCACAACCAGGATAGATAAACGAATAACCAATACGACTATCTGAACCAATCCCCTTACGAACATTCTCCACATCGACGCCAACATAATCACATAAGTTAGCGACTTCATTCATAAAAGAGATTTTTGTCGCCAACATGGCATTGGCTGCATATTTGGTCATTTCAGCATCTTTAACACCCATGCAGATCAAACGATCACTGGAACGAACATATGAACTATACAAAGCTGACATTTTCTGCCGCGCTTTCTCACTATCCGTACCTATAACCACCCGATCAGGACGCATAAAGTCATTGACAGCAGCCCCTTCTTTAAGAAACTCCGGGTTGCTCACCACATCAAACTCGATCTCTACACCTCTGGCGGCAAGCTCTGCATCAATAGCGGATTTAACCTTTTCTGCGGTGCCAACCGGAACCGTCGACTTATCGATCACAATAGAATAGTGCTGCAGGGATTGACCAATCTGCTTCGCTACCTGTAACACATATTTTAGATCTGCAGATCCGTCTTCACCTGGAGGTGTACCTACGGCTATAAAAATATATTCAGCTTCCTGAATGGCCTCACCCAAATCAGAACTGAACTCCAGCAAACCCGATTCAACAGCAGAAGTTACGATTGACTCTAACCCTGGTTCGTAAATGGGAATAATTCCGCGTCTAAGGCTATCCAGCTTTGCCTCATCCACATCGACACAAACCACATGGTTGCCCATTTCTGTAAAACACGCGCCAGTTACCAAACCAACATAACCGGTGCCAATCACTGCAATTCGCACTTATTCTTCCTCAAACTTAATCACCCAAAGCCACTTTTCGGTTATAGCTCTATTCACCAAAAAGCAGCTAAAAACCCCTACTAAAATCGCCCCAGAACGGGAAATCCGCAGGTACCAAAGGGTATTTTTACTCATCGGCGGCCCACAATCCTAATGGATAGCTTTCAATATTCCCAGTCCAATCAACAGCTTAATCGTGGCAATTATTGGCTTGCAGACACGCTTCGATTACAATTGCCGATCTTTTGAGTATGTAAAGCTAAAAATAACCCTAGAAATTTCTTATTTCTCTCCTTCAACTCGGACTGCATCATGTCAAAACACGATCAAAATTCATTCACCAAGGAAGAACTCATGGCCTCTGGCGCGGGCACACTATTCGGAGAAGGTTACGCGCAACTACCCACTGACAATATGTTGATGATTGATCGTGTCACTAATATGACTCACGATGGCGGAGATTACGGCAAGGGCCAAATCATAGCCGAGCTCGATATCAATCCCGACCTGTGGTTTTTTGACTGTCACTTTAAAGGCGACCCGGTTATGCCTGGCTGTCTTGGTCTTGATGCCATGTGGCAGCTAGTTGGTTTTTACTTGAGTTGGCGCGGCAATAAAGGCCGCGGGCGCGCTTTAGGAGCCGGCGAAATCAAATTCTCTGGCCAAATCCTGCCAGATGCCAAACTGGTCACCTACCACCTGCACCTAAAGCGAGTGATTGAGCGCAAACTGGTGATGGGTATTGCTGATGGCACCGTAGCTGTCGATGGCGAGGTCATTTATACCGCGAAAGACCTGCGAGTAGGAGTATTTACTCCCGAAAACATGCAGTTCTGATCAGTCACGACAAAGACAATAGTTATACCCAACAGGGCTAAAAATCGTTATTCTTGCCGTGACAACAGTGCGGCAAAAAGCACATAAAAAAGAGGTTTACCATGAGACGAGTTGTTATTACCGGATTAGGCATTGTGTCTTGTATCGGTACCGACAAAGAAGCTGTTCTGAATTCACTGAAAGAAGGCAAATCAGGCATTAAATTCAACCCCCAGTACGAAGAGCTGGGCTTCAGAAGCCAGATTTCAGGCACAGTCGACATCGATTTCAAAGAGCATATTGACCGCAAACAGTTACGTTTTATGGGCGATGCTGCCGCCTACGCCTACATTTCCATGGATCAGGCGGTAAAAGACTCAGGGCTTAGCGAAGATCAAGTTTCTAATGTTCGCACCGGCATTATCGCCGGCTCAGGCGGCGCCTCTTCAGCCAACCTAATTGAAGCAGCAGATATTCTCAGAGCGCGCGGTGTTAAGCGCGTGGGTCCCTACCGCGTAACTGCAACTATGGGCAGCACCGTGTCTGCCTGTCTGGCCACCCCCTTTAAAATCAAAGGCGTGAACTATTCAATTTCCTCAGCCTGTGCCACCAGTGCCCACTGTATTGGTAACGCTCTAGAGCAAATTCAATACGGCAAACAGGACATTATCTTTGCTGGCGGCGGCGAAGAAGAAAACTGGACTCAGAGCTGCCTATTTGACGCCATGGGCGCCCTATCAACAAAATACAACGATACCCCAGATAAAGCTTCTCGTGCCTATGACGCCAATCGCGACGGCTTTATTATCGCAGGCGGCGGTGGCATGGTAGTTCTGGAAGAGCTGGAACACGCCAAAGCCCGCGGCGCTAAGATCTATGCTGAAGTGGTTGGTTACGGCGCCACATCAGATGGCTATGACATGGTAGCTCCAAGTGGTGAAGGAGCCGTTCGCTGCATGGAACAGGCTCTATCTACTGTTGATGGTAAGCTGGATTATATTAACTCACACGGCACCTCAACCCCGGCAGGTGATATCCAGGAGCTGAAAGCTATTACTGAAGCCTTCGGCGGCGAATGCCCACCAGTAAGCTCCACCAAGTCATTGACCGGCCACTCGCTGGGTGCTACAGGTGTACAGGAAGCGATTTACGCGTTACTGATGATGGAAAATAACTTTATCTGCGCTTCTGCCAATATTGAGAACCTGGATGAAGCCGCAGCTGACCTCGATATCGTTCAGCAAAGACGGGATAATGTTGATATTCAACTGGCCATGTCGAATAGTTTTGGCTTTGGTGGCACCAATGCCAGCTTGGTCTTCAAAAAATATAACGGATAATACCGACCTTTCATTGAGAGCAAAAAAGCCGGCTAACGCCGGCTTTTTTACTGATGATTCTTTTATTTAATAATTCAAGTTCTGTCATGTCAGCAGCTCACTCATCAACAAAGCCTTCACCTTATCGCCCTTAACAACAGCCTGTTTAGGCGGCATCACCAACAGCGCATTTGCCCAGCTCACCGAAGCCAAAACCCCCGAGCTTTGATTGGCGTATAAACGTGCCTTTAATACACCAACCTCCTCTTCCACACGCGCTCTTAAATACTCCTGGCGTCTTTCTGAACCACTACGATCAAAATCAGCTACCACCTCGACTAACAGCGAAGACACTTCTCTTTGACCCTGACAGGCTTTGATATAAGGACGCACCGTCAAACAGAAGGTGGCAAATACTGAAGAAGGATTGCCAGGCAGTCCGAAAAACGGTGTGTCTTTCACTCGACCAAAAGCCAGTGGTTTACCAGGCTTGATATTCAACTTCCACAACATCAACTCGCCCAGCGATTCCACAGCTGCCTTGACGTGGTCTTCTTCACCGACCGACACACCACCGGAAGAAATAATCAGATCAGCTTGACTGGCAGCATACTCCAGTTGATCACAGGTTTGTTGAAAATCATCTGCTACGATACCACCATCAATCACTTCACAACCTAAGGCCATCAGCACGGCAGAAAGCGTATATCGATTGGAGTTGTATATTTGTCCCGGGCCCAATGGCTTACCTGGCTCCACCAGCTCATCACCCGTAGATAACACCGCCACCTTTAGCCGTCTTAAAACCGGCACATGCGTAATACCAATGGAAGCCAGCAAACCGATATCTTGCGGTTTTAGTGTCTGCCACTTCTTCAGCACCACACTATCTTTCGCGATATCCTGCCCGCGTGGCCTGACATTATCTCCCAATGCCACCTCACGACTAATACGCACTGACTCTGACACTTGCTTGGTATCTTCCTGCATCACTACAGTATCAGCACCTTCCGGTACCGGCGCACCAGTAAAAATTCTGGCAGTAGTTCCCTCTTCCAAAGGACGGCCTACCTCACCAGCAGCTACTCGCTGACTGATAGGTAATAAGTAATCACTGGCCGCCAAATCAGCAAAACATAGTGCGTATCCATCCATAGCACTATTGTCACAGGGAGGCACATCTACGGTGGAACACTGATCCTCTGCCAACACTCTGCCCAATGCTTCAAGCAATGGCACCATTTGCTGATCAGTAACCAGATTAGCTCTACTGATAATTTTAGCAAGTGCCTCTTCAAGAGGCATAAGCTGCTTTCTCATGACACACCTAAGGTAAAGACGGAGTCAGCACTAACTATGCTGCTTCAGTTCAGCATCGGTTTTTAAAACGCCGACAAAATTACAGGGCTTATAGGTACTATCCAGCTGATCCCGAATAATCTTGCTCCAGCCGGTTTTGCAAGCATTGGTGGAGCCCGGCAAACAGAAAATGACTGTACCGTTAGACAACCCCGCCAGAGCACGAGATTGCACTGTCGATGTACCAATCTCATCGAATGAAAGCTGTCGAAATAGCTCACCAAACCCTTCTACTTTCTTATCAAACAAAACAGCAACGGCTTCGGGCGTAGAGTCACGGCCTGTAAAGCCAGTACCACCGGTCACCAACACGGCCTGAACGTCGGCATGCGCAATCCAATCAGAAAGCACTGCGCGAATCTTATAAATATCATCAATGACAATTTGTCGATCGACCAATCGATGTCCTTCCTGTAACAAGCTATCAACTAACAACTGGCCAGAACTATCGGTTTCCAATGTGCGGGTATCGGAAACGGTTAATACCGCGATACCAATACTGTGGCGATCACCAGGAATACTACTCATCAAAATTCTCCTTCTGTATATAAGGCATGGATTGAGTACTACCAGGCTCCTGCAAATACTCATTGGGCTGATAGATTTTTTTCAGTGTCGGAGCAATAAATGCACGCCAGGGCAGCTGCTTAATACCAAAGGTATTCAAAATACGATTGCAGTTCATTAGCGGCTTGAACCAAACCAAGTCTGCATCATCCACCGATTCAGTAATATCGCTGTTAATCTCAGTATATTGCGATGCAATAGCGACCACTATTTCGGCAAACTGGTAAAAAGTGACTGAGTCAGCACTGCAATAGTGATAAGCCCCCCAGCATTCAGCTCCACAACTTAACTGATCAATGATTGCGGAAATCACTCTTGCCAGATCACTGGTATGTATTGGCGCACATTTACTCGTACTCGATAATGGCAATGTGCTACCCGCTGACAACTTCTCAAGCAAATTAGTCAACAGATTACCCGTCATCGAACTAAATAATGGGCCAACTCTCAAGATAATATGCCGTTCGCACCCTATTCCAACCTGCTCCTCCATCCGAGCCAGCGCAACCCCGACGGTACTTAAAGGATTAACAGGCTGATCTTCGCGATGCAAACCACCATCTTCTCCATCATAAACTTCACTGGATGAGAGATGGATTAGAGGCACCTTTGCCTGTGAACAGACTTCTACTAGAGACGCCAGATTAGCATGATCTTGTTCATCACAGGCACTAACACGCTCCAGACTGAGCGTATTAACCACAAAGCTGATATCTGAAGGAATTGATAAGCAAATTTGCTGCTGAGTCTTTCGTTTTGAACTGGATTCTGATTGTTTTAAACCAGACTGAAACCATTCCGGCCCTACGCACTGGCAGGCGCGCTGTCGTACCGCAAATTGTCTTTCCAGCGCATCGCGAATCTGTCCTTCCAGAGCAATGACCAGAATTTTCACCGACTACCGCCTATTTAGAATGGAATATCATCATCAAAATCATCAAAGCCCGCAGCTGGAGCAGTGGCGGCCTGAGTAGACTGTGGGGCTGATTGCTGCGGAGCTGATTGTTGAGGAGCAGCCTGCGAATAGCCACCATTATCGTAGCTGCTTTGGCTGGCCTGTTGAGCACCACGACTATCCAGCATTTGCATTTCGTTGGCCACTATCTCAGTAGTGTAACGATCCTGGCCATTTTGATCCTGCCACTTGCGGGTTCGCAATGAGCCCTCAATATATACCTTGGAGCCCTTGCTGAGGTATTGCCCGGCAATTTCTGCCAAACGATTAAAAAACACCACTCGGTGCCATTCGGTTCGCTCCTGCTGCTGCCCGGTTTGCCGATCTTTCCAACTCTCTGAAGTGGCCACCGTGATATTGGTTACCGCACTACCACTCGGCATGGATTTTTGTTCAGGGTCATTCCCCAGATTACCGATTAAGATCACTTTATTTATGCCGCGGGCCATTGAACTCTCCAACACTATTATCGTTTTGAAACATTGCAGAACTATACCGCATCCCTATCACCAAGTTCTACGCCTTTGCCCATTTAATGACTGAGGACAAGACAACAAGAAACTCAACTCACTTTGCGTCCAAGGAGCAACGGCACTTATAATGGTCGGTTTGCGGCCACACTCGTATCGAGTTGATTGTTAGAGGTAGAGTTTTACACGCATGGACACCATTCTGGTCAGAGGGGCGAGAACCCACAATCTTAAAAATATCGATCTGGAAATCCCTCGCGATAAGCTGGTAGTGATTACCGGTCTTTCCGGATCAGGTAAATCTTCGCTGGCCTTTGACACACTTTATGCTGAAGGGCAGCGCCGCTATGTGGAATCGTTATCCACCTATGCACGCCAGTTTTTGTCAATGATGGAGAAACCAGATATCGATCATATTGAAGGTCTGTCTCCAGCTATTTCAATAGAACAAAAATCCACTTCACACAATCCTCGCTCTACCGTCGGCACCATTACCGAAATTTACGACTATCTGCGTTTATTGTTTGCCCGGGTTGGCGAACCGCGTTGTCCAGATCATCACATCACGCTTGAAGCACAAACCATCAGCCAAATGGTGGACACTGTTCTTGCCCTACCTACAGGCAGTAAGTTAATGCTGCTGGCTCCGATCGTAAAAGAACGCAAAGGTGAGCATCTGCATGTGTTTGAACAACTACGCGCCAATGGTTTTGTCCGCGCCAGAGTGGACGGCGTGGTTGTTGATCTCGATGACACTCCGGAACTGGAAAAAAACAAAAAACACACCATCGAAGTTGTTATCGACCGATTTAAAGTTCGTGAGGATATTGCCATTCGCCTGGCCGAATCCTTTGAGACTGCAATAGAGTTAACCAGCGGCATAGCAACCGTCAGTTTCATGGAAGGAGAACAGGACGACATCCTGTTTTCAGCCCTGTTTGCCTGCCCTGTATGTGGCTACAGCATCAGCGAACTGGAACCTCGTCTATTTTCCTTTAACAATCCTGCCGGAGCCTGTGAAAGTTGTGATGGTCTGGGGGTTAAACAGTACTTTGATCAGGATCGCTTAATTCAACACCCTGAAGCCAGCCTCGCAGAAGGAGCTATTCGCGGCTGGGATCGGCGCAGTGTTTATTACTTTCATATGCTGCAATCCCTGGCGGATCATTACGGTTTTGATATCGACACACCCTTTAACAAGCTCAAGAAAAAACACCAGAAAATTATTCTGCATGGTTCTGGCAAAGAGGAAATCAGCTTCAGTTACGTCAATGATCGCGGCGATATCTTTCAGCGCACACACCGCTTCGAAGGCATCATTCCCAATATGGAAAGGCGCTATCGCGATACTGAATCACAGACGGTTCGCGAAGACTTAGCAAAATTCCTCAGCACTCAACCCTGCCCCGATTGTCACGGCACACGGTTGCGAAAAGAAGCCCGTAACGTCTTTGTAAAAAATAGAGATTTACCCTCTATTACGGCCATGCCCGTAGGCGAAGCACGCGATTACTTTGATCAACTGAAACTGACCGGGCGCCAGGGCAAAATTGCGGAAAAAATTCTTAAAGAGCTGCAAGACCGTTTCACCTTTTTAGTCGATGTCGGGCTAAATTATCTTACGCTCGATCGCAGTGCCGATACACTCTCTGGTGGAGAAGCTCAGCGTATCCGCCTAGCTAGCCAAATCGGTGCTGGTCTGGTCGGCGTTATGTATATACTTGATGAGCCTTCGATTGGTTTGCATCAGCGCGACAACGAGCGCCTATTAAACACGCTGACTCACCTACGTGATTTAGGCAATACTGTGATAGTGGTAGAACACGATGAAGAAGCCATCCGTCTAGCCGATCATATTATTGATATCGGCCCAGGCGCAGGTGTACACGGTGGTGAAATTGTAGCCGAAGGCACCTACCAAAAAATCCTCAAGGCAAAGAAATCATTAACAGGCCAGTATCTCTCCGGTAAAAAAAGCATTGCCGTTCCAGCACAACGTACTCCTTATGATGAAGAGAAAATTATTCAGCTCTCAGGAGCAACCGGCAACAATCTGCAAAATGCTACACTGGAAATCCCCATAGGACTTATGACCTGTGTAACTGGAGTCTCCGGCTCAGGAAAATCCACACTGATAAACGGTACACTTTATCCCATAGCCGCTACTGAGTTAAATGGCGCTTCGACGCTTACAGCTGAAACCTACGAAGAAGTCACAGGCCTCGATCAGCTCGATAAATGTATCGATATTGACCAAAGCCCTATTGGCCGCACTCCGCGGTCGAACCCCGCTACTTACACCGGTATATTTACAGCCGTGCGCGAATTGTTTGCTGGCACACAGGAAGCCCGCTCACGCGGTTACAAGCCAGGACGCTTTAGCTTTAATGTCAAAGGCGGTCGCTGTGAAGCTTGCCAGGGTGACGGTGTCACCAAAGTAGAAATGCACTTCCTCCCTGATATTTACGTTCCCTGTGATGTCTGTAAGGGCAAACGCTACAACCGCGAGACCCTGGAAATACGCTACAAGGGAAAAAATATTCACGAAGTGTTAGACATGACTATCGAGGATGCGGCGAACTTCTTTCAGAACGTTCCCTCTATCGCGAAAAAACTGCAAACCCTGCAGGATGTGGGCCTCTCGTATATCAAATTAGGACAAGCTGCTACTACATTGTCCGGCGGTGAAGCACAGCGAGTAAAACTCGCTAAAGAGCTCTCCAAACGGGACACAGGTAAAACACTATATATACTGGATGAGCCAACTACAGGGCTACACTTTCACGACATTCAGCAACTGCTAACCGTACTTCATCGACTTCGCGATCACGGCAACACCATAGTCGTCATAGAGCATAACCTGGATGTTATTAAAACAGCCGACTGGATTGTTGATCTAGGTCCAGAGGGCGGTAGCGGCGGCGGTGAAATTATTGCCAATGGCACACCGGAAGATGTTGCCAAGGTTAAACACTCACACACAGGCCGATTCCTGAAACCATTACTCTCTTAACTGTCAATCCGCTGCATAAAGTAATTGTTCAAGGTAAAAAATCCTGACTACAATCAAAGACACTAACGAATAAATAAGCTAACGTTAAATAAATACTGTGGCCGTGCACACAATAGGAGTGATGTGATGAAAAATATTTTGGTAATCGCCGACCCCAAAGGTGGTACGAACTCCGCGCTAAAGCGTGCCTTACACCTCAAAGCACAAACCAAGGCAAAAATCACATTACTCGGCTTCGGTTATGCCAGCGTTCAAAATCCCGACGATCTAAAAGCTGCCAAACTAAGCCGTAAACAATTAGAAAAATTTGTTTTAAGTAAGCGCACAGATGAAATTGCCGATGCATTAAAATCACTAAAAATTGATAAAAAAACACTCAATGTAAAAGTGATGTGGGGCAAAGATATCAGCAAAGCGATCTGTGCCTATTGCAACAATCATCCCGTCGACATGGTGATAAAATCCGGCAATCGGTCGGAAACCTTTCTCTACACATCTACTGATTGGCAATTGTTCAGAGACTGCTCGGCACCGGTAATGATTACCAGTGGCAAAAGCTGGAAGAAAAAACCAAGAGTTTTCGCAGCACTGGATTTTGCCAGCACAGTGAAATCCAAACAGTCACTGAATACCAAAATTATAGAGCAGGCCAAGGCTATGGCAGCACACCTTGATGAGGAGTTACATATCGGGTTCGCCTTAACAATCCCCGAACCTCTAGCTGATATGGATTTAATCAACCCCAAAAAATACGCGAATGAAAAACGTAAAAAACTGCAGCCAGCTATAGATAAATTCTGCCAAGCTCACAAAATAGATCCCGAAAACGTCCATATCAAACTTGGCAGACCTGAAAAAGTGATACCGAGCCTAGCCAATAACATAAAAGCAGACATCGTCGTTGCCGGTACCGTCGGACGAAAAGGCGTTAAAGGCAAACTCATCGGCAACACCGTAGAAAATATCCTGAGAAATCTTCGAACCGATATTCTTGCCGTCAAACCTTAAATCTTACGAAATATAGACATAAAAAAACCGAGCTAAAAAGCTCGGTTTTTTTATGTCTTAAAAGCCCAGAAGAATGATTAATCCTCATCGTCCTCAATAATCTCATCAACCTGTGGGCGATCCACCAGCTCTACATAGGCCATAGGCGCTTTATCACCAGTACGAAAACCACACTTGAGAATACGAATGTAGCCACCTGGACGATCTTGGTAACGTGGACCAAGCTCAGAAAACAGTTTACCTACAGTTTCTTTATCGCGAGTACGGTCAAAAGCCAAACGACGATTAGCTACCGAGTCAGTCTTGCCAAGAGTAATCAAAGGCTCAGCAAAACGTCTTAGTTCTTTAGCCTTAGGCAAAGTCGTCTTGATCAGCTCATGCTCAACTAACGAGTTGGTCATGTTGCGAAACATAGCCTTACGATGCGAGCTATTACGGTTTAATTGACGGCCACTGTGACGATGACGCATGACGGTAATTCCTTCAAATTGCTATGGAGAAAGAATAAATTCTGCCTCCGGTAATAATTTATGATGCAAGAACCTTATCGTCGTTCTTGAGGCTAGCAGGCGGCCAGTTATCCAGGCGCAAGCCCAAAGATAAACCACGTGATGCCAATACATCTTTAATTTCTGTCAGAGACTTCTTACCCAGGTTAGGGGTTTTCAACAGCTCAACTTCTGTGCGCTGTACCAAGTCACCGATGTAGTAAATGTTTTCTGCTTTCAGACAGTTAGCCGAACGTACTGTCAATTCCAGATCATCAACTGGACGCAGCAGAATTGGATCGACTTCATCCTCTTCCTCTTCAGGCTCAGCTTCCTTCTCACTTTCAAGATCAACAAAAACTGATAACTGCTGTTGCAGGATAGTCGCAGCACGACGAATCGCTTCTTCAGGATCGATAGTACCGTTAGTTTCCAGATCCAGGACCAATTTATCCAAATCCGTACGTTGCTCAACACGCGCATTCTCTACGACATAGGCAACACGATGTACTGGGCTAAATGAAGCATCCAGTTGCAGGCGACCAATGCTGCGAGTCTCCTCTTCTTCATTTTGACGCGCGTCAGCAGGAACATAACCACGACCGCGACCAATAGTCAGCTTCATGTTAATTGAACCCGACTCATTCAGATGCGCAATAACATGATCGGGATTAGCAATTTCAATTTCGTGATCAACCTGAATATCACCCGCTGTGACAGGACCTGTACCTGTTTTGCTCAGCGTTAAAACCGCTTCATCTTTACCGTGCATAAGGATAGAGACACCTTTAAGGTTCAGAAGAATTTCAATCACATCTTCCTGCACACCCTCAATAGCACTGTACTCATGTAGAACACCATCAATCTCTACTTCTGTAACCGCACAGCCAGGCATAGAAGACAACAGAATACGGCGTAGCGCGTTACCTAAAGTATGGCCAAAACCACGCTCTAAGGGCTCCAGGGTTACCTTGGCGCGGGTTGGATTTAGCTCATCTACATCAATAACGCGTGGCGTTAAAAATTCGTTAACTGCACTCTGCATATAGACACCTGTGTAGTTTTAGTCCTTCGGATCGGTTTATTGTGGAAATAATCCAACGGATTACTTCGAGTACAATTCCACGATCAAGTTTTCATTAATCTCGGAAGACAAATCAGCACGATCTGGCTTAGCTTTAAATTCACCTTCCATCTTGCCAGAATCCACTTCCAGCCACTCTGGCTGACCGCGCTGAGCAGACAGTTCAAGTGCTTGTTTAATACGCAGCTGGTTTTTAGCCTTTTCGCGCACAGAAACTTTATCTCCGGCTTTAACCTGATAAGAAGCAACGTTAACTACTTTATCGTTTACCAGGATAGCTTTGTGAGAAACCAACTGACGAGCCTCTGCACGTGTCGCACCAAAGCCCATACGATAAACAACATTATCCAAACGGCTTTCGAGCAATTGCAGCAAGTTTTCACCAGTAGCGCCCTTCAGACGAGCAGCTTCTTTGTAGTAATTGCGGAACTGCTTTTCCAATACACCGTAGATACGGCGTACTTTCTGCTTCTCACGCAACTGAACACCGTAGTCAGACAGACGACCGCGACGAGCACCGTGGAAACCGGGAGCTGTTTCTGCTTTACATTTTGAGTCCAGAGGACGAACGCCGCTCTTCAAGAACAGGTCTGTACCTTCTCTTCTGGACAGTTTACACGTTGGGCCTAAGTATCTAGCCATAATTGTATTCCTGTAATTCTTTGATGCGCTAAATTAGACGCGACGCTTTTTGGGAGGACGACAGCCGTTATGTGGTATCGGCGTAACGTCATTAATGCTGCCAATTTTATAACCGCAGTTATTTAAAGCACGAACAGCGGATTCGCGACCTGGTCCAGGACCTTTAACTTCAACGTCAAGGTTCTTAAGGCCATATTCCTGAGCAGCTGTACCAGCACGCTCAGCAGCGACCTGCGCAGCAAAGGGAGTACTCTTACGAGAACCACGGAAACCTGAACCACCAGCTGTAGCCCAAGCCAAGGCATTACCCTGACGATCAGTTATCGTAATGATAGTGTTGTTGAAAGATGCATGGATATGGGCAATACCATCCACAACAGTCTTTTTGACCTTTTTACGGGCCGGCTTATTGTCTTTAGCCATGTTTTCCTACTCTAATATCAACGCTACAAATAAAAAGCGATGTAGCTACACTAAAGTAATTTTGCAATTACTTTTATTTTCCTAATACCAACCTGCAACTTTATTTGCGAATTGGCTTACGAGGACCTTTACGAGTACGCGCATTAGTCTTAGTACGTTGTCCACGCAGAGGCAAACTTTTACGATGACGCAAGCCGCGATAGCAACCCAAGTCCAATAAACGCTTGATGTTCATTGACACTTCACGACGCAAATCACCTTCCACGCTCATTTTTCCCAGCTCAGAACGTAGTGAGTCCAGCTGCTCTTCGGACAATTCACCAATCTTTGTCTCTTCGGCAATACCCGTTGCAGCGCACAACTGTTTCGCTGTGGGGCGACCAACGCCATAGATATAGGTCAACGAAATCACCGCATGTTTATTATCGGGGATGTTGACACCAGCAATACGAGCCATCCAACTTACTCCAAACTTTACTATTTCGGTTCAACAACTGAGCTGAACCATTATGCTGATCGCTAAACTAACAAAAGCTCCATTTAATCGATGTCAAAATGGAGCATTTCTTCCTATTTTGGGGCTTTTCTTACCATTCTTTACTAATAGAAGATGGGCCCCTGCGCGAAAGGCGCGATAGTCTAGCGTCAGATCGTTAAAAAATCAACCAGATAACCTGCTGACACTATCCAGGTTATCTACCTTTGCCAATTAGCCTTGACGCTGCTTGTGACGAGGCTCTGTGTTACAGATAACGCGCACAACACCTTTACGACGTACAATTTTACAGTCGCGGCAGATTTTCTTTACAGAAGCACGAACTTTCATTTCAGTTCTCCAAACTACTCAATAACTCTAACAATTCTTAAGCTCAGCCAGACTTAGCCGCCGCGGCCTCTACCATAACCTTGCAAATTAGACTTCTTCATTACCGACTCATACTGATGCGACATTAAATGCGATTGCACCTGAGCCATAAAGTCCATTACTACCACCACTACAATCAGTAATGAGGTACCGCCCAAATAAAAGGGCACATTCCACATCACCACTAAAAACTGTGGCAACAAACAAACTAACGCAATGTACATGGAACCAAACATGGTTAACCGAGTCATTACACCGTCAATATAATTCGCTGTGTGCTCTCCAGGACGAATACCGGGTAAAAAAGCACCTGAACGCTTTAAATTCTCCGACATATCTTTAGGGTCAAACATCAACGCCGTATAGAAGAAGCAGAAGAACACAATAAAAATAGTGAACAATAAAATGTTCAGTGGCTGTCCTGGACCAATCGCTAATGACACTTCCTGCAGCCATTCCATGCCTTCGCCCTGACCGAACCACTGTGCTATAGACGCAGGGAACAGCAGAATAGAACTGGCAAAAATTGCCGGAATAACACCTGCCATATTAACCTTTAAAGGCAAATGGCTTTGCTGACCCTGCGTTACACGATTACCTTGCTGACGCTTGGCATAGTTAACTGTGATTCGACGCTGGCCACGCTCAATAAACACAACCAGATAAATAACCACTATCGCCAAGGCCAGAATCAGCAACAGAATCAGAATGTTAATTTCACCCTGTCTGGCCTGCTCCAGCGACTGGCCAATTGCTGATGGCAGCCCAGCTACGATACCGGCAAAGATCAGCAAGGATATACCATTACCAATGCCTCGTTCTGTAACCTGCTCACCCAGCCACATCATAAACACCGCACCGGTAACTAATGAAGTAACTCCTACAAAGTAAAAAGAAAGACCTGTGGTATAGGACATTCCTGAATTACTTAAGCTAACTATCATCCCCGAGCCTTGTACCAGCGCTAAAGCAACGGTCAAGTAACGTGTATATTGATTAATCTTGCGACGGCCTGACTCGCCCTCCTTTTTTAGCGCTGCCAGCTGCGGGCTAACTGCTGACATTAACTGCATAATGATCGATGCAGATATGTAAGGCATGATGCCCAGCGCCAAAATACTCATGCGCTCCAATGCCCCACCGGAGAACATATTAAACAAGCCCAGAACAGTACCCTGATTCTGGTTAAACATAGCTGCAATTTGATCAGGATTGATTCCGGGAACAGGAATATGCGTCCCGATCCGGTAAACGATTATTGCCAACAAAACAAAACGAAGGCGAGCAAAGAGCTCGCCTAGTCCTGATTGGTTTCCGCTAGCTAGTGCGTTCATGTATCGCTTATTCCCCTAATACAATCTTAGTCCTGGGCAGCATTAATCCTGGCCTAGGCAGTTTTAATCCTGAATAGAACCGCCAGCTTTTTCAATCGCTTCGCGCGCACCTTTAGTAACCGCTAAGCCCTTAATAGTAATCGCTTTTGTCACATCACCAGACAAGAAGATCTTGGCGCGCTCAATATGCGTACCGACCAGATCAGCTCTTTTCAATGCGGACAGATCAATCACGTCATCAGTTACACGCGCTAATTCGCTGGTACGAATTTGAGCAGTAACACGAGAAATGCGAGAAGTGAAACCATACTTAGGCAAACGCTTCTGCATTGGCATTTGACCACCCTCGAAGCCTGGACGAACACTGCCACCACTACGAGACTTTTGACCTTTATGGCCACGGCCACCTGTTTTACCCAAGCCGCTGCCGATACCACGACCGACACGCTTGCCACTGTGCTTACGGCCTGGAGCCGGGCTCAGTGTGTTTAAACGTAATTCCTCAGTCATGGATTAGTCCTCAACTCTTACTAAATAATTCACTTTATTAATCATGCCACGTACAGAAGGTGTGTCTTCCACTTCTACAGTGTGATTAATACGACGTAAGCCCAGGCCGGCTACGCACGCTTTATGGGATTCAACACGCCCATTGGTACTGCGCACCTGAGTGACTTTAATTGTCTTCTTGGCCATCTCTATAACCTGCTACTTAAGTAGTAGAACTACTTCTTAATTTAAAATTTCTTCTACAGTTTTACCGCGACGCTGTGCAACCTGCTCAGGAGAAGCCATTGCTTCAAGAGCCTTAAATGTTGCTCTAACAACATTAACTGGGTTAGTTGAACCGTAGCATTTAGCCAATACGTTATGTACGCCAGCCAATTCCAAAACCGCACGCATAGCTCCGCCAGCGATAACACCGGTACCAGCTGAAGCTGGCTGCATGTAGATTTTAGAGGCACCGTGGTTGGCTTTAATCGGGTACTGAATCGTATCACCATTCAAATCCACACTGATCATATTGCGACGCGCTGCTTCCATCGCTTTTTGAATCGCTACAGGCACTTCACGTGCTTTACCGCGACCAAAACCGACTTTGCCATTACCATCACCAACAACAGTCAGTGCAGTGAAGCCGAAGATACGACCACCTTTAACCACTTTTGCAACACGGTTAACTTGAACTAGCTTCTCTTGTAAGCCGTCAGTCTGTTCGTTGCTCTTAGAATCTTTTAACGCCATTGTCTAAACCTTGAGTGTTCAAAACCTTGCGGTTGAATCCTTAGAATTGAAGTCCGCCTTCGCGTGCAGCTTCTGCCAACGCCTTAATACGACCGTGGTACTTAAAACCACTACGATCAAAGGCCACCTCTTCAATACCTGCAGCTTTTGCACGTTCAGCAATCAACTTACCAACACTTGCCGCTGCTTCAATGTTACCTGTTTTGCCACCACGCAGATCCTTATCTAACGTTGAAGCACTGGCGATAACTTTGTCACCAGCAGGCGCAATAACTTGCGCATAAATGTGCTGCGAACTACGATAGATGCTCAAGCGGTTAGCGCCTAATTCACGCATCTTGGCACGCGCTCTACGTGCACGGCGCAATCTTGAAACTTTCTTGTCGCTCATACCAATTACCTAAATTTAAAGTACTAGCCTTTACTATTTCTTCTTAGCTTCTTTACGACGAACATATTCGTCAGCGTAACGAATACCCTTACCTTTATAAGGCTCAGGTGGACGGAAAGCACGAATTTCTGCTGCTACCTGTCCAATTTTTTGCTTGTCGCAACCCTTCAAGACAACTTCAGTCTGCGAAGGAGTTTCAGCCGTTATACCCTCTGGCAGTTCGTAATCAACCGGGTGTGAAAGACCCAGTGATAAATTCAACGTTTTACCAGACGCTTTAGCACGATAACCAACGCCGTTCAGCACCAGCTTTTTCTCAAAACCTTCGCTGACACCTGTCACCATATTGTTGACTAAGGCGCGAGTTGTACCGGCTAAGGCCCATGCTTGCTTGTCGTCATTGCGACCGGAGAACAACAGGTTGTTGTCTTCCTGCTTAACTTCTACTTTGTGGTGTACACCCCAAGACATAGTGCCCTTGCCGCCTTTAACAGACAGCTCTTGGCCATTAAGCTTGACCTCTACACCACTTGGGATTGCCACTGGGCTTTTTGCTACTCTAGACATGGTCTTTACTCACCAAACCCTACATTAAAATACAGTGCAAATTACTTCGCCACCTACACCAGCGGCGCGCGCAGCACGATCTGTCATTACACCCTGAGATGTAGAAACAATGGCAACACCTAAGCCACCACGCACACTTGGCAACTCGTCCTTACCCGCATAGGCACGAAGACCTGGGCGACTAATACGATCGATCTCTACAATAACGGGCTTGCCATCAAAATATTTCAGATCAACGATCAACGATGGTTTGCCATCAACTTCTTCTACACGTGAACCTGCCACATAACCTTCTTCCTGCAACACGTTGCAGACTGCAGATTTCAACTTGGAAGCAGGGATGCTGACATCAGCCTTTCCTGCCATCTGTGCATTGCGAATCCGGGTTAGCATATCCGCGATGGGATCTTGCATGCTCATATATTTTGCTCCTAAAGCCTCTGCCCTTGCCTAAGTGTGAACAGATAAGACTCTGTAATTACCAACTGGCCTTAACAAGACCAGGCACATCACCACGCATTGCTGCTTCACGCAACTTGTTACGACACAAACCAAACTTGCGATAAACAGCATGCGGACGACCAGTTAACTGACAGCGACGCTGTTGACGAACAGGGCTTGCATTACGTGGAAGTTTTTGCAATTTAATTTGCGCTTCCCACTTCTCGTCATCGCTCGCATTGGGATCAGCAATAATCGCCTTGAGCTCAGCACGTTTAGCTGCAAACTTCTTAACCGTAGCTGCACGCTTTGCTTCGCGAGCGATCATCGATTTTTTTGCCATAACAGCTTACCTTTATTTCTAAGCTAAAATTTCTAATCTATTTAGTTTTTAAACGGAAAATTGAAAGCTTTTAACAGCGCCAAACCTTCTTCATTAGTTCTGGCAGATGTTGTGATGGTGATATCCATACCACGCAACTTATCAATTTTGTCGTAATCAATTTCCGGGAAAATAATTTGCTCAGTAACACCCATCGCAAAATTTCCACGGCCATCAAATGATTTGGGGCTGATACCGCGAAAATCACGAATACGCGGAATTGAAATACTGATCAGACGCTCCAAAAATTCGTACATGCGATCTTGACGCAGAGTCACTTTACAACCGATTGGCCAACCTTCACGAACCTTAAAGCCCGCAATGGATTTTCTGGCTTTTGTGACCACTGGTTTCTGACCGGCAATTTGCTCCATATTGCTAACAGCATTTTCCAGTACTTTTTTATCGCCAAGCGCTTCGCCCACACCCATGTTAAGAGTGATTTTAGTAATACGAGGCACTTCCATAACGTTATCCAGCTTCAGCTCTTCTTTCAGCTTGGCGCGGATTTCGTTGTTGTAAACTTGTTTCAAATTAGCCATTTTACTTTCTCAGCTCGCTCTGTGTTGACACTGTAAATCGTCGCCCCTAGAGGGTAGAACAATTACGCGTCAATCTGTTCGCCGTTAGATTTGAAGATGCGAAGTTTCTTGCCATCTTCTACTTTAAAACCAACACGGTCAGCTTTATTGGTTGCAGCATTAAAAATTGCCACATTGGAAAGCTGAATAGGTGCTTCCCTCTCAATAATGCCACCAGCAATATTTGCCTGTGGGTTAGCACGCTGATGTTTCTTGATCATGTTAATACCTGAAACTACAACACGATCAGCATCAACAATTCTAACCACCTTGCCGCGCTTACCTTTGTCTTTGCCAGTCAAGACGACTACTTCGTCTTCTCGCTTAATCTTACGCATGTCTGATCCTCTACTCTCTTCTACCAGTGCTCGGGCTTACCGTTCTCTATTTAAAGAACTTCTGGAGCCAGAGAGATAATCTTCATGAACTTCTCGCCACGCAACTCGCGAGTTACAGGGCCAAAAATACGTGTACCGATTGGCGCTTCCTGGGTATTCAAAATTACCGCAGCGTTATCATCAAACTTAATCAATGAACCATCTGGACGGCGAACACCTTTTTTAGTGCGCACAACTACAGCAGTCATTACCTGACCTTTTTTCACTTTACCGCGAGGAATCGCTTCCTTCACAGTGACCTTGATCAAGTCACCGATACGGGCATAGCGGCGATGTGAACCACCGAGCACCTTGATACACATAACTCGGCGAGCACCACTGTTATCCGCTACATCTAAATACGATTCTGTTTGAATCATTGTCTACTCCAAACCCTTTTTTAGGCCTGCTAATCTCAGCGCTTTCTTAACTATCTGCAATCGTTTTAATTAAACTGCAGAAGCACTTTCTTCAACTTTTTCCAGCTTCCAAGTTTTTGTCTTGGAATAGGGGCGAGTCTCACTGATTGTTACCAGATCGCCCATGTTGCACTCATTGTTCTCATCGTGCGCATGCAGCTTAGAAGAACGAGTAATGTACTTACCATAGATCGGATGCTTAACCCGACGCTCGATCAAAACAACAATGGTTTTGTCCATTTTGTTGCTGACCACTTTACCAGTGGCTGTACGAGCTCCGCTTTCTGTCGTCGACATTATTAGTTACCTGCCTTTTCTGAAAGCACAGTTTTAACCCGTGCGATATCTTTGCGAGTCTCTTTCAGCAAATGGGTTTGACCCAACTGACCCGTACCTTTCTGAACATTCAGCTTGAACTGATCTTCACGCAACTTGAGCAGCTCAGCATTCAGCTCTTCAACAGACTTTTCACGCAATTCTGATGCATTCATTACATTACCGCTCGCTTAACAAATGTTGTTGCAACTGGAATCTTAGCCGCTGCCAATTCGAAGGCTTCACGTGCCAGCTCTTCGCTAACACCCTGTACTTCATACAGCACTTTGCCTGGCTGAATTTGGGCTACCCAGTATTCAACGTTACCCTTACCTTTACCTTGGCGAACTTCCAAAGGCTTACCAGTAATTGGCTTGTCAGGAAATACTCGAATCCAGATTTTACCGCCACGCTTAATGTGACGAGTCATCGCACGACGCGCCGCCTCAATTTGACGGGCAGTGATACGACCACGACCGGTTGCCTTCAGACCAAACTCACCAAAGCTGATCTTGCTACCACGGTGCGCCAGACCACGATTACGGCCCTTTTGCGTCTTGCGGAATTTTGTACGCTTAGGTTGTAGCATTTGCCTAACCCTTAACCTTAAAAAATTTCAGTACCAAACAACTGTTAACTTGCAATGCCTTAAGCATCTAACAATTAATTGCTGGCGCCTTTTTTGCCTTTAGCTTCAACTTCTTCCAGGCCACCCAATACTTCGCCCTTGAAGATCCAAACTTTCACACCGATGATGCCGTAAGTGGTAGCAGCTTCATAAGTGGCGTAATCGATATCAGCACGCAAGGTATGTAGAGGCACACGACCTTCGCGGTACCATTCTGTACGTGCGATTTCAGCACCACCTACACGACCACTAACTTGCACCTTGATACCTTCAGCACCTTGACGCATTGCATTTTGTACAACACGCTTCATGGCGCGACGGAACATGACACGACGCTCCAACTGACCAGCGACATTTTGTGCAACCAGTTTCGCATCCAAGTCAGGCTTACGAATTTCTTCAATATTGATGTGCACTGGCACACCCATTTTTTCGCTCAATTCTTTACGCAGCTTATCGACATCTTCACCTTTTTTGCCGATAACGATGCCTGGGCGAGCAGTATGAATCGTGATGCGTGCAGTTTGCGCAGGACGCTCAATAACAACACGACTAACAGATGCACTAGCTAATTTCTTCTCGACGTACTCGCGAACCTCAAGATCGTTAATCAGATTTTTCGCGTAGGTATCGCGATCTGCATACCAAACAGAAGTATGCTCTTTAGTGATGCCTAGACGTATGCCTGTTGGGTGTACTTTCTGACCCATTTGGTCACTCCTACTTAATCTTCGCTGTCGCTAACTTTGACGGTAATATGACAAGAGCGCTTTAAGATACGATCTGCACGACCCTTGGCCCGAGGACGAAGACGCTTTAACGTTCTGCCTTCATCAACAAAGATGGTGGATACTTTTAACTCATCAACATCCGCACCTTCGTTATGCTCTGCATTGGCAATCGCAGAGTTCAAAATCTTTTTAACAATATCCGCAGCTTTTTTGTTACTGAACTCAAGAATATCAAGAGCCTCTTCAACTTCTTTACCGCGAATCTGGTCAGCGACTAAACGCACTTTCTGTGCAGAAATCTGCGCGCCAGTTAATTTTGCTGAAACTTCCATCACTCTTTACCTTTTATGGCTTAACGCTTAGCTTTCTTGTCAGCAGCGTGACCTTTATATGTACGAGTCGCCGCAAACTCACCCAGCTTGTGACCCACCATGTCTTCAGTAACAAACACTGGCACATGCTGACGACCGTTGTGAACTGCAATAGTCAGGCTCACCATTTCTGGAGAAATCATTGAACGACGCGACCAAGTTTTAATAGGACGCTTGTCGCTTTTTTCGATCGCCTCTTCAACCTTTTTCATCAGATGAAGATCAATAAATGGACCTTTTTTTAGTGAACGTGGCACAGCACCTTCCTCTCTATTCTCTAGAACTGTTAGCGAGCGTTACGCTTGCGAACAATTAACTTATCAGTACGCTTGTTCTTGCGAGTTTTGTAACCCTTGGTTGGAGTACCCCAAGGTGATACTGGATGACGACCACCTGATGTACGACCTTCACCACCACCATGCGGGTGATCAACTGGGTTCATCGCTACACCGCGAACTGTTGGACGAACACCGCGCCAACGAGACGCACCCGCTTTACCCAACTTACGCAGACTGTGCTCGCTGTTAGATACCTCACCCAACGTTGCACGACACTCTGCCAAAATCTTGCGCATCTCACCTGAACGCAAACGCAATGTGGCGTATTGACCTTCACGCGCTACCAACTGAGCAGAAGTACCGGCGCTACGTGCAATCTGCGCACCTTTACCAGGCTTCAATTCAACACAGTGAACCACGCTACCCACTGGAATATTGCGAAGCGGCAACGTATTACCAGATTTGATTGGAGAAGCATCGCCCGACATCAGCGGATCACCCGCTTTTACACCCTTAGGCGCAATGATGTAACGACGCTCACCATCGGCATACAACACCAACGCAATGTTTGCACTGCGATTTGGATCATATTCCAAACGCTCAACTGTCGCAGGAACACCATCTTTGTTGCGCTTAAAATCGATTACGCGATAGTGCTGCTTGTGACCACCACCCTTATGACGAGTAGTGATACGACCATTGTTGTTACGACCGCCATTTTTGCTTTTCTTTTCCAGCAATGGCGCATAGGGCGCACCCTTGTGCAAATCAGCATGAACGATGCTGACCACATGGCGACGACCGGGAGATGTCGGTTTTGCTTTTACAATTGCCATCTGACTTTCTCTCTACCTTGCTCTCTCTGTGCTTACGCCCAATTAATCAACTAACGCAAAATCGATTTCTTGACCTTGAGCCAAACGCACATAAGCTTTTTTCCAGCTCGGCTTAGCCGCCAAACCATAGCGATTACGCTTAACTTTGCCTTTAACGTTCGCAGTTTGAACGCCTTCGACCTTCACTTTAAAAAGCTTTTCTACAGCTTTTTTGATTTCCAATTTAGTTGCATCGCCTGCCACTTTGAAAACCACCTGATCCTCGCTGCCCATGGCAGCTTTTTCAGAAATATGAGGACCTTTCAGTACAGTAAAAATTCTTTCTGCATTCATCCCAGCATCTCCTCAAACTTCTTCAGCGCAGGAACCGTGATGACCACTTTCTCTGCCGCGATCAAGCTCACCGGATCAACACCTGCAACATCTACGGCATTTACTTTGTGCAGATTGCGCGAAGCCAAGTACAGGTTTTCAGAAACCTCTTCAGAAACCACCAAAGCACCTTCCAAACCAAAGCCATTCAAGGCTTTAAGCAGCAACTTGGTTTTAGGCTGCTTTAAAGCAATCTCATCAACTACAACCAGACGCTCCTGGCGAGCCAATTCTGACAAAATGGAACGCAACGCTGCGCGGTACATTTTGCGATTTACTTTTTGCGAATGATCCTGAGGCTGAGCCGCAAAGGTCACACCACCGCTGCGCCAGATTGGTGAGCGAATAGTACCGGCACGAGCACGACCCGTACCCTTTTGACGCCAGGGCTTCTTGCCACCACCAGAAACTGCTGCACGGTTTTTCTGAGCACGAGTACCTTGACGAGCACCAGCCAGATAAGCCGTTACAACCTGATGAACCAGATCTTCGTTAAATTCTTTTGCAAAAGCTGCGTCCGATACTTCTACCGCACCCGTCGCTTTCTTTTTGCCTACAGTAAAGGTTGCCAATTCCATCGATTATGCCCCCCCTGTTTTGGAGGTTTGGGCTTTAATAGCTGGACGAACAATGATGTCACCACCTGGCGCACCAGGAACCGCACCCTTGATCAAAATCAGATTGCGATCTTCGTCAACACGAACCACCTCTAACGTTTGCACAGTGACGCGCTCAGCACCCATGTGACCAGACATCTTCTTACCCTTGAACACACGCCCAGGCGTCTGACACTGACCGATCGAACCATTAGAACGGTGCGAGATAGAGTTACCATGAGTGGCGTCTTGCATGCCAAAGTTCCAACGCTTGATACCACCCTGGAAACCTTTACCTTTAGACTGCCCAGTCACATCAACCTTTTGACCAGCTTCAAATGTAGTTACAGTCAACTCCGCACCAACCTCTGGAGCCTCTTCGCCATCTTCCAGGCGAAACTCCCAAAGACCGCGACCAGCCTCAACACCAGCCTTAGCAAATTGACCTGCTTCCGCCTTACTAACACGGGAAGCTTTACGGGCGCCAGCAGTTACCTGGATCGCAGAGTAACCGTCAGCCTCACCTGTTTTGACACTAGTAACGCGGTTAGGAGAAACCTCAACCACCGTTACCGGAATAGATATGCCGTCGTCTGTAAAGACGCGGGTCATGCCGCTTTTGCGACCGACCAAACCAATTGCCATTTTCTTAACCTCTCAGTGTACGGGGCTTTACCCTCTATGGCCGAACTCTTGATTTCGCAACACCTTATTGTTTGCGACACCTCGAGATCATTACACAACCCGGGAGACCCCCGAGCGGGTCATACTTAATTAATTGTTTTGATTTCCTACTGCCAAGCTCGCGCTTAACCGAGGCTAATCTGGACTTCTACACCAGCCGCCAAGTCCAACTTCATCAACGCATCAACCGTCTTTTCAGTTGGCTCAACGATATCTAACAAACGCTTGTGAGTACGGATCTCATATTGATCACGAGCATCCTTATTCACGTGCGGCGAAATCAGTACAGTAAAACGCTCTTTGCGAGTAGGCAGTGGAATCGGACCACGAACCTGCGCACCGGTGCGCTTAGCTGTCTCTACAATCTCTTCGGTAGACACGTCGATTAGGCGATGGTCAAAAGCCTTTAAACGAATTCTGATTCGCTGATTTTGCACTGACCAAACTCCAATCGTGTTTTAACAGGGGCTCACCGACAATGGCCGGGGCTACCCGAAAAAAGGAAGGCGCATTCTAAAGATCGGAGTAGGGGGTGTCAACAGGAAAGTTAAATAAATCAGCCGGGCAAGAAGAAAATAACAATCACCACGAAAAAGCATTAAAATTCAAACAGTTACAAAAAACAACCAACGCCTTTATCCATTCGTAAGAAAAAGTCCTCGAAAAACTTTCTGAATTTCTCCGCCACATACCATAAACAGCGCTTTTCTTTCTATGCAACAACCTCTTGCCATTGCTCAATAACACTTAAATCATACTCACTTCCACTCACGCAACGGCTATGCAACGGTTCAGAATGACCATAAATCGTATCCGCATGAAGCAATAACAAATCTTCACCATAGTCTGAGAGAATATTCAGATTTGATGGCTCATTATCAATCATGGCAACTACCTTCGCGCCCTGGTACTCAATATCGACAAGCGCCTGACGCTTAGCCTTATGCACATTGACCCAACCATGACCATTCATTTTTAACCACTCACAACTAAAAGCATTCGGACTGAACCGGCGTAACGAGCCCAACGTGCCTGCACGCATGGACTCACAGCGACCAGTATTCAAAGCTACTACCGCCTGCTGACCAGCCAACAACTCAACAAGCTCAATAACCCCAGGATAAGGCCACTCTGACTCCATGAGCACTTCTTCACGCCAGCGATGCAACTGGTAAAAACCCATAAAGTCTTTGATAACCGAATCAGCTACTCCCCAATAAGCTAACAAGTCAGGCATAAAGCGCTCATAGCAAACAATATCTTCGATGGCCTTATCAACAAACAGGGCGCCCCCGTACTGCTCGGCACAGATCAGATCAAACTGGCGTAATAAATAAAGTTGCGTGTGGCGCGTATCGATGACCGTACCATCTATCATCAAACACAACCGCAAGCTGCTGCCCTGGATACTGCAACCGCATTCGCTGCCAATGCTCGGCCAACGCCTGCATCCAGTTACCAGAATTCTGGACCGAATCAGCACTCTCTTCTTCTATATGCTCAACGGAAATTGAATCATCCTGATAGAACATGGCTAACTTCCTATAACATGTAATGAGTGACAATCAATGACTGAAGTTACAACAGACTCTGCTGGCACACTAATCAGCTCACCAGACTTTGCCGCGGAAATATCTAATGCCGCAATGGCACCAGCAACGATTAACAATTCCCAGTTCGAACAAGCCTGAGCGATAACGCTGATAACAGCGCGAACAATAAATTTTAAAGATGAAAAAATTGTGACGATTTCAAGTCAATTTTAAGACAGGAAACAACAGTGCAAATCATTTCACAGCTTTTGATAAAGCCGCCTGCAAACTGAACCCACTGACCTTCCACAAATACACCACATAAAAAGAATGAACATGAAGCAACAACATTAGCCACCACTCAAAGGCATTTTCCACTCGGTCGTAATCCTTACCCAGCCAGAAATCGAGCAGTAAGGAAAAAATAGCAATTGCCAGCGTTGCCGCACTCAGCTTTAACAACTGCCGCCCTTGTAAAGCATACTGTGGCGAATGCAATAACTCTCTTCCCAGCTTTACTTGTGCAGAAAAGGTGCAAAACATAAATAATATAACGCCAAAACGCCGCAGCGACCGGAAAGTATCACCAGCATGCCCCAGAGATAATGTATATAACAGCAGCGCTATCGAACCCACCAAAGCCAACCATAGCAAAGAACGATGATGCTCTCGCCCTAACATAGCCAGCCAACTTCGATTTAATTGCCAAAAGAAAAAGATCAACACGGCAAAGGGAATCATTCCACCCTTAAAAACAAAATAGGCCGCGCCATAACGTCCCGACTTGCTAATACTGTGACACTCCGCCCAATAGGGGAAACAAGGATCAACATATCCTTCTATCGTACTGATAGCCCAGCACAGATGGATTGTGATTACAGGCAATAACACAACCAGCCAAGCCCCAGGCAAGAGTTTAATTCTGCTACCAGCCATGCAAACCTCTACGATCTCAAAGATGTAACTAAAATCATTTAGTATTGCTGTAGCAGCATAGTAATGCAGATTACTGAATAATGTGAAATTCGATCTACACAGTTCTCACTGTGGACTTGACGATGACTGAAAAACAGATTGACTCCATCATCTCTGATCATCTGGAATGGCTTGAGTCAAAACATCAAAAAGGCAACGTGCCGATCTAAGCCATACCGACTTTTCAAACACCAACCTGTCAGGCGCAATACTCCGTTACGCTAGCCGCAAGCATTGTGATTACCGAAGTGATATTTGGCTATATGGCGCTGGGAATTTTAATTTCGATACTGGCTTATTGTATTGCGCGAAGAAGCCAATCAGGCACTTAACAGCAGCTATTTATCGTAAGTCTGATAATTGGATCGCATATAGTTAAGGCCAAACTCAATAATCTCCACTAACACATCGACATCAATATCATCGAGCTTGTTAATATAAAGACAGGATTTACCCGTTTTATGCTTGCCCAAACGCGTCAACATCACAGAAAGATCCTGATAGCCGGGCATGATGTAAACGGAAAAATTAGTTTTGCGCGGACTAAACCCCGTCATCATAAACTCGCCCTCCCTGCCGCTAGCATAGCGATATTCATAACGACCATAACCAATAATATTATCGCCCCACATATAAGGCTTAAGACCTGTCACATTATCAAACAACTTGAGTAACTTCTTGGTATCTGATCGTCGTTGTCCGCCCTCAACAGCAGCAATAAATTTAGCCACCGATTGATTATTTTGTGCTGTTTTTAGCTTTACTTTAGCCATATCAGCCTCACTTCGTCTATCGCTGAACAGTCAACTTCTCATTCTGAATATGAGCCATTAACAACATAAGGAATTTAAATAAATACTTTAATCGAGCATTAACATCAACTTTACCCTTTTTATTATTTAGTTTTTTCAGAGTACTAATACGCTCGTAGACATTGTTAATCATTTTTTCCGTCGACCATGCAATATATTTTTCAAACTCCTTCACACCGCCACAGGTAGATTTCGACAGAGACTTCTTTTGCACAACATTGAGATCAACACCTTTTGCGATAGCCTTCTTATATTCCTTATCACTCAAACCAGCAATTATTTCTGAGCCATCCAGTTGTTCTGATAGACCTTCACGAAGAAAAGCCAAGTTATTAGACAATTCTAAAACGACAAGATTAGTAGAAGCTTTCCGTTCCAAATATTTGGACTGCTCTTTATCAAAGATGCTGTAGAGATCTTGAATTATTGACATTATTTATTTTCTACAATGTGATAACTGAATTATAAACCTAACACCGCAGGCTTACTGTGTCCGCTCGCCTCACACATACTCAAGTACACATCTGTAATCACACCTGCATCCAATACACTCTCAACATTATCATCGTCGGTTAAATTTAAATTCGCACCATTCATCACAAAATACACTTCTGTATCTTCTGTATTGGAAGCCGGCACATGCAGGGTATGGATAGAACCTGCAGGCTCAAACAGGTAGGAACCTTTAACATTAACATCATCGGGATATTCTTTGTAATACCAGGAACCTGAATGAGTAAAGGCATAGATGGGGCCAGTATGACGATGCCGCTGGATAGTGGTTCCGGGCGCAAACAGCGTGCGAATCACCCACAAACCCACTTCGATATCCACCTGCAGTAGTTGTAGTTTTAACTTTCCTTCATCAACAAAGGGTAATGAATCATCAAACTCTACAAAGGGCAGAGATTCAGCTTGAACGAGCTGTGCGGAGGGTACTGTCATTTTTATTATCCTCTTTGAAAGATATGATATTTTTGGCGTGATATTTTTCGAATGTTACGTTAATAACTTTTATAGATCGAGCTTCACATTATCCACTCAAGATTTTTAATTTTGACTTTGTTACACCGTTGGAGTCAATGAACAGCGAAGGGGAAATAATGAACCTAACATAAGAGCAAAATACACTAACAATCACATCAACTCCATTATCGCCCCAATCATCCCCCCAATAACCAACACCAATGCCGAGAGCATACTTAAACCAAAACCAATCGACCGCGACTTAGGCTCTTTTATATAAGCGCGGGCATACAAAGCACGACCCACAACAAATATGACACCGATGGCAGCTGCAATATCTGCTCTCACATAATGAGCAAACATCACCATGCCAGGTATAAAGAGAATTAATAATTCCAGAGTATTTTGTTGCACTCGATGATAGCGCTCAAATATAGGATGACCAGTCACCGCCGGCGCATCAACACCATACAACCCTCGCGCTCGACCAACCAAAACGGCAAAAAATGTGTATTCTCCCAAAGCCAGTGCGATCACAATGGTTACCAGCGCCATATATGCCTCCTTACTCTCTCATTCAATCAAATAAAAACTTGGTGAAAAACCCGTCGTTATTTTATCGCTGAATTCAGGTTCTATTCATTTTCTTTTATTTACTATGAACATGAACATCTGAACTTAGTTAGCTGTAAAAAAAGCTCCAATCCTAAGGCTTAACTCATTTAAGGAGGTTTGCCATGCTGAAGAATGTATTACTCACCGCAATCGCAATATCTATTGTTTTAATTGCTGTGTCTGCATCAGCTCACGAAGGCTATAGCATCCGCTACAGTGATTACCATAAACGAACAGGTAATTACCTTTCTATTAGTTACCACTACAATGACAGCTATTACAAACACTACCGAAAGCCCTATTACGGCAACAAATATTATAGGAGCAATCATCACGTACACCACCCCAGGTATTGCCGTCACAGCTGGGTAAACCATTATCCAAGAAGGCACTACTTCAGCCAGTACTATAATCATAAACGGCATAAGCACCGTGGTTACTACACACGTTGGTGATATTTTCTCGCATAAAAAAAGGGCTGCCAATGGCAGCCCTTCTCTTAACCTGTAGACAGGCCCAAAAACTATTATTCAATAATTTTTGCCACAACACCCGCACCAACCGTACGACCACCCTCACGGATCGCAAAGCGTAAGCCCTCATCCATCGCAATCGGGTTGATCAGAGTAACAACCATTTGGACGTTGTCACCAGGCATGACCATTTCTGTACCTTCTGGCAATTCAACAGCACCAGTAATATCTGTAGTACGGAAGTAGAACTGTGGACGGTAACCTTTGAAGAATGGCGTATGACGACCACCTTCGTCTTTACCCAGTACGTATACTTCTGCTTCGAACTTG
>JANQLG010000037.1 GCA_028280715.1 Spongiibacteraceae bacterium | reverse complement strand
TTACGCAAAAGCCGTTACGCTAAAGGATGCAAGCGCGTCATAACACCGCGAGGAACAAAATCATTGCGTATTCAAAATAAACTCTTTCTGGCTAGCCTGATAGGTAGCAGTTTATTGATCGGAGCAATGCTGGCATTGATGCAATGGAGTGTTGACCGCGGTATGCTGGATTATGTCAACACACAGCAAACTGAACACATGCAACCAGTGGCTCAAGCGCTGGAAGACTTCTATCTGCAGCAACAAAGCTGGCAACCATTAATAGATAAGCCCAGGCAGTTTCAACATATTGTTCGTACTGCCTTCGACGATGACAGAGCTAATCTATTATCTCGACCACACATATCACATCGTCGCGGGCGAGCGCCCATTCCATTAGTACTGAAAGATGCGTCGCAAAATTTAATTATTGGCCCAAACCGTCACAAGAACTACGCCTCGATTACGCTTTCGGCAAATAACAACACTATAGGTTATCTGTTATACCCAAAACTGGATCGCATTACCGAAGGCTTCGAGCTCAGTTTTGTCGAGCAACAGCAACAAACGTTTATGATTATCAGCGCCGCAGTGCTGTTATTTGCCGCACTCTTCAGCCTGCCACTTTCTCGCCATGTGGTAACACCGATTAAGCACTTGGCGGCTACGACACGAAAGCTCACTCAAGGAGATTACCAGCAACTATCTTCCACCCAAGCTGCTACTCAACGACAAGATGAACTGGGAGAACTTACACGCGATTTTAATCAACTCAGCAAAACCCTGGAGGAGAATGAAACGCTTCGCCAACGCTGGCTTGCTGACACCAGCCATGAATTGCGTACGCCGATTGCTATTTTGCAGGGTGAAATAGAAGCCATGCTGGATGAGGTTAGACCAATAAGCAAAGACAACCTGCAGTCAATACATCAGGAAGTCAAACATCTAGCCAAACTGGTTGAGGATTTACAACAACTCAGCAACGCCGATATCGGCGCTACCCGTTACCGGATGGAAAGCGCCGATCTTGGCAACCTACTGACACTGTGCTGCAAACAACACCAAGCACTCTATCAAGATAAGAACATCAGTTTACAGTGCTGTGTAAATGCAAAAAATACCACAACATGGGGCGACCCAAAACGCTTGCAACAAATGATCGATAACCTACTGAACAACAGCGTCAAATATACTGATACTGACGGCCAGGTTTTCGCTCGCCTGGATGAAAATGATGAGCAATTACTACTCACCATTGAGGACAGTGCGCCATCAGTTCCAGACTCAGCTTTGGCACAATTATTTGATCATTTGTATCGCGTCGATTCGTCGCGCAATCGAGAAAGTGGCGGCTCTGGTTTGGGGCTAGCGATTTGTAAACGCATTGCTGAAGCACATGGCGGAACAATCAATGCAAACCACTCGGCACTGGGAGGGCTAAGTATTACCCTCCATTTACAGAAGCTAATCGAGTAACCATCACTATGATATTAATTGTTGAAGATGAAAAAAAACTGGCACACCTGTTACGCGATTATTTATCGCAATCACAATTCGACAGCCATTGTCTCCATAACGGCAGTGATGTCATGCCCTGGCTTGAACAACATCAAGCAGACGCCGTATTACTGGATTTAATGCTGCCGGGCAAAGATGGCATTACGCTATGCAAAGAAATCCGTGCCATATCAACAATTCCCATTATTATGGTTACCGCCAAAGCTGAAGAAGTAGATCGGCTATTAGGACTGGAACTAGGTGCTGACGACTATATTTGCAAGCCCTATAGCCCTCGGGAAGTTGTAGCAAGAGTCAAAGCAGTACTAAGACGCTGCCAAAATATAAATCCACCGGAGACAGGTATGCGGCTGGATGATGATCGACTATGTCTATATGTTGAAGGAAAGCCAATCGTATTTACTGCTGTCGAATATCAACTAGTCAAACAATTAGCTGGAAAACCTGGACGCATTTTTTCGCGCAATCAATTAATGCAAAACATGTACAACGACCACCGCATTGTTAGCGACAGAACCATTGACAGTCATATTAAAAAAATTCGCAAAAAGCTCATCGAATCTGAAATAGAAGCCGATTGCATCCACTCTGTTTACGGCGCCGGTTACCGTTTCGAATTGCCTGAGGCATAATTTTTTCCTTCACTTTCCTTAAAGCACCTAATTTCTTCCATATTGTTTGCACAGTGTTTCTCTAATCTTTTAACCAGTGAAGCCCTTAACGGACATCACAACATATATAGCAATGTTCTATAAAAGAGGAAAAACTGATGAAAACATCTATGACCCTAACGACCGTATTTGCCGCATTACTGGCTTTAAGCAGCTTCAGCTTTGCCGAAGGAGATTGCCAGGGAAAACGTGCAGACAAACATATGGATCGACTCACTGAAAAGCTGGAATTATCAGATGAACAGGCCTCAGCTGTTAGCACCATCTTTGAAAATCAGCGCTCAGCCATGCAGACGCTAAAAGACGAAACCCAGCAGCAACTCAGCGATATATTAACGGAGGAACAACTAGAAAAATTTAACAACATGCGACATCGTCGAGGCCCTCATAAACGCTCATCTTAACGATTTATTGCTACTAGGGCCTGAACAGGCCCTAGCTGGCAGAGCTGGAGATCGCTGGCAGTGATTGCTACCATTGGCGACAACAATTACTTACCCGGTGAGATCCAACATGTCAGACTTGGTTACTGTTCACATTGATCAGCATGTCGCCGACGTTCGTTTTAACCGCCCGGACAAAATGAATGCCTTAAACGCTTCTTTACTAGAAGCAATAACCGAAACGGGGAAGCAACTAGCCTCCGATAAATCGGTTCGAGCGGTTGTTTTATCGGGAGAGGGGCGCAGCTTCTGTGCTGGCTTAGATATTGAAAGTTTTGGTGCGAACAGTGATTTGTTCGAAGTGTTTAAAGCTGGCAGCGATGAGTATCCTAATTTTTTTCAACAACCGGCGTTTGTCTGGAAGTCTATTCCTGTACCTGTTATTTGTGCTTTACATGGCGCATCGTTTGGCGGCGGCCTACAAATAGCACTGGGCGCTGACATACGTATTGCAGACCCAGGCACACAGCTATCTTTAATGGAAATTAAGTGGGGATTAATTCCCGATATGTCGGCCTCACAAACACTCCGCGACTTGGTTCGACTAGATATCGCTAAAGAACTGATGTACACCGGCCGAATTGTGAGTGCAGATGAAGCCTTGAATTTGGGATTAGTGACGTCTCTCAGTGAAGCCCCTCGGGAAGCAGCCTTGGATTTGGCACACACTATTGCAAACAAAAATCCTGATGCCATCTGTTACGGCAAGTATTTATTCGATAACTACTGGCATGGAGAATATGAAAAAGGGTTGCATGCTGAAGAGCGATTGCAGGCAAAGGTAATCATGTCTCACAATCAACTTGAAGCGGTTATGGCTGCAATGGAAAAACGCGAGCCTAAATTTCAATCAAGAACTATCGGTAACTTTAAGGACATCAAGCTCTAACAACATTTTTATATGAGATAAATTAAACGGCACTTAAAACTGTATCACCCTGCACAGCATTTCCACCTCAAATAAAAATTATTTACTGTAAGTCCCTTCAACATGGACTAAAATGACACTTCAGGATGGGTGATAGTGTCACACCCTACCCCAAAAAAAGGGATACTCATGGCTACACTAGTGAGGCGTATTACAGAAAGGGCGATGGTGTACCAGTGATAATCGATAATGGAGATCAACAAAAACCCTGGCATATTGCGCTATTAATTCACGATAACGTGTGGGTTTCTTCAACCTATGGCGTGGCCGACTTACTGCAAAGCGCCAATCTGCGCCATAAAATACCGCCCTTTCAATTTGATATCATCGCACCCACCGATGAATCTGTCACAGGCTTCTGTGGTCATCAGGTATTGCCTGAAACTACAATTGACAACGGCAAACACTATGACGTGATAATTCTCTGTCACTTCTACGGCAACTTCATAGAAACCATTGACAAATACACCTCTGTACCAAGCTGGCTGGCTGAGCAGGAACAATCTGGTGCGATTATCGCAGCCGTTACTTCAGGTATTTTCTGGGCGGCAGAAGCAGGCCTCTTAAAAAATCGCACCGCCACCACCTACTGGCGAGATATGCCGGAACTGAGCAAACGCTACCCCTCTGTGAAATGGACGGACAGCCAATCACTAGTAGAGGACGGCGGTATTTACAGCTCTAACGGCCAGAACGCAGCATGGGATTTAACCCTGCATTTAGTGGAAAAATTTTGCGATTGGCAGGTGGCCTCAAGCCTTGCGCGGGATATTACCTACGACACTCGTCGCACCTATGACCTGACCCTGTTCAATATCGCAGGTTTTCGCAAGCACAGTGACCCCATCATTCATCGCGCACAAGATTGGCTGGATGATCACTACGGCGACAAAGTCTGTTTTGAAACTTTGGCCGAGAAACTGGGCATGAGCAAACGTACCTTCATCCGCCGTTTCCAAAAAGCCATTGGCGAAAATCCTTCACATTATTTGCAACGACTACGCGTAGAATATGCCAAGCAGCAACTTATCAACAGCGATGAGAATATCAAAACCATTAGTCTTAATGTCGGCTACCGGGATTTCGGCTATTTTTCAACGGTGTTTAAATCCATCGCCGATTTAACACCCAGAGAGTTTCGAGCACGTTTCCGCCCTAAAAGCCCACCGTCACAATCAGAACTGGCCGGTTAAAAATACCAAATAAACTAGCCAGAGGATTATTAAGCGCACAAGCCGCTTGCTTATGTCTATAATGCGGCTCTGGCACTAGCTTTAGCGCGAATAACAACAAATTTTTAAAACTAAAAATACTCTAGGCACATTAATGACTGACACAAGCAATAATGCGATCTGGAATCGTCGCTTTACCTTTGTGATGGCGGCAACCGGCTCTGCCGTTGGCCTCGGCAATATCTGGAAATTTCCTTACATAACGGGTGAATACGGCGGCGGCGCCTTCGTATTGGTTTATCTGGGCTGTATTCTACTGGTAGGTCTGCCTGTGATGATGGCCGAAGTATTACTGGGTCGAGCTGGCAGAACAGATCCTGTCCACAGTATGCAGGAAAATGCCAAACTGTCTGACGCTTCCCCTGCCTGGTCCTTTATTGGCTATATGGGTATTTTATCCGGCCTGATGATTATGATGTTTTACAGTGTCGTGGCGGGCTGGGTGATTGACTACTTTATTCAAAGTGCCACTGGTGCATACAGCAATGCCGATGTAGAAACTATCAATAACAATTTTGGCGAACTAGTTAATAACGATTCACGGGAATTGGTACTGCACACTTTATTTACTTGCATCACTGCAGCGGTTGTCGCAACCGGCGTGGTTAAGGGTATTGGTCGAGCTGTAGAAATTTTGATGCCTGTACTCTTTGTACTGATGTTATTGATGTTGATTTATAGCGCTAATCAGGGCGATTTTGCCAGCGGCGTTGAATTTATGTTCAAAGCCGATTTTTCCAAACTGAGCGCTGATGCGATTTTAGAAGCTCTGGGACATTCATTTTTTACTTTAAGCTTAGGCATGGGCGCCATCATGGCTTACGGTTCTTACATGCCGGGCAATGCGTCAATCGCCAAAACGGTTTTCGCTGTCGGCATACTTGATACGTTAGTTGCTCTTATTGCTGGCCTGATTATCTTTCCCATCGTGTTTGCCAATGGCATGGAGTCCAATCAAAGTGTTGGCCTGATGTTTAAATCATTACCGATTGCCTTCAGTCAAATGCCAGGTGGAATATTTTTCAGCAGTATCTTTTTCGGTTTAGTGAGTATTGCTGCATTGAGCTCTTCAATTTCTCTCATTGAACCCGGCGTAGCATGGATGGAAAAGAAAGGTATTTCTCGCCTCAAATCGACCATCACTCTGGCAGCAACAGCATGGATTGGCGGCACCGTTTGCCTATTCTATGGTGAAGTTTTTGATCTTCTCGATAATTTCACCACCAAAGTAACATTACCCTTTGGCGGATTACTGATTGCGATTTTTGTTGGTTGGTTAATGAATCAGGCAGTGGTAAAAGCTGATATTAAATTGCGTTCCGATTTGTTTTATAACGGCTGGTTGTGGACGCTAAAATTGATTTCGCCTCTGGGCATTTTGTTGATCTTTGCTCATACGCTGGGCTGGATCTAAGTAACACGTATAGGCCTTAATAATGCAAACTTCTACTTTGCGTGGCATTTCAATCGTGCTACTGATTATATTTGGCACTCTGTATTTTTATACTGGCCAACAGAAAGAATACTATGAGAAAACCGCCTTACCTGCCATAAGCGGTATACTCAAAGAGATTTCTCAGTGGGAAAAAAACGGCTTACTGGCATACTTGGCACCAGAAGCGAAACAGACAATAACGGAGGATAATCTGGCAAGGCTACTGAATCATTATCGCCAGTTCGGAGCTTTTAAATCGGTGGGAGAGTTACAGTTTTCCCGGCTTGCCAGTGCACTATCTTTATTTGGACAGCGTCGCGTTAGTTATTCCGGCATCGCCCAGTTCGAGAACGGACCAGTGAACTTAACTATTACACTTAACCAGACCGGAAACGGCTTCTTAATTTATAATCTGTCGCTAACCGAAGCGACTATGTAATTTCCTATGTCGTAATTCCCTGTATCGTAACTTCCTATGTCGTAATTTCGTGTGTCAGGGCCTGTACACCTTTACATTCCTATAGCCCTGTTCTACTAAATGCGAAGCATGTAGCTTACTCATCACACCTTTGCCGCAGTACAACAAATAACTTCGGCTACTATCTAGTTCAGCAAAGGCTTTATGCAAATCATAAAAGGGAATTTTTAATATGTCAGTATTCGTTATCGACAAGGGCTTGCGTTCTTCTTCTGTTGGGTGACGCACATCAATGATGACCGCCCCCTGAATAGGCACACTGAGTACTTCTACTTCGGTCGATGGCAGTTGATCATTTGCCACCTCATCAATGTTAACTATTCTTGCATCATCAATTGCTTTTTCCAAAATGGAAAAATCAAATTTATTTTCTTCAAATTCAATTTTTTCTATTTTGCCCCTGGTGGTCGGTTTTACTGAAATAACACCGCAGTACTCGGGCATTGCGGCAGCAAATTCTTCCGTACCTATTTCTCGAGCTACTTTGATGATGTCGCCCTTGTCAGAGGTAATCAGTGGTCTTAATACCAATGTGTCTGTTACCGAATCGATCACTGACAAATTAATCAAGGTTTGACTTGATACCTGGGCAACACTTTCGCCTGTCACCAAGGCTTTGACATTTAATTCCTCAGCAATTTTAGAACCCGCTCTCAGCATCATTCGTTTTAGGATGACGCCCATTTGCGAATCCTGCACCTGCTTGAGAATTTCCGATACCACCCCTTCAAAGGGTACAGTGACAAATTTTACCCGCGACGAAGCGCCGTACTTCATCCACAAGTACAAAGCGACTTCCTTCACACCAATTTCATGGTCACGACCACCAAGATTAAAAAAACAAAAGTGCGTGCGCATACCACGCTTCATTGTAAGATAAGTAGAAACCGTGGAATCAAAACCACCTGAAATTAAACTGACAACAGGATCAAGACTACCCAAAGGAAATCCACCCAAACCTTCATAACGATGATTAACAATAAACAGGCGATCGCCCTGTAGCTCCAATCTTACCGTAATATCCGGCGTGCGCAGATCAACTCCCGCCGCCTCGGTGTTTTGATTCAATCCACCACCGATATACTGTTCAATTTCATGTGAAGTAAATTCATGCTGCCCACTGCGCTTACAACGAACAACAAAGGTTTTACCAGCCAGTCGCTCACCCCATAACAACAAAGTGTTTTGATAGGCAGTTTGCAAATCCACAAACGGGAATTCCACCACATCCAGAAAAAAGGCGATGCCCGGCGTATGGGAGAGAATATCAATTAACTGCTGCTTTAAATCTTCACTATCACCTTCAACCTTGACGGTGATCTTGTCCCAGTCACTCACCACCTGAATACCATCCTGCTCCAATGACTTTATTAGCCTGCGCAAATTATCCCGCAGCTGTTTCACAAACTGCTTACGTACAGGCTTGCTTTTGATGGTAATTTCAGGGAAATATTTAACGATAAATTGCATGGAATAGGAGAAGCTGCCAGATAATAGCTCGCCGCTTTAGGTCGAACGAAAATTGAGGGGATTATAAAGAAAAAGGCCAGCACCCAAAAGAACACTGGCCTTCTTAATAACAACTATCGAAGAGAGTAATTAGCCAGCTTCTTTAGTAGTCTTAACAATCGCAGCCGCTACTTTGTAGGGATCTGCGTTAGAAGCAGGACGACGATCTTCCAAACGACCTTTCCAGCCATCTTCAACAGTACCAACAGGGATACGAATTGACGCGCCGCGGTCAGATACACCGTAGCTGAACTCTTCAATAGATTGAGTTTCGTGATGACCTGTCAAACGCTGGTGGTTATCAGCACCATAAACGCTGATGTGGCGCTGGATGTTTTTACCAAACTCTTCACAGATTTTAGTGAAAACTTCTTCATTGCCAGACTCACGCATTGCACCGTTAGAGAAGTTAGCGTGCATACCAGAACCATTCCAGTCAGTGTCGCCCAGAGGCTTAGGATGCCACTCAATCGCATAACCGTATTTCTCAGCAGTACGCTCAAGCAGGTAACGACCTAACCAGATTTCGTCACCAGCACGCTTGGCGCCTTTAGCGAAGATTTGGAATTCCCACTGGCCAGCAGCAACTTCTGCGTTGATACCTTCAACGTTCAGACCTGCTTCCAAACAAAGGTCCAGATGCTCTTCGATGATGTCACGGCCAAAAGCGTTTTTTCCACCTACTGAACAGTAGTAAGGACCTTGTGGGTCAGGGAAACCGCCAGCAGGGAAGCCTGGTGGGCGATTAGTAGTGGTATCCCACAAGAAGTACTCTTGCTCGAAACCAAACCAGAAATCTTCGTCGTCTTCAGCTTCGTCGATAGTGGCACGACCGTTAGAAACGTGTGGAGTACCGTCGGCATTTAATACCTCAGTCATTACCAAGTAAGCACTGGCGCGATCTGGATCAGGGATAATCGCAACTGGCTTTAACAGACAATCAGAATCGTTGCCGTCAGCTTGCTCGGTAGAGCTACCATCGAATGACCACATTGGACATTCTTCCAAAGTTCCGCCGAAGTCATTGCGAACCATAGTTTTACTACGAAGGCTTTGAGTTGGTGTATAACCGTCAAGCCAGATGTATTCCAACTTACTTTTCATTTTGAGTTTCACTCCAATACGTTCTATTGAGTTTTAAGGTAGCCCCCTAAACTGAGAGGAAGCCCCCTTAGCCTAGGGAAAATCTCCGCGCTAAATCTGAGCAGTTTTAAGAGCAAATTTTATTCCAGTTTTCCTCTACCACCCAGCCGGAGGACTTAGTCATGTCCAAAACAGCGCATAGCCGCATTTACAGGGGCACAGTGTCGGGGCACCCAGCTAAGTGACATACCACATAGCTCTTGGGTTAGCGCATCGACCACTTGTCAAACGCACCAATAGTGAACACAAAAAGGTCGATAGCACCATTTTGGTTCATGCAATAAGCACCTGATAACCAGGGTAATTTACCTGAAAAACAACTAACAGCACCGGGCATGCTATTCGCCGGGCAGTATACTCGAAGATGCTGGTTAAGCGTTAATACGCATCAACAACAATAGCCGTTATATTGTCACGGCCACCTTTATCCAATGCGCGATCGATTAAGGCATCTAGCGCCTCTTCTGCCACATCGTGAGCCAGAAGCTGCTTCATTTGGTCATTAGCCAAATCGTTATATAAACCATCACTACAAACTAAAAAGCGATCACCCTGCTGCACAACCTCGTAGTCCAATTCTAAATGCAAGGTTTGGTGTACACCTACAGCTCTTGTTAACACATGTGCAGTAGGATGTATGGCAGCTTTTGCAGCACTGAACTCGCCTCTGGCGTATTTTTCTTGCGCAACGGTATGATCTTTCGTCATCAATGTTAGCTGGTCGCCCCGCAGGCGATAGACTCGACTATCCCCCGCCCACAATAAAAATCCGTATTGCCCATAGGAAAAAAGCGCTGCCACGGTCGAGCCAACCCGTTCACCACGAAAGGAGTTTCGGCAGTTATTATGTGCATCTCTTAATCGAATCTCCAAATCCCTAATACTTGCAGCGAGCGTTGATGACTTAGCAAAATGCACCAAAGCATCTACCACAACACCACTGGCATAATCACCGCGCGCGTGCCCCCCCATACCATCGGCAACAACCCATAGCCCTTGCTCAGTTGAATGATAAAAAGCATCTTCATTAACACGTCGCACACAGCCGACATGACTGCGGCCGACACTGTGCCAGCAAATTGCAGGCTCAGACACAACCTCTGCTTGCATTTCTATCAGTTGTTGAAAGTCAATGTAGGGCATGAATTCTTATTACTTATATTATTGGTACAAATATTTTCATTGGATTACGAGTATTAGAAGTTACGAGCGACCAAAACCCCAATTTTCCCTGATAGTACGAAGCACTTCATCTGCAGAGGCTGGCCGATCTTGCGGATCCTTTTGCAGACACTTCATTGTAAGTTCAGCGAGCACATCCGATACCCGGGTTTTAACAATCGAGCGCGGGTCAGCCGGCATCTCAGAGCGAATTTGTTGCAATAGGGTTTGTACAAGATCCCCCTGAAAAGGGGTAACCCCGGTTAGCATTTCATAGAGGATGGCACCTAAACTGTAGAGGTCTGAACGCCCATCAATGCCTGGGTCTCGATCAATTTGCTCTGGCGACATATACATAACGGTACCCTGCAGCTTACCTTCTCCGGTCATACTCGCCGTTGTTACAACTGCGGAAGTATCAGCCTCCTCAAGTTCAGCTTCATCATCGACTACTGCCACATCCTTATGCCAAACCTTTGCCAGCCCCCAATCCAGCAATAAAACCTCGCCATAAGGACCAACCAAAATATTTTCAGGTTTTATGTCCCTGTGAACGACCGCCCTTGAATGGGCATAGCCCAATGCTCGTCCGACCTGCACAATCAAGTCCATCAGCTGAGTCAAGTCATAGCGTTCACGATAGTTAAGTATCTCTCGCAGCGTATAGCCATGAACCAGTTTCATCGTGAAATAATAATTACCGCGGTTGTCTCGTCCAAGTTCGTAGGTTGGAATAGTGTTAGGGTGCTGCAACATGGCAGAGATGCGTGCCTCGCGCAGCAAACGTTTAGTCTCAATCGGGTCATTAATAAACTCCGGACGCAACGTTTTATAACAAATGGTTCGACGCAAATGCAGGTCGCGGCAGGACTTAATGAGCGATTTCCCACCCTTTGCAATGGTGCTAAAAAACGCATAGCGTGTTTTCGGGTTTAGCACTTCCGGCAAAGGCATATCAGTTTCTTCAGCGTAAATACGAGAATCCTCGACATTTTGCTGTGGAAATTCGAGCATTACTGACTCCTGTGTATGACTATAATCGGCTACGAGCATGCCTCGAATTTAAGTCGTTATTTAAACCGCTAGTTTGATTGTAGTGCGCATTTTTGCAAAGAATTGAGTATATCCGTCTGCGGGTAGAATGTTTAGGCAGCGAGGGTATAACCCATTAGTGAATTTATATTATAGTTACCGCCCCAACAGCTGAAATTCGATGCGCCAGTCCATGAAATACCTACTTCAACCACCCCAACCTGCAGTAGTGTTTGAGGGGAGCTGGGAAGACACACTGAATACAGCCATGTACGAACTATTGCAAGACAACATAACTTGAGGAGCTGGAGAATGTCAGAGAACACTCTGAGTATGATCGAAGAAAATAATGTGAAGTGGGTAGACCTGCGCTTCACTGACACCAAAGGTAAAGAGCAACACGTTACCATCCCCGCTACAGAAGTTGATGCTGACTTTTTCGAAGAAGGCAAGATGTTCGATGGTTCTTCAATCTCAGGCTGGAAGGGGATTAACGAGTCAGACATGATCTTGATGCCCGATGACAGCACGGCAATCATGGACCCCTTTACCGATGACAACACACTGAACCTTCGCTGCGGCATCGTTGAACCTTCAACCATGCAGGGCTACAACCGCGACCCTCGCTCTATCGCACAACGCGCTGAAGCTTATATGCAATCTACTGGCATCGCAGACAGCTGTTTGTTTGGCCCAGAACCCGAATTCTTTGTATTTGACGATGTTAAATGGCACGCAGACATGTCGGGCGCTGGTTACAGTATCTCTTCTGAAGAAGCCGCCTGGTCTTCTTCTCACAACTACGATGATGGCAACATTGGTCACCGCCCTGGTGTTAAAGGTGGTTATTTCCCCGTTCCCCCGGTTGATTCTTTGCACGACTTACGTGGCGCCATGTGTAGCGCCATGGAAGTGATGGGACTTGAAGTTGAAGTACACCACCACGAAGTGGGTACAGCGGGTCAATGCGAAATCGGTGTTGGCCCTGCCAGTATTGTTGAGAAGGCTGATCAGGTACAAATTCTGAAATACTGCGTACACAACATTGCTCACGCTTACGGCAAAACAGCTACGTTTATGCCCAAGCCTCTGGTTGGCGACAACGGTTCAGGCATGCATTGCCACCAATCCATCAGCAAAAATGGCAACAACCTGATGGCCGGCGACGTTTACGGCGGCCTATCTGAAACAGCGTTGTATTACATAGGTGGCATCATCAAACATGCTCGTGCCATCAACGCATTTGCTAATGCTTCTACTAACTCTTACAAGCGTCTGGTACCCGGCTTCGAAGCACCTGTTATGCTGGCATACTCTGCCCGCAACCGCTCTGCTTCTATTCGTGTTCCTTTCGTAGCTAACCCTAAAGCACGTCGTATCGAAGTTCGCTTTGGTGATCCTTCTGCAAATCCATACCTGATGTTCACAGCCATGCTAATGGCGGGTCTTGATGGTATCGCTAATAAAATTCACCCGGGTGATGCTGCCGATAAAGACCTGTACGATCTACCTGCTGAAGAAGCCGCTGAAATCCCAACCGTTGCGTCTTCACTGGAGCAAGCGCTGGCAGCGTTGAATGCCGACCGTGAATTTTTGAAAGCCGGTGGCGTAATGGATGACGACATGATCGACGCTTACATCGATCTGAAATCTGAAGAAGTTGAAACGCTGAACATGACTACTCATCCTGTTGAGTTTGATATGTACTACTCTGTGTAAATTTCTATAATGCACTGAAAATAAAAAACCCGGCTCATTAGCTGGGTTTTTTATTTCTAAAACTCTGCACTTAATCTCTCTAGTTCCCTTTTTAATTTAAAATTTATTTCCGAAATAAAAAAAGGCGCCTTCTAAAGAAAGCGCCTTCTCGTTCTAACTAACTACTCTACATTAGAAATTCCTGCGAACCTGTACACCAAAGGTTCTTGGCTCGCCAATACCACTCCGGCTTGTACTATCTAACACAGAAGAAACAGCAGACCAGTAGTAAGTATTATTTAAGTTTCTAACCCAAAATGATGCTTCCCATAAACCATCATGGGAATTCAGATTAGCATTTAGACCAACAAGACCATACGAGTCGATTCCAAACAGAGGATTAGTAGACCCTAGCTGAGCTTCTTGAGCTGATGTATAAGAATAATCAGCAGAAACTCTCAAGTTCCAATTGTCAGACACATCAAAATTATATGAACCCATCAAGGTATATTGAATTTCTGGAGACAACGCGAACTCACCACCAGACAAATCACGAGGCGTGCCATCCGAGGGATCAAATCCGTTATATTCTGTTATTTCAGTTTTAAGGTATGCAACATTAGCTGTAAAGAACCAGTTAGCATTAGGTGCCCACGTTACATCGGACTCAACACCATACACTTCCGACTCATCGACATTAACAATGCGTGTCAATGTAACAAAGATTGGATCAGGTACGGTACCTGCTAGCTGCTTGTCAGTGTAATCATACCAATAAGCACTAGTGTTCCAGTGCAGAGTTGGCGTAGCTGACCACTTGAAACCTGCCTCATAGGCAAGCACCTTCTCTTGTTCTACTGGCTCAAGCTGAGTCGAGGTAAATGCACTGGTAGTGTTAAACGAACCTGCTTTATAACCCTGCGCAATAGAGCCATACCACATAATATCGTCAGTAGGACGGAAGTTAACTGCGACTTTAGCCGCCACATTATCTTCATCCAGATCATGAGCGCGACCCCTACCATCAACAGGCTGGTTACCGACTAAAGTAGGATCTAGCTGGTCACCCGCTTCTAGAACTGTACATTCACCTGGCCCAGGAGCATTAGGACCAAATATGCTGTCCTGTGATGGAATAAAACCAAATATGTTAGGAGGAACTTCAAAAGACTCGTCTCGCGCATAGAACAGCCAGTTCCAGGTAGAATGTATATTGAAGTTACCTTCAAAATCGCGAGTACACGCGCGGTTACTTGCATCTACTTCCGTATAACGGATACCAGCTTCAATCGCCCACTCGTCATTAATTTCATAATCACCGTGAATGAAAATAGCTTTTGTTTCACTTTCAACATCGTTGAAGTTATCCCACTGCCTGAAACCTAAACTGGCATCAAGTATATCCTGATCAGAAGGCCTAAGCCCAAGAGTGGCATCTGCTGCTGCATCTCCCAAACCTAAGCCATTACCAATTCCAGCTCCTAATATTGGAGCCAATACTGCCTCAATCACAGGGTTAAAGTCTGGTGACGAAATCCAATCCCAATTAGCCTGCTTTAAACCGGCTAATTGAGCAGCTCCATCACGCAATGGGAACAAAACTGTTGCGTAGGGAGGATGAGAACCAGCGATTGTGAACAAATCATCATCTGCGTACATACCACCTATTTGATAGGTCAAACGGTCATCAAACGCCGTACCACTAATACGAAACTCCGTCTGGAACGTCTCAAGATCAGATATACTTCTTGGAGAACGTTCAGTAGTTGTAGGGTGTGATGACCCAAAACCAGCTACGAAGCTCTCATAATCGATATACGTGGTTTGCAAAATGGCAGTCATATTATCTGAAAAATCCCACTCTATTTTGGTATCGAACATGTGTTGCTTGATATCAGTCTCAGGATCAAAACCACGGTTGTTGTTATAGCTACCTAACTCAAAATTTGGGAAGGCTGGATCACCACCGAATGACCAATCCGCTTTTGTAGGATTAGATTCCCAATACTCAGGACTTCTAACCGAATCCCTTTCAGAATTATAGGAAGCTATCCGGTCCGGATGCTGAGCCCAATTAGGTACAAATGGATTGGTAACTTCATCAAAAGGCAGGTTTGGATTATCAAGAACAAACTGCGGCTCTTCTGGATTAAAGTCGATGTTTTGAGCTCCTGTAGTTTCGCTCTTATCTTCCCAGTAGCTGTACAAAAAGTTCACTTGCAAATTATCAGTTGGAGTAAAGTCCAACATTAAACGCGCTGCACTTCTATCATCAGCACCTCTTTCACGATCGCCAGTAATTGCCTTCTGCCAACCCTCATCCTCTTTCCTGGTTTTTACGGATAAGCGACCACGTAGCACATCATCCACAATAGGGCCACTCACATAACCTTCAAAACCCCAAGAGTCGTAGTTACCCGCTTCAGCCATTGCTGACGCTTCAAATTCATCAGTTGGCTTATTCAAGATATAGTTAACTTGTCCACCTGTTGTATTACGGCCGTACAAAGTGCCCTGCGGACCTTTCAATACCTCAACACGTTCTGTATCGAACACCATGCCTCTTGACATCACAGGAAGCGGTAATGTTGCTTGATCATAAGCAACACCAACAGTACCTGTAGATGTTGATAACCCAGTGTTAAAACCTACACCACGGATAGTGTATACCGTACCCACAACAGTCATGCCGGGTACATATTGAGCTAAATCAGACGGGTCAAAGGCCCTTAGTGCTTCCATCTGCTCACCACCCATAGCTGTTACGGCCACAGGGATATCATTAACAGATTCTTCTCTCTTACGAGCAGTTACAATTACCTCTTCCAGTGTGAATTCTTGAGCAAATGTCGGTGCCGCTGGCAGGGTACTACCCATCAGCATAGCAAGACAGATGGAACGTTTAAGATAACGTTGACGGTTTCGCATGGCGTTTCTTCCTCGGTATGTTAAAGCGCTAAACACTTTTAGTTATTAATCTTATATCTAGAATACCTAGCTAGATGTGATTGTTATTTGATCAAATCAGCTTATTTTTTGTATTAGCGTGAATTTGAAAAGGTACAAGCACATCTTGAAGGTGACCTTATATACTTTTTTCTAGCCGATGTGAAGTATTATTCTTATTACAAAGCCTATTGGTTAAGGCTTATACCGGCCAAACAAATAAACATATAACGTAACAGATCTGCGAACATCCACGCAGAACGATTGATTTTACACAAGCCAAAATAAGGCACACCGCCGGGGCTTTATTAAATCATTTATATGTATTAAAAAATTTTAATTTAATATTTTATTTTCTAGCAAAGCCCTGCTAACAAACTTAGCCATAGAAACCCTGCTCACAATTATAAGGAACAAACATGAACAGCTGGCTGGAACCGGTTGACAATTACTGCGAAAGAGTAGGCACCCACTTACTTGCAGAGCCAATAAATGCAATATCCAATGTGGCTTTTTTAATTGCGGCCTATGCGGCGTTTATGCACGGCTGCAAGCACCAGAGTCACACTAACGGGAGCTATTGGCTAGTATTTTGGTTAGCGCTAATTGGTATCGGCAGTACGCTATTCCACACCTTTGCCAATCGCTGGAGTGCGGCGGCGGATGTCCTACCTATCTATCTTTATCAGTTCAGCATTATTGGCTTATATGGAGCCGCTATCGGCCGCCATAGGCAGAGCAGCCCCTCTATCTACTCAGCAATGGTTCTCATACTGTTCATACTGACGGTGTTATTGTTCAGCTTGCTACCAAGAGATTTATTAAATGGCTCGGTTGGCTACTTTCCTGCCTTAGTATTCACGTTAGCTATTGGCATCTACCACTATCAATTTTTCACTGTGCAGCGATACGCTCTATTACTGGCTGCACTATTATTGATACTGTCACTAACCTTCCGATCTATTGATCTGGCGCTATGCAATTTATGGCCGATTGGAACACACTTCCTGTGGCACCTATTAAATGGAGCTGTACTGTATTTAACATTGATTGCTTACCTTTCTATCCAGCAAGCCAAATTGGAGAAAAACAACCTGTGAAAAAGCCCTTCAGCCCCCTGTAATAACCCGATCATCAGTTCTAACTTGAGCCGATAGCTATTAGCGTTATTATTGAGTTAACTGTGTAAACTTTTGTGCTTATAGTTGTACCTATGAAAAACACTACTCACCTCTTCGCCAGCAACCAACGTATCGTAGTTAAGTTTTTGATACTAATCGGTATTTTGTGCCACACCTCGCTTGGCCTATCTGATGTCTACAAAACCGTAGATGAGAAAGGCAAAGTCACGTTTACTGATAAGCCTACACCTGACGCCGAAACAGTAGACATTAAAGAAACCAACCTGGCAACGCCTGTTCAAGTTCCAGCACGAGAAAGACAAGAAGGCGAGCCTTCACAAGACGACTATAAAAGCCTGACAATCACCAGCCACAGCAATGACGATATTATCCCCAATGGCCTCAATCCCTTTAACGTCAGTACCCAAGTAAACCCTTCACTTCAACAGGGCCACAAATTACGTCTTTATATAGATGGTCAAAAATACTCTGAAGGAACCGCAAGCAATTTCCGAGTCACTAGCATTGCTCGAGGCAGCCATACACTTCAGGTAACTATTGTCGACCAAGAGGGCAATTCTCTAAAGCAGTCTGAAGCAGTGACTATTTTCGCCTATCGCCCAGGAGGCTAGTACAGATGTTGCCTGTGTGCCCCCCCTGTGAACACCCACTTTAAAAAGCCTGCAAATTAGCCAATAACTCTCTTCGTCAGCGCACATTTTTAATGCGAAATAACGCACCATTTTTGTGCATCCTGTTGTATCATGCCCCTATACAGGGACAAAGACGATCCAGCCTGCTCCAGAATTCGCCTATTACCCCTCATTATTTTGGGTATTAGCCGCAATTTGGTGCTTTTTTAGAGGTAGCAGGCCCTGCCCATAGAAATGGTTTGCTTTTTGCATTGAGCAGGTATCCAAGCAGCCTGGTATCGGCGAGACCCCTGCTGTAACTAACCGAGTCTCTATTCTAGTAACGCAAATCATGGCCCCTAACAGCCTACACACAGACATTCTGGATAACTTGACCACTGCCATTTTGATGGTAGAACCAGACCTGTCGATTAGTTATCTGAATTCATCAGCAGAAGCGTTGTTAAAAGTCAGTGGTAGCCGAGTTTTGGGTGAATCCATTGCCAATTTGTTCACAGAACAAAGCGATGAAGAAAGAAGCAGTCTCCTCGAAAATATATATGCCTCCAGCGCCTTTACCAAGCGGGAAACTCAACTACTACTTCCCAGTGGTCATACCATCACTGTTGATTGCGCGGTAACACCTATATTTGAGCGCGGTAAATCAGGCGATGCAAAACAAACCTCGATGGTGATCGAGTTACAACCCCTGGATCGATTACTACGTATCAGTCGCGATGAGGGTATTCTTTCTACCCAGCAAAATTATCAGGCGTTGATTCGCGGGTTAGCCCATGAAATTAAAAACCCGCTGGGAGGCCTGCGAGGAGCTGCGCAATTACTGGCAAAGGAATTACCTAATGAGTCATTGGTCGATTACACCAATATCATTATCGAAGAAGCTGATCGCCTGAGTAATCTGGTCAACAGTATGCTCGGCTCACATAATCTGTTAGAACTACAACCCCTCAATATTCATGAAGTCCTTGAGCGGGTGAGGACACTGATCGTTGCCGAAACTGCTGGCCAGCTTACCATCGCACGCGATTATGATCCCAGCATTCCAGAATTAATCGGTGACAAAGAACGACTCATTCAAGCCGTTCTCAATATCGTGAGAAACGCCATGCAGGCGTTGCTTGAACAGTCCAACACCGAAAACCCATCGATCACACTAAAAACGCGCACATTGCGCCAGTTCACTATTGGCAGTCACCGCCATCGCCTGGTCTGCCGAGTCGAAATCACTGATAACGGCCCAGGTATTCCTGATGAACTAATAGAGACATTATTTTTACCCATGGTCAGCGGGCGTGCTGATGGCACCGGCCTGGGGCTTTCAATTTCGCAGTCCATTATTAATCACCACAAAGGGCTAATTGAATGCACCAGTAAACCAGGCTGCACTACTTTTTCAATTTACATTCCTCTGCAAGAGTCACCTTTGGAGCAAGAAACATGAGCGCTGGACATACAGTTTGGATCGTTGACGATGACCGTTCCATCCGATGGGTACTGGAAAAGGCATTAAACCAAGCCGATATAAGCACACAAACTTTCGATAGCGGCGAAGCAATTATTCGCAAACTCAATAGTGATCGCCCCGATGCAATTATCAGTGATATTCGTATGCCTGGCATGGATGGCTTACAGTTGCTAACCAAAATTAATGAGTCGCATCCCAATCTGCCTGTCATCATAACTACAGCCCATTCTGACTTAGACAGTGCTGTAGCGTCTTATCAAGGCGGTGCTTTTGAATATCTGCCAAAACCCTTCGATATTGATGAAGCTGTTGCCATGACAGAACGAGCACTGGCCGTTGCTGATGAAAATCAATCAGAAATCGCCGAAGTGGCAACCGAAGTTGGCTCGACAGAAATCATCGGCGAAGCACCTGCCATGCAGGAAGTGTTTCGGGCTATAGGTCGACTTTCCCATTCCAATATAACAGTTTTAATTAATGGCGAATCCGGTACCGGTAAAGAACTGGTTGCCAAAGCACTGCATCGCCACAGCCCGCGTGCAAAGGGTAAATTTATTGCACTAAATATGGCAGCTATTCCCAAAGACTTAATGGAATCCGAACTATTCGGCCACGAAAAAGGTGCATTCACCGGTGCCACCTCGCTTCGCGAAGGTCGCTTTGAACAGGCAGATGGCGGCACACTATTTTTAGACGAAATTGGCGATATGCCTGCAGAAACCCAAACCCGCTTACTAAGAGTGTTAGCCGATGGTGAGTTTTATCGCGTTGGTGGGCACGTACCTATCAAAGTTGATGTGCGCATAATTGCCGCAACCCATCAAAACCTGGAAACACTGGTGAATGAGAATAAATTCCGTGAGGATTTGTTTCACCGCCTCAACGTCATTCGCATTCACTTACCTAGCTTGCGTGACCGCCGCGAAGATGTACCCAAGCTCATGCAGCACTTCTTTGTCAAAGCTGCCGAGGAGTTGGATACCGAAGCAAAAGTATTAGCCAAAGAAACCGAAGAATATTTATGCAAACTGGACTGGCCTGGCAACGTCCGTCAACTGGAAAACACCTGTCGCTGGATTACCGTGATGGCGTCGGGCCGCGAAATCAAAATGGATGATTTGCCACCTGAGCTCTTAAACCAATCAGTGACTGAAGGTGATAGCGGTCCTGCCGGCAGCGATTGGCAAGAAAACCTGCGCCGCTGGGCCGATCAGGAATTAAGCCTCGGCAAAAGAAAATTATTGGACACTGCCATACCTGCCTTTGAAAAACTGATGATTGAAGTCGCGCTTAAGCACACTCACGGCAGAAAACGCGACGCAGCTGAACTGTTAGGATGGGGTAGAAATACATTGACTAGAAAAATGAATGAACTGGGAATGAATGGTAATAATGAGGATGAGTAAATACTTAACTTCACCCTAGATGGCTAAATGATACTTATATTAAACATGTTTATAGGTTGTAGGATAGAATCAGATAAGAACTCTACAACGCCTACCCTATTTTTCACCCACCTCTCAAATCACATACTCAAAATATAATCCCGAGCTTTTCAAATTCATCTGCACAACAACACTTAAAGCAGCAGAATTATAAAAATAGATTTTCTAAATTAGAAAACCTTGTTTTTTAACACTTCCAAAAATTTAACCAAATAAACATATCTATACTAATAATAATACAAATAGATAATTTCTGTGACGCCGTTCACATTTAGGCCAGCAAGAAGTTGCTATGGTTTGTGCCCCCATACGTCTTTGGATGCTGTAACGCAAAGGAAAAATGTTAGAAGTACTTATGCTTTAAACACTTGATATATAAATTAATAACAGAAGGATTCGATAATGAACTTTTCAAAGATAGTCTCCGCAGCCTTTCTGGCTGCAAGCTTTTTTTCTTCAACGTTAGTAAGTGCACAAACCCAAGATAACCCCCTGATTATCAACATTTCTACCTCAAGTAACGGTGTGAATAAAAACATGGATATATGGTATCTGGGTAGACAGGCCAACATAGCAAAGGAAAGAGATTTCATGGGGGCCGAAAATGTTACAGGCATTAGAATTCGTGCTCCCAAAGATTATGACTTGGTAAAAGTGGGCAGTCGTTTTGAATTAACTCAAGCACAAAAAGACGAAATTGATGTCGATCTGGCCAAAACCGCCGATCTTAATGGCACTGCAACAAAAATTTCTATTATGAGTTCTGGCGAGGGCCTTTCCTCGTTCTATACCATAAACAATGGCAACGATATCAAAGCTAAAACCTGGAGAGCTTTATTTAAACGCTCAATTGAATACGTAGAAAGCCAGGGCTATACCGTCGGCTATATTGAGCCACTCAATGAACCAGGCGGAAAAACCGGATCGGCGCAAAACTGGAATAACGTACTGGCCAGCTTTCAAGCAGACTCCAAACTGACACAATATCCAATTGTAGGGCCTTCTACCTACGGGTTTAGCAATGCCAAAAAGAATTGGTGGGATGTGATGGGCAGCCAGGTCGATTGGGGAGCTACCCATGTGATCGGATCAAAAGGCACAGGCAACAAGTTTAAAGGTTTTGTGCAGGCGGTTCTCGATTCAGGCAAGGAATACTTTAACTCAGAAATTCACACTTTAGTCGAAGTGATTATTTCAGCCAATATGGGCAGCATTGGCGGCGAATGGTGGCCCCGCAAATTAAATTCTGTCAATGGCAATTTTGTAAAATCGATTATGGATGAGCGTTGGATTAACTCCTCGTACGTTGAAAAAACTGACAACACCACTAATTACGCTGCCGGTGTTGCATTCAGAGTGCCCAACCAGAAAAAAATCAACGTCTACGCAGAAAGCCGCAACGATACTGTCTATTTTAGAATTGTCAGCAATAAAAAAGTGTCATTTAACGGCGGAACCAAAAAGAAAACCTTTGATTTTGCCGCAAATCATAATGATGGACAGCAGATTGTTGTTACATGGTAGATTTAACGTAATTCGTTTCATAAATGATTTAACTTAAAAAACTTCAAGTACTAATTTTTTATGATCGAATACAACAAGCCCGGCAACGCCGGGCTTTAACTATCTAAGGAAGCTATTAAATAAATACGTTCCAGTTTTGGTTGCAATGGCAATGTTAGAAGTACTAATACTTTAAACACTTAACATATCGATTAATAAAAATAGAAGGATTTAATAATGAACTTTTCAAAGATAGTATCAATGGCATTTCTTGCTGCGAGCTTTTTTTCTTCCGCTTTAGTAGATGCACAAACTCAAGATAACCCGCTCATTATCAACATCTCTACCGCTAACAATGGCGTGAACAAAAACATGGACACATGGTATTTGGGTAGACGGGCCAACATAGCAAAAGAAAGGGACCTTATTGGTGCTGAAAATGTTACGGGCCTTAGAATTCGTGCTCCCAAAGAGTATGATATGGACAAAGTAGGGAATCGTTTTGAGTTAACTCAAACACAAAAGAATGAACTCGATGAAGACCTTGCCAAAACTGCAAACCTTGCGGGTACGGCGACAAAAATTGCTATTATGAGTTCTGGTGACGGTCTTTCCTCATTCTATACAAAGAATAATGGCAACGATATCAAATCCAAAACATGGAAGGCCCTATTTAAACGCTCAATTGAATACGTAGAAAGCCAAGGCTATACCGTTGGTTATATTGAGCCACTCAATGAACCTGCAAACAAAACTGGCTCGCCAGAAAATTGGAACCAAGTACTGGGCCACTTTCAAGCAGACTCCAAACTGACACAATATCCTATCGTAGGGCCCTCTACCTTCGGGTTCAAAAACGCTAAAAAGAACTGGTGGGATGTAATGGGCAGTCAAGTTGATTGGGGAGCTACCCACGTGCTTGGATCACGTGGCACGGGCAACCAGTTCAAAGGCTTTGTACAAGCGGTTCTTGATTCAGGAAAGGAATACTTTAGTTCTGAAATTCACAGCTTAGTAGAAGTGATTATTTCAGCCAAGATGGGCAGTATTGGCGGCGAGTGGTGGCCCCGAGAATTAAATACAGTGAATGGCAATTTTGTGAAATCAATTATAAATGATCGTTGGATTAACCAGTCGTATGTCGAGAAAATCGATAATTCAACGAATTATGCTGCCGGCGTAGCGTTTAGAGTTCCCAACCAAAACAGGATTGATGTCTACGCAGAAAGCCGCAATGATACTGTCTATTTTAGAATTGTCAGCAATGAAAATGTGTCATTTAATGGCGGCACTAACAGAAAAACCTTTGATTTTGTCGCAAACCATAATGATGAACAGCAGATTGTTGTTACTTGGTAGGTTTACAGTCATTCATGTAGTGAATTGTTTATTCTTGTTGAAGATTATTTAACGCAAAAACTTCAACTACCAAATAAATCTGTTCTAGCTTTTCAATGGCGATGATGAGAATGAATTCTCATCATCGTTTATATATCCTTAGCCTGTACCTGAATAACTCGTACTGAAGGTTCTCCTGTCGGCCCACAACTTCCCGTACTCGTGACAGTAAAATAATTAATACTATCAATAGTCACATATTCGCACTCAACAACTGCATTGCCGCATCCAAACAACCCGCCCAATGTGAAGGTGTTTGTTCGCGGTGTATTTACAGCATCGGCACAAGCGGCTACATTCATTGCCGAGCCAGGGGTAAAAATTTCATTAAGCTGCCGCTGTGCACCACTTTCCGCAGCAAATAACGCTCGTGTTGAAATAACTTCTCTGGCTACTGACTCTGTTCCACCAGCCAACACATTAATCAGCGCTGCAGCTAACAGAGATAGCACCACCAAAATAAAAATAGCGAGTACTATTGAAATACCTTGTTGCGATTGACGCAATGACTTACACATCATTGCACCTCACGCCAATAGATAATTCGGTCATGGCCGCGGTAAGTGCCAAAGTGAATAGTGGTCGTCGGGTTTTCATCACCAGAACCATTCCAGTTATATTGCAACCATGACTCCACATCGAACGTTACATCGACACTTCCATCATTATTCAAACCTGGACGATCAACCGTAATGACATCGCCTTCACCATTAATCACCGTTATCGCAGTAACCGGGAAGTTAACATCTCCTACCACAAATTCAGATGATGAAAGGTTACCCGTATGATTACTCACACTCGCTGAATCCATCGTAGTCGTGTCACCGTATTCGCTCTCATTATCAGCTGTGTTAACTACAAATGAGGAACCATCATAAAATTGTATTTCAAAGACTACTGGCGTTGGATCATCTGCATTAATTTCCGGGCCATAGACGGGAGCAATATAAGTACGACCATATAACAGGTCTCCGGCTAAAGTTCCTATTCTTACTGTATCGTCACCGCCAACAGTGTCGCTGTCTAAATTGAGGGCAGAAAAAGTTATGCTATCGCTATCCTCGACAGCAATCCCAATATCAATACCAGAAAAGGGTCCATCTAAAGAAGCCGAGCGTCCAATAACTAATGGCAAATCAACGATCATTGCAACACCATTTACCCAGATAGCCGACTGTCCAGAGCCTAGCAAACGGCTATTAAAGCTGGTGGGTGTTGCATCAACGGCACCATAGGCCACATCCGCCGTTGCACCAACATCCGCTAACGAATTGCTAAAATCCAATACATCCAGTTTGGCAAAATCACTTTCGTAGTTTTCTGTTGCGCTGCCACCTAGTGCCTGGGTCGTCAATGTGTAACTGGCCAGAAAGTTTTGCCCCATATACGTAAAACCGGTATTAGCTGCCGTTATTGCTCCTCCAGATAAAGCAAAATGGCTTGGGGTAAAACGCCCTACAGGAGTTAGATCCGTTGTTACATTACCTGCACCTAAATAACTACCGTCACCAACACCAGCTGTCAGTGTAATAATGCCTACATCATCCCAATTATAATTGCCGGTAAACTCGGCATCATTAGCCGCAACCGTAGGAGATAAACTGCCCGTCAACGTGCCTGTTCTACCTCCCACTGGCGCCACCAAGGCATGAGTCAACGCGATGCCTTCATTACTGTCTTCATTACCATAATTGGGTGTTATATCTCCGTCTGCATCCCTAACCACAACGGTTACGGGAAAGTCGACGCCAGCAGCTGCAAATACACCACCACTGGCAGTAGTCGCACCGGGATTACCTGTTAACTGAATATCAAAGGAGGCTGGCACGACAACAAAATTATTGCTATCACCCGTTATACTGCCATCTGCAGCTCCTATTTGAATTTGTCCAACGTCCTTGTAGTCAGCGCTAACCTGCGCTTGCCCCTCAGTAAAAGTGATAGCAATCGGTGACGTAATAACATTACCATTAATTGTAGGCTCTATCGTTCCTGTCGAAGGGTCGGTATACGTTACAGAGAACGTTAAATTTTGGCTGCCCTGGTATGACTCTATAATCCCGCAATTTTGATCGGTATCTGTCTGTCCATAGGCGGCAATAAAAATATCGAAAGCGGTACCCGCTGTTTGATTAGCTAAGTCTGTAATAACGATGGGGTCAACTGAGTCATCCAGCGCTGCTCCGCTGATCGTAAACCCAGAGGGAGAAAACACCAGCGGTCCTTCGGTCTCATCATCAGTAGCACTGCCATCAGTCACATCAATATCTACAGATGCAGATGTTGAATTACTATCACTGTAATCCAGAGAAAAAGTGACCTCACCATTATCGCTGCTGTCATAGGTATAAGTCGCTACGCCATCATCAGCAGTACCGTTATCAAAACTGCCGGCACCAGTTACCAGAGACCAATTACCATCTCCACTATCAGTGCTAATCGTGATACTACCGGTATAACTTGTGACTGTATTATTGCCACTATCTTCTGCAATGACGGTTATTGATGTAGCAAGACATGCGATAGCAGTACCGTTATGATCAATATCAAAATGGTCAATAGAAGATGCTGTACTTTCGACAAGAGAAACGCCTCTAACATCCTCACTACCGCTAAATAGACTGCCGTCAAAATATAACGTTGCAGTATCCGTACTTAGGTTGTATTCGATAACATCTTCTTCATCTATATCGGTCAGGCCACCAAGACTACGATCATCACTCGTGAAGGTAAGCAAAACATTACCGTTATCGAGCGCATGCACTCCACGCACATCGGTAATATCAGCGGTCACAGCGCTTTCATCAAAATATAGCGAAGCCGCACCTGAAGAAGGGTTGTATTCAACAACATCTTCATCAGTAAATGAGGTACTGCCAATGGTTGCATCATTTATGGTCGATATCAGATAGTTGCCATTTGGCAGGATAGAAAACGCATCGATATCTTCATCACTGGAAAATATCGTATCCCCCTCAAGAAATATGTTAGCCACACCTGTCGACGGGTTATATTCAACAATATCCTCATCTTCAAAGGATGTTCCACCTATTGATCGACTGTCATTCGTTGACAGCAATATATTACCTGTATCCAATATATGAATTGCATCGATATCGGAATTTGAACTCAATATGTTTGAACCATCGAATATCAGTGTTGATGAATCATTCAATGCATCGTAAGCAATAATATCTTCGTCACCGAAGCTTAACCCACCCAATGTGGCATCAGTCTCTGTTGTTAAATAAAGTAAGTTCGTTGCGATAACAGCCGGGCAAGTATGTGTCTCAGCCATTGCATTAGCGATTTCAGTTGTAGAAAGCGCTGAGGGATAAATTCTCACTTCATCCATCAATCCATTAAAGTGAAAAGCTGCTCCCGTTTCTGTAGCACTATTTATTTCACCACCGATACTTATTGGTCCAGTATCTGTACCCCAGGTACCGGTATAGGTATGAGTAGTACCGCCACCTGTTATAGTGACGGGAACACCATCGACATAGATACTTCTGGTTTGATTAACCGCATCATGCACTGCAGCTACGAAGTACCAGGTATTCGTTGTAATTACAGCGCTTTGAGTATCAACAATCACGGGGCTTACTGAACGCGAGAAAAACCGTAACCGCCCGGCACCGCCATCACCCAAACTAAAACCAAAGCCACCATTGTTATTTGCATCATCAATAACAATTCTGGATCCACTGTTCAGATCGGCAGCATTAATCCAGGCCGTTATTGTGAAACTTCCCGATAAATCCTGTAATCCTGCAGGCACTTCAACATAATCTTCTACACCATCAAAAACACCGTAGCGGCAGGTACCAGGATCACCCGCTATGGCTGGATTAGAATTAGCCGTATTAGCGCCATTGAAAGCGGTGCCATCTAAATTATTAGTGCTTTCATCTATCACTTCGCCGCTGGTACCGTTCCAACTGGCCTCTTCAAACCTATACTCTACTTGTGGTGTTGGCAGTGATGGACAGGTTCGCGTCGAGCCATCCCAGTTATTACCTGCCAATTGATTAGTGCGAATGGATTGAACTTCCGCAAGCGTTAGCACCTCATCAAAAATCATCAACTCATCGAGAAGTCCTTCCCAATCCTGGTTGCTTTCAAAGCTTCCACCTACGGTATCTTGATCCTGGCCAACAATTAACCCTCCTGAGGAAATCGACAGATTGTCGTTATCATCAGCATCGGGCTGATTAACACAGGCTTGTAATACGCCATCAATATAAAAACAGCTCTCCAGATTGGATGCATTGCGAGTCCAGACAAAATGATGCCAGTTGCCATCATTAATACTGGTGATAGAAACTGATGGAGAACCGCTAAAGAATTCCTCAGATATCACCGGTTGAAATGCTGTAACACCATCGAACAACATAACAAATTCGTTAGCCAACAAGCCGGTATTTCCAGCAGCTCCTGATAATATAGTATGCCAGGTATCGCTGTTAGAGGTTTGCCCCCACACCGATATGGTGAAATCACCCAAACCATTCATTGCCTGATTATCCAGGCTAATGTAATCAGTAGTGCCATTTGCTGTTAAATCAGCCGCATTACATATTAAACCGGTTGTTGTTGAAGCATTAAAAGACGTGCCATCAAAACCATTGCTGGTAGAGTCTTCTACTTCATCAGTCGTACCATCCCAGGACAACTCGTCAAATCGATAATCTGCAATTAAAGTAGGAGGGCTGCCGCTACCGACATCAGGTGTCGCTGTAATCACTAAATTATCAATATAAAAATCGTCACCATTTCCCATATCGGCAGAGGTGATAAAGCGTATTTCAGTATCGGAAGCAATATAGGCTGTAATATTAATACTGACTGAACCTGAATCATTAGTAGGTCCGGAGAAGCGCTGCAGAAAAGTCCAAGAACCGTTGCCACCTGTGCGGATTTCCAAATCCACCCATTCATTGGCGTTATTCATACTAACTTCACGGTAGTCAAAACCAAGTGTTACTGCAGTATAAGGACTCAAATCTGCCTGCCGCTGGATTGAGACATCATTATCCTGCAGATGCAACTCGCCACCGGTAATGTTGATATCGCCGCTAGGACTTACAGGGTCGTTGTCATCATTGGTTTCAATCCAATCTGAACTCCAGTTAACATTGCCGTCCTGATTGCTATAACTCTGGGTATCAAAATTATCAGCAAACGTATCGGCCAACATCGAAGAAGAATAAAAAATAAAAAGAACAAACAGTGCACTGAGTTTATTAATCATGGCGTGTTCCTCACAAACACCTCATGACTAAAACGCGCCCATTCATCACCGGTTGATGCCGTATGACTAAAGCGCAAATCCATACTGACCACACCGGAACGCTGTGGGGTGCCAGCGGTAAAATCAAAAACGGTGACAGGGCCTCCATCATTAATCTGAATATTTTCTGCTAGTAGTACACCATTGCCGATATTCGCGGTACTCGTCGACTGTGTTGCCAACCAACCATAGCTTTCGTGCCTAAATAGTTGGTTATTACGAACGCAAAAACTGACAGGCTGTATGACGATAAAAAAACGCCTTGTTGGCGACTCATTAACAAACTGATGAGTAGCGGATAGATTTACATCACGTATTGATGAAGCAGGTAAATCAACATTTGTCAGATTAACTACAGCAGCAGGTGAACTAATAGTAGGCACATAAACGCTCACCGCATCAATGGGATAAACCGCGACTCTACGGTTGCTTACAGTAGAGTCTGTGTAATCAAAATTTACTGCTTCAAAACTGGTATCGCTAGCATCAGCTAATGGTGCCAGATAGGACGAAGCCGCTTCAATCGGTGCAAATTCAACACAGCTGCCATCACCACTGGTACGCACACTTCCTGGCAAAGCATTGCGCAACTCCCTGCTCATTCGCTCGATAGCAAAACGGCCCTGTTGTTGCAAGGTATCTCGGCCGATACTGTCGGTATAAATAGAAACGCCCTGACGAATAAACTGTGTGCTAGCTACTGCGACAATACCTAACAAAATAATCACCACGACCAACTCAACCAGGGTAAAACCGGCTTGCTTGTTTTTTCTTAATGAAAAACTTAAGCAAGGCATCAGAAATTACCTCGATAAGCGGTGATAACAATAGGGTTACCCAACCCTGCTCCAGTGGGCGGCGAAATACTTACCGTAATCAACTTGGCATTAGTATTTGTATCTGTTGTGCCGTTATAGTCGCCATCATAAGTTACACATACACTCATCAAATAATTACTAAATTGACCGCCACTAGGAGGATTACCTGATGCATCTTCTAGTGCCACACCTGCACCGCAGTAACTATGATAATCATCCACATCATCAAAGCTATCTCTGGTTTCGCCAGCATCAGAACCAAAGCCGGCCTCAGCGGTACACCCTCCCGCAACGCAGGCCGGCACACCGCCTAATGGTGTATTTTCATCAAAGGGTTTTGCCAGAATTTCGTCCATCAACGCCTGGCCGAACTCTGCTGCACGAATTTGTAACACTGGCTCAACACTGCGGCCCGGGCTTGAAAAGAAAACGGTAGTGATAAGCGTTAAACCAAAGGCGGTTAGCACAATGCCAACTACAATCTCCACCAGGGTAAAACCGGTTTGCACTGAACGCTGCATATCAAATCGCCCGAATAAAACCGGTGGAATAAATTTCGACCTGCAATCCGCTCACATTGATTGTCGTTGGATTACCTACCGGGCTTACACCATCGCAGTCATCAGTAAAAGCATTACCCAAACCATCAAAATAAATCGTAGTATCTGCGACCGTACCTGGAGAAAGACTAATTCCATCTAGCCATTCCTGATTGGGACCAATCGGATCATAATCAGTACCATTAAAGCTTTCTACAGTTAAGACATCACTGGCTATACGAAAACGAAAACAGGCATTAAAAAGTGCTGTGGGGACAGAAGAATGATCATACATAGCACGCTGCTGCGTTATACGTGCTGCGGCAATAATATGATCACGGTCGGAGTATTCTGAAAAACCGTCAGAAGTTATAAAACGAGGCACAACTACCGCAGATAAAATTCCAATCAATACGATAATTGTAACAAGCTCTACTAACGTAAACCCCTGTGATAAGAAAAACTTATTCATAGAAAATGGAAAGGAGGGCAAAAAACCCTCCTATACAAATCATCTAAGATTTCACTAAAATGAAACTACTATGTTTTAGTGTTTATCTATAATCAACATGCATTAACATCTACTGTCACTGTAGCAGGAGCTGCGGCACCTGTTGCTTGCGTATAAGTTACATCACAGCCATTATTGTAGCCAACAACAGCTGTAGTATCTCCAGCGACAATTGCCGTACCAGCACCATCGGAAGACCAAACAAGATCGCCGTTTGTATCAGTATCAATATTTATTGTATCTTGAATGTCATCTGTTCCTGGAGTAGCCCCCGCAGCTTCTGGATAACCAAATGCCACTTCAATTGTCCCCATGGGGCCACCATCAATAGAACTAACGCCAGCAGCATCGCCCTCAACTCCGTCAATTAAAGACTTCGCATAAACTTGTGCCATAGCACCATTCATAGCGGCAGCGACACCTTCCACTACAGATGCACGAGCGTCAGCCTGCAAATTCACAAATCTAGGCAAAGCCGTAACCGCCAAGATGCCCAGTAGCACAATCACTGCCACCAATTCAATTAGTGTAAAACCCGATTGTTGTTTTTTCATATCAAACCTCTTTTATCCAAGTCAATTTAAAAAATAAAAACTACGAATTATCAGGTGTTACCGGTGTAACCTGACCATTCACCAAATCGTAATCAAAATAATGCGTTGCCGTAGCATTAGCATCTTGATTGACAATTAACTCATAACGGCAAACATCACCGGTATTCCCCGCGACATCATTAGCTGCACCACTAATTACAGAAATAAAAAACCGTACATCATCCCGATTATCGGAATTAATGGTTGAAGTAGGCGCACTTTGTAATACGCTATTCCAAACCTCCTGACATTCGGTAGCCGTTTGATTGTCGGCTGCCGCATCGATATTCGGATTGGTGTTGGCCGCCCATCCAAATTCATTCATATAAATAATTTTTCCATCATAATTGACCGCCACTTTATCTGACGGTGTTGTCGGGCCACCTCGGCTATTACCCTCTGCTGCCCATTGCGCTTTGGCAATCGCTATCGCCGTGCTGAAGCCACCTGCCATACCTTCCAGGGATGCAACCTCTGCCTGATCGGTTACATTCAAATAACGAGGTAAAGCAGTCGCGGCCAGCAGCCCAAGCAAAATCACAACAATCACCAACTCAATAAAGGTAAAACCCTTTACGCGATTAATACCTGATTTTTTTGAGGATAGATATAAATTTGGTTTCATGTGATCAATTCTCATAAGTCCAGTATAGACAATAGTTTAGGTAATTTTGTTGAAGCACCTTGTATAAAGTGAAACAGTCGCCTTTTCTTGCTGTAATTTTTTACACTTTTTTTGGTGATTATGAGTAGATCGAACATATTGTCGCTCCTTAACCACCTTGCATAACACTCATCATGTCCCACATCGGTAGGAAGATACCCAAGGCCAATATCGCTACCAACCCGGCAATCGCTGTAATTAAAATCGGTTCTATATAACTGGAAAGGTTTTTCAGGTCGTAATCCACTTCTTCTTCATAAAATTGTGCGACTTCTTCTAACAACTCATCGACCCGGCCCGTTTCCTCTCCCACTTGAATCATCTGTAAAACTAATGGCGTGAACATTCCACTGGCACTCGCCGTTCGCAATAAACTCTCACCGCGCTGAATGCTTTCACGCATATTGCGAACCTTTTCGCCGAGATAGGTATTACCCACAGCATCAGAGCATAAACTCAACGCTTGAATAAGTGGCACACCGGATTTCAGCATCAAGGAAAAACTGCGACTGAAACGTGCCAACATGGAACGTTCCAAAATACTGCCAATTAAAGGTATTCCCAGCTTGCGTTTATCCCAATTCAACCGCCCCTCATCGGTGTTGATGTAATAACTAACACTTCCGAATAGCAACGCCATACCGATCAACAACCACTCCCAGTCGTTGACAAAAAAGTCAGAGGTGCCAATAAGAATTCTGGTTGGCAGAGGCAACTCGGAATTAAATTTTTGGAACATATCTGCGAATACGGGAATTACCCAGATATTCAACACAACTAACGCCACACTGATGGCGATCATCACAAACATGGGATAGCGAATCGCCGACGTAACGCGTCTGCGGGTGTCTTTTTCCAGCTCAAGATATTGCGCCATCTGTTTAAACGCCAAATCCAAACGGCCTGAATTTTCACCCACCTGAATGATATTAATAAACAGATCATCAAAAACTGATCTGTGTTTTCCCAGGGATACAGAAAGGCTAACACCACTATTGAGTGTATTTTCTACATCAGCCAATACTTCCCTTAATACTGGATTGGGAACCGAGCTGGACAGGCCTCTTATCGCTTTATTCAATACAACGCCAGCACGTGTGAGGCTATACATTTGCCGACAAAACATAATCAGCTCATCCAGCGTAACCCTGCGTTGGAGCAATGCGGGCATTGCAAAACTGGCAGTATCTTTTTTCTCACTGATTTCTATCGGCGTGACACCGCCATTTACTAGCTGGTTAACAACTCCATCAGCAGAATTTGCCTCAACGGTGCCTTTTACCAAAGCACCTGAACTATCTCGCCCTTGATAACTGAAGGTTGCCATACTACACAGCCTCCTCCGGTAAATGCTCCAGAGACTCTTCAGCCAATTGCTCGGAAACGCGGAAGACTTCTTCAAGGCTGGTAATTCCCTGTACCGCATACTCCAAGGCGCACTGCGTTAATGGTTTAAAGCTGGGCTGTTGTCTGGCAGCATGGCCAAAGGCTAAGGGGTCGGCGGCTCTTAATGCATCCGCCATATCGGTATCGATTTCCAGCAATTCAAACACACCGATACGGCCACGGTAGCCGGTATTATTACAATGCGAACAACCTTGACCATGATAGAAAGTAGCCTCAGCTTCGCCATTTCGTTGCAGCGCACGCAACCAAATCTGTTCTTGCTGATCCGGCTGATATTCTGTTTTGCAACTGTGACAAATTCTTCTTACCAAACGTTGGGCAACTACGGCTCGCAATGCACTGGCAACCAAATAACCTTCCAACCCGACATCAATCAAACGCATGGCACTGGTAATCGCATCGTTGGTGTGTAATGTGGAAAGCACAAGGTGACCAGTGAGCGATGCACGCACTGCAATTTCTGCCGTTTCCTGATCACGAATCTCACCAATTAATAATACATCGGGGTCTTGTCGCAACGCAGAACGCAGCACAGCACCAAAATCCAAACCGATATTGTCATGCACCTGCACTTGAGTGATACGTGGTAGCGTGTATTCCACCGGATCTTCAACCGTAATAATTTTCTTTTCGGAATCATTCAATTCTTGCAAAGCACCATACAGGGTTGTGGTTTTACCACTACCGGTTGGGCCGGTTACAAGAATCAAACCGTGTGGCCTTATGATCTGGTGGCGAAAATGTTGCAGAATCGTATCCGGCATCCCTGTGCCATTAAGATCAATATTACCTTCACTTTGGTCCAATAAACGCATTACAACGGATTCACCGTGCTGCGCCGGCAATGTCGAAATACGAATATCTATCGAGCGCCCTTTTACCTGGATATTAAAACGGCCATCTTGTGGCAAACGCTTTTCGGAAATATTCAGGCCTGACATCAATTTCAAACGCAAAACTACCGCAGCAGCAATGCGCTTCTCATTCATAACATGCTCTTGCAACACGCCATCAACACGCTGTCTGATTCGCAAGACTTTTTCATCGGGCTCAATATGAATATCTGATGCACGCACTTGTACCGCATCTTCAAAAATTGATCGCAGTAATTTAACAACAGGGGCATCTTCGGCGCCCGTTGCTTCCAGCAAATCCAGGTCATCGGCCTCTTCGCCTAACTCTTCACCTAACTCCTCAGCCAATGAAGATATTTCACTGGTACGACGATAGAGTATGTCCAAAGCCTGTAGTAATTCTGATTCACGAACAACGGCAAGCTGCAACGGCTGTTTTAAAATTCGCGACAATTCGTCGAAACCAAAAATATCAGTAGGATCGGCCATACCGACTACTAACTCTTTGTTTTCATTTTCTAATAAAACGAGTGCACGGAAACGCCGGGCATAAGCTTCTGGCAGACGCTGAGTAATATCTACTTTGTAATCAAAATTTTCTAGTTGAATAAAAGGCACATCAAGCTGCTGTGCCAGCAACTCGAGAATTTGATCTTCCTGCACCAAGCCCAGATCAATAATGGCACGACCGAGCTTTTTGCCGGTTTGCTTTTGCGAAGCCAGCGCATCAGTCAACTGCTGCTCAGTAATCAGTTGATTTTGTATCAACAAATCACCGATGCGAATTTTTTTACGTGCCGTTTCTGCCATAAACTTAGTTACTTAATTGTTTATTACTCTGTCAAACTTCCTGCAAAATCATAATTTCTGCAAAGTCACAATGCCTGCAAACGCTGCTGAGCATAATTTTTTAACGACTCACTAATTTGCCCACTAGCCAATGCCTGCTGATAAGCATTTCGAGATTCTCGCATCTTTGCCTGTGCATCCAACGCAATGCCCAAACCAACCCACCAATTACCCTGCCGCGGATCTTCTGCTACCAAGCCACGGTAAACCTGCTCAGAAAGTAAATACTGCTGATTCTTTCTCGCTGCTATTGCCAACAGTTCGTAGTAGTCGGCATACAGATTAATATCGGGCTTTACCGCCATCAGTACATCAACAGCTTTGGCGTTTTCATTTTGCGCCAAAAACAAGCGCGCCTGCGCAAGCCGCAAACCAGGATGTTGCTCATGTGATAATTGCAATTTTTCTAATAACATTTGTGCCTGCGCATAACGCTGCTCAGCCATTAGCATGGATGCCAGCGTTACTCCAGACTCCAACGCCATAGGTTGCTCGGAAAGGAAGCCTTCTAATAACAATGCAGCTTCGGACAATTTACCCTGTTGAATTAATTTTTTGGCATCACGCGATACTTGAATATCACGTTGTTTAGCCGTAGGTTTCGCTATAGTGATTAGCGTTTTCTCAGGTTTTTCCCGTAACGTATTGTTTTCTTTTGAGGCTTGTTGTGAACTAGAAGGCTCATTAACAGACTGAAGACTGTTTATTGACTCACCGTCTTTTTCAGAGTTTTCTACAACAGTCGTTTGCTGGGCTACGGCACTTGTATCTTCTGTCTTTATTGTTAATTTCAAAGTCGGCTTTTGATCAACTTGTAACTCATCAGTAAAGGTAAAAGGTTTAGCGACGGCCAACTTAATTACCGTGTCATCATTTGTTTGATAGCTTGCTACCGAACTTAATGGACTGACTGCCTGTAAATCCTGAGCTGCTAATTGATTGTTTGTATTTTTAAATATAATGGTAAGTTGCTGTGACTGTTTTTCTACGCTGTAATCAACAGATTCTTCAAGCTGAATATTTATCGACGCTACATTATCCTCAACACTGACATCAAAGGCTTGAACAAAATTAGCTTCACTTACATTTAATTTCTCAGGATTTGCTTCCACCAGAGACTGTGGTTGCTGCGCCTGTTGTGGTGAAACTTTCTGTAAAGAATCAACTGGATACAACCAAGCAACTACAGCAAGTAGAATTAACGTTAAGATAAATGAGGCAATACCAAGAATTTTTCTGCTATTTTTTACTGCTTTCTTATTGCCATCCAGCCAATCCAGATCGACAGCTTTTTTTGGCTGCTGCTCTCGACGCTCGTCAAGATCATTTAACATGTCATTAACGAGGCTCATTCGACCAACCCCGGTAAAACCAACATAAGACCCAGCGATACACTGAACATCGCCGCCATTGACAGTCGCCACTGAAATTTATTCAACAGCCCCGGCAGTGATACACCATCAGTATCATTAACTGCTGCCTTTATGTGATTTTTTTCAACAACTTTCGCCCCCTTTCCATAAGCGCTCATCAATGCTTTATGACAGAGAACATTCACTAATCGGGGCACACCCTGACTTACCTGAAACACCAACTTCAATGCTCGCTCATCAAATAACTGGTTACCGTTATAGCCAGCCATGGTTAATCGGTGATTGATGTAATGTTGCGTTCCCTCAGCATCAAGCGGAGGAAGCTGGTAGGAGAATGTGATTCGCTGCCTCAATTGTCTAAGGCTACTATGATCGAGCATACGATCCAGCTCTGGCTGACCAAACAACACAATATGAATTAATTTTGCCGTTTCGGTTTCAAGGTTAGAAACCAATCGTAATGCTTCCAAAGTTTTTGGCGGCATTGCCTGTGCTTCATCGATGACCAACACAACTTGCTTGCCTTCAGCGACCAACTCAATTAATCGCTCGTTAATAGCTTGTTGATACTCATTAATTCCGTCACGGGTTTTACAATGAATACCCAGCTCAGTCGCCAAATTCCGATACAAACCGGCAGGGTTTAACATCGGGTTAGGAATATATGCTGTGATGTAATCGTCGCCCAATGTATTTAATAGCTTACGGCACAGCATGGTTTTTCCTGTGCCAACTTCACCGACTATTTTTATAAAACCTTCATTATTGGCCAAAGCTACCTGTAGCAAATTAAACGCCTCTTTATGCCCCTGGGCATTGAGAAAAAACTGTGTATTAGGCGTTAACCCAAAGGGCTGTTCACTAAGACCAAAATGTTCTTCGTACATACTGGGTACTGTCGCTCAATTAATTTAATTGATTAAAGGCGCGTTTGTTTTCTGGTACTTCAGCATCCGTTGCTTTATAAGATTTATCTAGTACTTTCCTGAATTCATGGAAGCGTTGTCGTGAACCATCTATGTCTTCACTCAAACCATCCGGCCCCATAATCACTGGGCGCAGTAAAATCACTAATTCACTTTTCACTGTAGAATTGCGCTGCTGGCTAAATAGATGTCCTAGTAAAGGCACATTACCCAGTACCGGGGTACCGGTGTTGGTATCTAATGATTTGGTTTGCATCAACCCACCTAACACAACAACTTGGCCGCTTCTGGCGTAGACCACACTATCGGTCTCTCTAATGGTACTTAACGCCAAAGGTAACTCTACAGCCTGACCGCCAAGAGAAATGGTTTTGGATTGATCCTGCACTTCACTGATGGAAGGGTGTATATGAAGAATAATTTCTTCGCTTTCGCTGATTTGTGGTGTGACATCTAATGCGATACCAGAAAAGAACGGCGTTAATTCAACTTCTGGATTATTTGTCGTTGTACCTGATGAAGTCGTCGTTGTATTTGATATTTCGGTAACAAAGAACTCATCCTGGCCAACTTTAATCACTGCCTTTTGATTATTGACAGTTGAAATACGCGGGCTTGATAGTACCTGGACACTGCCCTGTGTTTCGAGCAGCTCAATCACACCAATAAAATCACTCGAACTAAACGCTGCACTAAAAGCACCACCAAGACCATTGGGGCTAACAGTGGGAGAACCGGAAATACCCAATGATAATGGGTTGCCATCAATATCTGTGACTGAAGTCCAATCGATACCGGTCTGATAACTATCGTTTAATGTCACTTCCAGAATTTTAGCTTCCAGCACCACCTGGCGGCGCATGATCAATTCTGCGCGCGTTAGAAAATCTTTTACCAGCTCAATATCTTCTGGCATACCTCGAACTACCACCATGCCAGCCTGCGGTGTCACTAATACCCTTCTACCTTCTTCAGCGCCGATTAAAACTGATAATGTCTCTTGTAATTCTGACCAAAAGTCTGATTCTGATTCGGTACGAATCTGGGAGCCGACATTGATTCTATTATTTCTGCCGCCATTATTATTTGAAGAATCAGCGTTACTATTGTTATTGCTATTGCCGCCAGTATTGCTGCTACCCGCCGAACTAACCTCGCCATTAGTCACGAGCGTTTCAGAAATACCTCTACGTTTTAAATTCAGATAATCAATATGGAATACTTCTGAACGCAAACCGCCTGGTAAAATCTGGTATAAATTTCCACGACGTTTATAGGGATAGCCGTAAACATCATTTACCACTTCCATCACTTCATCGATAGTGACATCTTGCAAATCCAGACTAATCACACCCTCCACATCGGGATGCACCACCATATTAAACTGAGTGTCTTTTACCAAACCCATAAAAAAATCTTTCGCAGCAAGATTTTCCACTGCAATATCAAAGCGCAGTTCAATGTCATCATTAGCTGCCGGCAACATTGATGGCATTAGCGCCTGATCAATTTGTGTAGGGGGAAGCACAGGCTCCGCCTGCTTGCTCTTCTCTATCGCGGCCAGCTCTTGCTGAATGGATTCGATACCAGAATTATCTCGAGTTTCTCTAGGAGTCCAGGCGCAACTACTCAGCATACAAACTGCCAAGTACAAGGTTATTACTTTCTGATAGCCCATTATTTTTCCTGCCTGATTGATTGTCGTTGCAATTTAAGCACTGACATCCTGTTACCGAGCTTAACCCGCACTTGTTCTTTAGAAATAGATAAAATTTCAGCAGAGCCTAACTTATCGCCTTCTACGAGCGCTTTGCCATTTATCACCGCCACTTTACGCTCATCACTATACAAGATACTTTCCAGCACATAAGTTGGCTGTTTACTTTGCACTATGTAGTTAGAGGGCTTGGTGGGATCAGTTAATGCACTAGCCGTATTTGCTGCACATAACAACATACATATCAGCAGATATTTGGTATATCGACTAAACACCAATCCATTCCTCCGACATACTGACAGTATGTACTTCAAGAATAATTTCCGCGTTGGGATAACTATCAACGCGATAACGAAGATCGTCCCAATAAAATTTCCAAGGTAACTCTGAAAGTTTTTCGAAATAGCGCATAGCTGCCATATAGCTGCCTTCAAAACGCAAAATAAAACCGTGGTTGTACAATCCTTGCCTCTCCGACTCAACAACTTCGTTAGAAGCTTCTTCCTGAAGAACAGGCACAACAGGTTTATTTTCAACACCAACTAATTTCAACCCGGTATTTTTATCCAACACTTGCTCCAGTACTTCTGGCATCAGTCTTGGTGGAATCATCGCTACTACAGAACTTTCGATACGTTTTTCCAGTTCTGCCAATCGCTCGTTAAGTTGATCTCGCTGTCGATGCTTGCTGCGGTTTATTCCTGCTGCCAGTTGTGCCGAAATAATTTGCTGTTCATTTTTTTGCTGTTGCAACTGGCTGTTTATTTGCTTGACTTGATTATTAATGCGATCACGCGTTTCGATAATGGGGTCGATCACTAAAAATTGTAAAACCATCACTACCACCGCGATGGCTGTCAGCATAATTAAAATGCGCTCACGTTGATTGAGCGCATCAATTTTTTGTTGCCATTCTTTTAGTTGCTCATTCATTCTGTTACCCCCACTTCTCGCGCGCGCAACTCAAAATCGAGCAGATCTTTTCGTTCGGTGGGTACATTCATTCTAAATACACGAAAGTTATGACCGGCAAAAACATTTTCACCAGAAAGCTTTTGCAAATATTTGGGTAGGAAAGCAGGGTCTCTGGTGCGGCCCAGTAAAGCCATTTCCTGTCCACCTGATTGCAACTGAATCTCGGTAAACCAGAGACCATCCATTGTTTGCCTCGCCAGCCCCGACAAGTGATCGGCAAAACCCTTCTCTAACATTTTTCCTTCGGGCGCGATATTGGCTAACAAGCGCTGACGAAATTCTACATTGCGCTTTAGTCGCTCAATTTCTCTATCGAGTTCAGGGTCATTTTCGAGGCGGGCTTTTTCTGCCTTCTGACGCTCCAACTCAGCAGCAACCGCTTGTTGTTCCTGCTGAAGGGATTCCAGTTCGCTCTGCAAACCGATCTGCCCCAACCACAACGTAATCGCCACCAGGATCATCACAGCGGAGACTGCAAACACGGCTCTAAGTTGTTGTCGTGCGGAAAAAGCGGGCTCGACGTATTTATCGAGTTGGTCGTAAAGATTAAGATGCTGCACTAGCCATCTCCTTACTCTCTGAACCCTCTAAATTTCCCGATGCCTGGCCATAGGCTTCATCATCCGGACAGGGGCCCAGCGCTGCACCGATGGCACTGGCACATAGCGCCATCTGCTCATCCAGTTCTTCATCCAAGGTGGCAACTAAATTCAACGGCGTCAGATCCAATACCGAGACATTCAACCCCAATAACTGCTCCGACAGGAATTGGCCTATGTCTGCGGTTTCCGGCAATCCGGGCGAGTAAAACAATTCGGTAATGATGCCTTTGCCAAGTTGGCTTTCATAGAAATCCAGCGACCGCTGTACTTCAAGATACAACGCATCAAAAAAGGTCTGGTTATCGCCGGCAGGTGTGTACTGATCCAAACCAACATCCAGGCGCCGGCTTAAATAAATCTCGCCATTTTCCATCAAATTGATAAAGCCGCCGCCTTCATAGAGCTGTACCAAAGCAGTACCACCCGCTGTAGTGGGCAGACGTCTGGTCAGGTTATGCAATGCCAGTTCGGAAATTTCTATACAATCAACGGCAAGACCGGCCATCTCTATAGGTTCAACTAATTCCTGTAGCAGGCTTTTTTTCATCGCTGCTGCGTACAACATCTTCTGTCGGCCACGGTAGGCGTCAGCAGGTAGCATAAAATGTGAAACTGCAGCCAATTCCAACGAGTAGTCCAACAACTCTTTAATTTTCCAGCGCACAGCCTTGGTCATTTCTGCGCCCTGAACAGAGGGGGCCTCAGCCAATAACAATTGATAATAAGCCGGGTGCAACACAACACTGCAAACCTGACCATCAATATCTAGTTCCTTAATAACCGTCTTTAGCTGTTCAACGACATCAGCACTTTGGGAATAAAAGCGGCAATGCTCAAGCTGGCCACTGGCATTCAACCAGGCTACAGCTAAACCGCCTGGCGCAACTGCCAGACCGACACGTCCTGATTGCCGGCCACTATTACTTGACCACGGCCAACTTAGTCTGGAAAGCGATAATGCCTTAATCTGCCTATCCCCCAACTCACCAATATCAATGATTAATTTATAGTCAAAGCGCTAAATCTGAGATCATTTTTATCACTTATACCGTGCAGCAACAGGCAAAAGCTAACAGGTTACTTGGCATTTACGGCGTAAGTTCTTGCTTTAACAGTAAATTATAGTCGCAATCTGGAAAGGTGAAGGTTTATTTTTTGATATCGGTATAATGTCCTAAAAATTGAAATTCACTCCCAGCGTTATGATCCACATTGTTCTCTACCAGCCTGAAATCCCACCCAACACAGGTAACATTATCCGCCTCTGTGCCAATACCGGCTTCTACCTGCACCTGATCGAACCGCTGGGCTTTGATCTGGATGACAAACGGCTGCGGCGCGCCGGGCTTGATTATTCGGAATGGGCTGACTTGAAATGCCATACTTCACTAGAGGATTTCGTGGCATCTGTTCAACCCAAAACCCTTTACGCCTGTAGCACCAAGGGCACTAAAAACCATTGTGAAGTGAACTATCAGGAGGGAGATGCTCTGGTCTTCGGCCCTGAAACCCGCGGCCTACCTGACGAAATTCTGCAATCGCTACCACCAGAACATATTGTTCGACTGCCGATGCAAGCCCACAGCCGCAGCCTGAACCTGTCCAACTCGGTAGCGATATTTGTGTATGAAGCCTGGCGACAACTGGATTTTGTTGGGGGTTCTTAGTTAAAGGGATCTAGTTGGAGAAACTAAAGGAGAAATGTCAGGGAAAGTTAAGGCGCTTAATGGTGAATTAAGCGCCTTATTAGTTTAAAGAACTCTAGCTTAGTGAGTTTCTTCTGTAGATGCTGTAGCTGATGATTCAGCCTGAGCTTTGGCCTGTTGCAAGGCCTGAACATACAGCATTTCAAAGTTAACCGGCTGTAGGTTGACTGGCGGGAAGCCGCCTTTGATCGCTAAACCATCAACCGCTTCACGAACATAAGGAAACAACAGATTAGGGCCAGCGATAGCCAGTGCCTGGCGTAACTGATCGCCTTCCAGACCTTTAACCATGAAAATACCAGCCTGATGTACTTCGATCAGCATCGCTGTTTCTTCTTCCTGTTTGGCTGTAACAGTTACCGTCAAAACTACTTCGTAGTTATCGCCTTCACCTTCCACCTTGCTGCTTTTGGTATTCAGATCCACATTCAGTGTTGGTTTCCAGGATTTTGTAAAAACATCTGGAGCCAACGGCGATTCCATCGATGCATCCTTAAGATAGATCTTCTGAACCGCAAACTGTGGTTGTACCTTTTCTTCTTCAGCCATTACTTTTTTCCTCAGCTTTCCGCTTTTAAATCATTGAAAGTTACGCTTGCTGCTTGAGCAATTCATCTAATTGACCTGAACGCTCTAATACGAACAAGTCATCACAGCCACCAACATGGGTTTGTCCAATCCATATTTGTGGCACTGTCCGGCGACCACTGCTGTTCATCATTTCCAACCGCAGCTCCGGTTTGCCATCAACGGCAATTTCTCGGTAGGTAACGCCCTTGTGATCCAATAACCGTTTGGCCTGGAGGCAAAAGGGGCAAAATCGGGTGGTATATAAAAATACCTCTGGCACAACCTCATCTACCACTGTCTCACCTATTCACCTATTACTACTGCTACTGTCACTCTATCACTATTGCGTTTTGTGTATCCTGAACAGTAATTGTATTAGTACGCTTTAATATAAATGTGTTCTGTTATTTCCTTATTTTTATTTAAAAACAATATGTTATAAAATTTTCGAGCTGTATTTAGTAAATCTTTATTTATCATTGACGAGGGGCAGTTGGGCATTGCTCCATTCCATCATCCCGCCTTGTAAACGAGCAATATCAGCAAAACCCGCCTCTTTTAAAGTCTTGGCCGCAGCTCCGGTATGCTGTCCCATCTTGCAAACCAGCACTACCGGTTTGTCGCGATGACCTTCTAACTCATCCAGCCTGGAAGCCAATTTGGCCGAAGGAATGTTAATCGCATCGACAATATGACCCTGTTTAAAGTCTGCCGGGTCGCGTAAATCAATTACCGTTGCCTGATCTTGATTGACTTTGTTAATCACCTGCTGCGGTGATAACTGAGGCCCCGCCTTGCGGGATTCATGTTGCATCAACAACCATAAACAGACGAACAAGGCGCCAAACAATATCCACTGCTCATTTAAAAATTCAAAAAAGAGCTCCATTGCTAACCTACTTACCTCATACTAAAACCGAGTATTAAAACCAGGAACATCAGTAGCAACTCAGTGGGATAACTCTTTTCTTAACCCTACTCTGGTGACTCTGAGCTGCCGCATCTATAAATTCAAGCGCGCAAGTATACACGGGCGTGGCGGAATTCTCACTGTGAAATATGGCCGGTTCGGCAAGACAAAATGGTCAACGCTTACACAACCAGCTAAAATTGCTCTCCCAGCAAACATTTACGTCGTCAAAGAAGTTATCCATGCAAACTGATACCCCTAAAAAGCCTGTTGTCCTGTTAATCCTTGATGGTTGGGGGCACCGCGAAGACCCAAAAGATAATGCTATTGCCAATGCCGACACCCCAACCTGGGATCGGCTGTGGAATGAATCACCCAAAACCCTGATATCAACATCTGGTTTGAGCGTGGGCCTCCCCGATGGCCAGATGGGCAACTCTGAGGTGGGGCATATGAGTCTCGGAGCGGGACGCATTGTTTATCAAAATATCACCCGCATCGATAAAGCTATTGAAGACGGTGAATTTGAACAAAACCCTGTCTACTTGGATGCCATCGATAAGGCAATTCAGAACGACAAGGCCATTCATATTTTTGGCCTGCTTTCTCCTGGCGGTGTTCACAGCCATGAAAATCATATCTTCGCCATGGTTGATATGGCTGCTAAACGCGGCGCTAAAAAAGTCTATGTCCACGCCTTTTTGGATGGCAGAGATACGCCACCGCGCAGCGCAGAACCATCGCTGCAAACGCTGACCGATCAATTTCAAAAGCTGGGCTGTGGCCGCATTGCCTCTTTGGTTGGTCGCTACTACGCAATGGATCGTGATAATCGTTGGGAACGTATTCAATCAGCCTATGAATTATTAACCGAAGGCAAAGCTGACTATCAAGCCAACTCGGCAGTAGCCGGATTGCAAGCCGCCTATGAGCGCGATGAAAATGATGAGTTTGTCAGCCCTACCATTATCCAGAATGATGGTGAGGAATCAGCGGCCATTACCAATGGTGATTCCATTATCTTTATGAACTTCCGCGCTGACCGCGCCCGCGAAATCACCAGGGCCTTTACTGAAAATAATTTCAGCGGCTTTGAACGCAACTCTACTCCAGCACTGGCCAGTTTTGCTACCACCACCGAATACGCTGGTGACATCAATTGCCCCTGCGCCTTCCCCCCCGAGGAACTCAGTAACAGCTTTGGCGAGCTGATGGCATCACTGGGGAAAACCCAGCTGCGTATCGCCGAAACCGAAAAGTATGCACATGTTACCTTCTTCTTTAGTGGCGGCCGCGAAGACCTGTACCAAGGTGAAACACGAGAATTAATTCCTTCGCCAGATGTAGCTACCTATGACCTGAAGCCAGAGATGAGCGCACCGGAAGTAACAGCAAAACTGGTTGAAGCCATACACTCAGGCGACTATGACACCATCATCTGTAACTACGCCAATGGTGATATGGTTGGCCACACCGGTGTTTACGATGCCGCCATAAAAGCAGCAGTTGCAATTGATGACAGCCTCGACAAAGTGACCAAAGCCGTTTTAGAAATAGGCGGAGACTGTTTAATTACCGCCGATCACGGCAACTGTGAACAAATGTTCGATTACGACAGCAACCAAAAGCACACACAACATACTACAGGCCGAGTACCATTCGTTTATGTTGGTAGCAAAAATGTCACTATCACTGATGTAGATGGCAAGTTAGCCGATGTCGTGCCCACCATGCTGCGATTAATGGGGCTCGAACAGCCCGCAGAAATGACTGGTCATCCATTACTTGATCTACAATAGCGGCCAATTTGTTTTGCAAACAGTGAAGGGGCTTTTAATGCTGCGCTATCATTTGGTCGCGCTTTTTTTAAAACTGGCAATTGCTGTCAGCTGTGCCTTGCCAGCCATAATTGTCAATGCGCAAGAAGATCATGCCGACAAACAAAGGCAGCTTAACCAGCTCAATCGGGAAATGACTGAACTACGCAAGCTCATTGCAGAGTTCAAAAACCAGCGCTCTTCCTTGCAAACCAGTCTGCAGCACTCCGAAGTCGAAATTGGCCAGATTCAACAGAAAATAAGAACAATTCAAATCCAGTTACAGCGCGAGCAAACCGAACTCAAAGAGCTGCAGGGCCAACGCAAAATTCTCAATGTCGCCAAGCGCGAACAACAAAAACTGATTGAGCAACAGATTCTCGCCGCCTATCAAATGGGTCAACAGAAAAAGCTGAAAATATTGCTCAATCAAGAACAGCCGGACAAAATCACCCGTGCACTGACCTACTACGATTATTTCAACAAGGCTCGTTCTGAACAGATCGAAGCCTACACCGATATAATCAGTGATCTTAACGAAGTTGAACCCAAAATTACTGAAAAGGCAGCCTCGCTTGCAATGGCAAAGGCCGACTTAGACGACCAACATCGATCACTATTAAGCAGTAAGAAGCAACGCGAAAAGAATCTCGCCAACATCAACTCGGCAATTAAAAACAAAGACCAAGAACTGAAAAAGAATGCGCAAGACCGAGCTCGCCTTGAGCGCCTTTTAGAGGCTGTTGAACAAACCATCGCCAATATTAGTATTCCCAGCGACTATAAATCCTTTACCAGCCAAAAGGGTCTACTGCCCTGGCCAATTCAGGGCAGACCTAATAATCGCTTTGGTTATCGCCGCTCAAACAGCAGCCTGCGCTGGCAAGGACTGAATATCCCAGCCAGAGAAGGCAGCGATGTCAAAGCCATACATCATGGCCGAGTTATGTTTGCTGACTGGCTGAGAGGCTCCGGCCTGTTATTAATCATTGATCATGGCGATGGTTACATGAGTCTTTATGCCCACAACCAGAGCTTACTAAAAGAAACGGGTGAATGGGTCAGTGCTGGCGAACCCATCTCTACTGTCGGCAACAGTGGCGGCCAGGCCAATGCCAGTCTGTACTTTGAAATACGACATAACGGCAAACCTACCGATCCGCGACAATGGTGCAAAAAAGTTTAATTATTTGAATGGGTTAGCAGGAGTTAAAGGGCTTTCGCTAACACAGCCCATAAAAGCCATGTACAATGAGATAGATACAATACTGACAAAGGGACTTGAACGCCTTAACAGCGAAACGCTCTAAGGCTTTACTAGAAACAGGCCAGACACCAAATATTGTTAAAGGTGTCGATATCGGATGTACTGCCTTATGAGAAATATGTTGAAGCCATCATTAAAAATCACTGCTATCCCACTATTCGTGCTACTTGGCATTTCGCCCCTAAGCAGTGCTCAAGATAACGATGTCACAGCTGAAGATTCTGCCGTTGAAACCACTGCCAGATTACCTTTAACCGAGTTAAGAACATTTGCCGATGTGTTTAACCACATTCGACTCAGCTATGTTGAAGAGATTGACGACAAAACCTTATTGGAAAATGCAATACGCGGCATGTTGCAAGGCCTCGATCCACACTCCTCTTATCTGGATGCAAAATCCTTTGATGATTTGCAAGTCAGCACCAAAGGAGAATTTGGCGGTCTTGGTCTTGAAGTCGGCCTGGAAAACGGTTTTGTTAAAGTCATTGCTCCCATTGATGGTACTCCGGCAGAAAAAGCCGGTATCGAGAGCGGCGACTTAATTATCATGTTGGACGGCAAACCTGTAAAAGGCATGAGTTTAAATAAAGCTGTCAGCCTGATGCGCGGTGCTAAAGGCAGCCAAATTGAACTGACCATTGTTCGTGAAGGGCGAGTACAACCCTTTGACGTCGTAGTCACTCGTGACACCATCAAAGTGGTAAGTGTGCGCGGAAGAACACTGGAAGATGGTTTTGGTTATATTCGTATTGCGCAATTCCAAAATAAAACCGGTAGTGAGTTCAAAAAGAAACTGGCGGAACTGCAAACCAACAACCAACCTTTGAAAGGTTTGGTGATTGATCTTCGCAATAACCCTGGCGGTATTCTGCAAGCATCAGTAGAAGTTGCTGACAGCTTCCTGAATGAAGGTTTAATCGTCTATACCGAAGGGCGAATAGATAATTCCTACTCTGAATATTCTGCCACACCAAACGATATTATTGATGGCACACCAATTGTTGTATTAATTAATGGCGGCTCCGCATCAGCATCTGAAATTGTCGCCGGCGCTCTGCAAGATCATCGCCGCGCCATCGTTATGGGTACCGATAGCTTTGGCAAGGGCTCAGTACAAACTGTTGTGCCACTCACTAAAGAGAGCGCCATCAAACTGACAACAGCCCGCTATTTCACGCCCAACGGCCGCTCTATCCAAGCGCAGGGAATCGTGCCGGACATTACTGTGGAACGAGCTAAAATTGAAACCATTGCCACCAACCAAACAGTGACCGAAGCCGATTTACAAGGCCACCTGAGCAATGGAAATAGCGACACAGAAAGTGAAAAACAACGCAAGGCCAAAGCTGATAAAGAATTGTTTAATGCTGATAACCAGCTTTATGAAGCGTTGAATTTATTAAAAGGATTGAGCATTCTCAGCAAAAACAATATGACAAACACATCGAATGCTCCCACCATTGTTGCCGATCCTGAGTCTTTATAAATTTTTCTGCAGTGACATTAAAAACGAAAAACAGATCATGGCCGCAAGTATCTTTCGCATATCTCTAAGCTTTTTTTTCGCCTGTATATTTGTGCTAACTAGCGGACAACTGTTCGCCGAAAATAACTTTTCTCAAACTAAAGCCATCTTAATCATTGATGATATGGGCAATAATTTAGAGCAAGGTCAACGCGCAATAAATCTGCCCGGCAAAATCAACTACGCATTTTTGCCTCACAGTCCTAATACCAAAGTACTTGCCAATAATGCCCATCACCGGGGCAAAGAAATATTGCTACACCTTCCTATGAGCAATCTCAGTAATAAAAATTCAAGCGAGGGCAACCTTAGCCCTATTATGAATCATCAACAGTTTATCGAGACGCTTCACGAAAATTTACAAGCCGTGCCACACGTACAAGGCGTCAATAATCATATGGGCAGTCTGCTCACTCAATTACGCCAGCCTATGAGTTGGCTAATGAGCGCTTTGCGAAAGGAGCAATTGTATTTTATTGACAGCCGCACTAGCCCTCTTACAGTGGCTCAATCCTCCGCTATTGCAGCCGATCTGCCCAATATGAAACGCGATGTATTTCTGGACAACCAGAGAACCGAGTCAGCCATCTCAGCACAAGTTGAACGATGGCTGGAATTAGCCAGCCAGAACGGTACGGCTGTCGCCATCGCTCACCCGCACCCGGAAACACTCAGCGTGCTAGAGAAAATGCTGCCGACCTTGGCCAGCAAAGGCATTACATTGTCACTGATTTCCGAAGTCATCAATGACGATTCGCCGATGACCACGGCATTAAGACAACCTGCCCCCTCACCTTTAAAACAAAATTAGCCAGTTCCTTTTAGTCAGTTCTTTTGTGCCATCAGCCCGACCTACAAAGCTCCCACCTGTGCCAAAAAAACATCATTGCGATATCTTCTCCGTACCCAAACCGACAAGAAGTCTATTTTCTTGACAAAAAGGGCTTTCAAAAAGTGCAGACGGCGCTAAAATAGTGCCTAGTAGTCTTTAATTTGTGAAGCCAAAACAATGACAAACAATAGAGCCGGTGAGGCAGGCCCCGTTCCACTGCGTAGCGACCGTTTTTTTATTGCTCAAGGTGAGTGGTTCTTTTCAACCAGGGAAGGCGCGCCTATCGGCCCCTTTGAGGACAAGGGTGAAGCCAGAAAAGGTCTTGATGACTTTATTGAGTTTATGTCATTAGCTGAGCCAAGAACGCTTTCACGTCTTTACGCTACTCTGGCAAGCTGATTCAAGCTAACCGATTCCAGATCACAGCCTGACTTCTATTCCCTGTTGCTGCATATAATGCTTGGCGTCAGGGACGCTGTACTGGCCAAAGTGGAAGATACTAGCTGCTAACACCGCATCCGCTCCACCTTTGGTAATTCCTTCTACCAAATGATCAAGATTACCTACGCCACCAGAGGCAATCACCGGCACAACCACAGCATCACTAATCGCTTTGGTTAGCTCCAAATCAAAACCGTTTTTAGTGCCATCTCTATCCATACTAGTCAACAAAATCTCACCAGCACCATTAGCAACCATTTTAATCGCCCACTGGACCGCATCTATGCCGGTGGGCTTGCGACCTCCATGCGTGAAGATTTCCCAACGTTTTGGCTCACCCTCTTCACTCACTTGCTTGGCATCAATAGCTACCACAATACACTGGGAGCCAAAGCGTTCGGCCGCCTGTTTAACAAAATCCGGATTTTTAATCGCCGCTGAATTGATACCAACCTTATCAGCACCGGCATTCAGCATGGTTCGGATATCTTCGACGGTACGAATGCCTCCGCCAACTGTTAGTGGAATAAACACCTCTGCAGCAATATTTTCCACTGTATGCACAGTCGTATCTCGACCTTCATGAGTTGCCGTGATATCAAGAAAGGTAATCTCGTCAGCACCTTGTTCATTATAACGTTTGGCAACTTCCACAGGATCGCCAGCATCGCGAATATCGACAAAGTTAACGCCCTTTACAACTCGACCATTGTCGACATCAAGGCAGGGAATAATGCGTTTTGCTAAGCCCATAATAAGTTCCTGTCGGAGGTCGGACGTCAAACGCCCAAGGCGTTGTCACAATAATTTTGCGCTTCGGCTACATCTAATGTGCCTTCATAAATGGCACGGCCGGTAATAGCACCAAGAATGCCCGCATCAGCTACCCGTTGTAATGCTTTGATGTCATCCATATTGGTAATACCGCCAGAAGCAATAACCTTGATCGTTGAAGCCTCTGCCATCGCAACGGTTTGCTCAACGTTTACCCCCTGCATCATGCCATCACGGCTGATATCGGTGTAGACGATAGATTCCACTCCATCCTGTTCAAAGCGCTTGGCCAGTTCAGTAGCCTTGGTATCGGACACTTCCGCCCAGCCATCGGTTGCAACCAAACCATCCTTGGCATCCAACCCAACAATGATATGGCCCGGGAACTCTCTACAAGCCTCGGTAACAAACTCCGGTTCTTTAACCGCCTTGGTGCCGATAATCAGATAATTCACACCGGCATCAATATAGTGCTCAATCGTTTGCAAGTTTCTGATGCCACCACCAATCTGAATTGGTAGATCGGGGTAAGATTTGGCAATGGCCGTGACCGCTTCACCATTGATTGGCTTGCCATCGAAGGCACCATTTAAATCAACCAGGTGTAAACGACGGCAACCCGCTTCTACCCAGCGTGCTGCCATTTGCACAGGGTCGTCACCATACACCGTGGAGTCATCCATCAACCCCTGACGAAGGCGCACACACTTACCATCTTTTAAATCTATCGCTGGAATAATTAACATCTTTGAAACCGTTGTGAATAACTGGAATTAACTTTGTCCATCCCACGTAAGGAAATTAGACAATAACTGTAAACCTGCAGGGCTGCTTTTTTCCGGGTGGCATTGCACCGCAAACACATTATCGTGATACAACGCGGCGTGAATTTGCACACCGTAATCAGTAGTGGCCGCCACCAAAGAAGGATCATCGGTATGCACATAATAACTGTGAACAAAATAGAAACGACTACCCTGATCAATACCTTGCCAAAGAGGATGCTCAATTTCCTGGTGTAATTGATTCCAACCCATGTGCGGGACTTTTAATTTCTGGCCTAATTTTTCGCCCTTTTCATTTTTAAGCTGATCACCGAAAAACTTCACCTGGCCTGGAAACATCCCCAGACAATCAACACCACCATTTTCTTCGCTTCGATCCATTAAGGCCTGCATGCCGACACAAATAGCCAACAGCGGTTTTGTCCTGGCCACCTCAGCCACCACCTGATCGACACCCAGTCGTAAAATTTCCGCCATGCAATCACGAATAGCACCAACACCGGGAAAAATCACCCGATCTGCAGCCAGAATTTTTTCGCTATCACCGGTAACCAGCACTTCAACATTGTCACCCACATGCTCCAAAGCACTAGCAACAGAATGCAAATTTCCCATGCCATAATCGATTACGGCAATTGTGCTTTTGGCCATAAACTTAAATCCAGAAAATCTCAGAAAACAAACTAGAAAATAAAAAGGCGCTTTATCCCATAGGAAATGCGCCTTGAGAATTACAATGAACCTTTAGTAGAAGGCGTAATACCCGCCATTCTTTCATCGGCAGTCAACGCCATCCGCACGGCGCGACCAAAGGCCTTGAAAACCGTTTCAGCCTGATGGTGTGTGTTCTTGCCACGCAGATTATCCACATGCAAAGTGACTTTGGCATGGTTAATAAAGCCCTGGAAGAATTCGATAAACAAATCAACATCAAAGCCACCGACTGAACCACGAGTAAAGGGCACATGCCATTCCAGGCCGGGCCTGCCGGAGAAATCAATCACCACTCTCGACAAGGCTTCATCCAGCGGCACATAGGCATGGCCATAACGAGCAATACCTTTCTTGTCACCCACCGCTTCTGCAAAAGCCTGCCCCAAGGTAATACCGATATCCTCCACGGTGTGGTGCGCATCGATATGTAAATCCCCATTGGCGTTAACATCAAGATCGATCATGCCATGGCGAGCAATCTGATCCATCATATGATCCAGAAAGGGCACCCCAGTCTCGAAATTGGCTTCGCCGGTACCATCCAAATTAACAGATACTGTAATCTGGGTTTCCAGCGTATTGCGAGTGATGGTGGCTTTACGCTCCGCCATTAGAGAATCTCCGATTGATGGTGATACAAAGACATCTGCCTCTGTGGTCATCTCGTTATAAAAACTCGCCGCAGCTTTCGCGCAGCAAATTGGTTATTATAAAAAAAGCACGCACTCATTACATCACTAAATAACCTTTGAATTGTACTACATCATCATGCCCGTTCTGTTTGAAACCATCAGTAACCCCATCGATCAGGATCTACAGGATCTGATTAGTATCTACCAAGATTACCCTACACCTGTAGCCGACGATATCGAAACTTGGATCCAAGAAAGTCTAATAGAGGGTAATCTATTATTCGCCGGCCGCTTCAACGGCAGGTTACTATCAGCCCTATGGGGCACGGTGACTACTCAGGGGCTAGAACTGCACCACCTATGCGTTCGCCAGCTAACCCGCAGACGCAGCGTAGCCAGCCAATTGTTAACCTTACTGACTAAACATGCTGACCAACAGAAACTCTCTTTATTGATTCAGCATCAACCGGAACTTGATCCTCTAGCCAAGCATCTTGCAACCTTGGGCTTTAACAACACAAACAACCACTGGCTGAGAACATCGATTACGCCATGATTCAGGAACGCCTGCAGCACGATATCAGTTCGAAAGTTCTCACCTGGTTCGATAAGTCCGGCCGCAAGGACTTACCCTGGCAACAGAATATTAATCCCTACAGGGTATGGGTATCGGAAATTATGTTGCAACAAACCCAGGTTGCAACAGTCATTCCCTTCTTTGTACGCTTTATGGAACAGCTGCCGACGGTAGCAGCTCTGGCCCAGTCTCATGAGGACCAAGTTCTACACCTGTGGACAGGACTTGGCTACTATTCACGAGCGCGCAACCTGCATAAAACCGCAAAAATAGTTTGTGCCGACCACGGCGGAAAATTCCCGAATACCGTTGACACATTGAGTGAACTTCCTGGCATAGGCCGTTCTACCGCCGGAGCCATCACTTCCATTGCCTTTAAAAAACCCGCCGCGATTCTGGATGGCAACGTTAAACGGGTATTAGCCCGCTATCACGCCATCGACGGCTGGCCAGGACAAAGTGCTGTCAGCAAATCACTGTGGCAATTCGCTGAAGCCCATATACCGGAGAAACGAGTAGCTGATTATAGTCAGGCAATGATGGACCTGGGGGCTACCCTTTGTACTCGCAGCAAACCTGACTGCGACCATTGCCCGCTGCAAACTGATTGCTTGGCACACGAACAGGGACAACCTCAACGCTACCCAGGAAAAAAACCTAAAAAAGCCTTACCCATCAAAACAACGCAGATGTTGATGATCAAAAATCCTCGCGGAGAAATATTATTAGAGAAAAGACCTTCATCGGGTATCTGGGGCGGGTTATGGGTCTTTCCTCAACAAGAAAACGGAGCTTGCCCGGAACACTATTTGGATAAGTTAGCTGTAAAGGCATCGACGGTTAACTCGTGGCAAAGCTACCGACACACTTTTAGCCACTACCATCTCGATATTACTCCTATCGAAATCACGTTGTCAGATTCACCTAAGATGTTGATGGAGAACAACCAACAGCTTTGGTATAACATTCAGCAACCGGCTGAAGTTGGTCTAGCAGCTCCCATTAAGAAGTTGCTGGCAAAATTATCGCAAGCCCAGTAATTATTGAAAATCTAGTACAGGAAAAACCATGTCTCGCCAAGTCTTTTGCCGAAAATATCAGCAACAACTCGATGGCCTGGATACTCCTCCTTACCCCGGCCCCAAAGGCCAGGATATCTTTGATAATATCTCAAAGCAGGCATGGCAGGAGTGGCAGCAACACCAGACTATGTTGATCAATGAACGTCAACTCGTGATGACCAACCCCGAGGCCCGCAAATTTTTGCAGGAGGAAATGGATAAATTTATGGCCGGTGAAGATTACGCCAAAGCCGACGGCTATATTCCCAAACAATAAAGCACATCACAGCCTTGACTCCTAAGACATGAACCGGTTTAATACGCGCCTCTTGACGCCCAGGCCAGCGTATACAAATCGGCCAAACTGTTAGTTGTAGCTGTAGTTGCACAAGCCAATTAACAATTGCCTTAAGCCCAGATAGCTCAGTCGGTAGAGCAGGGGATTGAAAATCCCCGTGTCGGTGGTTCGATTCCGCCTCTGGGCACCATTATTCTTCCCAAACCAGAACCACCTCCAAACAACTTTAAAAACTCGTAGCCCAAAATGCGGGATCGAACCAGGTTCGACAAATTGTGCCCTCGGCGCAATTTGCTACGAGCAGCTGTGCTGCGAAGCCCCGAAGGGGTCAAAACAGCTATAGCTGTTTTGATTAATCCGCCTCTGGGCACCATCTCTTCTCTCCTGCCATAAACAAAGTAAAAATGATGCCATTTGGAAGATCACTGAGTCATCACTTTACCAACAAACTGTCGGAATATTGTGACACTGAGCTTATCAGCCGAAAACGTGATGTTTTATTTACACCTAAGTACCTGACAAAAAAGAAAAATTAATAGGCAAGCCATTAAGGAAATTAAGGTGTGAATTCTTTATTAAATTTTGCCATTTAGCACACAATCACAAAATGTTCTGATAGAATCGATTTCTATCTGTGGCGCAATGCTGCTGTCTCCGCAGAAAAAACAAGATTAAGTCAGAACAACAACTGGAGTGGCTACTTGACTGAATCCCATAGTATGTTTGGCGACCGACGCAAGGGAGTTGATCGACGCAAACAGGATCTTCCCATGCCTGCTGAGCTGGATCGCCGATCTGGATGCCGACGCAACCGGAGCTTCCAGGCACAACCTTGGTGGTTGAAAATTAACTATGCGGTTGAGTTAGTCAGTGAAGTAGTATCCGATCAAAAGGGCACTGACTCAGATAAAACTAAGCAGAAAAGCCCTCCTACCAAAACTAAAAGATAATCCTCCAAAGAATTAAAATTCCCCAGCGGATTTTTTATAGAGATTCGTCAATATAAATATTAAAGATTGAGCTGATTAAACAGTCGTTTTCGACTATCGATCATTTCTTTATAGGTTTGTTGCATTGAGAAATCTACTGGGCTGGATTGCGAACTAAGCACTTCCATTTGTTTCTCCAGCTCAACCAGTTCTTCAAGAAGCTTTGTCTTGATTTCTTGAGTATTTGCCAATTTCGCGCCACCTGAGGTTTCATGGCGGGAATGAGGTCGATTTAGATTGAGAGACCCTACCGTTTTTTTCATGGTATTACCTTTACTTTTTGCTGGCACATCCTTTAAAAACATTTTATTGCGCTATTGTTTTTCCTTATCACCCCCGTATTGCTCTATTTTTTTCGGAGGTGCATTTTTCATCCTAGCTTGAAATAAGAGACGATGCAGTAAAAAGCGACGTTATTTATCAAGTTTTTCGTTTTTAACTCTTATCGATATAAACAGCTTTTTTATTTAGAAGATAACGATCATTCAAGCGGTTTCAATATTGCTAACCAATCAACATTCGCAGCTCCTACCGCATAAAAGTGTGGGCTAATGAGGGAGTCCTTCTGGTTGTAACGCAGTGGCTTAAAGTCCATATCCAGCAATTGCCCACCCGCTGCTTCCAGCACTACTTGACCGGCAGCAGTATCCCACTCACAACAGGGTGAAAACCGGGGATAGAGATCTCCCTGCCCCTCAGCAACCCGGCAAAATTTCAACGCACTACCCGCCTTGAGCCACTCAACAGTGGCAAAATTTTTCTCCAACTGTTGGATACAGCCAGCTAGTTGTTCGCCCCTATGCCGACTACTAGTCAACACCGTTATTGAATCTTGAGGTATTTGGCGCACAGCTAGCTGTTCTTTTTGATCGCCTCTGACTTTCCAGGCAGCAACATTCTCATCATCTGCAACGATACCGCCATAGGCCACATCTTCCATGGGGACATAAATAACGCCCAGCACGGCTTGGCCTTTCTCAATAAAAGCAACATTGATCGTAAATTCTCCGGTTCTGGCTAAAAACTCTTTCGTGCCATCTAGTGGATCCACCAGCCAGTAACGCGACCACTGGCTGCGCTCAACAAATGCAGGCGCCTGCTCTTCTTCCGAAAGCACTGGCACCTCGGGCGTCATTCTCTTTAATCCATCAATTAAAATTTCGTGAGCAGCAAAATCTGCCTGAGTAACTGGAGAGTCATCTGCTTTTCGTGTGACTTCCACAGCATCTTCTTGCTGGTAAATTGCCTTTATGGCAGCACCAGCCTGTCTACAAAGTTGAATTACATCATCAACCAAAGTTGCACTAACTACTTCCAACATGCACTCTCCGTTTTCAACCTGTTCCTTTTCAATCAATTCACTGTTTTAAAATAATCAGCATCACTATACCGATAAAAACCTGATAAGACTCATAATGAACATACTATATTTTTCTTTCCGTTGTTCACTATTAACAAACCTTTGATCGCGCTCCATAATGCTCCTTTAATTAAGATAGATGACTACAGATAAACCTATGAAACCCGGCATCAACTGGCAGCAAATAGAAACCGTTTTATTGGACATGGATGGAACGCTGCTGGATTTACACTTTGATAATTTTTTCTGGTTACAGCATTTACCTAAACGTTACGCTGTTATTCACCAACAAGACGAAGAAACAACGCGCAAAACATTAACTTCGCGCTTTGAAAACGAGCGCGGCACTTTAAACTGGTACTGCCTCGATTACTGGTCAGAACAACTACAGCTTGATATCCCGGCACTGAAAAGAGAAATCGACCATATGATCAGTATTCGCCCTCATGTAGAAGAATTTCTTCGACAACTCAAAAATAGTCATCACCACGTTATTCTGGTAACCAATGCTCATCGCAAAAGTCTCGACCTTAAAATGGACAAAACCGGGTTAACCGAGATGTTCGACGAAGTGGTAGTCTCTCACGATTTCAGAACACCTAAAGAACAGTACCAATTCTGGCATCAACTAAATTGCAGTCACCCCTTTGACCCGAAAAAAACCTTATTAATCGACGATACCGCCAGCGTGCTGCACTCTGCCAAGCGCTATGGCATCAAACATCTGTTAACCTTATTGCAACCAGACAGCAAACAGGCGAAACGGCAGGACACCGAATTCCCAGGCATTCTTCATTTCGATGAGATTATGCCAATCCACTCACTCTCGCTATAATCAGTAATGACTGAAAACGACATATCTAAGCAACACCCCTTTCCCAAAGACAATGTGCGCCTAGACAAATGGCTGTGGGCAGCGCGTTTTTTTAAAACCCGCAGCCTGGCCAAACAGGCCATCGAGGGCGGCAAAGTCCACTACAACAATGCTCGCAGCAAAGTGAGCAAGGAAGTAGAACTGGGGGCATTACTAATAATTCGTCAGGGTTGGGATGAAAAGGAAGTCGAAGTTATCGGCCTGTCCGATCAGCGCCGCAGCGCCAGCGAAGCACAACTGCTATATCGCGAAACCGAAGCCAGCATTGAGAAACGCGAAATAGCAGCAACACAACGCAAAGCCTTTAATGGGTTAGGTTTGATCAGCAAAGAACGACCTACTAAAAAGCAACGCCGCCAAATTCACCGCTTTAAACAGGAACAAGGCGAATAATTACGCCCCTTACTGATTGAGTTGTAAGGCCCCGCTCTGTACAATTCGCGACCTTTCCATCCGCGACTAATAACAACTCTTCCGCGCCGATTGGTCATTCTTACCAGCACTCCCATCACGTTTGGGACTCTGGTGATTGCACAGATAAATAGCTGAGAGGCACGCATGTTTGAACTTCATCCGAGCAAAGTCGCTACGGTTAAAAACGACCTTTTATCCGGACTCACCGTCGCTCTGGCACTGGTACCTGAAGCAGTTGCCTTTGCCTTTGTCGCAGGTGTAGAACCCTTAGTAGGTCTTTATGCCGCTTTTATGGTGGGCTTGATCACAGCCTGTATAGGCGGTCGCCCGGGCATGATTTCCGGTGCTACCGGTGCTTTGGCGGTGGTAATGGTGGCGCTGGTGGCCGATCACGGCGTGCAGTATTTATTTGCCACGGTTGTGTTGATGGGCTTACTTCAGATTCTGGCTGGCCTGATGCGCCTCGGTAAATTTATCCGCATGGTACCGCATCCTGTCATGCTGGGCTTTGTTAACGGATTGGCAATCGTAATTTTCCTGGCACAGCTCAGTCAATTCGGCACAGCAGGTGAACCTGGCTGGCTCGAAGGCACTTTCATGCAAGGCTCAATCATCGATGTCGCTTGGCTGGAAGGCAGCCAGCTTTATATGTTGTTAGGTTTGGTAGTACTCACTATGGTAATCATTCACTATCTACCACGCTTCACCACAGCGGTGCCCTCTTCACTGGCTGCTATTGTTGTAGTCTCATTATTAGTGATGGGCCTTAACCTAGACACACGCGTAGTGGGCGATGTGGCCTCTATCAAAGGCGATCTGCCCAGCTTTGCTATTCCCAGTGTGCCTCTCAATTGGGAGACATTGGCCATTATTTTCCCCTATGCACTTATTCTCGCCGCCATCGGCCTGATTGAATCTCTACTTACACTTCGTCTGGTAGACGAAATCACCAATTCCCGTGGCCGAGGCAATCGCGAATGTATAGGCCAGGGTGTCGCCAATACAGTAACTGGATTCTTTGGCGGTATGGGTGGCTGCGCTATGATTGGTCAGAGCATGATTAACGTCAATTCCGGAGGCCGCGGACGACTATCAGGCATTACCGCCGCACTAAGCCTACTCGTTTTTATTCTGGTGGGCTCCAACCTGATCGAACGCATTCCACTGGCCGCATTGATCGGCGTGATGTTTATTGTAGTAATTGGTACTTTCGAATGGAGTAGCTTTCGCATTATCCGCAAAGTCCCGAAAAGTGATGCCGCTGTTCTGGTATTGGTATCTGCCGTCACCGTGGCTACCGACTTAGCTGTTGCCGTTGTAGTGGGTGTTATCGTTTCCGCATTGGTATTTGCTTGGGAACATGCCAAACATATCAATGTACAATCGCGTGAAGACCACAAGGGTTCTACCGTCTACAGTGTGCATGGCCCCCTTTTCTTTGGCTCTGTGACCTCCTTCCTGGAACAATTCAATCCGCAGCAAGCCAACAACGACGTGGTGATTGATTTTGCCGACTCACGTGTCTGCGACCACTCAGGGCTGGAAGCCATCGATACACTGGCCGAACGCTACCTCAACGCCGACAAACAGTTACATCTGGTACATTTGAGCGAAGAATGTCGCAAACTACTGAAAAAAGCGGGTAACCTGGTCGAAGTTAATGTGATTGAAGACCCTCAGTATTTTGTTGCTGATGATGCTCTGGGCTAAAGCCTCCAAATCTAATGAACGATAACCTAATGAGCTACAGCCTAATAAAATATAATCGGCGCCCATGACTGATCTACTGCAGCGTTTTATTTTTGAAGAAACCGATATTCGAGGCGAACTGACTCGTCTCGAACAAAGCTACCAGGATACGCTCTCAGCACATAATTACCCACAGGTCGTTGCCAGGCTGCTGGGAGAGTTTATGGCAGCTGCTTCACTATTGAGTGCAACACTAAAATTTGAAGGCACACTCACCCTACAGGCCAACAGCGAGGGTGAAGTACCCCTAATCATGGCCGAAGTCACTTCAGGTAACGATCTACGTGCCATCGCCCGCAATGCTGACCTGGCCTCCAGCGAAGACTTTTCCACCTTGCTGACCAACGGTCGTCTCGCCATTACTATCACACCGACAAAGGGTCAGCGCTACCAGGGTATCGTTAATCTTGATGGTCACAACCTGGCGGAGTGTCTTGAAGGCTATTTCAAACAGAGCGAACAACTGGCGACACGTATCTGGTTATTCAGCGACGGTAGTATAGCTACAGGAATGTTACTGCAGGAATTACCCGCCAGTGACATTAGTCCTGAACAACGCCAACTGGACTGGGAACACCTCACCCATTTAGCCGATACTATAACTCATGCGGAGCTGTCGACACTGACCTTTGAGCAGTGCCTGCATCGACTCTATCATCAAGATCCTCTTCGTCTGTTTGATGCAGAATTCATGCGGTTTAAGTGCAGCTGTTCGGAAGAAAGAACACTAAAAGCGTTAGCCTCACTGGGCAAAGATGAACTGCAAAAAATGGTCGACGACAAGCACGCTATCGACGTCAATTGTGAGTTCTGTCATCAGCATTATCACTTTCAGCCCGACGATATAGAGAAGCTGATCCACCCCACTCTTCATTAATCCTGCACTAAATCGTTTACAGACTAAAACCCGCCAAACCCGCATGGCGCCTAGGTTTTTTGTAGTTTTACTACGTAAAAAAGTCTCCCAAAAATCGATGCTAAGGGTTAGCTTCGCTAAAAATTTTTTGACATAATGGCGCGCCTCAAATCACCGGCGGCAAGAGTATCTAGCCAGATGCTCTGGTCAAAGAGCACACAGGAATTAAAGACGAGATGACCACACACACCAACCTACCGGCTTCAGGACTTATCGAACAGGCATTGATCCGCGGCGAAGGTCAACTGACCGATACCGGCGCTCTGTATGTCACCACCGGCAAACGCACTGGTCGTTCACCCGCTGACCGCTTCATCGTGCAAGAGCCCTCCACTGCAGAGGCGATCGACTGGGGCTCTGTTAACCGCCCATTCGACAGCGATAAATTCGATGCTCTGTGGGATCGCGTGGACGAATATCTCTCACAAAAAGACCGCTTTGTTTCAACGCTGCACGTTGGCGCCCACGACGAGCACTATATTCCTGTACAAGTAAACACTGAAACCGCCTGGCAGGGTTTATTTGGCCATAACATGTTTGTCCGCCCTGAGAAGTACAACCCTAAGGCTAAAGAAGAGTGGACTATCCTTAACGTCGCCAGCTTTGAGTGTGATCCTGAGCGCGACGGCACCAACTCTGATGGCGTTGTCATCATCAACTTCGCACAACGCAAAGTTCTACTGGCAGGCATGCGCTACGCAGGTGAAATGAAAAAGGCTATGTTTTCGGTACAAAACTTCCTGTTACCCGAAAAAGATGTGATGCCAATGCACTGCTCAGCTAATGTTGATGACAGTGGCAACACCACATTGTTCTTTGGTCTGTCTGGTACCGGTAAAACCACCCTGTCGGCAGACCCTGCCTGCGCACTGATCGGTGACGACGAGCACGGCTGGTCTAAAGGTTCAGTCTTCAACATCGAAGGCGGTTGCTACGCTAAAACCATTAACCTCAGCAAGAAAAACGAGCCTATCATCTGGGATGCTATTCGTTTCGGTGCCATCGTTGAGAATGTTGTGTTGGATGAAAACCGCACTGCCGACTACGACGACACCAGCCTGACTGAAAATGGCCGCTGCTCATACCCATTAGAGCACGTTGAAAAACGCGTTATCGAAAATGCTGCCGGTGAACCAAAAACCGTTATATTCCTGACCTGTGATGTGTCTGGTGTGTTACCACCGGTTTCTATCTTGTCTAAAGAAGCCGCTGCGTTCCACTTCCTGTCAGGTTATACCGCACGTGTAGGTTCTACTGAGCTAGGCGCAGAAGCCGGTATCCACCCGACTTTCTCAACCTGTTTTGGCGCTCCTTTCATGCCTCGTCCTGCAGGCGACTATGCAGAACTGTTAATGAAACGCATTGAAGACTTTGGCTCTCAGGTCTATCTGATCAACACTGGCTGGACTGGCGGTTCAGGTGGCGAAGGCGGAACCGGCTCCCGCTTCCCTATTCCAGTCACTCGCGCTGTCGTAACCGCCGCTCAAAATGGTTCGTTGCAGAGTGTTGAAACCGAGCACCTGGAAGCACTGAATCTGGATATTCCAAAATCGATTCCAGGCGTTGACGATAAATACGTCAACCCACGTAAAGCCTGGGGCAACGATGCGGGCTATGACGAGCAAGCAGCCAAACTGGCGGCACTGTTCCAGGAAAACATCACCAAGTTTGATGTGTCTGAAGCGATTATTGCTGCTGGCCCTAAAGCTTAAGGGCAATCCACTTGTTTGAAAGGCGCTTTTTCAAGCGCCTTTTTTTATGCCTGCTTTTTATCAAAAAAATTATATTCTCTACTACAATAAAACCCTAGGCTGCCTAAGTTAATAGTGATGTTGTTATTTCAGCTTTTTATTAATTTAACGGAAGTGACTTCAATTTGACCAGAGACTCCCTCACAATTCGAGTACAGAGCGACCGCCTCAAAACCGGCATGAAAGTCGTGGAACTAGATCGTCCCTGGGCGAATTCTCCCTTCACTACTCATGGCTTTATTATTCGCACAGAGCAACAAATTCAACAATTACAAGCATGCTGCCAATATGTTTATGTCGAAAGAAAACCAAACGCAGCAACCTCAATTACAAGAACCGATTTAGCCAATCGCCAGCAATACACCAATACCACAACCTTCCAACAGGCTATTCCCAAAACACAAAAAACCTACCAACAAGCTAAAAGCGTTGTACACGGCTTTTTTAACAACTTGCGACTGGGAAAAGGCTTTGATTCAGCCGTCGCCAAAAATACCGTTAAACAATGTGTCGACAGCGTTATCGAAAACCAGGAAGCCATGCTCTGGCTTGGTCTATTAAAGGACGTCGATGAATACACAGCACGCCACAGTCTCAATGTTGGGTTACTGTCGATCATTTTAGGTCGAGCAGAAGGGCTGGCTCGGAATGATTTAGAAACTGTTGGTTTATGCGGACTGTTACATGATATGGGGAAAGCAGAAATCCCTCTGGAAATTCTAAATAAAGAGGGTTCTTTTACCGATGACGAATATGCCATCATGAAAACACATACAACATTGGGCTACCAAATACTGAAAGGTAAAAGCGACATCGTCAAAGAAGCTGCAAATGTTGCCTATAGCCACCACGAGCGCCTCAATGGATTTGGTTATCCAAGGAATTTGGCATCAGGAGATATTTCCTATTTCAGTCGCATCGTTGCTATTTCTGATACTTATGATGCGATAACCAGCAAACGTATTTACAGCCCAGCGAAGTCTTCACTGGAAGGATTACGCATTTTAATGGGTGCTAAAGACAGCCACTTTGACCCTGACCTGGTTGACCGCTTTGTTGAATGTATTGGCCTCTATCCCTCAGGAAGTATTGCTGAACTGAGCACAGGCGAAGTCGGTATTATATTGCCAGTTCCTCCAGAACAGCGCGAAAAACCTAAAGTGTTAATCCTTCGCAATAAAAAGAAAAAACCCTGCGATGAGCGATTAATCGATCTCAGTAAAATACCCGATGTGGGTGAAGGCGCAATCACAGTTAAGCATCTGCTATCTGACGGAGCACTCGGTATCGAACTCGCCAAATACCACGAAAGAGCCACAACCCTTGCTGGTTAAGAAGGCCGGCTAAAAATCATCCACCACATTTTATCTAGCAAAAAAAATCTATCGCCACAAGCTGCCATCGCAGCAACAGTTTCTGCATAATGTGCAGCCTTTTTACTAGCTGTCATCCACCGTATTTTTATGAGCACACTTTTGAGCATTCTTTCACAACGTATTGCAGACGAACTTCAGGTTAAACCGCAGCAGGTACAAGCTGCTATTGAATTACTCGATGAAGGCGCCACAGTGCCCTTTATTTCCCGCTATCGTAAAGAAGTAACGGGCGGGCTTGATGATTCGCAAATGCGGACACTGGAAGAACGCCTGCGCTATTTACGCGAGTTGGAAGAACGACGCACAGCCATCTTAAAAAGCATCGCCGAACAGGAAAAACTTACTCCGGAACTGGAAGCAGATATTAACGCAGCTGAAACCAAAAACCGGCTGGAAGATTTGTATCTGCCTTATAAACCCAAGCGCCGAACCAAAGGCCAAATAGCTATCGAAGCCGGCCTTGAACCACTGGCCAATGCATTATTTGACAACCCAACGCTGGACCCTCAGACAGAAGCAAAAAATTATCTCGATAACGACAAAGGCATTGCTGACGAAAAGGCTGCCCTGGACGGCGCCAAATATATTTTGATGGAACGCTTCAGTGAGGCAGCAGATCTGCTAACCACATTGCGGAACTTTCTAAAACAGGAAGGCAATCTGTCTTCACGCATGGTAGATGGCAAAGAACGCGAAGGAGAAAAATTTAAGGACTATTTCGAACACGACGAAGCATTCAACACCGTGCCATCTCACCGCGCTTTGGCTATGTTTCGCGGTCGCAATGAAAGCGTATTATCCCTCGCTATCGTTATCGGTGCTCCCGATGACAAACTAACGGCACATCCCTGCGAAGCAATGGTTGCCGATTACTGGAATATAAGTGATCAAGGTCGTGCTGCTGATCAATGGTTAAAGGAAGTGGTTCGCTGGACCTGGCGTATCAAACTCTATACTCATCTTGAAACTGACCTGCTCAGCCAGTTACGAGAAGCAGCGGAAGAAGAAGCTATCAGCGTTTTTGCCAGTAACCTGAAAGATCTGCTGCTGGCAGCTCCAGCCGGACCAAAGGTCACCATAGGACTGGATCCCGGCCTAAGAACCGGTGTAAAACTGGCCGTCGTCGACGGCACGGGCAAGGTGTTAGATCACGGCGCCATTTTCCCCAACCCACCACAAAACAAAACTCAAGAAGCCGCCGCCATCGTGACCGAGTTGGCCAAAAAATATCAGGTCGAATTAATCGCCATTGGTAACGGTACCGCCAGCCGCGAAACTGATCGCTTTGTTGGTGAAATTATTTCATCGAATCCCGAACTAAGTCTGAAAAAAGTGATGGTGAATGAGGCCGGCGCTTCCATTTATTCTGCCTCAGAGTATGCTGCCCGCGAATATCCTGATTACGATGTCACCATTCGTGGGGCTATTTCCATCGCTCACCGCTTGCAGGATCCACTAGCGGAATTGGTCAAGATCGAACCCAAATCCATAGGTGTCGGCCAATACCAACACGATGTATCGCAAACACAACTCGCTCGTTCTCTTGATGCTGTGGTAGAGGATTGTGTTAACAGCGTCGGTGTCGACGTCAATACTGCCTCAAGCGCATTACTGGCACGCGTTTCCGGTTTAAATCAAACCATTGCCAGCAACATTGTTGACTACCGCGACCAAAATGGTTCTTTTGCTGATCGCGAAGCATTAAAACAGGTCAAACGTTTTGGTGATAAAACCTTTGAGCAAGCAGCGGGCTTCCTGCGTGTCATGAATGGAGAAAATCCTCTCGATACCTCTGCAGTGCATCCTGAAAGTTATTCTATCGTCGAAAAAATCAGTTCCGTTAACTCACGCCCAGTGCAAAACATTATCGGTGACAGCAGCTTTCTAAAAAGCCTTGATCCTGCTGCTTTTACCGATGAACAGTTCGGTCTGCCAACAGTCACGGATATTATCAAGGAGCTGGACAAACCAGGCCGTGATCCAAGACCCGAATTTAAAACAGCCAGCTTTAAAGAAGGTGTGGAAAAAATTTCTGACTTGATTGCCGATATGATTCTTGAAGGTACAGTTACTAATGTCACTAACTTTGGCGCATTCGTCGACATCGGTGTTCATCAAGATGGTTTGGTGCATATCTCGGCATTGGCTAATACCTTTGTCAAAGATCCACGCACTGTAGTTAAAGCCGGTGATATTGTTAAAGTGAAAGTCATGGAGGTGGATATCCAACGCAAGCGTATTGGTCTGAGCATGCGTCTTGATGATAAAGCTGAATCGCAAAGCAAATCGAAACAGAACTCCAACGCTCCCAAAAGGAGCCAGCAAAATAACCGGCATAGGCAGCCAAAAGCGCAGCAGGCGACAACCGGCACCTTCGCTCAACTGTTTGCTGAGGCAGGGAAAATTAAAAGTAAACGCTGACCTATTTAAGCGATAAACGTTTTAGGTCTTAAGGCCATCAAAATTCCGATATACTCTGCAATAACATACGATAACACTATAAACTGCAGGGAGGAGTAAATGATGGCTCTGACCGAATGGCTTCATCGTTCTGAATTACATTGCCCGGATGTTACGGCCTTAATTTACGGCGACCGCCGTTTTTGTTATCGCGAATTAAAAGATTGTGTCAGCCAGCTTGCAGGCGGTTTTAGCACTTTCGATTTAAAGCCAGACTCCCGAATCTGTATCCTGTCTCTCAACAGCGACCATGCCATTATCAGTTTTTGGGCCGCGATCTGGGCAGGACACTTGCCCAACTTTCTTAATAGCCGCTGGAGTGGTAGCGAATTATCTGCAGCCATTAATGACTGTCAGGCTAGCGTGTTACTGATCGACGAAAATTTTTTACCCATCGCTAATGAATTAAAAAACGCATGCCCATCGATCAAGCAATGGGTTTTTCTGGGCAAAGATATTCCAATGTCACCTGCTTATAATTTTCCAACCATTCATCAACTGATTAACGACTCACAAGCAATTGAAGACCAATCCGGCAGCAGTGATGAGGATGCCTTTTTAAATTACACAGGCGGTACTACCGCTAAAGGTAAAGGCGTTGTCCATACACATAGCAGTTTAACCGCAGCGTTAAACAGTTGTTTTGCCGAGCAAGCTTTTCGTCATAACAGCACACTTTGCCTTGTTGTACCGTTATTTCATATTTCGGGCATTCTCAGTATGTCCGCTACTTTACGTAGTGGTGGCACACTGGTGATTATGCCCAGCTTTAAACCGACACAAATATTGGCAGCCATTTCTGAGCACACTATCGATAGTATCGTATTGGTGCCAACAATGTGTCAGTTATTAATTTCAGATAAACAATTTGAAACATTCGATATCAGTGCTCTAAAAAATATTCTCTATGGCGGCTCCCCAATAAGCAGTAAATTACTGGCTGACTTGCTCGAAGCACTACCTCATGCACAACTGATGCAGGTTTATGGACAGACCGAAGGTGCACCAGTGTCCTTTTTACATCCTGCAGATCATGTCAACACGGACCATAAAGCATTAATCAGCTCAGCCGGGAATATTGCTTATGGCATAGATGTGGAAATAAAAGACCGGGATGGCAATGTACTTAATGAAGGTGAAATTGGAGAAGTCTGTTTCTCTGGCCCACAAACAATGAGTCGGTACTGGAATCAGCTGGAATTAACCAGCGAAACTAAAAAAGGAGAATGGTGCTGTACAGGTGATGCAGGCTACTTACAAAAGGGCTATTTATTCATCGTCGATAGAATCAAAGACATGATTGTCACTGGAGGTGAAAACGTCTATAGCACAGAGGTGGAAGCGGCTTTAATAACTCACCCAGCCGTTTCACAGTGCGCCGTGATAGGCCTAACGGATGAAATATGGGGAGAACGTGTTCATGCCTGCATTGTTTTAGCTAGTGACAGCTCGATAGAACTAGAAGCCATCCAACAGCATTGCAAAAATAAACTGGCTGATTACAAAACACCTAAAAGTTTTTCAATACTGGAAGCGCTGCCACTTACCGCGGTAGGAAAAATTGATAAGGTTACGTTAAGAAAACTGAACAACAAATAAAGGCTCCCGATTACAAGAGCCTTTAATAATACTATTCGACCGTTATCGTGATCACTTCAGATACAACAGGTGGATTATGCGGAACATGCAACATATCACCCATAATTAATTGTAGGGTATGTTGACCTGCGGGCAGTTCAATTTCCGCTTCTGTTTGGCCACCACCAAAATGTGTGACCTCAGTTCCCATTGGTTTATTCATATCGGGTAAACCGTCACCATTGATCAGGAGATGGTGATGGCCCGTATTGGCTCTATCGGTACCAGCAGGCGCCACGCCCATCCCCTTTAGACCAAACTTAACGGTAACGGGTGAGGTGACTGTTGCACCATCAACCGGCTCAATAATATAAACACTGGCAGATTCCGGTGAAGGGCTACGTGGCACCTCAGCCCAACCAACCGACATCATTAACGACAATACCATTACAAAAAGAATGGATAGGCCTTTCATAATTACTCTCCTGAGCTTTTTGTTTTATGAGCTTTACCTAAAGCCCTGTTTTTAAATGTGGTTTTGACAGGTAAATCTACCTAAGCGCACTAACACGCTTTGCTACTGGGCTTGGGATAATACTCAGGAGTAGAGATAATAGCCACCGCAATAACTGCCTGATTTCTCACATGAAACAAGGTATTTGGGCTATTCAACCTGACTGACCCCAGCCCTGCCATTTTACCTGTGCATGATTGCAGATTTTCATGCAATATGCTGGTCACTGAAACGATCAGCATCTGTTGTCTTATGAATGAAATGGAACTTTTTTTGCCAAGATAAAACTTAGGTTGATAAGAAAACTGATGAAATGTAATGGAACCGTAAACCCGACTGTGCTGCTCAGCTATTAATGATGGTGTAGAATCGAGGCATGAGTAATACCAAGCCCAAGCTAATTGACCGTTTTAACCGCCAGGTCACCTATGTTCGCCTGTCTGTAACAGACCGCTGCGATTTCCGTTGCGTGTACTGTATGGCAGAGGAAATGACCTTCCTGCCGCGGTCACAAGTGCTGTCACTGGAAGAGCTGGAGCTGGTAGCCAGAGCTTTCGTCGAACTGGGTGTCTCCAAAATTCGTCTCACCGGTGGTGAGCCACTGGTACGTCATGATGTGATGTCGTTGATTAAAAACCTCGGTCAACTGGATGGACTGACAGACCTCACTCTAACCAGTAATGGCTCGCAACTCACTCAATACGCGCAACCATTACATGACTATGGGGTCAGAAGAATTAATATCAGCCTCGATAGTCTGCAAGCAGATAAATTCAAAAATATCACGCGTACCGGTGATCTCAACAAAGTTCTGGCGGGTATTGATGCAGCTATCGCTGCAGACTTTAGTAAAGTCAAAATCAATGCGGTGATTCTCAAAGGACGCAATGACGATGAGATTCTCGATCTAGTAAATTATGCCCGAGACAAAAAAATAGACATTGCGTTTATTGAAGAAATGCCACTGGGTTTAATTGATGAACATGATCGAGCCTTAAGTTTTTGCTCCAGCGATGAAATCAGGGACATCGTTAGTCAGCACTATCCTCTCACTGCCACCGATGAAACGACAGGCGGGCCAGCCAGTTACTATTCCATGGCTGATAGCCCATCCCGTGTTGGATTTATTTCTCCACACAGCCACAATTTCTGCCACCTATGCAACCGGGTACGAGTAACCGTCGAAGGTCGTTTGCTGCTTTGCTTAGGCAACGAGCACTCCGTTGATCTACGCGAAGTCTTGCGTAATCACCCCGGCGAATTGGAACCCGTCAAACAAGCCATTATTGATGCTATTGAAATCAAACCGGAACGGCATTATTTTGATCTCAACGACGAGCCGCAAATCGTACGGTTCATGAATATGACCGGCGGTTAAAGGAGCAGCAGTTAAAACATCAATAATAAAAAGAGGAAATCACTATGCGCTATGTTGGCTTTTGGTGGCGAGTACTGGCAGCATTAATCGATAGCTTACTGATCAGCATTGTTCTTCTACCCATTCTTTCTATAGTCCTTGGTGATCCATGGGGCACTTCTTTAAGCGGAACATTGGCACAACTTGTTCTGCCAGCTATCGCAGTTTTCTTATTTTGGCAGGCTAAATCATCAACGCCAGGGAAAATGGCTATCGGCGCTATCATTGTCGATAGTGATCATGGCGGCAAGCCCACTAATCGTCAGTGGGTGTTACGTTACCTCGGATACTACGTGTCAACTATTCCATTTATGCTGGGCATATTGTGGGTCGGTTTTGATAATCGCAAACAAGGATGGCACGACAAAATTGCTCACACCGTCGTCATCTTTAAGGATGAACAGGCATCTAACGATTAGCCTTAATGGAAAAATTACACATCATTGAAGCACTCTCGCTGGAGCCACATATAGAAGGCGGTTATTTCCGGCGTACCTACTACTCACAACAATCCTTTGAAACGGCATCAGGTCAGCAGCGCAATATTGTATCATCAATTTTTTATTTGCTGACCGATGACAGCCCCATCGGTTTTTTTCATCGTAACCAATCAGATATCGTGCACTATTGGCAACTAGGCTCTGCCCTCACCTATTTTTTAATTTCACCTGAAGGTCAACTGACTACAGTAAAACTTGGTCCCGACTTAGATCAAGGCGAGCAGTTACAGTTAACGGTTCCGAGTGGATACTGGAAGGCAACACAGCTGACTGCAGGAGAGTTTGGTTTGCTTTCGGAAGCAGTTGCTCCCGGTTTTGACTATGACGATATGACCATTGCCAATAAAAAAGAACTCAGCCATCTATTTCGCGAATTGTGGCAACAACACGAAAAAATTTTATCACCGCTTTGCAAGTCTTAATTTTTTAAACTCTAAGATCCACTTGCTGAACAGAACCGGCATTACCATTGTCGCCGACATAAAAACTGGTAGCACGCACCTGCCCCAAAGTTTGGTTTTGTTGATCGGTAATCCGGAAGGGCGAATCAATGGCAGCCAGATAAATGGCATCAACATTTAATTCCTGCAGCGTATAATTGAATTCTTGTCCTGGCTTAAAGGCAATAAGTTCCGAATAAACGCGATCACCACTGTCGATAAAACCATTGCCATCATCATCGTAACGCGCCAACTCAGCAAAACCATTGCCAGTGTTAGGGCCAAATAATTCTGTGCCGTTATTGATTTTTCCATCACCGTTTTTGTCCAGCGCGATATACGCGCTATTTGAAACCAGGGTTGGCAACAAATCCATATTGCCATCGCTATCCAAATCAAATTCGGTAACTGCAGAACTTAGCCTGACATTGTCACTGCCAAAATTAATAACTAATGGATCAGTAACATAACCTTCTCTTCGTAAGACACCCAACGTGGTTTCCTGGTAATTCCGTTCCATTACAACATTTAAACTGATAGTAATTTCCGCACCTTCAACAGTCGACATAGAGGCACTGATATTCACTTCTGATAATTCATATTCGCTAATTAAACTGAGATCTACTTCGACACGCTCAACAGGTTCGGGATTATCTGTTGCTGCCCCACCTGTTTGTTGAGTAATGTTAACCGAGCTAGAGCTCTGGTTATTCACATTCATCTGTTCAATTTTTTTACCCGTCATTGCTTCAACCAATGCTTTGAGCAGACTGGTTTCCATATCCATTGCATCAATATCGACAGCTTCAGCACCATCTGCTTCTATCAAATTCGCCGAAGGGCTTTCTGCCAACTGTGGTTGATAGATGTGTTGGACCATTTGTTGACCAAATTCAACTATAACGCTTGAACGGGCATTGAGATTCATCTGGGTGAAGGGCTCTTCAACTAAACGTCCATTTTCGATAACAGCGGAAACCTGCTGTTCAGAACGCTGAAATTGATGCTGACTGGAAAGACTGACTTGGGAACTGTGTATCTGCATACCGCACTCAATTCGCAAAAAGCTCTGAGCAATTTATCGGCAGCAATTTAAAAATCTGAACCATTAAATAGTTGCATCAATGGATATTCATATAACTTCAAACTCTAAGGAGTTAAACAGCGTGTAAAATTTTTTATTCTTGTGTCGCGCAAGTCAGGACTTCCAGCTGATCTTGCAAATCCAGCCATTCCTCTTCCTGCTGATCTTTTTCTGATTGTAACTGCGCCTGCACTTGTAACAATTGTTGTAACTGTTCTTTGTTTTCTGCCTCATAGAACGCAGTGTCAGCCAATTGCGTTTCCACTTCGCCCAACCGACTATCAGTTTTTTCCATTTGCCGCTCAATTTTTTTAATGGCATTGGTAATCGGCATTAACTGTTTGCGTACTTCTGCTGCCTGCTTTCTCTGCTCTTTCTTACTGAGCGCTTTGCTTTGAAAAGAGTCTTGTTCGCTACTTTTTTCAGAACCTTCATGACCCTCAGAAACTTCACGTCCTCGACTTAACAACCAACGACTGTAGTCATCCAGATCACCATCAAATAGTTCTGCCTTGCCATCAGCAATTAATAAAAACTGATCCACCGTATTGCGTAACAAATGACGATCGTGGGACACGACCACTACAGCCCCCTCAAAACTTTGTAACGCTACCGTTAATGCATGACACATTTCCAAATCCAAGTGGTTGGTGGGCTCATCCAGTAATAATAAATTAGGTTGCTGCCACACCACGATTGCCAAGGCTAATCTAGCTTTTTCACCTCCGGAAAAATGCTCAATACTTTCAAGTGCCATATCACCATGAAAATTAAAGCCACCCAAGAAATTTCGGATCTCCTGCTCGCGTGCATTAGGCTGCAAGCGCTGTAGATGTAAAGCAGGGCTGGCGTTAAGATCTAATGCTTCCAGCTGATGTTGGCCAAAGTAACCCAGCTGTAAATTTTCACCCGCAATATTTTCCCCATCCAACAAATCAATTTCACCTGCCAAAGTTTTAAGCAATGTCGATTTACCCGCACCATTAGCACCTAATAAGCCAATGCGACTGCCCGGATGAATACTGATGTTGACGCCATTAACTATGCTGGCATCACCATAACCCAGCACGGCTGACGAGAGATTTAACAGTGGGTCAGAGAATCTCTTCGGAATTGGAAAACTAAAGCTGAAGGGAGAATCAATGTGGGCCGGCGCAATTTCTTCCATGCGCGCCAATTCTTTCAGTCGACTCTGCGCCTGTTTCGCTTTGGTAGCCTTGGCACGAAATCGGCTGACGAACTGATGAATTTCCTGACGCCGCCGCTGCTGCTTTTCATAATTGGCCTGTTGTTGAGCTAAACGTTCAGCGCGTTGACGTTCGAAAGCTGAGTAATTGCCACGATAGCTATTCAACTGCTGTTGCTCGATATGAATAATTTCTTCGCAAACACTATCGATAAAATCGCGATCGTGTGAAATCAGTATCAAACTACCTTGATAGTACTGTAACCACTGCTCCAACCATAGCTCCGCATCAAGATCCAAGTGGTTGGTAGGCTCATCCAGCAACAATAAATCCGAAGGGCTCATCAATGCCTGCGCTAAATTGAGTCGAATGCGCCACCCCCCAGAAAAACTATTGGCAGAGTGCTCTATTTCCTTGAGCCTAAACCCCAGCCCCAATAATAATTGCTCTGCTCTTACACGGGCATTGTAGCCGTCGATGTTATCTAGCTGTTCATGTAATTGAGCAAGTTTGATGTCGTCGTTATTCTGCTCTGCTTTCTGAATAGCCGCTTCGATAGCTCGCAATTCCCGATCACCATCAATGACATAATCAATAGCCTGGCGATCGCTGGTCGCCACTTCCTGCGCCATATGAGCAATACGCCAATCATTGGGGAGATTCAACGTGCCGTCATCGGCACTCAATTGCCCTAGCAGCAATTGGAAAAGGCTGGACTTACCACTACCATTTGAACCAATGAGCGCCACTTTATGGCCGGCATGAACTACAGCATTAGCATGTTCTAATAGCACTTTGCTGCCACGCTGCAGGCGAATATCATCTAGTTTAATCATGGGCGCGGATTATACGTTAGCTCAACGCAAAAAGGCGGTTCTTGCCGATAATCGAGGTCGAAGAACATGGATAACCAATCACTTTGGGAGTTTTCACTCAACGTCTATAAAAAGGATTGTGTGGAGTCATTGTTATTAGCACTGCAGGATGATTATGGTGCTGATATTAATATGCTGCTGTTTTGTTTCTGGGCAGCTCAACAGGGGAAAGCTCTATCTACTGAACAGATACATGAGTTGATCAAAGCTACAGCTAAATGGCGCAACGACTGCGTGATACCACTGCGATCAATACGGCTTAGCCTGAAAGGACAACCCGGGCCAGATCAGTTTCGACATCGCATCAAAGTACTGGAGCTTGAAGCCGAACAATGGCAACAACAGCTAATGGTCGAGACTTTACCTTTCACTAAGCTTACTAACGGCAAAGAAGACAACAGCGAGGAAAAAGCCAACAACCTGGCAATTGATAATATTCGACACTACATAGATACCCTTCCAGGTGTCGAATGGAATGAAATAGCCGATAACACTAGCGAATTAGTAAGGCTTATTGGCTAATGCGCAACCAGCCTTAAATAACATTAGAAATCAAATAAGCTTCTAATAGGCCCGCTATCATCGTCATCTTTTTTGGGCTTTCGCTGTTGCGCTTTAGCCTCTTCTTCCAACTGCTTATCCAGCTTTTCTTCAAAGCGCTGTTTGGCTGTTGGACCAGGCTTGGCAACTGCTGAAGGCTCTGTCTTTGCTTTTCCGACGGAACGTTTTTCTGCACGCTTCACAACAACCTCCACCGCAACTTCCTTTGCAGATTTAACTTGCCGGGGTGTCACTTTTTTCTCAGCAGCGACTTTTGATGCCACCACTTTTTTAGCCGTATCTTTCTCTGGTGCTTTCTTGGCTACTGCTTTCTTAGCGGGGGCCTTTTTCTTAGCTGGCGCTTTCTTCGCTACCGCCTTCTTGGCAGGGGCTTTTTTCTTAGCGGGTGCTTTCTTGGCTGCTGCTTTCTTAGCGGGGGCCTTTTTCTTGGCCGGCGCTTTCTTCGCTACCGCCTTCTTGGCAGGGGCCTTTTTCTTGGCGGGTGCTTTCTTGGCTGCTGCTTTTTTAGCGGGGGCCTTTTTCTTGGCCGGCGCTTTCTTTGCTATCGCCTTCTTGGCAGGGGCTTTTTTCTTGGTAGGTGTTTTCTTAGCTGCTGCTTTTTTAGCAGGCGCCTTTTTCTTCGCTGGTGTTTTTTTCGCTGGAGTTTTACTTGTTTTACTCGCCATGATCAATAACCTTTTGATTTTTCTAATCTTTTTATAGAGCAGACGTTATAACCACACCATCTATAATCGATACTTTAATAGTACCCGTTGAATTATTACCCGACAGTATAGACCCCTTCTTTAGTTTCGGGGCAAACAGGCTCCTCCTGCCTGGAAATGGGTAGTTTAATCACATCGCTGGATGATCCAAAATTGTCCTCAATCCAAGCAATGAGCTCTTGCCAAGCCATTCGATCCTGACTGTTTCTGGAAGAAGGGTTTTCAACCACCCCCATACCCAATTCAGAGCAATGCACATATTGCTGGGTATCACGAATAGTCCCCAGGCGCGGTAACTTCAAGCTATTAAGGAATAAATCCAGTTTGTGTAGAACCTTGGTATTTTTCCTGGCACGGTTTGCCAACACAGCCAATGTTTTTCCTGAATTCCGAAATTCAGCGCTTAATAGAATCGAACCGATAAAACGGGTGGCAGAGTGAATATCAATGGGTGAAGGTAGAACTGGGACTATGATGATATCCGCCGCCCGAATTTGTTGGTGGAAATCTTCGCCCTGAATTCCCGCAGGCGTATCAACAATAATGCGGTCAATATCCCTTGGTAAACGCATAAACCAATTGCCAGTGCTGCCTGAGTTTCCCAGCCTATACGCTTCAATACCCGTGATCTGAGCTAGATTTTCACCCCTTCGTTTTAGCCACTGGCCGGCTGAGCCCTGTGGATCATAATCAAGCAAGGCCGTTTTGACACCCAGGTGCGCGTAGCTACTGGCCAGATTGGTGGCCAGAGTTGATTTGCCACAGCCCCCTTTAGCGTTAGCAAATAAAATTCGCTTGGGAGATGAGGAAGCGTTGGTAAGATTGCTACCCTGGTTTTCAGTTGTCATTATCACTTACTGCATCTATGCTCTGTCACTGTATTGCTTCACTGCAACCTTTATCGCTGCTGCTTTAAGGATAGGGCATAAATCATTAGCCGAACACTGCTAAATCGTCAACTTATAACCAAAGAATCCATTAATCACCCAGTTAACTGAGAATTAGATCACTATACTTATGATTTAAGTGCATCTGTTCATAGAATCACACAGCGGTGTAGCGGTATATTAAAAGCTTAAATTCAGGGACAGTTATGAAATTTTATCTGAAGCTATTTATCAGCTTAGTTTTTATCTTTGCCATAGCCCTACCTCTGGTTATTAAAGGACCTGGAGGTAAGCCTGTCATGAGCGTCAGTGACTGGTTGCCCGAAGGTGTTAATTTGAACTCGGCTCTGAAATCTCTTCAGCAGTCCACCGACTCAATAAATATCGAGCAACTACAGCAAACAGCTAAGGACGCAGCCAGCCAAGCGACTGCATCATTACAGGGAGATAACACATCTACTGCTGATCAGGCCATCTTAGCAACAAACAACGACCCCATAAAGCTTTCATCAAACTCGGGCAAAATGTATAAATGGCAAGATGAAAATGGGCGTTGGCACTTTTCCAGTGAAAAGCCTATGGATACGGCTAATGTCCACATTGAAAACCTTCCAGATGTGGAAAATGTTATGCAAGCCCCTAAAATAGAAGATCAAAGTGGTGGCGGTATCAGTCTACCTGGAATGGCCGGCATGGGAGGTAATGCCAACGAACTACTAGAAAAAATGCAAAAAATGGCTGCCGAACGCGAGCAATAAATTTAAAATCATAACAATTTTTATAAAACTGATAATTGAACCGCTAAAGAAATCAACAGTCTACCTGCCGTTAGCTTAGCCCTTTAGTTATCCTCTACTAAAACATATCAAGGAGTTTTTTGAGCAATGAAAAAATCATTATTTTTGGCTGTTGCCATTAGTACAGCCCTTGCCGGTTGTAACCAGGAAGCTGCTCAGCCGACTGAACAGCAACCTGCACAGCCTACTTTAGATACTGCGGAGCAACGTATCTCCTACGGTATCGGCGCTAATATCGGTTCGAGATTAAAACAGGATCAATTTGCAGTTGATTACGACGCTTTTGTTCTCGGCGCTCAACATGCACTAGAAGGTTCTGAGTTGTTAGTTTCCCAGGAAGACATTGCTAAAGAAATGCAGCAATATCAACAGGAAATGGTCGCAAAAATGGCTTCAGAAAATAAACAAAAGGGCGAAGCCTTTCTGGCCGAGAACGCTAACAAAGAAGGTGTCGTTACTTTGGAAAGCGGCCTGCAATATAAAGTTATCACCGAAGGCACCGGCACCAAACCAACCGCTAACGATGTGGTTGAAGTCAATTATGCCGGTACCCTAATTGATGGTACTGAATTTGATAGCTCTTATAAGCGCGGACAAAGTGCCAAATTTATGGTAAGCGGTGTTATCGCCGGCTGGACTGAAGCGTTACAATTAATGCCAGTGGGATCGAAGTGGCAATTGTTTATTCCAAGCAACCTTGCTTATGGTGAAAATGGTGGCGGTCGTATGGCGCCTAATGAAACGTTAATCTTCGAAGTTGAGTTAATCAATATCGAATCGCAAGAGGCTGAGGCAGAATCAGCAGAGCAGTCTTAATTCGATTTGTAGAATACTATTAAAAACTGGGGCTTTAAGATTACTTTCCCCAGTTGAAAATCATAAGGCGAACTTCATTTTGAGGCTCGCCTTTTTTGTGTCGATAGAATTTGAAAGGAATTTTCGGGAAGGAATAAAAACTTATCTGCTTGTATCTTAATGGTGTTTGTCACATTGTTGTAGTAAGTTTAAAGTAGTTTTTCTTTACAAGGTTGTTTTTTAATTATCAACAAAGGAGGTTGTTATGTTACGCATTGCTTCATTTAATATAGAAAATCTAGATGTTAATGAGAATGAAAGAAATCCTTCTCTAAATCAGCGAATTCCCACTCTGCAAACTTCTCTTAATCGCATCAATGCCGATATTTTATGTCTGCAGGAAGTTCATGGGCAAGAGCTGCCAGATCATACTTCTGATAACCCCAACAGAAATTTGTCGGCGTTGGATGCAGTTATTGATGGTACTGATTATGCCAGTTTCTCAAGGGCCTTCACTAAAACCAGTGATAATGTCCCCTACGATAAGCGTAACCTTGTAATACTCTCAGCATTCCCGATTATCGATGTACAGCAATATCGGAACGATAAAATTGAGAAACTGCAATATCGAAAAGTAACAGCAGTTCCAGAGGAAACGGAAGCCAAAGATATCAGTTGGGAAAGGCCCATTTTACATGTGCAGGTGGAGCATCCTGATATTGGAGTGATTCATCTTATTAATTTGCATTTAAAATCGAGACTGGCTTCCACTATTAGTGGCCAAAAAAATGGTTTTGCCTGGAATAGTGCTGCTGGATGGGCTGAAGGCTATTTTCTGTCGTCGATTAAACGTGTCGGGCAGGCGATAGAAACCCGCATGCTAGTCGATGAAATTTTGGCAACTGATACAGAAGCAAAAATTGTCGTCAGCGGTGATTTTAATGCAGAGCCTGGACAGGTGCCTGTGGATGCTATTTGTGGTGCCGTTGAAAATACCGATAACCCAGCATTGCGAAGTAACGTATTAGTACCGTGTAGTTTGGCAATTCCCGAATCTACACGCTTTTCGCACTTGCATCACGGCAAAGGTAATTTGTTAGACCATATGTTGATATCGCAAGCGCTACTGCCTTTTTTCTCGCATGCGCAAATTCACAATGAAAATCTACACGATGAAAGCTTGCCTTATAGCTTTGATGCTAAATATCCAGAGTCGGATCACGCACCCTTTGTCGCGCAATTTACTATCGATTAAAAATTTCAAATGCCTCAGTAGGGTTCTCCTGCGTCCATAATCCAACCAATAGCAGAGAGAATAAAAAGGCTACACAGGATGAGGTTGGCAATAGTCAGCTTCATGCCTGTGGATTCTTTGCGCCGGATCTCCCCTAGTGCAGAAAAGGACAACCAGAGACCTACACCGGCAAACATAATGACTCCGTATTGCAAGTCGACATCCAGTAATTCTTCGTCACTACTGTCACCATAGGCTAATAAACACATTACCCATAAGACGCAACCTATGACCGTTTTAGTACTGTACTTCGGTTGGTTAGTAGGTACTGCTTGAGGTGACGGAGTAGCTGGCGCGGAATTAACGGTGGGCGGCGCTTCTTCCAGCTTTTGCATGTTGTGCTTATGGGATTGCTTTCGGGCCTCGAAAAAGAACTGCATACAGATAGGTAATAACACCACCCCGTATAAGAGCAGTTTTAGTTCCTGAAGTTTCTCAATATCCATGATTAATACGATAGTGAGAATAACCAGGCCGGCGATAGTAACGAGTAAAAAGGGATAATGCTTGAGATAGTCGGCAATTTTACTGAGGGTTTTATGCTGGGTTTCCATGGTGTTACCTGATTTCAATCATTGAATCATAAGGCTCCAGGTAACGACCTAATTTCTACCTGGTTAAAACGCAAGAATAGCTGATGTAAGACTCTAGCACCAGTGGGTGATAATAGATGTGGGTGGTATTAGTAGAGAAAAGGGACCGCTGTTATCATTAGGCAGATGGGCTAATGCGGTATAAAAATCAACAAGGCTTCAGTTGGTGGTAGTTAATGGCTAAAAATAATGAAAAATCTGCGCATTTTTTGCAGCAAGCACTGCTATTGCATCAGCAAGGTCAGTTCGACGGTGCAGAAAAAATTTATCGACGCCTCATTAAGTCCAATTCAAAGTGGCCCCAATCCTATTATTTTTACGGTTTATTAAAACGGCAACAGAATAAAAATAATCAGGCACTAAAGTTAATAGATAAAGCCGTAAGTTTAGAACCGCATAATGTCGATTATTGGAAAGCGCTGGCCGGTGCACTGGAGGCGACAAGAGATATGCCAGCGGCTGAAGCCGCTTATCAACAGGTAGTAAGACTTAATGCGGCAGATCTGGATGCATTAATGGCATTGGGGAATTTATCTGCTCAACAGCAACAATGGGAAAAAGCCACCGAGTTTTATCAACAGATTTTAAATATTCAGCCCAATAATATTAATGCTCAGATGAATCTATCTAACTTAGCTTTAGAGCAGGAAAAATATTCAGAGGCAGAGAGAGGATATAGAAAAATATTAACTGCAGAAGAAAATCAACCCTATGTGCTCAACAATCTTGGTCGGGCACTGGCGGGTCAACTTATGTTTGATGAGGCCGAGCAGTGTTATCGAAAGGCAATACATAGTATTCCAGATTACATGGATGCCTTAAGTAATCTTGGTGACTTGTATTTGCAGAAAAACAATACAGTTGCTGCTTCAGCATTATTTGAAAAAGTACTTACCTTAGATGGCGACAATGTCACAGCCATGATAGGACATGCATGTTGCTTGCTTGCCCTCAATAATCTTGATGAAAGTTCCAGCTATTTTCAACAAGCACTCAATTTATCTCCGAATAATATTGAGGCAAAAAATGGGCTGGGTAATTGCTATATGAGAACGGGTGACTATCAACATGCGATTAATTGTTATGAACAAGTGTTAGTCTTAAACCCTGAATATAAGCACGCACAATTTAATCTGGCATTGGCCCTGCAAAAAACTGGACAAATACAGTTAGCTTGTTCGAAGCTTGAGACATTATTACAGCAAACTCCCGATTATCTTTCAGCAATTCCCTATTTAATGCATTTTAAACGGCAATTATGTGATTGGGAGGGAGTTGATAAATTAGTAAAGCAATGTGTTGCTTTACTTAGCAATAAAAATAAAACTTGTATACTACCGCCTTTTAGTTTGATTACTCTGCCTGAATCAACCGCTACCGAGCACTTATTGGCTGCTCAATATTGGCAGGAACAAAATGCATTAACGACACAGCCTGATTATCAAAGCAAGTTCTCAGAGCGCTACCGTAAAACGACTGCCAAAAAAATTCGTTTAGGTTATGTATCTGCCGATTTTCATCAACATGCGACAGCAATTTTATTAGTACGTATTATTGAATTGCACAATCGTGATAGCTTTGAAGTGATAGGTTATTCTTTGGGGCCCGATGATCAATCAGCAATGAGGGAACGGTTGGTTAATGCTCTTGATGAGTTCTATGATGTTCGCGAGCAGAGTTCCGAAAAAATAGCAGCATTAATTAATGAACATGAAATCGATATTTTGCTTGATGTGAAAGGATTAACGCAAAATCATCGTGCTGAGATTTTTCTACATCGCCCATCACCTGTTCAAGTTAATTATCTGGCCTATCCTGCAACGATGGGCCATAAGGAATGGGATTATTTTATTGGTGATAATTATGTGACACCTTCTAAGCTACAAGATGACTTTACTGAGCAAATTATTAATCTATCTGGCTGTTATCAACCCGCGGATGATCAGCGCGATATTCCGATTGCTAAATCACGCTCAGAGCTAGATTTGCCTGACGATAAAGTGATTTTAGCGGCTTTTCATCAGGCCTATAAGTTAAGCCCTCAATTATTAGATGTTTGGTCAGATATTCTCAAGCAATCGCCGCAGTCACTACTGTGGCTACTAGCAGATAATGCAGACTTGCAGCACAATTTATCGAAGGAGCTGACTAAGAGAGGCGTCCCCTCTGATCGTTATGTGTTTGCAAAAAAAATGGATCAGCTGAGCCATCTAAATCGTTTAGCTTCAGCTGATTTATTTCTTGATGCCTATCCCGTTAATGCTCATACAACTGCTTCAGATGCACTGTGGGCAGGTGTGCCTGTTCTTACCATAAGTGGCGATACAATAATTTCCCGTGTGGCTGGCAGTTTATTGAAAAATGTAGAAATGGAAGAACTGATTGCTAATTCTTTTCAGGATTATTGTGAAAAAGCTGTTCAGTTAATTAACCAGCCAGAGCGTTTGAGTAATTATAAGCAATATCTTACTGCCGGTAGGAGTTCGCTGCCGTTGTTTAACAGCGCAGCTTATACGCAACACCTAGAGGCTGCTTACCATGAAATGTGGCAAGATTATCTCAGTTCGCTAATTCCTAACTCAGAATAATTTCAGTCTGTGGTTTTTGCTGTAGTTCGCCTTTAGGCTCGCGAATAGGCTTGATGGCAACCAGTTTTACAATCATTTCTTTAACCTGATTGCGTAGGACTTTTACCTTTTCCATAATTTGATCTGCTGTTAGATCATGATTATTTTGCTGGTCGACAATTAATTGCACAATTTCCGGCTGCCAATCACCGCGATAACCATAGTCAGCACGCCAGTAAAATGGCTGAGAAAAATAATTAAAGCTGCCTTCAAAATATTGCTGCACATGAGTTGGATCTTCAAAGGCATCGTCGCTGGAACCATAGGGCACACGAATAATCATTGTGGCATTAGGTTTTGCTACACGGTGAAGTTCTTGCATCAACGGCAGTGGATGGCGAATATGCTCAATAACATGTGAAAGAAGAAACTCTTCTACTGAATTGTCCTCTATTGGCAATGGTGCATCGGCACAGCGATCAATATCAGCGACAATATCGATACCGGGGAGATCGGCGCAATCCAAATTTGTCCAGCCATCAAGGATATTGCGGCCACAGCCTACATTCAGTTTGATTGACATAGTGCGTTCTCAAAAATGATTTTGGGGCATTATCAAGTATGCGGTGTTATTTTTGAAGAAAAGGATAATTAAGTCAGTTCATTTGTGTTTCGGGATGCCGATTGTATGATCCCATATACAAATTCAAGACAATAAAAAAGGCCCTGGATTTTCACCTAGGGCCTTTTTATAGATAAAGCTTAAATGAAGTAATAAAGTTACTTAGCCGCTTTCTTCTCTTTTTCTGCTGCAATCACTTCATCAGCAACCTGTTGTGGACATGGCAGATAGTGAGAGAATTCCATTGAGAACTGACCGCGACCAGAAGTGATGGTACGCAAGTGGCCAATGTAACCGAACATCTCTGCTAGTGGCACATCAGCTTTAATGCGAACACCAGTTGGGCCTGCTTCCTGATCCTTGATCATACCGCGACGACGGTTCAGGTCACCGATAACGTCACCCACGTTATCTTCTGGCGTGAATACGTCTACCTTCATGATCGGCTCAAGTAATTGAGGGCCAGCTTTAGGCATGGACTGACGGTAAGCACCTTTAGCTGCAATTTCAAAGGCAATCGCCGAGGAGTCAACTGCGTGGTAAGCACCGTCGAAAAGTTCGATTTCTACGTCTAACAGAGGGAAGCCAGCCAGTGGGCCTTCTTCCATCATCATGCCGAAGCCTTTCTCAATCGCCGGGAAGAATTCCTTGGGTACGTTACCTCCGACAACTGAAGATTCGAAGGTGTAGCCAGAGCCGACTTCACCGGGCTTGATGCGGTAGTCGATTTTACCGAACTGACCAGAACCACCCGACTGCTTCTTGTGGGTGTAGCTATCTTCCAGGGGTTGAGTGATGGTTTCACGGTAAGCTACCTGAGGCTGACCTACTTCTAGCTCAACACCATAGGTGCGCTTGAGGATGTCGACTTTGATATCCAAATGCAATTCACCCATACCTTTCAGGATGGTTTCACCGGAATCTTCGTCAGTCTCAACCACGAAGGAAGGATCCTCTGCCACCATCTTACCAATGGCAATACCCATTTTCTCAACAGAGCCTTTATCTTTTGGAGAAACGGCAATCGAAATTACCGGCTCAGGGAAGATCATAGGTTCTAGCGTACAAGGATTATTAGGATCACACAGCGTGTGACCAGTTTGTACGTTCTTCATACCGACTACGGCGATGATGTCGCCCGCCTGAGCAGCGCTCAATTCAGTACGTTCATCAGCGTGCATTTCCACCATGCGGCCGATACGCTCAGTCTTGCCAGTGTAGGAGTTCAGGATGGTGTCACCCTTGTTCAATACACCCGAGTAAATACGAATAAAGGTCAGGGCGCCGAAACGGTCGTCCATTATTTTGAATGCCAGCGCACGTAGTGGCTCGGCTGGATCAACAGTCGCCACTTCACCGGTAGGCTCACCAGTGTCTTCATCAGTCAGTGGTTGTGCATCAACTTCTGTTGGTGAAGGCAGGTAGTCAACAACCGCATCCAATATTAACTGGATACCTTTGTTCTTAAAGGCCGAACCACAGTATGTAGGGAAGAAGGCCAATTCGCGAGTACCTTTACGGATACAACGTTTGATATCTTCAATAGAAGGCTCTTCACCCTCCATATAAGCCATCATTAAATCGTCATCTTGCTCAACAGCTGTTTCAATAAGCTGTTCACGGTACATGACTGCGTCGTCAACCATATCAGCAGGAATGTCTTTAACTTCGTAATTCTCAGGCAGGCCCGAATCATCCCATACATACGCTTTTTGGCTCAGAACATCGACTACACCCACGAAATCATCTTCTGTACCGATAGGCAATGTCATTACCAGCGGGTTAGCGCCCAGTACTTTCTTGACCTGCTCTACCACGCGGTAGAAGTCAGCACCCAAACGGTCCAGTTTGTTAACGAAGATCAGACGAGCAACTTCAGATTCTGTAGCATAGCGCCAGTTGGTTTCAGATTGAGGTTCAACACCACCTGAGCCGCAGAATACGCCGATACCGCCATCAAGTACTTTCAGCGAACGGTAAACTTCAACGGTGAAGTCAACGTGCCCCGGAGTATCGATGATATTCATGCGGTGGTCGTTCCAGAAACAGGTGGTTGCAGCAGACTGAATGGTAATACCGCGCTCTGCTTCCTGTTCCATAAAGTCAGTGGTGGATTCCCCGTCGTGCACCTCACCGGTTTTGTGAATCTTGCCGGTCAGTTTAAGGATACGCTCGGTAGTAGTGGTCTTGCCCGCGTCGACGTGAGCGAAGATACCGATATTTCTGTATTTAGCTAAATCAGTCATGGAATTACTCGAAATTACCTGGGTGAAAAACGCGCGCAAGTATACCGGTGCGCGGGCCGATATTGAACCAAAAAATAACCAGAAATCGGATTTATTGAGAGAAAAGCTGAAAAATCATGACCAGAGTATTTCAGTCTGGACATCCGGGCGTCATAACTGCACCAAAAGCGGGGCGAGAGACCAGAAAATACGGCTTTTGAGAGCTAATGGAGCCTATGGTCTTGACTCCGGAGAATGTGGGTTTATGATAGCGCGCCCATAGGTACTGGTATTGAGGTTGGCAACTGATTTTCGCCACTGTTTAGCCGGTTCTAATAACCAATTATTTAATTAACTTTTTTGAGGGCCTGAACAGTGGCTAAGGAAAAATTTGAACGCACGAAACCACACGTCAACGTTGGTACAATCGGACACGTTGACCATGGTAAAACGACATTAACAGCGGCGTTGA
>JANQLG010000047.1 GCA_028280715.1 Spongiibacteraceae bacterium | reverse complement strand
GTAGCAAAAGCTGCCGGAGGCAGTTTAGATGACGCTGTAAAAGTGAATATTTCATTAACCGATTTAAATGATTTTGTTGCTGTTAATGAGGTGATGGCGGGTGTATTTCAAGAGCCATTCCCCGCCCGCGCCTGTGTTCAGGTTGCAGCTTTACCCAAAGGCGCAAACATTGAAGTGGAAGTTATTCTTTCTCTGTAAATTCTTTCTATATAAATAAAGAGGCTGGCAGAAAATTAGAACCGCCATCGGAATAATCTGAACTCCGGTTTTTCTGCCAGACGATCCCGAACCCCATCGTATTGATCCCGTTCATCTTTATCGTATCGGGGAAACCATGTCAGTCGCGCTTCTGATTTTATCTCTGGCAATTCAAAGCGCTCGGGGCGCCACTCCTCTTCTCCCCTTTGTTGTCGCCATTCGGGCTGACGGCCAATAACAACAATTTCTTCCAATTCGCTGCGGTATTCACTTTCATCTAGCAATTCATCTTCAGCAGTTTTATCACTGTTGCCATTCATCGACTGCGCAATAACAACCGAACAGGTAAGCAATAAAAACAATGCTAAAAGAAAATGACTCTTCCACGGGTAAGGTAACACTGCAGGAAAGTGATTAACCATCATGTGCCTCCATTATCCTTACGCCTCTTTGATTTTCACATTATTTACTGTTGTACCTGATCACGCCATTTTAATGTTTCTAACCAATACTGACGCGTGCTGGGAATCCAGGCATCGGCGATTCTAGCCACAACCCAGGCATCCAGAAAATTCAAAAAATCTGCATCGCCCTTATTGATGGCAAGGCCTTCCTTAAAACTCAGCAACGGTTTAGCTAGAGGCTCATCAACTTTATCGGGATATTTTAATGATAAAAATTTTGGCAACGGATTAGCCGCTATCACCGCATGAACCTTGCCATCAAGTAACGCCTGTTCCAGCTTATCTTCTGTTGAAAATTTTTTAATAGTGGATCGATCGAACATTCTGTTCGCGACACTTTCAGAAACCGTGCCAGCTAATACGCCAATCACTGTTGCCGGTTTCTTCATGTCATCAAGGCTATCGAAACTATTAGTTAATTTAGTATTCGCCGCCATACCTATACCAGCATCACCATAGGGCCGGCTGAAATTCACCTTTAATGCACGATTGGGCTTTATTCCCATGCCGGAAATGATGATATCGATATCTCCTGCGTTTAGTGCCGGAATGAGCTGCTGCCATTCATACAAGCCCAATTCTGGCGTAACACCCATATCTGCAGCCAAGCGGCGCGCCATATCAATTTCGGATCCAACTAAATCACCGTCTTTCGCTCTCATGACCCAAGGTGGGAAAATTGAAACACCGACTCGCAAAGAGCCACTGTCCAGAATCTGCTGAAAACTACGCTGCTCTGCTGACACGGGATTAGTAATCAACGCGCACAGAATAAAGATGATGGAAAGAATAGAGTGGCTAGACCGTCGCATAAAAGAATCCTTTAATTTCTGTTAAGCCTAGTTTGATTATTAGCGCTTTTATTCATCGCAACAAGTCTTTTAGATCAAGCTTTTCAATAATTCAGCGTAACCCTGCTGAAAATTCGGGTAACGCAATTCATAACCTGTTGCCAACATTTTCTGGTTACTGCAACGTTTACTACTTCTGCGCATTTTGGACTCAGGTGACGTATCACCAAGCACAACCTCCAACTGCGAAGCCAGCCATTGTTTAACATCCCACATCGTAACCGGCGAACTATCAGTCGCCAAATAACACGCCTCTGTTTCAATACCTCGCTCATTCATCTCGATCAGATGCTGTAAAAAGCCAACACAATCCTGTTGATGAATACGATTGGTATACAACGGCGGCGATTTCTCACAACCCTGGCCTGCCAATACCTGATCTATCAAGCGCCGTCTACCGGGACCATATATACCGGAAAATCTCACCACAGTAGCTGGCAGTGACGATTGCTGCAGTAACTGCTCACCTTGCAGCAACCGTTTACCAGAAAAGCTTGTTGGCTCGGTCGGGCTTTGTTCATCAACCCACTCACCATTTTTTTGGTGATATACACTGCTGCTAGATACAAAGAGTAATCGACGGAGCTTTGGCTGAATATGTAGCGATGAAATCAGATTATTCACCCCCTCAACAAAGATACTCCGATAACCCTCATCATTGAAACCAGCAGGAACCAGCGTCACCACAACATAATCCCAATCCTGCTCAGCTACTTGCTGGAGCGAGCGTGGTTCGGTGATATCGGCAGTAATGGGATGAAACCCCTCTGTTAGCAAAGAGGTATTTCGTCGCAACCCCCACACGGTGAAACCGGATCGCAACAACGATTGCCCAAGTGATATCCCGATATCGCCACAGCCCACTAGCAAGACTTTTTTATCAGCCACAATAACTATCTCTCGCTCTTATTTTTCCAAAAACTTTAATAAACAGAATTTTTATCTTGAAAGCCTTCAATAGAAATCATTAATCTATCCCATCTAACTATAAAGACATAAATCAAAGGCTCTGGTCATGACTTTAACCGAATTGCGCTATATCGTCGCCCTACACCAAACAGAACATTTCGGTAAAGCAGCAGAAAAATGTTTTGTCAGTCAGCCAACATTAAGTGTTGCTATCAAAAAATTGGAAGAGGAGCTCGATGTTACCCTGTTTGAGCGCAGCCGCAGCCAGGTTAAAGCGACACCGTTGGGGGAAAAAATCATTCAGCAGGCACAACAGGTACTTGAACAGGCAAGTATGATTCAGGACCTGGCCGATAGCGGCAAAGACCCTCTGGGCAGTTCGCTGGCTATCGGCGCCATCTTTACTGTCGGCCCCTATCTGTTCCCTCATTTCGTTCCCCGCCTGCAGCAGAAAGCACCAGAAATGCCGCTCTACATAGAAGAAAATTATACGGCGGTGTTACGGGAGAAATTGCGCAGTAGCGAGTTGGATGCCATTGTGATCGCGCTACCCTTTAAGGAAGTCGATGTCGTCACCAAGCCTCTTTATACCGAGTCCTTTGTGGTATTACTGCCTCACGACCATCCATTGACGCGACAAGAAGCCATCACGCCAAAACAACTCGAGCAGGAAAAGGTCTTGTTGCTGGGAGAAGGGCACTGTTTTCGCGACCAGGTACTCGACGCTTGCCCTGGCCTGAAGAAAAATCTGGGTAACGGTAGCGACCCCTTGCAGTCAGTTGTCGAAGGCAGTTCACTGGAAACACTGAAATATATGGTGGCATCCGGACTGGGTATTACTGTTTTACCGGAATCAGCTGCCAAGCTCACTGACCATGTCAGCGGGCGACTTACAACACGACCATTGGATACCAAAAAACAGCAGCGCACCATCGCACTGGCCTGGCGCTGCAGTTTTCCACGGCCACAGGCGATTGATGCTCTGTGTCAGGCTATTAGTCGCAGCGACCTTGGCAGCAACTCTGACAACGCGCTCTCATAACAGCTTCCAGCAATGCCCAGCACACTCCAACCAAACAGTTCCCGGCCGAGCCAGACAAAAACCCTGGACAGGATAAGCGTAAAGTCATTAAAGGGTGTTGGCCCTAAAATGGCGGAAAAGCTAGCAGCTCTTGGCATCGATAGCGTGCAGGATTTGCTATTTCACCTGCCGCTGCGTTATCAGGACCGCACTCGCATCACTCCCATTGGTGCACTTCAACCGGGGGTGGACGCGGTAATCGAAGGTGAAATCAAGGCTGCCGATATCAGCTTCGGCAAAAGGCGCAGCCTGGTTTGTCGAATCCAGGATGGTACCGGCACCGTTACCCTGCGCTTCTATCATTTCAATGCGACACAGCAGCAGAATCTGGCTGCCGGCACACGATTGCGTTGTTATGGTGAGCCCCGCCGCGGTGCATCCGGGCTAGAGTTTTATCATCCGGAATATCAAGCCATTGCTGAGCAGGCACCGGCCATGGCCGAATCCCTAACGGCCATCTATCCAAGTACAGAAGGCTTAAGCCAACAAAGTTGGCGCAAATTAACCGACCAGGCGCTGACCATGCTGAAACCGCAGACCTTGGTCGACTGGCTGCCTCCTGAACTTGAACTAGCTGGAGAGGCGCTTACGCTGGAACAAGCCATTCACTATTTACATCGCCCACCGACGGATGCCAATACCCAGCAACTGGTAGAGGGAGCACATCGCTATCAGCAACGCCTGGCCTTTGAAGAATTACTGGCCCACCACCTCAGCGTGCAGCAGTTGCGGTTGCAAACCCGCTGTCAGCCCGCACCGCCGATGGATGATGATGGCGAACTTGCCACGCGGTTCAGGCAACAGCTTGGCTTTCAGTTAACCAATGCCCAGCAGCGCGTCAGCGAAGAAATTGCCGACGACTTAAAACAACCAAAACCCATGTTGCGACTGGTACAGGGCGATGTCGGCTCGGGCAAAACCGTGGTCGCCGCATTGGCTGCGTTGAAAGCTGTTGCCTGTGGCTATCAGGTTGCCATCATGGCACCGACTGAGGTTCTTGCAGAGCAACACTTCAATAACTTTTGTCAGTGGTTTGAGCCACTGGGTCTCAACTTGGCCTGGCTTAGTGGCAAGATCAAGGGTAAACGTCGGCAGCAACAACTGGATGCTATTCAAAGCCATGAGGCGATGGTCATCATCGGCACCCATGCGCTTTTTCAGGATGACGTGAGTTACGCAAAACTGGGACTTGTCATCATCGACGAACAGCACCGATTCGGTGTTCATCAAAGACTGGCGCTTAAAAACAAAGGGCGACGGGAAATCGGGCACCCTCACCAGCTGGTCATGACCGCCACCCCCATTCCCCGCACGCTGGCGATGACTGCCTACGCCGATCTTGACTGCTCGCAAATCGATGAGCTACCGCCTGGTCGCACACCCGTCAACACTGTTGCTATTGATAGCACTAAACGTTCACGCGTCGTCGAAAGAATTCAGGCTGCTTGCAGCGAGGGCCAGCAAGCCTATTGGGTGTGTACGTTAATCGAAGAGTCTGAAGCCCTGTCAGCAGAAGCGGCAGAGGTTACCTGCGAAAATCTTCGCAACAGTCTACCGGACTTAAAAATTGGCCTGGTACATGGCCGACTGAAAGCCGCCGAAAAAACCGAGATTATGCAGGCTTTCAAACAGCATCAGTTGGATTTATTGGTTGCAACAACGGTGATCGAGGTTGGCGTTGATGTCCCCAATGCCAGCCTGATGATCATCGAGAATGCCGAACGGCTTGGACTATCGCAATTACACCAGCTACGAGGTCGTGTAGGACGCGGATCTGCTGTCAGCCACTGCGTCCTGATGTACCAAAATCCCCTCGGCAAACAAAGCAAACGGCGCCTGCAAATTATGCGCGATAGCAATGATGGTTTTGTAATTGCCGAGAAAGATTTGGAAATGCGTGGGCCAGGCGAGTTACTCGGTACCCGCCAAACCGGACTAATGCTACTAAAAATAGCTGACCTTGAACGCGATCACCATTTACTGGAAAAGGTGAAATCTGCTGCTACTTTATTACTGCAACAATATCCATCACACGTCGAACCTTTGGTAAAGCGATGGTTGTTACATGGCGATCAATATGCTCATGTGTAAGCGCTAATTACTATTTCTTTTTGTGTTTTGTATGACTAATTCACAATTCTTATGCAAAAAGCTACAGGGAAATCGGTAAAGTATCGATTTCCGGTATATACTTTTTTGTGCAGCGCGTTTTTATACACCGTGTCATTTTGAAGAAACTTATTGAGTTGAAATACAAGGGTTGAAATGGCATTTACCCCTTTTTCAAACGCTGTAGTACGTTTTAGGAGTTAGAAATGCCTGTACCGGCAGTAATAGAAACCACACTAAACAAACACGATATCACGTTTAGCACTACGCAATTACACCCAAGCACATCCCTCAGTAACGACTCCTGTTCAGCGTCTGTCAGCCTGTTGCAGGATAGTAGTGGTAAGGTACAGGTGCTATATCGATCCGACTGTATCATCGATGTTGATACACTTAACCGGATGACCGACAGAAACTTCAAAGCCTGTGGTCAGGAAGACGTACTTAACCTATGTAACCAGCATCAGCTCGAACGCCTGCCAACCGTACCACATGCCTTGGGCATTCCAGTGATTATTGATCAGGCACTACTGGATATTAATATTCTTAAACTCGATAGCGGTGGTGACTACGACATCATTAATATTGACGGCAATGAATTCCAGAAATTAACCGATGGTGCCATTGTCAGCGACTTTGCTATCAGTGAGCAGCAATTGCAATCCAGCTCTCTGGATGATGCTGAAGATGTCAGCCAAATTACCACTGCTGTTGCTAACTTCACGCAACTGCGTATCAAACAACGACTTGAAGAAACTTTGGAGTTTCCTCCACTGCCAGAAACGGCGCAACGCATTATTAAACTCAGAGTCGATCCAAACGCAGATATCAAGGACCTTACGGATATTGTTGAGACCGACCCTGCACTGGCAGCACAAGTAGTGAGCTGGGCGGCTTCTCCCTATTATGCCGCCCCAGGGAAAATTAAATCGGTACACGATGCTATTGTGCGGGTACTAGGTTTTGATTTGGTATTAAACCTGTCTCTGGGCCTGGCATTAGGCAAAACGTTGAACCTACCCAAAGATCAGGCCAAAGGCTTCACCCCCTATTGGCATCAAGCAGTTTACGCTGCCGCTGCCGTTGAAGCTCTAGTCGGAGCGATTCCTCCAAAAGAGCGCCCTGCAATGGGTATGGCTTATCTATCCGGGTTACTACATAACTTTGGTTATCTAATTTTGGCTGAAGTCTTTCCGCCCCACTTTTCCAGCATTTGTCGTTATCAAGAAGCCAACCCTTTCTCTAATCACTGCCATATAGAGCGTCACTTACTCGGCGTAACGCGCGAGCAATTGGGCGCTTGGTTAATGAGACTGTGGAACATGCCGGAAGAAGTGTGCAAAGCTTTGCGCTTCCAAAACGAGGCGGCCTACGATGGAGAAGATTCCAGCTACGCCAACCTGCTTTACATTGCCATGCGCCTCTTACGTAGCCACGGCATCGGTGATGCTGCCTCTAACCCGATCCCCGACGAGCTTTACCAGCACCTACATCTGGACCCGGAAAAGGCCAAAGAAGCGATTGAAAAAGTGGTAGAAGGGTCGAAAGAGTTAAATGCCATGGCGACCAATATGGCTGCTTAATTAGCAAAAAATTTCGAAAGCAGCCTTTCTCTTTATCACACTAACAAACGAAAAAAGGGGCGGAAACCGCCCCAGTTATGCTGAGCTAACTCCTCGACCCAATGATGTGAGCTAACCCCGATAATTATTATTTTTGCCCCTCTTATTTCTTGCCCTTCTTAATGGAGGCTTCCCCTCGAGAGAAACTGTTAAGAGAGAAACTTTAACGGTTAGTGCAGTACCACTGCTGCCTTGGCATCAGCACCATCATCATATCGACAGGCCTCCATCCACAATGGCCATTCCATAGGTAACAGCCCATCAATATGTTGGTGAGCGAGCTGCTGCTCTGATGTGGGAAGTGTCTGAACGTAGTCCAGTAACTGATTGTGGCGATCGCGCGCCAGGCTCAAAATATCAATATCATCCTGCATACAGGCCCATTGAATGGTGTTTTTCAAGTTATCCAAATAATGACACAGCATGTGCTTCTCCAGCTATTTCTGATTTTGCACATGGGATAGCAAGCTTTTAGCCAACTTTTGAAAAAACATGAGAAATGCCAGTTAACTTATTGAATTTATTAAAATAATAAATTACAAGCTGCTTGTTTTTTCACTGTAAAAATGACAAAAAACCGCCACTAGCAGTTTATATAAATTGTATTGGCGTCAATTTTTATAAGGTTTAATCAACACACTGCTTAGCTTCCGAAAAGTGATAATAACTTTGCATGATTAGGCTAAAAAGTATTAAAGATTCCACCTCATGGAAAGCGGTCCCACCTAAATAAGCTCCTGACTTAATATCGAAGCAGCTATTAATGAATATAAAACTTTTGTCTTTGCCTGACTCACAACTTGCCGCTTCATTAAACAATTTAGCGATGAGAAATGCATGGACCATCACGGAATTACGCGCTAACGATTCAACATTTGATTTTGAGCGTTCCATGTCCGCGATACTGGTGATCATTGACGCCAGCAATAAAGAAAACCTTGATAGCTTCGTTAGCTGGCAGCAATCTATTTTTATAGAAAAGCTACAGTTTATCCGGTTTCTAGTGTTTACCGACAGCTATGACCATAACGAGGCAATCAACCTGAGTAAATTCTGTGACGTTCAATATTTATTGCTACCAGAGTCACAAGAGCAGCTAGAAGCCTATATCACCAATACCCTAGGTACGGGTGGCGATTTCTACTCACCCATTCACACATCCACCAATAACTTTTTTGCCCAGCTGATCGATTTTTCAGCCATTATTTCCTTTACCGATAAGCGGGGAGCAATTACCTATGCCAATGACAACTTCTGCCAAGTCAGCGGATACTCTCGCGATGAACTGATTGACCAGAATCACCGTGTTTTAAAATCGGGCAACCACCCTGATAATTTTTATGCCGACATGTGGAAAGCTATTTCATCCGGACAACCGTGGCGAGGAATCGTGTGTAACCGCAGAAAAGATGATGGCTTTTACTGGGTAGATTCCACCATCTACCCAATTCTCGATCAGCAACAACGACCACAAGCCTACGTTTCTATTCGCTATGAAGTTACCAATGAAATTCATCTAAAAGAACAGCTGCAAATCAGTAACGATCGATTCAATATCAGTCATGCTTACGCCAACGTGGGCTCCTGGGATTGGAATATTGAAACCGGCGAATTGTATTGGTCTCCGGAAATCCACAAACTGTTCGGATATTCAGAGCCAGTTCTGGAAACCACCTATGAAAACTTTCTAAATGCAGTGCATCCCGATGACCGTCATGTAGTGGTAGATAGCGCCGATGCCTGTATCAAAGAGGGCGTTGACTACAAAGTTGAACACCGCGTCATTCATCCAGATGGGACGATCAAATGGTTGTCAGGGAGAGGACATGTCACCCGCGATGAAAATGGCAAAGCCACACATATGCTGGGCGTTGTGGCCGATATACATGAGCTAAAAGAAGCACAGGAAAAAGCGTTAGAAGCCGAGCAGTTAAAATCTATGTTCATCTCTACGCTGACACATGAAATACGCAATCCACTAAATGCCATGCGCGGTTATAGCCGGTTGATTGCCCATACTTCCGATAGCCCCGAGCCAATTAAGTATTCTCGAAAAATTTCAAAATTGATCAAGCATGTCACCGGCATTCTCGATGATATTAATTTTATGGCCAAGCTGGAGTCAGGCCAAATCATTCAACATCCAGAACCGGTGCTGATAGCAACACTGGTTGATGAATCGTTGGAAATGCTCAGCCCCTTTGAAGGCCAGATCAATATCGTGAAAGAAAACCTGGATCACTGGGCCTTTGCAGACGAACGGCATCTTAAGCAAATCATCACCAACTTGTTAAGCAATGCTATTAAGTACAACCATGAAAACGGTCGCGTTAATATCCGCGCAAAATTAATTGCCGATAACTTAGTAAGAATTGAAGTGGAAGATACTGGCATTGGTATCTCTGACAAAAACCTGCAGCATATTTTCAAGCCCTACGAACGGCTTGACTGGAAACAAAGTGAAATCGATGGCCTGGGTCTTGGTCTGTCAATTTGCAAACATCTCATTCAGGGCATGGGTGGGACCATCGGTGTTGAAAGTCATGATGGCGAAGGCTCACTGTTCTGGGTTGATCTTCCTCAAGTCGAAGAATCTGCAACCTTATGTCCAGTAGAGACAAACCTACTTTCTTTTGAAAAGTTACCCAATAAAGCATTAGTGCTGGAAGACAACATATTTAATCAAGAAGTTATGGTCGAGCAACTGACCAGCCTGGGCATTAAAACCGATATTGCCAACAATGGCATCGAAGGCTTAGAGCGGATTGAAAAAAATCGCTACGATATTGTCCTGACTGATATCAATATGCCTGTTATGGATGGCATCACTTTCATTAAAAAATTGCGGCAGCATGCATCTGAAGAAATTAGAACCACTCCCGCTGTCATTATTACTGCACATGCGAGCGGTGCACAAAAATACAAGGATGTAGACTGTTCAGGGTTTCTTGTGAAACCATTTTCGCTTGATCAACTGACAAAATCCTTAGTTGATTTTTCAAAAAAACAAGCCGAACCAACGCTGAAAAAAACGGCTGCAAGAAACAATATTATTAACTCCGCACTGATGGAACATTACCTGGGTGAAGATCAAGAACGAAAGAAGCGCTTGCTAAGTATTTTTAAATCCACGTTAGAAAAGGATATTGCTCAACTAATCGCTCAAGCTGAGCAAAAAAACTATGAGCAGATAGGTTCTATATCGCATCGATTAGCCTCTTCATCCCTCAGTGTTGGTGCGGAATCATTCTCCAGATCTCTTAGGTTGTTAGAGAAAAATATTAAAAATGATGACTTATCGGATTTGGACCGCTTACTGGATTCCATCACCAGCATGTATCAAAAGTTACTTCTAGAAATCAACGAATTACTGAACCAAAATCTATCGGCCGCTAACACTCAATCAGAAAAAATTAACCTTTTAATTGTTGATGATGAACCCTTTGCGATAGAGCAATTGTCAGAAAGTCTGTCAGGGTTTGACTCCGTATTGTCCTTCTCCAACAGTGACCCGCATGAAGCATTGGAAACCCTGAAAGAAAAAACTATTGATGTCATTATTCTCGACCTCAATATGCCAAATATGGACGGTATACAATTTATACGTCACTTGTCAGCTTTCTATAACAATCAAGCTGTTGTGATTTACAGTGGTGAAACCAGTGTAATCAATTCCGTGGCCGATTTAATTGTCAACTACGGTATGCACTATTTGGGTGTTTTAGAAAAACCATGCTCGAAACTTGGCATCACTCGAATATTACATGACTTGAAAGCTAACAATGGTTATTCAAGCTGTCATTCTACTGTTATATCCAATGAAGATATTCGCCATTGTATTGCCGAAAATCGCATAAAAGTCATGTATCAGCCTCAGATTTCATTGGCTACTGACAGCGTTACTTCTGTTGAATCACTTTCAAGATTAGTAACTGAAAACGGAGAGATAATTTCTCCTAATCTGTTTTTACCTAAGCTTGATCAGCTGGGTTTAGAACATGTTTTTGCCAGCAAAGTTGCCGAACAAGCTATTAGACAAATTTCACTATGGCAACAAAATGATTTAACACTGGATATTGCCATTAATTTTTCAATGGATGCGCTTGAGAATATTAATTTACCTGACGAATTAACGTCGTACTGTGAAAAATATGGGATAGAAAGCCATCGTATCATTATAGAGGTAACCGAGTCTGCATTGAGCACAAACCCGGAATTAGCGTCAGAGGTTCTGGTAAGGCTTAAACTCAAGGGGTTTAACTTATCTATTGATGATTTTGGTACTGGCTATTCCTCCCTGGATAAACTAAAAAAATTACCGTTTACAGAAATAAAACTCGACAAATCCTATGTAAGTGCTGCTGATCAAGATGAAGTATCAATGGCCTTACTGACTTCAAGCCTAAATTTAGCGCAACAGTTGAAAATGCGCACTGTTGCCGAGGGCATAGAGACTGTTGAAGATTTTGAAACAGTAAAAAGAGCAGGTGCCGACTTTGTACAAGGATTTTACTTGGCAAAGCCGATGGACCCGGAAGATTTCGTTATCTGGCATAAGGAGTTTCACCATGCATAATTTTTCTTTGAAGGACTGTCATATTGTTGTTGTTGATGACGACCCATTTTTTATCGACTATGTGAGCGAATCACTGAACGAGGCAAATCTCTATACGTGTTTAGATGGTCAAATTATCTCTGACACAAATATCATCGCTTCTTCAGATTTAATTATTCTGGATATTGATCTCAACGGTAAAAGTGGTTTTTCTCTCTGTGAGAAAGCTAGAGCCATTAATCCAACCGTTCCTATTTTATTTATTTCTGGTCTTTCTGATTTGGAGTCTCGATTAACAGCTTACGGTTCTGGGGGCAATGACTATATCGCCAAACCCTTTCAGCATGAGGAACTACAATATAAAGTTTTTTCGCTGATGGGTTTATACCGAGAAACGAAGGATTTGAATTCTCGTTTGACAATGCATTCGCAGGTAATCAAAGACACCCAAATTGATCTGGCAAATATCCAAGTTATCAATCGGTTTGTCGTCGCCTCAATGCAGTGTAGAGATGAAAATGCATTGAACACTGTATTCTTTCATACATTGCGAGAACTAAATACTGAAGGCGTCATAAAAATTTCGAAAGCACATCCTTCATCCAGTTGCGGGGAGATAACTCGACTTGAGCATGAAATTATGACGATGTCGGAACAATTACCCCGAGTATATACCTTTGGCAAAAATCGCGCTTTTTTTAATTGGAAAAACTGTCAACTCCTGGTTCGCAACATTGGTGGTCTAATCGACATCATTGCCATGTTGATGGATTCCTTAGAAATTTGCATAAATAAACTGCAATACGAAAAACAACTGATCGAACAGATTGATACAATCAATCAATATAATGAAATTGGTCAAGAAACCGTTTCCGACATGTTGCTGAATATGGTTGAAGACATTAGTGAACGACTCATGACATTGGGATTAATTTCATCACTGGAACCCGAAGAAGAGCAACAAATTCAAAAGGTTTTACACGACTATAGGCAAGAAATTGGAAAATGTTTCGAAGAACAAACTATTTATAATCACAGACTAAAAGGAATTATTGATGAAATGCGAACAGCCAGTCCCGAGTTTCAGCTATTCATAGACAGTATTGTCAATAACTCGGGCCAATCGGATGCGGTAGAATTATTTTAACTCAAGATATCGCCACCGCGCGTTTAAACGCTTCTCTATTTTCTAAATGTTCCAGGTATTCCCTCACTAGAGGCGAATACCTGTCTGACAAATTCAACAGCTTTCCTAAATACAAAGCATAGCCAACAGCTATATCGGCAATGGTAAAACGGTTATCACAAAGAAACTTTTTACCTTCTAAATATTGCTTCAATAATCGTAATCTAGCAAAAAACCATTTTGCATACTCATCATCCAGGCCTGGGAACGAATCCGGTTCGAGAAACCGGTAGCGATTTACCAAGGTTAACGGGAAAGTTAACGTAGCATCGCTATGATAGAGCCAATTGATATAGTTGCCATAATCGGGATGCTTGGGCTTGATACATAAATCATCTATTTGATAACGCTCCACCAGATAGTGGCAAATAGCTATCGACTCTGTTAGTTGCACATCGCCATCTTTAAAAAATGGTACCGTACCCAATACATTGATTTCCAGATACTCGGGGTGGTGCACTCTGGGCGGAAACTGTAGCACTTCTAAATCATAGTCAATGCCCGCTTCTTCCAGCGTCCAAAGTGCGCGATGTGAGCGTGTCAAAGGGCAATGCCAAAGTTTCATAGACCACCTCTATTCAGCACCTGTTTGTTGCAAGACTCTTATCATCGACTGTTGATAATAATTCAATGTCGCTTGCACACTATCACTTTCTATAATTTCTACATATTCACGCAGCTCTTCATCTTTCATAAAACGATAGCTATAAGCATTAAGAGGTAGCAATTGTTGTATAAGATAGTCTTTTCTTTGGCGGTATTTTTCTTCTTCTATAACTGCCAATTGAGAATTTAGTTCGGTATTAATTAACTTCTTCGCCAAGCGCTGACAATAATTCTCCATATCGGTTTGTAATCGCGCTGCAATTGCCGAAATTTTTAGTGCCTGATCCAAACGTAGCAACAGATTTTTACGGTCAGTGTTAATTGGTTTATTTTCCAACTCCTGCTTAAAGCGCTGATATTTTTCTATCGCTCCTGACATCTCCATCGCAATATCAAAATTTCTTGCTCGTATTACTACTGGTTTCGATAGTTGGGCATAAACTTCATCAATAGTATTGGTGGGTTGTTGCGAAACATCAGTAAGAATTTTCTCAAACAATACCGAAGAGCCAACATTATTTTGCAATGTTTGCCGCAACTGATTTTTTTGCTCATCATTGAGGGCAGTATCTGTTGACTGTTCTAATTGCACTAAGGTTTGGTCAATAACTCGATCAGCCTGGGATGCGATTTCTTTAATCCCCAACCATTCAGCTATTTGTTCTAACTCTGGTTTTATTTCTTCTGATGTGTTCTGTGCGAAAATTGCCTGTGATATTAGCAACAGTAATAAAAACTGAGTCAAGAAAAATAGTTTTTTAATCATGTCGCATTCACTGATTAAGCTGCTTGATCAACATTAGTTGATTCACCTTCGGTGCGAGCGATAATTACCGCACCGCAAGAATCACTGTACACGTTAACCGCGGTGCGCATCATATCTAATACTCGGTCAGTCACTAACAATAATCCCAAGCCTTCCAAAGGCAAACCAATCACACCGAGAATAACGGTAATCGCCACCAGACTCGCAGCTGGAATTCCCGCAACACCAATTGATGTTAACAACGCCACCAGCACAATCGTAAACTGCTGCACAATCGTTAAATCCAAACCATAGGCCTGTGCGATAAACATCGCTGCGACACACTCATATAGAGCCGTGCCATCCATATTGATGGTAGCACCCAAAGGCAATACAAAACTGGTGGTATGGTTGGAAACACCCACTTCTTTTTCAACGGTTTCCAATGTTAGTGGCAATGTTGCTGAACTGGAGGCTGTGGAGAATGCCGTCAACATTACTGGAGACATAAAACCAATAAACTTAACCGGTTGCACACGACCGATGGTCTTCAATAATATCGGCAAAGTAATAAATGCATGAATGGCTAACGCGGCCACTACCGTTAGGAAAAAAACCAGCAAAGGTTTAAACGCAGCAAAACCGGTGGCTGCTACCGTTTTTGCCACCAAGCCAAACACACCATAAGGCGCAAACTTCATCACCCACATGGTAATTAACATCATGGTATCAAACACGCCCTGCCAAAAGGTTCTTAATATTTGCGATGATTCACTCCTGATACGCGTCATGAAAAAACCAAACAGCAACGAGAAAAATATCAGGCCCAGCATTTGGCCATTGGCAGCAGCCGACACAATATTGACCGGCACCATACGCAAAAATACTTCGGTGATATCACTAGCGCTACGACCTTCTACTTTGGAGCGCAGAGACTCCATCGCTTCATCATCGGTAGTGAGGTTGAGTTGTTCGTTAGCAGGTTGACCATCAACAATCCCAGGTGTGGTGATATTGACGATAGCCAAGCCCACCAGAATGGCAAACAAACTACTGGTGGCATAAAACAAAATGGTTTTACCGCCAAGCCGGCCCAAATTATCACTTTGTCCCAAACCGGAAATACCAGTAATAATGGATGCCATGATCAACGGCACAATTATCATCTTTAACGCATTGAGAAATAGCGTGCCGATAAAATCGTACATCGAATAAAAACTAACCCCCAGGACTTGACCGTCGATGCCCGTCAAGGAGCCCATAATGGCTGCCGCAATAATTGCAATCAGAATCTGCCAGTGAAGTGCCAGTTTGGTCATGGTGTTTAGTTTCCTTTATTGTGCTATCAGGGTGCTATTGCCCAGCTAACAGTTTATCAATATCTGCTTTGCCTAATTCTCTTAAACAACTGATATTATCAATGGGTATTTGTTCCGGATTCGGAAAGTGTTTCAGCGCCTGTGTTAATTGTGCCTCACGAATAAAATGCAACATAGGATAGGGGGAACGATTGGTGTAATGACTCACATCGTCCTCCGGTTCTTCCTCGAACACATAATCAGGATGAAAACTCGCTATCTGGATGACACCGTCCAATTGTGTTTCAGCCAATATCTCATTAGCTGCAGCGAGCAACTCCAAAAACTCATCAAATTCAGCGACGGCATGGGAGAACACTAGCAGACTTGTACTAATAACTTTTTCATCTGCCTGTAATAAGGCTTCCAGTTGCAGTAAAACAGATCGCACCAGATCATCCCAGTCTGTTTTTTGGCAAACTTCTATGTGAAGTGTTCCATCATCTCTCACTTTACTGGCGAAGGGGCACAGGTTTAAGCCGATCACAAAACGATCCAGCCAGGCAAGGGTTTGTTGCTTGACGATTTCTGCAGGGTCTTCATTGGTCATGGTGTAAAACCTAGCATGAATTGCCCCCATAAAAAAACGGATGAGACTATTGTCATCATCCGTTTTTCCATAAATTTAAATGCTATTAGTTCAAAGAATCTTTCAACGCTTTGCCGGGTTTAAAACCAACGGTATTGCTAGCAGCAATCTGAATTGGCTCACCTGTTTGCGGGTTTTTACCCATTCGTGCATTGCGATGACGATTTTCGAAAGTGCCAAAACCAATCAAGCTAACAGACTCTTTGCGGCTTAATGCGTTAGTAATTTCATCCAGAATGGCAGAAAGTACATCGTTAGCTTTATTGAGTGGGATATCCGCTTGGTCGGCAATTTTTGCTGCTAAATCAGGTTTACGCATGGGAGCTCCTATTTTTATTTATAGGTTTATTTTCTTATCTTATTTTATCCAGCTGGTGCCTTATTAACCGTAACCAAGCAACCAGATGCAAATAATGCGGCGGTGCCTGAGGCTCCATGGTCAGCACAGGAGGCTTATTAAAACAGGATGGCTGTATTAAGCAAGAGTAAACATTGAGTTTCCCCCCAATTATTGACGAATTGGGGGAATCAACGAAGTTTTAATCCAAAACTGCCGGCAATAGCTTCTGCAAACGCATTTTTTCTTTCACCGCTTCGCCCGTTAAGGCAAAACCAACCAGCTCTCCAGCCGGATTATGGAACTGGGCGATGACATTATTCCCCTCTTGCTCCACACTCCATTCCCCTGGCGCCCCTGGTGGAACCGGGCTGACAGCAACCGGACAAGCAGGTGTTTTAACCGTCACCGGCATAGGGGGATAACTCACTGCCGTAGGTTCTCCTGCCAGGGTTTTAGCGAGAGCACGAGCACAGGCCATCAGCGGTGCCACATACACCAGCACATGTCCGGCGACTTCTGCGCAATCTCCCAGTGCATAAACATTTTTGGCGGAAGTCTCCAACAAGCGATTGGTGACAATGCCCCGATTTACGTCGATGCCTGAATTCTGCGCCAAATCTATTCTGGGCCGCACGCCGACAGCACTGACCACCAAGTCGGCAGCGATTGTGTCACCCGTATTCAAGGTAACCAGCACGCCTTCATCAGCCTTGTTAACTGCCGTTACGAGCGGGCCAAAATGGAATTTAGCACCCTTTTCCTCCAACGCACGCTGTACAGCTTTTCCCGCCGCCTCCGGCAATAGCGTTGGCAGGCAATAACCCAGCGGATCGACGACTTCAACCTCAAAACCACCATTAAGCAAATCATTGGTGTACTCAGAACCAATTAATCCACCCCCGATCAAGCAGATTTTCTTGGCGCCGGTTTTCTTCATCGCCTTGCGGAAATCATCAAAGTCCAACAGGTCATTGATGGAATAAACATGGTCCAGGCCATCGCCGGTGATCGGTGGGTTAATGGTATTGGCGCCCAAGGCCAACACCAGTTTGCGGTAGTGGATACCAGTGGCAACATCACCCAGTTTAATCATCTGCTGCTGAGTATCGATGGTCGTTACCTCAGTCATTGTCCACACGCTGGCTTTTAATTGGCGAGCCATCGTGCCGGCATCAGCCTGTGCCAGATCAGCAGCTTCTGTATTTTTGGTGTAACCGGTCGACAACATAGGTTTTGAATACAGGCGCCCATCATCATTGGTGATAATAATCAGCGGTGTTTCATCGTCATGCTTGCGGAATTCCTTCGCCAGGTTGTATCCGGCCAAACCAGTACCCAAAATGATGACCGGTGCAGCAATATGATCGGTGGTATCTTCTTCCTCGTGATGCGGCACTTCGGGCTCTGGCTCAGCCATTGGCACCATTTCGAAATCACTTTTACCAACACCGCAATCGGGACACAGCCAATCGTCCGGCACATCGTCCCATTTAGTGCCCGGGGAGATGCCGGAATCGGGATCACCCTTTGCTTCATCATAAATCCAACCACAAACGATACATTCCCACTTCGCCATGCTGCCTTACCGCCTCATCTTCTTTGTTAGTTTTTGACCCTGGGGACTTGCCCCTGGAGTTAGGCGCTTGCAAGTCGATGGCTTATCCATCATGCTGCGCGCTGCAATGTTGACCTAACCCGCTGGAAGCCCTGTATTGTACGCTGTTCAACACAATCGATACTACCCTGTTAGCAGTTACCACCCACTGGAGAGTGACTGGAAGGACTACCATACTTATACCGGCTCTCAACTCCCGGCCTCCGTGAAACCATGGCTGTTGGATTCAGGCTCCCTCACCCAAAGACTGATAAAAGCCAGCGGCGGTCACTTCAAAGTCAAAGTCCTATCGCAAAGCTGGCAGCGCCCGCGTTTATCGGAATGCCTGTTACTAAATATGAAAACTCGCGAAAGAGCTATCATTCGCGAAGTTGCTTTGCTTTGTAACAACGAACCCTGGGTATATGCCCGTAGTGTTCTCCCCGGTCGCTCACTAACCGGCCACCTGAGGAGGTTACGAAAATTCAAAGACAGTTCTTTAGGAGAAATGCTGTTTCGCGACCCCACTATGATCCGTTTTCCCTTTCAGATTGCTTCTATTGCCGGTGGCAGCGAGCAAATCCCTGCAGCACTGCGTCAACCGCAAACACTCTGGGGAAGACGCTGCCGTTTCGAATTAGCCAATAAACCCATTATGGTCAGCGAAATTTTTCTTCCCGCCTTTCAACCCTGAAACACACAAGCCTGAATCGTTGTAGGGTATGGTTTGTGTAACTTGTTATACTGGCGTCAATCTAAATTGGCTTAATAAAACGTAAACCTAATCGCCATGACCAGCCTGACTAAAAGAGCGCCTGATTTTCTGGAATTGATTCGCTTTGACCGGCCAATCGGTACCTATTTGCTGCTATGGCCTACTCTGTGGGCACTATGGATTGCAGCTGAAGGCGTCCCTGATATCAAACTGCTAGTGATTTTTATGCTGGGCACTTTCCTGATGCGTTCAGCTGGCTGCGTTATCAACGATTACGCCGATCGTAATTTCGACGGTCATGTCGCCCGCACCGCCAAGCGCCCGATTGCAACTGGGCGCATCCAACCCAAAGAGGCACTGTGGTTTTTTTCTGTACTGTGTGTGATCGCGTTTCTATTGGTGCTATTTACCAATCAGAAAACTATTTTATTATCCTTTGGCGCGGTAGCACTGGCATCCATTTACCCATTTATGAAGCGCTACACCCATTTGCCACAGCTGGTTTTAGGTGCCGCCTTTTCCTGGGGCATACCTATGGCCTTTGCCGCGCAGCGCAATGAATTACCAGCACAACTGTGGTTGATTTATATTGCTGTGGTGATGTGGACCGTGGTCTATGACACCTTCTATGCCATGGTCGATCGGGAAGATGATTTAAAAATAGGTATCAAGTCCACCGCTATTTTGTTTGGCAATGATGATCGCTTAATCACAGGCGTTTTACAGGTATGTGTGATTGCGGTGTTGTTATTGGCAGGTGGCCAATTTAATTTAGGTATTAGCTATTACAGCGCCATTGTTATCAGCGCAGGTTTTTTTGTTTACCAGCAGCATCTCATTCGGCAACGTGACCGAGATTTATGTTTCAAAGCCTTTCTCAATAACAATTGGGTTGGCGCTATTATTTTTGTTGGTATAGCGCTGGATTATATGCTGGACAATGGCCTGAACTAATCACTTGTTTTATAGGGAACTCACCGAATGCATGTCAGCTTTATCGACAGCATAACCGCCGTTGATCGCGATGAATGGAATAGCATTACTGGCGTAGATTACCCTTTTACCCGTCACGAATTTCTGCACGCGTTAGAAACTACTGGCGCTACTACTCTTGATTCCGGCTGGCAACCGAACCATCTTTTGGTACACGATAATCAACAACTCGTTGCTGTGATGCCGCTTTATTTAAAATATCATTCCTACGGCGAATACGTATTTGACTGGTCCTGGGCCGACGCCTATCGTCGTCACGGCCTGGCTTACTATCCTAAACTTTTATGTGCTATTCCCTTTACACCGGCGACAGGGCCAAGGTTGTGCTTTAAAACTGGGGAGGATAAAGACAGCATTATCCCATTTATTGTTGAATCTATTCTTGATTACTGTCAGCAACATCAGCTTTCTTCTTTTCATTTGTTGTTTCCGGAAAAGGCATTAAGTCAGCAACTAAAACAATTTAATCTACCTGTTAGAGAAGGCGTTCAGTTTCACTGGTTTAATCAACAGTTCAAGAACTTTGATGAATTTTTAAATACCTTCAGCTCGCGCAAAAGAAAAAATCTCAAAAAAGAAAGGCGCTGTGTTGATGGGCAAGGCATACAATTAACCATCGTGGAGGGTACTGATATTGACCAAAATCTTTGGCGTCGATTTTATTATTTTTATCAACTGACCTATGCCAAACGAAGTGGTCATGGCGGCTATCTCGAACAATCCTTTTTTGAACAATTGGCAGACACAATGCCAGAACATCTAGTGCTAGTACTAGCCTATGAACCGGATAATGATCAGCCCATTGCTGGCGCGCTGAATTTCAAAGACAGCCAAACCTTATATGGCCGTTATTGGGGCTGTTTAAAAGAATTTGATTTTCTACATTTTGAGGCTTGTTATTACCAGGGCATTGAATACTGTATTAAAAAAGGGTTACAGCGATTTGATCCAGGTGCACAGGGCGAACATAAAATTCAACGCGGTTTTACCCCAATCACTACTCGTTCAAATCATTGGATTGCACATACATCCTTTCGCAACGCTATTGATGATTTTCTACGACAGGATAACGCAGCTACTACTTACTATTTACAGCAGACTACTGAATCCTTACCCTTTAAAAAATAATGTTAGTCAGTGTCAGATTTTTTCCACACCAGCAGTCGATTGTTAGCCGGCATTTTATGGTCTGCTAGCAATGACAGCCTCGCTTTAATGGCAAGATCATTCACTGCCTCAAAGTCTCTGATACCACTTAACGGATCGCGATGCTTTAGCCATATATCAAAATTGGCATTGCTCTCACTGGTGTAAGCTCCATCATAGTTGAAGGGCCCGTATAAAAATAGTAAGCCATTTTTAGCCAATATGTTATTGATGTGGATAAATAATTTTTCTACTTCCTGCCAACTCATGATATGCACAGTATTGGCAGAAAAAATAGCGGGTACAGTTTCTATCGCCCAATTATCATTAACATCGAGAACGATTGGGGTTGGCGTATTATTTAGTTCAGCAGATTTTAGCCAGGCTTGAATGCCGGAAATATATTCTGCTCTGTCACTGCTTTGCCAGATTAATTGTGGAAAAATTTTAGCGAAGTGAACCGCGTGCTGCCCAGTGCCACTGCCAATTTCTAAAACTGACGTTTTATCATCTAAATAATTTTTCAGAACCTGCAGAATAGGCTCTTTATTATTTTCACAGGCTTGGGAAAAGGGTTTATACATAAATGTAGCCAGAATTTATCTACTACAGCTTTGCAATATAACGAGAGAGGTGTTCGAGTTTCTGCGGATCATCATCGACAAAATAAATACCGATCTTAATAACTTCCGAATCCATACGATTTTCGGCAGATTGAAGACTATGGACATAACCATTTAAACGCGCAACATCTTCACCATCGTTTTGCACAATACTAATCACCACATTATCAAAAATTGCTGGCAGCTGTGTTTCTCGTCGAACAAGGCCATTTAATTTTTGCAGAGAAATATCTTTAATAACGCATTGGCAACTAAAGTTGGCAAAATTCAACATCGCCTGGCCACGGGCAACAGCTTTTGGTTTTGTCTTAACTGGCTTTTTCTTTGGCTGTGGTGGTGTTGCAGCACCAGTTAAAATATTGGCAGCATTGTTTGCAAACACAGGATCTGGTTTATTAATCGGCTTAACTTGCGAAGAGGTACTTGTATCGCCACCACCCGTTAGGACATTAAGACTTCCACCACCAAAACCCTGAGCCGTTTCAGGCAGTTTGGTTTTAGCATCAATGCCAACTTTTTTTAACGCCTTGCTAACTTTGTCAACCAACGACTCCGGCTTAAAAGGTTTACCCAGGTAATCGCTGACACCCGCCTGTACTGCCTTGACAATAAAATCTCTTTCACCCCGGCTGGTAACCATGATGAAGGGGAGCTGTTGCAGTGCTTCCTGATCTCGAATCCAGCGCAAAAACTCTTCGCCGGTCATCTCTGGCATTTCCCAATCACATAAAATTAAATCGACACGATTGGTCTTCAATAATACTTGTGCTTTTTTGGCACTAGGGGCATCCAGGATTTCACAACCAGGAAAGTGGTCGCGGAGATTCTTCTTCAACATATCGCGGATAAATGTCGCATCATCCACAACCAAAAATTTTAGAGCAGCCATAAACACCTTAGTCGTTTTACGCAGACTGAGTTATCAGCGTAATCATTACAGCTTAGCTAACAACCGATTTATTGGCGAATATCCGGTAATAACTTTTATCTATACCGCTTCATCACGAATAAATACCCATTCCCTTGCACTCGACATTGCCTTGTTATATCGATAACCCTCGCTATCGAATCCCTTGAGCTCTTCAGCCTCTTCTATGCGATGTTTAATGGCGTAGGCACTCATTAACCCGCGGGCTTTTTTTGCATAAAAACTGATAATTTTATATTTTCCGTTCTTAAGATCCTTGAAAACCGGCGTAATAATATCGGCATTCACTGCAGCAGATTGAATCGCCTTGTAGTACTCATTGGAAGCCAGGTTAACCAGCTCTGAACTCTTGAGACTCTTTAGCTGTTTATTAACCGCATCGGTTAGCTGACTGCCCCAGAAATCGTATAAATTATTTCCACCCCGATTGGCAAATTTAGTTCCCATTTCCAAACGATAGGGCTGGATTAAATCCAAAGGTTTTAACAAGCCATATAACCCTGACAAAATACGCAGATGTTTTTGCGCAAAGCGAAAATCATCACCGGAAAAATCCTCTGCCTGTAATCCGGTGTAAACATCTCCCTTGAAGGCCAACATCGCCTGCTTGGCATTGTCTTTATCAAAGGGGGGGTGCCAGTTGTGGAAACGCTTAAAATTCAGTTCGCCCAGCTTGTCACTGATTTTCATCAAGCCTGAAATATCGGCAGGAGATAATTCGCGCAGCTGATCAATTAATTCTTGAGACTGTTCCAGAAAAGCCGGTTGCGATGAAATTTTTGTTAGCGCTGGAGTTTCAAAATCCAGCGTTTTCGCTGGGGAAATTAACATCAACATAGCATTATTACTCTGGAGAAAGTATTGATTGCCACCAATTCAGTGGCTCACCGGTATCAGGGTCATAAACGTTGCCGTAATACCAAACCATATCTTCGCGATTACCCAGCTCCTGCTCTAGTATCTTTTCTATGGCATTAAAACCACAACTGACATGGATGGAGTAAACCAATACGCGATCCTCTTTGATATCGAGGTCGCCTCCCAGCTTTTCAATGGCCAACGTTAACCGCTGTTGTAACTCTTCACATTGCGGGGAAGATAAACTTTGCTTGCTGAACACTCGGATACAGAGGTTGCCGCCGTGCTGCAGGATTTTGAAGGCACCCTCTGGTTTGTCCATTTTTTGCACCACATCTGCCCGGGCTATTCCCCTAACAAATACAGGTGATTTAAGTAGCTGGAAACTGTCCTTTTGTTGCTGCGGGTTGACCAACACCTTCTCAATAATTAACTCGCCATTGGGATGGCGGCCGGCTATCAGATCGATGGTGGATTCAGAGGCCAAGTGTTGATCGTGGGTGGTATCGCTCATTGCTGTCGGTGTCATTGCAAACCGGGTGCTGCCTATTACCAACAGACGTAACGCTTTTCTTCTTCGCGACGACGGTCGCATTCGCGCTTATAGTTTTTACAAACCTGAATCATGGCAGGAGCAGGATCGTTCATATTCATACATTCGGCCCGTTTCGATGCCAGCTCATCATCAGGCATTTTTTCCCATTTGCTCTCACAGCCATATATTAAGAAGGTGACAGCTAATATCGCCAATGCTTTTAGCAGCGATTTCACGTTGAAAAAGTCGATAGTATGCATGATCAGCTTCTACTTAAATTAATAAACGTAACCATTAAGCGTAACAATTAATAATAAACATAATAACAGTATGATTGGGGCGTAATGCAGTATGCGCCGCGTCCTGAAACAGGTTGCAACCATAGCAGATAGTGACAGCTCATTTCTAGTCACAACAATTAACTCTCCGTCGCAGGTGCTTATACCCATTCGCTCAGTTATAATGCGCGGCAATACCAACAATAATTACTATATAACACCAATGCCACTATGCCCCACCTAGACCGCCTAATTCACGGCATAGATGTCTTTACCAATCTCAGCGGCAGATTATTGTCCTGGCTTAGCCTGGTGATGATGATATTGCTGTCATTAGTGGTTATTTTGCGCTACGGATTTGAAATTGGCTCGGTTGCTCTGCAGGAGTCAGTAACTTATCTGCACGGCACTATTTTTATGTTAGGCGCAGCCTATACACTACAGGAAGGCGGTCATGTCCGGGTCGATATTTTTTACCGGCGTTTTTCCCGTCGAACCCAGGCCTGGATCAATAGTTTGGGGGGTATTATTTTTCTGTTGCCCCTGTGCGCTTACATTTTCTTTATCAGTTGGGAGTTTGTCAGCCAGTCCTGGCTTATTAGAGAAATATCCACTGAACCCGGTGGTATTCCGGCCGTATTTATTCTGAAAACACTTATCCCACTGTTGGCTATCAACCTCGGTTTACAGGGGCTTGCTGAGATTCTGCGCAATGCACAAATCTTAGTCGCAGAGGACGCCAAGTAGTATGGCTGAATTCATTCCCCTGTTGATGTTTATCACTATTTGCCTGGTATTGATGCTGGGCTATCCAGTCGCCTTCAGCTTATCGGGAACAGCTCTGATTTTTGCAGGACTGGGGATTGTCACAGGGTATTTTGATCCGACTTTTTTAAGCGCCTTGCCGAACAGGATCTTCGGGACAATTAATAACACCACACTGATCGCAGTACCACTGTTCGTAATGATGGGTGTTATGCTGGAAAAATCCCGAGTAGCCGAACAGTTACTGGGCAATATGGCTTCGTTGTTTGGCAGTTTGCGAGGCGGTCTGGCAATCTCTGTCGTAGTCGTTGGCACGCTGTTAGCCGCCAGTACCGGAATTGTTGGTGCCACTGTAGTAACGATGGGCTTATTGTCATTGCCGACCATGTTGAACCGTCAATACGACCCCAAAATGGCAACCGGCGTCATCTGTGCCACCGGCACACTGGGGCAGATCATTCCTCCATCCATCGCCTTGGTATTATTGGGCGATATTCTGTCCAGCGCTTACCAGCAAGCCCAGTTAAATATGGGCATTTATAATCCCAAGACGGTGTCCGTCGGTGATTTGTTTATTGGCGCACTGGTTCCCGGATTATTACTGGTCATCTTGTATATCGCCTATTTGTTTATCTATGTGCATATCAGGCCAAATGCTGCATCCAGACATCAGAACACCGAGCGCGTGTCAGTGCCACAATTGCTTTCGGGTTTGCTCCCTCCGGTTATCCTGATTATTGCGGTACTGGGGTCTATTTTGGCCGGTGCGGCCACACCCACAGAAGCTGCTGGTGTAGGTGCATTAGGTGCAACCTTATTAGCGGCCTTTAAGGGAGAATTAACTATTCCCCGCCTGCGAGAAGTCGGCCAGTCCACCGTCAAAGTCACCTGCATGGTATTTATGATTTTAATTGGAGCTGCGGTGTTCTCTCTGGTATTTCGCGGCTTTGGCGGTGAAGAGCAAATTCATCACTTGTTCGAAAGTATGCCCGGCGGTGTGATGGGTGCAACGCTGGTTGTAATGATCGTGATTTTTCTGCTCGGTTTTATCCTCGACTTTATTGAGATTACTTTTGTCGTTGTGCCTATTGTTGGTCCGATTTTATTAACCATGGGTGTTGATCCCATCTGGCTCGGCATAATGATCGCCATTAACTTGCAAACCTCTTTTCTGACACCACCCTTTGGCTTCGCTTTATTTTATCTTCGCGGCGTAGCGCCGGTGAGTGTAAGAACCAGCGACATATACCGCGGTGTACTTCCCTTTGTAGTCATTCAATTATTCCTGCTATTAATGATTGCACGCTGGCCAACCATAGTGACCTTTCTGCCAAACTGGTTTGCAAGTTTGTAAACTAAGCCGCTATTCACCGTATAAAGCATTGCATTTAAGTCGTTTGCCAGTAAAGTTAGCGGCAGACGAAAAATAGGAATACGTGATGGACGAATTTGATTTAGATGATGAGCTCCCTACCCCCGTTGGAGAGTTGGCGTTGCAAACTATTGCGATGCCAGCCAATACCAATGCTAACGGTGATATTTTTGCCGGCTGGCTTTTATCGCAGATGGATTTAGCTGCGGCCATCGCTGCACTAAAAGTTACATCGGGACGAGTAACTACTGTTGCTGTCGGTGAGATGGCATTTCTGACTCCGGTCCATGTTGGTGCAGTGGTCAGTTGTTATGCTGAAGTTAAAGAAGTGGGTCGAAGCTCTATTCGTATTTCGGTTGAAGTATGGATTGGTCATCGCATAACACATGAACCAACCAAGGTGACGGAAGGTGAATTTATTTTTGTTGCCATTGATGACGCTGGCCGCACCCGTAGAATTAGTTAAGCCTATATTTTAGAACGCTATGAGTGTCTCTGATATCAATCAACAACCATCTCCTGAGGGTGAGCTAACTATTCAAACATTGGCGATGCCTGATGACACCAACCCCTATGGTGATATTTTTGCTGGCTGGTTGGTATCGCAGATGGATTTAGCGGGTTCTATTGCTGCTAACAAAATTTGTAATAGTCGTGTTGCCACCGTTGCCATTGATAATATGAATTTTATGCGGCCAGTTCATGTTGGCGCTATTGTTAGTTGTCATACCTTGGTAAAAAAAGTCGGGCGCAGTTCAATAATAGTCCGTGTACAAGTGTGGATTAATGATGAAGCCAGCTTTCGCTCGGTTAAAGTCACCGAAGGTGAATTTGTTTACGTATCGATTGACGATCTCGGCAAGCCACGTCGTATTAGCTAGACTCAACGACTAACCTGCCATTGGCGCCGACACTAAACCACTAATATTTTCTGTTAGGCCGTTTTAACCGTTAAAGATCCCTGGCATTGATATATGCCTGTTCCGTAATATGGTGATAATTGCGTACACCTTCTTCATAGGCTTTCCAGGATGTATAGACTTTTTTCGCGACTTCATCCTCTGCTGTAATTTCCTGATAATATTCATCCGCCGCCTTTTTTAGTGCCTTTATTACATCATCCGGAAACCGTCTGAATTCAATATCCGGGTTGTTCTGTAAATCCATAAACGCTGCATTGTTGCGCGCTGTGTACTCATCCAGCATATCCTGGTTGGCATAGCGCGCCGCCGCTTCTATGATTGCCTGCAAATCAGCAGGTAGTGTATTCCAGGCATCGATATTCACTAAAAACTCCAATGCGGGGCCCGGCTCATGCCAGCCGGGGTAATAATAATATTTAGCTACTTCGTGCAAACCGAGTGCTGTATCGTTGTATGGTGCAACCCACTCTGTTGCATCAATAACACCCGTTTGTAATGACGTATATAATTCACTTCCTGGTAATGTCACCGATGTGCCTCCAGCGCGACTGAATACTTCTCCACCCACCCCGGGAATACGCATTTTTAATCCTTTAAGGTCTTCTACAGAATTAATTTCGCGGTTAAACCAGCCACCCATTTGCACGCCGGTATTACCACCGGCAAAGGGAATAATATTGAAGGGTTTATACACTTCCCGCCAAAGCTCAAGTCCTCCACCATAATGTAACCAGCCGTTCATTTCCTGGGCGGTCAAACCAAATGGAACAGCAGTAAAAAAAGGTGATGCCGGAATTTTTCCTTTCCAGTAATAACCAGCAGAATGTCCGACTTCTACTGTACCCTGCGATACCGCACTAAAAACCTCCAGCGCCGGAACAAGCTCACCGCCACCATACACTCTTATCGTCAGGCGACCATCACTCATCCGGTTAACTAATTTGGCAAATGTTTCTGGCGCGGTTCCCAAACCGGGGAAATTTTTTGGCCAGGATGTCACCATCTTCCATTCAAAATGTTCTTTCTCAATACCTGATGTTATTTCGCCTGCAATGGTGCGACCATTATTAGTTGAGACGACACTTCCTGCCTTCTCTGCAACATACAGCCAACTCACTGCAACCAATGCAGCAACCAGTGCCAGAATAATAGCTGGACTATAACGATTATTATTAGTGGTCATAATGTACCTTAATTAAGATTATCTAACTATTATTTTTATAATGCTTCGAGGTTGGCATACTGTAACACTAACCACTTGCTGCCCTCATCATCAAAATTGACTTGTACTCTGGCACTGGAACCACGACCTTCAAAATTTAACACAGTGCCAACACCAAAGATCGAGTGGTAAACCTGTTGCCCCAGATTGATACCTGTGTCCGGAGCTGAATCACTCTGGTTAAGGCCACTTATGTGCGAAAAGCTGGTCGGCCGTGAGATAGTGGTATTTAATCTCACTTCCTGAATCAGCTCCTGTGGAATTTCACGCAAAAAGCGAGAGGGCGAATGGTAATTTTCATTACCGTATAAACGTCGCGATTCGGCATAGGTCAGATACAATTTTTCCATCGCGCGGGTAATGCCGACATAGCAAAGACGACGTTCCTCTTCCAAGCGTCCTGGTTCTTCCAGTGACATTTGGTGGGGAAATAGATTTTCTTCCATGCCAACTAAAAACACCAAGGGGAATTCCAAGCCTTTTGCCGAGTGCAGTGTCATCAACTGTACACTGTCTTCATATTCATCGGCCTGCTGTTCACCGGCGTCCAAAGCTGCACTGTCCAAAAATTCTTGCAGTGGTGTGATGGCTTCATCTTCCGGTTCAAACTGCCTCGCAGCCACCACCAGTTCTTGCAGATTCTCGACACGCGCCTGCCCCTTTTCACCCTTTTCTTTTTTATGAAAATCAATTAAGCCTGAAGCCGTAACCACATGATCGGTTAACTCATCGAGGGTGAGCTCATCGGTTTCTTTATCCAGCGCATCAATTAAATTAACAAAAGTTTGCAAAGCATTGGCAGCACGATTGGGCAGTAATTTTTGCTCAATAATTTGCAGCGCCGAGCGCCACATGGAAAGACCGTGCTGACGAGAATAATCACGTACCGTATCAACAGTCTTTGCACCGATACCACGTGTTGGCGTATTAATAACGCGTTCTATCGCCGTATCATCATCGCGCTGGTTAATCAGCCGCATATAGGCCAGGGCATTTTTAATTTCCAACCGATCATAGAAACGCTGGCCACCGTAAATGCGATAGGGAATACCGGTGCGAATAAAGGCTTCTTCCAATACCCGTGACTGAGCGTTAGAGCGATACAAAATCGCTGTGCTGGCGCGTTCATTACCTGCTTTTATCCACTCCTCAATTCGTTCAATAACAAAGCGGGCCTCGTCCTGCTCGTTAAAACCAGCGTAGAGCGAAATGAGTTCGCCTTCGCCACCATCGGTCCACAATTCCTTGCCGAGCCGGTCGCTATTATTTTCTATAACAGCATTGGCTGCCTGCAAGATGGTAGAAGTTGATCGATAATTTTGTTCCAGCCGAATAATCTGTGTATTGGCAAAGTCTTTGGAATACTGCTGGATGTTTTCAATTTTTGCGCCGCGCCAACCGTAAATCGACTGATCATCATCACCGACGGCCATCACTGGAATCTGTTTTCCTGCCAACACGCGTAACCAAGCATATTGAATGGTGTTGGTATCCTGAAATTCATCTACCAATACGTGACGAAAACGTTGTTGATAATGTTGTAATAATGCAGGCTGTTTTAACCATAACTCGTGAGCACGCAATAGCAGTTCGGCAAAGTCCACTACGCCTTGTCGTTGACAGGCTTCTTCATAAGCATGATAAACACGAATCAATGTCGTACGATTTAAATCGCGGCCATAATCTTCCAAATGACCAGCCCTTCTGCCTTCATCTTTTTGTGCATTAATAAACCACTGCGACTGCTTCGGCGGCCAACGATTTTCATCCAGATCTAATTCTTTATGAATGCGTTTGACGATACGCAGTTGATCATCGCTATCGAGAATTTGAAAATTTTCTGGTAAACCCGCTTCCTGCCAATGTGCTTTTAACAAACGGTGGGCAATACCGTGAAAGGTCCCCACCCACATTGAGCGACTCGGCATGTGCAGTAGATCTTCAATACGCGAGCGCATTTCACGTGCTGCCTTATTGGTAAATGTCACCGCCAAAATGCTTTGCGGAGACACACCTTCGGCCTGAATCAACCAGGCAATACGATGCACCAGCACTCGTGTTTTTCCACTGCCAGCACCCGCCAGTACCAATAAATTACCTCCTGGCGCAGCAACAGCATCGCGTTGAGCATCGTTTAAATCATTGAGAATATGTGAGACATCCATGGCCGGAAATTCTATCAGATATGCATCTTCAAAATATTGGAACTTTTGTCCGAAACAAACATTTAAACAACTTACATAACACACCAGTAGTACCCGAATTAAAAATGCGATTAAAATGAGCGTTCATAGGGGAGTCAGCCATCGTGGAAACACTGAATATCATTAATGCCATTGAGTTGCGTAGGCCAGAGCTGCGTAAATCTGAATTAAAAGTGGCCAATTACATTCTTGAACAGCCAGAAAAGGTAATTCACTTGCGTATTGTCGATCTTGCTGAGCAGGCCGGTGTCAGTGAGCCCACGGTTGTGCGCTTTTGCCGCGCAGTGGGTTGCGACGGCTTTCAGGAATTTAAGTTACAGTTGGCGCAACATGTTGCCAACACCCCCTCTTATGAAGAGTTTAATTTGGAGGAGCACGACTCCGCCCGAGAGTACACCATCAAGGTTTTCGACTCGGCAATGAACACGCTCAATAAGGTTCGCGACAGCCTGGATATCAGAGCTATTGAAGCAGCTGTTGATGCCCTACAAAAGGCCCGTCGTGTTGAGTTCTACGGATTTGGAGCCTCCAGCCCAGTTGCCACCGATGCCCAGCACAAATTCTTTCGCCTGCAAATTCCCTCTGCCGCCTATTCAGATCCACATATTCAGGCTATGTCCGCAATGTCGCTGTCGCCGGGTGATGTGGTGGTAGCAATCTCCCAATCGGGTCGAACTCAAGCACTAATCGATGCCATGGCATTAGTCAAAGAGGCCGGCGCCACACTCATCGGCCTCGCTCCCAGCAATACACCGGTTAGCCAGGCTTGTGATATCGCCCTGCCAATAGATGTAGCCGAAGATATTGAAAAGTACACGCCATTGCCATCACGTATGGCACATATGACGGTCATCGATATTCTTGCCGTTGGTGTATCCAAGGTCAAAGGGCCTGGCATTGGCTTACACCTGCAGAAAATACACCGCGGGTTGCAGTCTCTCAGACAGCTGACCGATAATTAAGGCATTAAATTAAAATAATACCCTTATTATTAATTTTCTGGCTCACACCCTTTTATTACTTAAAATATTCGTAGCTTCAAATCACTTAATGAACTATTTTTAGGGTATTAATAAACTTTAATACCCCAATATGCTTAAATACCGGATTATTGATAAGCTCAACACTTCCCTACCAGCCAAGTCTCTTCAGTTATTTGCGGAGATAAAATATCAACAAGGCTTTTTTGATGGCAACAAAGCTCCCTCAGCTGATTTACTATCGGCATTGAAAAAAGCATCGGTCGATTCGGCATCATCGATAATGGCCACGCCACCAGAGTTTTCAGTTGTCTTTGATTATCAATCCGGCATTCGTTATCAATCTCAGCTTAAAACCAAGCAGATACAGCCTAATCACCTTCAGGAAATGCACGCCCATCTAAACCCCAAGGGAGGCCAGTGGCGAACTGTTCGTTTAAAGAAGAGCCGACGTGATGTAAAGGGCCAAGTGTTACATATCAACAATAGCGGACAACAGATCACTGATGAAATTGGGGCGTTATTTGGCAAATTGCACGAAGCAAAGGCGCAGGACTATGACCCTTTATTGTATATCCCGCTATTGCTAGCCGATGTGTTAAGAATCTTTCCCTTCTATGACGGCAATCGACGAGTGTGTCTATTACTCGCCAGATATCTATTTTCGAACAATGGACATGGGGTAATACGCTATGTTGATCTGGAAACTGAAATTGCTGCTACCAATAAGGCCTTCTATCGGGCACTTTTTCAGGTCTCAATAGAAGATCCAGATAACGTCTCACCATGGCTAAGTTACTGGTGGGTCATCATCAATCGGCTTTACCAACGTTATTTTCGACAAATCGAACATGCTGCCATCAAACCCGGTCGTGGAGAGAAAAAAGCGCTGATCAAACGTTATGTACAACAACAAAAACAACCCTTTCGCTTTAGTGAAATTTGTCAGGCATTACCTTCAATCAGCAGCGAGACTATTCGAGTCACATTAAGACAACTGCAGCAGCAGGGTAGTGTTAATTCAACAGGCAGGGGGCGTGCAGCCAGGTGGGTGAGTTTGTATTAACTATCACTAAAACTTGCTGTTATTGTCGTCCCACAATCAAAAAACCACTTTTTGTACAGACATAAAAAAGGCGATATCGCGTATACGATATCGCCTTTTTTAAGTTTAAGATGATTACGCTAAGCGTCTGCGCATAATACCCAGACCTAGTAATCCAATGCCAAGCAAACCAACAGAAGAGGGCTCTGGTACAGAGGTTGTACAAGCATCTTGGTTAATGGAGAAATTGCCTACTCCCCAGAACTCTGGATCGATTATTACCGAAGAGATAGATGAGCAAGAACCATCTGAATTATCGGTATATATACCAAACCCTGGTGTATTATTTTGGCTCACATTAAACCAGGTTTTGCCAATAGCCAAATTAGAGTCTTCATAGGCCTTTAACCAAGCATTATTTGAGCGAGAGCGTAAGTCAGCACCGACATTAAAAGAAAAAGCTCTGGTATTTTCAGGAAGAATCAACTCAATCCAGTTAACCCCTGTTGTATAAATATTATAAGGGTCTTCATCTGTACTGCGATTCCACCAATCGACATCGCTATCAGCGCGAATTGTCATACCTAAATCGTTGCCGTAGTAGTTTTGAAAGGTGATGTCGCCATCGATAGGAGAAGCAACCGATGAAACTGAACTGCCTAGCCCAGTGTTGATAAAATCAAAATCGGTCATTTCATAGCCACCTAACGTTGTTGGAGTAGCAACGCCAGAACCATAAGTTTCTAAAATTAAACTCGCGGAGCTTTGTGCTGATAAAACGGCTAGTGCGCCAATTGATAATAGTTTTTTTGCAAATCCCAAGGTCATGGTTTAGTTCCTTAATTTTACATTTATCCAGATTCTTTCACCATTAAAGCAAGCTGCAGGCCAACTCTAATTTTTCTTTAAAAATCAAATAGATAAATTATAAATATTTTAATAACAGAAGCGTTTTGTAAATAATCTCGACAAAGAATGCTGCTATCTTGTTATTAGACACGAACCAGTCCTCAACACTATACCTATATAATCACTAGTTCTTACGGCCCTCCTCTTCCATACGCTTATTATTCGATATTAAGAGCTTCTCTCTAACTCGATCAGACAACTTAGTAACAAGATGACCCGCTATTTTGGCATCTGTCCCTACCAGATAACGCGCCTTTGGCTTATCAGATGTCAGCGCGTGCTCAACCGCTTTAGCTACATTGTCAGGATCTATTCCACGCGTTGCACCGCCTTTGATAAAGCCTTTAGAGCTATCGAGAATAAATTGATAGCGCTCCCTCTTACCTGCCTCATCCATTCTCTTTTCCATACTTTTAAGTGCATCAATAGCTTTATCCCAAATCGCGGTTTTTATTTCACCGGGCTCAATTAAAGAACTATGCATTGTGGTGTTGCGGGACAACTCACCCCTCAGCGCCCAGTTAAACCCCTCCATAGCATGCTTACTGGCGGAGTAAGGTCCTAAACCCGCAGAGCCCAAGCGGCCTGCAATTGAACCGATGTGTACAAAATGCCCATCGCCTTTATCCATTAGCGGCATAGCCTCACGAGTGAGAGACACCAAGCTGAAAAAATTTACATCAAACTGCCAGCGCCAATCTTCCTCCTTCAACACTTCCACCGGCCCACCAACAGCAATGCCGGCATTATTAACCAGGCCATTTAATACACCGGTTTCACGTTCAATTTGCTGGAGAACAGCTGCTCGCTGCTCCTGTAAAGTGACATCCAATATCACAGGGGTGATATCACCTTTTATGGTTTCTTTAATTCGCTCACCATCTTCGGCTTTGCGAACCCCCGCATAAATTTTCCAGCCAGCCCTGGCCAACCTGGCAACACAAGCTTCACCAATCCCCGTTGAGGTGCCTGTTATTAATACGGTTCCCGATGACATAAGCCGCTCCATTAATTGGCGTTTACAGTACGGATTCGATCTCTTGCTGCATTAGTTTCGACATCGGCTCAGCTTTAGAACCCAACTTTTTCACCACCTCACCCTGGCGGTTAACGATGTATTTATTGAAATTCCAGTTAGGTTGTCCCTGCTCCTGTCCAAGATGCTGAAAAACGGGATGCGGGTTTTCGCCTTTAACCACCTGTTTTTCAGTCATTAAAAAGCTGACACCATAATTTTCATAACACACAGCCGCTGTTTCAGCGCTGTCATCTGCTTCTTGATTAAAATCATTAGAAGGAAAACCAATAACCACTAAATCCTGATCCTTATATTTTTGATGCAGTTGCTCCAACGTACGAAATTGCCCCGTATAACCACAATGGCTGGCAGTGTTAACAATTAACAGCGGCTTGCCCGCACTGACTTCACACAAATCAATCGTGTTAGGACTGTGTAGTTGCGTCACTTTGTGGTTTAACCAACTGGCACAAGCGGTTTTATCCGTCTCGGCGAAAGCTGAGTTTGTTATCGCAATAAAAATTGCAATGATGAAAGCTACCCGTTTACAAGTCATGATTTTCTCCTAATCCAAATGGTAAGTTATTCAGTGTTTTACTTGATCCAGAATTCTAAGTTGCTCCAGAAATCCCTGCAGAGCCAATGAGTTTCGGCTCTTTAATTCATATTTATTGTGGAAAAAAATGGTCAACTCTACCTCCGCATTACTTAATACGATGGTATAGCCATCATGATCTGAGCTGGCACTTAGTCCATTAAGAAAATGCTTGCCTTCCAACAATTGACCATGTTGATGAATATGATAGAAAACCCGCAAGGCGCGTTTAATATTGATCTTTTCATCAGGTAGTAGCATGAACGTATTGTTAATATCTAAGGCAGTTGAAACCAAAATTAACACAAGGCCAAAAGGAACGATAATATTATTTTTTTAACCTGTTTTTCATCAGATAGAGATCACTTCTCTTTAGTTATAGTTAGTGCCGCCTGTTGTTCAGATGGTTTATTTCCCCAACAATCCCTAAAGAGTTCATTGGGAGGAATTCGTCGGATAATAGCTTTAGTTCGTTCATTCGCCACAATATATTGTCCAAAGGTTAATCTATTCAGCCATTGTTTTACATCCGGATTTGCATGCATGGCTGTCAGTGTTTGTTGATAGCGCTGTTTTCGCTCTTGACTTAATTGTGGGTGTACCAGAATCATGGATTTCGGTATATGCGAAGAAAATGTAAAACTGTGCATCCGATCTTTAATGGCAGGGGACGTTAAACCCCACACCACAGTACCGATCAAACCATACTCTGCTTCACCATTTAAAATACGAATATGACTGTAATCGGGCGGTGGGCTATCAACAATGTTCATCGTTGACCAAATACCGGGAGCATTATCTTCAACCATAAATTGGTGTAATTCCTTATAGTTAAGATCAACTGCAACACGCTTATCCTTAAAATCCTCCAACCCTGAAATCTCTTGTTTGCTAATACCAACAACCTCAGATACCACACTGGTTTCTACCAACGGGGTGTAACCACGCTCTGCCAATAATCGCCACAATGGGAAAATCGGCATAATCAGGGCGTGATCCCCCGCTTCAAATTTTTCATATGCATCGCATTCACCAATGGGAATTACTGTCTCAAGACCTAATTCCTGTTTGAGATAAATAGATAGCGGTTTAATCAACTGGCGGGTTATGTTTACTGGCAGGGGGGTATATACCAGTATTTTATCCTCTGGTTGCTGTGCTTGCTGCTGATTAACAACTTCTTCACTATAACAAACAGCGGATAGAAGATATAAAAATAAAAAGACCGTTAATTTGTTCAGGCTTTCACCTCTTGCGTAAAGAAAATCGCTATACAAATGTTTGCAACCTCTTCCTTATATTTTTACTCAGACAGGTTATTTCCCCAACAGTTTTCAAAAGGTATCGTAGAGGGAAGTCGTTCAACAAATGCTGCCGTTTCAGATTTGGGAGCAACATATCGTTCAACAGTTAATTTATCCAACCACTGTTTAACCTCAGGATTTTGGTCCATTGTCATTAATGCCCTTTGATAGCGTTGCTTACGTTCTTCGCTAAGCTGTGGATGCGCCATGATTAAACCCTTGGGGGTTTGTGAAAAAATTTGAATGGTATGCATTCTTTCTTTAATGGCAGATGTCGTTAAACTCCACACTGGCGCACTGATTAAGCCATAATCTGCCTCCCCCTTCAAAACACGAACATGACTAAAATTAGGAGGTGTAGCATCGATAATTTCTATCGTAGACCAGATACCCTGTGTATCGCCCTCAACAATAGCTCGATGTAGATGTAAATAATTATGATCAACAGCGACACGCTTACCCTTAAAATCTTCTAATGCTGTAATTATTTGCTTACTAATACCCAACAACTCGAATGGTTTACCGGTTTCTACCAATCGTGTATATCCTTTTTCTGTCAGCATTTTCCACAATGGAACTACTGGCAAAACCAATGCTTCAGATGCTGCCTCAAATTTCTCATAGGCATCACACTCACCACGTGGAATCACTGTTTCAAGGCCCAACTCACGCTGAAGATAGTCAGAAAATGGTTTTATCGATTGACGGGCAATGTCTGCTGGCAATGGGGTATAAACCAGAATTTTATCCTCTGGCTGTTGCTGTTCAGATTCCTGACCAAAGCTGGCAACTGATACAAGATACAAAAGCAGTATTAATCGTTTCAAATACTCACCTCGTAACAATGCATCCGTTAACCTTTATGTATTTTTATTTTAGTTATATATCATAAATTATTTAATCGTTTTTTAGTATTAGTCATTTCTATATCTCTGATCGATGAGTTCATACTGCTCGGCAAGATTGGATTTAAAGGATTTTTAACCACACTATTGATAAAACTACTACTATTAAGTTTTTATCTATTAATAAGTATAACTCGCACTCAGTTATTAACAGGATGAATTTAAGACAACAGGGAGGTCTACATGTATGAGTTACTTTATACCAGCGTCTCATCTAGTGAATTATCCCATGCAGAACTTATCGAGCTGCTCGAAGAAGCGAGATTAAAAAATAAAGCGCTCAATATCACCGGTATGCTGATCTATGAAAATGAGAACAGGGATTTCATACAATTATTAGAAGGCAGTGAGGTGACTGTAAAGGAGCTATACCAAACCATTAGAGAAGACCAACGGCATACATCGGTTGATGTTTTTTATGAAGGGAATATTGATAAGCGAGCATTTTTAGGTTGGTCAATGGCATTTAAAATGCTGGATGACAACGAAAAAAATCAACTGATACCCGATTATGAACAGCTCAGGAAAAAGCATTCGTTGAGAAATTTGATCATCGAAAACGCTAATATCGGTAAAGAGTTGTTCCTTTATCTTCGAAACCAACTTCGAATTAATTAACTCTATATAACTAAATAAAATTTATAGCTTGTTTAGCTATAGCGAATAATTAATAAAAACCTCTTACCGATATTTTAGAGTTTCACTGGCACTTTATAATTTTTTACTCTTTTAAAATTAAGTCTAAACTAAAACTAGTTTCCCTATTTGTTTGATGGAACGAAATGGCACACATGGAAGTACCTCGCAATAAACCAATTCTCTTCCTTGCATCTTTTCTAAGTGCGACATTTCTACTTTGGTCTTTAATATCGATCAAAGACAGGCTGGCAAGCAAAAAAAGCCACCCTATGTCATCTGATTTATCAGGCATTACCGTATCAGTGAACATACTGGCGATTAAGCTTCAAAGGATTGACCATTTATTCAAAAAGCATCTAAAAACCAGTGTTACTTATGCTGCTTTAAGTTTTTGGTTATCAACAGAATACGATCTGTTATCCGCAATTAACCAACAGTTTAATGAATGGAATGCTTAAACAATGAATAATGTTGCTTTGGAGGAAAGCACAGCCCATCATTCGGTAAGTATTCTTACTCGTCACCCTTCGTTTAATATCAGCATCAGAAAACTACCATCGTTCGAATTTCCTCAATGGTTATTGGCGGTAACTCTGATTTGTTGCTTATTTCCGCTACTCCATATGTGGGGAGTTCACCCATGGGCATTTAATCTGGCCAGCGTCCCAAGTTCATTTGATGTTACACAACTGACACAGCAACAACTCTCTACTCCTCACTTAATGGATCAAATGCATTATGTGCTGCGGGGTGGAATACATCATGCTTTATTAGAATGGACAGCAGTAGTTATCGCCTTTGTTTTCGTAGTAATAGCCTTTTTTCACTACAGCACAAACCGGGATATTACTGCGCCACTGTTGGGTCTGGCATTAGTCATGAGCGGCATGATGGATGCATTGCATACTCTGACAGCAACTCGCGTTATCAATGCCACTGCAGAGAATCAAGACCTTATCTCATTTACTTGGACACTTTCACGCAGTTTCAATGCCATTGTATTACTTATTGGCGGCGTACTTATTGCGTTAAGTAAGCGCAGACATCTCACGATTGAGATCAGAGGTATTTTATTTATAGCCGTCATATTATCAGCCGCAGTTTATATCCTGGCTAATTGGATAACCTCAAGTGAACAATTACCGCAGACCCAATTTCCTGGTGGCCTCATTACACGCCCCTATGATGTATTTCCTCTAGTAGTATTTTCCGCTTGTTTACCACTTTACTGGCTAATTTTTCGACAGCACAAAAATTATTTAACGGTTACCGTACTCTTCAGCTTATTAGCGAATACATTTTCAGAAGCTTATATGTCGTTTAATTCAGAGCGGCTCTTTGACCATGCTTTTAATGCTGCTCACGGCTTGAAAATTCTTAGTTATGCCCTGCCTTGTTTAGGGTTTTTACTCGATTATCGAGCCATTTTTCTACAGCGACAAAAAGAGCAAGAGATAATGGCAGAGCTAAATCAATCTCTACTCGAATCCGAGCAACGGATGAAAACGATTAACGACTTACTACCGGTTGGCTTATTACTGGTTAATGCCGATGGCTGCATCGTCAGAGCTAATCAATATGCCCATAAATTATTTGGCTACTTAAATGACCAACTGCCGGGGCTTAATGTCGATACATTGGTCCCGATCGAGACCAGGCTACATCACAAAGCATTGCGCGAAAAATACCAACAAAAACCGAGAAACCGTCAAATGGCTTCAGAAGTAGACTTTTTGATGGGAGTTTGCAGGGATGGCACTCACGTTCCTCTAGAGATTGGTTTGGGGCCTATCGTACTTGAAGGCAAGCACCACACATTAGTTTCTTTACTCGATATTAGCGAGCGAAAAAACTTCGTTGACGATTTAAAACAGAAAAATGAAAAAATGGATAAAGCTATTTTTAACTTAACTCAATCCAATGAACAACTGGAACGATTTGCCTTTGTTTGTTCACATGATCTACAAGAACCTGTTCGCATGGTACAAAGCTTTGGCGAACTGCTAGAAAAACGTTTAACAGGCAAACTAGATGAAAAAGACAAAGAATACTTGCACTATATGACTGACGGAGCTCAAAGAGCACGAGAAATGATTAGCGACATATTGCAGTTTTGCCGCCTGGAACAATCCGTTGATCGACGAGAACTCGTCAATCTATCCGAAGTTTGTGAAAAGCTGAATAAAACACTGGAAAAAAAATTAGAAGAAAAAAATGCCCTATTTTTGTGGGATGATCCACTACCTACTTTTACTGCTGTGCCATCACAGATATTTCAACTGTTATTGAACCTGGTCAGTAATGGCATCAAATTTAATAACAACCAGACACCTACAGTCTCTTTACGAACAGAAAAAGAAGGCGACTATTGGCGTATCCAGATTCAGGATAATGGCATTGGTATCAACCCCAAATATCAACAACAAATTTTTGATATTTTCGAACGCCTCCATGCAAAAAACGAATTCCCGGGAACCGGCATAGGATTAGCGATCTGTAAGAAAATTGCCAAACAGCATAATGCAGAGATTAGCGTGCAATCGGAAGAGGAATGTGGGTCAACTTTTATTTTGCGATGGCCTGCCGAAGAAATATCTACATTACATTCAGAACCATTCTATGAAAAGGAGGAATGATTGGTGACGCAAATCATCGATATTTTACTCATTGAAGATAATCCTGGGGATATTGAACTGATTAAAGCAGGCTTTGATGAGGCAAGGATGGCTATCAGTTTAAATGTGATTAGTGATGGCGAAGAGGCTATAAACTTTTTTGATGGAGATGAAAAACTTCCCGATTTAGTTCTGCTGGATATCAATCTCCCTAAAGTGAGTGGTTTTGAGGTTCTAAAAGCCATTCGTAGCAATGATGCATCAAGCAATATACCCGTTGTAGTGCTGACATCTTCAGAATCGGAATCGGATGTCACAAATAGTTACAAAGGACATGCCAATAGCTTTATTACCAAGCCCGTCGACATCAATAAATTTTTAGAGGTAATGAAATCAATTGAGAATTTTTGGCTAACCATTGTAAAGCTTCCTTCAGAACAAACAGCCGATAGGAGTTATTGTTAAAATGCAAGCAATAGAAATTCTACTGATCGAAGATAACCCTGGCGATATTGAAATTACTCGACAATCCCTCAACAGTGGAAAAATTAACAACAAACTTCAGGTGGTAATGGATGGTGAAGAAGCTCTGGACTACCTATTCCAGCGAGGCAAACATGAAAAATCTAACTTGCCCGACATGATTCTGTTAGATCTGAATTTGCCTAAGGTGTCAGGGAGAGAAATTTTAAAAGCACTAAAAGAAGATGAACTACGTAAAAGTATTCCGGTGATTATTCTATCCAGCTCTGAAGCAGCAGCAGACATTGATGAAAGTTATCAGTTGCATGCCAATTGTTTTGTTACCAAACCTGTTCAATTAGAAACCTTTATGGATGTTGTGCAGGTAATAGAATCCTTTTGGATCAATATTGTTCGATTACCGGATCAATTGTAAGCAGTTCCTATTAATGGTGTTTGATAACAAAGGGAGATCAACCATGAATCGCGAGCAGGAATCCCTGCAACAAATAGTGTATGGAATTTCGCATGACATGGGAGCACCATTGCGGTCAGTGGTACGCTTTAGTGAGCTATTGCAAACACGTTTAGACGGCCGGCTAGACGAAACTGAACGCTACTGGCTACAGCTCGTACAACACAGTGGTGAAAAAGGCCAGGCGATGATAGATGCACTATTGCGTTATTCTCGCCTGGCTACTCAAATGGATACACCAAAGTCTATTGTATTAAATCAATTGGTATCGACAGTCGTTGAAGAACAACTAAGAAAACATTTACCACGTCATTATGACGCGGATACCTCTAGCCTATGCAAAGTGACATCACCGCTTCCTGACATTGTCGGTAGCTATAATCATTGGTATTTATTCTTTAGCTGCATCATCGATAATGCTTTTCTTTATCAACCTCTAAGTGACTCTGCGCATATTCCATATATCCATATTTACTCGGAAAAGATCAACAACATCACCCGTATTATTATTGAAGATAATGGTATAGGCGCTTCCTCTGAGCAGCGATTGAATCTAACTCGTCCATTTATGCGGGGGTGGAGCGAACAAGACTATCCAGGTATTGGTATGGGCTTAGCCTACTGCGATCGAGTTGCGCAACTACATGGCGGTTTATTAAGTTTTAATCAGTCGTCAATTGGCGGACTAGCGGTAAATTATGAATTCAACCATGATGGATGACACAGTGAGGATTAATTATGAGCACCAGTAACGCGGTATCATTAACTCCGATTTCACAGGATATATCTCGGGTGTATTTAATGGCCGAAGACGATCCTGCTGATGCAGAGTTAGTCAAACAAATGCTCGCTCAAGCCTTTGATGAAGAATACGCTGTCGTTTGTGTTGATCGATTTGAGAAAATACAAACAGCACTGGCTAATGGTACTTTTGAAGCGCTTATCCTGGATATGAATCTACCTGATCGATCAGGTATCGATAATGTAAGCCAGCTCGGCTGCCATTTCCCCGAACTGCCGATTGTCGTATTAACCGGGCAAGATGATCTCTCGGTTGCTGTTGAAGCATTAAAACGTGGTGCCCAGGACTACTTAACAAAAAACAATGTCACCCCTGAGGTGTTATCTCGAAGCCTGCGTTATGCGCAGGAACGTAAAAGTATCGAACTAAAATTAAAAAAAGCCCTCGACGATTCCGCTGACAGAAATCATCAGTTGGAAAAAATGGCTCGACATGATTTTTTAACTTCTCTACCCAATAGAGCCTATTTTGAATGCGCCGCTACTAAAATGTTGTATCGAGCAGCACGGTCTAACAAGCAGGTTGCCCTACTCTATTTTGATTTAAACAATTTTAAAAAGGTCAATGATAACTTTGGCCATGCTACGGGCGATGCACTGTTACGTCAGGTAGCCAACCGTACCAAAGACATTGCTCGAGAAACCGATTTTATTGCCCGGCTCGGCGGTGATGAATTTGTCATAATCACTGATCTACTGGAAAGCAAAAGTGAAGTTTATAGTTTAGTCAATCGACTACTGGAAACTTTTGAAGAGCCCTTCATTGTTGAGTCTCATAAATTATTGAGCAGCACCTCTATTGGCGTTGCCTTTTACCCCGATGCTAATAATGTAAACTCTTTGCTAAAACAGGCAGACTGTGCAATGTACGAAGCAAAGGTTAAACGACATGTACCTGTATGCTTTTTTACCACTCAAATGGGCGCTATTTATACCCGTAATCTTGAAATTGAATCACAAATTGGCAATGCATTAAGCAATAACGAATTGGATGTTTTATTTCAACCCATACATTCTTTATCCGGCCCGGCTCCCTTTCATGCTGAAGCCTTACTGCGCTGGCATTCACCCGCTCTTGGTTATATTAGCGCCAAAGAATTTATACCCGTTATTGAAAATAGTCCCATCATCAATGAACTGACAAATATTGTACTTAAAAAATCAAAAAGTATTATTCGAGCATTAGTGGATATTGGTCATGATGTTGAAAGAATCAATATTAATGTAACAGCATCACAGCTCACCAATCCTTCGTTTCGTAAACAATTGCTAATTTGGTTAGATGACTATGACATTTCACCACAACTGTTATGTTTAGAATTAACAGAACGTGAAATGGTTAAAAATGCCGATCAATGTAGCGAACAAATTACTATGTTACGAGATGATGGGTTTTGTGTCGCATTAGATGATTTTGGCACCGGCTATTCTTCAATAACACATCTATTATCAATGCCCATTGATTATTTAAAATTAGATCGCCTTCTCGTCGATCATATTGATAAAAACACACGCAATCAGGCGCTAACTGCTGGAATTATTGAAATGGCCCACCGGCTGAATATGAAAGTTGTCGCCGAAGGTATTGAACGAAAAGAAGAACTGACGATTTTAGAACAGCTGGGTTGTGATTTTCTACAAGGCTTTTATCTATCCAAGCCAACACCAATAGATGAATTACTTTGTCAGTCATTGCGTAACAATGATGGTGAAACTATCTTGATTTAAAAATCAAGATAATAATATATGATGTTATATCTATTAAATCATTTTTTATTTTTTTCGATAATAATATCGGCCGACGATTTTAATTTATTCTTCCGTCGAATTTCTTCAAACGGATCTTTTGAGGTGGGCGATTTCGTATTTGATTGAAGATCTGGTGAATTATTTTTATTTATTCCAAATGTATTGATAGAACTCTCTGGATTTTCCTTGCCGTACTTGTCTTCCTTGCCTTGTTTATTTCCTTTACTATCACTATATCGAACGTTGACAAAGAAATAAAAAATCACACCAAAAATAAATAACAACCATTTAACGATGAATGATGCACCTATATAACGTTTATCATTGTTTAATTCACTATAACTAATAAAATCCGCATGTAATTTGCCAACTAGCCAAAAATACACAAATAAAATCAGTGTTGATATTATGATGGCTTTATATTGCTTCCAAATATAGCTTGCCAGTGTTATACGAAATAGGTTCTTAATCATTTATCCAAACCAACTCAGACCCAACAAAGCAAGCATCGCTAATAAACCTTTTTCCTTAATTTCAGATTTGATTTTTTCCTCCTCTTCCTGAACAACAATCTCCAAATCCTCATGTTTGAATTCCTCAGGTGTTTTTCCTGCAAGGATAATACGAGTTTCTGCTCGCTTTATCGCTTTTTCACGCAAGGTAGTCTTGTAGCGCCTGGAAACAACGTTAACTATATTCATAATTCCGAAACAATGATTAGCTATTTGTGTAATGATAATACATGAATACAACTTTTAATGGGGGAAAATACCTGTCACTAGACCATGCACTTCCCGAAAGTAAAAATCAGGTTGGTTGAGAAGATAATCCTCGTTATCTTGATTACCCAATTTTTGTCTCCATATTGCCAATTCCTTGTCCGGCAAATCAACTTGCTCCGCTAATGAATAATAGAGCTGTAAAGCTGATGCGAGAAACTCCTTTTGTACAGGCTGAAGTGGATGCTGAAAGTCTCCAACAAAGGTTTTAAAACGAACGTCATTAAAATCAGCTGCAAGCAAATAACTACCAAGATCAACAGTAAACAGAGCACCTGCACCCAACAACAAATCACTATTCTGCAATGCTTCGAGAAGATGCCATTTTAAAACTGGATCAAATGGACCAAAGTGCAAACCGACATCATCAAACTCCTTCATTGCCAGTAACCCACCAGGTTTTAATACTCTTTTAAATTCATCAAGAATTTCTTCCAGTTGTGTTGCCTTGAAATATTGAACCGTGTTGGCACACCAAATCGCATCAAAGCAATTATCTTCAAAGGGTAGATCGAGCAATGACCCTTGAAAAACTTCAACTGGACAACAGAACGTAGACTGGCCTAACCGTTGTTTCATTGCAGCGACATTTTCTTCAGCAAGATCGAGTGCACTAATAGTACCCTGCGCGCCAACCAAATGGCTGAGTAGTGGTAAATAGCTACCACTGCCCGCACCAGCATCCAATACTTTCCATCCAGGCTGCATGCCTGCAGATTGCAACATTGCTTCATATTCAGTTTTTGAGGCCTGAAAATGTACATCCAGCCAACTGGATTCAACCATTTTTTGGCCAGTCGAAGTATTATTGTGAAGACCTGATGAGTAGATCAATGACTTAATTCTCTTAAGTAAAATTTAACAGTGTATTTAATAGTCTTACGAGTTAAATATTTTTTGATACCTCGCCAACTATTTTGTTTCCTTTTTCACTGTTACACCGGCCACATACATAAGCCCGGCCATAATGGCGAGATTTTTTATAAAGTTTTGCATTTCATGAGCCCGCTCCATGCCCTGCTTCATATTCCAGAAATCATGCATAAACACACTGATTGACAAAGTCAGTACCGCTAATAAGAACGCCATTAATTGCGCGCGATAGCCAATCAGTAAACTGACGCCTCCTCCTATTTGTATAAAAATGGTTATAACCAGCAATAGGGTTATCAATGGAACATTATGAGCAGCCATATATTCTACTGTGCCACTCCAACCTGTAATTTTGAAAACTCCGGGGATAATAAAATATAGGCCCAGCAAACCTCGTCCAATATGTTGGAGTAGCTTTTTCCCCATTTCAATTTGCATATTCATTTTGGCGTTTCGGTTGACATTGGTTGCATATTTTACAATTTAACATTAACGGCACTGGAACATTTATTCGCTTTATCTCGAGCCTGTTCAATATTATCACCCTGAGCTAATGCCACCCCCATCCGACGAGAGCCAGCAACTTCAGGTTTACCGAATAATCGCAACTGGGTATCTGGTTCAGCTAAGGCTTCTTCTAAATTACCAAATTCAACATTTTGACTTTCACCTGATACCAAAATGACACTGGAAGCACTTGGCCCTAACTGTTTTATTTGTGGTATGGGTAATCCTAGAATTGCACGCGCGTGCAAAGCAAACTCTGAAAGATCCTGTGAAATTAATGTCACCAATCCAGTATCGTGTGGACGTGGTGATACTTCACTGAAAATGACTTCATCTCCTTTAATAAACAACTCAACACCAAACAAACCGTTACCACCTAGCGCAGAGGTAATTTTTTCTGCCATAGCTTGTGCCGCCTGTAACACGGTGTCAGGCATTAGCTGTGGTTGCCAGGATTCCTGATAATCTCCTCCCTCCTGGCGATGACCGATGGGCGCACAAAACGATGTACCATCCCGATGGCGTACTGTTAGCAATGTAATTTCGTAATCAAAATCAACAAAGCCTTCGACTATTACTTTGCCTTTACCAGCACGACCGCCCTGTTGTGCATAATCCCAAGCGGTATCAATGTCGCTTTCACTGCGCACCATCGATTGACCTTTACCGGAAGAACTCATGATGGGCTTGATAAGACAGGGCAGGCCAATAACATCAATTGCCGCTAAATAGTCCTCTTTGCTGTCTGCAAATTGATAGGTGCTGGTTGTTAAATCCAACTCTTCCACTGCCAGACGGCGAATGCCTTCGCGATTCATGGTGAGTTTTGTTGCCTTGGCAGTGGGAATAACCGTAAAGCCCTCCTGCTCCAACTCCACTAAAGTATCAGTGGCAATGGCCTCAATTTCCGGCACAATTAAATTCGGTTTTTCCCGCTCAACGATTTCACGCAATGCTTGCCCATCTAACATGCTAATGACATAAGATCGGTGTGCCACTTGCATTGCAGGAGCATTGGCATAGCGATCTACTGCAATTACTTCCACACCGAATCGCTGCAATTCAATAACAACTTCTTTACCTAATTCACCGCAGCCGCAAAGCATGACTTTTTTGGCAGTTAAACTTAGTGGTGTTCCTATTTGAATAGATTTTGGTTTAACCGGCATTGGTTGAATCGACATTGGAAAACTCTCTTTTTATTTCATGTAATTCGAACGACTAGTATTTATATCTTATCGAGTATTCAGATGACAACGTGTATTTAAATATAAATGCACTAGTTAATGGTTGCAGGCGCACGATAATGCGTCAATTCTGACAATGACTAAATATTATTTGTACTTGATTATTATTCTGATGCAGAAGTATCAATACCTATCATATAATCGGTAGCATCAATAATTTCTTGATCACTACACAACGCACATAAGCCTCTGGGCGGATGTGCCGCAAGGCCTTTTATAGCGTTTTCATAAACCTTACCCATACCCTGTGACAAAGGCTTTTCCCAATCTTCTGCTACTCTAAATTGTGGTGCCGTAGAAGTCATACCATGACACATCACACAATAAGTTTTATAAACTTCTTCAGGTGTTAAAGCAAAAACCTTCACTGAACAAAATATGATAGAGAAGAAAAAAGCCGTGTATATTTTTTGTCGAAGATACATTATTTGACTCCTTATTCTCTCTTAAAGAAAACGTTTATCAGTTTACATCGGCTTTGCATCACGCCAGTTTTTTCTTAGCCTGGCCATAAATAATGATTCTTCCGGCACAGTAATTTGATCGACTAGCTGATTGACAAAAGTATTAATATCTTTACGCGATGGGCCACCCTTTAACGCCGTATGACGCACCTTCACAAATTTATCTTTCATTATCATTAAATAGGTCTGTGATAGATATTCATTGGATAGTGAATCCAAAAATTCACTCTCAAACATCACGGCATTGATATCACCCTTTGTTGAAGAAACTGTTATTGGTTCGTGATCATCCATGCGAAGCGTTTTAGTTTCATTCTCCGTATTAACCCATTCAATATCTTTTTTAATATTGGCTACTTCCTTACCGAGGATATCCATTTCGTTTTGCCAGAAAGCGGAACGAATGGGATAAACAAAAACATCAACATGACCCGACAATGACGTTTCCCGCGAATATCTCATTCTGGCACCACCAAAAGGGTGGTTATAAATAACTGTTGCCTGACGAAAAAAATTGCCCATTTCTTTTGGTGCTTTTAGGGTATTTTCGTAATCGCTGGACTTTATAGTTTTTGATAAATAGTTTGCTGTAAATAATTTTTTCGACTGAATATCTCTGAGAATGTGAGAGGCAATACTTTTTGCAATATCCCTTTCGGTATCCTGGCCCATCGTCAATATTGATCTGCGCTCCTCAAAAGGCAGCTCATATTGAAAGCGCTTTAACTCATAGCCATACCAAAATAAAACTGCATCCACTTTAATGTCGGTTGAAACTACTATTGGTGCCAACATCATGGTCGCACCGGCAATTAATGCATTGCCAATGTCCTCACCGCCTTCTGCATTGTAGGTTCCAGTGGTCACCAACAATCGATAGCCAATGTCTTTATTGGCATATTCCACATCTTCAAACAATCCCGATTGTTTAAGTTCTGTAGCGAATTTACTGAGATTAAGTTGATTAAGTTGGCAATGATTTAATACCGAAGCATTATCGAAATTTAAGCAGCGTTCTCGAAAATCATCCGTAGGTCTCTTTAAAAACACAGTAATAGTGGGAAGCTGTTTTTCAATTCTTATGTCATAGTCCGCCACAATCATTTTATTGGTGGCTGAACAGGCTACCAATGCCAGCAGCACGAAAACACTGCCTATCAACTTCATTAACAACCTCCTTATCCAACTATCATCTTGATCTCTGGCCTAACCTATGGGCTTATTTATCTATGGACTTATTTAATAGTATCCAGGTAATCCACCTGCGTTAACCATTTTTATCGAGGTTATGTTTACTTTAGCAAAAATAATACCCGTTACGTTGTAACTGTTGTTTCAGCTAGCGAGAATTTACGCTTCAAACCACCGCGAATTATCAAATAAACAAATAGTCCTAGTGGACCCGCCACAAAGGTTAAAACCAGAGGAATTACGACAGCCAGATGATGAATACTTTCTCGCTTGGCATCGCGAACTATCCACGCGCCAATAAAGAGGTCAAAGACCAGATAGTGAGTCCATCCGGCGATAACGGCATTCGGCTCTGTAAACGCTATCATTAATGCTTCCAGTGAACCCATGCCACCGCCCTCTGGCATACCTAAAAATAGCCCCGTAATCAGATAGTATGTATAAACTATGGCGTAAACTGCTGGAATAAGGCCGGTATGTACCAATACCTTAGTGACTTTTGCATGCGGTGCAAATAATAACAATAACCAAAAAGGCAAAATGATATTACTAATAATTGTAAAAATACTCTCTAGGGACATTTTTATCTCTCTCTTTATTTAATTAACGCCTTACTCACTGAAAATAATTGATAAGTATCAAGTATAGGTATTTACCGTAATATGTTTTTATCTTTTACAGGCCTATATTGCCTTTAATATAAAGGTGCAAGAGGTGCTTTTTTTATATGTCAGTGAAGATCCTCTGGGAAAAACAGGGACTGGTAATTAAATATCACAGCGAAATTCAAACTCAAGAAGTGATAGATACACTACTCAACTTAACCGGCGATTATCGGTTTGAAGATTGTCAGTATATTATTTCCGATACATCAGAAGGCAAAAGAGGTGACATCAGCATGGAAGATACTGATAAGCTTGTTGCCATTTCTCGAGTAGTCGCAAAATTTAATCCTCATATTTATGTTGCTCATATTCTATCAGCAGATGAAGAAATAAATGCAATATCAGGCCTTTATAAAATGATGGTAGAAGATCAAACCGAATGGATCATCGAGTTCTTCGATACTGAAGAAACTGCTCGGCAATGGCTTGCCAAGCACCTTCATTAGTTCTGTTTTACCTAAATTTTTTGCAATAGAAAACAAAAATATCTGATTGGCAGAATAATGATTACCATTATTTTTATATTTTAAATTCGATAGCTGGCGACCTGCTTTAAATAAAAAATTAATCCACTATTTTTGGTTCACAAACCGGTTTATTGTCGCTATTAAAAAATGGATTGGGTCTTTCCTTACCTTGGATTTTCCATTGCAATATTTTACCCAACATTCTTAATAACATTATCCATTGCGATTTCTGGCCAGACCTTAATGGTGGGAGAGGTTTAGTAGCAAATTTTTCAAATACCGGCCCCAATACCGGACCAATTTTAGAATCCAATAATTCATCTTGGACAATAAAATTATGAATTAAGCCGACAAAAGGCATTTTTCCACTGACTGTATTACCAATAGGCGTATTACAACAACCGGCATACCAACGGTATAAACCTTTAGACGTTAATCGAAGGCAGCGGATATTGTCTATCCCGTGCGTGATTTCTATTTGCGATGGAGTGACTTGGTAAATATCAGTGCCGCCGTATTCGTCCAGAACGTCATCGGCACGGTTTAGCTGCTTGGCAAAACTCTGGCAATCATCACAATAACAAGTCAAACGGTTACCACTGCCAGGAGAGACATCATGAACAATAGCTTTTACCTGGCTGCAATTACAACTCAGATTAATATCTGTCATAGGCTTCTCCTACAGTTTTTCCTAAGCTATCCTAAGTTAATTATGCGTAACCATTGAAAAGTTAAAATGCTTTAATGGTCTTTTGTCATAGTGTCGCTGATTTTTTTATCCTGCCTATTAATACCATTTTCAGCGTCGACTTTCTCCATACCAATAAATTATGACTATACTGTATTTTCTAAGTATTTAAGTAGACACTCCTCTCGCCAATGATTAAAGCAACAAAAACAACCGGTTTCACCCTCATTGAACTAATCGCAGTTATCGTATTGATTGGAGCTCTAGCGATAGTAGCCATTCCCAGATTTCTTGATATATCCCGTTCAGCAAGAATTGAAGTGCTTAGGGGCATAGAAGGCACAATGAACTCTACTATTAATCTGGTTAAATTAAAGGCAACAGCTCAGGGTATCACTGCTGCAGCAAGCAGCCCTAGCACTCAAACAGGGTTTCTGATTGATTTTGGTGGTGTTAGCGCTGAAATTGATTGGCGAAATCTATGTCCAGAAAGTAGAGCTGAGCTAGGCGATCGATTAGAAATGATTGATTTCATCAACTTACAAGGAGCTGGTGGGCTAACATCAAATACCGGTAATCAATACACATTAGTCGGATATAATGTCTTGGAGCTTTCAGCGCTGTCACCGCCAACAGATGAAGGCTGTTATGTTCTTTATGATTCGTTTGGAGAAGCCGACTCATCCGGCGTAATTGATTGCACTGTAACTCTCATCACTGAAGATTGCTAAATCAAATAGTCGCTAACATCTTCACTTATTAGCATTGTGCCCAACTAATGCGATAGATATATTTCTCTTTGCTACGTAAAAATAAATCTGCTTGTGTAATGAAGTCTAAATAGTTAACAAAACTATGATGAAGACCTGTCTAGTACCAAAAACACCCCTACAGCCATTAGCAACAACCCCACTACTCTCTGCACACTTAACGAAAACTGCTGAGCCCCCATCAACCCAAAATGGTCAATAATACTCATGGCAATCAATTGCCCGAGCAACACAAAAGCCACAGCATTGGCAACACCAAAACGTGGTGCTACCCAGGTGATAGTCAGAATATAAAACACCACAAAAAAGCCACCGGTGTAAAAGTACCAGGGCGCAGAGGCTTGAGTAGTAGCTTGATAGAGTTTGCTGGGTAAACCTTCGGTGGTGAGAAGATAGGAAGTCGCCAGCACAAAACCTACAGCCAACAAAATGACCGCAGCCAAGGCTGGGCTTTGTAGCCGTGTGCCCAAACCGCCGTTTAATGTCGCCATAACGGGTATGCCCAGACCTGCAACGAGCATCAGTAATGCATAGAAGAGAGAACTGTTCATAAACGCGTCTTCCCGAGTGATTATTTCAAATAGGTTTGCAATAAGCTATTAGCCGCAACCTTGGCAACTTTCCCTGCCTCTTTGTCGCAGGCGGTATGGACATTAACAATCGCGCCATCGACCAGGATCGCGATTTGCTTGGCCACATAGTAGCTGTTTTCGAATTCAAGCTCTGACAAAAGCTCTTGTATAAACTGCATCACCAATTTTTTGTGGCTGCTACAAGCAACGTGGATTGGGTCTTCCTTGCGGGGGAATTCAGCTGACGCGTTGATAAAGGTACAACCAAAGAAGCCGTCCGATTGCATCCATTCATTTATGGCATCTAAAAATCCCATGATGCGTGCTAATCGTGGATCGCCCTCCTGTTGGGCTGCAAGTCTTGGCACCGCTTCGCGCATCATCGACAGAAAATCCTCATCGCGTTTTTGCAAGGCGGCGATGATCAGTTCGTCTTTGGATTTGAAATGGTTATAGAGGGTTTTTTTCGCAACGCCAGATTCAGCCAATACGGTATCAATACCTGTGGCGTGAAAACCGTGTTTGCTGAACAACTTTAATGCGATGTCGACCAAATGGTCACGTCGACTGCTTGCCATGTTGTTACCTCTGACGATAGCCCTTTTTGAGTGGAATGCTGTTTTGAAGTATACATAACTGTCTCCCTATTGGCGAATAGCTCATTTAAAACTCTAGCCTTTAGATTTTTATTAAAGATAAAAATTCAATAAAAACAATTATATAAGGCAATTTTTAACGCCTTACACAACCTCACCAAAAATAACTGCTTGACATAGACAGATCTGTATATTTATTCTATTTAAAGGAGACAAATCTGTCTCTTCCTAAATTTATCCAAGAGGACTGACCGATGATGACACTGTACGACTTTCCACTCTCTGGCCATGCTCATAAGGTACGACTGATGCTGTCTCTGCTGGGGTTGGACTACAAAACCGTTACCGTTGATTTGAGCCAGGGCGAACCACGCGAGGCTGACTTTCTGGCCCTGAACCCCTTCGGCCAGGTACCTGTACTGGTAGACGAAGCCGCAAAGAACAAAGTGGTGATCCGTGACTCCAATGCCATCATTGCATATTTGGCTCGCAAGTACGCACCGGAGTGGTATCCCGTTGATCCTATCGCTGCTGCCGGTATTCAGGAATGGCTGACAACCGCCACCAAGGAAGTGGTTGCAGGACCCGGCGCTGCACGTTTGGTGACAGTGTTTGGCGCCGACTTTGATCATCAGGCTGTGATTAAACAGAGCCATTCTCTGCTGGAAAAAATTGACCGTCATTTGGCCGAACGCGATTGGCTGGCTTTGAATCAACCAACCATCGCTGATATCGCAACTTACAGTTATATCGCCCACGCGCCGGAAGGCGGTGTAGCACTAGATAAGTACAGCAATATCCGTCGCTGGCTACGCAGTATTGAGCACCTGCCCAACTTTGTTGCTATGCCTGCTACACAAGTAAAAGCTGTGGCGTGATTGATAGGAAGTAACGTAGACAGCACAGAGGACGATACAATGACGAATCAATCTCCAACTACCACTGCCAATTTCAGCCCCTTTCATCCTGGTGAACGCAATGTGCAACTGGCCGCTGGTGTACGTGAGGAAGCAGAGCGCCGCGGCTTGGCCATGATCAAACCAGAGCTGTCGGAACAGCATCGCGAGTTCTTTCAACACTTACCCTTTGTGGTGACAGGCTACAGTGACTCGACAGGCCAACCCTGGGCAGGATTGATCGTCGGCCGTCCAGGTTTTTTATCAGCGAAAGGTAGTAATGAAGTACAAGTCGACTGGCAGCAAGCGCACAATCCATTGCAGATTGCACTTGCTGTTGGTTCTGAAGTAGCGCTGCTGGGCATCGACTTTGCCAACCGACGTCGTAATAGGATTAATACAACCGTCGAAACTAACGATTTAAATCAGTTGCGATTAACAGTGCAACAAGCCTATGGTAATTGCCCCAAGTATATTGTTGAACGCAATTGGCAATCGCATTGGTTTAAGGGCAACTACGAGCAGGTAGAAAGTGGCCAACTGACGGCCTGTGATAAAGTATTGATTGAAAATGCCCAGACTTTTTTTATCGCTACGTCTAGCGGGCCCAAACTGGATGACAGCAGTACCAGCCCTGATGCCTGGGGGGCGGATATTTCTCATCGCGGCGGTGATAAAGGTTTTGTACAGGTGCGCGGGCATCAATTGAGCTTTAGCGATTTCCCCGGCAATAATTTATTTAATACGCTGGGCAATCTACAGCAGTACCCCTTTTGTGGTTTACTGTTTTTGAATTTTGACAATGGCGCACTGTTACAACTGGCTGGCAAAGCCGAGCTGGATCAACAGCGACAAAAAGTGCATATCGATATCATCAATAAACGTTTGTGGCGTAAACAACATTAAGGAGAAACTTCATGCCCTACATCAATATTAAAATTACCGACGAGCAGGTTACCGCCGAGCAAAAGCAACAATTGATTGAACGCAGCACGCAAATGCTGGTGGATGTGCTAAATAAAAATCCTGCGACAACTGTAGTGGTAATCGATGAGGTGAATACCGACAACTGGGGCGTTGGCGGCAAAGTAGTCACGGAACTACGCAGGCAACAACAGACTCAACAACAGTAATAATGTTTAGGCGGGAGGGCAGGCATTGTGCTAAATATGGATTTCACTGAACGAGTGGTGATCGATACCAATACTATGGATTGGACTGCCAGCCCCATGGCAGGTGTCTGGCGAAAGCCACTGGCGCGGGAAGACATTGAACGCGGTCATGCCACCAGTATTGTACGCTACGAACCCGGCGCGCGTTTTTCCGAACACGGTCATCCATTGGGTGAAGAAATTCTGGTACTCGAAGGTACCTTCTCGGACGAAAGCGGCGACTATCATGCCGGGACTTATTTTCGAAACCCCGAAGGCTTTAGTCACGCACCCTTTAGTGAAGAGGGCTGTGTACTTTTGGTGAAGCTACATCAATTTCAGCCCGATGACCGCAAGCATGTGGTGATTGATACAAACACCGCAGAGTGGTCACCGGGCAATGGCAATCTGAAAGTGTTGTCATTACATCAATTCGGTACTGAACAAGTAGCATTGGTTAAGTGGCCCGCTGGAGAACATTTTCAGCCACACATTCATCATGGAGGAGAAGAAATTTTTGTAATAGAAGGTGAACTAATTGACGAGCACAGTCGCTACCCCGCTGGCACTTGGATTAGAAGTCCACATGGTAGTAAACATAATCCTTATGTACAGGAGGACACGTTTATATGGGTGAAAGTGGGCCATTTACAGTAAACTTATTTAAAATATATGAATTAATCATGCAATAAAGAGAACCTGAAATATGGAGATTGTTAATCATAATGACATTGAGTGTCTTATAACGAAAGATTCCATTTTCAAACAAATCCAAAAAAATTATGGCAATCCTCCCTCTTGGGCCAGACCCGAAGGTTTTATTTCTCTTAGTCAAATGATTCTGGAACAACAGGTAAGTCTAGCTTCTGCAAGAGCACATTTTGATAAACTCAATGCTTATTTATCTGCATTTACCCCAACCGAACTTATCAAACTTTCCGATGAAGAAATACGTAGCTGTCAAATCAGTCGACAAAAAACCAAATATCTCCGAGCATTAGCAGAAGCTGTTCTTAGTCGTGAGCTTGTATTTGATGAGCTGCAACAAATGCCCGCCGAAGAGGTAAGAAAAAAGCTCACCGCTATTAAAGGCATTGGTAATTGGACCACTGATGTTTATCTAATGTTTTGTCTTCAAGCCAAAGATATTTTCCCAACCGGCGATATTGCCTTGGTTAATACGGTCAAGGAATTTTTTGGCGAGATGGATACCGAAGAGATTGTCAAAATAGGAGAACGGTGGCAGCCGTTAAGATCTTTGGCGACTTATTTCCTATGGCATCACTATCTCTGTAAACGAGGAAGAAGCTAAGGCTGTATGATTTGGGTGAAAATGGAGGATTTATAAACACTCGGCCCTTCACCCTATAGCTATATTGTTAGTTACAGGCACCTGCTGTAATTGGCAGGTCACAAACAACGCCTGCGCCGGCAGTAAACGTCAGTTCAATGATTTGATCTTCAGGAAACGGAAGACTCAAGCCATCGAAATCTTCTGGATCATCATTAGCAGCGTCACAAGAAAAAACCAATGTATAATTTCCCGATGGCAGGAAGCCAAATTCATAACCGGTACTATCGGTAACTGTTTCCGAAGCATAGGGTTCGATAGCATTAGCCGGAATATCAGTTGTGGAAGTATCCGGATCAAAAGTATCAGCCAAATTATCAACGACTAATTCATGCCCCTGATACAAATACACCACATTGCCAGTAGTCGGATCGCTTTTCGCATTACAAGGTGCTTCGGTATCAAAGAGGGTAATATCGTTAATCTCACCCTGTAGTGAAGACGCTGTAGAATTATCTAACACATATATGCCACGCGGTTTGATCATGTAATCGTCAGGGCCTGGCCGGTAAACCATAGCCTGGCGCAGATTAAATTCGATAGTAAAGGTTTGTGTGCCATCGGCATCGACAGTAAAACCACCCAGCTGTAATTCATCGGAGGGTATATTTAATTCCTTGGTTTCATCCAACTGCGTCAGCACATTAGAGAAATTACTATTCTCATCCAGAATCTCCAGGCGAATATTAGAGTACTCACCGGAAGTGACTTCCAGGTTTTCAATAACAATAGCTTGCTCACCACCTTGGTATTCCAATAGATCAATAGTAAACGTTTCCTGATCAGTAATACCTAGATCTGAGCTGGTAAATGTTTCAATAACTACATCGCTCTCGCCTTCTTTTTGTAGACGAATGCTGTCGACAACAATATTGACCTGTTTTAAATCTTCTACCGGTGCATCTGAGATTCCCAGCGAAATTATTCCTGTTTGATTATTAACGCTACCACCACCGACGGTGAAGTTGGCACCACCATCACCGCCGCCGCCACAGGCAGCTAAACCTGCTGCGGCTGCAACAGCCGATAGCGTTTTTTTGCATACTAGAGACATGACTGCTCTCCTTGATAAAGCTAATTTTGGCCGATTATTATCGCCGTATTTTAAGCAAGGTAACCCATCCTTTTAACCACAGTATATTCCTTTCAATAGATAATGTGGCTTGTTAAGTGTGGCAATAATCGAGATTGAGTAAAAAAGTATTCATATCTGCGCACTTGACTGTTGACTTAATTTTGATCAGAACGCATTATCCACACAGCTTGTACCACATAAGCCATTTTTAACTGATAGAAAACATTTTTAGCTTAAACATGAATAACCTGAATCGCGCCAAGTACAACCTACCGAAGACACAGTTTTCGACTGTGTTGGTGCGTATTTGTATGCGCCATAAAACCGGTCGCAGGATTCAGGGGGCAGTTAGCTAAAAACTCTTAAAACATTTTTTAGAAGCCTCCAAGGATCAGAACCTCGGAGGCTTTTTTCGTTTTACCCCCTTTAAAACCTACCCGTTCTGCTCCTCAGAAGCTTTGCTGTATCCACTGGCCTTATTAGCCACAGTTCTTATTAGCCATAGTGTTTGGAGGACGCATCATGGAAAGACGACTTGAGAACAATATTAAAACGATTTACGGGCTTACTTTTTTTCAGAGTGCCATGATCATCACTGCTGTGTTTGTACCTTTGTTACAACGGCATGGGTTAAGTATGTCTGAAATTCTGCTAACTCAGTCATTATTTGCAATGGTTATCACCGCTACAGAGGTGCCCAGTGGTTATATTGCCGATTTGTATGGGCGCAAAAATGCGATTATTACTGGCTCGATAATTTGTTTTGTCGCCTTTATCTGGTTAGCTGTTGCCAACAGCTTTATCGATTTTCTTATTTACGAAGGTCTGATGGGGCTTGGCATGAGTTTGTTCTCGGGAGCGGATTTGGCACTGCTTTACGACAGTCAATCGGCCATCAATAGGGAAAAGCCGGAAACAGCCGTTGCGCAGGGAAAACATATTGCTCGCCTGGTGGCTATTGAAGGTTATGCCGGCGCCACGGCTGCATTACTAGCCAGCCTATTAACGTTGTACTCACTAGACTGGGTGCTGTGGGCACAATGTGTAATTAGCTTGGCAGCCCTGCTGTGCTCGCTGTTCCTGGTTGAAGCGCCAAGAGAACTCTCTGCTGGGTCTCACACCGAAAATTTTAAACAGGTGATTAAAGCATTAGTACTAAAACCCTTGGTGTTATGGACTGCTGCGGCTATTGTTCTGTTCAATGTTGCTGCGCTAAATGGTTTTTGGTTACTGCAAAAGTACTGGGAGCTTCAGGGTGTACCTATTACTTGGTTCGGCTATATTTGGGCTCTTCATTGTATTATTCGTGGAGTTACCGCACATCAAGCCCATTACATTGAGAATCGTTATGGTTGGCAACGGATATTTATTGTTTCTGCCTTGTTGCCTGTTATCGGTTTTATTGGCATGGGCGTTACTGGTGGTGTTATCGGAATTATTTTTGGTCTAACACTGCCAATATGCCGCGGCTTGAATGTGGTGGTATTCTATGATGCATTGAATAAACGTGTTGAAGCTGGCTTTCGGGCAACGGTTAATTCGGTGGTCAGTCTGGCAACACGGGGGTTGTTTATCGTCAGCGGACCAGCACTAGGATTTATGGCAGATACCCAAGGAGTACATTTTGCCTATATTGGTTTGGGTGTTTTGTTCCTGCCAACTATTGCCTGTGTGTTGCTGCCATTAGCTCGGCATATCCAAAAAGACCGTATTGAATTTGAGCAACCGGCGATCACTAAATCTTAATGTTTCAATTAAAAAAGGTGCCCTTTGGGCACCTTAGTTTCTTACTCTTCTTCATCGGATTCGTCGCTGCCAAAAATATCCAACAGTACATCACGCTCTTCTTTACTAACGGCAGAAGGTTGATGATGAACAGTGGCACCATGACACACACAATTACGCCCTTGCTGTTTGGCTTGGTATAAATGTTCATCGGCTCGTTGGATAAACTGTTCCTGTGTTTCATCAAGCTGCGAAAAAAAAGTATCTACGCCCAAACTCGCTGTGATGCCAATATCCTGCCCATGTACCAACACTGGCTCATCTTCGATGGCCTGACGAATTCTTTCAGCTACCTGAGATGCCGTCACAATTTCGGTAGATGGCAAAATCACGGCAAACTCTTCCCCACCATAACGACAGACAACATCTAATTGCCGGGTTGTTCGCTCTAATACTTTGGCCGCAGCAATTAAGGCCTGGTTGCCAACCTCATGACCCCAGGTGTCATTGACCTTTTTGAAGTGATCGAGATCTACCATGATCAGAGAGGTAGGTTGAGAGGTACGTCGAGTCCGTTCCATCTCCTGTTGCAGCACCAGATTTAAATGATGATAGTTATATAGGCCGGTGAGGGTATCGGTACGTACCTGCTCGGAAAGCTGATTGACTTCTTCTCGTAAATCCATCAACTCATCAATAAATTTGCACTGTTGTTCACCCACCGGGCACTGGGGTGAAGGCTCTGTATAGCTTGATTGATTGTCCGAACGGGCTGGCTCTGTCACAACGGATCCCATTTAATACATGGATGCTGGCTATTGTAAATCATTGACCGGTCGCGTCTAGAAAAAGCCACCGATGTTCACTGTTATTTTTCTGTTATATTTTTTGGCATTGTATGAGTAGTGATTTTTCCAATGCCTCTTCACGCAGATGACGTATCTTGTTGTACTCTGGGTTATGGATGAGTTGTTCAAAGGCCAATTTATTCGGCCACTCAACAACAAAAAACATGTCCGGGTTCCATTCACCGATCAATGCTTGCTCCGGTTTGTAACCTTCCAGAAATTTTGCGCCTAACGCTGCTGTTAACGGCCCTGCCGCTTGCAAATATTCCCGGTAGCGCTGTTCTCCGCCATTAGGTTTAAACCACAGTGCATTCAGCATATAGATTTTTTCTTCTTTCATTACTGATCTCACCCTAGTATTTATTGCGTAGTCATTATTGTTTAGCTATTTGAGCCCTGGATTCATAATTTGTTTCAAATCACCCTTTTTTGCCACCTGGCTTACCTGGAAGAGGCAATGATTACCGTTTTGTGGATTAGATTTCAATCTCGGCTTTATGCATAATGGCTGTCGGTTTTGTACCAGTAAAGATAACGGTCAGCCATGTACCTGAGCTACTTTGGCCTCGCTGAGGCACCCTTTTCCATTGCGGTAAACCCGCGCTATTTATTTATGAGCGCCAGGCATCGCGATGCTCTCGCACACTTACTATACGGTGTCGATGAAGGCGGTGGCTTTATTCTATTGACGGGCGAAGTCGGCACAGGCAAAACCACCGTCACCCGCTGCCTGCTGGAACAGCTGCCCTCCCATATCAATCTGGCATTGGTACTCAACCCGGCATTAAATGCCTTGGAACTATTGGCCACCGTTTGCGATGAGCTCGGCGTCGGCTATGACAAAACCGAACAACAAAGCCTTAAGACATTAACAGACAAACTGCATGATTATCTGCTTGCCTCCCACGCCGAGGGCAAGCGCACGGTTTTGCTAATCGATGAAGCCCAGCATCTGCAATATGAAGTACTGGAGCAAATCCGTTTACTCACCAATTTGGAAACTAACTCTAAGAAATTACTGCAGATTATCCTAATTGGCCAACCAGAATTACGTACTCTATTAAATAAACCCGCACTGCGCCAATTAGCGCAACGGATTACCGCTCGTTATCAACTCAAGCCTCTCAATCTCCAAGAAACTGACGAGTACATTCGTCATCGCCTGCAAATTGCTGGTTTACCCGGCAATCAGCGTCCATTTCCCTCGGCTATCGTTAAACGCATTTACAAAGCCAGCAAAGGCATACCACGTATCATCAATGTGCTATGTGATCGTATGTTGCTAGGCGCCTATGGGCAAAACAAGAGCCAGGTTAATAGCCGCATTTTCAAACAGGCAATTGCGGAAGTAATGGGAGAAGAAAAAGAGCTAATACCATCACCACCCAACTACAGAATGCCCTTAGCTACTAGCGCGGTAGCAATACTGGCGATATTGCTAACTGTTTGGCAATGGCCTCGTATTTACGATTTTGCTACTGCATCCATAGTGCAATCAGAACGGGCATCGCCAGAAATATCCGATACCCCATCATCTATCGCCGCTATCAATAAACCGGAATTTCAGTTGCCGCCACCTTTAATGGCCAATCGTCAACAGGCCATTATCGAATTGGCCGCCAGCCAAGGTTGGACGGCTTCTGAGGAAGATATTGGCTGCAACAATCAACTAGCAACGGCTCTTCGTTGTGAACAATTGCGTGTTGATAGTTGGCAGCAACTGATGACTTATAATCGACCTGCGGTATTGACCATTGTTGGCCCTGGCAAACTACAGCGTTTTGTAACACTAATCGCGATCGTTGATGATCAGGCCGTTGTTAGTTACCACGGTGAATCGCTTACCTTGCCATTAGTAGAATTAGGCCAACAATGGACGGGTGAATTTCTGTTCTTCTGGTTAAGCAACCAATATTATGCTGGTAGCTTTGGTTTAAATGCTCATGGCCCGATGGTTACCTGGTTAGCGGATCAATTTGCTAAACTCGATGGACAATCTTCACCATTAGCCAATAATCTTTTTAACCAAGCGCTCGAACAACGAGTGGTTATGTTTCAACAGGCCAATGCATTAACGGCCGATGGTGTTGTTGGCTTAAAAACTTTACTTAAGCTGAACGAACATTTGGGTATTGCCACGCCGCTAATAAACGCCGACATTATTGTTAATCAGGATTCCGCTAACTTGTTAAGCGCTAACAAAGTTGGAGGAAGCTAAGTATGTCTTTAATTTTAGACGCATTAAACCGGGCTGATCGAGAACACAATGCTGATGCTCAAACCAACTTTTCACTTGCCGAAAACGCGAGTAACTCTGATATAAGAAACCCCTTTAAACAATGGATTTTTATTGGTTTTTTTATTACTGGCATATTGATTACGTTGCTGTATTTTCAATTCACAACGGATGATGATTCAGAAAGCATTGTTTCTGAAAATAAAGTAAGCGCGGAGCTAATACCTATAAACAATAGTGAAACGGTTAATAACAATACGGTTACTGTACCTAACACTATTACTGAAGTTGAAGTTGAATCTGTAACCAATACCAATCATAAACCATCATCGAAATTAGCAGTGGCAAATAATCAAGCTGAAGTTGCTGCTCTTTACCAGCAATCTTCTATTGCAATAACCAATACCCCGACAACTAAAACCCCAACAACCAAAAAGGAGCCGCCAAAAGCCACTACTATCGAAGAACCACAAGCGGTTGTTACTCCTGCTAAAGATACTAGTCAGCAAATTTTGGCTAGTATTCCGTTACTATCAACTATGTCATCACGATTTCAGACATCTGTTCCTAATATCAATTATTCAGTACACGTCTATAACGAAGAATTAGGTAATGGTGTTGTTAATCTTAATAATGGTATGCGCCGAACTGGCGATAGTTTTTCAGATGGCATTCGAGTGATTGCGATTTTAAATGACAGTGTAGTATTGGAATATCGTGGTAGACAATTTCGATTGCCGGCATTAAATAGCTGGATAAACTTCAAGTAAATTCTTTCATATAGTCATAGAAGCTCCTTTTATTTGTCATACCGTTGTAATAAAACTTAAGTAATTTGGCGGCGTCGCAGTTGTAGACAATCACTATTGGAGCACTGCTATGCAATATTTTGTTCGTGAGAATATCGATAAACGGGCGATGTTAATCGCTGAAGACGGTCACGCACTAAGTGTTTTTGACAGCGTCGATGAAGCAGTAGCTACTTGCATTGTTGAATGCCGGGTAGCACCGTTATGGATTGAGTGGAGTGAAGCCGCTGCTGTCGAGTGCATCGACAATGACTGCGTACAGCAGGCGCTGTCCAGACATTGCCGTCAACACTGATTAGACTTTGAATCGACCAACTAAGGTTAGCTGAGCATCCGCCATTTTCGCCAACTCGTCACTGGCGCTATGGTTTTCTTTAGCCGCTGATGCAGTCTCTTCAGCCACATCGGCGATGGATGCAACATTTCGATTTTGTTCCTGGGTTGTTGCTGCCTGTTCTTCCGCCGCACTGGAAATCTGATGGCTCATATCCTTAATACGGTTTATGCCTTCAGCAATTAAGTTCAGCATCTCTCCCGCTTTTGAAATACCCTCTACGCTGCCTTGGGCTTCACCACGACTCTTATTCATGGCTTGCACCGCTTCGGTTGCACCAGCCTGCAGACGAGTGATCATTTCCTGAATTTCTTCGGTGGAGGCGTGGGCGCGACTGGCCAACGTTCTAACTTCATCAGCTACCACCGCAAAGCCGCGGCCTTGTTCACCCGCACGCGCTGCTTCAATCGCAGCGTTTAACGCCAGCAAGTTGGTTTGTTCGGCAACGCCACGAATTACATCCAATACTGAACCGACATTTTCTGTATCCTGGTTCAGTCTTTCGATTATGGCTGATGCGCTATCAATTTCTTCTGCCAAATGGTGAATGGCCTGAATGTTGTCATTGAGAATTGTTGTGCCTTCACTAACATCTTTATGCGCACTTTCAACTTCATGCAAGGTGTTGTTAATACTGCGTGATACTTCTTCCACCGTTGCTGCCATTTCTTCGATGGCCGTGGCAATCATATTGGTTTGATCTTTTTGGCGATTAATATTTTCAGAGCTCTTCTCTGAAATAGCTGCGGTTTGTTCTGCGGTTGCCGCCAACTGGGTAGAGTTCAAGGTGATGTCTTCAATGATATTTCTCAACTGCGACACCAACATTTGCATACTGGCGGATAGTTCTCCCAGCTCGTCGTCGCGATCTGCTTTGAAGGTTTGAGTTAAATCACCCTGTGCAACGACTTCGATAGCGTCCATGGTTTCACGCAATGGCTTTCTAATGGACTGCGTTACGATCCAGCCAATAGCTGCAACAATAATGAGTGCGATAATTGAAAAAATGGAAATGAAACTTTGGCTGGAACTAATGGTTGCTGACGTTTGATCAGCAATGTTGCCACTAAAATTTCTAATATCATTCTTAAGGGCGTTCAGTTGATTCGTTGCTTCGGAACTAAACTCTGATACTCGCTGCAGACCAGCTAGGGCATCGGCCCTGTTTTGCAGGTAATTGCGCTGCGCCTGCACGATACCGGCCGCGCCTGTGCTGCCATCCTGGAATTGCTGGTACATTTGTTTCAGACTGGCATAGGTACTGGAATTTTTAAGTGAATCCCTATTATTCATCGTGTTGAATGTTCTATTCATAGCAACAAAATTAGACTGCAGCCGCTCTTGCCCATCAATTACATCTTCAAGATCTCGGTATTCTAATATTTCAAGCGATAACTCACTGGTATTATCAAGTCTAAGCGTTAATGTTCCCAATAAAGATTTAACGATGCTTTCATTTGTTTCTTCTTCCAAATCAGCGGCATGGCCAATCACTTCATCACCGATGTTGGCAAAGGTATCAAATTCATTATTGACTCTATCGTAATTGGATATGGAAGCCCGATGTAGAGACATCACCTCTTCACCAGCGGCAAACATGGCATCCTGCGCATCACTGATTAACTTCATTTTTTTAGCCATTGCCGCCTCTGATTTAGTCAGCGCCGACAATGTTTTTCGCTCCTGCGAATTACTATTCACCAGTTCACGATATCTAGCTTCTATCTCTGAAAAGGCTGCTTCATTTTCAGCTTTCTGAAATTCGATAAGTTGGATTTGGGCTTCAAGCTGACTGGAAAGCAACGCCGATACTTCGTCGACCATCGGCAGTGCCTGATCAGTTACTGAGGTCAGGCTTCTATTTATACTACTAATTCCACTTAAGCTGGTGAATAAAATTGCTAACGTGAGTAGTAGTGCTATCGCGTAACCACCAATAATACGGGTAGAAACGTTAAGTCTTATTTTCGGCATAATCCAGCGACTCTATTTTTTTTGGGGATGCTTGAAATTGGACAGTTCAGTTCGCCCATCTATTTGAAAGGCAGCATATTCAGTTATAGCAGTCAACGCTCTAAAATCAAACCAAGTTCCCCGTCGTTATTACTTTTTAATGCGCAAAATTTATCCTTACGCCTTGTTTTCTAAGCTTTATTTCAAAACACTCAGTGAGACACAGTAGGGATAAACCCTTATACATCCGTTCGCCTGCATAACTGAATCCACTGCTTCACACCTGCACTCAAGTATTTATCTTTGCGCAAAATGAAGTAAAAAGCTCGTTGTAAGTCCCTTCCTGGTACTTTTATCGGCACCAACGTGCCATGCTTGAATGCTTCTTCCAAAGTAATGCGCGATAAACAGGAAATACCCAAACCTGCTTCAACAGCACGTTTGATCGCTTCTGTGTGCTGCAGCTCCAAGGCGATGGTCTGATCTGGTAACAAACCATGCATGGCTCGATCAAAGCCCTGCCTGGTACCGGAGCCCGGTTCACGCAGAATCCACTGTGCAGACACTAACTCCTCATCACCTAGTTGCCTCAACTTTGCATAGGGGTGGTGGGGGGCGCAGAACACAACGAGCTCGTCATCACGCCAATGCTGAACATCAAGCTCTTGATGCTGCAATTCCCCCTCAATAAGCCCAATATCTAAGTCAAAATTAAGCACCTGACGCGCAATTGAAGCGGTGTTAGCGACTTCCAAGCTAACCTTGGCACCGGGGGATTCCCGTAGAAATTCGGCCATCAATCCTACTGCTAAATAGTTACCTATGGTCAATGTTGCGCCTAATCTAAGGTGACCTACTTCCTTTTTCTGTATCAAGTCCTGCTCTAGTTCTACGGCCTGCTCAAGTAGTGCTTCTGCCTTTGGCCTTATCAGCTTTGCCAATTCATTGGCCTGTAAGCGCTTACCGACGCGATCAAATAATTGCACGTCAAACTGACTTTCCAAATCTTTGAGGGCACCACTGGCAGCAGACTGTGACATTGCCAGGCTGTCCGCCGCTTTAGTGACATTCTCAAAATGAGCCGTTGCCAGGAATACCTGTAGCTGTCTCAAGGTAAAGCGCATCATTATTCCTCCCAGGACACAAATAGAATCCTATATCTGTATTTCCGATTATAAAAATTAGAATAACCCTTTTTACAGATATAACAAGAGACGCTAAATTACCCCTAATCGAAAACAGCTAATCAAAAAGCTAAAGGAAAAGTCATGAGTAATTTACTGCAAGAGCAAGTCACTGATGTCACCCACTGGACTGATACGCTATTCAGCTTTAAGACAACTCGTAATCCTGGTTTTCGATTTAAAAATGGCCACTTCACTATGATTGGCCTTGAACAGGAAGGTCGTCCATTGATGAGGGCTTACAGCATAGTAAGTGCCAACTACGAAGAAGAGCTAGAATTTTTTAGCATCAAAGTTCCCGACGGCCCTCTGACATCGAAACTACAACATATTAATCCGGGCGACAAAATCCTGGTTAGCAGTAAACCCACTGGCACTTTGATATTGGATAATTTGCTTCCCGGCAGGAATCTTTACCTGATTAGCACGGGAACTGGGCTTGCCCCTTTTATGAGTATCATCAAAGATCCGGAAACTTACGAACAGTTTGATAAAGTTATTTTGACTCATGGCTGTCGCTATGAGGAAGAACTGGCTTACCAACATACCATTAATGAACATCTACCCAATAATGAGTTCTTTGGTGAGCAGGTCAGCGATCAGTTACTTTATTATCCAACTGTAACCAGGGAGCCTTTCCGCAACAATGGACGCATTACTGATTTACTGGCCAATGGCAAATTATCAGAAGATCTCGGCCTGCCACCCATCAATCTCGAGGATGATCGCTTTATGATTTGTGGTAGTCCCAGTATGTTGAAGGACACTTGCCAGATTCTAGACAAAGGAGGTTTTAGGGAAGCTCGCCACGGTAAGGCCGGTCACTACGTGATCGAACGCGCTTTTGTTGAATAGTCTTCACGGAAAATGATGTCTTAATATATGACGAATTCTGAACCAGAAAACCGAAAATCATTGTCGCTGTTACAGATGATTAACAGTGTGCTGGCATCATTTTTTGGTGTACAAAGCTCGAAAAACCGGCGCCGCGACTTTGCGCGCGGCAAAGCCCATCAATTTATCGCTGTTGCAATTGTCATGACGGCTGTTTGGTATGGCAGTATATTTTTGTTAGTTAAACTCGTCTTAAGTCAATAATGCCGATCTATAACTTAACTGTGTAACCACACATCCTGAGTCCACTGCCAGATATCTTCCCAGGGTTCTTCCTCAACCAAGCTTCCATCTTTCCAATGAACAATTTGACCCTGTTCATCAGCACAATAGTAACTACCACGGTCTTCACAAATGGGGATTAAGTTACGGGGTACTCCCAAGGACCAAGCCATCGCTGCCACTTCGGGAAGATAGGTATGGGAATGTGGGTCTGCCACAGTCACTGGTTCCAAGCTGCCATAAATGACATCACTAACCGCCAGCAGAAATTCACGAAAAGCACCGTCCAGGGAAACTAAGAGCTGCTCTTCTGCGTCGATGATGTCATCCATGTCCGGTAATTCCAGTGGCACGGGAACTTGCTCATTACAGGCTCTCAATTCATCAATGACTTCATCCATTATTTTTTACTCGACTATCTAACTTAGAGGCTCAGCTAACGTAACGGTTCAGCGCAACAATCATCGCCTTTAATCAAACGACAGCTGTAAACAGCAAAAACTGCACCCATCACCGTAGCAATGCAATAAATCCACAAATGTTGTAAATGGCCAGAGACAACAGCTGGACCAATGGATCTGGCTGGATTCATCGAAGCCCCACTGACGGGACCAGCAAATAGTGCTTCCAGTGCCACCACACCACCAATGACGATGCCTGCAATAAAACCCTTTTCTTTAGCACCCGTTGATACGCCAAGAATCACCGCCATTAACCACCAGGTTAAAATAAATTCAAAAATAAAGGATTGGATTACAGTACCTGCTGGCAACGTCGCCCCCAGGTTTTCATGGGATGGGAAAAGTGCTGCCAGCGACAATGAAGCCAATAACGCACCCGTTATTTGAGCTGCAATATAAGGTGCAACCGATGCGACCGGAAAACGCTTGGCAATAGCAAAGGCAATTGTTACCGCCGGATTGACATGGGCTCCCGAAATATCACCATAGGTATAAATAATTGTGGCAACAACTAAGCCAAAGGCTAACGCGATCCCCATATGCGTTATAACACCACCATGCACATCGTTAATAATGATGGCGCCGGTGCCGGCGAATACCAACATAAAAGTTCCCAAGCATTCAGCTAGCAGGGATTTTGTCAGTTCCTGTTTGTTCATCTACCACACCTGCACAAATTAATTGGGTAGGTAATCATCAATATTTTCAACAAACTGACGAATTTCATCGCGTACTCGCCGGTAATGTTGCAACGCTTCTTCCTCTGTTTTTGCCGTCGCTGCTAATTTGGGCGGATCATCAAAACCCATATGAATTTTCTGTGTCGCCACAGGTAACATCGGGCAGGTTTCGTCTGCATGACCACAAACAGTAAAAACAATATCTGGCTCAATATTTAATTGAGAAAAAATTTGTGATTGCTGGTTGGAGATATCAACGCCCACCTCCTGCATCACTTGAACGGCGTTAGGGTTCAAACCGTGGGCTTCAATCCCTGCAGAAAGGGCTTGGTACTGATTTCCTTTTAAATGCCTGAGCCAACCTTCAGCCATCTGACTACGACAGGAATTACCCGTGCAAAGGAATAAGATCTTTTTTTGAGGTTTGCTATTCATCCCCAAATTTTATACTGAAACCTTTACTCTACGGTTACAGACTTAGCCAAGTTACGTGGTTGATCTACATCCGTGCCTTTCAACACAGCTACATGATAGGACAATAACTGCAAAGGTATGGTATAGATAATTGGCGCAATAGCATCGATCACATGGGGTACATTGATCACATGAACAGTTTCACTACTACTAAAGCCAGAAGCTTTATCGGCAAATACGAATAGCTCACCACCTCGGGCCTGAACTTCTTCCAGGTTCGATTTTAATTTTTCTAACAGTTGATCATTTGGCGCTACCGCTACAACGGGCATATCCGCATCAACCAATGCCAAGGGACCATGTTTCAACTCTCCTGCAGGGTAGCTCTCGGCATGAATGTAAGAGATTTCCTTCAATTTTAGAGCGCCTTCCATTGCTATAGGCCACATCGCACCACGACCAAGAAACAACGAATGGTGTTTATCTGCAAAGGATTCTGACATTTTAAAAATTGCTTCATCCGAAGCTAAGGCTTGTTCAAGTAGTTCAGGTAAGGCATGCATGGCCTCTACAATACTTTCCTCTTGATCATCACCAAGCCCATGTCGCCTTCCTAGCGCTATAGTTAATAACATCAGTGCAACTAGCTGGGTGGTAAAGGCCTTGGTTGATGCCACACCTATCTCTGGGCCCGCTTCCGTCATTAATGCCAGATCTGATTCTCTAACCAACGAACTCTGCGCAACATTGCATATGGTCATGCTAGAGGTATAACCCAGGTTTTTAGCCAGCCGAAGGGCAGCCAAGGTATCCGCCGTTTCTCCTGACTGGGAAATAGTAACTAGCAAAGTATTATCCTGAACCACAAATTTTCGATAGCGAAACTCGCTGGCTACTTCTACCCGACAGGGAACTCCGGCTAAACCCTCGATCCAGTACTTAGCTACCATGCCGGAATGATAACTCGTTCCACAGGCTACGATTTGTACGGCTTTGGTTTGATCAAGAATTTTTTCTGCTTCCGTGCCAAAGGCCTGCTCTAAAATTCGATTGGATGACAAACGGCCTTGCAGGGTATTGCGAATAACTTTTGGTTGTTCATAAATTTCTTTCAACATGTAATGGCGATATTCGCCTTTATCAGCAGATTCAGCAGCCTCTGTTAGCTTAACAACTTCTCGTTCAACCGCTTGGAAATCTTTATCCCAGATGTTGTAGCTATCAGGAGTTATCTCTGCAAAATCGCCTTCTTCAAGATAAACAAAACGGTCCGTTACTTGACGAAGCGCCAGCTGATCAGAAGCGAGAAAATTTTCACCGAGTCCCAAACCTAATACCAATGGACTACCGCTACGGGCACAAAATATTTTTTCCGGTTCATTTTTATTAATAACAGCCAGACCAAAAGCACCTTCTAATTCTGGTATTGTTTTTTTAACAGCAGTTTTTAAATCTTTTTCCGTTGTTAAATGGAAATGTATAAGATGAACAATGGTTTCCGTATCGGTTTGTGATTCAAACTGATAGCCCTTTGACTGTAAAAACTCGCGAAGTTTTACGTGATTTTCAATAATGCCGTTGTGCACCAAGGCTATTTGATTATCGGATAGATGCGGGTGTGCATTTTTTTCTGATGGTTGTCCATGTGTTGCCCAACGAGTATGTGCAATACCTGTTGAACCCTGTAAAGGATTGTCGCTTTGCGCTTCTGCTAGCATCTCCACTTTGCCTAAACGCTTGTGACAACCTATTTCACTCTGGCTATTAATAACTGCTAAACCAGCGGAATCATAGCCGCGGTATTCCAAACGTCGCAGGCCTTCTATCAATATGGCTGAAACTTCTCTTCGTGCTGCTGCACCAACAATTCCACACATAATTTTTCCGTTATATATTTACTATTGCTTTTTAGTTGGCCTTTTCCAGCCATCTATATTTTGTTGTTTGGTTCTAGTTACACTCAACTGTTCTTCAGCAACATCAGATGTAATTGTTGATCCAGCGCCTATTGTTGCTTTTTTGCCAACATTAACTGGCGCAACGAGAGCCGTGTTAGAACCAATAAAAGCATCATCACCAATAATGGTTTTTGATTTATTAACTCCATCGTAATTACACGTAATAGTTCCAGCGCCAATATTTACGTTTGAACCAAGCTCACTATCACCGACATAACTGAGATGATTAATTTTGCTGCCTTCACCAACATTGGTTTTTTTGGTTTCAACAAAATTGCCAACTTTTGCGGTATCACTAAGCATTGTGCCAGGCCTTAGTCTGGCGTAAGGACCAACATCGCAGCGACTTTTTATGACGGCATCTTCTAAAACACAATTCGCCTTAATGATAGAACCTTGACCAATGGATGTGCTCTCAATAACACAATTGGGTCCGATAACAACGTTATCAGCCAAAGTGACATCACCAATAAATAAACAATTAATATCGATGAAAACATCTTTGCCTACGGTAAGCTCACCTCTGATATCAACACGTGCTGGATCGGCTAATGTTGCTCCATTTTCCATCAGTTTATTGGCTTGTTGCGTTTGAAAAACTCTTTCGAGTTCACTGAGTTGTTGTCGGTTGTTAACGCCCTGTACTTCCCATTCAGATTCTGGTTGATGCGTTTGCACAATCATTCCTTCTTTTACCGCCATAGCAATAATATCCGTTAGATAATATTCACCTTGGGCATTTTCAGAAGATAGTTGCGGCAACCATTGATTGAGTTTTTTAGCTGAGACCGCAAGTATGCCTGTGTTCACTTCCTTGATCGTTAAGATTTCAGCTGAAGCATCCTTTTGCTCAACAATTGATGTAACTTCATCCTTTTCGTTTCTAACAATCCGGCCATAACCGGTTGGGTCATCAAGGTTAACCGTAAGTAATGCCATTGCGTTTTCATCAACTTGATTAACGAGTTTGGTAAGCGTGTCATCTTTAACCAATGGCACATCGCCATAACAAATTAATACGGTAGCGTCAGCCGAAACTCCCGGCATTGCTTGTGCGACAGCATGACCAGTGCCCAATTGCTCAGCTTGTAGAGCCCATTGAATATCTTCTTCTGTAATCTCCTGTTTAACTGTTTCTGCACCATGACCTACAACAACATGAATAGATGAAGCTTGCAGTTTGTTGGCAGCTGAAATGACATGCGACAGCATCGGCTTGCCAGCCAATTTGTGCAAAACTTTAGGAAAGTTAGATCTCATTCGGGTTCCCTGACCCGCTGCTAGGATAATGACTTCAAGATTCACTGAGCTTTCCTTTTTTAAACTGTCCGGTCAATGCAGTATGAGGTTTTCAGAGTAATAAAAAAAGGGTAGCAAAAGCTACCCCTTTTTTTGTAATTACTGAACGTTATCAGCAAGTTAGCCTGTAAGATTAACCCATCTTCTTGCGGATTTGCTGAAGTGTGCGCAACTGGGCGGCAGCGGCAGCCAATTGAGCAGCCGCACGGCCATAATCAAAATCACCGGTTTGATTGGCCAACGCATGTTCGGCTTCTTTCTGTGCTTCAGCAGCAGCGGCTTCGTCGATATCGTTAGCGCGAATCGCCGTATCCGCCAAAATGCTTATGGTACCGGGTTGAACTTCCAGATAACCGCCAGATACGTAGTAGATCTCTTCTTCTCCACCCTGTTTAACCACACGAACAGGTCCTGGAATCAAATTAGTTAGCAGCGGAGCGTGGCCGTAACCTACACCAAGCTCCCCCAACTCGCCAGTAGCCACTACTAATTCAGCCAATCCAGAAAAGATGGCTTCTTCAGCACTGGCAATGTCGCAATGAATAGTCATAGCCATATATTGTATCGCTCTTGCTAGTTAAGAACAGGATGTAAGAGCAACCGCTCTTACATGTCCTTGGCTTTTTCCAATACTTCTTCGATACCACCACACATATAGAACGCCTGCTCAGGGATGTGGTCGTATTCGCCAGCCAATAGGCCTTTGAAGCTTGCGATTGTATCTTTCAACGATACATATTTGCCGGGAGAACCTGTGAACACTTCTGCAACCGTAAATGGTTGAGAAAGGAAACGCTCGATTTTACGAGCACGGTTAACCGTTTGCTTATCTTCTTCAGACAACTCATCCATACCCAAGATAGCGATGATGTCTTTCAGTTCTTTATAGCGCTGCAATACACCCTGAACACCACGAGCTACTTCGTAGTGCTCCTGGCCAATGATTAGTGGGTCCAACTGACGTGAAGTACTATCTAAAGGATCAACCGCTGGGTAAATACCTTTTGCTGCAATATCACGAGATAATACAACTGTAGAGTCCAAGTGAGCAAAAGTGGTTGCTGGCGATGGGTCAGTCAAATCATCTGCTGGTACATATACCGCCTGAATCGAGGTGATAGAACCAGTCTTAGTAGAAGTAATACGCTCCTGTAATTCACCCATTTCCTGGGCCAGTGTAGGCTGATAACCTACCGCAGAAGGCATACGGCCCAATAGTGCCGATACTTCAGTTCCCGCCAAGGTGTAACGATAAATGTTATCAACAAACAACAGTACGTCTTTACCTTCATCACGGAATTTTTCCGCCATGGTCAAACCAGTCAGCGCAACACGCAATCTATTTCCTGGTGGCTCATTCATCTGACCGTAAACCATCGCTACTTTTGAGTTGCTGAATGTTTCAACATCAACAACACCCGCTTCCTGCATTTCATAGTAGAAGTCGTTACCTTCACGAGTACGCTCACCAACACCAGCAAACACAGACAAACCAGAGTGCTCGGTCGCGATGTTGTTGATCAGTTCCATCATGTTTACGGTTTTACCAACACCCGCACCACCAAATAAACCTACTTTACCACCCTTGGCGAATGGGCAAACCAGATCGATAACTTTGATGCCGGTTTCTAATAATTCTTCAGAGGCAGCCAGTTCATCATAAGCGGGCGCTTTACGGTGGATAGAGGCACGCTCTTTCTCACCAATGGGACCACACTCATCAATAGGGTTACCCAATACGTCCATGATGCGGCCCAGAGTTTCTGTTCCCACAGGCACAGAAACTGGCGCGCCAGTGTTTTCTACTGCTAAACCACGGCTAACACCTTCGGAAGAACCCATTGCAATCGCGCGAACGACACCGTCGCCCAATTGCTGTTGTACTTCCAGGGTCAAACCTTTTTCGGTGACTGTCAGTGCGTCATAAACCTGAGGTACTGAATCTCGTGGAAATTCCACGTCGATTACCGCACCAATGATTTGAACGATTTGTCCGCTACTCATTTCCGGTTCCTCTTTAAGATCTGTACTATCGACAGAGTCAAAATTTAATTCTGTTTGCATGCTCGATTACTTACTAGGAAGCAATCGCTGCAGCACCACCCACAATCTCAGATAACTCTTGGGTAATTGCTGCCTGTCTAGCCTTGTTATATACCAACTGCAGGTTATCAATTAAATCACCTGCATTGTCGGTGGCATTTTTCATTGCCAACATACGTGCAGCCTGCTCACAAGCGCCGTTTTCAACGACTGCTTGGTAAACTTGTGATTCGATATAACGTGTCAATAAACCTTCCAGTAATTGCTCAGCATCTTCTTCGTAGACATAATCCCAATGATGTTTCATGGAATCATCATCTTCAGCTTGCAGAGGCAGTAGTTGCTGTACAGTAGGGTTCTGAGTCATGGTGTTAACAAATTCATTACCCACCAAGAATAGTTTATCGATATTTCCATCACTAAAGGCATCTAACATTACCTTTACGCCGCCAATCAAGTCTGCCAGTGTAGGTTCTTCGCCCATGTCGCGAATAGCTGCAACTACATTACCACCATAACTATTAAAAAATGCAGCAGCCTTAGCGCCTACTAAACACAAATCGATTTCAATATTCTGATCATCGAATTCCTTCATCGATTTAATCGCAGCTTTAAACAAATTGATGTTTAAGCCACCACATAAACCACGATCCGTTGAAACGATAATAAAACCAACGCGTTTTACTTCACGCTCCAACATAAATTTGTGCTTATATTCAGGATTGGCATTTGCAATATGACCAACCACTGAGCGAATACGCTGAGCATAAGGCTTGCCGACCTGCATACGGTCTTGTGCCTTACGCATTTTACTAGCGGCAACCATTTCCATTGCGCTAGTAATTTTTTGCGTACTTTGGATGCTCGATATTTGAGTCCGTATTTCTTTTCCGCTTGCCATGAATTTAACCTGAGTTAATTTTCTCCAGTGGGGAAAGAGATAAAGATCTGTCCCCTATTAATAAAAAAGCATTCAACCTTTTTATTAATAAGTTTGAGTCGCTTTGAATTTTTCAACCAACTCAACGAACTTGGCCTTATAGTCGTCATTCCAATCACCTGAAGCCGCTATGGCATTCATTGTGTCAGCATATTCACTGTTAGCAAATGACAATAAAGCGGCTTCAAAATCACCTACTTTTTCAACGTCAACGTCGTTGAGGTGACCTTCGTTCGCACAGAAAACCATCAAACCCATTTCAGCAACGTTTTGTGGCGCGTACTGCTTTTGCTTCATCAATTCAGTAACACGTTCACCGTGATCCAGCTGAGCTTTAGTTGCATCATCAAGGTCAGAAGCAAACTGAGAGAACGCCGCCAATTCGCGATACTGTGCTAATGCAGTACGAATACCACCAGACAGTTTCTTCATAACTTTTGTTTGCGCTGCACCACCAACACGAGAAACTGAAATACCAGCGTCCATTGCAGGGCGGTTACCGGCGTTAAACATGTCAGCTTCAAGGAAGATCTGCCCATCGGTAATCGAAATTACGTTGGTCGGTACGAAGGCCGATACGTCACCTGCTTGAGTTTCGATAACCGGTAGGGCTGTTAAAGAACCGGTTTGACCTTTAACAGCACCATCGGTGAATTTCTCAACGTAGTCAGCATTAACACGTGCCGCACGCTCCAACAAACGAGAGTGGAGGTAGAAAACATCACCTGGATATGCTTCACGACCCGGTGGACGACGTAACAACAGAGAAATTTGACGATAAGCCCAAGCTTGCTTGGTCAGGTCATCATAAATAATCAGCGCATCTTCACCGCGATCACGGTAGTACTCACCCATGGTACAACCAGCGAAAGGGGCCAGGAATTGCATTGCAGCAGGATCAGAAGCAGTAGCAGCAACCACAATGGTATGTTCCATTGCACCGTGCTCTTCTAACTTACGCACAACCGCAGCAATCGAAGAAGCCTTTTGACCAACCGCGACATAGATACATTTAATGCCGGAACCTTTTTGATTGATGATAGCGTCAACAGCAATTGCTGTCTTACCAATCTGACGGTCACCGATAATCAGCTCACGCTGACCGCGGCCAATGGGCACCATTGAGTCAACCGCCTTCAGACCAATCTGTACTGGCTGATCAACTGATTGACGAGCAATTACACCCGGTGCAACTTTTTCAATCAAATCAGTCTGTGATGCGTTAACAGGTCCTTTGCCGTCGATGGGATTACCCAAAGCATCAACAACACGGCCTTGCAGTTCTGGCCCAACCGGTACTTCCAGTACGCGACCAGTACATTTACAGGTTTGGCCTTCAGCCAAGCTTTGGTAATCACCCAGAATTACCGCACCAACTGAATCGCGTTCCAGGTTCAACGCCATACCATAGACGCCGCCTTCAAACTCGATCATCTCACCATACATTACGTTGGTAAGACCGTGGATACGAATGATACCGTCAGTTACCGAAACGACGGTGCCTTCATTTTGAGCTTCGCTAGACACATCGAGTTGATCGATGCGGCCTTTGATAATTTCGCTAATCTCGGATGGATTCAGCTGTTGCATTTTCGTTTCCTCAATCCTGTTGTTTATTCAGGAGTGTTTAAATCCTAAAAATTAGGATCTCGCTTATTTGGTTTATGCGCCCATCGCTTCGGCAAGTTTTGCCAATCGACCACGTATGCTGCCATCAATCACAACATCTGCAGCGCGAACAACGACTCCGCCAATCAAGTCTTTATCAATAGTGGTTTGCAAATTCACTTCACGCTCTAACTTAGCTTTCAGTGTTGCAGCCAATTTACCTTGGAGTGCTTCGTCAAGCTCATAAACTGTAGCAACTTCGACATCGACACTCTTTTCACGATTTGCTTTGAACTGTTCGAATAGTTCTGCAATCTGTGGCAATAAGATCAAACGCTTATTTTCAGCTAACACTTTGACAAAGTTTTGAACTTTTTCTGTCAGCTCCTGACCACATACCGATAAAAACTGTTCAGCCTGCTGTGCAGAGGTTAATGATGGTGAAGCTAACACCTTGATCATGGCCTCTGCTTGAGAAACAGCACTTGCTACATTTAACTGCTTTGACCAACCTGCCAGATCACCTGCAGCAACAGCAAATTCAAATGCTGCTTTTGCGTAGGGTCTTGCCAGAGTACTTAATTCAGCCATGAGTTACCTCGCTTACAAACCCGCAGCTAGTTTTTCAACCAACTCTTTATGCGCGTTCTCATCAATCGAAGCTTCCAGAACTTTCTCCGCACCGGCAATTGCTAACGCAGCGACCTGGCCACGTAATTGTTCTTTAGCACGGTTCATTTCCTGTTCGATTTCAGCCTGCGCCGCTGCTTTCAAACGCTCACCCTCTTCGCGAGCCTGATCTTTGGCTTCGTCAACGATTTGGTTAGCACGTTTGTTGGCTGCATCGATGATGCTAGCAGCTTGTTCTTTCGCTTCATGCAATTGGGATACAGCCTTTTCCTTAGCTAACTCAAGATCTTTGCTGGCACGGTCTGCTGCTTCAAGGCCGTCGGCGATTTTCTCTGCGCGTGCTTTCATGGCGTTGATGATAGGAGGCCATACAAAACGCATACAGAACATCACAAACAGGGCAAAGAAAATCATCTGCCCAATAAGCGTAAGATTAATATTCACGCCACGTTCCTCTTAAAAAATTCAAGTCAATACCTGGGGTTATCGAGTAACTAACAAGCCGTCAACTACTCGAATAGGGGTAAAGCGGATAATTAAGCCGCTACTACGAAGATCAGGTACATCGCGATACCAACACCGATGATGGGGATCGCATCAACAAGACCAGCAGCCAGGAAGAAAGTACCTTGCAGACGTGGAGCCAATTCAGGTTGACGAGCTGAACCTTCGATCAACTTACCACCCAACAGGCCTACACCGATAGCGGCACCAAGACCACCCAAACCCATCATGATGGCGGCAGCAACGAAAATTAATTCCATAATGTTCTCCTAATTAAGACAACGTAAAGTGAAGTTAAAAAGCTAAAATTTTAAAGCCAATAAAACCAAAAATTAGTGATCCTCATGAGCCTGACTGAGATACACAATCGTCAGCACCATAAAAATAAATGCCTGCAGCGTAATAACCAGAATGTGGAAAATCGCCCAGCCTATCTGCATCAAACCTGCAGCCAGCATCCAGCCAATACCGCCGCTAAATAACGCAGCAATCAGAATGAAAATCATCTCACCCGCATACATGTTTCCGAATAGTCGTAAACCCAGTGAGAATGGCTTAGCGAGAAAACCTACCACTTCCATAAACAGGTTTAGAGGAATAAATACAGGGTGTTTGAAGGGCGTTAAGGTTAATTCTTTAACAAAGCCAAAACCTTTGACTTTGATGTTGTAATACAGCATCAGGAAGAAAACACCTACTGCCATACCTAGCGTGATATTAGGATCTGTTGAAGGTACGATTTTCTGGTAAGGAACACCCAATAGCAGCATAAGTTCTGGCACCACATCAACAGGAACCAAATCCATCAAGTTCATCAGAAAAACCCAGACGAATACAGTTAATGCCATCGGCGCGACTAATGGGTTACGACCATGGAAGATATCTTTAACGTTTTGATCGACAAACTCGACGATTATTTCAAAAAAGTTGACCATGCCTGCAGGTACACCGCTGCTAGCTTTTACAGCAACTCGACGGAATAACCAACAGAAAACCAGGCCTAAACCGAAAGACCAAGCCAAGCTATCAACATGGACAGCATTGAAACCCATCGCCGCAGCTTCTTCACCGCCGTGGGCAAACGTCCAGGTATCTTCTGTTAGAACAATTTGCTCACCAGTCTCGTAATCAACTCGTTCATAACCTGCTGGCAATTTGCCATATGTAAGGTTGGTAAGGTGGTGTTGGATATAACCCTTAACGGTTAGCGTATCACCTGCCATATTCGTCTTTAAAACCCTTGCTTGGTTTAAAAAATAAAATTCTCTTAATGGGCTACTGACCCATTTTTATAACTAATGCTGTGTTAAGCAGCAGCATGCCGATAAAGGCGACAAACAGCGCACCGGCAGATATGGGTTCTACCAGTACAAACACAGCGGCAAACAGTACCGCCGATAATAAAAACTTTATAACTTCACCACGGTACATTGTTTCAGCGATTTTTTTCGCGGCCCGCGCACCCTGGTAGCGAAATGCCAAACTCGCAAAATAAAAGTTTGGACCTATAAAAATTAAACCGCCAAGCAGGGCAGAGTAGGCAACTGTGATATTGACTACAAACAAACCTGCCGAAACACACAACAAAATCAATAATTGTATGCCGTAAATTTTCAGGATAGGGGGTTTAGCTATCTTGGCGCCATGCGCAGTATTAGGTTTCAACTGGCTGCTACCTGTTAGCACTTTTTTACCTGACTTACCTGAACTTGACCGGTTAGGCTAAGCCGATACTTATTCGCGCTTATCTCCCGGGGCAGCTTAATATTTCGTCTATTAAGGCGGGGCGCATTATAGGGATTCCAACCAATCTATTCAACTTTAAAGTGGGTGTGGGGTTATTAAATTTTGAAGTCATTTCACCCACATAAGTCAGCATATTTACAACAATTACGCTATTTATTGTGAAAAGCACACGATATAGAAACAAACTGGATATGGACCACAATATGATGTGTTAATTATAGAGAGATACTCTATTTAATATGATTCAGAATACCATCCAGCTCATTCAAGTTACTGTACTTGAAAATCAACTTACCCTTACCCTTCGCTGAGTGCTGAATCAACACAGGCGCTCCTACCTTCTCGGATAACTGATCCTGCAAGATCTTGATATCAGGATCGATTGCTTGTTTCGCTTGCTGTCTAGGCGCTTCATTTTCTGCCAGAGTCTTTCTTACCAGGGTTTCGGTCTGACGTACTGACATCCCTTTGCCCACAATAGTATTAGCAATAGAAGATTGCTGCTCTAAGGGTAAAGACAACAGCGCACGAGCATGCCCCATTTCCAGATCACCGTGTTCTAACATGCGTTGCACATCTTCTTTCAGTGACATCAGCCGCAATAAGTTAGTCACCGTGCTACGGGATTTGCCAACGGCTTCGGCAACTTCCTGATGGGTAAGGTCAAACTCCTGCTTTAGACGAGATAAGGCCAAGGCCTCTTCCATAGGATTAAGGTCTTCGCGCTGGATATTTTCAATCAACGCCATGGCAATTGCAGCTTCATCAGGAACAGGTTTTATCAATGCAGGAATTGTGTCCAGTCCCGCCAGCTGAGTTGCTCGCCAGCGACGTTCGCCAGCAATGATTTCATACTTATCGGCGCTAATTGGACGCACTACGATAGGTTGCATTACCCCCTGGGCCTTAATACTGTCAGCCAGCTCTTCCAGTGCCTCTGGTTGGATATCGCGACGTGGCTGGTATTTACCACGTTGCACCATATCTACTGGCAAGGTTCTTAACTCGCCGTCCTTGCTTGGAGCTTGTGTGGCCGGTTGAGGGGTTTCGGTTGTTTGGATTGCACCTGTACTTAACAGGGCGTCAAGGCCACGACCCAAGCCGCGTTTTTTTGCTGCCATGAATGATTCCAACTTAATTTGAAAATGGTTTACTGTTATCTAATGCGGGTTATCTTACCTTCAAACTCCTGCAAAGATACAGTCAATGGCTGGAAAGCTTTCCATTACAAGTATGAGTTCAAAGATAAAACATGCTTACTCAGCGAGAGCGACTTCTTCCGATTCCTTGTGATCGCTACGACGCAGTATTTCACCGGCTAGCGCGAGATAAGCCATAGCACCCTTGGACTGCTTGTCATAATACAACACCGGCATACCGTGGCTGGGGGCTTCTGCCAAACGAATATTTCTTGGCACTACCGTGCGATATAACTTGTCACCAAAATGTTCTGAGAGTTGCTGGGAAACATCATTGGTAAGGCTATTTCGCGGGTCGTACATCGTCCGCAGCAACCCCTCTATTTGCAGCTGGGGATTAAGCACTTGCTGGATCCTGATGATGGTATCCAGCAAAGCCGAAAGCCCTTCCAGGGCATAGTACTCGCACTGCATGGGGATCAATACTCCACCGGCTGCAGCCAAGGCATTGACTGTCAACATATTCAGTGAGGGCGGGCAATCAATGATGATGTAATCATACTCGGCTTTTTCTATCGCCAGGGCATCTCTCAGTCTGAATTCCTTACCTTCGATTTCCAGTAATTCCACTTCAGCTGCTGTTACATCCGCATTAGAGGGAATGATGTCGTAGCCGGCAGTTTCGGCAAACACACTCACTTCTGCGATAGGTTTATTGTGCACCAGTACATCGTAAATACTAGCATCGACATCGTTTTTATCAATCCCGCTTCCCATGGTGGCATTCCCTTGGGGATCGAGATCAATCATCAGCACTTTCTTTTTGGTAGCTACCAGGGATGCAGACAAATTAACGCAGGTGGTAGTCTTTCCGACTCCCCCTTTTTGATTGGTAACTGCAATAACTCTCCCCAATCTACTCAATGGTTTACATCCCTCAGCTACTCGCACTGATAATCTTTTCGCTATGCTTATTGTGATCCGATAATAATTAAATGTCTCTCGCCTGCTTCACCGGGTACAAGCAGGTTTTGACTAGCTTCGACCTTAAAGGTTTTTCCCGAGACGCTCAAGCTTTTCAACGCGTCTATTTCTTCCTCTGGGTAGACCCCCTTCATGGCGTAAAACACACCTGTTTCGATCAGTAATTGATGTGAACCCCGCACCATATCTGCCAAGGTTGCAAAGGCTCTGGAGATAACACCTTCATAGGGAATCTCCGGTTGTAAACTTTCCACACGGCAGTTGTGTACATTTACGTTAGTTAAACCCAATTCAGTTTTTACCTGAAACAGAAAGCGCGTTTTTTTACCGTTACTGTCCAGCAAATCGAATTGTTTTTCAGGGAAAACAATAGCCAACACAATTCCTGGTAGACCCGCCCCAGTGCCGACATCAATAAATCGTTTGCCTTTGAGAAGTGGCACTATGCTTAAGCTATCCAGCAAATGACGAGTAAGCATCTGCTCTGGATCTCTCACCGCTGTCAGGTTATAGGCTTTATTCCATTTGACTAACAGTTGATGATATTGCAACAACTTATCAAGCGCATGATCGTTGATGGATAACGATAATTGATTAATACCATCCTGCAATAATTGTCGGTAAGGCGTATTCAAAATATCAAAAACTCAAACCATCATGCGCTTTGATTTAGTCGTTCCAGAGCGCCATGTTTTTTTAAAAATATTAGCAATAATGAAATGGCTGCCGGTGTAACACCGGGAACACGTGAAGCACGCGCTAAGGTTTCTGGTCTGGCATCACTGAGTTTTTGTTTCACTTCATTGGAAAGACCTTCCACCGATTGGTAATCAAATTCATCGGGAATCAAGGTATTTTCATAACGTCTTAAACGTTCAATTTCTTCCGATTGGCGATCGATATAACCGGAGTACTTGATTTGAATTTCAACCTGTTCTGCAACCGCTGAATCAGTAATGGCTTCACCTTTTAGCGAAGCAACAGCGGAATAATTTAATTCAGGGCGTTTCACCAAATCCAATAAACTGTATTCACGTGTAAGCGGTTTATCTACTAACGAATTAACTATGTTTGACTGTTCGGTGTCAGGTTGTATCCAAGTAGTGGACAAACGTTGTGTTTCTTTTTCTATCGCTTCACGTTTTTCACTGAATACCTGCCAACGTTGATCATCAACTAAACCCAACTCTCTGCCCCTTTCAGTTAGACGCAAATCAGCATTATCTTCTCTTAATAACAAACGGTATTCAGCCCGCGATGTAAACATGCGATAGGGTTCCATCGTTCCCATACTGATCAGGTCATCAATCATCACACCAATATAGGCCTCATCGCGACGTGGACACCAAGCTTCTTTCTCCTGTACTTTTAGCGCAGCATTTAAACCTGCTAATAAACCTTGAGCGCCAGCTTCTTCATAACCGGTGGTACCGTTAATCTGCCCGGCAAAAAATAGACCTTCGATAAATTTAGTTTCTAAGGAATATTTTAAATCGCGAGGATCAAAAAAATCATATTCAATGGCATAACCTGGACGTGTGATATGTGCGTTTTCAAATCCTTTTATCGAACGCACTAAATCAAATTGCACATCAAAGGGCAGGCTAGTTGAAATCCCATTCGGATAAAGCTCATGTGTTTTCAAACCTTCCGGTTCGATAAATACCTGGTGCGAACTTTTATCGGCAAAACGATGAATTTTATCTTCAACTGACGGGCAGTAACGCGGACCAACACCATCGATCACACCGGTATACATGGGCGAGCGATCCAAACCTGAGCGAATAATGTCATGGGTTTTTTCATTAGTGTGGGTTATCCAGCAACACATTTGTTCAGGGTGCTGATCTACTGAACCCAAAAAGGACATTACCGGTTCAGGCTTATCACCCCACTGTTGCTCCAGCGATTCAAAATTGACTGAACGCGCATCGATGCGAGGCGGTGTACCGGTTTTTAAACGCTCGACATTGAAAGGCAATTCACGCAGACGATTGGCCAGCGCAATGGAAGGAGGGTCACCGGCGCGACCACCGCTGTGGTTTTCCAGACCAATATGAATTTTTCCGCCCAGAAAAGTGCCGGTACACAACACGACTGTTGGAGCAAAAAAGCGCAGGCCCATTTGCGTAACAACACCCGTGACCTTGTTAGCTTCAACAATCAAGTCATCAACTGACTGTTGGAAAATGGAAAGATTAGGTTGGTTTTCCAGCATTTCACGAATAGCTGCTTTGTACAAGGCTCGATCTGCTTGGGCCCGTGTCGCTCTCACCGCTGGCCCTTTGCGGGCATTCAAGGTACGAAACTGGATCCCACCGAGATCAGTGGCCTTGGCCATCGCGCCACCTAAGGCGTCAATTTCCTTTACCAGATGACTTTTACCGATGCCACCAATGGCCGGGTTACAGGACATTTGACCCAGAGTATCCACGTTATGACTGAGCAGCAGTGCCCGGCAGCCCATCCGGGCAGCTGCTAAACACGCTTCAGTGCCGGCATGGCCACCACCGACAACGATGACATCAAACTGCTCTGGGTAATTCACGCTAACCTCAATGAGTCGTTTACTGAAAGAAATTGGCTAAAAGTTTTGAAAAGGGCGGGGATTATAAGTCAGCCTTCGAAATGTAGCAAAACCTGATTGAAATTTGTTCAGTGAAAAAGAAATTATTTTTAATGTTAAAAAGAACGTTAACTAGAGAAATTAAAATATAAAGTTATTTATATATATGTATATAGTGTTTTCTATAGATATTGTTATTAATGGTCAACTGATTATCTTGGGATAACTGAAAAAAGTATAAATAAAACAAAGAGTTATTATAAAGATAAGGTTAGGGATAAAAACCGTAAAGCCTGCTGAAATAGCCGTATAAAGCCGTGGATAAAAACTAGGGATATACACAGCAGTGTGTTTTAGCTCAATGACGGCTGTTTTTATGCATGGCTTTTCCACGTTCTGTTATGCACCTACTTCAACAGCTTATCCACAGACGACAGTAAATGCTTACTTAAAAACGAGAATAAATGGATATTTGTTTAACTTTCTGTGGGTAAAACCTTAATAAAGTGGGTGTTTAAGCTGAATTACTGCGTAAAACTCATCTGATGCTTATTTTCCGATACAAAAGCTGGAGAAAATTTTGCCGAGAAGATCATCGGGGGTAAATTCACCGGTGATTTCAGCCAGGGCTTGTTGGCACAGCCGCAAATCTTCAGCCAGTAATTCACCGGCGCCATATTGGGTTAGCTGTCGTTCACCGGCATTTAGATAGTGCTCAGCCTGTTCCAAGGCTAATAAATGACGACGGCGGGCAGTAAAACCGCCTTCTCCTGCCTCGTTATAACCCATCACTTGTTTAAGATGTTCCTGTAACAGCTCAATACCTTCAGCCTGTTTTGCCGAGAGATGGATATGTGTGGGATCACTGTCGATGAGTTGGGCTGGCTTAGCCACAAGATCACATTTATTGTGGATCACTGTAATATGGTCCAGGCGGTTGAGTTGTTTGCCTAGCTCGGGTGCCAGTTTGGCAAGCATTGCTGTGGGCTGTTCTTTCTCACCCTCTCTTGCCACTTTTTCCTTTTCCTCATTGCTATCGACCACTAGCAATATTCGGTCGGCATTTTCAATTTCATTCCAGGCGCGCCGAATACCTTCTTTTTCGACGATATCGGGGCTTTCTCTTAAACCAGCGGTATCGACAATATGCAATGGCATACCATCGATTTGAATAGTTTCCCTCAATACATCACGTGTAGTTCCTTCGATTTGCGTTACGATAGCACTGTCTTTTCCTGAGAGTGCATTTAACAGGCTGGATTTTCCGGCATTGGGTTTACCAGCAATTACCACCGTCATACCTTCCTGGAGCAATGCGCCTTGTTTTGCTTGGGTGAAAACCTCTTGCAGTTTTTCTTGAATGGCTTTCAGGTCGTTACTGACTTTACTGTCAGCGAGGAAGTCGATTTCTTCTTCCGGGAAATCAATAGCCGCTTCGACATACATGCGAAGATCTATCAAAGCATCGATTAATGTTTGAATTTTTTTACTGAACTCACCTTGAAGTGATCGAAAGGCATTCCTTGCCGATTGTTCTGACACACTGTCAATTAGATCGGCTATCGCTTCAGCTTGTGCTAAATCAATTTTGTTATTTAAAAAAGCGCGCTCAGAAAATTCACCGGGACGAGCTAATCTTGCGCCGCAGCTAATAATTTCTGTTAGCAATAAATCAAGTAAAACAGGCCCACCATGAGCCTGTATTTCTAGTACATCTTCGCCAGTGAAAGAATGTGGACCCGGGAAAAAAATAGCAATTCCACTATCTAACGATTTTTTTATGTTGTTTTCGGTTTCAAAAAAATCGCCATAATGTGCGTATCTGGGGTTTAGAACAGTTTGTGTAATAGATTGAGATATAGATTTAGTGTTAGGGCCAGATACTCGAATAATACCAATACCACCTCGGCCTGGTGCCGTAGCTATGGCAGCAATGGTATCAGTATCAAGCGTGGCCATATTGTGATTCAGGATAATAAATGGCTGGGTAGTCTTTGCTACCCGGCTATAATGTTAGACCGCATTTAAACGCTTGGTAATAATGTATTGCTGAATAATCGAGAGTACATTATTGACCACCCAGTACAGTACCAATCCTGCAGGGAAGAACAGGAAGAAGAACGTAAATACCACAGGCATCCATTGCATAATTTTAGCTTGCATGGGGTCTGGCGGAGGTGGATTCAACTTCTGCTGAATAAACATGGATGCCCCCATGATTAATGGCAGGATAAAATAGGGATCCATTACGGATAAATCCTGGATGTAACCAATAAAGGGTGCATGGCGTAATTCGACACTTTCCATTAATACCCAGTATAAGGCGATGAAAACTGGCATTTGTAACAGAATCGGGAAACAACCAGACATGGGATTTATTTTCTCTTTTTTATAGAGATTCATCATTTCCTGAGATTGTTTTTGTCTATCGTCTGCGTAGCGCTCTCTGATTTCAGCCAGTTTAGGCTGTACCCGGCGCATGTTGGCCATTGAGGTGAAGGAAATGGCATTGAGTTTAAAGAAGGCAATTTTCACCAAGAGTGTGACAGCGATGATGGCAAAGCCCCAGTTCCCTAAAAAGCCATGCAATTTAAACAGTAGCCAGAATAAGGGTTGAGCTATCCACCATAACCAACCGTAATCAACGGTAAGTTCTAAGCCAGGCGAGATTTCCTGCAGGCTGTACTGATCTTTTGGCCCTGCATAAAAACCTGCTGAAGTGATGCCAGTTTGGCCCGGTTCTACGGTTAATGATGGACTGGTAAAACGAATGATATTGCCATCATCGCTAGCTCTAACGGTCGAGTAGCTGTGAGTTTGATTGGGGTTGGGAATCCAGGCACTGGTGAAATAGTGTTGGAGCATTGCAATCCAGCCACCTTCTATATTTTGCTGGGGAAATTTCTTTTCGCGAATATCTTCAAAGCTGATCTTTTTATAGGGTTCATCGGGTAGGTTGATTGCTGCACCCAGATAAGGTTGCATTCCCATTCCGCCGGAAGTTTCTGAAGATGGGTCAGGCGAATTATCACGCTTGATTTGACCAAACATAGCTGCTTTCCATGCTTGGCTGCTTTGGTTATTGACTAGGTATTCAACATTGACCAAGTATTCGCCTCGTGTGAAGGTAAAGCGCTTGGTGATCTTCACAGGAGAATCGGAGACATAATATAAATCAACAACCAGTTGATCTTGGTCATCCGCCATAACATATTCTTCAGCGGCAGAGGTAAATTGAGCTCGGCCTTTAGAGGTATCAATGCCATTGCTGCCTATCAAGCCGCTTTGAGCAATGTAGGTACGGCGATTGGATTGTTCTAATAATGTGAAAGGCACATCAGGGGTATCAATTTTTGCGTAATGTTTGGGCAAGGCAGCAAAAACGATATCGCCACCTTTGGTGCTGATGTTCATTTCCAAAGCATCGGTACGAACGCGAATAGTCGATGTTGTCAGTACAGTGGCTGTATCGGCTTCAGGTGTTTCTTCCGGTACTACAGAGGGTAAGTCATCGGTGTTGCCTAAATCTTCCTCTTCTATATCGGTAGTAATAGCAGTGGTGCTTTGATTGCCATTAGTGTGATTAGCTTGTTGCTCTTGATAAGCGGCAACGACATCAGTTTCAGTTCTTTCTTGTCTAAATTGCACCCATTCCGTCAACAACATAAATGACAGTGCAGCAATAGCGGCAATAAGTATATAACGTTGGAAATCCATAATTATCGCGTAGCGGGCCTTTCAGTTTTAGAGTGATTATCCGGTACCGGGTCATAGCCACCGGGGTTAAAGGGGTGACATCTTAACAGACGTCGTATTGCAAGATAGCTACCTTTTATAGCACCGTGAGTTTCAATGGCTTCGATAGCGTAACTTGAGCAGGTGGGTTGGAAACGGCAATTGTTTCCCATCAATGGACTGATGAAATAGCGATAACATTTAATAAGGAATATCAGTAATTGACGCATGATCAGCTTCTCGAGTCAGATCTTTCTTGCTTGGGTGCCATCTGTCTTTTGGCTTTTTTCTGCAATTGATACCAAAGCTGAGAAAACATTTGCTGCAAGGTAGCATTATCTAATTGATCTATACCTTTTCGGGTAAGAACAATAGTGTCTAAATTACCCATTTGATCTTGTTGCAGGCGGAAGCTTTCTCTAGCTATACGCTTGATACGATTGCGCTGGACCGCAAGTTTGGCATTCTTTTTTGCTACAACCAAGCCCAATCTAGGATGACCTTTATCATTGGCTCTGGCCAGAATGAGAATATTGGGATTGGATACTTTTAATGTCGCGTCGTCAAATACAGTTTTGTAATCGGAGGAATTCAGCAATCGCAGTGATTTATCAAATCCGTGATTTGTCATGTGTATAGTCACTAGACCAGGTACCAGGCTGCTTACCGGACATCGTCACCACAATCGCTGATGTAGCCAAAGATTAGGCGGACAGAACTTTACGGCCTTTTGCGCGACGACGGTTGATAAGAGCACGACCGCTTTTAGTGGCCATACGAGCACGAAAGCCGTGAGTGCGCTTACGCTTAAGGACGCTGGGTTGAAATGTTCTTTTCATGACAAAAAATTCCGATATTTAAATAACTGGATCTCTGCCAGGTAAAAGTCCGTAAGACTTCCACCCGTGTAATTTTGGACCGCGAATTCTAGAGAATTTGGCTAATAATAGCAATTCGTTTCTTGGATATTCGGGCGATGATTTTACCTATATAAATGAAGAAAGACTTTTCGAGCAGAGAAAAGTGCTTATTCATAAATTTTTACAATTAACGCATAGGTTATCCACAGCTAATTTTATTGGTTATCCACAATTCTTGTTTCTCTGGAAAAATTTCTTATTACGATAACCAATAATTATGTAACTTACTGATTATTAAAAACTAATCATTACTGTAAAGGTTTTTAAAATAGTTGTCTTTTTCTGTGGATAAGTCAGAATTCTGCGAGTACAATGCACAGCTACTGTCGATGCTGGTTCTACGAACAGCAATGATTATTAGGATTCTTAAATTTAGGCTTAGGCACAAGTATTTAAGAAAAACTATTGCTGAGAAAATTAGAATATTAACGTGAGAACCGGCAACTTCTACCCAGAGCATCTATCTGGATAAGCGCAGTAAAGATTTAGCGACAGCATTTATTGTTTATTTAAGAACATATAAAGAACAGCAACTATAAGCACATCTATTTTATTGGGGATGCCCTTGCCTGAGCTTACCTGGCAACAATGTATTCACTGTCTGCAGGATGAATTGCCATCACAGCAGTTTAATACCTGGATACGACCTTTACAGGCTGAGATTGCCAAAACAGGCAATAGTAGTGGGCAGCTGAAGCTGCTTGCTCCCAATCGCTTTGTCAAAGATTGGGTAAATGATAAATTTCTTGAGCGTATTATTGAGATTGTCAGTGAGTTGTCACCTGATATGGGTATTGATATATCGTTAGAGATTGGTCGTAAGCCGAATTCTGGTTCCAGTTCCAACACTAATACTTCTCGGATTAATTTAGCAGAACGCAGAGAGATCGAAGCACGCTCTATATCTTCCTCTATAAAAGATACTGACGGCGAAGGGCTATCGCCGGTATCAAAGCCCAAAGAAATAGCCATTACTTCATCGATAAACGTAACTTCCCCGGCTTCAAGAAAAGTTGAGGTAGAAGGTTCTATTAAGCACAACAGTTTTTTGATCGAAAATTATACCTTTGATACCTTCGTTGAAGGTAAATCGAACCAATTGGCTCGTGCCGCTTCTATGCAGGTGGCTGAAAATGCAGGTGGTGCCTATAACCCATTATTTCTTTATGGTGGTGTTGGTCTGGGTAAAACACATTTAATGCATGCGGTTGGTAACTCTTTGCTGCAACAAAATCCTGAAGCTAAAGTTGTGTATCTGCATTCCGAGCGTTTTGTTGCTGATATGGTAAAGGCGTTACAGCTCAATGCCATCAATGAGTTCAAACGTTATTACCGCTCGGTTGATGCTTTGTTAATCGATGATATTCAGTTTTTTGCTGGTAAAGAACGGTCGCAGGAAGAGTTCTTTCACACCTTCAATGCCTTGCTGGAAGGTGGTCAGCAAATGATCTTGACTTGTGATAGATATCCTAAGGAAATCAATGGCTTAGAAGAGCGTCTGAAGTCGCGTTTTGGCTGGGGGCTAACCGTGGCGGTAGAGCCACCTGAGTTAGAGACCCGTGTAGCCATCCTGATGAAAAAAGCTGACCAGGCGAATATAACGTTGCCTGCGGATGCAGCCTTCTTTGTTGCTCAGAGAATTCGCTCAAACGTTCGTGAACTTGAAGGCGCATTAAAGAGAGTGATAGCGAGTGCTCACTTTACAGGCCGTGCAATCGATATTTCATTGATAAAAGAATCACTAAAGGATTTGCTGGCTCTGCAGGATAAGCAAGTTAGTTTGGAGAATATCCAGAAAACAGTAGCAGAGTATTACAAAATCAAAATCTCTGACATGATGTCAAAGCGCAGAAGCCGTTCCGTTGCAAGGCCGCGTCAGGTTGCTATGGCATTGGCAAAGGAGTTGACCAACCACAGCTTGCCAGAGATAGGAGAAAGTTTTGGTGGTCGCGACCATACAACTGTACTACATGCCTGTAGAAAGATTAAAGAATTGGAAGAGTCAGACGCAGATATCCGGGAAGATCGCAAGAATCTGCTACGCTCATTAACAACCTAACGCATTGATAAGCCAAGGATTATCCAAAATATGAAATTTGTCATTTCCCGCGAAGCGTTACTTAAGCCTCTCAATTTGGTTGCTGGTGTTGTTGAGAGACGACAAACGCTACCCATCCTTTCCAATGTTATGTTAGTGCTGGAAGGTAACTGTTTGTCGATTACAGGGACAGACCTGGAAGTAGAACTAGTCGGGCGTGTTCAATTGGATCAAGCACCGGAAGCAGAAGGTGAAATAACGGTGCCGGCGCGAAAACTGGCTGATATCTGTAAGTCGCTACCGGAATCGAGTGAGATAGAGTTTTCCCTTAAGGATCAAAAGGTTACAGTAAAAAGTGGTCGTAGCCGTTTTACCCTCTCTACCCTTTCAGCCAGCGATTTTCCAAATGTGGAACAAGGTCAGGGCAGCCAGCAGTTCACCATTAAACAGGGTGATTTAAAGCGCTTAATTGATCGCACCAGTTTTGCTATGGCTCAGCAGGACGTGCGTTACTATCTCAATGGCATGCTGTGGGAGGTTCAGTCTGACCAGCTTCGAGTAGTGGCAACGGATGGACATAGACTGGCTGTGTGTACATTATCAGCAGGTATTGAAGCACCAGAAAAAATGCAGGTTATCCTGCCGCGAAAGGGTGTGATAGAGCTGGCCAGATTGATGATGGATGAGAACGATGATGTAGAAGTTGCCATCGGCAGTAACCACATTCGTGCCAACACTACTGAATTTACCTTTACGTCTAAATTGGTCGATGGGAAATTTCCAGATTACGAGAGAGTATTACCAAAGAGCAGCACCAAATCGGTATTTGGGTCGCGTGAGGAGCTACGCCAATCTTTTTCTCGTGCTGCAATTTTATCGAATGAAAAGTATCGCGGTGTTAGATTGGTTCTGTCAGATAGCTTATTAAAGATACTTGCTAATAACCCTGAGCAAGAGGAAGCTGAAGAGTCAGTATCGGTAGATTATCAGGGAGAATCTTTAGAAATTGGCTTTAATGTCAGTTACTTACTGGATGTTTTAGGGGTTCTTTCCAGTGAGAATGTAAAGATCTCTCTCTCGGACGCCAATAGCAGTGCCCTACTTGAAGAAGCTGAGGAAGGCGATTCAATGTATGTAGTAATGCCGATGCGCCTATAAGTAGGCGCTTTGGTATATATAGTCACTCACTGTATAGACTGTGACAGTAGTCATTAGAAGGCTTGATATACGAGGAGTGCGAAACCTAAAGCACGCTTCTTTATCATCACTTTCCAGAGTTAATGTCTTCTATGGCGATAATGGTGCTGGCAAAACTAGTATTCTTGAATCAATACATCTCCTCTCCTCTGCCCGTTCCTTTCGAAGCCACAAGTTGAAACCCCTAATAAACCATGATGAAGACAGCTGTTTAGCATTTGGGGAGATTAATTTAGAAGAGAGAGGTTATCAGCCCGTAGGTGTTGAGCGACATAAGTCGGACAGTAAGACAGCTACTATACGTGTAGCGGGGCAGTCGTTAAGTTCTTCAGCATCTTTAGCTGAGAATCTGCCATTACAAGTTATTTATTCGGATACATTCAAGTTACTAGAAGGCGGCCCAACGAATAGGCGAGAGTTTCTGGATTGGGGAGTGTTTCACGTGGAACATCGTTTCCATCAAGCCTGGAAAAGCGCCAAACGATGCTTAAAACAACGGAATAGTTTGCTACGACATGGTAGAATCGACGACCAGCAATTAATGGTCTGGACCTCAGAGCTGGCAAGGCTTGGCGACGAAATTGATGGCTATCGCAAGCGCTATCTAGAGCAGTTAATTCCGATATTTGAATTGACGCTAGGTAAGCTAATTAAGCTTGATGGAATAAGTTTGAGTTATTACCGAGGTTGGGACAAGGATCAACATCTATCCGATGTATTTGCAGTCCAGCAACAGCGAGAAAAAGAACAGGGGCACACGTTATATGGGCCTCAGCGGGCAGATTTAAAAATACGTTATAAAGGAAGCAATGCTGCTGACATACTATCTCGCGGGCAGCAGAAAATGCTCATATGTGCTCTAAGAGTATCTCAGGGCTATTTACTGTCCCAATTAACAGGCAAGCAAAGTGTTTTTCTGTTAGATGATTTACCTTCTGAACTCGATACCGAAAGAAGGCAACAGTTGTGCGGCCTGCTTGATGAGCTAGGTTGCCAAGTATTTATTACGTGTGTGGATGCAGCTGATACTTTGGAATGCTGGCCCGACAAACAAGAAGTCTCCATGTTTCACGTGAAACATGGAGAAATTATTGCCCAAAAACCAATGGCAATAGCAAAACAATAGACTAATTGAACAATTTCTGTGGAAACATAAGATAGGTCCTTAGATAAAATGAGCGAAGAAACCAATTACGACTCTTCTAGTATCAAAGTACTTAAAGGATTGGATGCAGTAAGAAAGCGTCCGGGCATGTACATCGGTGATACCGATGATGGTACTGGTTTGCATCATATGGTGTTTGAAGTGGTAGATAACTCCATTGATGAAGCACTGGCTGGCTATTGCTCAAAGATAAAAGTCACCATTCATCCCGATGAATCTATTTCTGTATCTGATGATGGTCGTGGTATTCCTACTGAAATCCATGAAGAGGGTGTGTCGGCGGCTGAAGTTATTATGACCGTACTGCATGCGGGCGGTAAATTTGATGACAATACCTATAAAGTATCGGGTGGTCTGCACGGCGTAGGGGTTTCAGTAGTTAATGCTTTATCGGAAGAGCTCAGGTTAACTATTCGTCGAGGCGGAAAACTGCATGAGCAGGTCTACCGCCATGGTGTGCCTGATGCACCGTTGGCTATTATTGGCGATTCAGAAACCAGCGGAACAGAAATTCGCTTCAAGCCCTCCTCTGAAACCTTTACCAATATCGAATTCCATTTTGATCTACTAGCTAAACGTCTGCGTGAATTGGCCTTCCTTAATTCTGGTGTACATATCGAATTAAAGGATGAGCGTTCCGGTAAAGTTGAAGAATACGGTTATGAAGGTGGCTTGAAAGCTTTTGTTGATTACCTAAACCAGAACAAAAACACGATTAACAAACTGTTTCACTTTACTAGCGAAGGTGAAGGCGGTGTTGGTGTTGAAGTTGCGCTGCAATGGAATGATTCCTTCCAGGAAAACATTTTCTGTTACACCAATAATATTCCCCAGCGCGATGGCGGTACTCATTTGGCTGGATTCCGTGCTTCACTAACGCGTAGTTTGAATGGCTATATTGAGCGTGAAGGTCTGGCGAAAAAAGCTAAAGTAACCACATCTGGCGATGATGCTCGTGAAGGCTTAACCGCTGTTATCTCAGTAAAAGTGCCAGATCCTAAGTTCTCCTCGCAAACCAAAGACAAGCTTGTTTCCTCAGAAGTGAAAACCGTTGTAGAACAGGCGATGAACCAGGCCTTTGGTGACTTTCTGCTAGAAAATCCATCCGAAGCAAAAATGGTGGTCACTAAAATGCTGGATGCTGCCCGCGCCCGTGAAGCGGCACGCAAAGCACGGGAAATGACCCGCCGCAAAGGTGCATTGGATATCGCAGGGCTGCCGGGTAAATTAGCTGACTGTCAGGAAAAAGACCCTGCATTAAGTGAGGTCTACTTGGTAGAGGGTGATTCGGCGGGAGGTTCTGCTAAACAGGGTCGCGACCGCCGCACTCAAGCCATTCTGCCGTTGAAGGGTAAAATCCTTAATGTTGAAAAGGCGCGTTTCGACAAAATGCTGTCTTCAGCTGAGGTTGGCACCATAGTAACAGCGTTAGGTTGCGGCATCGGCAAATCTGAATTTGATCCCGATAAACTTCGTTATCACAGCATTATCATCATGACTGACGCGGATGTGGATGGTTCGCATATCCGTACCCTGTTGCTGACTTTCTTCTTTAGACAGATGCCAGAATTAATTGAGCGTGGTCATGTATTTATTGCGCAACCGCCACTGTACAAAATCAGTAAAGGTAAACAACACCAATACTTGAAAGATGATGAAGGGCTCAATCAATATCTGACACAAAATGCGCTGGAAAATGCCTCTCTACATGTTAATGCTGATGCGCCTGGTATCAGTGGTGAAGGTTTGGAGACTCTGGTAAAACAGTACCGCGGTGTTTTAGCGACTATCGTTAAACTGTCTCGCTTGTATCCTGAAGAAGCGATGAAAGCCATGATTTCCCTTCCCCAATTAACGGTTGAACAACTGCATGACCAAGCGGTAGTAGGGGGTTGGTGTCAGCAACTACAAACCGCATTAGGTGAAGGCAATAATGGCCATACCTTTACAATTACAACTCATGAAGATAAAGAAAGATCTAACTATTTGCCTATGGCGCGACTAACCTCTCACGGTGTTGATACCGATTATGTGTTCAGTCAGGATTTCTTTGCTTCCAACGACTATCAGTCCATCTATAAGTTGGGTGAAGAGTTAAGTGGTTTGTTGGAAGAAGGTGCTTACGTAAAACGAGGTGAAAAGGAAGAACCTGTCAGTGAATTCGGTGAGGCTTTGGACTGGTTAATGGCCCAGGCTGAAAGAGGTGTTAATGTTCAGCGCTATAAAGGTTTGGGTGAAATGAATCCCGATCAGTTGTGGGAAACGACTATGGACCCCGAAGTGCGTCGTATGCTTCGAGTTACCATTGAAGATGCCATTGCTGCCGATCAAATTTTTACAACACTAATGGGTGATCAGGTAGAACCACGGCGAGACTTTATTGAAGAGAATGCCTTAAAGGTGGCAAATTTAGACGTGTAAAAAATAATGTTGTGTCACACCAACACCCTTCAGCTTTTCGGATTCGAGAGAAGAGTGTTGGTAACGTCTTCTTTTGCTACGGTTAGCAAAAAGTTCTTCATCTATCCCACTAAGCACTTGTCTGACATTATTCATGACAACCCCGCTTGCTTTAGTGTGTAATGCAATATCAGTTATCCACTGATTGCGGATCTGAACAACCTAAAGAATAGAAAAGAATATGGATATGGAAAAGTCTTCGCCTGCCAATATTATTAAGGATGATGGAAAAATTGATTTCAAAGCTCTGAAATACTTTTTAGTGAATCTCTTGCCTGAACATAGCGATCAAGTGCTAGTGTTTGCCTTACGGATAGCTCTACGCGTTTGTCCCTTGATATATCACAATCAAAAAAACCAAGAAAAATTTGTAATAGCAGCGTGGCGGGTGATGTGGATAATTAGCCGAATACGTAATGTTCTTATTTCTAAAAATCTAATTCGAGCAAATGATTTTATAAAAATTTTAAAAGATGCTAATTCTTCTTTTTACAAAGTTGGAAATGCAGACAACAGGTATGATGTTACTTACTATGCCTCCGCTACTGTTATAAATATCCTTTACCATGACGAACTACATGCTGCCGAAAATGCAACCCAAGCAGCCTTTGATGCTGATATAGCTTATTATCATGCCAATGGTAATAAAATTGTAGCCAGAGAATGTGAGAGGGATGTTCATTATCTAGCTTTAGGTAAGAAACTTGATCAACAGCCACTATGGACAGAATCCGTACCAGATGAAAATCAACGCTATGTAAAAACTTTAAGTACCATTTTAGGTCAATGGGATACAAGAGCATTTGAGGACTATCAGCAACTAGTTAATGGGCATTGGTTAGAAGAAGAGCCTTGGGACAAATACGAAGCTCTGTGGGAAAAAGTATCAAGAGAAAAAACCAGTGCTTCTAAACAATTTGCCCCCTGGGATTATTTACATGCCGATACGGTAAGTAATAATGACTATCTAAATCGTCAGCCATTGGCCAAAGCTTTGGCCTGTTGGCTAAATAATCAGGAGCGGCAATCACATTGGACTATAGGGCTATTCGGCGATTGGGGTGTGGGCAAATCGACTTTTGTAAATCTTATAAAAAATGAGTTAGGTATTCTTGATTCAAGAAAATTAAATGACGATGCTGCAAAAAAACAATTTATTCGCAACAATTATATAGCAGGTGAGTTTAATGCTTGGCGTTATGAGCATTCTGATAATATCCAAGCTGGCTTGGCACAGGAAGTGGTTGTTGGGTTATTGCAAGGGTTATCGTTTTTTGACCGGTGGATTATTGCATTTAAATTTTCCTTGCATAGAAAACGCGCACAATTATACATATTTGCATTGTCATTATTTTTATCTCTTTATTATGCTTCAAATAGTGCAGCAGGCATTATTCCCTTTGTTGTAGTTTCTGCTTATTTCTTAAATCGTTTACATGTTGCATCGATACATCCCCTAGTTAAGGAAGCCAAAAGTTTTTTTAAAGGTCCTGACTTTAGCGACAAAATTGGCGATATTCCCAGGATGAGAGAACAGATTGAAACGTTGGTAGAGATTCGATCAGAGTTCTTTCCTAGGTTAAACCCTAAGAAAGAAAAGCAGCGCCTACTGTTTGTCATTGATGATTTGGATCGCTGCAGCCCCGAGACCGTGGTAAAAACTTTAGAAGCGGTTCGTTTAGTTATGGATCTGGAACAAGTAATAGTGATAATTGCTATTGATCAAAAAATTGCGCTTGCTTCTTTAGCCAAGCATTATAAGGAGCTGTCAGAGCATCATACAGCGGACCCTAAAAGTATTGCCAGGGATTATATAGGTAAGGTAATCCATGTCCCTATATTATTAGAAGATCCTTCACAGGAAGATATAAAAACCTATTTAGACAATCATCTTTGGGAACAAAGTAGCGAACGTGTGTTCAGCACTAAACCCAATACAGATAATAATAAAATACGTAGTGAAAATTCTTCAGAAGAACTACAATCAGAAAAAAATAAAGAAACTAATGAAAACGCTGAGCTTAAAAATCAAAACATAGTAAGAAATCGTTCTAAAAAGCAAACATTAGAAGAGACACCTGAACAAAAAAATAATAAGTCAATCGCATTACAAGGTTTGAGTGATTTACAAAAAGAAGCCTTTGTACAATGGACTAAATGTTTTGGTTTAGCTAACCCTCGTCATATTAAACGTTTGAATAATGCTTATACGCTTATACGCCATCGTTACCCCGATGAAGATGATAATGGTGAACCCTTCCGTCGATTGACCATGCTGTTATGGGTTGAATACATCAATGAATTGCCTTTGACTCAACGTGATGAAGTTAAGAAAAGAATTAGGAATAAACAGTTACCTATTAAGAGTCGATTAGAAAACGAAGATAGGGAAGGAAATACGGATAATCTTTTACATACCGATATTAGTAAAAATTGGCAATTATTGCTTGATTATTTGGATACAGAGGAAGAAGAGCAGCTTAATTCATTGTATCAGCAAGTAAAAACCTTTTCCCTACCCGCAGTGGAAAGTGATCCTAGTTTATTGGACGACAAACAATAATTGCTGAGGCATCATTAAGTATACAGGATCCAACTGTTTTAGCGTCTGTCGTGTATCGAAATGATAAACTTAATTTTTGGCTATATTAGTAGTGAAGTCTTGGTTCTAGAATTTATCTATTTCACGGGGCTTTAATAGTAGAACCGGTACTATTACACTGCTATTAAAAAACATAGCTTTTAAAAACACCTTCTAATCTACAGAAAATAATAAAGAGGTTAATCATGGCCAGTGTAGATACATCACCCTATGCATCCAAGCCTTGGTTGTCTGATTACGGTAGCATTCCGCATAGTATCGATGCAGATCGATATCCAAATTTAATTTCTATGGTAGATGAAGCCTGCGAGCAATTTCCTGAAAAAATAGCCTATAGTAATTTTGGTTCCACCCTATCCTATCAACAGACATTAGAGCTTTCGAAAAATTTTGCCGCTTGGTTACAACATAAAATAGGCATTAAAAAAGGTGATCGAGTGGCATTGATGGCGCCCAATATGTTGGCCTTTCCAGTGGCGATGTTCGGTATACTGCGTGCCGGTGCCATTCAAGTTAATGTTAATCCGTTATACACGCCCAGGGAATTACAGCATCAACTTAATGATTCTCAGGTGGATACTGTTGTCATCTTTGCAGCTGCGACTAAAACCCTGGCCGATATCATTGAAAATACCAGTGTAAAACACATTGTTGTGTTACAGCTAAGTGACTTTGTTAGTGGTATAAATTCAAGTGAAATTGATTCTAGACTTAGTAATTATGTTGGTTTCGACGCTGCTATTGAAGAAGGGAAACACTTAACGGTTAATGACATTGAGATAACAGGTGAGGATTTATTATTCCTGCAATATACGGGTGGTACCACCGGGCCGTCTAAAGGTGCAATGCTAAGTCATCGAAATTTAGTGGCGAATATTTTGCAGTATGAAGCGATGGCACAGGAGATTACCGAATGGGGTAATGAAGTCGTGATGACGGCTATTCCGATGTACCACATCTTTGCGCTGATGGTGAATACACTGACTTATTTTCGTTACGGTGCCACTAATATACTGATCACTAACCCTCGAGATATGGCTTCGTTTGTGGCGGAGTGGTCAAAGTGGCAAGTTACGGTTTTTACCGGCGTTAATACGCTGTATAACGGTTTATTGCGCACAGAAGGATTTGATGATTTAGATTTTAGCCGGCTGAAAATTTGTATCGGTGGTGGTGCTGCGGTACAAGAAGCGGTATCGAATAAATGGCAGCAGGCAACTGGCCAACATATTACCCAGGCCTATGGTTTATCTGAAACGTCGCCGGTACTGCATGCTAACCCACTAAGTAAAAATGATTTCAATGGCACTATAGGTATCCCGATTCCTTCAACAGAGATTAAGCTGCTTGATGATAACGATAATGAAGTGCCTATAGGTGAAGCAGGCGAATTATGTGCACGTGGCCCTCAGGTTATGCCGGGTTATTGGCAATGCCCGGAGGCAACTGAAAAAGCAATGACGGCCGATGGTTATTTTCGTACCGGTGATGTGGCGACAATGACAGCAGAGGGTTACTTTCAAATCGTCGATCGAAAAAAGGATATGATTTTAGTGTCGGGCTTTAATGTTTATCCCAACGAAATTGAAGGAGTGGTTGCAGAAATACCACAGGTTACTGAATGTGCTTGTGTGGGTATTCCAAATGACGATACCGGTGAAGCTGTTATGTTGTTCGTTGTGAAAAATGATAATGATCTGAATGCGAATACTGTGATTGAATATTGCCGTAAAGAATTGGCAGCCTACAAAGTACCTAAACAAGTTCAATTTATTGAAGAGTTGCCTAAATCTACCGTAGGTAAAATTTTACGCAGAGAGCTTAGAAAAATTAACTAATGCGTTTTAAAAACTTTTAGTGCGTTGATTCAATCCACAAAAAAGCATCGTCAATGTTATCAAATATTTTCATCTGCCAAATATCATCACCACCGGAAGCTTTGTAAGTGTTGGCTAATATTTTTATAAAATAAGATTTACAAACAAGGGCAAGCTTTATCTTTTTATTTTTTTCAGAAGCTGTTTTATGCATTCTGGCCAGCTTACGAATCGTCTGATCAGTTAATCGTATATCTTCAATATCGGTAAAATGTATGATGGTAAATTTAAAATTCTCAAAATCTTTGTCAACACTAGACTCTAGGTTGCAGTTAATAACATCTTCATTAACAACAACACCATAAAATTCCCAAATTAATCCGGAATCTTTTTTAATAATTCGGTAGCTCATTAAATTTCGATCTTAACTTGTTTTAGTTAATGCCTGTGCATGATGATGAATGTGATCGCCAATAAAGCTGGCAATAAAATAATAACTATGATCGTATCCTTGGTGACGACGCAAATTCAGAGGATGGTTGTATTTATTACAGGCTTGAAGCAATAACTCAGGCTTCAGTTGCTCTTGCAAAAATTCATCTTCCTCACCTTGATCAACTAACAACGGTAAGCGATCAGTCGCTGCTGTAATTAATTCACAACTATCATAGTGTGACCACCGGGATTGATCCTCACCTAAATAATGCGTAAAAGCTTTTTTTCCCCACGGACAATTAATGGGCGAACAAATTGGCGAAAAAGCAGAAACAGAGGTAAATTTCTCAGGATTCTTTAACGCAATAGTTATTGCGCCATGCCCTCCCATTGAGTGACCAAAAATACCTATTTTATTAGTGTAAATTGAAAAATTTTCAGCAATTAAGCTAGGCAACTCATCGACAATATAATCGTACATTTGAAAATGTTGTGACCAGGGTTCCTGAGTGGCATTAAGATAAAAACCGGCACCTTGAGCAAAATCCCAGGCATCATCATCAGGTACACTTTCGCCTCGCGGGCTCGTGTCTGGCGCAACAATCGCAATGTTATATTCTGCAGCATATCGCTGAGCGCCAGCCTTGGTTACAAAGTTCTGATCATTACAAGTAAGACCAGACAGCCAAAACAATACGGGAGTTTTTTGCTTATTAGCTTGTTCATCATAATTCGGTGGCAAATAAATAGAAAAAACCATGTCGCAGTTCAACACGGAGGAGTAATGTTGAAATCGACGTTGCCAACCGCCAAAGATTTTATTTGTAGCAACTTCCTTTATCATCTGCTCAACAAATTAGTAAACAAAATTAATAAACAATGACTGAACGGATGCTTTCACCCTGATGCATTAAATCAAAGGCTTTATTGATGTCTTCCAGCCCCATAGAATGCGTCACCATTTCATCGACCTTTATTTCACCTTTTAGATATTGTTCGACATACTCTGGCAGTTGACTGCGCCCCTTGACTCCACCGAAGGCACTGCCACGCCAGACACGTCCGGTTACCAGTTGAAAAGGACGGGTACTGATTTCCTGACCGGCACCGGCGACACCGATAATGGTCGATTCTCCCCAGCCTTTGTGACAACACTCTAATGCGGCACGCATGGTGTCTATATGACCGATCGCTTCAAATGAATAATCAACACCGCCATCGGTTAATTCAACAATTACATCTTGAACAGGATCATCGTAATTTTTTGGGTTAATACAATCGGTAGC
>JANQLG010000013.1 GCA_028280715.1 Spongiibacteraceae bacterium | reverse complement strand
CGGTATCGCTAACTTTTAGGAAGTTTTTGGCATTTTCTCTGGATTTAGTATGAATGTACTCAAATCGCTCTTCGGTCTTGTCGTAGTTTTTAGACGCTCTGTCCCAAAACTCTTCCGGCTTGCTCATTCTCTATACCTTTGCGGGGAAAACATAACGCCCAGCTCAGAAGATTTGGCGCGTAAGCGGCAAAATCTGCTGCAGCTTTTTGTTATGTGCTTATAGTGCACCCCAATAAATTAATTTATGTCCTTTAGTCTTTGCCTCTTTAGCAAACTCAATTAAGGTAGAAACGAGACTGCTAACTTGATCTTCTTTCAGCCCCCAGGAATGCTTAGATTCAAGTGCTGCCCAAGATTTTATACATTCAGCCTTCTTTGGTCCGCTCAACTCGCTGAGTAGAACTGTGAGTTCATCTGGAATTATAAAAGCCCAAACTTCACCTTCTCTCGAAGTGACAACCGTAATCTGCTTTTCAAGCTCATCTGAATTGTCGCTACCCGATAGGATTGCCCAAAGCGTTGAGAAATGAGTTTCATTTAAGGCCTTCCACGTTGTACTTTTCCTGTTTTTTGCAGGGAGCTCTTCATGGATTACCGTCTCAATGGCATCAGTTTCGATAATTATGATTTCGCCCAACATCCTAGAGCCTCCTCTCCTTCTTGCACATAACAGCTAAATATACGTCAAATTGACGTGTTTAAACACGTCAAAATGAAATATATCCCCCAAACGGGTCTATTAATTTTTAAGCTTATCTTTTTGACTTGCATACACTTTTCTTAGTTTTTTAAGAACTCCTTTATGAGGAAAGGCATCAAACTGACATATATCCCCAAAATCCCATCATGATCGTAAATACTGTTTTTATCAACAGCCATTTCTCACGTTATGATGCCACTAAAACCAGGCACTCACGCCAATCACCCACTGGGTGGTATCACTCTCTTCCTTGGCATGATAATCAGCGGTATTGCCAAATGGCTTATGCCAACTAACACCGATATAAGGTGAAAATTCGCGGCGAACTTCATAGTGCAATCGCAACCCTGCTTCTATATCTGACAAACCTGAACCGGTTTCTGTTTCCGGATCGTTTTTACCATGAAAGTTTACTTCTGTTTCGGTGGTAAGTATCCAGCGTTGGGTTAGCATCAACTCATATTCGGCTGACAAGCGAAGTGCGGTGCGGCTGTTTTCTCCAATAAAAGCGGTGAGATCGATATCAAAAAAATACGGTGCAATACCCTGAACACCGAAAGCTAACCAACTGCGATTAGGGTCGGGCAAAAAATCTTGTCTGACTCCAATCTGTAAATCCCAGTAGGGTGCAATGGCTTTGCCGTACAGTAATTGTACTTCCGCTTCTTCAGTGCCTTCATCACTTCGTTCCACTTCGGCTTCGATCCATAGCTTATCGATATCTTTACCAATCCAACCGTAACCCTCCAATACCCACGGGTTATTGTCGCCCTCCCGTATTTCCAGTTGGTCAATTTTTATATGTGTTAACAGCGGATCAATCTCGCCACCTGCGAAAGTGAGTGAAGGTGCTGTTAGTAATGGTGCAGCTATTAACAACGCAACAATGTAATGTATTCTTTTCATCTTCATTCCTTCACTTTCAAGCTTTCACCACACGCACTTCTCTGAACATTCCCATCATGTGATACATCAAATGGCAGTGATAGGCCCAACGACCGATGGCATCGGCGGTGACTAGATAACTAATGGTCGAACCGGGTTGCACGATAACGGTATGCTTGCGGGGGATTTTTTCCGGCACACCGGTTTCCAATTCACTCCACATGCCATGCAGATGAATGGGATGCGTCATCATGGTGTCATTAACCAGAACAATGCGAACACGCTCACCGTATTTCAATATTAGTGGTTCTGCATCGGCAAATGGAATACCGTTCATGGACCACATATAGCGGCTCATATTACCTGTTAGATGCAACTGGATTTCACGTTCGGGGTCGCGTTTATCCACAGTGGAATACAAATTGTGTAGATCGGCATAGGTCAACACTTTCCTACCATACAATCGCATATGATCTCTGAGACCAATGCCCGGATCGTTAAGGCCATTCACCGGAGCCTCGGCCCGCATATCTACCTGCGGCCCAAATTCGGATGGCAGGTGAATAATTTTTGGATTACTGACAATACCTGCTGGCGTAATAGTTTGGTGATGATGTTGGTGCTTGGAGTGCGCGCTATGATCCATTGCCTCGGTATTGGTCATGATATTGGTATTAGCATTATGCATAGCATGTTGATCATGCATGCCATGCATATGATGGGCATGCGTACCCATTCCCATATCTCGATGCCCCAGCACTGGTGTAGGATCCATATCGGGGACATCAGCCTTAAGACTTAGATCAGGTGTTAGCGTACCTCTGGCATAGCCGCTGCGGTCAATAGTTTGCGCGAATACGGTATAGGCCTGGTTATCGCTGGGCCCGACGATCACATCGTAAGTTTCGGCGACACCAATACGAAGCTCATCCACAGTCACCGGTTCGACATATTGACCATCGCTGGCTACCACTGTCATTTTTAAACCGGGAATACGAATATCAAAAATTGTCATAGCAGCCGCATTAATAAAGCGCAGGCGTATTTTTTCACCGCGCTTAAATAAGCCTGCCCAACCCGGTTCAGGCGTAATGCCATTCATCAAAAAGGTGTAGGTGTAGCCAGTGACATCGGCGATATCTCTGTCACTCATACGCATTTGATTCCACATGGCGCGATCCTGAAAGGTTTTAGCAACCCCCTTGTCACGAATGTCTCGCAACAAATCAACCGCCGTACGCTCCTGAAAATTGTAGTAGTGGCTCTTCTTTTTTAATTTGGCGAAAACTTTTTCCGGGGCCTCATCAGACCAATCCGATAATTGCACTACATAGTCGCGATCATAGGCCACAGGATCGTTATCTTTGGGGTCGATAATAATGGCACCGTACATTCCCGTCTGTTCCTGATAACCGGAATGGCTGTGGTACCAATAGGTGCCGTTTTGCAACAGGGGAAATTCATAGTCAAAGGATTGCCCCGGTTTGATTCCATCAAAACTAAAGCCGGGAACGCCGTCCATTTCGGTCGGCAAAATTAATCCGTGCCAATGGATGGAGCTATCATGCGCCAATTGATTAGAGACTTTGATCCTGACTCGATCACCTTCTTTCCAACGCAATGTCGGTGCGGGTAATGATCCATTGATCGTCGTTGCGATACGTTCTTTACCGGTAAAATTAACTTTTTGATAGCCAATATTTAAGGAAAGCTGATCGCCAGCCAATACTTTAGGCTGCATTGCGATAGGGTTGGTAGCCGCAAGCGCTGGATAGCCAAGCCCCATAAGTCCGGCAGCTGCACTTAACCCAGCACCTATCCCGGTAACAAATTGCCGCCGCGTTAAACCCGCCTCAGTTTCAGGTGAGTGTTTGGAAAAATGAAGTGAACGCATAATTTAATTCCAGTAATTTTTTCCACAGGTTTGCCGATGGAATACGACTGTGAACCTTGTACATCAAAGGTTCGGACACTTTCAGGAAATAAATCAGGCGTTGATTGGTGGGCGGAGCAATACACTCAGAGAATTATTAGGAACAGCCAATAGATAAACATCTACCGGCTTTTGAGTAAGCATTAAAACGAGACCAGAGCTAATAGAGAAACAATAGGTAGAACATCCTGCCAGCGGACACTGACACTCAGCAGTACAACAATCTTCACCAGCGTGGCGGGAATGATCAGCAGCAGGGTTTAGCTGTTCCTGCTGTGTATCTTCAATATCTACCTCGTCATGACATGAAGCTGTCATTATCCTTTCTTGTTGCTGTATTAAAAACAGCCCACCTGCCAATGCAGGTGTGATATTCTGCAGCAGCATTAACAAGATGATAACAATTGCTGACTTTCTCGTACTCATGAACAACAGCATAACATTGTAGTTTAAGGTTTTACATGGTCACCGCTTCAACAGAAGGACATTCCTCGACAAAACGTTTAGCACCAACTGGCGCTTTAGCCTATCTGACAGTGTTATTTCTCAATGCCTTTGTTGATATTGGCCATAAAATTACGGTGCAAAATACTATCTTTAAAAATTATGATGGCAATGAACAGGTTTTTCTCACTGCTATTGTCAATAGCCTTATTCTTTGGCCATTTATTTTATTGTTTGTTCCAGCAGGCACAGTTTCTGACGCGATCCCAAAACATAAAGTGATGCGATTTGCATCATGGATGGCAGTTATCATTACCAGTTTAATTACTTTTTTTTATTATCAAGGTTGGTTTTGGCCAGCTTTCGCCATGACGCTGATTCTGGCAATACAATCGGCATTTTACTCACCGGCAAAATACAGTTTTATTCGCCAGCTCTATGGTGAAGATCACATCGCCGAGGGTAATGGCAAAGTTCAGGCAACCACGTTGTTTGCTGTTTTAGTCAGTACTTTCGCTTTTTCCATTGTGTTTGAAACCTTATTTAATGAAGCAGCATCGAAAAACGAAACTCTGCTGCAAGTAGCACCCATTGGCTTTCTGTTAATTGGCTTTAGCCTTATCGAATTGTTTTGCGCATATCGTATTCCGCAACTGGAATCACCGACTGATCAATCACCTATACAGGCGATAGCAAGCCTCCATAAATCTGCCAATATGCGTACGGCACTGAAGCCGATTCTTGAGCTTAGAATTATTTGGCTATCTGCTATTGGGCTGTCGTTATTCTGGGCCTTTGGCCAAATGCTACTGGCTGTATTCCCCGCTTATGCCAAGGAAAGCATGGCAATAACCAATACCATTATTATTCAAGGTATCATCGCCTGTATTGGTTTGGGGATAGCTATTGGCTCAATGTTAGCGGCACGGCTTTCGAAGGGGAGGATTAATCTTTCACTCATTCCCATTGGCATTGCCGGCATGTGTTTGGGCATGAGTTTAATGACGTTTATTTCAATTCCCTGGCTACATGCAATGAATTGTTTAATGATCGGCATCACGGGTGGGTTATTTGCTGTTCCACTCAATGCATTGGTGCAACGACATGCCAACCCTCATCAACTGGGTAAAGTGATTGCGGGGCAAAATCTGGCACAGAATATCGCCATGCTGAGCTTTCTGATTTTAACGGTACTGGCTTCCATCACTGCCTTTAATAGTGAAACCTTCCTTCGGGCTATTGCTGTCGTTGGCATTCTGGGTTTTGGCTACAACTATTTTATTCTGCGCCGTCATTTTTAATTTTAGCCATTCGTTTTAACTATCTTCTAAAGAGTACTTCTATGATCAAACATATTGTTATCTGGCGCTTGCACGAACAGGCCGAAGGCAACGACAAAGCAACCAATGCCAACATCATTAAGGAAAAACTGGAAGCATTGAATAGCGAGATTCCAGGCTTAATCAAACTGGAAGTGGGAATAGATTTTCTTCACAGCGAACAGTCGGGTGATTTGGTACTGTACTCAGAGCTGGAATCCAAAGATGCTCTCAGCAATTACCAACAACACCCCCTTCATGTCGAAGCAGGGGCATTTATTAAAGCCTGTTGCGGCTCTCGCACTGTGGTGGATTATGAATGTTAAAGCTTAACGTCTCTCACTGCCGAAACGGATTTCGGTAACATTTTTTGCATCAACTTCTGACGTTTTAGCCTGCTCAGATTCTTTCTCTGCTTGTCTTTTCTGCTGCTCTGCATAACGCTGTTCGATTAACAGAGGAATAAAAATCACTGCATCATAGCAATGGACAAAAAATTTGCCTGCATCTATAGAAAGTCTCGCCATCAATTTTAATGACAGCGTGAGTATATTCATTATCAGAAAAGTTACATTGCCAATTACCGGCCTTAATGTATGCAATAAATATTCAAAGGGAATTACTACAAAGGAAATGGCAAAGGGCATGAGAAAACCAATCAACATTAGCACCAATGGCGACAGACCATTTAATTCCTGAACGGCGGCAATCTGGGTAATACCCACCAACACCATCGACTCCACCATTGCTAACAGTAATAACAAACCGGCACCGAACCATAGCAGAGTTCGCTTGCCGCGGTGCGTCATACTTGCAATAAGTGGAAAGAAGTGAGTAATTTTCAAACTATCCGTAATTAATGCCGCCGCAGTTAATCCAATACCAATATGTACGAGCGCAACAATATTGGCCAACGAGAAGCTGCCAATCTCATACTCTAACAAAATGTTAGTGAAAGGCTGCTGCAGTAACTGCCAGTTGGTCCATATCGCAATCGCACCGAGGCTGAAAAAGCTGGCAGCGACAATAAAGCGAATAAACATCGAGGACATAATTCCCTGCCCCGATCCGGAAGTTAGTAATTCAAATTCAGCCATATGCCTATCCGTCTGGCGCAGGCTATGGCGCAAAGCATCAACATTGTGGTCAATTTTTTCGAGCAGTTTTTGCAAACGTCGCCAGTGAGAACTCAACCCCGACAGCACTTTATGGCGAGCTGACACTGTCCAGCGATGCTCCCGCAAAGTATCGCGATGATGCTGTTTAACCGTTCTATGGATATCGGCCAGAATTCTCGCCATTACTTCAGTGTTTCGCTCATCGTCCTCCAGATTACTGATGGCTTCGACGGCGGCAATCCATTCGGGGGTCGGCTGAGGGACTTCCGCACTGGCAGCATAATCATCGTGGATGTCAGTTAACTGCTGGTTAATTTGTGCTGCCAGTTTTTGATAATTATCCAGATCTCTCTCTACCAGCCGTTCGATTCGCATAAAGCGTTTTTCCAGCTGACGTTCCATTAATGTTTCAGCTAACGCTTTTGTTACTTCGTGATTTCTGAACCGAATTCTTTGCGCCGTATGCAAACTGGCACGCGCAGCCAGTCGTAACAGATGATGTAACGATTTAAATAAGCGGTAAATCAAAGCGTGGGATTGAGCACGCACAAAATACATCAGCAGCAAAATCAGTAGTGGTGCCAATACTAATAACGGAAGCTGATATTCAGACCAAGGCATTGAGAATTCCTTTATTTACAGTCAGTTAGCAGGAAGCATCTATCCTACCCAAGTGATCAAAATACGATTCTGTCACTAACAATATTACTCTAATAACGTTTTTTACCACGCTAAAAGGCCAGCTCCAAGCAAAGAAAAAGATATCAAGTCACAATTCATCAAAACAAAGCCAATAAATCACTATTTCTCAGTAAGTTGCGTCAACTACTCAATATAAATCTCAAAAAAAACGAATAAACCCTTATGAATACAAAGAAAAACTGGAAATTGTTCGAATTTACAACTAAATAAGAGTTAAGCAACAGTACGACTGAAGTAATTGATAACGCAGCCGACAAAAAATAATAGAGCATGCTGGTTTTGATGATGCTCATAGTGAAGTAGAGGCAAAACGTACCATGACCATCAACGCTGCAGATCTTATGCAACTGGTTATTCTTCCCACCCTGGGTTATCTAGGCGTCGAATCTGAAGCCGCTTCTAAACTACTGCTGGGAACCGCCGCCCAGGAATCGAAACTGGATCCTTTCTGCAATTGCGGACAGGGTATTGGCATTTACCAAATTACCTCACAACAACACAGAGCGGCTTGGGATGAGTATCTCGCCTTTCGCCCTGACCTTGCCAGCAGCGTAAGAGGTTTGGCCAGCCAGCATCAATTTCTTAAAAATCCTGATCAAGAGTTATTGCTCAACCTCGCTTACAGTACCGCTATTGCCTGGATTATTTACCTTCAAGCGGATTGCCAGCTTCCAGAGGCAGACGATATCGATGCACTAAGCGAATGCTGGGAAAACAGTTTTTGTCACCATCAATATGAAACAGGACACAGCCAGGACTTTGTTAATTGTGTGCAAAGCTGCTGCGCTGCGGCTTAGCATTCAATTGCATACCTGTATTAATTAGCCCCCATTAATAAATTATCCACGTTGATACCCACCTCCCGCATTCGAGCTAATTTATAACGCAGAGTGCGAGGGCTTATGCCGAGTTTTTCTGCAGTATTTTTTCTGGATCCTTTCTCGGTACGCAGTGTATTAACAATGATTTCGAACTCACGTTGCTGCAAATCCCCACCCAGGCGCTTGGCACTCTCCGCAGCAGGTTGCTGATTAATTGCAGGCCCGGCGTCAATATTGGTTAAGGCACTATTGAGACCATTGCTAAATCCGCTGTTAAAGGGATCAAGCCGCAAATGAAAGTCGGAAATAACTGTCCCCGGCTGCATGATAAGTGCACGTTGCACAACATTATCCAACTCACGCACGTTGCCAGGCCATTGATGTTTTGTCAGCGCGGCGATGGCGCTATCATCAAGCTCAACGGGCGCACGACCCATTTTAGTAATATGTAATTGCAATAATTTTTGTGCCAGAGGGACAATATCCTGCGGTCTGTCACGCAAAGGCTGCCATCTCAATGGAAAAACACTCACGCGATAAAACAAATCTTCTCTGAATCGTCCCGCCTTCACTTCTTCAGCCAACCACCGATTGGTAGTGGCAATAATACGAACATCTAACTCGATAGATTTTCTGCCACCCAGTCGTTCCACTTCTCTTTCCTGAATCACCCGCAGCAACTTCGCTTGCAAACCCAGATCCATTTCAGAGATTTCGTCCAACAGTAAAGTACCGCCATTGGCTTGTTCGAATTTTCCCGGTGCGCTGGTATAGGCACCGGTGAAGGCACCCTTCTCATGGCCAAACAGCATACCTTCCAACATATTTTCAGGAATGGCTGCGCAGTTTATCGCCACAAAGGGCTGGTTTTTACGTTCGGAATGTTGATGAATATAACGTGCCAGCACCTCTTTACCGGTACCGGACTCTCCGCAGATAAGCACGGTTGAATCTGTTTCAGCAACACGTTTAGCCAATTGTAGTAACTGTATACTGCTCGGTTCCACTGCAATGGGCTCGTCCTCTGTACCAGCGCTGACGCCGCCAACATAGCGGCTGATTGTTTCAACTAACAACTGCGGCTTGAAGGGTTTAACCAAATAATCAACTGCGCCGCATTGAATCGCTTCTACCGAAGCACTGATGCTGCCGTAGGCGGTAATTAGCAAGACTGGCAACTGAGGGTAATCTTTGCGAATTTCCTTGAGCAGCTCCAGGCCACTCATTGCCCCCATGTTGATATCTGATACCACCATATCCAGTGCAAGATTGGGAATAACGTCTAATGCTTTCTCTGCACTATCTACCTGTGTCACCGTGCAACCGGCAAGTTCTAAGGTGTCGACTAACGCCTCGCGTAAATCACGGTCATCTTCAACAACCAATATTGATGCCGATAATGCATGGGGTTGTGTACTCATTTCACCTCCAAAGACGGAACGGTATTTGTTGCTTGCTGGATAATTGGAAATTGCAGTCGCGCCTGGCTGCCTGCACCTGGCTCTGAACTGAGCTTAAATTCACCATGATGAGCTTTCACCACTGAACGGACCACAGCTAAACCTAACCCTGTACCCTGAGCCTTGGTGGTATAAAAGGGCTCATGCAAGTTAGCAAGAATATCCTGTTCAATGCCCGGACCATTATCGGAAATGGTCACTTGCAAATAGCATTCATTAATTAACTGACAATGAATATCAACATGTACCGGATCTTGTTGAGACTGCAGGGCGTTATTCACCAGATTCACCATCGCACCGATAATACTCTGACCATTGCACTGTAATTTCAGCTGAGGAATGTCGTTAGTGATTTTATACGTACTTTGATGACTGACAATGGAAACTTCCATGGCTTTTTCCAAACCAGTCATCAACTGCGACATAGTCATTGTGTCAGTAAGTTTTACATCGCCTTTAACAAAAATCAGCATATCTTTAACTTGCTGATCCAGATGATTTAATCGCGACAGGATTTTTCCTGAAAATCGTTGGCTTTGCTCTTCAGTCAACTCAGAATCGCAAAGATGCCCGGCGTAGAGCATAGCAGCAGAAAGTGGTGTACGAATTTGATGAGCCAGTGAAGACATCATCCGCCCCATTTCTGAAAGACGGCGATGGCGCGCCAGGTTTTTCTGCAGCTCCCGGGTTTCTGTAAGATCGGTCAATAGAATCAACTGCCCCGGTTCTCCTTGCAATGAACGGGTCACCATACTGATACGGCGTCCATCCTTTAATGAAATTTCATGACCATCATCAATTTGTGGTGCAAAGCAACGCTTAATGACATCTCGCCACACTTGCCCCACTAAAGGCTCACCAAGAAAATCCAGTGCAGCGGGATTGCACTCTGTTACTACACCTCGACTATCCAGCACCACCACCCCCGCAGGTAATAAATGGAGTAAATTCTCCAGGCGGTTTGTAATGCGCTCTTTTTCTTTCAGTTCTTTTAAGCGCTGCTCGGCAACTTCATGCAACTCGGCATTGAGTAACCCAACCTGCTGTTCCATCTCGTGATAACTGTCAGCTAGTTGTGATGAAACATTATTGAATAGCTCGAAGGCCGAGACCAACTGCTCTCGTGAAGTGTTTGGTGATGGTTGCTGTTGAATATCCTTCAACGCATTGGCAGACATGAATGCTCCTGACTAATAATGAATAACCACAATGTCTATATTTCAAAGCCGCCAACAGACGGCAGTCACAAAATTGACTGATTCATTGCATTAAGTCAGTTATTGCAAACACCATGCCGCTTTGATTTATTCAACAAAATCAGCAAGATAGTTAAATAACGAATCGCCAAGTCAAGGTTTTGGCAAAACAGGCGTGAGAACAAAGGACGGCAATAGGAGAGGTAATATGGAAGGGCTTTCTACAAAAGCCCTCAATAGTAAAGCTCGGTATAGAAAGCCTCGTATAGAAAACCCCATAGGACATTATTTTCTTTGCAGATTGTACTTGCGCATTTTCTCAACTAGTGTGGTGCGACGAATCTGTAGTTTTTCAGCAGCACGCGCCACCACACCAACGCTGTCATCCAGAGCCTGCTGAATCAGGCTGCGTTCCAGGTTGGTCAAATACTCTTTAAGATCGATACCGTTAACCGGCAGTAGCGCCGTCGTATCCATATTGGCCACCGTCGGCATGCCTTCATTCTTGGCTGATTCCGGGATGACCAGATCTTCATCAGATTCATCAACGTGGCGGAATTTTTTCGGCAATTCCTGGACTCCCACGACACCGTAGGGATGCAGAATAGCCATACGCTCAACCAGATTCGCCAGCTCGCGCACGTTGCCCGCCCACTCGTGGCGACACAGAGACATAATCGCTGCTGAATTAAAGCGGATCGAACCACGCTTTTCATTCTCAAGACGGGTAATCAATTCATTCAGCAGCAAAGGAATATCTTCCACACGCTCTCTGAGCGGTGGCATTTCAATAGGGAAGACATTTAGCCGGTAATAAAGATCTTCACGGAAGCGGCCATCAGCAATCATATCCTCAAGGTTGCGGTGAGTAGCGGTGATAATTCTAACGTCGGTGGGTATCGTTTTGTTACCACCAACACGCTCATAACAGCGCTCTTGAAGAACACGAAGAATTTTTACCTGCATATCCAGCGGCATATCACCAATTTCGTCGAGGAATAATGTGCCACCCTGAGCGAGTTCGAAACGTCCTGCCCGACTGGTCACCGCACCGGTAAAGGCGCCTTTCTCATGGCCAAACAATTCACTCTCAAGCAATTCTCTGGGAATGGCACCACAGTTAACAGGAACAAATGGCATATTGCGGCGATGCGAGTTGTAGTGCAATGTGCGGGCTACAACTTCTTTCCCCGTACCCGACTCTCCGGTAATCAATACCGTCACATCTTTATCGGCTACCTGCGCCATCATCTCGCGCACTTTTTGCAACTCTCGACTGGTGCCGACCAGACTTCTAAACAATTGCACATCGCGCTGCTGTACCCGCCCGGCATTGATATCGTATTGTTCACGATAAACCTGGGCGCGGTGCAGCGAGTCCATAAATTTGTTGTAGCTGGGCGGGAACTCTAATTGAGCTATTACCTTATGGCGTAAATCAAAATCTTCAACATCGTCCAGGTTTGGATGATCGATCGCTATGATCGGACAGGAACGATCCCACTCATTGGCTTGGGTCAGCCGAGTTTCCATGACCTGATTTTCACAGCTACCAAAAATGAGGGTCTTTACCTGACGAGTATTGTCTTTAGCCTCTGGCTGGGAAAGAACACTTGACCATTCATCACAAGAATAGGCAACAGGGTTTTCACCTAAAAAATCTAAAATAACCTGAGAATCATGACGACGCTGCTCATTGTCATCAACGATGATGACATTATTGTCTTCCCACATAGATATGAGACCTTAGATTGTAATTTTTTATTGAAACGGAAAACCGCCTTGACGGCGTATTGACTTGTTCTTAGTCATTAAAAAAGTCTTATTATTGACAGGTCAATTTTATGACACATTTTAAGACGTTAGGCAATAACGAGCGGAAAGAAATTTTAAAAATCTTTGCTATTTAATGCATTTTATTAGCAACCTTTGGTGATGAATTACGGTTGATTAGCCATTCACTGATATCGGCAGCAGCCATTGGACGACAAAAGTAATAGCCCTGAACCTCATCACAATGTAACTGCTTGATAACATCCAACTCTGTTTCGGTTTCAACGCCCTCTGCCACCACATTTAAACTCAAGCTATGGGACAGATTGGAAACAGCAGAAACTACAGCCGCCTTCTCAGAGGTAATTGATATGTCCTGCACAAAGCAGCGATCAATTTTAATAGTATCGATGGGAAAACGCGTGATATAGCTCAGCGAAGAATAACCGGTACCAAAATCATCAAGCGCGATAGAGACTCCTCGATCTCTAAGCTCAGCAATAACCTGCTCACTATCAGGATCAGACATTAATACTCCCTCTGTCATTTCCAACTCCAGCTTATTGCCGGGAAGACCACTCTGTCCTAACGCAGACTCTACGACTTCAATCAGGTTACCTTCCTTAAACTGCCGGGCAGATACATTCACCGCCATCACCACATCGATCAACTTTTGATCCCGCCACTGCTTGTTTTGCTTACAAGCAGTGTTTAATACCCACTGCCCCAACTCGACGATCTGCCCGGTTTCTTCAGCGACACTAATAAACTGATCAGGGGGAATCACACCTTTTACTGGATGTATCCATCGCACCAAAGCTTCAAAGCCTTTAACAGAACCATCCTTCGTTGACACTTTGGGCTGATAAACCAATTGGAATTCACCATTGGCGATAGCCTTTCTCAAATCACTCTGAATCGACAGGTGAGTTGATACCTTAGAGACCAATTCACCACTGTATTCCTTAACCCGATTCCTGCCCTGGGTTTTCGCCTCATGTAGTGCAAGATCTGCATGCTGCAGTAATGTCTCCGCCAAACTGCTTCCCGATTCGGAATAAGCCAAACCAACACTGGCGGAAACAAACAGTTCCTGGCCTCGATAAATGAACGGTGACTCAAACGTACGTTTAACCAAGTTGGCAAAGCGCATCGCTTCGGCGCCATTTCTATCCACTTCAGACAGAATAATCACAAAGGTATCGGCAGCCAAACGCCCTAACATTTGCTTGCCAAGATCATCAAGAGAAGGTTCCTGGGACACCGATAAACGATCAAGATATTGGGACACACCTGTCGAGTTGACTAATTTGCCCAATCGTTCGGTAAGCTGTTGCAGCACAGCATCACCCGCACTGTGTCCCATAGAATTATTAATCCGGTTAAACAAATCAAGGTCGATACTGAGTATCGCCACAGAGCTACCGTTAGCATGTGATCGGGGAATGGACTGATCCAGGTACAACTCCATCAATGAACGATTGGGTAAACCAGTAAGACGATCGCAGTACGCGAGTCGGAGAATTTCACGCTCTGACTCCTTCCTTTCAGTAACGTCAATGCTGATACCAAGAATATGATTACTGCCGTCACCTTGATCTGAGAGCACTGTCGTATGTAACTCAATATAACGCGTAGAGTTATCATCCAATAAAATGCGGTGTTCAATACGCGCTTCCTTCAGCTCACGAATAGAAGCACTTAATAGGCGCTCAAAGTACATTACATCGTCAGGGTGGCATTTGGTATACAGAACATTGATATCAGACGTATCCTGCTCATCTTCCTGCACCCGATAAAGGTGCAGTACCTCCTCTGACAGATGGAAGCGATTCTTTTCTACATCCAATTCCCAATGCCCCAACCTTGCCGCCTGCTGGGCACTCGCCAAAGACTGTTTGCTCAGTCGCAATTGATCCATAATCACCCTGGCTCTCAACAAATAACGAATGCGATGAACCAGCAATGAGTGATTAATAGGTTTGGTAAAAAAGTCCGTTGCCCCCACTTCATAGGCACGATTAATAGAACTGACGTCGTCCAACCCCGTCAGCATAATAATGGGAATATACACACCCTTGGGGTGCGCGCGCAGATGCAAACACACTTCAAACCCATCGATATCAGGTAACAGTGCATCAAGCAGAATTAGGTCGGGTTGGTAATTGACGACGGTATCGAGAACGACTTCACCGCAATCAACAGCGATGACTTCAAAATCAAAATTACGGAGTATTTTTCCTATTAGTTGTCGCTCAACAGGGTTATCCTCGACAACCAACACTGTGGGACGTTCGGGCAATCCTTCGACCACATCAAGAGCTTCCAAGAGACATCACTCCCGTATATTACTCTCGATAAAAGACGTTGAATTCGCTGGCATACTGCTCCCCCAAAGCAAAAGATATGGAGCCCTCCTTAGCTAAAATGTTTACCCTACTGACAACCTTAGACAAGGTAATAGCAGATTGCTAGTAAGCACAAATACGCATTAGTTCGGCTGATAAAAATAAGGCCGGGAACCCGGCCTTATTGCTTTAGAAATTAATGAGTTAATTCACTTCGGCGGCTATTTCATCCCACCCGGATTTTACCGTCCTCATCAGAGCCATCACTTCATCGATGGCCTCTTCACTGCTATGAAGATTAGCTTCCATCAGCCGCTTCGTCATATATGCATATAGGTCGTTCAGATTGCGGGTCACATCGGAATCAACATCCTGGTTCAGACTGTCTCGCAGTCCACCAATAATGCTTATTGCTTTGCCGATGGCCTCCCCTCTGTCATTAACAGCATTTCTTCGCATTGCGCCTTTCGCTTCAGCCAAACGTTGTAATACCCCATCCATTAACATCTGGATTAGTCGATGTGGAGATGCTCCTTCAACGGCTGAAGAAGTATTCACTTGCTGATATTGCGCCAAACCATTATTCATATGCAGGAAGCCTCATTCTATGAACTTGCTAATTCATTATCTCCGACACACCATTACTGAATATCAGTATTGGGTGTAAATAGGTTATCGGTCAACTTTCATAATTCTTTAGTAAAGAAAATACCGTTCAACTTGCCGTACGCCTCTGTGAAATATCACCCAGTACTTGAGTATTTCCTCTTAGTTTCAATCACTTAAAACCATTTCAAAAAAAATTAAGCTATTTCATAACAATACGTTCTTAATAAACACACTAAAGATAATTAAACAACCGTCGATAACCTCTCTGAACACGACAAAATCGGTGTGCATACACCATTAACCAACGCTCCCCCAGGCCTGAGCCTTCAAGGAGCCAAGGAGAACTAGCAATGCCACAGGTCATTAACACAAATATTGCGTCCTTGAACGCTCAGCGGAATTTGGATCAGTCGCAAAATGCCTTGCAGACGTCCTTACAACGCCTTTCTTCAGGTCTACGCATCAACTCAGCAAGAGACGATGCTGCGGGCTTGGCGATTGTGCAACGCTTCGAATCACAGGTGAGGGGTCTGAATCAGGCAGCTCGTAACGCTAACGACGGTATTTCTATCGCGCAGGTTGCTGAAGGTGCACTGGATGAGACCGGTAACAACCTTCAACGGATTCGTGAGCTGTCTATCCAGGCTGCTAACGGTTCAAACGGCGCGGGCGAAAGAGCCAACCTACAAGCAGAGGTCAGCCAGCTGATTTCTGAGATCGACCGGATTGCAACCACTACCCGATTCGGTAGCCGTTTATTGCTTGATGGCACATTCGGAACAACCAGTTTCCAAGTCGGTGCTCAGGCAAATGAAACCATCAGTGTAACAGTGGGTGACGCACGTGCCGCATCTCTGGGTAGCAACACACTGGTTGCAGACGGTACTATCACAGGTAATGCTGTGAACACCGGTATTGTCAACGGCGTTGCCGCTGAAACTGACCTGTCAGTTACCACAGGGGCAGGCACTTCTGCCGCCATCACTTACTCGGCTAACGATGGAGCAGATGCCATCGCTACCGCTATCAACACAGGCGCGGGTAACATCGGAATTACTGCGACAGCTACTAACAGCGCAACGCTAGGCACCTTTGGTACCTTTGCTGCTGGCGCCTTCACGTTTAACATCAACGGTTCAGCAGTATCAGCTAACTTAACTGATGCCAACGACCTCAGTGCGCTTGCCGCAGCGATCAATGGTGTTTCAGGAGCTAGTGGTGTAACTGCCAGCTTCTCAGGTGCAAACCAATCTGTTATCAACCTTAGCACTAATGATGGCCGTAACATCGTTATTGAGAACTTTGCCGGTGGTGGTGCAGGTAACCAAACAGCGGTTTTGACCTCACAAGGTGGCACCGCAGTAACCATGACTGAAGGCGGTACCAACGATGGTGTTGCTACAGGTACTGTCTCTTTAGCTTCCAGCGAAGGTTCATTTACTGTTGCCAACGCAGCAGCGGATGTGTTTGCTAGTGCAGGTACTAACAACAGCTCATTCTCCGCTGTACAGGACATCGATGTATCAGGCACAACTGATGCTGGCGCACAGTCGGCTCTGGCTGTTGTCGATGCGGCATTGGATAACATCGCCTCACAGCGTGCAGATCTTGGTGCGATTCAGAACCGTTTGCAATCAACCATTGCTAACCTGACTAACGTATCCGAGAACGTATCTGCTGCGCAATCGCGTATCCAGGATGCTGACTTTGCTGCTGAAACAGCCAGCTTGACTAAAAACCAGATTCTGCAACAGGCAGGTATCTCGGTATTGTCTCAGGCCAACACACTGCCTCAGCAGGTGTTGTCGCTGCTTCAGTAAGGTGATGGTGATACAAGTCTCCAATAGACTATCCATAAGTGATATTATTGGGGGCTTGTAACCGTGCGATGTAAGGGTAATTAACCATGATTAACAATATCGTTAACAATGGTTTACAGCCGGCGGTTAAACTACCGGAGTCGACGCCTGCCCAGCAGGCTGAAGAGTCGGAAGTAACAGTTACCGAATCGCAGGCCTTACCTGAACAGCGAAATGAGGCACCTGAACCAGAGGAGTTAGAGTCAGCCGTCAGTAAGCTAAATGATTTTGTTCAAAATATTCAACGAACATTATCATTCAGTGTTGAGGAACAGACAGGAATCACTGTAGTTCAGGTGTACGATTCAGAGACGGAAGAGTTGATTCGGCAAATACCGGCGGAGGAAACCATTGAATTGGCAGCTTCGATTGAAGCGTTTACCGCCAGTTTGTTCATAAAAGAGCAAGCCTAATAAAAAAGCCCTTATCGTTAGATAAGGGCTTTTTGTCTCACAGGCCAGATATAAATTGGTGCTCACTAGTTACTAACTAAGAGTACTAATCGGTCGCAAGAGGTTGATGTCATGGCACGATATATGCCTTTTCCCTTCAGATATAGTTTTTTTGTCAAACTTTTGTTTAAACCATTGAAAAACTGTCTATACGATATAAGTTTTTTTATCGACTACCCACTATACTTTTTACAAGTAAGTAGGCTGTTGCAGTCAAGTAAAAACAGGTAAATCAATATGGCTTCCATTACTTCTGTCGGTGTTGGCTCGGGTATAGACCTTGAGGCCCTGATTACTCAGATAGTTGATGCTGAGCGCGCGCCTACGGAAAGCAGACTCGACTTTGAGCAAACTCGTCTGGAAGCTGAAATTTCCGCAGTGGGAAGCCTGCGCTTAACCATGGACGCTTTTCAAAGTGCGCTACAAGATCTGAAAGACTTGGATTTTTTTAGTACACGGCGAGCAACTTCAGGTGACTCATCTTTATTTACAGCGACTGCTGGAGAAAACGCAGATCTATCAACTTATAATATTCAAGTTTTTGAACAAGCCCAAGCCAATAAAATAGCGTCTGACACAGATTTCGCAGATCCAAATGCTACTGTTGGCTCTGGTACTTTAACTATAGGTTTTGAAGGCGGCAGTAATTTTGCAATTACTGTTGGTGCAACTGATACCATTGCTGAAATTCGTGATGCCATTAACAATGCTTCAGACAATGTTGGCATAACCGCAAGCTTAATCACCGTTGATGCAGGAATGGGTGATGGTTCAACCGTCACTAAATTCGTATTTACCAGCGACACTACTGGAGCCAGTAGTCAAATCGATATCAGTGTAGATGACGATGATTTAACAGATACCGATGGCAGTGGGTTGTCACAGTTTTTTTATGACGGCACTAACCCGTTAGATGCGGGTAACCAATTTTCTCAAGTCGATGCTGCACAAGATGCTCGTATTTCTGTAGACGGTTTTACCGCCTTCAGCAGCACTAATGAATTTTCCAACGTTATAAATGATGTCACCATTACACTGCTGGATGAAGCAGACGACATCTTGAATCCCCCCTCTGCAGCATTGGTAATCGATGAAGATAAAACGCAAGTGAAAGCAGCAGTTGAAACCTTCGTTGCCACTTACAATGAACTGATCACTGTATTCAATACCTTAACCGATTATGACTCGGTATCAGGCACTTCAGGCTTACTCAGCGGCGACAGTGTAGTCAGTTCATTAGAGAGCAGCATACGCAGAGTCATTTCTGATACAGTGGATGGAGCAAATGAAGGTTTTGATGCATTAACATTTATTGGCATATCCACAAATAGTAATGGCTCAATCGCACTTGATGACACAACACTCACCGACATTATCAGTAACAACTTTCAGGACTTGGCGACTTTATTTTCCAGTGATGATGGTGTTGCTACCCAGCTTGATGAATTATTAACAGGTTTTTTACAATCAGGTGGCACCTTTGATAATCGCGATGAGCGGCTGCAAGCCTCATTGGATGACATACAAGATCAACGCGATGATTTAGATTTGAGAGTTAGCATTATTGAAGAGCGCTTTCGCAGTCAATTCGCCGCACTGGATATTCTTGTCGCCCAATTGAATTCAACGGGAGACTTTTTATTGCAACAACTCAGTGCTTCTGCCAACATCATTAATCGCGATAGCAACAATTAACCCTGGATCGAAGAGCCTAACAGTATGAGCAATAACACTGATATCGATTCAAGCTGGAAAAACTTGTTGCAACTGTCTAATGCCATGATGGAACACGCTAATGATGAAAACTGGCAAGTTGTTTCAGAATTAGCCATTGAACGACACCAAAGTTTAGTCAGTCATTTTGAATTATTCCCCGTCGGCCCCCAAACCGCAGAATATTACTACACTAAACTGAATGACTTTATGTCTAACGAACAATCGTTACAGAGTATAGCGACAAAAGCCCGAAAAAAAATGATGAAAGATGGCGCGCAGAGGCAACAGGGAAAACGAGCTGCGGCAGCTTACAAAAATTCAGCCAAAATAATGCAAGCTTAGATCTATCTAAGTTAGGTCTATCTGAGAAAGTTAAAAAGAGACAAATTGCTTATTCTGGCAAAACTCTGCTGGGCCGCTTCAAGCGTAAATGTTTCTAAGCTTAACCGGCTTAACGCCTCTGCATAATCCAGGTCGCGTATTTCTGACAGCACTTCTTGATTAACCAACTCAACACCTTGGTGCAAACTGCGGACCGAATCTAAAGTATTCTGCCTGGCACCAATCTGCGCCTTTATCTTGGACATATTTTCTTCGGCAGCAGTCACGTTATCCAACGTATCGGCTATCAGTTGATCTAACACCAATTGATCACCAGGTGTATCGTTAAGATTTTTCAAGCCATCAGATAAATTAGCTATGGTAGTAAAAATATCCTGTTTCTCAGATGAATTAACATAGAACAAATCACCGTCAGCAGGGGTTCCAGCAATAGTAATTTCCCAACCCAGGTTTGTAGGTGCAGCTAACGGCGTAGCATTAGCATCAATAGTTATAGGGCTACCGGTATTCGGGACGGTAAAAATAGCCGTCGTCGGCGCTCCATCTAAAATATCATTTTTATTAAAAATCTGGTATTGGTTGCCACCACCATCAAACTGAACCACGTAATCATTCGGATAAGAATTAGCATCATAGTTTGTTTGATCAGTGACCGAGCCCGCTACAATCGTACCTGTTCCTGTATTGCTTAATTCATCTTCTGTAGCAATTAAATTTTGTGCAGAATCAATATCAATAAAAACTGCTTTACCACTATCGCTAATAGGAATTTGTGTTGAAGATGCTATTTGGACTAAACGCTGGCCTTCGTCCCCATTATAAATAAATTCACCAGACTGTAATCTTTCAAAAGGTCTAACAGAACCTTGGAAACCCGCAAAAATATATTCTCCATTCACATCACGTGTATTCGCTAAATCTAAAATTTCTTCCAGTCGTGTATCAATCTCCGCTGCAATATTCCGCCTATCTCCCTGAGTTAAACCCAGCCCACCACTTTGAACCGTTAACTCTCGCAACCTCACTAACAAATTACTCACCTGCTGGATCTGGTTTTCTGCTAAATTCAAACGATTTTCAACAGAGTCTGCATTTTGAATAAATTGCCCAACTTGAGATAACTCTTGATTAACCTGGATGATACGAGCAGACGCAACCGGGTCATCAGCCGGCGTTACTATTCTCCTGCCGGTCGATACCTGCTGCTGGGTTTCAAAGGTTTGCTGTTGTAGCCTGACAATATCGGCAACGCTGGTATTAAACCCCTGTAAAAATGAAAAACGAATAGCCATTTGCTATCTACCTTTGCCATCTATCTCTACTTTAATAGCGTTATTTGTTTTAATGCTATCAAGTAATTGCATATACCATCTTCTCAATTCAACATCCTCGATAAATCTATACCGATGTTATCGGCCATTAGCCCACAGCGTTGAGTAAGATATCGAAAATTTGCCTAGCTACATTAATAATTTGTGCCGAAGCGTTATAGGATTGCTCAAATTTAATCAAATTGGCGGCTTCTTCATCCAAATTAACACCAGACACTGAATCCCGACTGGCTTGCGCCTGTAATAATAATGACTCCGACGCATCCCGACTCACACGCGCCTGGGCAGTACGAGTACCTAGCTCTTCAATTAAACTACCATAGGCATTTTCAAAATTGGTCGCTCCACCATCCAGTACATCTCTTACCCTCGTTAAACCCAACTCAATGGCATTACGGTTATCCGATGAGCCATTGGCATTAAACTCGATCGTAAATTCATCACCGGCCTGAGGAACACCACTAATCTCCACCTGAAAACCAATGTAATTTGGGTCCGTACTCAACGGATCAAACACGCTGTTCTGTTGCCCCGGAATGATCGTACCGGTAAACAATATTTCCGGATTAAAGGGGTCAGAATTTTCATAAACGGTATAACCTGTCGCCGTATCAAAGCGAATTAATACCGGTGCAGCTAATACACCAGGAGATGAATAGAGAGGATTAGTCGGAGATAATGCTAGGCTGGTATCATCCACTATCGCTAACATTTGTCCTGGAGAAATCAAACCACTCCCAACATTACCACTACTACTTTGAGTGGTAATCGGCAATGCATAAGCCAACTCTTGCACGCGATCAATGTCTACCATCATATCCACCCCACCACTACGAGTAGGTCGCACATAGAAACGGTCGCTGAAGGCTAAGTTATTTTGGGTGCTAGCGGGAATATCAATACTGAAGCCATCAATAACGATACTTTGTGCGCCTACAGTGCCATTGACAAAGGTCGAGGTATTATCACTGGTTCTTATGATCTGATAATCCAGTGGCAGCACCGAATCGTTATCGACAACATTGATAACGTAATCACTGGTAGTTAGTTGTGACACATCGGTGATATTAATACTGATCGACTGTAACCCGGGTGCAGAGTTACCGGAATCAACCACAACGCGCTGGCCAGGGATAGACCCGTCGTTAACGTCCCGAAAAATATTACCCCCAAGATTGCCATCCAGATCAATACCCAGTGCATTTTGCTGATTTAGAGTATCGGCTATAGCTATAGACAAACGGCCTAGAGAATTGAGCACATCGGGAATGACTTCATCTCTAAAATCGATGGTCCCCCCCAATTTTCCACCGCTAATAAAATCCGTAATTTCTTGCGATACGCCGCTTGAACCGACAAAAACAATTTCCTGGTTACCTGGCTCTCGAGAGCTGGCCACGGTACTAAGCGACGAAGAATTATTACCGATAACCAACGGTTGTCCATTACCAATAAATACATTTAACGCATCGCCGTCCTGAACGGTTGTCACGGTAACAATTTCGGCTAACTGACGTAATAATTCTTCACGCTGATCCAATAATTGATTGGGCTGGGCACCGGCACCCAAACCGATTTGATCCCCTATTGCCTGATTTAGCTCAGCAATCCCTATCGCAATGGTGCTAATTTGTGTGGTCAAGGATTTTAATTGATCATCTAAAAGATCTTCCTGCTGGAATATTCTTGCGGTAAGTGAGTTAAGTCGTTGAGATAAACCATCAGCTTCACTAATCACCACCTGTCGTGCTGGCTCTGAAGTGGGATCCTGAGCACTGGATTCTATAGAAGAAAAAAAGTTACTGATTGCAGGACCAAGACCACTAAAATCGTCAGCTAATAACGAATCTACCTGTTCGATATTACCGGCAAATATATCAAGATTATTAAAGGTCGCCGTGTCCAACTGAATCTGACGAACTAAAAACGCATCAACCGTTCTCTCAATACCATCGACTATATTGCCATTACCAATATAGCCACCACCACTAAGCTGTTCTGGTAGTGTTGACGTTTCTACCCGCTGCCGGCTATAGCTTGGATTATCAGCATTGGCAATATTGTTACTTGTGACCTGCAATGATGTTTGGCTAACGCGTAACCCACCAATACCTACATCAATTAGCGACATAACAGTACCCTACTGATTGATAACTTCAATTTCATTAACGATACTTTCCATATCTTTACTGCCCATAATACGAATAATTTTTTCTGCATAAGCAGGATCTGTGGCATAGCCGGCATCAGCTAAATGACGTACATAGGATTCTGAATTATTGCTGGCTAATGCGGGCTCATAACGTTGGCTATTTTTAATAAAATCAACGTAGTCAGTGAAGCTGTGTGCTGGATTTTGATAGGCACGGAAATTCGCATATTCTTTAACTGCCATCCCCTGCCTGACTTCTATTGTTTGCACGCGCACAGACGCGCCCTGCCAACGCTGATCGGCCTTAATATTAAAAAAGTTAAAGCTGGAACCCATGGTATCGCCTTCACTAATTTTTTTACCCCAGCCAGTTTCTAATGCTGCTTGGGCAATTAATACTTTAGGATCTACGCCAAGTTCTTCGGCAGCTTTTTTCGCTAAGGGATAAAGTTGCTCGACAAATTTCCGCACACTGCCATCAAACGGTTGTGAAACCTCTTCAACTTCAGTAGTAACTTTTTCTGCAATAGCAGCAACATCCTGGTAACGACGTTGTACCATATAATCAGAAATATCTACCGCCAGCTTAGGCTCATCATCAACAGGGTTGCTACGAAGTTGGCGAACCATCAATTCGGCCAAGCCAATACCTTTACCTTTAGATAAATTCAATGCCAGCTGATCATCCATCATGTCTTGATACATATCGCCTTCATAGCTTGATAGCATGTTACCTTCGGAAAATATTTCGTTAGCAGAACGCATACTTTTCAGCATCATTCGCATCATCATTGATTCAAATTGCTGCGATATTTTTTCCAGGGCCTCATCTTTATCTTCAATCGTGCGAATAGCATTGACACTACTCAAATCTGTATAAACATCTTTGCTTACTTGAGCTGAATAGTTGGCAGCTGAACTCATCATAATTTACTTATCCAATAACCCTTAAATGACGATTAAGTCAGCCTGTAAAGAACCAGCCTGTTTCAATGCTTCCAGTATTGCCATTAAATCACCTGGCGCGGCGCCCACTTGATTAACCGCTCTCACTAATTCATCTAGCGTTGTGGTTCCTTCGAAAACGAACATGCGGTTGTTTTCCTGAGTAACGGTAACATCCGTTTGTGGCACAACCACGGTTCGACCTTCAGCCAACGCACCGGGTTGGCTAACCTGCGTCGTGCTGGTGATTGTTACGGTTAAACTGCCGTGAGTCACTGCTCCTGGACGCACTCTGACATGTTCACCCACCACAATGGTTCCCGTCCTGGAATTGATTACAATCCTTGCAGGCGCAGCCCCTGGGTCTACCTCTACATTTTCCAATAGAGACATAAACGCCACTCGCTGATTGGGATCGAGTGGAGCCGTTACATTAATCGAAGAAGCATCTGCAGCACGGGCAACGCTAGGACCTAACAATTCATTGATTGCCTCTGCAACACGCTGAGCAGTAGTAAAATCAGCGCGCTTTAAATTAAGTGTTAGATGAGAACCAGTTGAAAAACTATTCGGTACAGAACGTTCAACAATTGCGCCACTGGGTATTCTTCCAGCACTGGGAATATTTACCGTCACCCGTGAACCATCAGCGCCTTCGGCGCCGAAACCACCTACTACCAATTCACCCTGGGCTATGGCATAAACTTTTCCGTCCGCTCCTTTTAAAGGACTGAGTAATAAACTACCACCGCGTAAACTTTTGGCGTTACCAATGGATGAAACGGTGACATCAATCGTGTGTCCAGGCTTGGCAAAGGGCGGCAAGGTTGCATGAATGGTCACAGCAGCGACATTTTTCAATTGAAAAGACTGCCCTTCTGGAACGGCGATTCCCAAACGTCTCAACATGGAAGTAAAGGCTTGGGTAGTGAATGGTGTCTGAGTTGTCTGATCTCCTGTGCCATCCAAGCCAACCACTAAACCATATCCAATTAGCGGATTATCTCTTACACCGGAAATATTAGTCAGGTCCTTTAACCGCTCAGCAGCAACAGTCCCAGAAAAAAATAAACTGATTAGTAGTGCAATTTGGCAGCGATAGATACGAAAAAAACTCATAGGTCACCTTGTTTTTGTGGCGTCTAAAATGGCCAGTATTCACTATTGAAAAATCGTGATGCCCATCCTTGCTTGTTAGCGTCAGCCAAATCACCAGTACCACTGTAAGCGATACGCGCATCAGCTAGTTTTGTCGACATAACGGTATTATCCGGACCAATATCTTCGGGCCTAACTAATCCGCGCACACGAATATATTCTTCACCTCTATTCAAGGTCATCCATTTCTCACCTCGAACCACTAATAAACCGTTAGGAAGAATATCTGCAACGGTAACCGCAATACTGCCACTCAAACTATTACTTTGGTCACTCGAGGCTTCACCTGTGAGCTCTCTGTCATGCGTTACTGACGTTCCCAAATTGTATTCGCCGAAAGATGGTATGACCCCCATAACGGAATTGGCATCAGTCGCAATGCTGTTTTCCTTAGTAATTTCAGTATCAGCGGTTTTACTGGATTGCGTTCTCTCACTCAAAATGACCGATAAAATATCCCCCACCCGCATTGCTCTACGATCTTCAAATAATGGGATGGAATACCCCGGTTGATAAATACCGCCTCTATTAGCAGAGGGCATCGGTGACGAGGCAACTATTTTGGGAGCGTATTCCGGATCATCAGGGATAGGAGTTGGCCCAATAGTGCATGCTGATAATGCAGTGACTGCCAGCACCAGCACGATATTTTTTGCCTGCGAAAGAATTGCTTTCATAATCACATCCCGCTAACGTAATTGACTAGCTTATAAATTCTGCGCAATAAATTGCAGCATTTGATCTGCAGTTGAAATGACTTTGGAATTCATCTCGTAAGTGCGTTGCGTGGTAATCATACTGACTAGTTCTTCAACTACATCAACGTTAGAATTTTCCAATGCGCCCTGCTCTAAACTACCTAAGCCCTGTGTGCCTGGAGTACCTGTGGTAGGTGTACCACTGGCAGCAGTTTCAATAAACATATTGGAGCCAATAGCTTGTAGCCCCGTTGGATTAACAAAATTGGTTACCGTCAACGTACCCAATTGTTGTGCTGCAGCTTGGCCAGCAATAGAGGCTTCAACAATACCATCACTACTGACAGTTATAGTTTGAGCATCTTCCGGTACTGTAATGCTTGGCTGCAACACCATACCCCGCGCCGTTACTATTTCACCGTCTGCGCTGACTTGAAATTGACCATTACGGGTATAAGCCGTTGAGCCATCCGGTAATAAAATTTCAAAAAAACCGCGACCAACAATCGCTAAATCCAAAGGCTTATCAGTTACTTCAACACTGCCTGCTGAAAATTCTTTTTGCGTACCGATAACACGAACACCAGTACCTACTTGTAAACCAGAAGGAAGTTGTGTGTTTTGTGAAGATTGCGCACCAGGCTGGCGACGGATTTGATATAACAAATCTTCAAACACCACACTATCGCGTTTAAAACCAACGGTTGCCGCGTTGGATAAATTGTTGGCAATGGTCGCCAAGCGGGTATCCTGCGCGCTGAGCCCGGTTTTACTAATCCACAGTGATTGATTCATAACTCGCCTCTTTTTTACTACTCTCTTGTTTACTGTTTTCTCGCATCTTTTTTACTGCTTTCTCGCACAAGGTACTTACGATATTCTCAAAATGGAGGTTGATGCTTCAGAGTTTTGCTGCAGGGTTTGCATCATCTTAACGTTAATTTCAAATTGCCTTGAAAGGGAGGTAATTTGGGTAAACTCGTCAATTGCACTGACATTACTCGCCTCTAGAAAACCTGCTTGTAAACGGATTGTCGCATCGGCTGGCTCTTCTTCTCCATCAACGCGCCTGACTAAACCATCAATACCTTTTTGTAATACGTCATAGGATGGCTTCACTAATTTGATTCGATCTACAGTAGACAATACTTCAGCACCCTGCCCTTGCGGCTGAATAGTAATCGTGCCATCAGCACCTAAGGTAATTTTGTCGGAGGGAGGTAAAGCGATTGGACCACCATTACCAATCACTGGCAGGTTATTCCCTGTCAGTAACCTTCCCAGCGGATCAATTTTTAATGAACCAGCGCGTGTAAAGGCTTCGCTGCCATCAGGTGCCTGTACTGCAATCCAACCATCACCTTCAACAGCCATATCCAGATCGCGACCAGTAGAAACCAGTGGCCCGCGAGCAAAGTCAGTTCCTGGGCTTTCAGTTAATGCATAGGCTCTAGTGCTATAACCTTCTCCGTGATAAAGCCCCATGGCCCGCGCCTGCGCAAAATCAGTCTGAAAACCGGTGGTATTGGCATTAGCAAGATTATTGGCATGCACAGCCTGTGCGGACATGATATTGCGCCCGGCTGACATCGCTAAATAAACGGCTTTATCCATTGCTTTAACCTACTAACTTCGTTTTACTTTCTTGAATACTCTTCTGAATAGAGAAATTGCAAAAACGGTGCCAAGCTTTTTAAAAAGATCCTAGCTTCTTGAAGACCAGGTAATTAAAGGGTTTACAGAGAGTGAGGAAACTACTTAAGGCTTTATTCAGCGGTTTAATTCCAACAAAGCGGCAAATTTATGCAGGGTGGCAAAGGGCTTTATTTGAAAGTTTTTAGTTACCGCTTTACAAAATAATTGGGTAAAAAAAAGCCGTAGCAACTGCCACGGCTTTTAAAAAAATAAAGAGGCTATCGAATATTAATAATCGCCTGGGTAACAGTATCAGCCGTTTCAATCGTTTTTGCATTGGCTTGGAAGTTCCGTTGCGCAATGATCAATCGCACTAACTCTTCGGAAAGATCCACATTAGATTCCTCTAATGCACCCGACTGAATCGCGCCCAAAGTTCCTGATAAAGGCGCACCGACTACGGGCTGCCCTGACTCAAAGGACTCCGCCCAAGTCGTATCACCCTGCGGGCTTAAGCCTTGTTCATTAGGGAATGATGCCATTGCAACTTGCCCCAAAATTAAAGCCTCACCATTGGTATAACGCGCAAAGACCTCACCAGTAGCATTGATTTCAAGACCACTTAACTGTCCCGTCGCAAAGCCATCCTGAGCCACTGCAGACACTGAGAACTGACTACCGAACTGCGTCGACGTGTTCAAATCCAATACGAAGTCTGATGCAGTTGGCGTAGCGGTTAACGGTGGCGCCGTCGAGGACTGATTCGCACCCGATGGGTTCCAGGCATCAATAGTTAACGTCGCCGGTGTGGATGAAGCCAAAGTACCATCGGTATTAAAGTTCAATTGGAATCTTGGGTTGGCAATACCCTCTTGTCTATCAGCTAACAGTGCAGCAGCCGTTGTGCTTGAGGTTGTTGCCGCCGCCAATGCGCTATTAGTTGCTGTTAGAATTTGCGCCGCCTCAGTAGCGTTTGCTGCATCACTGTCAGCTCCATTCGCTGCACCGGTACCAATAGCCAATGCTGCTGTTATTGCATTGACTAACTCTGTTGCACTAGCAATGGCTGTCGTACTTCCTGCTGCGGTAGCAGAAGTTAATGCTGTATTAGCCGCCGTTAAGGCTATTTGTAGATCATCCGTTGCCGTTACCGCTAACGCCGCATTGAATGGGCTGGCTGCTGCCGATGCTGACACTGAAGCTTGTGCTGTAGTCATCGCTGCCAATGCTGCGGTGGCATCAGTATCTGCGGTCCCCGCCGAAGTTACCTGCGCAGCAGTTATTGCCGTAGAACTTGGATTAATAACATTCTGTAAAACACCATTTTCATCGGGGATATACGCATATAAATCCCAAACATTATCATCGATATTTCTCACATAATAAGTCGACAGCACATGCGATTGGCCACGACTGTCAAAAATCGTTAGTGAAGTAGAATCAGTAAATGAATCGGCATCATTCGGGTCAAACGTCGCCACCGTTGGCACCGTCTGGCGTGAATCCAAATTCAGTAATAAATCCACTTCCGTGGTCGATGCCGGCGCTAAATCACTGACCACAACCTGTAAATCATCTGGCGTACCGCCCACCGCACCACCCAATGTGGTCGGCAAAAAAGCTTGTAATCTTGATCCCGAGTTGTTTGTTACAAAACCCTCATCATCTAAGCCAAATAAGCCTGCACGTGAATAGGTTGTAGCACCAGAGGGCTCTGCCAATACAAAGAAACCTGCACCGTTAATAGCCAAATCCAGACTATTATCAGTAAAGGACACATTACCCTGATCAAATTGCTGTGCAATGGAACTCACCAACACACCGCTACCGGATGCAGCCCCCCCACCAATTAATGAATTCGCATACACATCACCAAACTCTGCACGAGAACGCTTAAAGCCCGTGGTACTCGCGTTGGCAATATTATTACCGGTAACTTCCAAATCGGTATTGGCGGCACGTAAGCCACTGAGCGCTGTATTAAATGTCATGGTTCTAACCTCTTACGTTAAATCGGCTAAGGCCGCATTGTTTTGCTTTTCTAAATTGACCATTTTTAAATTATATAATTTCTCTAACACTGGAAATCGACACAGGCCCAATGCCTGCCACATTTAAACTAATTGCGCCATTGGCACCAACAGTCACGCTGTCGACATTAGCACTGAGTGATGTATTCACTTGCACTGAATTACCGTCATAATTGGCTGTTGCGATAAAGCGATAGTTACCGGCTGGTAGTTGATTGCCATCATTATCAACGCCATCCCAGGCAAAGTTCATTTCTCCTGCAGGCTGTTCACCCAACATTTCTTCTGAAACTAGTTGACCTGCTTCGTCATAAATTTTTACTGTCAGGTTATTTGTGCTTTGTGATAAGTCGATAGTGCCAGCTATGATTCCACCATTACTCAAGTACGAAGTATCGGTGTTCACCTTCACCATACGCCCAACCATCGATGATGCCTGTAACGCCTGGCTGGATTGGAAGGAGCCGACAAAATCATCCATCGTGCCATTCAATCTATCTATACCTTCTACAGAACTGAACTGTGCCAGTTGAGCAACAAACTCGCTGTTTTCCTGTGGGCTGAGAGGATCCTGATTACTCATTTGAGTAACCAACAGTTCTAGGAAAACATCCTGACCAATGGCGCCATTATCATTAGTTTGCTGCGGCTGCTTTTCACGAATCGATAATTCGCTAAGTAATCCGGTTGAAATTGCATCTGACATATGACTGTCCTAACTGTTTACGCTTTACTTTATTGTCCCAGTGTTAATACACGCTGCAGCATTTGTTTGGCTGCGTTCATCACTTCTACATTCACTTGAAAGGATCGAGATGCAGAAATCATGTCAGCCATCTCTTCCATCACATTGACGTTCGGGTAATACACATATCCATCTTCATCTGCTTGAGGATGATTCGGTTCATAACGGCGATCTAATGGTTTTTGCGACTCAACAATGTCCGTGACTTTCAAACCAACTGCAGCATCATCAGAGACAGTTTGCATTCCATATGAAGCAGCATTCAATAAATCTCGACGGTAACTCTCAAATACCGGATGGCGAGCACGATAAACTTCATCGGTATTACTGCTTGCTGAATTGGCATTGGCCAAATTGCTGGCAGTGGTATTCAGACGCACGCTCTGCGCTGACATGCCCATACCTGCAATATCAAAAACTCCGGTCAATGACATTAGGATTCTCCTTTAATCGCGTTTCTCAAACCGCGAAACTTGCTATTTAAAAACTGAAAGCTGGCTTGAAATTCCATACTGTTTTGCGCGAACTTACTCATCTCTACCTGCTCTTCTACAGTATTGCCATCCAGCGAAGGTTGCATGGGGATGCGATACATAAGCTCTGGGCTAAAGCTGCCAGCCGTATGACCAATATGCTTGCTATTGGTGGCCATCAAGCGCGCCTGATTAGTACTGCCTGATATTTGGCTTTCCAATACCCGACGAAAGTCGATATCGCGGGCTTTGAAATTTGGGGTATCCGCATTCACCAGATTATTGGCCAACACTTCAGCGCGCTTGGTACGAAACATTAGCGCGTGTTCGTGAATACCTAATGCCTTGTTAAAATTGATTGTCATTGTTTGTGCTCGCAAACTTTCTCTTACCTACAGAAATTGCAAGGCACGTGCCAAATACCTATCTAATTGTTTTATAAAGGTTTTATTCTATATCTTTGGTAAAAACGGCAATGTAATGCCGCCCGTTGAGAGAGACCGGCAAACCGGGTGGCAAAGAGGCAGGGAAGAAAAATACAATAGCGAAAAGCAAATAAGGCAGGATATTTGTCCTGCCTTAAGAAGGGATTGATTAGGCGATAATGCCGTATTGATCGCGCAGAATATCGATGATTTCGGCCTTAGGATTATCCGACAAGGTGATAGCCTCACCAGTAATTTTCTCAGCAATATCGAGGTAAGTTTTCGACACTTCCATCAGAATCGACTCTGGCAACACATTGTCTTCTGCTAAAGCCGTACGTTCATCCATACGGTTTTTATTCAGCAAAATATCAGGATCGGGGAAGTGATTAAGCAGCAACTGGCGGAATTGCTCCTTGGAATTTTCTACCACGTTGCCGTCACGGTAGGAAGGCCCGTCCCAGATACGCGATGAATCAGGTGTACCCACCTCATCCATATAAATCAGTTTCTCATTGCCAACCTTATCAGTGACATAACCAAATTCAAATTTGGTATCGACAAAGATCTGATCAATTTTTGCCAGCTCATCACTAATGACATCAAAGCCTTCCGACAACAATTTTTCATACAGATCGATATCGTCAGCACCATTGAAATTAAAAGCTTCGACATTATTTTCCAGGTCGCTGCGAGTGATATTCACATCATCCACTTCCGGCACGCCGGGAATACCCGTCAAAATACCTTTGGTAGAAGGGGTAATTAACAATTCAGGCAATTTTTGATCTTTGCTTAAACCATCGGCAATCTCAATGCCACAAAACTCACGCTCACCCTTGTCATAAGAGCGCCACATAGAACCTGTTATATACTGGCGAGCAATAGCTTCGATCATCACCGGACGTGCTTTCTGCACAATCCACACCAGTGGATGTGGAATATCCAGAATATGGCTATCCGCCAAACCCTGCTCTTTGAATAATTTAAACCAGTGGTTGGAAATCGCATTGAGTGCCGCGCCTTTACCCGGCACACCATTCATACCTCCTTCACCACGCCAAATACATTCAAAGGCCGAAATGCGATCACTGATCACCATTACAGCTAGTGGTGCATCAACGGCAACATCATAACCCTTCTCTTGAATTAAGCGCGCGCTGTCTTCTCTGGTTAACCAATACACTGAACGAACTTTACCGCTATGCACTTTTTCGTTCGTACGGATGGGAAGATCGTTATTTACCGCCAATACTTTATCAGCAAGACTCATGGTAATTGTCCTGATTTATTGAATAATTTGTTTCTGGTTTAACGTTTAATACTTGGATTAAAGCTTTCTAGAAAGGCCTTGCCTCTGGTGTGACAATCTGATGTGACAAAATTAATAGCTATATCAATAACTACATCAATACCACACAAAACCAAAGACTATTTGGAAGGTTTCTAGGCGGCAGATTCTAACAGATGTTTTAATTGAGCAGAAGTCAATCAACAGGATTACAAACCCAATACATCCTGCATGCTAAATAATCCCGCAGGTTGCCCGGCTAACCACACAGCTGCACGAACTGCTCCGCGACCAAAGCTCATTCTGGAACTGGCCTTGTGTGTGATTTCCACTCGCTCACCATCAGCTAAAAACATTACCGTGTGATCACCTACCACATCGCCACCACGCACAGTAGCAAAACCAATTTCTTTATCAGGACGAGCACCGACTTGACCTTCGCGGCCATAAATAGCGACGTCCTTTAAGTTTCTGCCCAGGCCTTCAGCAACCGCCTCACCCATGCTGAGGGCAGTTCCGGAGGGCGAATCAACTTTATGGCGGTGATGCGCCTCGACAATTTCAACGTCGTAATCATCGCCCAGAATTTTTGCCGCTTCGTTCAGTAATTTGAAACAGACATTAACACCAGTACTGAAATTAGACGCCATACAAATAGCGGTCTGCTCCGTCGCCCGATGAATTGTAGTGAGTTCTTGTTCGGTACAACCGGTCGTTCCAATGACTATTTTCTTACCTGCTTCAACACAGGCTTGTGCGTTTGCAACAGTTGCTGCAGGTGCAGTGAAATCAATTAACACATCAAAATCGTTAATAACTGCATTAATGTCATCGACAACTGTAATGCCATTGGTACCAATGCCTGCCAGTTCACCAGCATCGGCACCGATAAAACTGCTACCAGGGCGCTCAATGGCTGCACCTAGTTCCGCTGACGCATTCAGGCTAACGGCTTCAATCAGCGTCTTACCCATTCTGCCAGCAGCACCGGTAACGGCAATTTTTATACTCATAGTGAACTCTGCTATTTTTTCTTGGAATAATTTTTAGAAAACTAAATTTTCATATCGTCAAAGAAATTTTTCACACCTTCAAACCAGGAGGATTTTCTTGGCGACTGCTGATTATCAGTCTCATCAAACGACTCCTGCAATTCTTTTAACAGTTCTTTTTGACGCTTGTTTAAATTAACCGGTGTTTCTACTACAACGCGACACAGCAAATCACCGGTTGATCCACCGCGAACAGGTGCTACTCCTTTGCCACGTAAGCGGAATAATTTACCGGTTTGTGTTTCCATAGGGATTTTCAGTTTTACACGACCGTCCAGCGTTGGCACTTCGAGTTCTCCACCCAAAGCAGCGTCGATAAAACTAATAGGCACTTCACAATAGAGGTGCTTGCCATCGCGTTCAAAAATGCGATGCTCACGGACATTAATTTGTACAAACAGATCACCTGAGGGGCCACCATCAGGGCTGGCTTCACCTTCGCCACCGAGACGAATGCGATCACCGGTATCCACACCGGGCGGTACTTTAACCGAAAGGGTTTTGGTCTCTTCAACTCGACCCTGACCGTAACATTTCTCACAGGGGTCGGAAATAATTTTTCCTGTACCACGACAATTAGGGCATGTTTGCTGCACAGAGAAAAAGCCCTGCTGCATACGCACCTGACCGGCACCACCACAGGTAGTACAGGTAACTGGTGAACTGCCTTTTTTAGCACCAGTGCCGTTACAAGTGTCACATGACACTAAAGTAGGCACACGGATTTTAACCTCCGTGCCTTTCACCGCTTCTTCTAAATCGATATCGAGATTGTAACGCAGGTCCGAACCGCGAGCCGGCCCACGACGACCGCCGCCACCGCCAAAGATATCGCCAAATACATCACCGAAAATATCACTGAAGTTACCCGCACCACCGGCACCAAAACCACCGGCACCCGCATTACCACTAACGGCATCATGGCCGTATTGATCATAGGCAGCACGGGTTTGACTATCCGATAACACTTCGTAGGCTTCAGAAGCTTCTTTGAATTTATCTTCTGCGTCTTTGTCATCCGGGTTTCTATCCGGATGATATTTCATGGCCACGCGACGGTAGGCTTTTTTAATATCTTTCTCTGAAGCATCTCGCTCAACACCGAGAATTTCATAGTAGTCGCGTTTGGACATAAGAAAATCTGTTCCAGTTTATCGTGTTAATGTCGGACAACAGTGCCCATATACTAAAATTATTTACAGCTGTTAAGACGCAAATGCGCGGGACTAGCCCGCGCTTAAGAAAAAGTGTCAGATACCCGAAGAAAGGTATCTAAAAAGATAACAATATTATTTGTTATCTTCTTTTACTTCTTCAAACTCGGCGTCAACTACATCATCTGCAGTACCGCCCTCTGCTTGTTCAGCACCAGCGTCTGCTGCGCCTTCAGCTGCTTGGGCCTGTGCCGCTTGCTCAGCGTACATTTTCTGCGCCAATGAGCTGGAAGCTTCGGTCAGCTTTTGTGTTGCTGCATCCATCGCTGCCTTATCGTCACCTTTAACAGCTTCTTCAGCTTCTGTCAGTGCACTTTCAATAGCCGCTTTCTCTTCATCAGTAGCTTTGTCGCCGGCTTCTTCCAGAGTTTTCTTGGTGGCATTGATCAAGCCTTCCAAAGTATTGCGGGCAGTGACCAGTTCTTCGAACTGCTTATCCGCTTCAGCATTGGCTTCGGCATCCTGTACCATTTTTTCGATTTCATCATCCGATAAACCAGAGGACGCAGTGATGCGAATCGATTGCTCTTTGCCTGTGGCCTTATCTTTAGCACCTACATGCAGGATACCATTAGCATCCAAATCAAAGGTTACTTCGATTTGTGGCATACCGCGAGGCGAAGGAGGAATATCGGCCAAATCAAAACGACCCAATGACTTGTTACCAGAAGCCTGCTTACGCTCCCCCTGAACCACGTGAATAGTTACTGCAGACTGATTGTCTTCCGCCGTTGAAAAAATCTGCGACTTCTTGGTAGGAATCGTGGTGTTTTTCTCAATCAATGGTGTTGCGACACCACCCATAGTTTCGATACCCAAGGTCAGTGGCGTAACATCTAACAGTAATACGTCTTTCACGTCACCACTTAAGACACCACCTTGAATTGCAGCACCCATCGCTACCGCTTCATCGGGATTAACATCTTTACGGGGCTCTTTACCAAAGAACTCAGCCACTTTTTCCTGAACCATTGGCATACGGGTTTGACCGCCCACCAAAATCACATCATCAATTTCACCAGCGGACAAATCAGCATCTTGCAACGCTTGTTTAACAGGAGCCAGAGAGTTAGTCACCAAATCTTCAACTAACGATTCAAGTTTGGCGCGAGTCAATTTCACTACCAAGTGTTTTGGACCAGAAGCATCTGCTGTGATGTAAGGCAGGTTGACTTCTGTTTGTTGTGAAGAAGACAGCTCGATCTTCGCTTTTTCAGCCGCTTCCTTCAGACGCTGCATAGCCAGAGGATCACCCTTCAGATCCATGCTGTTTTCTTTCTTGAATTCTTCTGCCAGATAATCGATCAGACGCAAATCAAAGTCTTCACCACCGAGGAAGGTATCACCGTTAGTCGACAACACTTCGAACTGATGCTCGCCATCCACTTCTGCAATTTCGATAATAGAGATATCAAAAGTACCACCACCCAGGTCGTAAACCGCAATAGTGTGGTCGCCCTTGGCTTTGTCCATACCATAAGCCAGTGCTGCAGCCGTCGGCTCGTTGATAATACGTTTCACTTCAAGACCAGCGATTTTACCGGCATCTTTAGTGGCCTGACGCTGAGAATCGTTGAAGTAGGCAGGAACAGTCACTACCGCTTCGGTGACTTTTTCACCTAAGTAGTCTTCTGCCGTTTTCTTCATTTTCATCAACACTTCAGCAGAAACTTGAGGTGGTGCCATTTTTTCACCGCGTGCGGCAACCCAGGCATCACCGTTATCCGCTGCCACGATGTCATAAGGCACCATTGTGATGTCCTTTTGCACGACATCATCTTTGAATTTACGGCCAATCAAACGCTTAACCGCAAACAGAGTATTTTGTGGATTGGTTACCGCCTGACGCTTGGCGCTTTGGCCCACTAGGATTTCGTTGTCATCGGTATAACCAATGATCGATGGCGTAGTGCGATCACCTTCCGCGTTCTCAATCACTTTTGCCGAGTCACCATCCAGTACCGCCACACAGGAGTTGGTCGTACCGAGGTCTATACCAATAATCTTGCCCATTGCTTGTTCTCCAATTTCCTAATCTTGCTAATTCGGCGTCCAAACTCCCATCCTTATTAAAGGGTGGAACTGCGCCATTTCATTCAGTTGTTTGCATATATTGGTGCGGAATTGATCATTTCAAGCCCTCACCTACGTTGTATGACAAAAAATTGCTAATTTTTTAGTGAGTTAGCTCTTATTAAGCCTTCTCAATATACCGATCAAGCCTGTTCATATATTCGGTCAGGCCTGTTCATATATCGGTCAGGCCTGCTCATCAATAGACCCAGAAACTGCCTTCGATACCATCACCATCGCTGGACGCAACAAACGCTCATTAAGGGTGTACCCCTTCTGCATGACCAGGGTGACGGTATTGGGCTCAACATCGGGGTTCTCGACCATAGACATGGCCTGATGGAATTGCGGGTCAAAGGGCTCGCCCATGGGATCCAGCTGTTTCACGTTGAATTTATCGAGGGTATCAACCAAAGATTTTTGGGTCAGCTCGACACCTTCCAGTAGCGGTTTGATAACTTCGTTATCGGCATCAGCGGCTTGTAAAGCACGCTCCAGATTATCAGCCACGCCTAGGAGTTCACCGGCGAATTTTTCCAGGGCGAACTTGCGTGCATTTTCGATATCTTTTTCTGCGCGACGACGGATATTTTGGGCCTCTGCCAGGGTTCTCAGGGCTTCATCTTTAGTCTTGACCAACTCTTCCTGGAGCGCCTCAATTTGTGCCTCTGGAGTTTCGGTGGATGCAGATCCCTCTTCTGGCGTGTTTTCTTCAGTAGCCTTCGTCTGTTCGGCCACCAACTGTTCTACCTGTTCTTCGGTTTCTGGACTGCTTGATTCAGGGCTGCTTGACTCAGGTACAGTTTGCTCTTCGTTTGACACCTTACTTTTTTCTCCGCTATTGCTCAGGAATGCATTGATGAATGAGTTAACTGCCCAGCTATATGGGGGCATAGCCAAACAATTCAAGGGACAGGAAAGATATAGCGTCTTTAGCAGGAAAAACAGCAGGAAAAATTTATGTGGTTCAAGGAGTTAGTTTTTATTAAGCGCAGAAGTCAACATCTGTGCCGTAACGTCCACCATCGGAATCACCTTTTCATAGGACATACGCGTTGGGCCAATCACACCCAAAACGCCTAAAGTGACACCGTCAGACTGGTATGGCGCAGTGATCAGGCTAAAACCGTCAAACACTTCGTAGCCCGCCTCTTCGCCAATAAAAATCTGGATGCCTTCGGCATTAATGCTGCGATCCACCAGCTCCAAAATATCTTTTTTCTGATCAAAGGCGGTAAACAGGCCCTGCAGACGATCCAGATCTTCCGCCGAGCTCAGATTGACCAGTTTGCTCTCACCAGACAGTACATAGTCGGTATTCTCATCCTCTTCCTCAGCCTCGAAGGCTTGACTGGCCAGATCAAGGATAGTTTGCATATAGGTGTCGATAGTATCTTTGTCTTCCTGCATTGCCATCAACAAGCCACTGCGGACTTCCGACAAGCTCTTGCCAGAATAACGCTGATTAATCAGCTGCGATGCCTGCTGTAATTCCTGCTCGCTGTAGGGCCTGGAGGTATGCAGTACACGGTTTTGCACCTCGCGCTCATCAATCACCAAAATCACCAACACGCGGTTACCCGATAGTGGCAAAAACTCCACCTGTCGTAATGACAGCTTTTCCGACTTGGGCACTGTAACCAACCCGGCCTGTGACGTCATGGAGGATAATAATTGCGAAGCAACGTTAGCCATTTCCACCGCACTCAAGTCAGGATCAAAGGCCATACCCTGCTGCTGTAAATAACGCTCATCGATAGATTGCATAGTAATCAACTGGTCGACAAACAGCCGATAACCCTGAGCTGTGGGGACGCGCCCTGCAGAGGTATGAGGGGAACAGATAAAGCCGCGCTCTTCCAGGTCAGCCATAACATTGCGCACAGTCGCTGAGCTAATGGGTAAGCCGGCCTCTTCCAGTAAGTTCTGCGAACCCACCGGATGTCCTTCGCGGATATAGCGCTCAATCAGACTTTTCAGCAGTAGCTGTGAACGTTCGTTAAAATCTTCATCAGGCATGGATCATTCCCAACCTAAAAACAGAACAACAATACCTTTTTGCTTATCGCCTTTTGTTTATCACCAATTAGCGTGGGTCAACCCCGATAGCATGTTCAGGTGTGTAGCGATGACTATGTTCAGGCATATAGCGATGGCTATGCTCAGGCTCCAGCATACCAATACCATAGGCCAGGGCGACACCTAGTGCCAACGCTATCGTTAACTTCACACTGTCATGACTGTGAAATTGTACTTCCGGCAGTAGATCACTAAGCGAAATACAAAGAAACACACCGGCAGAAAATGCCAATGCCGCCCCCACCAACAATGTTTGCTGGGCGCTGACCAGATCGATGCCCCAGAAAAACAATAACGCGCCTAAAGGACACATGGTGGCAAATACCGCATTTACAAGCATGATCTTTCGCTGTGAAAAATGACTGATTCTCATTAATGAAGTAATCGACATAGCATCCAAAGGCTTGTGCAACACAATAGCAACGAAGACACCCAGACTAAATAATCCGGCCGTCTCCTTAACAGTATCCGCTAAAATGGCAGCACCCAACGCCACACCGTCAATTAATGTGTGCAACGTCAAACCAGTCGCTACACCTACCCAACTGAGAGAACTGGCGCCATGACTGTGTTCATGCCCATGGTGATGATGGTGGTCGTGTTCGTCACTGTGATCGTGCTGATGAAAATGAAAGGTACGCAGCAACACAAACATCACCAGCAGACCAATCATCAGCCACCAGACGGTTTTCTCTACGGCTTCGTCGCCACCGATAGACACTACTGAATGCGGAATCAGATGATAGCAAGCCACTCCCAACATGAGACCCGCAACAAAACTCATAATTAATTGCGTGCGGGTATGGGTCAGCTTAATCAAAGAAGGCAGCAAGCCGCCCAACATTGAAGCCGCTGCAATTAACGAGGAATAAATAATAAAGAGTACTGTGGTAGACATAAGCCGGAATTGTAGAGAGTTAACTCGCGTTGTGCGAATTTTCCTTAACCCGGCATGAAATCATCCAACAGAAAATAAAGGGCCGATGGTATTCTTTTATCGATCATTAATATCTTAATTTAACACAACACTGCCAATGGTATTATCAATATTAGAAGCTCCTTTTACTTCTCCCAGATTGATAGTGCCAACATTAGAATCAATATTGAGATCACCACCTACATCGCCAACATCGATACTGCCGCCGCCCAAATCAATGGTTAAATTACCGGTAATATCTCCAGCATGGATGCGCCCGCCACCAAGATCAACGGTTAAGTTACCTACAATATCTCCAGCATGGATACGACCACCACCCAAATCAATAGTTAAGTCGCCGGTAATCGTTTGAGTTTCTATATGGCCACCGCCAAGATCAATACGGATGTCACCTATTAAAGTGCCAATATCAATAACCCCTCCGCCGACAATGACTTCAAGATTAAATTGTGTTGGCACTTTAATGTCATATCTGACATCGACTCCATCCATCCAGGAACGCTTCCCCGAAATATTTATTGTATTACCCAGCTGTTCGATATTAACGTTAAACCTGTCCAAATATTTTTGCGATCCTTTTAACGCTATCGACACATCCACTTCATCGTTATCCCAACTCTCAATATTAACCACCCCTTCATCCGTATCGATATGCAGTAATCCTCCCTCTGACACAACAAAGGCATGTTCAATATGCTCAGTCTTCGCATAAACAAGATTGGTAATCATCAACAAAAAAACAACGATTAAACAGTGAATATTCTTTTTCATAACTCATCTCCTTATTCATAACGCAGTGCATGTATAGGGTTAGCACCTGCAATCTTGATAGCATGACCTGCCACAATCATCCATGACAACAAAATACCTGCCACACATGACACTCCAATCAAAACCGGAACAAAACTGATTCGATCAGCAAAAAAGTTTAAATAAATATTAGAAGCAAAATAGGCCAATGGTATCGCCACCAATAGCGACCACATAACCGGAATGGAAAACTGCCAAATCAACAAGCGCACAATCTGAAAAATATTAGCGCCCAATACCTTGCGCATACCGATTTCTTTGGTCTTTAGCTTTGCCATAAATGCGGCAAGACCAAACAAACCAATTAAAGCGAGATCGAGCGCTATCGCTGAAAAAACGGCAAGAGCTTGATTCATTGATTCAAAAATAATGAATACATCATTAAAAATATCATCCAGAAAGGATCTACTGATTGGATGACCGGGAATAACGCTTTCCCATGCCACGTCGATCTTTTGCAAAACACTTTGAAAATCAGCATCAGCCGAAATGCGTACCGATGCTCTAACGTGATTTTCAGGTCGAATAAAAAAGACATAGGGCTGCACACTGTTATACAGCCCACGAATATTTAAATCAGGAATCAGCCCTACAACATTAAATTGTAGAGAACTAGCCTCCAAACCACCTCTATCAGGATCAGTAGTATTATAAAAAGTCTTACCTATTGGATCATTTTCAATACCCAACTTCTTAGCTGCCATCTGATTGATAACAACATTTAACTGCGACGAAGAATCTCGATAGGCATCATTGGTTATTGTCTGATCGAAATCTCTTCCCGCTAGAAAATCAACACCATATAAATCAAAGAAGTCATAATCTACAGATAATTGATCTATTGCTATAACATTAGATTCATCACCTTTAATCGATGTCACTTTTATTACATTACTGTTCTGGGAAAAAGGAACTGTACTTGATAGTGACACCTGTTCCACACCATCTATCTCTTTTAACTCCTGACGCAAGGTCTCATGATGAGGCTTAATTTCATCCCACCCTATATTATCCATCACCACTATCTGTGATTTCGGAAAGATATGACTTTCCTCTTCAACCTTCATATTCTGATAATGAACAATTAGAACTATAGATAACATAAAAATGGATATGGCAAATTGCCCACCGATCATTACACTTCGAAACAAACCACCTTTCCGCCCTTTAAGCATAGAGTTATGCAAACTATCTATAGGATTTAAACGAGTAATTAGAAAGGCTGGATAGGCTCCAGCCAATAAGGCCACGACAACAACTACACTGATCAGCATAGGAAGAGCATCGACATAATTGAGTACTACATGTTTTCCAGCAAGAGAATTATAGACGGGTAACAGCATTTCAATTGCGACTAGCGCCAACAATAAGCTGACAGAAGCCAACGTGAGACTTTCCACCAAAAACTGTGTTAGTAACTGCATGGGAGTAGCGCCAAAGGCTTTTCGTAAACCCACTTCTCGGGTACGACTAAAGTTCTGGGCTGTAGCCAAATTGGTGTAATTGACACAAGCTATTAACAGAACCAATAAACCTAATACACGCACTGATTCAATGATGGGAAGACCAGCCGCATCCCAAACAAACGTATTCACGTCTACCAAAGGATAAACTTTTACCCCAGTAACGAACTCCTTTGCAAAGGGAGGGGCATGTCGCTCGTAAACAGCCGACAACTGTTGTTGCAGCCAAGCTTCATTGCGATTCCAGGGTAGTAAAATATAGGTTCGGTCAGCGTTAAAGCTAAGATTAAACCAGTCACCTTCAAAATTTGTAACATCAGACAACATGTCTATTGAAGCAATAATATCTAGCGATTTCCTGAGAATAATTGATGAATTGAAATGAGTATCCTTGGGCAAATTTTCAATAACAGCAGTCACGTAGAGATCCTGACTATTTTTTATTCTTACAGTTTCTCCCAGCACATCCACACGACCAAAAAACTTTTTAGCCATATCGCGGGTTAATACTATGCCCTCCTTTTGGTCCAGTGACGATTCATCACCATATAAATAGGTAAAATCAAAAATACGAAAAAACTCCTTATCTACAAAATGCATTCTTTGAAGATAATTATCATTGTCTTTACTTAAAACCATTTCTCGGTCGATTGTTCGGGCTATTAACACATCATCATCAAGCTCTGCATCAAGTAAAGGAGCAAGCGCAGTATGTACGCTATCCGCTTTATCAATCCCTATATTGATATTAGGGCCGATAATGGCACCTGCAACATATATTTGATCACGCGCGGAAAACATATTGTCATGGTTATATTCATAAGCTGCCAAGAACTCGCCCAACAAAAAAACCATCAACCCAATAGTTAAACCAAAAATATTAATCACTGCGTAGAGACGATGCTTTAGCAAATTTCTTAACGCCAGTTGAACATAGCTTTTAAACATATGACTCTCCTTTGTCAGATTATGCAGTGGTACTTTCAATTACTGCCGTATTTACTAAACGCTCCTTGCCTCGAATACTTTCCGTCACCACATGACCATCAAATAAATTGATGGTTCGTTGCGCATAATCTGCATGTGAGGCTGAATGTGTCACCATCACGATAGTAGTACCCTCATCGTTGAGTTGTTGTAATAAATTCATTACTTCCTGACCGTTGTGGCTATCCAAATTACCCGTAGGCTCGTCGGCGAGGATCACTCTTTGGCCTCCGACTACCGCGCGCGCTACGGCAACCCGTTGTTGCTGCCCACCAGATAATTGCCCCGGCATATGCTTAGCACGATGTGCGATACCCATTTTTTCCATAGCCTGTTCAACGCGTTGTTTGCGCTCCTTGCCACCAATATTGTGATAGAGCAACGCCAGCTCAATATTTTCCTCCACACTGAGTTCATCGATCAGATTGAAACTTTGAAAAATAAAACCGATGTACTGTTTACGAATATTTCCCAGACGGCTTTCTTTGAATCGAGCAATATCCTCATCCATAAAATAGTAGTGACCACTGGTGGGCGTATCGAGCATGCCGATAATGTTCAAGAGAGTAGATTTACCACAACCCGATGGCCCCATGACCGAAACAAACTCACCCTGATTGATTTCAATATTGATGTTATTGAGTGCAATGGTTTCTACGGTATCGGTGCGATAGCTCTTTGAAAGGCCGTGTAATTTAATCATCATCTTTTCCTTATGTTTATTCATTTTCCAATGGCTAGAAGTCGTTATAGGTTCAATTGATCAACTTCCATAAAAGAGGAGTACGACGAAGTGACCACTTTTTCACCTGACTGCAATCCCTCTAACACCTCAACATAGCGGTTATTTTTTTGCCCCAGCTTTATCTGCCGACGTGTCGCGATACTGTTGTCACTACTGAGGACAAATATCCATTGCCCACCGGTATCCTGCATAAATGGCCCGTTGGGAATCAGCAAGGCGGGGTTGGCGTCACCCAGTGTTAATTTTGATTGAATGGTTTGTCCGCGTCGTAAGTCTGCAGGTTTATCTTCTAAAAACTGCATATCCACCTGAAATTGGCCATTGACCACATTGGGATAAATTTTGGTGATGCGTAATTGGTAGTCTTTGCCTCCGCGGGTAAAGTTGGCCATTTGCTCCAAATCGACCCGCCCCAAATAATATTCATCAATATTGGCGGTCAGTTTGAATTCCTTTGGATTATCGATTTGCCCAATACGCGCCCCTCTGGGGACATTTTGTCCAACTTCCAAATCAAAGCCCGATAGTCTGCCCGCCACCGGCGCTTTAACTTGTAATGCTTCAAGGCTTTTTCTGGCAAAGGCCAGGTTATCTTCCATCACTTTGGTTTTTTCATTAAAGAAAGCCAGTTGAGCGACCATCATACGTTCATCGGATTCCTGGCTTTCCTTGGTCACTACACGCCGCTCGCGGTAGTAATCCAATTGATCGACCATATTGTCGTATTCATGGGAAGATACATGCCCTTTTTCGATCAAGTTTTTATTGCGCTCGACATCACGACTTAAACGACGAATGTTGTAGTCCAACTCCACCAGCGTGTGTTTATGACCAAGACGATTTTGTTCCAGTCGTAACTCCTGATCGCGAATAGCATTGAGCTGCTCCATGACCCTGGACTCAGTGCTCATCACACTCAGTTGTAAATCAGAATTGGAAAGACGAAGAATTTGCTGCCCGGCAATGACCGATGCTCCATCTTCAACAAACATTTCTTCAACGCGCCCACCTTGAACGGCATCTAGGAATAATGTTTTGAGTGGTGCCACTCGCCCCCGTACCGGAATATAATCTTCAAAAGTGCCTTCGGTGACGGTTGATACGGTGATGCGGTCATTGGCGACGGTGAACGTCCGTGTACTCACCACATCGCTAAACCAGATAAAAGCTGGCACCAGCACAACCAGTAATGCCACCCCCATGATGACTAGGCTGCGCTTGATGCCAAACAACGTCGGTTTTTCAATCACACGATCCATATTATGACCAGAGCCATAACCAGACCCATTCCCCCCCTCACTAACAGAGTCACTGCCCGACAGCTGATACACCTTTTGGGCTTCGTCAGTGGGTTGATTCTGATCTGGACTTGAACTCATTGCTTCACATTTCCTTTCCATTTGTTCTTATTCTGATGTCACTTGTACCCGGTACTGATAAATAGGGCACGAAATCTGCTGTGTGAAAGTCATACCGTTGCGTTATGACAGAGCAGCTTCTGTGCCATTTTTTAACTCCATGATTTATAAAGAAAAAATATTTATCGATGAGTTAAACGTTCACTAACGAACAATTGGAGGTGTACGGATTCGAGCACTAGCTGTACGATATCGAACAATTTGCTGGAATAGATAATAAGATCCAAGGACATGAATAAAGACTGCACCATTCTGTTTATCGATGATGACCAGGACATCCTCACGGCCGGACAGCTTTTACTAAAGCGTCACTTTGGCACCGTGATTACCTGCGAATCCCCCGATGACATCCCGGCCTTGATGAAACAACACGCCATCGATGCGCTGTTGCTGGATATGAATTTTTCGCCCGGTGAAAGTACCGGTGAACAGGGTTTTACCTGGCTACGGCGGATTATGGAGATCGACCCTGATGCAGTGGTAGTGATGATCACAGCTCATGGGGGCGTTGATACTGCAGTGGAAGCAATGAAACTGGGCGCGACCGATTTCATTACCAAACCCTGGCATAACGAAAAGATGATTGCGACGCTGTCCGCTGCGGTGCAGTTACGCAAAAGTCGTATTGAAGCGTCCCAACTCAAGCGCAGCAACCAGGCTTTGGTTGAAGCATCTAACCGATCACATCAGGTAATACTGGGTAAATCGAAATCGATGACGGATGTGATGGCGATGATTGACCGCGCCGCACCTACTGATGCCAATGTTTTAATTCTGGGTGAGAACGGTACCGGCAAAGAATTAGCCGCCAGAGAAATCCATCATCTCAGTCAGCGCGCTGATGAAGTATTTATGTCAGTCGACGTCGGCGCCTTGTCGGAAACGCTATTTGAATCAGAATTATTTGGCCATAAAAAAGGCGCGTTTACCGGCGCCAACACCGATCGCACCGGCCGACTGGTGGCTGCTGATGGCGGCACGTTATTTCTCGATGAAATTGCGAATATTCCCCCGCATCTTCAGGCCAAGTTACTCACGGTACTTGAGCAGCGCAAGGTCACGCCACTGGGTAGTGATAAAGCCATACCATTTAATGTGCGCGTCATTGCTGCGACTAATGCCAACACAGAAACACTCAACGATGAAAAACTGTTTAGGCCAGACTTACTGTTCCGTTTAAACACCGTGCAAATCACGCTACCGCCCTTGCGATCACGTACCGACGACATACCGGACATTGCCAATTATTATGTTGAACACTATGCAAATAAATATCGTAAAGCGGTAAAACAACTTTCTACTTCTGCAATAGAAGCGGCTATAAAGTATCGCTGGCCGGGCAATGTGCGAGCCTTGCGACATGCCATTGAACGCGCAGTTATTTTTGCTGAAGGGGATGCAATTGATATTCAGGATTTACAGCTCGATTCTCACTCTGAATCTACATCAAAACAAGAAACTGGTGTAACACCATCTGCAACTGATCAGCATACCAGCGATGATTTAAATCTGGCGAGAATGGAGCGAAGCTTAATCCGACAGGCTCTGCAACAACATCAACACAATATTAGCCGAGCAGCTAAGGAACTGGGTTTAACCCGTGCAGCCCTCTACCGGCGGATGGAAAAATATGATCTCTAAACACTTTGTTCTTCGTCTGGGATTACGCATTGCCCTATTGGCAGTATTACTCACTGCCTTTGTCGCCGCCTTAATTAATAGCGGCTACCATGCCACAACTTTTCTGGCCCTGACATTAACGACGTTATCATTATTCGAACTTCATCGACATGTCAGCGTGACCAATGCAGAACTCACTCGTTTTTTAAACGCAGTTCACGTCAGTGATTTTAGTCAACGCTTTAATGCCCCAGTTAAAGGCGCAAGCTTTGAGCCGCTGGAAAAAGCCTTTACCGATATTTTGGATCAATTCAAAACCGCTCAGGGCGACAAAGAAAAGGATCTGCAACGGCTAAAAGCAATGATTGAACACACACCAGTGCCACTCATTTCTCTTCATCTAGATCAACATATCTCCTTGCACAATCACTCGGCAAGAAGACTGTTTGGCAATGTGAAGGTGAATGCGCTTAAAGATCTGGAAAAATTCGGCAGTCAATTAGCCCACATTGTAGAAACTATTGAACCGGGCAATCATCAACTAGTGACTATGTCCTACGACGGCGTGTCACGGCAATTGATGCTAGTGGCAACACAAGTCGTTAGTTCCGGCCGGCAGGAAAAACTGATCAGCCTGCAGGATATTCAAGGTGAACTGGACGATGCACAATTACAGGCTTGGCAGGATCTCACCCGCGTTTTGACTCACGAAATCATCAACAGTATTACTCCCGTAGCATCGCTGGCTAAAACAGCGCTGCATTTAGTGGATGATTCGCAACGCCATTTGAAGGATAGCGATGATAAAAACATCGTGCAGGAAGAACTCAATGACGCTAGCAATGCTCTGGAAACATTAGCTAAACGTTCTGATAATTTAATGCAGTTTGTGCAAAGTTATCGCGACTTGATGCGGCTTCCTCCACCGAAAAAACAATCTATCAATTTACAGGCTTTATTCAGCCGGTTAACGGAGTTATTTTCCAGTGGCTGGTCGGAAAAAGGTATCGATATGCAGGTGTCTGTCACACCACAAAGCCTGGAACTGGTAGCAGATAGTGAAATGCTAGAGCAAGTGTTGATCAATCTATTACAAAATGCCGAGCAGGCTCTGATTAACACCCCGTCGCCTGCCATTTCACTCACGGCTCAACTCAGCGTACGTGGTCAAATTGTGATTGAAGTCAGTGACAATGGCCCGGGTGTACCTGCCGATATTGCCACCAAGGTTTTCGTTCCCTTCTTTACCACCAAACGTGAAGGCTCGGGTATCGGTCTTGCCCTCGCTCGCCAGATTATGACTGCACACGGGGCTACTATCGCTCTTACCAAATCAGACAAAGAAGGAGCCCAATTCACCTTAACCTTTTAGCACTTCCTATTAATGCCACTTTAAGTTCATTTCCCACTGGACAAACCACTGTATATCCAACCATAATGCTGTACAAATAAACAGATATCGTATAATCCTCCTTTTACGATAAAAAACTGGAGTACAGCCATGCTTGTTCATCTCAGTGTCAGCAACTTTGCCATCGCCTCACAACTAGATGTTGAACTACACAATGGTATGACCGTAATTACCGGTGAAACCGGTGCTGGCAAGTCCATTATGCTGGATGCCCTAGGGCAAGTACTGGGCGACCGCGCCGATCCCGGCATGATCAAGCAAGATGCCGAGCGCGCAGAAATACACGCCACCTTCGATATAAGTAGCATCGCATCCGCTAAACAATGGCTGGAAGACCACGATCTGTATAACGGCGATGAATGTCTGTTGCGACGCATTATCACCCGCGAAGGTCGCTCCAGAGCCTACATCAATGGCCGCCCCTCTCCGTTACAAGACCTTAAAAACCTGGGCGAGATGCTGATCGATATTCACAGCCAGCATGCTCACCAATCCTTATTAAAGAAAGAACAACAAATGCAATTGTTAGATGACTTCGCAGGCGCAGGTAAATTAGTCGCTGATGTGAAGACGCTGGCAACAAAGTGCCAGCGTACCGGGCAACGACTGCAAACATTGCAATCTAACCGCAGCGAACAAACCGCGCGTGCACAGCTGCTCGGTTATCAGGTCGAAGAGCTGGATAATCTGGCGCTACAGGAAAACGAACTTGCCGCTCTGGAACAGGAGCAGAAACAATTGGCCAGCGGTGAAGAAAGCCTACAGGCTTGCCAGCAAGCCATGTCCATTTGCCAGGAAGGAGAACTCAACGCGGTATCCATTCTCAACCAGGCACTGCGTTCACTCAATGATCTTCCTGTTAAATCACAGGCAGTCGAAGAAGCCGTGGAATTACTTAACAGCGCATTGATTCAAACCGAAGAAGCTGCCAGCAGTCTGCAACATTATGTCGATGATTTTGAAATCAACCCAGAGCGTCTGCAAACCGTCGAGGACCGACTCAGCACTATCTACGACATCGCCAGAAAACACCATATCAATCCTGCCGAAATACCACAGCTGCACCAGTCGCTGCAGCAGGAACTATTGGGATTACAGGGCAGCGATGAAGAAATCGATGAATTACTTAAACAGCGCCAGGTATTGCTGGATGAGTATCAAAAGCAAGCACAGAAACTAAGCAAGCAACGCAAATCTGCCAGCAAAAAACTGCAAAAACAGGTTGAAAAGCAATTGGCACAACTGGCGATGGCTAACTGCCAATTCCAGATAGCCGTGCAATCAAGAGATCATAATGATTCACCGCACACAAATGGACTGGAAGAGATCCAGTTCCTGGTCAGCACCAATCCCGGTCAAACGCCACAGGCATTAGCCAAAGTAGCTTCAGGAGGAGAACTATCTCGTATTAGCCTCGCCATTCAGGTATCCACCGCCAAAACCAGCGCCATTCCCACACTGGTATTTGATGAGGTAGATGTCGGTATCGGTGGCGGCATTGCTGAAGTGGTGGGTAACCTGTTGCGTGAGTTGGGAGAACAGGGCCAGGTATTATGCGTTACTCACCAACCACAGGTGGCCTCTAAAGGGCATCATCACCTATTCGTCAGCAAAACTGTTTCCAAAAGCAAGGTCAGCACGCAGCTGCAACAATTGGATGATAATGCCAAAGTCAATGAAATTGCCCGAATGCTGGGCGGTATTGTGATCACCAATCAATCCATGGAACATGCCAGAGAAATGCTGTCCCACTGAGTCGCCCCCAATTGTCAATACATAAAAAGAGCAACGCATAAAAAAGCCCGCTTTAAGCGGGCTTTTTAGTAACAGTTAACCGTTATTTTTTGGGCCGAACATACAACACCAAGCTGTGGTCGACGATTTCATAACCCCTTTCTTCGGCTAATTCGTGTTGGCGTTTTTCAATCACCTCATCCACAAATTCAATCACCTGATTAGTCTCCAGACAAACCATATGATCGTGGTGTTCACCCTTGGCCATCTCAAATACTGAATGCCCACCTTCAAAATTATGACGCACCACTAAACCGGCTGTTTCGAACTGAGTCAGCACCCTGTAAACTGTTGCCAACCCCACATCTTCACCTGCATCCAGCAGAGATTTGTAAACATCCTCCGCACTCAGGTGGTGGTTATCTTCTTCAGCCTGCTCCATCAATTGCAGGATCTTTACTCTGGGCAGAGTAACTTTGAGACCTGCTTTTCTAAGTTCCTGATTTTCCAAAGCCATTGCGGTGGCACCCTTAGCGTTAGTGGTTGGTTTAGGGTATTATCCACGTCCGAGTTAAAGAGTGGAACCCAAATGCGAAAAAATCTTCACATCCTGGCCTGTCTGCCTCTCTGTCTGGCGCTACACGCCTGCAGTAACTTACAGTTTCCTGGCGTTTACAAACTGAATATTGAGCAGGGTAATATCATTACTCAGGAAATGGTTGATCAGCTAAAACCAGGCATGTCCAAAGAGCAGGTGGAATTTATTATGGGAAGACCACTCATCAAGGATACCTTTAACACCGAGCGCTGGGATTATGTTTATTCCATAGAACGCGCTAACCAGAACCAGCCACGTGAGCAGCACCGCATCACCATTTTCTTTGAAGCCGACAAATTGAAGTATTTCACTGGCGATTTTCTGCCCTCCTCCGTTAGCCCCGAAAATTCAGAGCCTTCAGCTAGTTAAAAGTTAAGAACTAACAGTTAATACCCTGCACTCGCCTAAATGAGTACCCGGCTAAACACCCTCTAAAAAAGTAGAGCAGAAACAAAAATGCCAGAGGGGTTCTTTACAGGTTTTTAACACGCCAGCATTTTATATACCCATAGCCTGCTCCGTGCTTTCTTGTTATCTTCATTGCTGTACTTCTGTCAGTAGTATGAGGACTATTCTCTTGAATACCGAAATCCCTACTAACACTACCCCGCAATCTGAACCGGAAACCTATCGCGGCCTGCAGTATCCGCTAGGCCTCGGATTCTTCCCCAAGCCCGATCAACCCTACCAAATTGCCGATGGGGTTTACTGGATTTGTATGCCAATGCCGATGAAGCCGGATCATATTAATCTCTGGTTACTGGAAGACGGCGATGGCTGGACGATTGTTGATACCGGGATGAATATCGATTCAATGCGCGAGTGCTGGGAAAACCTGTTCGATGGATTTATGGCAGGCAAACCAGTCAAGCGTGTCATCGTCACTCATCTACATCCAGATCATATCGGCTTGGCAGGCTGGCTATGCGAACGGTTTAACTGCCGCCTGTGGATTTCACGCGAAGAGTATATGATGTGTAAAGCCATGGTTACCGATACCGGTAAACCAGCACCTGATGTTGCCATTAACTTTTTTAAGGCTGCCGGCGTTAACGAAGAAGGTCTAGAGACCTACCGCCAGCGCTTTGGACAGTTTGGCAAAATGATCAGTCCTCTCCCCGACAGTTATCGCCGTTTAATTAAAGATGAAACCATTGAAATCAATGATCGCTACTGGCAAGTCATGATGGGCAGCGGCCACAGCCCTGAACACGCACTGCTGTACTGTCCCTCACTAAAAGTGGTTATTGCTGGCGACCAAATTTTGCCAAGAGAAACATCCAATGTCAGCGTAATGCCTTCAGAACCCGATGGCGACCCACTGGATGAATGGATGGCCTCCTGTGCCGATTTACGCGGCCAACTGCCCGGGAATGTGCTGGTACTTCCCTCGCATGAAGAACCCTTTAAAGGTGTATGCGTTCGTTTGACCCAACTGATTGAATTTCACAAAGATAAACTGTCACAACTTTATAAACTGCTAGAAGAGCCAAAGCGTGTGGTGGATTGTTTTCCGGCAGTGTTTAAACGAGAGATCACTGGTTCAGTCATGTGGCCTGCCGTTGGTGAAACGCTGGCGCACCTCAATTCGCTCGTGCAGCGACGAATGGTAATGCGAAAGGAAAATCCCGATGGCGTGGACACATATGTGCAATTACCGGATGCGTTAAAGTTCGAATAAACCTTTGGCTGCTAATTTGGTGGTTAAGATGACAGAAGCTTTTGTAATTAATTTTTAATCACCAGGGCCATCAGATTCTTTCACAGGTATTTTATTGATAATATCTTTATCTGCCATTTTTGCATTTATTGCAACACACTCCCAATCCGTAACATCCGTTGATGAGTAATGTGTTATACACCCACATATAGGGCAGTGATGAAAATCAATGACTTTTTTTAACCAGGAATAGGTTTTTGTAGGCTCGACATTAAACGTAATCTTCACTTCTTCTGGTTTATAGTAAGCCCACAAAACGCCATACCGAAAACATATAGAACAATTACATTGAGTCACGGTCTCTGGTAATCGATCAACTTTCAGTTCTACATTACCGCAATGACATTTTGCTTCTAACATAGGCATTCCGTTTTTGTAGCAGATGCAGTGGCAAGTCCAGTAGAGCCCGGCAGGTGCAGAATGATGTTTAACCGCCTTGTTGTTATCCGACGATTCTCATAGTCGTTTGTTGCCAGGAAACATCGCACTATTCATCGACTCGCAGTATTTTTTCCATTTTCCTTCCTTTAGCCAACTCGTCAACAAGCTTGTCTAGATATCGACTCTTTTTAATCAATGAGTCCTCCATCTCTTCTATTCTGTAGCCACAAATGACGCCCTTAATGAGGTACGTATTTGGATTTAGCTTGCACTTCTTGAAAAAGGTCTCAAAGGTCACTTCGTCGTCGATCAGAGATTTCAACTTTTTATCATCGTAACCAGTAAGCCACTTGATGACTTCATGTAGCTCTTTTTTAGTTCTGCCTTTCTTTTCAACTTTTGCAAGGTAAAGAGGATAGATTGACGCGAAGGTCATCTTTGCAATGCGTTCTTCTGTGCCGGGAGGTGACTTTTTCATGGCAATTCAGTGTTCAGTCAGGTATTAAAAAGTTGACATAGAATAAGAAGAACTGCAATACCTTCCATGGTATAAGCAATGGAATCGCGTAGAGCTATAACAGGGGAGCAGACTCTTTCCAGGCTGGTAGGGTATTGAGGCGTTGATACCATGCTGCGAGGGCTGGGTATTCTTCCACCGGTACTTGGGCCATAGATATAAAACCCGCGTGACAAGCCAAGGCAAAATCTGCCAGGCTCACTTCATCACCAGCCACATAATCGGTTTGTGATAATTGCTTATCTAAAATCGGTGCCTGTTGATGAAATCTGGATAACGCATCGTGCAGTGCTTCGGGTGAGCCGGGCTCGCCCATAAACATCTCCTTGGCAAAGCTTTCCCACAGAATATCGCCCACAGCGGGCCCATAATTATTCGCCTCCCAAAATAACCAGCGATTGATATTAGTGCGTTGTTTAATATCCTGCGGATACAAATTGTTGTCGCCTTGTTTATCAGAGAGATACTGGATCACGGCATTGGATTCCCATACCACAAAACCATTATCTTCCAGTGTAGGCGTTTTGCCGTTTGGGTTTATGGCAAGAAATTCTGGTGTTTGTGTTTGCCCCTTATCTAATTCAAAATACACGTACTCCACATCCGCATTGAGATAATTTGCTGTTGCCAGTACTTTGCGGCAATTGGGTGAATTGCGCAGGATATATAGCTTCATCGTTTTACTCCCTTACATTGTCTATTGAATATTATCTTTTTGTCTAACAATTTTAGTAAGCGTCGCGGCGCTTTACCCACGCCATCGGATATGCCAATTCTGATTCATTGCGCCCCTGCGGAGTTAAGTCCAGTAAATGATAGGCAGCGTTAGCCACTTCCAAACCGCGGGCAAAGCAGGAATAGCTGTGAGCGATGCTGCCATCATCCAAGCGATAAAATACGCTGATGCCCGGCAACTCTTCATTGGAGAAACCATTACTATAGTTATAGCCCTGACCCAATATCGACTGATCGCCTTGATAAAAGCTGACGGCAAAATCTGCATTGAAACTGTTACCCTCCGCTGAAACCCATTCGAAGTTCCAGCCTAAACGCTGTTTGTAATGATTCAATTTTTCCAGTGGCGCGTTGGATATCGTTACCAATTGTGTATCCCTGGCCACTAAATGTTGATCAAACCCATTAAAATTATCTGCCCAAAAGGAACAGCTGGGACAGCCCTGCTCCCACTCGGGACCAAACATAAAGTGATACACAATCAACTGCCGCTGCGCGCCAAATAAATCCGCCAGGCTTTTAACACCGTTATTGGTTTGAAACTGATAATCGCTATTCACGTTGCGCATCGGCAGTGCTCTGCGCGTTGCCGCTACTTCATCCTGCATGCGCGTTAATGCCTTCTCCTGTTGCAGCAATGCCAATCTCGCTTGCAACCATTCGCTGTCTGAAACTATGTGTGTCATGGTGTTTCTCTCTCCGCCTTAAAGAGTAGGCGTTTAGCTATTCATAAATTGCCGCAATACTTTCAAAGCAAACCAGCCAACCGCCACCGACACCTTTGCGGCCATCCTCCGATTTGATGGCTTCGTGTCGCAACTCCAAACGGGTCGAGTCTCCGTCTGCGATAAAACAAACCGTGACCTTGGAGTAATCAGTGGCCTCACAGCGGCCATCGGCAAACTCTTGGATATGGCGCCAACTAAATACCAGCTTGGCGTTTTCTTCGATCTCAAGATATTGGCCCTCGAGCAGCTCGCTTTTTTCAACCGTTTGATCCACCACAAAGCGCCACCCTGCACCAACCTGTAAGTTCACTTCGGCATCAACTACGGTATTAGGCCGTGGCCCAAACCATTGCTTAATTTCTTCCGGTTCGGTCCAGGCTTTAAACAGGCGGGCAACCGGCACATTGAAAGTGCCACTGACGGTGACTGGCTCAGCACCGGGGCTGGATCGTAAAAATTTCACGCGGCTATACTCCTGTTCGATAAAGGGAATTATTCCGATTCAAGATGCTGGTCGTTCAAGATATTGAGCAAGAGACTCAAACTGCTCGCTCCAAAAACGCTGGTAATGCTCTAGCCATTCGGCTGCCTGTTTCATAGGTTCGGCCTGTAAGCGGCAGTACTGAGTACGACCGCGCTTCTCCACCGATACCAAACCAGCACGAGCCAGCACCTTCACATGTTTGGAAACGGCTGTCAGCGACATATCGTAGGGCTCGGCCAGTTGCGATAGTGCCAGTTCCTTTTCAGGTGTTTTATCCGCCAGTTGCGCCAGAATAGCTCGGCGCGTGGTATCACCAAGGGCGGTAAAAGTGTAATCCAGTTGTTGCATCTTCAAACCACCATTACTTAACCAATTGGTTAAGTGTTAGTGTAAGCGGGAATATAGAAAAGTCAACCAAATGGTTGAGTATTTATACCTGAAATTGCATAACGGACCTAAATGACCAGTTATGTGATTAATGGCTTAACCTGTAAAGGTGTTTAATCAGGGATAAAATTGATAGATAAGATTTCGCGCATCTGACTTAGCCTTTTACAACCAAGGCTTAAAAAATCAGGGGCAGATCTTTCTTTTTTGCTGTTTTTTTAGGTGTTTCTCTTAGCTGTGATCGGTATATCAAAATGAAGCACTTTTTCTTTAATGCCTAGTTTTGAATAGAGTTCAACAGCAGGTTTATCAACATAATCGGCCTGAACATATATGACCCAAGCGCCCCTGTTTTCAGCAATAGGTTTTAGAGCATTTATTAAAGCTGTCGCTATACCCTTGCGCCGAAAGTTTTCATACACAGCCAGGTCATAAATATAAATTTCACTCCTCTCTTGCTCGAACTTTCTCAGCTCATAGGCAGCTAAAGCACCAACCACATTAGAATTAGAAACCGCAACTAAACAGATGAAGCTATCACCTGCAATCAAACTTGTCAGATATTCTTTACTTGGCCGATCTAAACTATAGGTGTCCTTTTCATCAAATACATCCCCGAAACAATCCAGGGCTCCACTCATGAGAGCATGATCATTTGGAGCTAGATGTATTATTTCAAATTCCATTGTTATCTTTTGGATCTTACGCCGCGATAATGAGCCGGAGCACGCCGTGCAGAGTTCCAGACGTGAAACATTATTAATTGATTTTATACATCAATCAGCCTGCCGCCTTAAAAAGGCCGGTATATCAAGGTATTCCTTATCACTTTTTTTCTGATCTACTGAGATAATTTCAAGTTGTCCATCGTCCTTAACTGATAATGAAGCATCGAACCCTAGTTCTTTAGCTTTTTCGAGTATTTTTAGTACGGTCTCAGTTTCGATAGCAGAAGCTTGTGCGTTTTTTAGTCTCGCATCGGCCTTCTTATCTTCATAGATCTGCTCAAAAAGGATATTCTCTCTGTTGTTTTTATCTTTGTCCGATTTAGATTGAGATAAAAGATTATTAATTTCAGCAGCTGTTTTCTGATTTAGGACTCCAGATCTCTTTTTTGACTCTAACTCACTTTCATAGGCTTCGCCGAGGTATTCCTTGATCGAAGCTTCCATTTTCTTAGCTTCATTGCTAGAAAATAATTTTTTCAAAAAATCCTTGAATTTAGACCATTTTCCAGATGTTACTACTTCTCCTTTAGGCGATATTTTTACACTAATAAATTTTTTATTGTTGTTCATAGCTAACCAGCCTTGCGAATTTCTTCACTATCTGGTGTTGGGTCTACCACCTGCTCAACAAAAAGGTCTTCACCTAAAATGCCTGATAAAAAACCGATAAAATCTGCCATCCTTTCAGGTGTAGTTCCTTCTTCAAACTTTATTGTTATTGGCGATGAAATTTCTGTCATTTAATTTCTCCCTATGCATAATGCTTAGCTAAACATAGCACTCTAATTGCGCTTCCATTTTAACTTTCTATTAGAACTATTGCCGACTCATTTTACTGCTATAAATTGAAGATACTCGTAGTTACCCCTACAAATTCCAGTCCCACCTATACGTACTTCTTTGTTGGCCATCTTTGCTGCCAAAGCTATAGACATAATTAAATCGCTTTCCGCTTTTGACAAATCAATCGCAAACCATTCAGTACTTGTACAAGCTCCTGTTGTAATCGTACCAACCGTACTAATCCAACCAATACCTTCTACAGCTTCTCCATTTGCCCATACTTCTTCTATGGCACCGACGTATCGCCCTGAAGCAAAGATATTGGAGGATAGAAACAATAATATAAAAACAAACACTAGCTTATTCATTCTTAATCCTTATTCTGCATAACTTCAGGCTAAAAGGCGCGTCCCGTGAAACGTAGTAGAACGGCTTTTAAGCCCATTATTAGGCAATTCATTTTTGCTACCTGTACTCAGCCGCCGTAATAAACTCACCAAAGGTTTCACACCAAACTACAACCGTATTGAATGCGGCCAAGTCAATACCAGGGCGAACTTCCACTATGAAGTTCTCAAAGGTTTTCACATCACCGATGCGCACCATAGATGGCTTTAAACGCTCGAATTCCGCTTCTGTTTCAACGAACTCTGGAGATAAGTAAAGCTTGTAGTCTGGACCGGGTGCAAGCTCACCCATGAAAGCTATATAATCATTGCCAATAGAAACCTTACCGTCACCCCAATGAAATGCATCGCTTCCTTTTAAGTCTCTAGTGAACTGCGCCGAATAGACAGATTGTGACGATATTGCCTCAATTTCGGTTTCGCTTGGTGAAGGTGGTGCAATGAGTAGAGGTAATGCGTAGATCCCAATAGCGAATCCGACAGCTACAGCTGAAATATGCGTAAAGGCCAGAATAACTAAGCTTTGTTTCTTCATAATCTTCGAACCTTATCGCCTAGCGAATGGGCGCCATTGCGTATTTAGTTAAATTATTCTTTATGAGACGCATAAATAATACCGTACCTTTCCACTAATTCTCTGTCCTGTGATTTCTTCGGGGGATATTCACGGAAGTAACCAGATGCTAGATCAAGAGGGCGAAGCTCATGAAAACTACTATTCATAATCATATTTCGGCTACGCACCATTATCCTATTCATAGTCGAGCTGGATGTATCATCGAGATTATGCCAGAGAACATAGCCATCCATACTGGTTAGCAGCATTTGTATGACCTCTTTCTCAAAAGTCTCACGATCTTCGTGTGCTATTAATGCATAAGCTAATGCGTTGACTTCTTTCTCATGAGACTTTCTTACTGACTCTACAGATTCATAACGCACACCAAGAAAGAAGCCAGTAACGAAAAGACCAATGACCAAGAACCCAAGGATTAAATTTTTCTTCATGTTTATAATTTAACACTTCAAGCAGAGGCCACCAGTTAGGGGGTCCCGCTTACTTGACTTGTTACATGCTGATTCTCGTTTAACTTTAATGTTTGGTAGTACTCGTCAGCACTAGCCACTTTATTAATAAGGGCGTTAATTTCCATGTTCTCTAACTCTTTTTCGATTTCGTCAAGGGTTACATTAAAATATTCCTTCCGGCGATTTACTTTATTTACCCTTCGGTGATCAAATACATTATGTAATGTTGTCTCAAGATTCGGAGCATCGTCTGATTCAATTAGGGCATGAACATCGAATGCGAAGGGCACGCTAGCGTCACCAAGCTCTTTGACCCTATCCATTGGCTCCATACGGCGAGTCATACCAATTTTGAGAATTTCTTCGCCAAAGCTACCTATGTTAGAAATAATATACACATGGCCTTGTTTAGTCTCTTGGGCCCGACTCTTAGCGCGTTCAAATCTTTGGTGAGCTTCTTCAAGTTCAGCTTTAAGCTCCGCGAGCTCTTTTTCATAAGCAGACCTTTCGGAATCAGACTGCTCGGCCATTTTTTTCTCTAACTCCGCAATAGCCTCACTTTTTATTTGCTCTTCTTTCTCAGCCTGCTTCTGAATTTTCTCAGCTTCCTGTCTTGCTTTTTTCTCTTCTCTTTCTTGCTCCCTCAGCTCTCTTTGCTCTTCTTTAGCCAGTTGCTTGGCTTTCTTGAAGTGTATTTCTATTTCTAACCGTTTCGTAAGAAGTGAGCTAAACTCCTCATTGATTTTAGCTCGACTATCAAAGCACTTAATCAATGCCTCAGTGGCTATAATAGATTCAGCTAGCTTTTCTAAGGCTTGGTGCCCGTTGTTGGCAGTAGTTTTTGAACAAAGCATCTCAACTGTAGTTAGTAATAGTGCACCCGCCATATCCGCCTTGGCTGAAATAGCGATGAATTTTCCGATATTCACATTCGAGTTAATGCCTCGGACCCCAACGATAGCATTTGCAGCTAGCTTTTTAAGTTTTTCTTTAGTTTCTTTTCGGTCTTCTTGATAACTTTGGCTAGATAAGAGGTCATCTTCTGTTAACAACTCAATATCAGCAGCATGAGCACAGCTTTTATCAGTAATATCTTCAATTATCTCTCTAGACTGCTTGAGCCTTGATGTTATCTCTTTATCGGCAGACTTAAGGCGGTTTATTCTTTCTTGAAAAGGTATAACCCCTTGCTCTGCTTCAAAAAGGAGTTGCTCCTTCTTCTTTTCTGCAGCGGATATAATCGACTTCCTTTTTTTGAGCGTGAAGAGTATTGAGGCTATTCCGGCTAAACTTAAAAATATTCCTAGTAATAAAATATTTTGCTCTATCGATTCCATATTATTACTATTCCTTAGTTCATTATAATTCGATGCTTATTGATGCATGTAATGCCCAGCGAAGTACGAAGTGTTTTGTCCTCTTGCGCTGTTTGTTATGTGCTGAATAGTGCTTCATCTGCATATGAGATAACCTTTCTAAATAAGGTTTTTTCTCCTCCTTCCATGCCTGTGAAAGCATCATTATAAATATCAAGAAGCAGGCCTAGATAGGTTTCCTTATTCTTTTTGAATATTTTCTCTCCGACATGTGTAATCGCTTCGAGCAACCGTGCCCGCTCGATATGTTCACGTAACTTTAGTGCTATTTTTGGGGATTCTCTAAGTACCTTTACTACTTTTGTTCTATACAGTTTTTGGTTTCCTGACTCAGCAAGTGTTCTCAATACCTGATCTTGATCACTGGCCTTAAACTTAGGAAGCGCAGGGTTGATACTCCCTACAGGCTTAATTGTTTCGGTACCCGATATTCTCCTTATTATTCGATTCCTGATCGATGGTAAAGGTACTGGCGCAGCCTTTAATTTAGCAACAGCTGACTCTTTGCTTTCACCAGACATACTGAGAAAGTAATGGATAGGTGTAAATGGTGTATTTTGAAATCCAGTCTCAATCAGATAGCTAAGGGCTTCGCTTTCCTTTAATTCACGCCGAGCAAGAAATGAGCTATAGAGATCATCGATATGTATACCAATGTGTATAGCTTTCTCTACCACTGCACCATGTATTGGTTTAACCTCTCCCATAAGCTTCAAGGTTGGATCGCCTTGAGTTTCGCTAAATTTACCTTCTCTGATAAATTTTAGGTCTCTTAAAAGTGACTCCTCTATTAGAAATGGAGCCCCACCCCCAAGTATTTGACCATGCACCGTATCAAGAATACCTACCCTTGTTGGACCTACCTTACTGATAGCATCTAAATGCTGTATCCAAGCACGCCTTTCTCGCTCCAGCCTTGCTTCGATTATAGATCTGAGTTCGGGAAACTTGATCGTTGTACTCTGTCCCCTGTAACGATAATAAATATCCCCTTCTTTAAGGGCGCCATCACCCTTCGTACATATCACTGGCTTTTCGGTAGCCTCAGATGTGTATATGAACCCTAACTCTACACCTCCTACGTTAACATTGCCCATTTCCCATTCGATTTCAGGGCTTAAATGGTCATTTAAGTACTGCGTCAACTTAACGGGATCGACAGCGTTAAAATTATTGGCATTCACGCCTTTTAACGTATGGGGAGAATCTTTAACACCAAAAACAATATAACCCCCACAGTTGTTTGCAAATCCAGCCATTGTCTTTGCATAAGCAACCTTGCTGCCAAGATTAAATGTTTCTTTAAACTCTAATTTAGAGTTTTCACGATTGCTGAGCTGGTTTGGATAATCTTGTTTTGTCTTTAAGATTTTTTTAAGCGTAGGCTCTAATCTATGCACTATTTCTCCTTAAGTTCATAACGCCTCAAATATCGGGGCAGCTTTGCTGCGTCCGAGTGCTTTGACTTGTTAGATTCTGCCTGCCTCGAAAAACATCTCGATATTACTCTCATCAAATTCAAGTCCCTTTTCATTGAGTCGTTTGTAATACGATGAATAGGTCAGATCAGCCATCTTAAACCCCTCATCGATAGAGTTGAGAATATGATCTTTCGAACCTAGAGACATAAGAGAGGAAAGTATTGTATCGAGATAGTCATGTATGTTTTCTATGAGAATCTCGGTATAGGATGGCGTCTTGCCATCGTGAACAATCATATTTCTTGCTCGATAAATACGGCGTATCTGCCAATCCACCCTTTGCTTGTGTGAGTCAAGAGAAGAGACAACATTTGATGGACTGGATAGCAACCACTCTACGTAGGAAAACCTTTCACTTAGGAGGTGAAAATCATTAAAACCTCCTTTTAGGTCATTCCTTAGTCCCTCATATTTATCCAGCGTCAACAAGTGAAGAGCCTTTTCTGGAATCCCTGTACAATCGACCTCTTTGAAAATATTTTTACTAACCATTGAGTTCCATAGAAGCAAATCTTTCGATAATCGAGTTACGATCTTTTGTATATATCCAACGTTTAGGAAGGGCATGATTGAGTTGGAGATATGCTCAATTTGAGATATTTTTTCTTCGTCCTTTGATGGCAACAGAGATTCTAAAGCAGTCCATAAATTAATAAGTTGGTTCTCTACAGAGTCACTAGCTAGAGCCAAAGCATGAAGATCGGCACTTCTATTAAATCGAAAGAATGATTCTCTCTCCATTGAAAATCCTTCCATGAACTTCTTTAGCTTTCTTGAAGCAGTTCCTATCTTTAAATCCTTGCATTTATGCATGGGGTTAAAATGGCTCGAAACTATCTTTCCATTATCCAAGCTTGGAGAAACAACCAAGCCTTCTTTTATTTTCTTAGGTGACTCCTTATGATGATATAGGCCTATCAATGTCTGGAGTTGATCTATTTTTGAATCTGAGTATTTTTTAGCCTTGTGGAATTCTTTTGCCTTGCATTTCGTTATCAGGAAAATTTGATTATCCGCAAGACCAAAGTTCAAGTCGTCGATGACTTGAGACAATTCATCCTTATCTTCGGTAATAGTAATTCCCAACTTTTCTGCGGGACTCTCGAAACCCTTTAGAAATAGTGGCCCCTTATAAACTACTCGGAATTCCTCTGGTTCGTTTTGGAATTTATCTAAGTAATTGGAAATCTCCGAGTTTCCTGAAATACGATCATTGGAATAGTGAAAAAACTTTCTGGTTATTCCTTGAATATACTTTTCAGAATATCCGCTATTCAGCAATGTTGTTATATAGCTCCGTGCCAAGCTTCGAATGCTTGAGGCGTCTTTAGTTTCACAAATCGCCTCAACTAGAAGTTCTTCATTCCTAGATTTATATAGCCTTAATGGCATTTGACTTTCAAGAAGCTTTAGGCAGGTCAACTTGCTTTTATCGGGTGTTTTGGGATCTTTTAAGGTTGATTTAATTCCTCCCAAATCAACCTTAAGTGATGACCGCGCAACCATGTCTTTATCTATATTTTCGCAAAGCTCATCGATAACATGCTTCAGATTCGGGCTCCTAATTGATCCTGCCTCGATAGCCAAATAGGTCTGGATAGCTTCTCTAACTAGTAAGCTGGTATTCATCGCAGAGGGCTTGTAGGTATCAAGGGTAAATTCGAATAAAAGCTCGTCTACAAGCTGCGCAAAAAGTATTAATTCTTTTGAACCCTGGATGTCATCCCAATTGCGCAAACTTCTGAATTTCATCTTATTCTCTTTGTGAATCTAACGCCGGTATCAATGGTTGCCTGGAGCGTAGCGTAAGGCAATCCATTGGATACCTTTGTTAGGTAGAATTACCTGAAACTAATGCCCGACGCTACCAAGCCCACTGGAGTGTCTTTTTTAATACCATAAAGTTCAGTAATTACAAGATTCACCAAAGTGAATAATGAACCACCCTCTTCGACTCTATAGTATGAAACACCATTCATTTTACGAAGCTCAACTATATAGCCCTTACTTTTGGCAAATTTTACAAATTTGTCTTTTTCTTTAATATTCCTTGGAGCTCGTAGCACCCAATCAATACCAAACTTTCCGTTCTCGATTGCGAATTGTATATTAACTTGATTATCGCTTTCGAGATTTCCGCTCTCTTCGAAAATAAAAACTGTATGCGCGCCTTCTTTGTTTTCCTGCGCCAGTTGGTAGCCGATAGGCAGTATTTCACCTATACGGATTTCGTAGCCCTGGACATTTCTGGGAGACGAAAAACAATTAATGCTGACTAGCATCAAGAACAATGTTATTACTTTTTTAACCATACTATTTCTACCTAACGCCCTTTAGCAGCGGCGCCCTTGGAGAAGCGAAGCTTCGGAAAGGGCGTCCAGCGCCGTAGGCGCGGTGCTGGCTAAATTTGTTAAGCACCACTTGCTCCACTAAGCAAAACAAAGGGAATCTCAGTGACTACCGCCACTATGGGGACAACTATAGAATATTTGAGTGCCGGTTTCGTTTCATACTCAAGGCTCAGCTTTAAAAACGCAAAAGGAAATAAAAAATATAGAAGGTAACCCCATACCGCATAATTTGGATTAATATTTGCCAATCCTAGACCAGCTGCTAATAGAAACATAATTATTCCTGGAGCTAGTATAAATAGAAAGGCTATCCAGCCATCTACCTTATAGTCACTCTTAGAATTCATAAATTTATAGATTCCCAATAGAATCAATGCACCTAGTCCGGCTTGTAACATAAATACTCCTTAGTTTGTTAGTTGCTTAACTATTAATAAACGGCACATGCCGTATAACTTCGAAACCTAGGCAACAGCTGGTTGATCTGCGTATTGGGGATAAAAAACGGCACTTGCCGTTTATCATGATTTTAAATATGCTCAAATCTCCCTCTAAGTTATTGTTTTCCTGATGCAAAACCAATGTAATGCATTCACTCCAAAATGAACAGCCTGCGCCTAATTATCTGCCTTATTTAGCAATAAACCAGCTACGGTCTCTTATGCATTCCATTTTGACAAAAAATGACTGCGCTAACTTATTGATTTTAATTTGGAAAATTTTACGTCTAGATAATTTTCAGGATAACCAGACCAAACCTAAAAATTGGGCAATTTCAATATACCGAATCGATACCTGGATGACTGTTGTATAAAGCCGAGTTTGAGCTTTTACCAAAAACAAATTGCTTGTTCACTGATTGTTTTTGGAATCAATCAGTACTTTTAGCCGCTGCCTTTTCCGCTTTGACTTTAGCAGCCCGCTGCTTGCGTACTTCCTTCGGATCAGCAATTAGCGGGCGATATATTTCCACCCGGTCTCCTTCCTGCAAAGTTTCCTGTTTCGGCTTGGCAACTACTTTACCGAACACACCCATTTTTGCTGACTCCAGATCCAGTTCGGGAAATTGCTTCACAATATTTGAAGCAACAGCCGCATCGAAAACTGTACAACCTTCTTCTACTACTACAGCAATAATGGCTTGTTTGGCCGGTAAGGCGTAACTCACTTCAACATTGATTAAGGCTTTGTCACTCATGACTCTACTTTTTACTTAGTTTTCTTCTCAATTTTGTTAATTACTTTTGTACAGATGATGTGCTCTTTTTACTAGCGCATCGACCAGCCGATCAGACATCGGGTTAAATAGTACTTTGGCTGCAGCAGCTAACGCTTTACTACGCAAGGTAAAATCCAATTGTAAACTAACTTTACAGGCGGTATCCGACAATGGCTGCACATCCCATATACCGGAAAACGTTTCAAAGGGGCCATCGACTAAATTCATCACCACTTGATTAGGCGGCTTTAACTGATTGCGCGTGGTAAAGCTGTAGCTCATACCGGCCTTGGATAAATCCAGCCTGGCTTCCATAGTTTCATCATCCTGATAAATCACTTCCGCTCCGGTGCAGCCCTCCATGTATTTCGGATATTCGCTGACATCATTAATCAGCCGATAAATCTGTTCTGCACTATAGGGCAATAAAGCGCTTCGGTGAATTTCGGGCATGACGATTTAAAAACTCATGAAAACTTACACTAACTGGTCATACAGCGAGCTGGCAAAAATCAACAGCACGCCAGGGACGGCAATATACCGTAAAAGGCCATACCAAAGTGAGAAAAGTTTTTTGCCTTCGACAAATAGCTCATCGCGCAATACCTGCCGGCGCATTTTCCAGCCAACGAACAAGGCAATAGCCACGCCACCCATAGGCAACAGTACATTGGAGGCAATAAAATCCAAAAAGGAAAATGGCGACATGCCAAGGATCAAAACACCCTGCCACAAATTAAAGGAAAAAACTGTCAGCAAGCCTAGCGCCCAAATCACAACCGCTACAGCCAAGGCAGCCAGCGGGCGCCACCAGCCAAAACGCTCCTTCAACCACGCTATAGCTGGCTCCATCAAGGCAACTCCCGAGGTGATCGCTGCCATCGATACCATGACGAAAAACAAGGCGCCAAAGTAGGAGCCATAAATCATATTGCCAAACCCATAGGGCAAGGCAACAAACATTAAGCCAGGCCCCATTGAAGGCGCCATATTAAAGCTAAACACCAATGGGAAGATCGCCAAACCTGCCAATAACGACACTAAGGTATCCATCACAGCGACCGTGGTAGCCATGCCAGTGATAGAGCGCTTGTCGGGTACATAGGCACCATAGGCCAGCATCGCGCCCACACCAATACTCAAAGAGAAGAACGCTTGGCCCAGCGCCACTAAAAATGTTTCTGTTGTTAGTAGTGACCAATCCGGTTTGAAAATAAAGTTAAGGCCGGCTTCTGCATTGCCCACCTGTAACGAATAAATGGCCAGTGCAATCAAGGCTAACATTAACAAGGGCACGAATAGCCGCGCCATTGCTCCCAAGCCAAAACGGACGCCAGCCGCAGTCACCGCAAAAATAATCGCTACAAAAATCGAATGCCACGTTACCAAATCTATCGGCGAAGCCAGCAGCTCGGCAAAGTTATCACCAGCCAGCTGGGCACTGGCAGTGGTAAATTCGCCAGACAGCATTTTCTCCACATAACTCATCGCCCAACCGGCAATCACACTGTAATAGGACAGAATCAACAACCCGGCCAGACATCCCATCCAGCCGATGATTTGCCAGGCGGGAGATGCTCCAGCCTCAACACTGAGACGCTCTGTAGCATGAATCGGATTAGATCGACCGCGGCTGCCCATCACGATTTCCGCGATCAGCACTGGCACAGCCACCAGCATCACACACAATAGATAGGCAAACACAAACACTGAGCCGCCATGCTCGCCAGCCAGATAGGAAAACTTCCAGATATTGCCCAAACCCACTGTCGCACCGGTGGCTGCAGCAATAAAAGACCAGCTACGACGCCAACCGCGACCGCGTATTTCATCCATTGGTGTATGTAAAAGGCTGTGATTCATCCGACACTAATCAGCTATCGTCACCGGGCTAACCCAAGCGCATGATATTGTTATGAATTATTCATGCCCCTTTTTAACCCAGACTACTGCGCTTTACCAGTAACTATCGCTATAATGCGCCGCCATGTCGAAGAAGAAACCTAAACAACCCAGTAACACTATTGCCCAGAATAAAAAGGCAAGACACGATTATTTCCTGGAACAAAAATTCGAGGCGGGCCTTGCCCTGCAAGGATGGGAAGTTAAAAGCCTGCGCATGGGCAAAGGTCAAATCACAGAAACCTATGTCCATGTTCGCGATGGTGAAGCCTGGTTAATTGGCGCTAACATCTCCCCACTGGATACGGTGTCAACTCACTTTGTCACCGACCCCACTCGCACACGAAAACTATTACTGAACAAAAAAGAACTGGCAAAGCTGCATGCCGCTGTTAGTCAGGAAGGCCGTACTTGTGTTTGCACTAGCCTCTACTGGAAAAAACACCTGGTCAAAGCCGAAATCTGGATCGCCAAAGGTAAGCAACAACACGACAAACGCGATACCGAAAAACAACGTGACTGGAATCAGCAGAAGCAGCGGATAATGCGCCAGCATAACTAAGTAAGCACCGCGCCAATCTCATAGCAAACGTTGTAAAACTGATTTTTAACCTTATATAAGATGTAACTTACTTTACTGGAGTGAGGCATTTTCCTGTACAATGGCAAGTTCCGGGGGCGATTCGGATTCGACGCCGGTTACAAAACTTATGTGTGCATGTCGTGATGGTAGCCAATCACGTAAATCCAAAGCTACAACTTAATAGTTGCCAATGACGACAACTACGGTGCACAACTAGCTGCGTAAGTAGCTTTTTGTAGCACGACCTAGTGGATTCGTCCGCTAGCGGTCTTTAACAAGGTGCCAGTACCGCGTTACTGACTGTCATTCAGAACTGGATCGCTGTGAAGCCCCTCCTGAGGCGGATCTGTTAAACACTTAATCAGGATCGCCAAATACGTCCTGCCCGTCGGGCTGTATGCGGCTAAATCAATTGACGGAATCTAAACATGTAGAGCGCTAAGCAGCGGACTGACGGACGGGGGTTCAACTCCCCCCGCCTCCACCAAATACCTTCTAAATAAAAAAGCCACCCATGAGGTGGTTTTTTATTTGGTCTAGCAGCAGGTGTTGAGGCCCTATTTATACAATCTATTGTCCTGGTTATAAAACCTATTGCCCTGGGTTCAGCTGGAGCGGCCACGGCCGCGAAGACGACGCCCGAATGGGCGGTCCCGCAGGGATTCATCGCTCAGCGATGAACAGCTCCCCCCCTCCTTTTCTTTCCTCCAAAATTAAAAAGAAACACCTTATAACTTAGCTAATTAGCTTCTCTCTAAACACATAAATTCAAACACACCCTTAACTAATAAAAGTTCACTGCCGCACTAACGCAAAAAACTGTACCACCACATCTCCCAGCAATTCATCCAAAACCATCTACACTATTACTAAAAGGATATACATTGCATGGCAGCTCTACACAACTTCCCTCCCTGTGATCTATATCTCCAAGCCATATACCTGATACCTGCTAACGGTAGAACTGTAAGTTTAAACGTAACAAGTATTTAGCGGTGAACTATGTTTATTGAAGACGACGATCACGATAGCGAACGCCAGCAAGCAATACAGACTGTTCTCGACAGCTCCATGGGCTATGCTGCCGAATCGTTGGCTAAAGTCATTGATAGTCAGGTAGAAGTCACTACACCTAAAACCCACTGGGTAAATAGCAACAATTTACACGCTACGCTCAGCAGTCTGAATTTGCCCAATCGTTATATCATCATGCGACAGTCTTTCCGCGGTCATTTGCGTGGGGAAATCATTATTCTGTTAGAGCATGGATCAAAACACTACCGCTTGGGCGAAGTGATGGGTTACGAGGGAGAAATGACTTCTCTCAATGTTCAAGAATTGACGTTAGAGCTTGCCAATGTGCTCTCTGGCGCCTGTATTAGTGGCCTGTCACACAAACTCGATATTAACCTCAATTTTGGCTCCCCCTCACTGTTGAGCGAACAAGCATCTGTGGACGAAATTCTTGTCAAAAAAGGATTACATTGGACTGATGCGCTCTTTATGGATATTGGCTATATGGTTAACAACATTGATATGAAAACACATCTGATTTTATGTATGACAGAAGAAGATTCGCATGAGCTGTATCGACTGATTGACCTGCAATTGGAGCAACAATGAGCAGCTTATTGGAGCAAACGTTTTTACAGGTAAATATTGGTCTGCTGGTGATTACTACTGACGGCACCATCACGCTCTGCAATCACTATATGGAAGACCAGACCAGTGAAACCGATTTAGTAGGCCGCAATATTTTTGACGTCTATCCCGAACTACCCCAAAAATGGTTACAACGGCGAATCGAAAGTATTTGCCAGCTAAAAAACTCCAGTTATATCAACTGGGAGCAGCGCGCCTCTTTATTTAATTTTCGCAGCAGCAGGCCAATTACTGGTACCCAAAATAAAATGATTCAAAATTGCAGCTTGTTGCCGATTTTGGATGATGAAAATCAAGTCTCTCATATTTGCATTACGGTCAACGACACAACTGCGACTGCCATTAGCCAAATGCAACTGAAAAAAACGTCGCTGCGATTAAACGAGGAGAAAAAAGCACAACAGCGCTTGATTGAAAAACTGGAAGAAACGAAAAATCAGTTATTGCAGTCAGAAAAAATGGCTTCTATCGGGCAGCTTGCCGCAGGTGTAGCTCATGAAATCAATAACCCCGTCGGCTTTATTAAATCCAATTTTAATACACTAAAAGAGTACGCTGGCGAGCTCAACGGTGCACTTGATAAATATAACGATATCATCAAGGCGATGGGTGATGTGGATATTGAACAACGTATTGACAGTATCAACAATGAACATGACATTGAATATGTTACCGAGGATATCAGCACCCTGTTAGCGGAATCCTTTGACGGCATTAGCCGTATCGAAGACATTGTAAAATCGTTAAAACACTTCTCTCGGGCTGATACCAAAGAATGGGAAGAAGCCGATATTAATGAAGGTATCGAGAACACATTAAAAGTAGTGGCACATGAACTAAAATATATCGCCGAAGTGGAAAAGGATTTAAACGATTTGCCATTAGTTCAATGTCTTCCAATGCAAATCAACCAAGTGTTAATGAATTTACTGGTCAATGCTGGCCATGCCATCGATCCCGAACGCAACGACGGCAAAGTGCTCATCCAGACGCTACAGAAAAACCAACAAATCGTAATTCGAATTCAAGATAATGGCTCAGGTATTGAAGAGAAACACCTGGTTAAGATTTTCGATCCCTTCTTTACCACCAAACCGATTGGCAAGGGTACTGGGCTCGGTTTATCCCTGTCATACAATATTATCCAGGAACACAATGGCGAGATCATTGTTAACAGCACACCAGGTGAAGGCACCTGTTTTACTATCACTTTACCCATAAGCCAGAGAGAAGCCCAAAATGTCTGAGTGTCTGGATATTTATTTCAGAAGTAATAATGCAGGATAATACCCATCAAAAAAGTATGTGTAATGGGAGCTAAACGACTAACAGTATTTTTGACAATTTTATTCTCATTTTCGCCAATAAAACTCATAACTGAAACTGCAGTAGTTCAAACACAACTCCTTCTAACCCAGTCCTATAAATTTATGCTTTTCCTCTTGTTAATTTCAACTACACTTATATTCTAAAAATTGCCTATTCCAAGTTATATAGTTAAATTTCAATGTCATTACAGAGTTCTAACTAAATGGAATTAACTCAATGAGCGTCCAACTCCCTGTAACACTCTATGCGCGCCAACCAATATTTGACTCCGAATTGGAAGTTTTTGGCTATGAGCTGCTATTTCGAAATGGGAATGACCAATCAGCCAATATATTGGATGACGATAGGGCAACTGCTCAGGTCATTCTAAACGCCTTTACAGAGATCCCTTTTGAACATTTATTAGATGGCAGAAAAGGATTTATAAACTTTCCGAGGAAATTACTACAGTCGCCACCACCGATCAGTGAAGAACAAACCGTTATTGAAATACTCGAAGGAGTAGAAATAGATGATGAGTTAGTTGCGGATGTAAAGGCATTAAAAGAATCAGGTTATATCATTGCATTAGATGATTACGTCTATCAAACCGATCATCATGAGCTACTGGAACTGGCTGACATCATTAAAATCGATATACTCTCACAAGGTTTAGCCAATATCCCCGATGAGATGGAGGCATTAAAACAATACGATGTGTTATTTTTAGCAGAAAAAGTCGAGACTCAAAAGGAGTTTCTTCAATGCCAGGAGTTAGGGTTTTCTTTTTTTCAAGGGTATTTTCTCTCCAAACCTGAAATTATAAAAGGCAAGAAAATTGAAGCCGATCAAAACGCGATTATGCGCTTGCTAAATGTATTACAAGATCAAGAAACCGAATTTAAAGAAATTGAAACAGTAATTTCAACAAGCCCGGCGCTATCCTATAAATTACTACGACTGATCAACTCTTCAGCATTTGCATTCCCCGGTAAAATCGACTCTCTACAAAAAGCATTGACATTATTGGGGTTGGAAAAAGTTCGCACCTGGGGAAGCTTATTAGCATTGACAGAAATGTCGTCAAAACCAAAAATTTTATGTTCCAACGCATTAATTCGTGGACATATGTCCAGGCTGTTGGCAGAGCAATTTCATTTAACTGAGGTTCGCGGAGACGGCTTATTTACAGCAGGCCTATTGTCTACGATGGATGCTTTTCTTGACCTTCCGATGGATAAAATAGTCACGTCTTTGAGCCTTCCTTGCTGGCTGAACGATACGCTTCTGGAACGTAAAGGCAATATGGGACTTATCCTAAATACTGCCACTTTCTATGAAAAAGCAGAATTTAATAATGTCGATTGGAATAAACTAAACCAATTCAATATCACACCCGAAGATGTTCAATCCTCCTACCATGCGAGCATTCTATGGGCCGCGGAACTCATGGAACAATTTCGATAATAATTAATGAGAATAATACTTAGGGAAGAGTTATGACAATAATAGTGCATACGACTAACGAAGGTGAAGTGACGTTGATACTGGGAAAAACTTTTGACTTTAACTGCTTAAAAGAATTTGAACGTGCTTATGAGAGAATTCATGATAAATTCATCAATAATAATACGAATGAACAGATTATCACTGTAGATCTTCAGAATACTCATTATATGGATAGTTCAGCATTGGGTATGTTGATTAACATGCAAAAATGTTTGCAGGATCGCTGTAACTCGATTCGAATTATCAACTCCAAGCCTCATATTAAAAAAATCTTTTCAATCTCCCGCTTTGATAAAAAGTTTGATATCGATTAATTAATTTTAGAGATCAACATATGAAAATACTTGTTGTTGACGATGATCAGTGTAACCGGGAATTACTGGGGTTTATTCTGGACGATCTCGATTATTTATATCTTGAAGCAGAAAATGGTCAACAAGCCTGTGAAATTGTCGAGCAAGATGACGACATAGATATCATTCTAATGGACGTCAATATGCCAATTATGGACGGCATAGCCGCGACCAAAAAAATTAAAGCCTCATACCTTGAGCGTATGTTACCCATTGTATTTATTACTGCCCTGGATGATGATGATTCCCTCAATGAATGTTTAGCCGCTGGTGGAGATGATTTTATCGCCAAGCCTATCAATACCAATACCCTAATCGCCAAGTTAAACGCACATCAACGTACTATCACTCTGCATAACAAAGTGCAGGAGAATAATAAAGAGCTACAATACCATCGTCATGTAATGGATCGTGAACATAACATTGTCGAACATATGTTTCGTAATGATATGAAACGTATTCACACAAATGCTAATAATATTAATTTTCACATTTCTCCGGTGACAATGTTTAATGGCGATGTATTGTTAGTTG
>JANQLG010000039.1 GCA_028280715.1 Spongiibacteraceae bacterium | reverse complement strand
GATCGCTTCAAATGAATAATCAACACCGCCATCGGTTAATTCAACAATTACATCTTGAACAGGATCATCGTAATTTTTTGGGTTAATACAATCGGTAGCTCCTAACATTTTTGCTATATCGAATTTATCTTCATTAATATCGATTACGAGAATTCGAGCAGCCTTTGCTAACACGGCACCCTGCACGACACTTAAACCCACACCACCGAGACCAAACACCGCTACAGTAGAACCTGCTTCGACTTTTGCCGTATTCAGTACTGCACCAATGCCGGTTGTTATTCCACAACCGAGTAAACATACTTTATCCAGCGGAGCAGATTTATTGATTTTAGCGACTGCTATTTCAGGCATAACAGTGTATTCAGAGAAGGTCGATGTTCCCATGAAATGAAAAATTGACTGGCCATTGATTGAAAATCGTGAAGTACCATCGGGCATTAAACCTTGGCCCTGTGTCGTTCGAATAGCCTGGCACAGGTTGGTTTTACCGGATAAACAGAATTTGCATTGGCCACACTCAGGTGTGTAAAGCGGTATGACATGATCGCCGACGGCCACTGAACTGACATTGGGGCCAACTTCTTCGACCACACCGCCGCCTTCGTGACCGAGAATAGCGGGAAATACACCCTCTGGGTCATCGCCGCTCAGAGTAAAGGCATCGGTGTGGCATACTCCTGTTGCCACCAAACGGATAAGTACCTCCCCCTCTTTTGGGGGCGCCACATCAATTTCTTCAATGGTTAATGGGTCACCAGCATTCCAAGCAATGGCTGCACGAGATTTCATGGCTTATCTCCTTATTTTTTAATCATTACTTAATCCATATTAAAAAGCAAAGCTATAGTTGCTAATTATTTAACCGTAAGCGAATTCCTAATTCAGCATAGGGGTTTTTACCTATAGGGAGAGCGGCGAGATCTAATCAGAGTTGATTCAGTAGTAGAGATATCAGCAGTGAAGATAGAGCAGCGTGGTTTAAATACGTTTATCCATCTTAGATACTTCATCTTCTATCCATGTGGCAACGTGTTCAGTAATTTCACGGCTGCTGAATTTACTGGGTGAAATAGGTTCACCGAATTTAATCGTGATGGTACCGGGATATTTTAAACGTTGATCACCAGGCCAGAATTCGCCCGCATTGTGGGCGACGGGGAGTACCGGTACGTTACCGGCAACGGCGATGTTAGCTCCCCCTCTGGCATATTTGCCCTTGTTTCCTGGCTTAGTGCGGGTACCTTCTGGAAAGATCAGTACGGAGATGTGTTCGGCGAGGCGGGTTTTGCCCTTCTTTTGAATTTGTTTCAGTGCTTGCTTGGGGTTACTGCGATCAATGGCTATAGGCTTGGTTAAACGCAATCCCCAGCCAAAAAAAGGTAAGCGCAGTAGTTCCCGTTTCATCACAATACTGACGGGAGATAAATAGTAGTGTAGAAAAATAGTTTCCCACTGGCTTTGATGTTTAGCCAAAGCGACATAGGGTGTATCGGGAATATTCTCTGCGCCAATAACCTGAAACCTTACGCCGCAAATCAATTTTCCCCAGAACACGATAAAACGATTCCACAGCTGGATATAACCGCTTCTTATCTGATAGGGTAAAAAACTGAAAAAGATAATTCCCGTTGTGCCAAACCAAAAGGTCGATAACCATAGGCCGAGGTAAAAAACACTGGTACGCAATTCAAGTAACACAGGTTTTATCATAAAAGTGACGGCCCCGGGCACTTATTTAGCTGGGACCAGTAGGGAAATATCGGCCACTTCCAAGAATAAGCTTCGAAGTTGTTTCAACAATGCCAGACGATTGTTTTTGATGGCGTCATCATCCACCATGACCATAACATGATCAAAAAAGTCATCAACAGGCTGTTGCAAATCGGCCAGTGCCGCCAGCGCCTGTTGGTATTGCTTGTCGACAAATAGTGGCGCTACTTCGTTGGCTTTACTTTGTACCTTATCGGCTAATACTTTTTCTGCCTCTTCACTGAGTAGATTGCCATTGACTTCACCAATTGCGCTTTCATCTTCCAGCTTAGAAAGAATGTTAGAAACACGCTTATTCGCAGCAGCGAGTGCTTGTGCTTCGGTCAATTGGCTGAAGCTGTTAACGGCATTAACACGAATATTAATGTCCAAAGGTTGTGATAATTGTTTGGCAGAAACGGCCATAAAAACTTCTGGTGCAATATTGTCTTCTTCGTACCAGGCTTTAAAACGTTCCAGCATGTAATTTAAAACGGTATCGACCAAACCATCGGCAACGGGTAAAGCCTGATGTTGTTGCTGTGCCTGGATTAGCAATTCTCTCAAGTCGAGATTCAGACCCTTTTCCACAATAATGCGTAACACCCCCAAGCTTGCGCGACGCAACGCAAAGGGATCTTTGGAGCCTGTAGGTACTTGACCAATACCAAAAATACCAACAATCGTATCCAGCCGGTCTGCCAAGGCAACGGCACAACCGGTCAATGTTTCAGGTAATTTGTCACCGGCAAACTTCGGGAAGTAGTGATCGCGAACAGCATCGGCCACGTCTGCACTTTCGCCGTTAGCTAGCGCGTAATAACGACCGGCAATACCCTGCATTTTATCGAATTCCAACACCATATCTGATACCAGATCCGCCTTGGATAATTCGGCTGCCCGACGAGCCGCTTCGGAATCGCTGCCTATAGATGAAGCAATGTTGGCGGCAAGTGTCATAACGCGGATAGTTTTATCGTACAGCGTGCCGAGTTTTTCCTGAAAAACTATGGATTGCAGTTTTTCAACACGATTGATTAATGGTGTTTTCTTGTCGGTTTCATAGAAAAACGCGGCATCGCTCAGTCGTGGACGAATAACGCGTTCGTTACCGCTGATAACCTGAGTCGGATCCTGGCTTTGAATGTTAGAGATGGTAATAAAATTAGGCATCAGATTACCGTTGCCATCTTCCATATGAAAATATTTCTGATGTTCTTTCATTGAGCTGATTAGCGCTTCAGCAGGAACTTCCAGAAAGCGCTGTTCAAAACTACCTGTCAGGGCGACGGGCCATTCCACCAGTGCCGTCACTTCATTGAGCAAGTCGCCATCAATGATGGCAGTGCCACCAAGCTTTTCACCCTCAGACTGTACCTGCTGGCGAATCATGTCGCGTCGCTCTTCAAAGCTGGCAATGATATGACCACTATCCTTTAGCAATGATTGGTAAACAGCGGGATTAGCTATTTCTAACGTCGTATCACAATGGAAGCGGTGGCCACGAGTTATATTGTTGGCAGAAAGACCAAGAATATTAGCCTCGACAATGTCGCTGCCCAACATCATTACCAGCCAGTGCACGGGGCGAACAAATTCATTACGGCTTGCTCCCCAGCGCATGCGTTTGGGTATTGGTAACTTATCTAAAGCGTTAGAAACAATCTCTGGAAGTAATGCCTTTGAATATTGGCCGGGTTCTGTACTGCGAAAAACTAATTTTTCCGCTTTGCCATCATTCTCAATAACTAACTGATCAACGTTAATGCTGTTCTTTTTAGCAAAGGCTTCAGCGGCTTTGCTGGGCTTGCCGGCATCATCAAAGGCAATTTTCTTGGGTGGGCCCCAATTAACAATATCCTTGGCGGGTGTTTCTTCATCCAAATCACTGATAACAATCGCCAGTCGTCTTGGTGTAGCAAAACTTTCTACTTGGCTAAAATTCAAGCCAGCAGCACTAATACTATTTTTTACCTGCTCAGTAAAACTGTTAGAGAGTTTCAACAGTGCGGTGGGTGGCAGCTCTTCGGTACCTAATTCAACTAAAAAATCTTTAGCCATTATGCGCCCTCCTCATTTGCGGCTAATACTTCGTCGCGCAAATTCTCCGGGGCAAGGGGAAAGCCCAGTTGTTTTCTGGCATCAAAATAAGCTTGAGCAACGCCGCGAGCCAAGCTGCGCACACGCAAGATAAAACGTTGACGTTCAGTAACCGAAATTGCATGGCGCGCGTCTAACAAGTTAAATGCATGGGAGGCCTTCATTACCATTTCATAGGCAGGTAGTGGTAAACCCTTTTCGATCAGTCGTTGGCTTTCCGCTTCACAGTGGTCGAATTGTTTAAACAGCTGCTCAACATCGGCCTCTTCAAAGTTAAAGGTCGACATTTCCACTTCGTTTTGGTGGAACACATCGCCATAGGTAACGATACCCTCAGGACCTTCAGTCCACACCAAGTCGTAGATACTGTCTACACCTTGCAGGTACATGGCGATACGCTCCAGACCGTAGGTGATTTCACCTGTGACTGGGTAACATTCCAGACCGCCAACCTGTTGGAAGTAAGTAAACTGCGTGACTTCCATTCCATTCAGCCATACTTCCCAACCCAGGCCCCAGGCGCCTAGCGTGGGTGATTCCCAGTTATCTTCGACAAAGCGAATATCGTGAGTGAGCGGATTAATGCCAAGTGCACGTAGCGAGTCGAGATACAACTCCTGAATATTGGCCGGGTTCGGCTTCATCACCACCTGGTACTGGTAGTAATGCTGCAGGCGGTTGGGGTTTTCACCATAGCGGCCATCGGTAGGACGACGGCAAGGTTGTACGTAAGCCGCGTTCCAGGTTTCGGGGCCAATGGCACGCAAAAAGGTACCGGGGTGGAAGGTCCCTGCACCGACCTCCATATCCAGAGGTTGCAGAATTACACAGCCCTGCTGTGCCCAATATTGTTGCAGTGCCAGAATGAGGCCCTGAAAAGTGCTGACATCCGTATTGGTTACGGAATTCGATGTTTGCGTGGTCACAACGCCGCTCTACTTGTACTCAGTGTGTTATTAAAAGGGGTCGGATGGCCTAGATAGCCAAAAAAGGCGCATAGTATACAGTGACTTGCCACCGGTATTCTATGTTGCCGATGGATGAAAAACGCCACAGCACATTTCTGTCAGCAGTGGAAACCGGTATTATGCGATTCCTTCAAGCAAAACGGATTCTTATGAAAGCAATTGGCAACGCACTGATTTTTGGCCTGTTCTGGGTTCTCTCTCTTTTGCCTTTATCCTTTCTTCAATTGTTTGGCCGGATAATCGGGCGTTTAGCCTGGTGGTTGAACACGGATTCACGTCGAATCACCGAAGAGAACCTGTTGATCTGTTTTCCCGAGCTAACAGACACTGAGCGATCTCGGTTAGCTAAAGAACGTTTACAGCATTTGGGCATGACATCCATGGAGATGGCCTACGTCTGGTTGCGCCCAGTTGATACCGTTCTGAAAAAGGTCACATCGGTAACAGGCCATGAGCATGTCGATACGTTACTTGCACAAGGAAAAGGCGTGATATTACTTGCCCCGCATATTGGCAATTGGGAGGCCTTTGGTCCCTATTTAAGTGATCACTTTACGATAACCAATTTATACCAGCCCCCGGACAATCCTTTTTTGGATCAGATAATTTACAAGGCCAGAAGTCGTAGTGGTGCCCAGTTGGCGCCCACCAATACTTCGGGTGTTAAAGCGCTGTTGCGAGCCTTAAAACGCGGTGAGATGGTGGGCATACTGCCCGATCAGGTACCAGCCAGAGGGAGTGGTGAGTTTGCGTCTTTTTATTCGGTACCAGCTTATACCGCGGTATTACCCTATAACTTGATTCAGCGTACTGGTGCCAAGGCGGTGTTGGGCTATGCGCTACGTAATATCGATAAAGGTGGTTTTGACATCGTTTTTGAACCGGTGCCAGATACATTCTATTCAGAGGATCAACTCCAGTCGCTTACTGCCTTAAACCAAACCGTTGAACAAGCTGCAAATGTGGCAGTGAGCCAATACCAATGGGAATACAAACGTTTTAAAAGGCAGCCGAACGACGAGCGCAAGTATTACAACAAGCATTAGCAAAAACATTACTAGAACGAGCAACAACGTAAACGGGAACAGTCAGCTATGGGGCGAGTGGTTATTTTTGGGAAAATCCTGGGTGGTATTCTGGGTTTTTTCAGTGGAGGGTTTATCGGTGCCATTATTGGCATCGCCGTTGGTCATTTCTTTGATCGCGGTGTGTCGAGGGCAATGGGTTTTGATTACGGTGCTGAGCGAGAGCGTCTGCAGCGTCTGTTTTTCGAAACCACCTTCTCCATCATGGGCCATATCGCCAAGGCCGATGGCCGAATCAGCGAGCAGGAAATTGAACAGGCCGAAACGTTGATGGCGCGTTTAGGCTTAACTGCCGAGCATCGGCAGGAAGCCATTTCCCTATTCAAACAAGGTGCCGAATCTTCCTTTCAGTTAGAGCCAGTGGTATCGCGTTTTATTAGCGAAGGTGGTCGTCAGCAAAACCTGCCCTTTTTGTTATTGGAATTTTTATTCACCATTGCTTTGGCAGATGGTGAGTTGCATCAGTCCGAGCGCGATATCCTGATGCGTACAGGAAGCTACCTCGGCATTGGTTCTCGCCAGTTTGAACAATTGCTGGCTATGTTAATGGCACAGGAACATTTCCGCAGTGACCATTATCAACAAAGCGCACAGGCGCCTTCCCAAAATGAGTTGGAGCAGGCTTATCAGGCATTGGGTGTCAGCAGCACCGACAGCGACAGAGAAATCAAACGCTCCTACCGAAAGCTAATGAGCCAACACCACCCTGATAAGTTAATTGCCCAGGGTGTGCCTGAAGATATGTTGAAAATGGCCACAGAAAAATCACAGGAGATTCAAGCTGCCTACGATTTGATTCAGAAACACAGGAAAAAATCGTGAGGACATCTTTAGTCATTATTTTATTTGCAGCATTTATGGTTGCCTGTGGTGACGACCCATCATCAAAAATCATTTCTCAACAGGAGTTATTGGTTCGAATCACAGATAATTCATCGCCACTGATCTTAGATTTAAGACCAAAGGAAAAATATACAACAGGTCATATACCCGGTGCATTGCACGTCGATTTTGAAAGCTATAAAAAATCGTTGGATGATTTAGCGCTTAAAAAATCGCAGGAAATTGTGTTGTATTGTGAAGAAGGACAGCGTGCAAAAGAGCTGGAAAGTTATCTTTTGGGTCAAGGTTTTTTTGAAGTACGATTATTGGAAGGGCAGATGAAAGATTGGAGGCATAGCCAGCTCCCGTTGACTAATTAACGCCTCTAAAAGAGGCGCGTAAGCCCGTCCCTTTGTTTGATTTTACACCCCATCTTGTTGTGGGAGTGTTCTCCTGAGAATATTGGCCGTTGATTTTAAGCGTAACTAAAAATTAAAATATTCACTCTCCCCCATACAAAAACTTTTCTATACCCGTCTTTGACTTTTCCAAGTAATGTGCCATCGCTTTTTCCTGTGCATTGAGTTGTTCAGAACGAAATCCAGCGAGCACTTTTGGTTTTAAGTTAAGTTCCATTAACTGATCGGTTGCTCTGTTATATGACGGCCATTCAGGTGCTTCAGGGCACGTTGGTTTGCCTTGTTTAATAAACGATACCCAGCAGGCATGCATGATTTTTGACATTGCATGATCTTCATCGTTTATTAAAAAAGAGCCAATTATTGGAGGGGTTACCTTATCCAAAGAATCAAAAACATGTGGGAGTTCATAAGCATGTGCTGCGCCACGGCTTTTGTCTCGCTCCATCGATAATACATAGGAAAATAGATAGAGATACACCGGCTCCCCCTGTTCCATTTGGTGAGCAACCCATCTTGCCGGTGCGCCGGAGTGTAGATCTGTGTATAGGGCATAGGCGAGATCTTCCTCTGAGTCCCAGCTGTCTTTTTTATAGCTGGCTAAAACGCTTGGGTGTGAATTTTTAATCACCTGTTGTGGTGAATAGCGTAACGACGATCCGTCAAAATCATTCCAACCGATCAGCAGCGGTACATCGATAACATTGCCTGCAGCTATGGCCTGTGTTGCGCCCTCTTTCCAGGTCCTGCCATCAATACTGTAAGGTCCTGTGACGGGTAATTGCTGCCAGGGCAGATTACGTAATTCTTCGGCCGTAGCATTACATCCATCTAAACCTGCCATAGAAGCCAGCTTACAACCCAGTTGCTCATTTTGAGTTTGATTAACTGGTTCCCACCAGCCATTGCCTGATTGAACGATAGCCTTGTGAAATAACCCTTCGGCCTTTTTATTTGAAAGCATCTGCAAAATGCCGGCCCCTCCATTGCTACTGCCAACTATTGTGACGTTGTTGGGATTTCCTCCGAAGACAGCAATATTCTGCTGCACCCATCGCAAGGCAGCGAGTTGATCCATTTCTGTATATCGGCTGAGAGGGTCGGTTGGCTTTGCCGCCTTGGTAATGGCAGGGTGGGCAAAGTTGCCGATGGTGAGCAACCGGAAGTTAAAAGAAACATAGACAACGCCATCTTTAGCAAAGGCTTCGCCGTCGTAAACCGGAAATGAGCTACCCAGTGCATTGCCATGGATAAAGACCATGACTGGGTGATTGGAGGCTTCCGCAGGTGCCCATACGTTTAAGCTCAAGCAATCTTCGTGGGCATTTTTATTGGGCGGCACGTCGAGAAAGATTGTCCACCCTTCGCCTGAGAGCATGGTGCCTTCGTCTCGGCGGTCAAAGTCAGGTTGGGGGCACCATGGTCCAAAATCTTTTGTTTCTTTAATACCACTCCAGGCATCTATAGGAACTGGTTCAGCCCAGCGTAAATGTCCGACAGGTGCCTTAGCATAGGGAATACCAAGGAAGCGTTTTATACCTTCGAGTTCAACGCCTTCTATTATGCCTTTGCGGGTTTGAATTTGAGAAGGGGTTCCATCGTTACATCCAATCAATAAGAGGAAACTTAGTGCTATAGTTAGTTGTAGTAGCTTCATTAAGGTTCTCCTTTATCCTTTGAAGTATCTTATTATCGAGGGATAAACTTAATAAAAGCTGAATATATTTTTTGGGAGTTTTTCAGTGCTGGTAAATGTAATCCTATAGAATATGGGTGTTTAACCACGTTCCGCGACAAGATAACTACTATCCCGTCGTCCTTGCTCTAAATCGCCTGCCCTACTATCTTCCCGATAAAACCGAATCGATAATTCTGAAAATACCTTCAACAACTCATTAGGCTCCAAAAGATAATCGGGGCTACTGGGTCCACTATTAGATAATTTTTGTTGGTTAAACGTTTGATAAAAAATCAAGCCATTAGGTTTTAATGCTTTGATTAAATCAGGAAATATTGGCCTGTATAAAAACTGGCTGACAACGATAACATCAAAACTATTTGCTTCGGGTGGATTGGATTCCACATCACGTTGTTCAGTAGTGATATTAAGATTTTGTTCGGTAGCAAACTGATCGATTTTTTCCAAAGCAATAGATGAAATATCCCAAGCGAAGGTAGTTAACCTATGCTTGGCCAGCGTAAGTGCATTGGCACCTAAACCAGAGGCAAGATCAAGAGCCGCTCCCTGCTTCGGCAATAAATGAAGATTGTTTTCTAACACCCAGCAAGGATTGCCGGGTTGCGTTTTTTGTTGATAGCGTTGATCCCATTTTTGCTGTTGGGTTTTCTGATCGTTGGAAGAGCTTTCAGTCATTTATCGTTTCCAGAACTGTGGTGACAGCAATACCAACAGGGTAAATATTTCCAACCGGCCCAACAACATGGATAGGCATAACACCCATTTGGCGACAGCGCTGACATCGCCGTAATGAGAAGATACATCACCCAGGCCGGGGCCTAGGTTATTGAGCGAGGCAACTACTGCAGAAAAGGCAGTGGTGTAATCGAGGCCAGTTGCCATTAACAATAATAGAATCACAATAAAGACAAACATATAAACCGCGAAGAAACTCCATACTGCGCTAACTACCGTCGCTTCTACCCTGTGGTTGCCCACCTTTAATGGAATAACCGCGTTGGGATGAATCAATTGCGCAAGTTCTCTCACCCCTTGTTTGGCCATTAACATCACCCGCACGGCCTTCATCCCGCCGCCGGTTGAGCCACCGCAGCCGCCCATAAAAGACAATACGATTAGCATAATAGGAAGAAAGCTGGGCCAGGCGGCAAAATCAGCAGTGGCAAAACCAGTGGTGGTAGCAATGGATACCGTTTGGAAAATGCCGTGGATTAACCCCTCACCAGTGGAATAGGTGCCGGTAGCGATAAGATAAAAACAGACAATAACCGTGGCGCCAATAATAGTGTTGGTAAAAAAACGACTTTCTGAATCGCGAAAATAATGGTGCAGGCTGCGGGCGCGAAAGGCATGAAAATGCAACGCAAAGTTGATGCCTGCCACCATCATATAAATACTGGCGATGATCATAATCACTGGGCTGTCAAAGTAACCTATGCTCTCATCATGGGTGGAAAAGCCACCGATGGCTACTGTAGAAAATGAATGACAAATGGCATCAAAAAAGGTCATGCCGGCTAACCAGTAAGCTATGGCGCAGGTAATGGTCAAAATAACATAAATAAAGAACAACGCTTTTGCTGTCTCGGTGATGCGTGGTGTCAGCTTGCTGTCTTTAACTGGCCCAGGTGTTTCCGCCCGGTACAACTGCATACCACCAACACCCAGCATCGGCAAAATCGCTACGGCAATAACGATGATTCCGATGCCACCCAGCCACTGCAGTTGTTGTCGGTAAAACAGTATCGATTTTGGCAAATCATCTAGACCGGTGATAACCGTTGCTCCAGTCGTCGTCAGCCCGGAAAGGGATTCAAACACAGCATCGCTAACGGACATATCAAGGCTTGGTGATAACATAAAGGGCAGCGAACCGAACAGTCCAAGCACTGTCCAGAACAGAGAGGTAATCAAAAAGCCATCGCGAGTACGCAGATCAGTACGCTGCCGCGACACTGGCATCCACATCAGCGCACCGCTGATAAGTGTAATGGCAAAGGCGATTAAAAATGCGGGATAGGCGCCATCGTCATAAATGTAGGAAACGGCAATTGGGGAGAACAGCGTCAGGCTGAACACCATCAGTAGCATGCCGAGTATTTGAAAGACGAGGGCGATATGCATGGGCTAACCGGATTAGAAAAAACTGAAGCCGACTTGGAACACGCGCTCCACATCTTTGACTTTCGATTTATCGGTGAGGAAGATGATCAAATGATCTTCCGGTTCTACCACCAGATAACGATGCGCAATGAGTACATCGTCGCCCCGAATAACGGCACCGATGGAAGATCCCTCAACATATTCAATTTCGTCGAGACGCTTGCCAACCACTTTCGAGGTTTTGGCATCGCCGTGAGCGATCATTTCTAACGCTTCAGCTGCGCCGCGGCGTAGTGAATGTACATTAGTGACATCACCGCGTCGCACATGGGTGAGCAGGCTGCCAAGAGTGATTTGCTGTGGTGAAATGGCGATATCGATTTCACCGCCCTGCACCAGATCAACATAGGCCGGATTGGCGATCAGGGTAATGACTTTTTTTGCGCCCATTCGCTTGGCTAACATCGATGACATGATGTTGGCTTCATCGTCACTGGTCAGGGCACAGAATACATCCACCTCTTCAATATTCTCTGCGGTCAGTAATTCCCGATCAGAGGCGTTGCCATGAAGTACAATCGCTTGTCTCAGTGTTTCCGATAACATGCGGCAACGGGCGTAACTCTGCTCAATAACTTTTACCTGAAACTTTTTCTCTATAGCTTCAGCCAGACGGAAACCAATGTTACCGCCACCGGCGATCATGATGCGTTTGTAGGGGCGATCGAGTCGTCGCAGCTCGCTCATGACCGGCATAATGTTTTCACGCGAAGCGATAAAAAATACTTCATCATCAGCTTCAACGACGGTATTGGCCTTGGGCATGATGGCACGATCACGGCGGAAGATAGCAGCAACTCGGGTATCAACATTGGGCATATGGCTGCGAATAGCGCGCAATTCGTTGCCGACGATAGGCCCACCATAATAAGCTTTGACAGCTACCAACTGTGCTTTGCCACCGGCGAAATCAAGCACCTGTAACGCGCCAGGGTATTCAATCAAGCGTTTAATGTATCGCGTCACCAGCACCTCAGGGCTGATAATGACGTCGATGGGTATGGCCTCATTGCTGAAGAGTTTTTTGCTTTCCAGAAAGGGCTGCGATCGAATCCGGGAAATTTTTGTTGGTGTGCGGAACAAGGTGTAGGCAACCTGACAGGCTACCATATTGATTTCGTCGGAATTGGTTACGGCGATTAACATGTCGGCATCGGCGGCACCGGCACGTTCTAACACATCGGGTTGAGAGGCTTGCCCGGTTACCGTGCCGATATCCAATCTATCCTGCAGTTCGTGCAGGCGATCACTATCGACATCGACCATTGTGATGTCGTTTTTTTCATCAGCGAGGTGCTCGGCCAGTGATGCTCCGACTTGTCCTGCACCAAGAATAATAATTTTCATAGATGGAGCCGTTTTGTTACAGCACTCTGTTGGAGGCCGGTTTTTCTAGTTCTTGTAGCTAAAATTCATCTAGCTGTATATGAATATAGTCGTACTAAAATACTATCGCCTGTCTGAGCGATACCTGAATGATGCTTAAGCAATAATAGTGCAATGAAATCATTATCAAGTTAATGGCTAATTGTATGTGCTAATGCGACAAAGGCCATGTTTTCCGGATAAGAATTCAGAAAAATTTGCTGTGAATTTTTACGCTTTCTTCAGTAATGCACTTTCTTTAGTAGCGCATAGTAGAAACCATCGTGGCCCTCTAGCTGCGGAAATAGTTGTCGGCCATAGTCACGAGTGATTCCCCAAGACGCATTAATTGGAACATGTTCAGCGCCTTCTTGATGTTGACAGAATTGTTGTATGACTTGCTCATTTTCAGTAGGCAATACAGAGCAGGTGGCGTAAAGCAGTAGTCCGCCCTGTTTCAGCGTTGGCCACAGCGCCTGCAATATCGAAAGTTGTAACTGGGATAATTGCGTAATGTCGGCAGCGGTGCGGTGTAGTTTGATATCGGGATTGCGACGAATAACCCCGGTGGCCGAACAGGGTGCATCCAGTAAAATGCGATCAAAGTGTTTGCCGTCCCACCAGCTTTCAGGAGATGCGGCATCGCCTTGTAATAAAGTGGCGGTTAATTGTAATCGATCCAGATTTTGCTGAACGCGTTCTAATCGATGTTCATCGATATCGAGTGCTATCAGTTCTTCCAGCTTGGGTTCAGTTTCTAACAGATGCCCAGTTTTGCCGCCGGGAGCACAGCAGGCATCGAGAACACGCTGACCGGCTTTCAAATCTAATAACTTTGCGGAAAGTTGTGGGGCTTCATCCTGAACGCTGGCCCAGCCTTGCTCAAACCCCGGCAATTTATCAACACTGGTGGCCTGCTCCAGACGAATACCCTCTTCGGCAAACTCACACGCACTGGCGTTGAGTTCATGTTCGGTCAGTAACTGTAAGTATTGCTGCCGCGTATGGTGGTGCGGGTTGATGCGTATACAAAACGGCGGGTGCTCGTTGTTCGCTGCTTCTATCAATTGAAAATGTTTGGGCCAGCTTTGCTTAAGTTGTTTATGCAACCATTGCGGGTGCGCGGCCATCTCAGCGTCGGATAGCTTTTGCAAAATACTTTCCGATTGTCGTTGCCAGTTGCGCAGCACGCCATTGATTAATCCTTTGGCCCAGGTTTTTTTAAAAGTGCGGCTGGCTGCGACGGTAGCGTTCACTGCGGCGTGGTCTGGGATGCGCAGTTCACTTAGTTGATAAATACCCAGCAGGATCAGCATAAAAATATCGCGATCCTTTTCTTTCATTGGCTTTGCTAATAGCTGCTTGGCGATGGCTTCCAGCTTTGGATACAGCCGGATAGCGCCATAACATAATTGCCGGTACAGGGCCTGATCACGTTCTTTGACCTGGTCTTCAAAAATCAGGATTTGTTGCGAAAGCGACGATCCGTTAGAAACTGTTAGCAAACAGCGGGCTGCAGCAGCTCGGCAATCTATTACGTTTTTGCTCATTCTTGATTATCGTGCCAAAGTGTCAGCGCCAAACTTAGCGCCGACAGTAAACCAGTCCGCCTTGGAGTTCATTACGGCGGGAATATCCAGCACTTTTCCTCCGGGCAGTTGGATTTTTTCCAGCTTCAGGCTGCCCTTACCACAGGCCACGACAATAGTTTTTTTGTCAGCATCAATAATGTTACCCGCATCACCTTGCTGGTCAGTAACGGTGGCCTGCCAGATCTTTATGGTTTTATCGCCGAGTGTGGTACTGGCAATTGGGAAGGGATTAAAGGCGCGAACTTTTTGGTCAATAATAGCTGCAGGTTGTTGCCAGTCGATAACGGCTTCTGTTTTGGTGATTTTAGGCGCATAGCAACTCAGTGAGTCGTCCTGTTGAACAGGGGTGGCGCTATCGTTGGCTAATTCAGTCAGTGCCTGATTTAATGCCGGCACGCCTAACGTGGCCAGTTTATTGTGCAGACTACTGCTGGTTTCACTTGAATCGATGTCACATTTGGCGGTGACTAACATGTCACCCGTGTCTAGCCCTTCATCCATCTGCATAATTACAATGCCGCTTTCTTTGTCCCCTGCTTCAATCGCACGTTGTATCGGTGCTGCTCCGCGCCAACGTGGTAACAATGAACCATGCACATTGATACAGCCCAGTTGAGGTACATCAAGAATCACTTTGGGTAGCAGCAGACCATAGGCAACTACCACCATAATATCGGCGTTGAGGTCCTTAAGTTGCTGTTGATCTGAGGGTTGTTTGAAGTTTACTGGTTGAAAGACCGGGATATTATTTTCCAGTGCTAATGTTTTAACGGGACTTGGTAACAGTTTTTTGCCTCTTCCCGCTGGGCGATCGGGTTGGGTGTAAGCAGCGATGATTTCATGCTCACCGGCATCCAGTAACCCCTGTAGATGGATAGCCGCGAACTCGGGTGTACCGGCAAAGATAATACGCAATGAAAGGGCTCCTTGAGTTAACCGGTCACAGCTTGCTGTTTATGCTGTTTTTCCAGTTTGGTACGAATACGCTTGCGCTTCAGGGGGGATAGGTAATCGACAAATAGTTTGCCGTTAAGGTGGTCAAGCTCGTGCTGGATGCATACCGCCAATAGGCCTGTTGGCTCTATTTCGAAGGAGTTACCATCACGATCAAGGGCTTTTACTGAAATATTCTCTGGCCTGGCAACAGTTTCATAAAAGCCGGGAACGGACAAACAGCCTTCATCGTATTCGTGTTCAGGGCCATCTAACACGCTAATTTCTGGGTTAACAAATACTTGGGGTTGATTCTGTTCTTCACTAACATCAATGACCACAACTCTTTTATGTACATTGACCTGAGTGGCGGCCAGTCCGACACCAGGTGCCGCATACATGGTTTCAAACATATCGTCGATCAGTTGACGAATAGAATCATCGACTTCAGTAACCGGTTTTGCCACGGTTCGAAGGCGAGGATCGGGGAATTCAAGAATGTTTAGTTTGGCCATCTCAGTTTGTGACGAACTTCTAGTATGAATCTAAGTATTACTGCTAACATTATGATCAGAAAGCAAATAATTGCCTGTGATAAAGGGCGATCTGCAGCTAAGCTGCTATAGTATATCAGGTTGCTAATAATTGTTGTCTGTTCTCTTTGCCGACCTTGAATATGACCTGGGGGAAGTTGGCAGATTGACGGATTAATTCCGAAAAAGGAATGTCACTATGAATAAAAAGGCGTTGAGATACCTTCGCGTGCTCACAGTATCTCTTCTTGTCCAGGCGGGTTTGTTCATCTCTTCTGTAGTCTCTGCAGATGTGTTGTCTTTGAAAGATGGTCATCCGCAGACCTATGTGGTGAAAAAGGGAGATACACTATGGGATATTTCCCAGGTGTTTCTCGACGATCCCTGGTTATGGCCGGAAATCTGGCATGTTAATCCACAGGTAGATAATCCTCATTTGATCTATCCCGGCGATGTACTGAACCTGGTTTATATTGATGGCCGCCCAAGGTTGGTGGTTAAGCGCGGTAAGGATGTTAAGTTGACACCGCAGGTTCGTATCTCGGAGTTGGATCTTGCCATTCCCGCTATTCCGCTTGACGCTATTTCGCCCTTTATGACGGACAGTCGTGTGGTGGATAGCGAATCGTTAACAGCAGCGCCTTATGTATTGGCGGGAAGTGATGGCCACATTGTATCGGGTGCTGGAGATCAGCTCTATGCCCGCGGTAATTTTGAAAACGGCCAGGAGGCTTTTGGTATTTTCCGTCCTGGAAATGCGTATATCGATCCTGAGACAGAAGAGTTGTTGGGTTATCAGGCATTTTCCATTGCCAATGCCAAAATAATTGAATTGGATGGCGAAATTGCTACCGTGGGTTTAAACCAGACGACTGAGGAGGTACGTCGTGGTGATCGCTTGTTGCCTGATGAAGAGCGTTTGATTAGCAGTAACTTCTATCCCTCCAGACCGGGATCAGAAACCGAAGGTTATATTATTGCTGTCGAAGGTGGTGTTTCTCAGATAGGCAGCATGGATGTCGTGGTAATTAACAAAGGTAGCCGTGAAGGCCTTGAAGTAGGCAATGTATTGGCTATCTACCGAGTTGGTGAAAACGTACGTGACCCTGTGACGGAAGAAATTGTTAAAGTCCCTGATAGCAGAGCCGGATTAATGATGGTTTTCAGAACCTTCGAGAAGGTAAGTTACGGGCTGGTACTTAAAGCGACCCGTACGCTGTCGGTGATGGATAAAGTCAAAAACCCTTAATAAAGAATATTTAGACCAGATCAAGGATGATCTATGCAAGATGCTGAACTACGCGCCTGGTTGGCGCTTCATCGAACTCCCCAATTAAGTTCTCGATCATTAGCGAAAATCCTCTCAGTTTGTTCAGACCCCTTTCTCATTAAAGAGTTGTCGCCTGAGGTTTTAGGTCAGTTAGGGATTACTCCTCAGCAACAGACTCTTTTGAAGCGACCGCTATCATCAGCACTAAAAACATTGATTGAAGCTGATTTTCAATATATCGCTACAGAAGAAATAGAGCTCATACCGTTAGTTAGTAATGACTATCCGGCAATGCTAAAAGAAATAAATGACCCGCCGCCATTGCTCTATGTACGCGGAGATAAAGCATTACTAAATAGGCCACAGATAGCTATGGTTGGTAGTCGGCGTTGCTCTCCGGGTGCCCAAGAGGTAGCTCAAACCATGGCCAGTGATCTAGCAGCAGCCGGGTTTGTTGTGACCAGTGGTTTGGCCTTGGGTATAGATGCGGCGAGCCATAGAGGCGCGTTATCAGCGGATCAAGGAAAGACTATCGCCGTATTGGGAACGGGAATTGATGAACGCTATCCGGCATCAAATCGCACGTTATATGAAGTAATACCGGGCAACGGTGCCATTGTTTCCGAGTTTGTTATTGGCACAAAACCACATCGGTCTTTATTTCCTCAACGCAACCGTTTGATATCAGGAATGAGTTTGGGAGTTGTGATTGTTGAGGCAGCACTGAAGAGCGGCTCGTTGATAACAGCCCGTTGTGCTCTGGAGCAAGATAGAGAGGTGTTCGCCATTCCCGGCTCTATTCGCAATCTCTCCAGTTCAGGTTGCCATCAATTAATACAGCAAGGTGCAAAGCTAGTAACCTGCGCCAACGACATTATGGAAGAATTTTCTGGTTGGTTATCAGAAGACTTTAATTTGCCTGATGATTCCTTAGTTAGTGTTAACGAAACAGCAATGAGTATGGATACTAAAGAACAGCAGCTATTACAGTGGATAAGCTTTGATCCGGCTCCTGTTGACTTACTGCAACAGCGTTGTGGTTGGGATATGGCAGAATTGCTGCCTGCACTAATGGCGCTTGAAATCAATGGCTGGATTGGTCAGCAGGCAGGTTGCTATGTTCGTATTAAATGATTATTTAGATCGCGCTTACTAATGAGATGAAATTTTCTTAGCTTGTTGTTGAAAAAATGCGCGTTAACTTGCATTCATTCCCCGACTTCGGTAATTTTCGCGCCTCTTCGAAATTTCTATTGTTTTAAACCAAGAGGTCTTCCAGGAAACTAATCTATGGGAGAGCTCCTTTGACGATTGAGGGTTGCATACATGAATAAGCCATTTGTCGCTATTTTAATGGGATCAGATTCAGACTTGCCACAAATGGAGGCTGCCTTTGGAGTGCTGGCATCATTTGGCATTGAGTATGAAGTTAAAGTCACTTCTGCTCATCGTACACCAAAGATTACTCATGAGTATGTAACTGAAGCAGATCAACGTGGCTGCGGAGCCTTTATCTGTGCTGCTGGTATGGCTGCTCACCTGGCGGGTGCTGTAGCTGCTGCCACTTTAAAGCCCGTGATTGGTGTGCCCATTAATGCCTCTCTGGATGGCCTGGATGCTTTACTATCTACGGTACAGATGCCGGGTGGTATTCCTGTAGCGACAGTGGCTATTGGTAAAGCCGGTGCTAAAAATGCTGCGTACCTGGCAGCCCAAATTTTAGCGACTGCGGATGCCGAGTTGCGCCAAAAACTTATTGATGAGCGCGAAGCGAATGCTCAGGCTGTAGTAGCCAAAGACAAAGCTTTGCAAGAAAAGTTGAAGAGCTAAATCTTCTCTGAGGTCTTTAATGACCACTATGCCTTTAGACATTGAGTTTGCTCGCCGCTGCCTTCAGGAGGGTGGCATCATAGCTTATCCTACAGAAGGCGTTTGGGGGTTGGGTTGTGATCCGCAAAATGAGCAAGCTGTAAAACGTTTGTTAATAATAAAAAATAGGCCTATGGAAAAGGGCTTGATTTTGGTTGCAGCAACCATTGAGCAGTTAGCTCCCTACCTGGAAGAATTGAGTGCAAGCGAGCTTGCAGAGATTAATGCGGTTTGGCCCGGACCTGTTACATGGGTTGTACCTAACTCCTCTGCTCCTGAATGGCTCCGCGGTCAACACCAGAGTATAGCTTTACGAGTCAGTGCTCATCCGCTGGTTGCTCAGTTATGTCGAGCCTTTGGTGGGCCGATTGTGTCTACTTCGGCTAACAGAGCAGGCGATTTACCCGCGCCCACGATATCGCAGGTGCAGTCGCAGTTGCCGGAGGTGGATTTCTTCCTTCCCGGTGAGCTGGGTCAAACTGGAAAGCCGACAGAAATTAGAGAATTAGGGACTAATACTGTTATTCGCCAATAGCGCGAAACCCTGAAAACGATTGGATGAATTACCATGAGTGACATTGATTTATCTCGCGTTAAAAGCTATTTGCTGGGTCTGCAAGATCGTATCTGTCAAAGACTGGAGGCCATTGACGGCAAGCCTTTTATTGAAGATCAGTGGCAGCGCGATGCCGGTGGCGGTGGTCGTACACGTGTATTGGCTGAAGGTAATATTATCGAAAAGGGCGGCGTTAATTTCTCTCATGTTTATGGTGATGGCTTACCTCCTTCGGCAACACAGGCTAGGCCTGAACTGGCAGGCAGAAGCTTTCAGGCTATGGGGGTATCACTGGTTATTCATCCCCGCAATCCCTACATACCCACTAGTCACGCCAATGTAAGAATGTTTGTTGCCGAAAAACAAGGCGAAGAACCCGTTTGGTGGTTTGGCGGTGGTTACGATTTAACGCCTTATTATGGTTTTGAAGAAGATTGCATCGCTTGGCACCAAACCGCAAAGCAAGCCTGTGAGCCTTTTGGCGAGAATGTTTACCCTGATTATAAATCCTGGTGTGATCGTTATTTCTTTCTTCCACATCGCAATGAGCCGCGTGGCGTTGGCGGTTTATTTTTTGATGATCTCAGCGAAGGCGGCTTTGAACATTGCTTTGCGCTAACCCAGGCTGTGGGTGATTCATACATTGAAGCCTATGAGCCGATTATTCAGAAACGTAAAGACACACCTTATGGAGAGCGAGAGCGACAATTTCAACTCTATCGTCGCGGCCGTTATGTGGAATTTAATTTGGTACAGGATCGCGGCACAATTTTTGGTTTGCAATCCAAGGGTAGAACCGAATCCATTTTAATGTCACTGCCACCGTTAGTTCGCTGGGAATATGATTATCAACCAAAACCAAATAGTCATGAAGCTGAGCTGACGGAGAAATTTTTAACGTCTCGAGATTGGGTTTAATTAGCGTTTTGCGATTAGTAGTTCACACCCATTTATCCCGGAAGATGAGTAATGGATAAATACGCAGTTTTTGGTAACCCGATAAAACATAGTAAGTCGCCACAAATCCATACGGCCTTTGCTAAGCAAACCAATCAGGATTTAACTTACCGTTATCATCAAGTCGACATTGGAAAATTTGCCGATGCTGCACGTAGTTTTTTTGATAATGGCGGTAAAGGACTCAACATCACGGTTCCTTTTAAATTAGATGCTTATGATTTTGCTGACGAAGTCAGTGATCGTGCTCGTTTGGCTGGAGCTGTCAATACATTAGCATTGATGAATGATGGCAGTATCTATGGCGATAATACTGATGGTGTGGGTTTAGTCCGCGATATTTGTGACAACTTGGCCTGGGAAATTACCGATAAACGAGTATTACTATTAGGTGCTGGTGGCGCCATACGAGGAGTGTTAGACCCACTAATTCGACAAAAGCCTTCGCATCTATTAATTGCCAATCGCACGGTTGAAAAGGCACAGAAGTTGGCGGCGGACTTTTCTTCGCTTGGTGATGTAAGAGCTTGTAGCTTTGATGC
>JANQLG010000017.1 GCA_028280715.1 Spongiibacteraceae bacterium | reverse complement strand
TGTTTCGTAATGATATGAAACGTATTCACACAAATGCTAATAATATTAATTTTCACATTTCTCCGGTGACAATGTTTAATGGCGATGTATTGTTAGTTGCACCGAGTCCTTCCGGCGGCCTGTATGTACTGTTAGGTGATTTTACCGGGCACGGTCTATCAGCAGCGATTGGTTACCTGCCAACTGCCGATATTTTTTATGCTATGACGGCGAATCAAGTTAGTGTTGGCGATATTGCCGCAACAATAAACACTCGTTTACAGAACCTGCTACCAGGCAATATGTTCTTTTGTGCAGCAGTGGTTGAATTAAGCCGTAATGGTGAACGCCTTTCTGTCTGGGCCGGCGGCATGAATGACATCCTATTGATTGATGCTGAAGGAAAGCTCGAAGCACGGATTGAATCCATGCACATGCCACTGGCAATCCTTGATTCCAGCGAATTTGATAGTAATGTACAAGTATTACAGCCATCATCGCAATCCCGATTATACATTTATACCGATGGGATTATTGAAGCCACCAACCCGGCTGGTGATTTTTATGGTGAGCAACGATTAGAAACCATCTTGTTGAAAGACTCCGACGACAAGATCAATGCCGTTATTAAAGATCACGATGTTTTTCGAGACGGTGCTGATCAGGATGATGATACATCAATGGTAGAAATCATCTGTTGTCCTGTTACACATGATGGAGAGGTAGAACAATTACATAATAGTTCGAGTGCTCTTAATAAAAAGATAGTGCTTCCTTTGGAAACGACAATCAAATTGACGCCAGAATTAATACGTTCTGAAGATACTTTGGTTCAATTGTTACAGGTCATTAGTCATGCTCAAGCAGTAGAAGCCCATAAGGATTTTCTCTTTACTCTATTGTCAGAGCTATACAACAATGCGGTGGATCACGGTTTATTATTACTGGATTCTAGTATAAAAAAATTAGACAACGGGACTACTGAATATTATGAGCAACGCAATCACCGCCTAGAAAACCTGACCACAGGGGAAGTCACTTTTCAGTTTTCTTTACAACCTGAGATAGCAAATACGCCGGCGTCTTTGCGAATATGTGTAACGGATACTGGCCCCGGATTTGACTACCAGAATATTATTGATCGCGCCGAGAACGATGATTCTTTTGGGCGAGGAATTAGCTTGATTAAATCATTATGTGAAGAAATAAACTTCAGCAATGAAGGTAACACGATAGAAGTGACTTACTTGCTGGATTAATACCAGATGACTTAAACTATTTTGCACTCCAACCGCCATCAATAGGTAATAAAATGCCTGTGGTATAGGATGCTTCATCACTGGCTAAATATAGACAACCGTTGGCAATTTCATCAGGCGTACCAGGGCGAGCTTGTGGAATGATACCGGCAATCGCCTCCTTATCATCAAACCAATCCATCACATCTTCTGTCATTGGCGTGGCAGTAAACCCTGGCGCCACACAGTTAGCACGAATACCTTCTTCAGCATAACGAACCGCAATAGATTTGGCAAGGTGTGCAATACCGGCTTTTACTGCACTATAGGTATGGCAATCACGCGGCCCGACAATACCGTAAATGGAAGAAATATTAACGATATTGCCTCCATCGTTTTGTTGCATATGTTGGATAACTCGACGACACATGAAATACGTTGAATCGAGGTTGATCGCCACTACTTCATGATATTTATCCACCGGAGTTTCAGCAATATCAGCCATGGAACCGGGGCTCACTGCATTCCAGTTATAGCCTACACCCGCCGAGTTAATTAAACAGTCGATGCTGCCCATGGTTTCAATCGCAGTATCAACGACGCGATCAACGCCTTCAGCCGAAGACAAATCAACCGCTAGATAATCCGCCTGTCCACCCTGCGATGCAACCTGCTGTGCAACATCAGCAAGCTTTGATTCGGTGCGACCAGTGAGAAAAACTCTTGCACCTTCCTTGGCAAAAAGCAGCGCACAGGATTCACCAATACCACTACCGCCACCCGTAATAAGTACCTTTTTTCCTGCCATTCTACTCATCGTCTGTACCCTAACACATTGGGAAATTCCCAAATAATATTTTTATTTTGTCTTATCAAAGATAACATGCTCTTGAGTAAGAAACATATAGGATTTTTCCAAATCGATAAATTCACTCTCATCTTTTAACAATCTACCGTAAGCCTCCTGCCCTTCAGGGGACGACATTCCCTCTATTAAATCTTCCATACTATTCCACCACACTTCAGTAATACCATCGAAGCCTGGGGGCATACCCCGTGAGTCAGCAAATTGCTGATTTAATGGCGTATCGACTGTATGGCTTTGAATATAACGCACTGCTTTTATCGCCTCGGATACTTCAATAACCAACGGCGCATGGGGCTCTAGCCAACGTTGATAAAATTCTTCCGGCGTTAGATCAGGATGACGCTTCAGGATATAAACAAGCTTGATCATGCACTTTCTCCTTCATTAAAAATTATTATTAGCTCAACATTTATTCATCAATAAAATACTAAAAAAGTCCAGTAATAACCTCATAGATTACTACTGGACCAAACACTGAATGCTACGAAATAAAGTCCTGCTTTTAACACTGCCTAACTATATGCCGCACATACAGAGGAAGAAACTTATTTAATAGCGCATTAACATCGTCATAACATAGCTGATACTACCAACACTAATGATTGTTATTCCTGCCAACGACGTTACAAAAGGAGCATAGGCAGGCAATTTTTTGTAGAAACCGGCTTTTCGAAGCTGTAGATATAGCTCATACACCGCCAGAGGAATAACATAAAACCCCCAACTTTCGATAAAATCCATAGTGTTTTCTGACATGAAAGGCTGCCCATCATTCATTGCATAACCTATCATCCAATAGCCTTGTATACAGCGAAATAAATAAGATCCTATAGCCAACATAAATAGGCGTATCGCCCACTCTTTATGCCTGGCAAAATCGCGATTGACCAGGCTTTGTACTACCTTGAAAATCACATAGAACATGACGATGCCATACATGGACCCCGCTTGATAAACCAGAGCGTTGTAACCTTCACCGGTAAAACCTGGACCACTTAAATTTTCATCGTAATACATTGACCAATACAGACTACCGACAGAAGCACCAAAGAATGCGATAGCAATAGAAGAAAACCCGATGACTCTGTGCCATTGCTTTTTGGTTCGGGTATAACCTAAATATACTTGATAGGGTGCGAGGAAATTCATAGCCGCACCAAACACCATATGCGCAGCTAAAAGGAAAAATGCGCCAGCAGCGCCGGCCTGCTGAAATACCGCATGCTCTGATTGTCCATCCACCACAAAATCCAGTCCATTGGTAAAGGCATGGTAAACAAAGGGTAGCGCCATAAACCAAACAACGCCTAAAAACATTTTCACAGCAAAGGATTTACTGATCATAAACCCTGGTAGTGATGACACTTCATGCTGGCCAGTCTGTACAGTCGATGCTGTTGCCATAGCGATCTCCTTTTTATTAACTCATCGAAAATTGGTTTATGATTGATAATTTATTGCTAAAAGGTTTGCTATTAAAAAATAGACGGTTGTACGGATGAACCGTGATACCCCATCAAACCTAGCACCATGAAACAAACAGCAATAGCAGCCAACAGCCAATCTATAGAGAATAAACTGTTGTCCAAATCACCATCTTTAACAATCAATGTGATATAGGCATAGGCCACCGCCATCGGTAACAAGTAATGCCCAAAAGAAATCAGTAATTGCTGAGGATAAATGCCATCATAGGCATGCCCCAAAACCAGGAACCACAACCCATAGCCCACCTGATAAAGCCAGGGTGATAGTGCAAGAATAGATATTTGTATTGTAAATAACTGTCGATTGAGCGAATGATGCTGAAACAAAGATTCAAAGTAACGATACACCACCAGCAAGGCCACTAAACCATAAGCACTACCGGAATGCAGACCCAGACCAATGGTCCCCAACTGATTGCGATTACTAAAATAATAGCCTTGAAATACCATGTAACTGATCGCAAATACGCATAACAGCAGTGCAGCTAGAATTTCTACTTTTACGGCAATACCCGGCAACATTGCCCTTACCATTAACATTAAAGGCGCCACTATGCCTAATATGCCAGAGAGAAAAATAGTGAGCGCCAACAGGCCATCGTGAAAGCCATCGCCATTAAAAAAAGCATACGAAGAATCACCAGATAGCCAATACTGCAGGGCAAAACTACCTAACTGAAAATGCTCGATCATAGAAAGCAGTAAAGCAATCAGGGCGATCGAAAAGGTTGGCCATTTTCTTTCTTCAATCGGGCCTGAAGTCTGCTGTGTCACTGTCACCATAAAATAAAAGCTCACACTCATTTTATTGTTGATATAGAGATAGATAGCCTAACTCAAACGCTGAAATGATCGCTTGCTATGAACAGCCAAGCACTTGTTTATCTTCGCCATTCACATCAGAAAACAATGACTTGTAGAATATTTACGTCGCAACAAGGCGTACTTATGGAGGGAATGATCGGTCGTTTTTGATACTACACTAACCGATATATGGAAACGTTAACGTTGGTTACCTTCCCGATATTCAATGGGAGCCACGCCGGTCCAACGCTTGAAGGAGTGAGTGAAGGCACTCTGACTGGAAAAATCTAATTTATAAGCTATTTCCTCCATTAATAAATCGCTATTAACGAGGAAATTTATTGCAGTATTCATCCGAACTTCAGCTAATAGATCTTTAAAACCACTGCCTTCCTGTTGCAATTTTCGGCTGAGCGTTCTGCCACTGATATGCAGCTCTGCCGCAATATCAGCAGCCGTTATAGTAAAACGTTTTTGTTTTTCGAGAATAGCCTTGACCTGTTTAGACATCGGTAACTGACGACTGTAGATAAGTTCAATATTATGAAGACAACGTTCACTGCAAAAATTAAAGACATCCTTATCACCATTCGGCCTTGGTATATCCAAGACCTTTGCATCAAAATCCACCCGGATTGAAGGATAATTAAACTCAACATCACAACCAAAAAACTGTTGATACGTTTCCATACTGGCCTGCCCATTATGCATCACATATACCTTTCTCAATTGCAAATTATCACCGCCCAAAATTTCCAGATGAGCCAACACAGCGGCCATTTCAGAATCACAACGTAATTGAATACATTCTTCAAAATCATATTTAGGGTGAAGATACAAACTGGCAAGACCCTTTTTTTCTGTCAAAGAATAACAATAAATGCTGCTAGTAATACGAGTGCCCTGCTGTGCAAAATACAGAGCATCGCGAGTGGTCGGCGCGCTCATAATGGCATAGCCATAAATGCCTAATGCTAAAATAGAACTTTTATGGTGCTGATATGACTTTAATCCCCAGGTATCGTCATTTATCATCTCCCGAAAATTAGCCAGCACCAAATACTCCTGCCGAATACTAATCATTCGATTGTGTTCAAAAATATCAGCAGCCGTTAATCCGGTACCCTTTAAACATTCCTCTGCGCTAAAGCCTAAAGCTTTCGCAGCTAAAATTATACGGGCTACCATAAAATTGAAATGAAGAACAAGGTCGTTTTGGGGCATATTTCTACAGCCATAGGTTTTTATTATTGGAGCACAGTAGCAAACGAATCATACTAACCTGCCCCAATAAATACATACCATATTTTATTGTTATAGCCTTGATTGGAGATATATCCAAGCGATTTTGTCAGTTTTTCGAAATTGATTCCAGCTCTGTTACACTAACGCGCAAGCAAAATAGTTAATAGGAAGATAATATTGAAGAATCTGCTTATTCCCACTTTTCTTATTTTAGCTATAGGTTGCGCCACCACCTATCAAGATAAACGCCAATTATCCCCGAATTTTAAAGATGGAAAATTCCATAATACTGCTGCCAACGAAGTCACCGCTAATAGTGGCAGATTACTGGAAGCTTTAGGTATCTATTTTTCCGATCAATGGTCAACCTGGCCAGACTGGATTGACAGTCAGCTAGGTCCAACACCAACATCACGAGTGACTGCTAATGACATCACAGTCACCCTAATCAATCATGCGACAGTATTAATCCAAGCACATGGGATAAATATCCTTACTGACCCGATTTTTTCGATGCGGGCCAGTCCATTTTCCTTTATTGGCCCAAAGCGCGTGCGACAAACAGGCATCACCTTTGACAGCCTGCCACCCATTGATGTTGTTGTTATCAGTCACGACCATTACGATCATTTAGATCTTCCAACGATGAATCAGTTAATAGAACGCGACAATCCTCAGATTTATGTTGGTTTGGGCGTCGGCGAACGCTTTGATTCAATGCAAAACATTACTGAAATGGATTGGTGGCAAAGCATTGATGTTAATGAAAACCTCACCCTATCTTTTGTTGAAGTACAACATTTTTCCGGACGTTCTCTATTTGATCGGGCCTCTACATTATGGGGTGGTTTCGTATTAAAACTCGGCGGGAAAAAAATATATTTTGGTGGTGACAGTGGTTATGCCGATCATTATGTCAAAACGCAGGAAAAATATGGCGCCATGGATATCGCCTTTTTGCCGATAGGCGCATACAAACCAAAAAGTTTTTTTGGGCCTATACATATGGATCCACAGGATGCAGTACAGGCTCATCTCGATCTCAAAGCTAAACAATCCATTGCCATTCACTACGGTACTTTTCAGCTAACTGCCGAAGCCGTCGATGAACCAGAAAAAGCGTTAGTGCAGGAAAGAGTAAAAGCCGGTGTTACTGAAGATGAATTTTTTACCATCGAATTCGGCGTGCCACATGTCATTACTCAATAACAATCAACAACATTAACTATTAGCCAATAACAATAAAAAAGTGCACCTCAAATTGAGGTGCACAACACACGACTAGGACATGGATAAAAAGGGAATTAGAAGTCTCTGCTTATTTGCAAACCATACGTGCTAGGTTCACCCAGGGTACCCAATGGATCCCCTCCAGACATAAATGGCTGGTTGAACTGGCCGGAATAATATTCTTCGTCAAAACAGTTACGACAGAAAGCCCCCACTGTCCACACATCTGACAGGTGCAAACCCACCGTTAAATCAAACAAGCCATAACCATCTATTTCATTCGCACCTGCATACTGCTCCGTGTAATAGATATAGTTGGCATTAGCAAATAATTGCATGTCATCGGTTATAGGCTGGTTATAACGGATACCCGTTTGGGCAACGAAATGTGGCGAAGCAGCCTGCTCACGATTGGCCGGCAATTCATCAACCACATCTGGACCATAAAGCGCATACAGGTAAGTCGCAGCAAAGTTTACAGTCAGGTTTTCGTTCACCGTAAATACATTCTCCAACTCAACACCTTCCGTAGTCGATGAACCCGCATTAGTTACAACGAAAGCAAAACCGTTAAAAGTGGACACCTGCAGATCATCATAGAACGATCTGAATAACGTTAAGCTCAAACGACCGCGATCCAAATACTCCCAGCGGAAACCTAATTCATAAGCATCTACATACTCAGGCTTATAAGACACACTGATAGCATCAATATTGTTAGTTAAGTTGAGCGGTTCTTTAACGGCATCCTCATCGTAATAGGTAAAGGTTCGCCCTGTACCATCATCGCTTTGGTTTGGATTTGAAGCAAACGGAGATATAGGCGTACCACCAGCTGCATCGAACCGTATGTTGAAACCACCCGCTTTAAATCCATAAGCGTATTTAGCATACAACTGGGTATTTTCTGTTGGACGGTATTGAATGGTGAAGTCATAGGTCCACTCCTCATCAGTAATGCTGGAGCCCCAATCCGGGCTGAGCGTTCCAGCACCGGCAATATAAAAAGCTAATAATCTCGACGCCACCTGGTCATGATAGTCCTGCTGATTAGCAGCACTTAAATTATCATAGTCGATATCTTTTTCGATCCGGTTCCACCGTAAACCACCAATAAAACTCAAATTCTCATCATAATTCCAGGTCACATGGCTGAATAAACCAACAGATTCTTCGTTTTGTTGGAAGACCATATCCTGAAATGCAAAGGTAGGATCACCAAAGACTACTTCTGGAACAGTAAAGAAAGGCGATGAAGGATTATTACCGCCAAAAATCGCCTTAAAGGCCGCACCAAACTGTTCACCAACAAAAGCTGAACGCTCACGATCCAATTGCTCGTCAAAGTAGTTTATACCGGTGACCAGATCAATACTGCTGCCACCATCCAAATCAAATGAGCCGCTCAGTAAAAACTCTTGTGAAAATGTTTCAAAACCATAATCCTCATTCAGCTCACTACCTAAGTCAACAGGGCCGAAGTCCCAGTCACCATTTCGAGTTTTACTTTCGATGTCACGATAACCGGTGATAGAACGTAAACTCAGATTATCTGACAGGTCATAATTAACATGAATGGTTAACCCATCCTGATCGAGTTCCGAAGGCGTGTCGTAACTGGTAGCGATTTTATAAGAGAAGGGATCTGCTGGCCCCGGATTAGCAGGATCAGATACATCCCAATACCAATATCCCTCACCACCCGTTGTGGTATCAAGCGCCAGTGAAGGCCAAAGCGTGTTAAGACTATTGCCAGGACCACCATCATTACCTATTCGGGTAGACCTATTGTAATTGGATAGCTGTTCTGAACTGGCGGTATCCAGGATAACGCGCAAATCCAAATCTTCTGTTACTTGCCAAGCCAACTGTGCGCGAAAAGCCTGCATTTCACTTGGAATCATATCCCGCCCGGTAATAGGGTGTGTAATATAACCATCGGTTTCTTCAGCCAGACCTGAAAATCTCAAAGCCATCGCATCATTTACTGGAACATTGACGTAACCTTCCAGTTTATAGGTATCATAATTGCCACCTTCAAAAGCTACATTGCCGTACAAATCATCGAACTCTGGCGCAGCAGTATTCAATTGCACAGCACCAGCTGAGGTGTTTTTGCCAAATAATGTTCCTTGGGGACCACGCAAAATTTCTATGCCGGCCATATCAAACATAGTACTCAGTGCAGTACCAGCACGAGAGCGATAAATGCCATCGACATAAGTACCAACGGCGCCTTCAAACCCTGGATTACCACCCGTACCAATACCACGAATGCGGATTGGTGTGGTACCCACCGGATCAGATCCCGTGGCGATATTGAAGCCAGGTATTGCCTTATTCAGATCGCGAATATCAAAAATACCCGCCTCTTGCATTTGTGAAGCATTAAAGGCCGACACAGCTACCGGTACATCCAATATGTTTTGTTCCCTACGCTGTGCAGATACCACTATTTCTTCCAGCATAAGATCTTGAGCTATCGCTAATTGCGGTATCGCTAGTGATCCGGAACCAAGCACTGCAGTAGCAATAGCTGCGGTTAATTTTTTAGTTTTCATAGTACTCCCCACCTTATTATCGATTATGTTGTAGAACAGGCTCCATACCATTCAGGCCGAAAAATCCATGTATCCACTGAAGACACATAAATGATTTGTAGATAAACAAAGATGATTTTTTTACGCCAAGATACTTTCAGTTTTTCAACAACTTGATTCGCCTTTTTTTAATTACATAAATATTCGTTGCGTTAACTGGCGACCTATCAACTTTATTATTGTTAATAAATTCTTTGAAATGATCATACCCCAGGCCAAACAGACGCCTCTTGTTCCATTTCGCCATTTGCTTGTTTGTCTTTGCCAATCGATGTGATACTTCACGCTCAGACAACACGTTGAATTATCGAACAAATGGTAAACTTCAGGGTTTATCTGAGTTTTATTATTTTTAACGTCTCGGTTTAATACTTATTGGTTTAACTGATATAACGCGGGATTAATTCTTTGAAATACAGCGGGACTTTTTCTGAAGATAAATTAATGAAATAAAAGGAGTTACGAAAAAGAAGTGGAATAGAGAGAGGAAAAGTATAATAAAAGCTATCCAGTAGCTTTATTCTATTCCAGAAAATTGAATAACGTGATTACACCGAACAATACAAACCATAAAAAACCAATTTATTAAAAACTAAACTGTTAAAATTTTCATGTGATAAATCCAACTACAAATCCCGATAAGTGATTTTAAATTTCACAGCTGTTTGGTTTTTTATTTGAGCGTTTATGATATGAATTTAAATAAACTGTGCAGGAAAAGCAGAGTCAAAAATTATAGCCATTAATTTTTATAGACTATAAAATTTTCAACTCATCGCTGAAAAAAATTAAACAAGAGAGAAGTAGTCACAACAGAAAAATCAATGAAAAAAATTGATAATATTTTTTAACTAAATTTTTTCCGGTCATTTAGGAATAATACGGATAACCTTACCTTTATCACTATCTGTCAGCAGATAAATCATACCATCAGGGCCAGCACGCACATCGCGGATTCTCTCACCAATTTCATTGAACAAAGTTTCTTCTGCAACAACTTTGCCGTTCTCTAAATCTAATCGACGAACTTCTTGATCAACCAGAGCGCCGATTAACAAATCCCCCTGCCAATCGGGAAATGCATCGCCGGTATAAAATGCCATACCAGAAGGAGCAATGCTGGGCGTCCAGTATTTAATCGGCTCAACAATATCAGGCAGCGAGGTAAAGGGCGTTACCTTAGCGCCAGAATAGTTAATGCCATAAGAGGTTACCGGCCACCCATAATTACTACCCGCCGTAATGACATTAACCTCATCTCCACCCTGTGGACCATGTTCATGCATATAAATAGTGTTGCTAGCCGCATCATAGGCCAAGCCCTGTGGATTACGGATGCCATAGGCATAAACTTGAGGATCACCCTCCTTACTGTCAGCATAGGGATTATCCGCCGGAATAGTGCCGTCGGTATGAATACGAGCCACTTTACCTAATAAACTAAATCGGTCCTGCGCAGCTTCGCGATAATCAAAACCATCGCCAGTAGTAATCAATAACGTTCCATCATTGAGAAAGGCCAGTTTACCCCCGTAATGAACAGGCGTATTTTTATAGGTGGCGGTAAAAATAGGTGTCACCTCTTCCAGTTGATTACCCATCAACTTGGCTTTCACCACACGGGTAGCATTGCTATCCGGTGCGCCATAGGCAAAGGCTAAATAGATCGTTTGATTATTTTGAAAATCTGGATCAAGCACGACATCAAAATAGCCGCCTTGACTAGCAACATAAGATTCAGGCGTATTAGCAATTGGAGCCCCTACTTCACCCTCAGCAGTTACCCGTCTTAGCTCACCTGACCTCATTGAAACCAGATAATCGCCATCAGGCAAAAACGTTATGCACCAGGGAAAACGTAAACCTTCCGCCACTGTCTCTAATTGGTAAGTGTTAGCTAAACCAATAGCGCTATGGAAACTCAACAATAAATACAGAAAGATTTTTGTTCGCATTGACTTATTCTTTTGTTGGATGTGTGGTAAAAAGCATTTTAATCGAAAATCAGCGCTGAGACTGTTAAATGACAAAAAAATTTTTCGCCTTTCTTCTGGGAACTGTGGCTACTTATCTAACCGCGGTCATATTGGTCACTCAATTTAATATTGCCCGCGTCACAGAATTTGGTTATCCGGTCTCATTTACTGATCGTCTTGAGACAACCCTGCATGATATCGGCGGTATGCTCGGCGTATACTTGCCACTGATCGCTATTGCACTGTTAATTGCCTGGTTGTTTACCGGGCTATTATTAACTCGATTTATTAAGCCTAGTACGTTTCTGTATGCACTCGCGGGATTTACAGGAATTGTTGCATTACATGTCATCATGCAGGCAGCGCTGGGAATGTCAGGCGTAGCACCTACACGTACGCTGTTAGGGCTTTTGGGGCAAGGAATAGCTGGCGCTGTTGGCGGCTGGGCTTTCTACAAAATCGCATATAGCAGCCAACAGGCCACTAAATAACGACAAATAAACAAATAAATAGCGGCGAAATTTTCATTAGGTTATTCCTACCTACCTCCTCACATTTATACAGATAAGAGCTCTATAATGAGGGCTACAGCCCTCTTATTGTCCACATCTTTTACCACTGGGATTTTTTCCTTCAAATCACTGTAACCTAACTATACTCTGTAAAAGACGACAAAATTCAACAAGTGACTAACATCCGCAATATATGACCAAAAATGACTTTGACGAAATATTCGAAAGCTGTCCTACCGTGATTTATAGGTCGACTTTCGACAATATAAGCACATTTTACTACCTCTCTAACGATATCGAATTTTTACTCGGTTACTCCGCATCCTCCCTGGTCAGCCAATACGGAAAATGGAACGAATTAATTCATCCACATGACCAAATGAGAATGGAGCAACAACTGAAAGAATGGATAGACAGTGGTTCTCAAGACACTCTTGAAAGGCAGTATCGCATTAAACACCAACAAGGGCATTATCTTTGGCTGTCGGATAAAGCACGTTTATTGAAAGCCGATGACGATGAACAAAAGCATTATATCGGTACTCTTTCTGATATAACCGAACTTGTCACCTTAAGTGCCAACTTTCAAACCCTATCGAGAGTATCTCCAGGTGTCATATTTCAGTACGAAGTTAAACCCGATGGCTCCTCTCGTTTCCCTTATGCTAGCGACAGGCTCAAAGATATCTATGACGTTACACCTGAAGAAGCCGCCATTGATGCCACTCCTGTATTAGACGCTATCCACCCGGAGGACATCGATTACATAGCCCGTACCATAGCGGATTCGGCAAAGCATCTAACAGACTGGGCCTGCGAGTATAGAGTATTTATTAAAGGAGAAATTCATTGGCTATATGGCCACTCTATTCCAGAGCGCGCATTAAACGGATCAACTATCTGGTCAGGCACCATCATTGATATAACCGATAGGAAAAACCTGGAGTTAAAGCTATTAAAGGAATCGACAACTGACCCTCTAACAGAACTGTATAACCGCCGATACTTTATGGAAATTTTTGAAAAAGAATTAAATCGTTCTATTAGAGATAAAAGTAATCTTTCCGTATTAGCGATTGATTTCGATTTTTTCAAACAGATTAATGATAATCATGGGCATACTGCCGGCGATAAAGTATTAGTAGAATGTTCTACACTGATGTCAAGCCAGCTTAGAAATTATGACACCATTGCCCGCTTTGGCGGTGAAGAATTTATTGTTTTATTGCCTAAGACCAATTACGAAGAAGCATTAGCCATAGGAGAAAAATTACGAAGCATCGTTGAAAAATTTCAAATTAATTATGATGGAAAAACCTTCCCAGTCACCATCACAGTTGGAGCCGCATCAACTAACGGTGACAATAAGGATATCAGTGAAATTTTAAGTATGGCAGATACTGCACTATTTGCCGGTAAGAACATGGGAAGAAACTGTGTGAAAGGTATTCGATAAGCAGCTTTTTCTCATTATTAAAGCACCATTTATATCAACGCATTATCTATATAAAAGTGCTATCTATTGCTCACCAATTATCTCTAAATTAAAGTTTGGTCGCACAATTTTATTCAGACAACCCTTTCAAACGAATAGAACCATAGCAAGCCTCAGCTGAATCGGTTAAACCATCAGCGTCTGTCATAATAGCTATTGCATCAATACGCTCAAGAGGTTCGCCAAAGAGCTGCTCAAAATCTTCAGCAGGGTTGCGCACAAAAGTATGCCATTGCAACAAAGTGTTTTTAGCATCAGCTACTGAAATTAATTTAACCTGCCCGGTATAAGGCGAGCCCCAGGAACTACCCTGTTTTTGCTGAGCACTCCAGACATACATTAAGGACTGGCTTCGCCAGGGCAACCAGGAATGTTTTTTAATGACATATAGACGTAACATAAAGTCATCGCCCTCTTTGGATAGCTCATTGTTATTCTCCGATTGCCGTATACCAAACCATTGCCACTGCAATTCAATATCGGTATTTACGGCAACACTTTTCTCATAAAAAAGTCCTGAGCTACTGCCCTGAGCCTTGGCATAAACACAGTCTACACCCAGATACTCAGCCAACTGATACTGAGTTTCGTCTACAAAGTACTGGTGATTCCAACGCAATATATCTTCGGCCAAAAAACTTAACATGCCTGCATGAGTACTATTATTATCATTACTACCATTGCCAGTAGCTGCTAATGAAGAATCTAATAGCATCAATAACAAAACGACGGGAATTAGCTTTTTTGCAACTGCCACTGAACAACACATCTATTTTTTATCGAAATTCTTTCTGATTATAACTAGCACATTGTCATGCTGTTAAATTTTTAACGTCAACAGACACATTCATCGCTGGCTCTTCACCACCACCATAGATCACACCTTTTAGTGGTGTGACATCAAAAAAATCTCTACCCCAGGCGGTAATAATATGTTGCTCAGTTGCAAGACAATCATTGGTGGGGTCGAACTCAAACCAACCTTCTGAAGGCGAAAAAATCGATATCCAGGCATGGCTCGCATCGGCACCTACCATTTTTTCCTTTCCTGGAGGCGGTACAGTTTCCAGATAACCGGAAACATATTTGGCGGGAAATCCTAATGAACGCAAACAACCAATTTGCAAATGTGCAAAATCCTGACAAACACCTTTTTTATTTTCCAACACTTCCATTAGAGGTGTTGCAACAGTTGTAGCTTCCGGTGAATAAGTAAATTCGCGATAGATACGTTGTGTTAGTTCCATCACTGCCGATAGTAGCGGTCGATTATCGTCGAAAGAAGGCGCAGCATACTCTCGCAAGGCATCATTAGCATTTATCATGGAAGAATCTAACAAAAACTCTTTGGCAAACAGTGCATCACTAAGAGAGGATTTAGCTAATAACTCACGTGCTTCAGAACAGGTGACACCTAAATCCAAATTCACCGCTGCATGCTGTGAATCAGTTTCGACTTCGCTGGTTGCTGTGATAATCAATTTTTTATGCGGCCGTTGAATTTCAAAGTGATAGGCCTGATTACCGAAGTAATCCTCTCTTCGTGTGGTATGTGTGGTGAATGGATTTACTCGAATCTGACTTTTTAGGCAACTTTGTCGCACACAATTTCGCGGAATCATATGCGCAAGGTTGTAGCAATGCGTAACTCGATCACTGTAGAGATATTCGGTTACATGCTTGATTCGATATCGCACTAGCCGTTCTCCCAAATACTAGTGACCAGTTGTTGCGATGTTTCTCTGTGATCAAAGTATTTATCACTCACCAGCTCGCTGATATTAGCCAGTGCCTTGCTGACTGTGGTTAAGGCATTATGCAAAAGCTGGCGCTGACCGTTTTCACGACTACTTAAGTCCGACAATAATGACATTTTAACCAGCGTTTCAGCTTCAAGCGCAGCGCGCTCTTCAGGGGATAGCTCGTGACGGGATTCAGAGACTCTTGGCAATGTTTTGATATGTCGATTTAATTCTTCTAACTGATGCAGTAAAGAGCGAGGATTAGAAGTATCCATCATGACCAAATCCAAGGTCGATTGCACACCCATCCTCGCACGGTAACGACGACGGTAGCTAATCAATGCCTCAACCGACAACAGCATGGATTGCAATAAAATGCTTTGATCAGCTTCAGATACTTCAGGCACCACCAGGCTTTTAATAATCGTTGTAGTTTGAACTGCCCGCTCCAGTCTTCGACCCATTGACATAAAGCGCCAGCCCAAATCCCGCACCATACTCTCATGTGCTAAACCGGAGAGAGCCATCAATGCAGTAACCAGCGGATCAAGCGCCTCCTCCGGCGCCGATGCTAAACCTCCGGATAAATCACTATCTAGCTCTGATAAGGCATCTCGAATATCGTTAATAACTCGCAACGTATCGGAAGACAGTAATTCCTTGGACTCATCAGCACAATACAACATAGCGTTTAAGTTAGATCGAACACTGCCACCACAATCACTGTCCTCGACAATCCGCAATAATTCCTGCTCAGGCGAATTGATCAACTCATCCGACGCATTCATAAATCCTGGATGGGTTGCTGTAACTTCTGTGGCAGTTTCTAATAGTAAGCGTTTACAGTTATCAGAAATCAGCTCCTCGCCATTGAGCATCATAAACACAGTACGCAAAATGCGTAACGAAGATTCTGCCCGCTCAGCATAGCGCCCCATCCAGAATAAGTTTTCTACCACACGACTGGGCAAACTGATCAGATCTGCATCGCGAACAGGGCTCGCTGTTTCATCAACTTCAGTAACAGCTTCTCCCATTACCGGCTCAGAGCTGATAATCCAAGTATCTTTACTCTGTGACCCCTGTTGATTGGAAATCATGAAGGAGGTTTCTTCCACTCCTACACGGGTCAGGCCACCCGGCATCACCGCATAGGAATTGGTGCCAGCGACTGCAAAGCTTCTCAAAATCGATGGTCTGGGAACCAGACCCTGCACACTGTCATAGCTCGGTAACTGCCCGGATTGCAATATTGGCTGAGCCACATAGTGCATGGGGGACCGATGAATTCTTTCCTTAAGTTGCGACAGCGACTCTTCATCTAACTCACTACCACAGACACTGACATAACCCTGCGCACGGTAGATGGGTTTGATCACCAGCGATTGAATATTGGCCATGACATAGGCCAAATCTTCAGGGTCACCACACCAGTAATTTGTCACCGATGGTAATCGCAGCTCACGGCCCAGTAATTCTTTGGATATTTGCGGCAGGTATTTCAGGAAAATGGGGTTTTCCAAAATACCCGATCCTAGAGGGTTGGCGATAACGACCCTGCCAGCTCGTACTACATCCAACAAACTAGCAACACCAAGTTGGGAATCACTGCGCAATTCCAGGGGGTCGCAGAACCAGTCATCCACCCGGCGCAAAATCACATCGACCCGACTCAAGCCATCGAGGGATTTCATCCACACATAGCCATTGCGAACCACCAGGTCACCACTCTGAACCAGGTGAAAACCCAGATAGTTAGCAAAATAGGCGTGCTCGAAATAAGTCTCGTTGTGCGCCCCGGGCGTCAATACCACCACCCGTGGTTGGTCTTCACTGGGCGACAGCGAGGTTAATTTGGTACGCAATTGTTGGAAGAAACCCGCAAGTCGATGCACCTGGCTATCACGGTAGAGGCTGGGAAGCACCCTCGACATCACGGTACGGTTTTCCAAAGCGTAGCCTGCACCACTGGGGGACTGTGTGCGGTCAGTAAGTACGCACATACTCCCATCATCACCGCGCATCAGATCTACTGCATGTAAGATCAGCTCGTGATCACCCGGCACCTGGATACCGTGACAGGCCCGTAGAAAACCCCGGTGACAGAACAGAGCCTCTGGTGGAATCACACCAAGACGAATCAGATCACGGGAGCTATATAAATCCTTGAGCATCAGATTAAAAAGCTCAGCGCGCTCCAGCAGGCCAGCCTCAATGTTGCTCCACTCCTCACTACTGATCAGTGATGGCACCAGATCCAGGCCCCAGGTGTGGCTTGGGCTTTCCCGATTGCTGTAGATATTATAGGTGGCGCCGTCATCGCGCAGAATGCGCTGAGCCTTGATTACCCGGCTCTGAAAGGCTTCGGCACCTAAAGCCTGCAGGCTATTGAGCAGTTTTTCCCAGTGAGGTTTTATCTGACCATTGGCATCGAATACCTCATCTAACCCACTAGCTGGCTGGTTGTAGACCAGCTCTAGCGGTTGAAATGTTGATTGCGATTGGCTGGCAAACTGGCTCACGGGCGCTTTCTCAAATTGGCTCAAGGCTGTTCTAACTGGCTCAAGGCTGCTTCAAACAAGTTCAGAAGCGTTAATTAACCATTAGTGATAACAATATTAGCTAACAAGGCAAAACTGGCCATTATGGCAGCTTATAAGTGCCGTTCAAGTAAGCTATATACCTAATTTATCTGGCTTTCTCACCAACATTAATCCTTGCTCACCAATACCATCCCGTAAGAACTACCGCATTAACCTATCCAATTCGGCTGTCGCCTTAAATCCAAAGTATGTGGATATTCATCGGGTGATTCTTCCAGCGGCGGTGCCATCGGCCGTGGCGGATGCTCTACCGGAAAGAATTCTCTCAGCGCATCGACATCCGGCCGGGGGGTAAAAGGCCCCGGTGTATGGCTCAAATTGTCATAGCGGTTAACCCGGCGCGATTCAGCCTCAAAAGCATTGACCGGGAACGTTTCGTAGCTGCGTCCGCCTGGATGCGACACATGATAGGTACAGCCACCAATAGAACGACCGTTCCAGGTATCAATTAAGTCGAACACCAACGGCGTGTGAATCGGAATAGTCGGGTGCAATCCTGAGGGCGGCGCCCAGGCCTTGTAGCGAACGCCCGCCACACTTTCTCCTTTGCGACCGGTATTGGTCAGAGGCACCCGGCGGCCATTACAGGCAAGCACATAGCGGTTGTCCACCATGCCAGAGACCTTAACCTGCAACCTTTCCACCGAGGAATCAACATAGCGGGCAGTACCAAAACTGCTCGACTCCTCACCCAACACATGCCAGGGTTCCACTGCCCAACGCAATTCGATTTCGATGCCTTCCAGGGTAGTGCGACCATAGTGCGGGAAACGAAACTCTTCAAAGGGCAATAGCCATTCAGCCTTGAAGTCATGGCCGTGGGCATTGAGATCAGCCACTACTTCCTTCATGTCCTGCCATAAATAATACGGCAGCATGAATTGATCATGCAGCTGCGTTCCCCAGCGCACTAACGGTTTTTTATAGGGCTGCTGCCAGAAGCGGGCAATCAATGCTCGAATTAATAATGCTTGCACCAACGCCATTCGGCTGTGTGGCGGCATTTCAAAACCACGAAACTCCAGAATCCCCAATCGACCAGTTGGGCTACTCGGATCATAGAGTTTATCGATACAAAACTCTGCCCGGTGTGTATTGCCGGTAATATCAATCAATAGATTGCGCATCAAGCGATCAATCAACCAAGGCTGCTCTGCCAACCCTTCCGGTATTTGCTGAAAAGCGGTCTCCATTTCATAAAGCATTTCATCGCGCCCTTCATCGGCACGGGGTGCTTGGCTGGTGGGCCCAACGAAAGCACCGGAAAACACATAGGACAGGCTGGGGTGGTGCTGCCAGAACGTCACCAGACTTTGCAATAGGTCAGGCCGCCTTAGCAGCGGGCTATCAGCAGGTGTTTTACCACCCAAAGTAATGTGATTACCGCCACCGGTACCGGTATGGCGGCCATCCAGCATAAACTTTTCTGTCGCCAAGCGTGATTCGCGAGCTGCTTCATACAACTCAGTCATATTCGACACCATTTGCCGCCAGTTATCGACAGGATGAATATTCACTTCGATCACACCGGGATCGGGTGTGACCAGAAGTTTTTGCACACGAGGATCTCTAGGCGGCTCGTAGCCTTCGATAATCACGGGTGTGTTATGCACTCTCGCCGCTTCTTCAACAGCGGCAATTAACTCCACATAATTATCCAGCTTGTAAACGGGTGGCATAAAAATATGTAACTTGCCATCGCGTGGCTCGATACAAAGTGTGGTGCGAATAACTGGGCGTGTTAATTTCTGAATGACACCTTCTTCTTCAACATCAGCTGTTTTATCCTGCGGAGCAGTTTGCTGAGGTTTTGCATACAGCTGAACTTCCTCAAAGGTAGAGGTGGGGAACTGCATATCGGCACGCTTTTGCAACGGCTCGCGAGGTGCAAAGGGATCCTGTTCTTTAGGTGATTCGGTTTCAGCCGACCAGGGTAATTCCTTCAAGGGTAAGCGCAATCCCATTGGCGAATCGCCGGGAATAAGTGTTAACCGATCACGCCGCGTGTCCCACTGACAGGTACTCCACACATCCCGCACCGGATCCCACTCCACCGGAATAATATAACCCGTCGGTTTTTTTAAACCCCGCTCAAGAATGCTGGCCAGACGCGCACGCTCACTTTCATTTTTTGCCCGCGCTACTGCATTGTCGATATTGGTGGGTAGTTTACGTTCCTGCAGCAGGTAATGCAGGGCATCTTCATAAACCGGCTGTACAAATTTTTTGGATACGCCCAATAAGTCAGCCAACTCTACGGTGAAGGTTTTTGCCGTTTTAATATCATGACCGTAGTCCTTATCGACTCTCGCCAATAGTTCCGGCGTTTGCCAAAAAGCTTCACCATCTTTGCGCCAGTACACGCCCAGCGCCCAACGCGGTACCTCTTCACCGGGATACCATTTACCCTGACCGTAATGCAATAAGCCATAAGGCGCGAAATGATCGCGCAAACGCAACAACAGCGTTTTTGCCAGACTTAACTTGTCTTCACCCAAGGCTGCAGTATTCCACTGCGCTGATTCCATATCATCGATGGAGACAAAGGTAGGCTCACCCCCCATCGTCAGACGCACATCCATGTCATTCAGTTTTTTATCGATATCATCACCAAGCCCCAGTACATCGGCCCACTGATCATCACTGTAAGGCTTGGTGACACGAGGATCCTCATGAATGCGGGTAACATCATTGTAGTAGTCAAATTCCACTTCACACTCATCGGTATAACCATCGATGGGTGCCGCCGAGCTGGGATCAGGCGTACAGGCCAAAGGAATGTGTCCTTCGCTGGCAAACAATCCAGATGTCGGATCTAAACCGACCCAACCGGCACCGGGTAAAAATACTTCGCACCAGGCATGTAAATCGGTAAAATCCTCTGAAGTACCTGAAGGTCCATCTAAAGATTTTTCGTCTGGTTTTAACTGCACAAGATAGCCAGAAGCAAAACGCGCAGCTAAGCCAATATGCCGAAAAATTTGCACTAACAACCAAGCCGAGTCGCGACATGAGCCTTTAGCTAATTTTAAAGTCTGCTCGGGAGTTTGTACGCCGGGCTCCATACGAATGGAGTACTCGATCATCTGCTCCAGCTTTTGATTAACCTCTACCAGAAAATCTATCGACCGCTGTTTCTTTAACGGAATTGAACGCAGGAACTTTTTAAATAAGGTACCGCCACGCTTTTTCTCTAAATAAGGATGTAATTCTTTTTTTAATTGTGCCGGATATTTAAAGGGAAAATGCTCGGCATAATCCTCAGGGAAAAAGTCGAAGGGATTGATAACCGTCATATCGGCCTGCACTTCAACTTCCACCGATAGTTTTTCAGTCGTCTCCAGGAACACCACACTGGCCAAGAAATTACCAAAGGCATCCTGCTGCCAATTAATAAAGTGGTTAGCCGGTTCAATTTTCAAACTATAGCTGCATATAGGCGTACGACAATGTGGTGCAGGACGTAAACGAATGGTGTGAGGCGACAGTGTTACCGGCCGATCAAAGTGATAATAAGTATTGTGGTTGAGCGCAACCCGAATAGCCATGATTACAAAATATTCCGTAAAAAATATATAACCGCAGGGTGGACTTTACTTCACCATTGGGTGAATCTTGACCCACCCCACACTAAAAACGTTTGTATTAAAACCTAACAGATTGTATTACTTGTTGATTGCAGTCTTGTGTCATCAGCGCTGGAGAAACCACGCATCACTCACGATAAAATGACTACTGGTCAGCATTATCTGCAGTTGATTAAGATACTCTAACAATGATTCGCCAAGGTCTTCATAATCAATCTCGGCCGACAATTTCTTTTCAATGGGCTTTAATTTGCGCAACACGCCTTCCGACCCTGGCAATTTGGCACAGGAATGCATCAGGGCCCAAATACAGTAACCAACGGATTTAGGAAAATTTTGATCACGCAACAAATACGGCACAACTTCTTGCCCTTTAACCGGTGAACGAGTAGCCCTGAGGTAATACTGCGTAGCATTCAGTGAACGCAGTACACTGCCCCAGATAATTTGCTGACTGTTAACAACATCATCCTCTTCCAGCTCCAGGATTGCCGTTAATCCTGCCTCCAAATAACGCGATGTCATATCTGCCCGCTCGATATTTTGGCCGATACGAAAAAACTCCCAAGCAGCATCGTGTGGCATGGAATCAAAGAGTAAACCATTAATTTGCAGGCACCCTTTGGTCACCTGTTCTAAAAAGTCGCGGCGACTTTTTCGATTGATTCCGTGTTCCAGATTATCCTGAGTATACATACTGAGTTCACAGATTAACTCCCAGGCTTCTTCGGGTACCACATCGCGGGTAGTTCGAACATTTTCCCGTACTGCATTTAACGAATTGATTAGCGAAGAAGGATTGGTGGTATCACCCAATAAAAACTTAACCACATTGCGTTCGGTACGATTGGTATAGCGCTCATTAAAATCCTCTTCCAGATCATTAATGATCACCAGATTGTACCAACTTAATTTGACGGTTTTCGGAAGATCAAATAACAAGACCTGATAAATATCTATCAGTCGAGCAGTGCTGGCGACTCTTTCTAAATAACGTGCCGACCAGTAAATGCGTTCTGCAACACTCGATAACATTTAGGCGCTCTCCCCGTTAGCAGCACCCTTAACAGCCTTCTTCCTCGTTGCGCGCGAACGCTTCGGTTCTGTGTCGACGATCCAGGTGTCCTTACTGCCACCACCCTGAGAAGAGTTTACGACCAGAGAGCCTTTCCTCATCGCTACCCGCGTTAATCCTCCAGTGGTGACATAGCTGCCTTTGCCCTGTAACACAAAGGGACGTAAATCAAGATGACGCGGCTCAGGCGTATTGTCTTTGCCAATAAAAGTCGGCGCAGTCGAGAGTGACAATGTTGGCTGAGCAATATAGTTTCTGGGGTTGGCTTTAATCAGATCGGTAAAGGTATCGCGCTCTTTCTTAGTCGAATGAGGGCCAATCAACATGCCATAGCCGCCCGATTCATTGGCCGGTTTCACCACTAATTGATCCAGATTGGCCAATACATAATCGCGCTGTTTATCATCGTAACAAAGATAGGTTTCCACATTCGGAATCAGTGGGTCCTGATCCAGATAATACTTAATCACCTGTGGCACATAGGCGTATACCACTTTATCGTCAGCGACTCCTGCACCCGGTGCGTTGGCCAGGGCAATATTGCCAGCACGCCATGCCCGCATCAGCCCACTGACACCTAGCGTTGAATCTTCGCGAAACACTTCCGGGTCCAGAAACAAATCATCGATACGACGATAAATCACATCTACCCTTTCAAGGCCAGCGATGGTTTTCATATAAACACAGTCGTCATCTTCTACTACCAGATCACTGCCCTCTACCAACTCGGCCCCCATTTTTTGCGCAAGAAAAGCATGTTCGAAATAGGCGGAGTTATAAATTCCTGGGGTGAGAACGGCAACAACAGGCTTTTTGATTTTGCGGGGAGACAAACTGGCCAGCATTTCAAATAATCGTTCGGAGTAATCCCCTACCGGCGCTATTTGCACTTTTTCAAACACCTCCGGTAAAACCCGCTTCATGATAGAGCGATTTTCCAGCATATAAGACACACCAGAGGGCACCCGCAAATTATCTTCCAGCACATAGAATTCCCCATCCTTGTCGCGCACCAAATCAGTGCCACAGACATGGGCCCATACGCCAAAAGCGGGCGACATACCCTCGCATTCCTTGCGGTAATTGCTGGATTGTTTCAACACGTATTCAGGGATAATGCCGTCTTTTATGATTTTCTGATCATTGTATAAATCATCAATAAATAGATTGAGCGCCTGCAGCCGCTGCTTTAAACCCGCAGCGGTTTTATCCCATTGTTTTTTCGTGATTACCCGGGGCAGAATGTCAAAAGGCCAGGCACGATCGATATTGCCCTCCTCGGTATAAACGGTAAAGCTGATACCCATCTCTTTAATAGCTAGCTCAGCCGCCGCTTTACGTGAGGCGATTTCTTCATCGCTTAATGAATTGATATAGGAAAAGAGCTTTTTAGCCGGTTGGCGAGCATTGCCTGGTGTACTGATCATTTCATCATAGAAATCACCCGGCTGATATTCTTTCCATGCTGTTGACATAGGGGTACCTTGAAACAGTTTTTGATCTCACATCCTTTTATCCTGAGCGACGCACATTTACGAGCAACTCCTTATACGCAGTAAAGCAGATAATGTACCAACATCTGCGAGCAGTAACACCTTGATTTGGTTGTTAGGATATAACAGCCATGTTTAGCTACTATTTAACGACTATGACTTAACTGCTACGACTTAACTACTATGACGAACAATTCCCTTTCACTGCTGATTTTAATGAAAATCTGCCGATGAGCATTGGCCTAAATTAAACTTATTCCAATTTTTACTGTAGCTGACTATAGAATTTCCGCCTCAATGGATTTTCAATGTTAAGATCAGCCGCCATATACATTTTTAACAATCCGGCTACTTGCCCGGCTGTTACAGGGAATTCGTCTATGCTTATCGAAATCGTCAAACCTCGCTTCTGTGAAACCAATGCTGCAGGGCATATTGATAACATCAGTATCATGATTTGGTTCGAACATGGCAGAGCACAGTTATTTCTTCAACATATGGACAATATGACACTATCCGATATTGTTGTGGCGAATATTAATGTTAACTTTCTCAGCGAAGCGTTTTTTGGTCCCGATGCCGCCATCCATACCGGTATTTCCAAGGTGGGCAATAGCTCAGTTCACATCAATCAATATATTTATCAAGGGGATACAAAAATTGCTGAAGCGACAACCGTTTTGGTCAGGATAGATGCGGCAGCAAAATCGGCAATACCCTTTTCTGACCAAGAAAAAACTATTTTTGCTACCCTCATCGATAGTCAGTAATCCACGTTTTATCGCGTTTTAAAACGGGAGCACCATGCCATGACTCACCACGAAACGCACAAGTCACACAGAACAGGTTGGCTGCGAGCTGTAGTCCTCGGTGCCAATGACGGAATTGTCTCTACTGCCAGCTTAATTATTGGCGTCGCAGCAGCTGGTGCCGCTCATCAGGATATTCTGCTGGCAGGTATTGCTGGCCTGGTGGCTGGCGCCATGTCGATGGCGGCAGGCGAATATGTCTCAGTCAGTTCACAAGCTGACACGGAGCAAGCTGACCTGGCTATCGAAAAGCGAGCGCTACAGGCTAATTTCCAGGGCGAAGTGCAGGAACTGACCACCATCTATCAACAAAGAGGGCTGGATGAGTCATTAGCAAAACAGGTTGCCGAACAGTTGATGGCTCACGATGCTCTTGGGGCACATGCCAGAGATGAAATTGGCATCGTCGATACCAGCAAAGCACAGCCACTGTTAGCCGCCGGCTCTTCGGGATTATCCTTCACAATTGGTGCTGCACTACCGCTCATTACGACCTGGTTGACCTCAGTAGAGCACATCATTACTTTTGTCTCGCTGCTTTCCTTGGCCTTTCTCGCCGCACTCGGCATGCTAGCCGCTCGCACTGGTGGCGCGCCAATATTCAGAGGCGGCTTGCGGGTTTGCTTTTGGGGGGGACTGGCGATGTTATTAACAGCGATAGTAGGTCATTTATTTGGTGTCGTAATGTAACGCTACCTAGAAATAACTTGCCGTTGCGCGCACCGCTCCATTCATTGCTACTCTCATCACGCCTCCTATCAATCCTTCCATTATCTTTTGCCATCGATCAATTCTGTTTACATAAAAAATAGTGGCTGATAATGTCTACTCATCAGAGCAATAACAATTTGTAGTACGTTTCTTGATTCAACAACAAGGCCCTACTAACTGGAGAATAACTATGCAACTTAACCGCAGAGACATGTTAACCCTATCCGCCATCGGGGCAAGCAGCCTGATGCTTGCGCCCAACATCACCGCCGCTGAAAAAAATAATAGTGATCTGGAAGCACGCAATCTCAAAATGATGGAAGAATTTTGCGATATCTGGTCAACCATGGACCAAGAAAAAATCATGAGTTATTTTTCGGATGACATTAAATTTCGCATGACAGAAAGCTCACCACTAGTGGAAGGGAAAGCGGCATTGGCAGAACTACTCAAGCAGTTTTTGTCCGCTCGCACCTCAGCTCGCTTCGAATTAATACGTCATCAAGCTATGGGAAATATTCTGATTAATGAACGTATCGACCATTTTGAACGTGCAGATGGAAAAGACGCCTTTCATATGACAGGGTTATTCTTCATTAAAGAGGGAAAAATTGTTGAATGGTGGGATTACGTTATGCCCAAAGATGCATAGAAAGACACATAGATTGAAGCATAACCTTGATGCTCATGGGTCATTGCGGATTTTATCCACGCAATGATCCATCAACATGCAGCGTTAAAGGCTTACCACTTCAAGAATCCGCCACTTCAAAGCCTTGTAACTTCAAGATAATGCACACTGAATAGAGACTGCTCATCCAGCCAACTTTGACGAACAGCAAACCCCGCGCCATGAGCCAATTCAGAAAAACTATCAAGCGTGTATTTGTATGAGTTTTCTGTATGAATCGTCTCTCCTTCCTCAAATTCAATATACTCATTTTCAATACAAACGCTATGTTGTTTTTTGCTGACTAAATGCATTTCTATTCGCTGCTGAGATGTATTATAAAAAGCGCGATGGCTAAAAACATTGGCATCAAAATCAGCCTCTAACATTCGATTCATTTGATTTAACACATTCAGATTAAATTCCGCCGTCACTCCCTGATCATCATTATAGGCTTTATTTAACACAGCTTCCGACTTATGCAGATCAACTCCGATCAATACACCTCCTTCTTCGCCAGTAATCTCACGCAGCTGACTTAAAAAAACTTTAGCAATATCAGGTTCCATATTGCCAATGGTAGAACCGGGATAAAAAACCACTCGCTTACCATCAGGCAATAAATCAGGCGCTTGCCACTGATCACTAAAATCGGCACAGATTGCATGCACGGTTAACCAAGGAAATTCACGCCCCAATCTAACAGCTGACTGATATAAAAAATCCGCCGAGATATCCAAAGGCACGTAAGCCGCAGGTCTTAATGCATCTAATAACAACCTCACCTTTTCACTACTACCGCTGCCAGGTTCGATCAGCACGCATTCAGTACCACAGTACTCAGCCATTTCCTCAGCATAAAGGTCCAATATCGAAAGCTCTGTTCGGGTCGGATAATACTCTGGCGTCTCTGTAATTTGCTCAAATAATTCAGAGCCTCGCTCATCATAAAAATACTTGGGGTTTATACGTTTTTGTCTGGCCTTTAATCCCGCCAGGATTTCATCACGACTGTCTGTGACATCGGGCTGCTGATCTTCAAAGTAAACATTGTCGATTGGCTTTTTCGCTGCGTTTAGCATCATGCTTCCTATTTATGGTTCTTTAATTTATGGCTCTTTAATTTATGTAGTTCTTTATTTATGGTTCTATTTTATAGCTCTTTATGATTTTTCATGGTTTTTGCCATACATTGATGGCATTAAAGATCCTTCGCCAGCCTTATGCCGCTAAACTGCCAACGATCCTGGGGGTAAAAAAAGTTTCGATAACTGGGTCTTAAATGATTCGCCTGACTAACACAGGAGCCACCTCGCAACACCCACTGGTTGCACATAAATTTGCCGTTATATTCGCCAATGGCACCAGCAGCTGGAGAAAAACCTGGATAAGGGCGATAGGCACTGCCAGTCCATTGCCAGCAATCACTGTATAGCTGCAACAAGGGTTGATCACCGCTAGCCGGCGATGGTTGCAACGTCATGTACTCATGATGGTCATTAGCTTGACTGGATGCCGCATACTCCCATTCTGCTTCTGTAGGCAATCTGGCCTTCGCCCATGATGCATAAGCATCCGCCTCATAGCCACTGATATGACATACAGCTTGATCAGGGTTACGCGGTAATAGTCCATGTAAGGTAAATTCCACCGGCTGCCCATCACGTTCACGCCAGTAAAGAGGCGCCTGCCAATTTTCACTTTGCACTACTGCCCAGCCGTCAGCCAACCATAGCTCGGGACGCTGATAGCCACCATCATCAATAAAGGCTGCAAATTCCGCGTTGGTAACTAACCGGTTAGCCAATGCAAAGGGCTGCAGAAAAACAGTGTGTCTGGGACTTTCATTATCAAAGGAGAAATTCTCATGAGATAGCGGTGCTTCATCCACACCAATAGCTACTGCACCACCTTGATATTCACACCACTGCATTGCCGCGGGTTCTGATACCGATGATTCAGTTAACTGCTTTTCTGGCAGACCATTCATATAACTGGGATATAACGGATTAATCGCCAGCGAATATTTTAAATCCGTATAGAACAACTCCTGATGTTGCTGCTCATGTTCAATACCCAGTCGGCAACGCTGACAAATTTGTAAATAATCTGAATGATCAACCATAGACAGCAACTGCATCATCGCCTGATCAACATGCTCGCGATAATGCATCACTTCATCCACTGTAGGCCTGGATAATAAACCACGCTTGGGCCTCGGAAACTGTTCGCCCACTGCGTTGTAGTAGGAATTAAATAACACCTCATATTGCTCACAGAACGGTTGGTAATCAGGCAGGAATGGTTTCAACAAAAATGTTTCGAAAAACCAGCTGGTATGGGCCAAATGCCACTTGGGCGGACTAGTAAATGCCTCAGCCTGTAAACCATAATCATCAATTGCCAGCGGCTCACAGGCCTGCAGTGATTGTTGCCGGGTTGTCTTAAAACCTGTGACGAGCGCGTTATCTTTCATTGAGTTGTTTTTAATGGTCTTGAGCACAATATCCACCAATATCTACGTAATCATCATCGATTTGGCTCATTAATAACCCGCCCTCTTTCGAACATTGATAAGCAGTTAGAAAAGTAAAATCTTCCTGCCAATAATCGGCTAGCACCCGCATTGCCGATCCTGTCGCTACATCTTCTTCCTCACCATACTGTGGTGCAAAATACCGTGAGCAAATATCGATACCCTCTGAGGATGACTGCCTGGCCGTATAAATAAGGCCTCTGCGCGTAAAGTTTGCCAAAGCAATTCCTGGCCTGGGTAAGTCCTGTAAGGGAAAATTATCTGGCCATTCTAAAATCAAGTAGCCCTCTTCATCACCGGCAAGTGCAGCAGTAATGGGCATCACTTCGACCATCACTCCCACCATACTCTCCACCATACGCTCCACCATATTCCCCATCAAAGTTTCGACCCACTCGGGGATAGGGCATATGTCAGTATGAATACGAGGAAAACGCAGCCAAATGCGTTCATCTTCTCGCCTGGCACTAATCACCGAATTATTCATCAGCAAATCAAGCTGCTGATAATGTAAATTCCGCATCCACCAATCGGCAGCCGCCAACATTCCGTGGCCGCAGCAATGAATTGAAAAACCACTGCGGTTATAGCACTGAACACAAATAGTCAACGGTTTATCTGCTGCCGGCCAGCTCTGACAAAGAGTTGCAACCTGATTGAACCGAGGAGGAGTGTTGGGTTCTGCCTGATAGATTGTTAACTGGCAAGGATTGCCTTTAGCAACTCGCCCAGACTGATTTTCTCCAAGCGAGAATACTCGGTAGTGATGCTGTGACTGGGGATGATCGTACTCGTCACCCTCATCTTCAAAACTATTATTCTTCACGAATTATTAACACCGTGTGTTATCCATATGCCGGCTGCTTACAGCTTAACACGTATATCACCACAACATAATGACGATTGATTGTTAAGTAACTGTGACTATGGTCTTAAAATTAAACGATGAGGAAAAAATACCCATTGAATAAATCACGGCTCTCAACAATCCATGAAAGATCTAAGCACCAGTGATTTTTGCTTGGCAAATTTCAATGGCTGCTATAGACTGCTTCTCAATGCATTAATTCATTGAGATGACTCTTTGTGAAACAGATTTGTTATCAAGCCATTGCCAATGTGCGAGTTAGCGTGAAACGCTGGCTGGCACGATCGCCCATGGCTGCTGCTAACAAATGACTAAGCATTAACTAAGTCTTCATTAAAAAGCCGCAGTGATTAGATCCCGCGGCTTTTTTCGTTGTTATTTGTTTCTCTTCGTTTAAAACCCCTTGATCAATCACTCGGCATCAACAGCATGATGACAAGCATGATAAGGAGAATGTTGTGTCCGGGCCATTATATTATCTATCGGTTATCGCTATCTGGGCTACCACCCCACTAGCGATTAAATTAAGTAATGACAGTTTATCGCCTTTAGCCGCGCTAGGGTTGCGAATTGCTGTGGCGACACTGTGTGTATTGCCACTGATTGTCTTCAACCGTAGAAAACAATTTTGGAGCGTACACAATGTGCAAAGCTACGCGTTAGGTTCTATCTCATTATTTCCCAATATGGTGTTGGTATACTATGCAACCAATTATATTTCATCCGGGCTTATATCAGTGATGTTTGGCCTCTCACCTTTTTTAATTGGTTTAATGGCTTATCACTTGCTAAATGAAAATATCTTTTCTTTTGAAAAAATTATGGCACAGTTATTTGCATTAGCCGGACTTGTCATTATTTTTATCAATCAACTGACCTTTGCACCTGATTCTGTTTGGGGCATTGTACTCATGCTCGGTTCCATCACACTGTACGGCTATAGTTTAGTAGCAGTTAAACGTCACGGGCGTAAACAATCTGTCGATGCCTTTGATCAGACAATCGGTATTTTGTTGTTTTCGCTCCCAGGTATTGTGATTACCTGGTATTTAATCGATGGACAACAGCCGGTGACATTTAGTACTACCAGTGTCTTAGCCGTTATCTATCTTGCCCTCATTGGGTCACTGCTGGGATTTGCGGCTTTTTATCAGGTGCTCAATAAATTTAGCGTGACATCAGTAGCACTTATCCCAATGATTACACCTGTTCTTGCATTATGGGCTGGCGCCATTGTCGCAGATGAGACGATAACGTCGAGCACGATGATCGGTACAGGATTTATATTATGCGGTTTGGCACTGTATCAAGGGCTTGTTCGATATAGTTTGAAAAAAGCTATGTTAATTTGGCAGAGTCAAATAAAGTGAATAGTTAATTTCTACAAAAAATATCGTTATGAAATAACCTATCGATCTGACAGTCTCCTGCCAGGTCGGTAGTTATAGTGAGACGGTAGCTATAGTGAGTGGATAGTTACAGTGACATGTTGAGTAATATTATGCCGAAGTAACATCATGTTGAAGTGATATTAAGTGCCTGCATATTTACTATTGGTCAACGAGCTATCTTTACCAACTTCACCCGTAGAATCAATAAAGTTAGTGTTATTACACTTATTATCGATTCGATTAAGAATTTCCAACGCATAAAAAACAGCGATATCCGACCGAGGGCTTTTAGATTTATTTCTGAACCAGACAGAAATAGAACTAGCACTGAAGGAAGCCACAATAGAAAATTCAATACCAATTTGCTTTAGATGATCATTGGCTAAAACAAATTGTTTAGTATCCAAATTGCCTACTGATTCGGAATAGTATTTATCCTGAACAAAACTTTCAGATTTTAATACCTGAATATATGCATTAGGAATGCCATTCAGTAACGACTGTTTCGCTGAGAAGATAGTGATTTTTGCCTGCATACTGCCATCGGGAAAAAGCCGTGGTTTCAAATGAGGATATTTAAACCTTGCCTCCCGCTGAATTAAATCGATTAATTGAAGCTTGGATAACGAATCTGGTGGGGACTGGTAAACATCAAGGTAGCTTTCAAAGCGTGGGTCTTTCATCCAGGAATCTCTTCACATCTATGTGATCGGTAATAACAAGTTTAAAAACTTATCTAACTTAGTCAAGTAAATAAGTTTCACTAATAACCGAAAGATTGATTACTAATATATAGGCACATGGATGTTTTTAATCGCTATCAATAATAAACCTTTTCTCCTAAATGTATTTAAAAAAGTTGTGCTGACAACAACCACAAACATAACAACAAAGCGATAATAGGGAACGGCATAGGAAAGCTAATGACATTCTGCGGCTGACTTTGTTTCGATAGTTTAATAACAATAAGTGATAAGTTAACCATCGAAAAAATAGAAAGCATGATAGTACTGGTAGCCTTAACCAAAGTCGTTATTGGCAGCCAGAGTGCGAATACCAGAATCACTGCACCGACAAACACAGTAGCAATAATTGGCGTTTTTGTTGTTTGATTAACTGAAGCAAATAGCGATGGCGCCATGTTCTGATTGGCCATGCCATAAAGTAAGCGTGACGCCATAATCATTTGCACTAAGGCGCCGTTAACGACAGCGAACAGGCTGATCAAGCCAATAAACGCTGGAGAATAACCGGCTGTTATCACCATATCCGCTAAAGGGGCTTCACTGACGGATAACTGGTCAATCGACATAGTTCTCGCAGCCACTAGCGCGACTAACACATAGAGTAAAGTTGATAAAATAACAGAAAATAAAATAGCTCGAGGTAAAGTTCTACTGGGCTCCTTTATCTCTTCTGACACATTCACCATATCTTCAAAACCGATAAAGGCATAGAAAGCCAAAATCGCACCGACCATCACTGATGACATGTCGTCAATATCCGTCAACACAACAATGTCCGACCAGTCATTGACTGCCTGACCCTGCCCGGAAGCAAAGATCACAAATAGCAAACCACTGATTTCAATCAGTGTAATCACTGTAATAACCGCCGCCGACTCCTGAATTCCCCAACAGGCCAATAGGGTCAAAGCAATTAACAATGCACTGACGGCCCATACCGATGGCAATTCAATAAAAACACCAAGATAGCCCACAAACCCATTGGCTATCGCTGCAGCCGAGATAATTCCGGTAGATGCCACTAACAATCCAACCAGTTGGGATAATCTGACACTGCTAAAGGCCCGATAAACATAAATAGCGGCACCCGCACTCATGGGTATACGTGACGACAGTTCGGCGTAAGAAAGCGCAGTAAAACAGGCAATAACACCAGCCAATAAAAATGAATAGGGCAAATAGGTTCCAGCTTCGGCACCCACTTTACCAATCAACACGTAGATACCTGCCCCGATGATGGTACCAATGCCATAAAAAGTAATTGTGGGTAAACCCAGGCTACGTTTCAGCTGTGTAGATTTAGCTTCCATTTTTTATAAGTATTCCATCCTATATAGAAAACGAATTAATTAACCAGGCGACCAGCATGACCTGGGGCACAGTGAGTAATGGTAAAAACAAAGCGATCTTCCAGGACTTGGTCTGCTCGCGCATTACCATGACTTCGGTATAGTCAGTAGCAGCTCCCGCCATCAGGAATGCGAAACTGTTGCCGGGCGCATTAGCGCGATTCATCAGGTCTGCCGCGATCGGCGAAGAACCTTCAGAGCACACTTCAATCACTGTTGCCGCTAATACGGTAAAGAGCAAACCGACAACGGTAGGCCCAAAGTAATGACCAAAGAAGTCATCGGGAGCAAAGGCCCGAATTAAACTGGCTAACACCACGCCAAACAGTAACCAACGAATTACCATTCGCGATTCTTTAATACCATGAATCAACATATCGATAAAAAACTGTAGGGAAAATTGCGTTCCAGACAGCCTCCTGGACGCCTCCGACCAAAATTTGAAATCACTGTCATGATGAGACTGAACAGGGTGCGAGGGTAATGTACCTCTGGCCACCAACGCATCAAACAATACCCCAGTCACGATGGCAATCACTGCCGACAATGCGACAAACAACAATGTCCAACCGACACCAATTAACGCAAACAGAATCAGGGTCAGTGAAAAGGAATTCCAGGGGCTAGCGATAAGAAAGGCCATGACCTGGCCAATAGTAGCGCCGCGTTCATATAATTTTGCTGCCACCATCAAGATGCCATGGCTACAGAGGTCCAACAGCACTCCCGCTGAAACTGCTCGTAAAATCCCCTTAAATCCGAGCCCAGTACCCAACACTGACATAACGAACTCGCGCGGGATCTTGGACAAAATAGCCAACATGACAATACCTAGTGCTACCCCCCACCACATGGTGTTAATTAATTCGAAAGCAGCACTGGACAATACCTGCAACCAGCGAATGAAAACGATCTGTTGTGAAAAACCAAAATGCAAAATATATAAAGCAGTAACAATGCTCATTGACCCCCATAGTAAATAATCGGGCCTGCTCTTTTGAGGATGACAACAAGACTCTTGCTCGGAATGACTGGAAGCTTGCTCTTCTGAATGGCATGAATGTTGAGCCACGGATGCAACCTCCCCATTGAGCAATATTGTGCAATGAACCGGCAAATCACGATATTGATTAACTATAGCGCGTATCACCCATTGGAAGAATGGCTTATCATATTTATCTGCCAAACTATTGAGCTAGATCGAATAGCTCAATAGACTACATTGCAATTTGATCACTTTAGGATAACAAATTGAAAACTATGCAGCGCTACCTCAAACTTCTTGCCCTCTCTCTAATCACCTTAATTCTTGTCAACTGCGGTGGTTCTGAAACTAATGTGACGATGGGCAATAGAGCTAAGGTGCTGCATTGGGGTAACGGCGCTGAGCCACAAGAACTGGACCCCCATATTGTAACGGGCGTGCCCGAACATCATATTATTATGAGCTTGCTGGAGGGCTTGGTTGCCAAAGACCCAAATACCCTTGAACCTATTCCTGGCGTGGCCGAACGTTGGGCTATTAGTGAAGATGGAAAAACCTATACATTCTATCTAAACAAAAATGCAAGATGGTCTAATGGCGACCCGATTTTCGCTGAAGATTTCATATGGTCATGGCAGCGAGCACTGGCTCCTGCATTAGGCAATCAATACGCTTATATGTATACCCCCATCGTTAATGCAGAAGCGTATTCACGAGGAGAAATAACTGACTTCTCACAAGTCGGCGTCAAAGCACTTAATCCTCATACCGTCGAAATCACCTTGAATAACCTAACACCTTATTTTTTACAATTACTAGACCATTACTCTATGTTTCCTGTGCACCGCGCCACTATTGAAAAACATGGCAAATACGATGAGCGCGGCACACAATGGACCAGAGCAGGAAATTTTATCGGCAACGGTGCTTTCATGCTGAAACAATGGGACTTAAACAAAGTGATTGTAGTAGAAAAAAACCCGAACTATTGGGATGCCAATACCGTTAAACTCAACGCCATTCATTTTTATCCAACTGAAAATATCACCACTGAAGAACGCATGTTTCGCTCTGGTCAATTGCATTACACCAACGAAGTCCCCATTGAGAAAATTGTCACTTATCTTGAAGAGAACCCAGAACAAATACGCATTTCACCGTATTTAGGCACCTATTTTTACCGTGTAAATACCAATATTGCTCATTTGCAAGATAAGCGAGTACGAAAAGCATTAGCTCTATCACTTAATCGCAAAGCGTTGACCGATAATGTAACCAAAGCAGGGCAAATACCCGCAACTACTATCACACCACCTAACACATTAGGTTATACAGCTAAAAGCGACCTCCACTTCAACCCCGATAAAGCGAGACAACTACTAGCCGAAGCAGGTTATCCAAATGGAGAAAATTTCCCCGTAACAGAAATTTTATATAACACGCATGATGGCCATCGAGTATTAGCCGTGGCGATTCAGCAAATGTGGAAAAAAGAACTGAATATCGATATCACCATACAAAACCAAGACTGGAAAGTATTCCTCGATAGCGTAAGAAGTGGTAATTACCAAATCGCCAGAGCTGGCTGGATTGGCGATTATATTGATCCAAATAATTTTCTAGATATGTGGTTAAGCGATGGCGGCAATAATAATACTGGCTGGAGCAACATAGAATACGATCAGTTAATTTCAGAGTTAGCACCAGCTGCAAAAAACAGACAACAACGCTTCGATTATTTTATGCAGGCTGAACGCATTTTACTTGATGCAGTTCCTATCATTCCTATTTATACCTATGTCAGCAAGAGCTTAGTTGATAGCAGTGTTAAAGGGCTACCCGAAAATATTTTAGATTACCCAAGTTACAAATATATCGATCTTGTCGATCATACTAATGACTAAGGCTCCACATGCTGCGATTTATCAGCGCTAGATTGCTACAGGCAATACCAGTACTACTCATTGTCATCAGCGCCACGTTTTTTCTTATTCATATCGCACCCGGTGGACCTTTCGATGCCGAGCGAGTAGTACCGGAACAAGTACTGAAAGCACTAAATTCCAAGTACAAACTCGACTTACCCATATGGCAACAGTATCTAAGTTATTTAGGTGACTTGGCGCAGGGCGATTTAGGCCCTTCCTTTAAATACCCCGGCCGCACTGTCAATGAAATGATTTTTAGTGGATTGCCTGCCACCGCCGAATTGGCACTGTATGCCATGCTGGTTGCGATTCTATTAGGCATGACAGCCGGTGTAGTCGCCGCTCTCAAACCCAATAGCGCCCAGGACTATATCCCCATGTCAGTGGCCATGATCGGTATCTGCATGCCCTCTTTCCTGTTAGGGCCATTATTGGTATTGGTTTTTGGTATGTGGCTGGAATGGCTACCGGTTTC
>JANQLG010000044.1 GCA_028280715.1 Spongiibacteraceae bacterium | reverse complement strand
ATGCCATCTGTGAGGGTGTGATCAAGTTATACCTGGTTTCAGCCCAAGCGTGAGCCGTGCTGGTTGGGTGCTGGTTGGGTGCTGGGTTTGGCGCTGGTCTGGGAATTTGGTGTTGGGGCGAAGGAAGAAGGTGTCGCCAATTATGAGTGAACTGCGGTTTAATACTGTGTTAATAAAAGATAGAGATTGATAATCAACCTCTATCTTGCTTTTTTTATAGATCATATTTGGTGAAAATAAGAGTGAGAAGTGAGTGGCTTGTGCCACTCAACTACTTTACTGGGCGCCTTTTAAGACCAGACGCATGCGGTGTAGAACAGGCTCAGTGTAGCCGTTAGGTTGCTTGCATCCTTCGAAGACCAGTTCACAAGCTGCTTTAAAGGCGATGCCGTCGAAATTAGGCGCCATCTTGATATACAGCGGATCGCCAGTATTTTGCTGGTCTACCACTTCAGCCATGCGCTTCATGGTATCCATCACTTGTTCTTCGCTGCAAATGCCGTGACGAATCCAGTTGGCAATGTGTTGACTTGAGATACGCAGTGTGGCGCGGTCTTCCATCAGGCCAATGTCATTGATGTCAGGCACTTTGGAGCAACCTACGCCCTGATCAACCCAGCGCACTACATAGCCGAGAATACCCTGGCAGTTGTTTTCCAATTCGCGCTGAATGTCATCTGCAGATAGCGTCTGTTCACCCAATAGCGGAATAGTTAGGATGTCGTCTACGTTGGCGAGAGTACGCTGCTTAAGTTCTTCTTGCTTGCTCCAAACATCGACCTGATGGTAGTGCAAGGCGTGCAATGTGGCGGCAGTTGGAGAGGGAACCCAGGCGGTGTTCGCGCCAGCATTGGGATGGCCGAGTTTGGCCTCCATCATTTTTGCCATATTGTCTGGCTCTGGCCACATACCTTTACCAATTTGGGCTTTACCTTGCAGGCCGCAGGCCAGGCCGAGATCAACGTTTTGGTTTTCGTAGGCGCCGATCCAGGTCATGGTTTTCAGCTGTGCTTTCGGGGCGAAGGCGCCTGCTTCCATGCTAGTGTGGATCTCGTCGCCGGTACGATCGAGGAAACCTGTGTTGATGAATACAACACGCTCTTTAGCTGCACGGATACACTCCTTCAGGTTTACTGAGGTGCGGCGCTCTTCATCCATAATACCCATCTTCAAAGTGTTGCGGGGTAACTTAAGAGCATCTTCAATGCGGTTAAACAGCTCATTGGCGAAGGCTACTTCTTCAGGTCCATGCATCTTCGGTTTTACGATGTTGATGCTATTGGCGCTGGAGTTTCTATAGGCTGGGTCGGTGCGCTTCAGATCATGTAGAGCAATCAGTGAAGACACCATGCCATCCATAATACCTTCTGGAATTTCGTTGCCGTCTTTATCGAGAATGGCAGGGTTGGTCATCAAGTGGCCGACGTTACGGATGAACAGCATGCTGCGCCCTTTTAGGCTTTGGCTGCTGCCATCAGCTGCAGTGAACTCAATATCCGGGTTCATTTTACGAACTATCGTTTTACCGCTTTTAGCCAGAGACTCTTCCAGGTTTCCCTTCATTAGCCCCAGCCAGTTGCGGTAGGCCAGTGATTTGTCTTCGGCATCAACTGCGGCGACAGAGTCTTCGCAGTCCATGATGGTGGTGAGAGCAGCTTCTAGCACGATGTCCTTCACGCCAGCTTGATCAGTGCTACCGATATGGTGGTCGCGATCAATCTGAATCTGGATGTGCAGATTGTTGTGGGTCAGGATTAGGGTGCTGGGTGCTTCGGCAGAGCCCTGGTAGCCGACAAACTGGCTGGCATCGGCCAAGCCGGTAGTGCTGCCGTCAGTCAGTGTGGCCTGAACGGTACCATTGTTGATTGAGTAAGTGCTTACATCATTGTGACTGCCTAACGCTAAAGGGGTTGAGTCATTAAGGAAGTCACGGCCGAAAGCGATAACTTTGTTACCGCGAATAGGATTATAGCCACCAGCACGAGTGGCGCCGTCTTCTTCAGAAATGGCGTCTGTACCGTACAACGCATCGTACAGGCTGCCCCAGCGTGCATTGGCTGCGTTCAGTGCAAAGCGGGCATTCATGATGGGTACCACCAGTTGAGGGCCAGCTTGGCTGGCAATTTCTGGCTCTACACTGGCTGTGCTGATTTCGAAGTCGTCGCTTTCGGGTACCAGGTAACCGATTTCGGTTAGAAAGGCTTTGTAGGTGGCCAGGTCAGGTTGACCGGGATTGTCGCGGTGCCATTGATCGATAGTTGCTTGCAGCTGATCGCGTTTTGCCAATAAGGCTTTATTCTTCGGCCCCAGGTCGTTGAGGATGCTTTCCAGTGATGCCCAGAAATCATCGGCTTCTATACCGGTGCCTGGAATGACTTCGTCGTTAATCAGGTTGTATAGCGTGTCGGCAACTTGAAGAGTGCCCTTTTGAATACGATTGGTCATGGTGTTGTAGCCTTACTGTTAATAAGTTGAGTCTGACTAATGAAAGAAGCCAGGTAGATAAATCCTGTGAGGCGGCGAATTGTATAAATTTCATCAAAATTTAGAAAGTTTATAGATTTCATGATCGCTATTTTTTTGATGAATATCGTGTTGATTAAAAGTAAGCGGAGTGATCGGAATAGAGTTTGGTTTTAACGTCGGATTATTTTACAGGGGGGATTTCAAAGTATTAGGGTAATCCCACTAATTGTCCAATTTGTTATAAACAGCGAGACTAGAAAGGCCGGTTCTCTAAAATGGGATCTAATTTAGTGTAACGTAATAAGTTCTCTGTACAATTTCCTGCGGTAATTGAAGCGAAACTTGGCCTCTTTCAATGCTATAAAGCTGCTCTATGCGCCTTTAGGTTTAATAAGATGTATTCCTGTTCGTTCAGTAGACGAAAATAAACTTAAGAGTCTGCACTGCTAAGCGAACTGTCGATTTTTTTAACGGTCAGCTATTTGAAGTATATCAAAATGTTATAGTTATTAAGTAGTTAGAATCTCGGCATAATTTTTGCCTTTAGTCGTGTCTGGTCATCTTCTCTTTTGGAGATAGTTTGATTACGGATTAATTGACACGACCGTGAGGGGTTGGAACATGAAAATAGTTATAAGCAAGGTATTTGCTTTTTTGATCGCTTTAGCGCTTTCTTCGGGAGCTTCAGCGTTGTTAATTACGGATTTTGAATACGTAGGTGTAAAGTTGGGTGAAGGTCAGTCTAAAACGATTTATCATGACCTAACAGATTATGGTGTGCCCGATAAATATAGCGTCACTAAAGCGTGGTTGAAATTGGGTTTTGCGGATTCGGAAGGGCGCAGGATCTGGGGTGACTGGGAATATGATTGGGCTAAGCTAACTGGCCCCGGGCTAAGTGGTTTTTGGGAAGTAGACGGTTCACATTGGTTCGGTTACGACATCAGAAAAGTAGCAGTGGGTGCTGATGGCATTGACTCTTTGAACGAAGATGGCCGCTTGAGTGTCACCATTACCTCTTTTTACGAAAAGAATGGTCAATACAATGACTTTTGGTGGAAGACCTCTATGTTGAAAGCCAAAGTTGTTCCAGAGCCTGGCTCTCTAGCATTGCTTGCATTTGGGCTCGTTGGTTTGGTTTTATGCCGCAGACAAATGCAGGTTGGTTAGAAGTTTAGTATTACAATTACTGAAGAAAAGCGGTCCCTTCTATTACAAAAACAACCGACAAGATATTAATCTTGTCGGTTGTTTTTAATAGCATATTTATTACTCTACTTCATATCTGATTTTGCTGAAGTGTTATTAGTAGTCAGCGTTTTTTAGATTTTACTTTCCTGAATAATTTGTTTTGCTACTTCAACGATAAGTCTGCGCAACCAAGTGTGCCCAGGATTGTGATGTAACAATGGGCTCCAGGCCACCTTGAGCTCTATCGGCACAATTGGGAAGGGTGGTGGACGCGTGACGAGATTGTCATTATCTGTATGGAGATGTGCCGCCTGCTTGGGCAATGTCGCGATTAGATCAGGCTGATTGGCTAATAAAGCTGCAACTTGATAGTGGCGAGTGAATACTTTGATATGACGTCGTTGATCAATCGCTTCCAGTGCTTCGTCTACCCATCCTAATCGTTGAATGTCGCCAGGGTTCATCCCCACACCAACTCCCATACCGGTTTTGCTGACCCAGATATGATCTGCATTCAGATAGGAATCCAGCGTGAAATCTTCAAGAATTGGGTTGTCTTTACTCATTAAACAGGTGAAATTATCGCGCCAGACGGTGGTTTGGTGAAATGACTGTGGCAAATAAGCAAAGCGATTGATTGCCATGTCGATTTTGCCCTTCTCAACATCCTGAAATGACACGTCGCTGGGGGTCAGGATATCCAGCCTGATATTGGGTGCGACATCGCGGATTTCGTTCAGTAGTGCAGGAATCAGGGTTGATTCGGCGTAGTCGCTAGCCATGATACGGAACAAGCGGTCGCTTTCTTCAAGATTGAAGTCAGCAGAGGGCTGAACAGCCTTCTCTATATTTGACAGAATTTCCCTAAGCTGCGGCTGTAATTGTTCTGCCTTCTCAGTGGGCGTCATGCCACTGCTGGTGCGAATCAACAGGGGGTCATTGAATAGTTCCCTGAGCCTGCGCAGGCTGTTACTCATGGCGGGCTGGGTGATGCCCAGTTGATCGGCAGCCTTGGTGACGTTTTTTTCCCTGAGCAAAACGTCTAAATACACTAATAGATTGAGGTCGATTCTTGCGATATTCATTGCTTGGGTGCGGTCATCCGGTAAGTCATCTATAATTCCGCCCCCTCCTTTTCTCCAAAAAAGGGGGAGAGTGATGCAGTATTCACGAAAAAAATGCTGAAGATAATAACTATAAACTTCCTAAATCTGGGGGGCAAGCATAGACTCCACATCGTCAAATTTTCATGTACAGCTAGATCTACATATTTAGAGGAATAACCCATGTCTACAATCAGCCAGGATATTGAAGCTGTTGCCGCGCTGCGTGAGAAAGCAGGCAGCAGCTGGGATACGATCAATCCCGAATCTGCCGCTCGTATGCGCGCGCAAAACAAATTCAAAACCGGTCTGGACATCGCCAAGTACACCGCAGCTATCATGCGTCGCGACATGGCTGAGTTCGACAAAGACAAAACTAAGTACACCCAGTCTTTGGGCTGCTGGCACGGTTTTGTTGGTCAGCAAAAGCTGATCTCTATCAAGAAGCACTTCGGGACTACTGAGCGTAAATACTTGTACCTGTCTGGCTGGATGGTTGCTGCTCTGCGTTCTGACTTTGGTCCTCTGCCTGACCAGTCTATGCACGAAAAAACGGCTGTAGCTGGCCTGGTTGAAGAACTGTACACCTTCCTGCGTCAAGCTGATGCCCGTGAGCTCGGCGGCCTGTTCCGTGAGCTGGATAAAGCGCGTGAAGCTGGCGATGCGGCTAAAGAAGCTGAGATCCAGTCGCAAATCGACAACCATGAAACACACGTTGTACCCATCGTTGCTGACATCGATGCTGGTTTCGGTAACGCTGAAGCGACTTACCTGATGGCTAAGCAAATGATCGAAGCGGGTGCTTGTGCCCTGCAAATCGAAAACCAGGTTGCTGACGAGAAGCAATGTGGTCACCAGGACGGTAAAGTAACTGTTCCTCACGCTGACTTCCATTCTAAGCTGCGCGCTCTGCGTTACGCCTTCCTGGAGCTGGGTGTAGACGATGGTGTTATCGTTGCTCGTACTGACTCTGAAGGTGCTGGCCTGACTAAAGAAATCGCTGTTGTTAAAGAGCCAGGCGACCAAGGTGATGTTTACAACTCTTACCTGGACGTTGAAGAAGTGGCTCCAGAAGACACTGCTGAAGGTGACGTACTGATCAGCCGTGACGGCAAACTGGTTCGTCCTAAGCGTCTGCCTTCTGGTCTGTACCAATTCCGTCAAGGTACTGGTCATGAGCGTTGTGTATTCGATTGTATTGAAGCTCTCAATGCCGGTGCTGATCTACTGTGGATCGAAACTGCGGTTCCAACTGTGCACGAAATCAAAGGCATGATGGATGACGTTCGTAAAGTACACCCAGATGCGAAGTTGGTTTACAACAATTCTCCTTCTTTTAACTGGACTCTGAACTTCCGTCAGCAAACTTACGATGCATGGGCGGCTGAAGGTAAAGACGTTTCTGCCTACAATCGTGACAACCTGATGTCTGCTGAGTACGACGATTCTGAATTGTCTGCAGCAGCTGATGAGCGTGTTAAGACTTTCCAGGCTGACACATCTCGCGAAGCGAACGTATTCCACCACCTGATCACTCTGCCTACTTACCACACGACTGCACTGTCTGTTGATAATCTGGCTAAAGAGTACTTCGGTGAAGCGGGTATGTTGGGTTATGTTGAAGGCGTTCAGCGTAAAGAGATCCGTCAAGGTATTGCGTGCGTTAAGCACCAAAACATGGCCGGTTCTGACCTGGGTGATGATCACAAAGAGTACTACGCTGGTGAGAACGCTCTGAAAGCTGGTGGTGCTAAAAACACATCTAACCAATTTGGCTAAGTTGAAGTGAGCTAAGTTTGAATTGAGTTAAATGTTTGTCCATTTATGGACATGAAAAGGCGGCCTCTGGGTCGCCTTTTTTGATTCTGATACACTGACAAAACTGCCATAGGGCAGGTCTTGACAATTAATGTTATCGAGAGCTTATTTTATGATCGATATTCCCAATCACCTACAAGATGCGAACTGCTTACTGTCAGAGCAGGGTTTTTCCTGTGGTGGTACCTGGTATCACGGTACCTCTTCCGCTTTGGTGGATTCCATTATGGCGAGTGGCTTAAAACGTTCCGGCGACAAGCAAATGAAGCAAGCGGCGAAACAAACGATGGCTACCATCGGTAATAAATATACTGAGATGATTGAGCCAGTGTTTTTAACGCAGAGTAAATCATTAGCCTATTATTGGGCACAATATGCTGTGCGCAATCGCAGTGTGCGAATTGAGGGTAGTGAAGAGGCAGTGGTGCTGCAGATTAATTTACCTGAAGAGTTGGTCGGCAATGTTAAACCGGATGTTGGTGCTGCCAGTCTGTTAATGCTTCAGGAAGGTGAAGGCTATATGGCTTTTGTGGCGAGTCTTTACGAGTCAACCGGATTGAATGTGCCTGAAATAGATTTGATGCGCGCTGATCGCTTGGAGTATCTCAATATGCTTGGGATGGCTTATTATGAAAAAGATATCGATGCGAAATATCTTTCTTTGCTCAAATAAGAGCTGCTTAAATAAGTATTGTTGAAAAAATTTTCTTAAATAATTACTGACGAATAAAAGGATGGCTTACATGCCTATATCTACCCCTGATTTATGTGATGAACACGGTGATGCAGTCGTTGTTGCCGATCCCATTTTTAACCATTATGGTGGCGTGCGCCGCTTTGGTGGCCAGGTAGTGACTGTGAAGTGCTTTGAAGATAATTCCAGGGTGGCAGAAATGGTAAAAATGCCCGGCAAAGGTAAAGTGTTAGTGGTCGATGGTGGTGCCTCACCACGTCGTTCATTGCTGGGTGATAACCTGGTTGGTGCTGCAGTTCAAAATGAGTGGAGCGGTATCGTGATATACGGTCATATTCGTGATATCGAAGATATCGGTGAGATGCAAATGGGGGTGATGGCACTGGGTACTATTCCGCGTAAAACTGAAAAACGCGGGCTGGGTGATGTCGATATTCCACTGCAGTTTGCCGGTGTAAGTGTCAAACCAGGCGACTATATTTACGCTGATGGAAGTGGCGTTATATTTTCCAAAACTCAATTGATATAGTCGCTGTTTCAACTTTTTAGTCAATGACGTGTTAGCTAATTATAGGTGAACATATGATAAAACTCGGTTTGATGTTGGGCTATTCCGGTAAGCGCATTCAGCTTCCCATTGAAATGGTTAAACAAGCAGAAGCTGCAGGTTTTGATTCTGTCTGGACGGCAGAAGCCTATGGTTCCGATGCGGTGAGTGCAGCTTCCTGGCTGCTGGCATCGACCGAGCGTATAAAAGTAGGCACTTGTATTATGCAGATGCCAGCACGGACGCCGGCGATGACAGCAATGACCGCGATGACATTGAGCCAACTGTCAGGTGGGCGCTTTATTGCTGGCTTAGGTGCCTCAGGGCCGCAGGTAGTGGAAGGTTGGCACGGAGTAAAATACGATAAACCTATCACCCGCATGCGTGAATATATTCAGATAATGCGCAAGATCATGGCGCGTGAAGAGCCGGTGAGTTTTGACGGTAATGTCTATCAATTGCCTTTTCAGGGTGAAGGGGCAACCGGTTTAGGCAAGCCGTTAAAATCCATTTTAGATGCCGATAACAACATTCCGATTTATTCAGCGTCAATCACGCCAGCAGGCTTGGCTTGTGCTGCCGAATATGCAGATGGTGTTTTTCCCGTTTGGATGAACCCCGATAGATTCGATGTGTTAGAGCCTCACTTACAAAAAGGTTTCGATAAAGCAGGTAATGACAAGTCGTTGAAAAATTTTGATGTGGCGCCAGCCGTTCCTGTCATATTGGGCGACGATGTGGCCGGACTCAATCTCTTTGTTAAAAGCTTTTTGGCATTGTATATCGGTGGTATGGGAGCCAAGAATAAAAACTTTTATTTCAACTATGCCAGTGCATTAGGTTACGAAGACGCTGCGGTGAAAATTCAGGAGCTGTATCTGTCGGGACAAAAGGATGAGGCCGCGCAAGCTGTTCCGGATTCTTTGGTTGATGAAATGGCATTAGTAGGCCCTGAATCAAGAATTCGTGACCGCGCAGAAGCCTGGAAAGAAGCTGCGCAGAAAAATCATGTCACAACTATGATGTGTAATTTACAACAACCCGAATTGCTGCCGATATTGGCAGATATTTTTTTAGAGCAGTAGGAAGTAAATCCTAATGGGAATGACGAATGAATTACGTTTGGCAAAAGTCATTTTAAATGGTTTTAATGCTTTTTTCGGTGATTTCCAAAACATGACATTGGGTGCGCAATCCCGCTTTGAGAAAGCTGATTGGTTGTTAGTGCACGATGCCATGAGTAAGCGTCTTGAATTGTATAAGAAGAAAGTTCGCGATATACGCGCTATGGCCGAGAGTATTATCGGTCATTCGCTGCATGATAGAGATTTATGGTCGAGAGCAAAAAAAGAGTATGAACATCTCGTTGAAACGCATAACAATTATGAAATTACACAGACCTTCTTTAATTCAGTATATTGTTTGGAGTTTGAGCATGAAAACATTCGGGACATGTATTCGTTTGTTGATACTCCGACTGAGCGGCTTAAAGATTTAGATCCTGAATCCATTTATACCGAATATAATCTTTCCAAAAATTTTAATGAGGCTATGCAACAATTGTTGCACGATAGCCATTTTAATATTCCCTTCGAGGATCTTTCTCGCGATATTGATCGAATTAAAGAAGTGCTGGATCAAGTAGTGTTTTCTAAACTCAAGGATGGTATTGAAGTAAAAGCACAAATGTTGAATTCAATTTTTTATCGTAACAAGTCAGCCTATAAAGTGGGGCGATTGTTATATGGTGAGAAATGTTTGTCCTTTGTGATTCCCTTTTTAAACAATGAACAGGGCGGAGTTTTTGTCGATACTATTCTGCTAACGGCCGATGAAGTCAGTAAGGTTTTTAGTTTTACCCGAAGCTACTTTATGGTGGATGCTTCTATTCCCTCCCAGTATGTAGCGTTTCTAAAAACGATCATGCCACAAAAGGAAATTTTTGAACTTTATAGTGCAATGGGTTTTGCCAAGCATTCCAAAACCGTTTTTTATCGTAGGGCTGTAGAGCAAACGAAAAACTCCGATGATGAATACATCATCGCGCCTGGTATCAAAGGTATGGTGATGTTGGTGTTTACCCTGCCATCCTTTAAATATGTGTATAAAGTCATTAAAGATCGTTTTACCCCGCCGAAGGATATGACGCGTGAAGAAGTAAAAGCCAAATACAAATTGGTTAAGCGTTGGGATCGAGCGGGGCGTATGGCTGATACTCAGGAATTTTCCAATCTTGCCTTTGATCGCAGGCGTTTTTCCGATGAGTTGATTGCAGAGCTGGAGAAAGAGGCGCCATCGTTAATTGAGTACAGTGGCAATGCGCTTATTCTTAAGCATGTTTATGTCGAGCGCCGGATGACGCCATTAAACCTGTATATCAAAGATGCTTCAGATGAAGAGCTTTATAGTGTCATGGATGAATACGGTAATGCGATCAAGCAGCTTGCTGGTGCCAATATTTTTCCCGGCGATATGTTGCTGAAAAATTTTGGTGTCACTCGTCATAAGCGAGTAGTGTTCTACGACTACGATGAGATTTGTCCGCTGGTCGATTGTAATTTCAGGGAAATACCAGAGCCAAAAACCGAAGAGCAGGCTATGTCCAGCCAGCCCTGGTACAGCGTAGAGCCTGCCGATGTTTTTCCGGAAGAATTCAGGCTGTTTTTCTCCGGTAACCGACGTGCTAGAGAAGTGTTTGATCAGCTGCATTCAGAGCTGTACGAGGCAGAATTTTGGCGAGATCTGCAGCAGAAAATTCGCGATGGTTTTGTTGAGGATGTGTATCCTTATCGCAGGCGCTATCGTTTTCCTCGGGTTGAAGATGAATCTTGTGTGGCGGGCTTAGACCCGATTTAATATTAGGCCCGATTTGATTTAGACCCTATTTAATTTAGGGGTATAGGATGAAGTATCAGTGTTCTGCTATAGATTTTTCAGTGGACAGCTCTGGAGGATTTCCGTAAAATCGCCCGCCAAGTTTAACCGGTGTTCAACAGCCCGGACTCATGACCCTCAGTGTTCTATCGAAATAGCGAAATAGAAATAGATAGTGCCGGTGAAAGAGGTCAGAATTCAAAGCGAGATGAGGCTGTAGCTTCGTCTCGCTTTTTTACGGCCTGTTGATAGGAACTTTAAGCCCTAAAAGCCGGTCGACGAGTCTCTTTTTTTACCCCAGTTGCAGGAGGTTTGCTTGACGGTTCCAGCCTTACTTGCCCTAGCGGATGGCAGTATTTTTAAAGGAGTTGCCATCGGCGCCACTGGTCATTCAGTGGGTGAAGTTGTTTTTAATACAGCGATAACCGGGTATCAGGAAATCCTTACCGACCCATCCTACGCCAAGCAAATAGTTACCTTAACCTATCCCCATATTGGCAATACTGGCACTAATTCTGAAGATGAAGAAGCCAAAGATATCTGGTCCGCTGGTTTAGTGATTCGCGATTTGCCGTTGTTGGCCAGTAATTACCGTAACCAAGAGAGCCTGCAGAATTATCTTCAACGTCGCAATATCATTGGTATCGCCGATATTGATACCCGTCGTCTGACGCGTATTCTTCGCGACAAAGGTGCGCAGAATGGCTGCATCATGGCGGGTGACGATATTGATGAAGAAAAGGCACTGGAGCTGGCTAAAGGTTTTAGTGGCTTGAAGGGCATGGACCTGGCCAAAGAAGTAACTACCATGGAACAGTACAACTGGGCACAGGGCAGCTGGTCTATAGAGCCTGAAAACAGCTACCGCGAGTATTCAGCTAACGAGAGCAAGTATCACGTAGTAGCCTACGACTTTGGTGTGAAACGCAATATTCTGCGAATGCTAGTGGATCGCGGCTGCCATTTGACGGTAGTGCCAGCACAAACACCTGCCAGTGAAGTGTTGGCAATGAATCCCGATGGTATCTTCCTTTCCAATGGGCCTGGTGATCCAGAGCCTTGTACCTATGCGATCGAAGCTATTCAGCAAATTCTGGAAACCGATATTCCGGTATTTGGCATATGTTTAGGCCATCAATTATTGGCTTTAGCATCAGGTGCGAAGACAGTAAAAATGAAATTTGGTCACCATGGTGCCAACCACCCGGTTCAGAATATCGAAGACAGTACAGTACTGATTACCAGCCAAAACCACGGCTTTGCAGCAGACGAAGCGACCTTGCCGGCTAATTTAAAAGTAACACATAAATCCTTGTTTGATGGCTCGCTGCAGGGCATTCATCGAACCGATAAGCCGGCCTTTAGCTTTCAGGGGCATCCTGAAGCCAGTCCTGGGCCGCACGATGCAGCACCATTGTTTGATCATTTTATTGAGTTAATTGAGGCGAGAGCCTGAATTAACTGTCGGAGGTCAGACGTCTGATGTCTGACGCCGTGAATTTGCTTTTGCATCCGACGTTTGACCTCCGTCGTCTGACGTCTAAACAGAGTTTAAACATCCATGCCAAAACGTACTGATATTCAATCCATTCTGATTCTCGGCGCGGGCCCGATCGTGATCGGTCAGGCCTGTGAATTTGACTACTCCGGCGCTCAGGCCTGTAAAGCGCTTCGTGAAGAAGGCTTCCGGGTTATATTGGTGAACTCTAACCCCGCCACCATAATGACTGATCCGGTGATGGCCGATTCCACCTACATCGAACCGGTTGAGTGGCAAACCGTTGCCCGCATCATTGAAAAGGAAAAACCCGATGCCCTGTTGCCAACCATGGGTGGGCAGACGGCATTGAACTGTGCTTTGGATCTGGATCGCCACGGCGTGCTGGCAGAGCATAGCGTAGAGATGATCGGTGCGACCAAAGAAGCTATTGATAAAGCTGAAGATCGTGACCTGTTTGACAAGGCAATGAAAAGTATCGGTTTGGAAACGCCTCGTGCGTCGATTGCTCACAGCATAGAAGAGGCATTGCAGGTACAAAGCCAGTTGGGTTTCCCCTGCATTATTCGTCCTTCTTTTACTATGGGTGGTTCCGGTGGTGGTATCGCCTATAACAAAGAAGAATTTATTGAAATCTGTGAGCGTGGATTAGACCTTTCTCCCACCAATGAATTGTTGATTGACGAATCATTGATTGGCTGGAAAGAATACGAGATGGAAGTGGTGCGCGATAAAAACGATAACTGCATTATCATTTGTTCCATCGAAAACTTTGATCCGATGGGTGTCCACACCGGTGACTCGATTACAGTAGCACCTGCACAGACCTTGACCGATAAAGAATACCAAATCATGCGTGACGCTTCGTTGGCCGTATTGCGTGAAATTGGTGTCGAGACAGGTGGTTCCAATGTGCAGTTTGGCCAGGATCCGAAAACAGGTCGCCTGGTTATTATTGAAATGAACCCGCGGGTCAGTCGTTCTTCAGCGCTTGCCTCTAAAGCAACGGGTTTTCCCATCGCCAAAGTGGCGGCCAAGCTGGCTATTGGTTATACCCTGGATGAGTTGCAAAACGATATCACTGGCGGCGCGACACCGGCATCCTTTGAGCCCTCCATCGATTATGTTGTGACAAAAATCCCTCGCTTTACCTTTGAAAAATTTGCTGAGGCTGATTCCCGTTTGCATACACAAATGAAGTCGGTAGGCGAGGTAATGGCTATTGGTCGCACATTGCAGGAGTCGATGCAAAAAGCGCTGCGTGGTTTGGAAGTAGGCTCATCAGGTTTTGAACATCAAATTGATACGGATCGCAGTGATGCCCGAGATGTTTTAATTAGCGAGTTAACCACCCCTGGCCCCGAACGTATTTGGTATGTGGCGGATGCTTTTCGTGCCGGTATGAGCGTGGATGAGGTATTTGAGTTCTGTAAAATTGATCGCTGGTATCTGGTGCAGATTGAAGACATTGTCAATAGTGAAAATGCTCTTAAGCAAAAACAGCTTTCGGATCTGAGTGCGGATGATCTGTTTAGATTAAAGCGCAAAGGTTTTTCCGATAAGCGTTTATCTGTATTGTTAGATGAGTCGGAGCAGGCTGTGCGCGACTATCGTCACTCTCTGAATATTCGTCCTGTCTACAAACGCGTAGATACCTGTGCCGCTGAGTTTGCTACCAGTACAGCGTATATGTATTCCACCTATGAAGAAGAGTGCGAAGCGCAGCCCAGTGATAAAAATAAAATTCTGGTATTGGGTGGTGGTCCTAACCGAATTGGTCAGGGAATTGAATTTGATTACTGTTGTGTGCATGCCGCCTTGGCAATGCGCGAAGATGGTTATGAAACCATTATGGTTAATTGTAACCCGGAAACGGTATCGACTGATTACGATACATCGGATCGTCTCTTTTTCGAACCTGTTACTTTAGAAGATGTGCTGGAAATTGTTGATAAGGAACAGCCCAAGGGAGTGATTGTGCAGTTTGGTGGTCAGACGCCACTCAAGCTGGCGCGTGATTTGGAAGCGGCAGGTGTACCTATTATTGGAACGTCACCTGAAGCGATTGACCGCGCAGAAGATCGCGAGCGCTTCCAGCATATGATCCAGAAACTGGGTTTAAAACAGCCGCCAAATACAACCGTGCGTTCTACTGATGCAGCAGTCAGCGCGGCTGAAGAAATTGGTTATCCGCTCGTGGTTAGGCCTTCCTATGTGTTGGGCGGCCGAGCGATGGAAATTGTCTATAACGAAGATGAGTTGCTGCGTTATATGAACGAAGCGGTACAGGCATCTAACGAATCACCTGTATTGCTGGATCACTTCCTTAATGCTGCAGTAGAAATAGATGTGGATGCAGTATCTGATGGCAAGGAAGTGGTGATCGGTTCTATCATGCAACATATCGAACAGGCAGGTATTCATTCCGGTGATTCCGCTTGTTCATTGCCACCTTATTCGGTTAGTGAAGAGCTGCAAAATACCATGCGCGAGCAAGTGAAGGCGATGGCAATTGAGCTAGGTGTGTGTGGTTTGATGAATGTGCAACTGGCTGTGCAGGATGGCGAGATTTATGTCATCGAAGTGAATCCGCGTGCTTCGAGAACGGTGCCCTTTGTATCTAAATGTATTGGCACTTCATTGGCTAAAGTGGCGGCGCGTTGCATGGCCGGTACTTCATTGGCAGAGCAGAATTTCACAGCGGAGTGCATTCCTCCTTATTACAGCGTGAAGGAAGCCGTATTTCCCTTTAATAAATTCCCTGCAGTTGATCCGATTCTCGGCCCCGAAATGAAATCGACTGGTGAGGTTATGGGTCTTGGTGATACCTTTGCTGAAGCCTACGCTAAAGCCCAATTAGGTGCAGGTGATAAGTTACCGGATACAGGCAAAGCCTTTGTCAGTGTCAGGGAAGCTGATAAAAGTGGCGTTGTAGCGTTGGCAAAAAAATTAACAGAATTAGGTTTTGAACTCATTGCCACTCGTGGCACTTTTGATACTATCACTCAGGCAGGATTAAAAGCCGAAATGGTTAATAAGGTTGGCGAAGGACGCCCCCATATCGTTGATGTGATTAAAAACGATGAAATTAATCTGATCGTTAATACCACAGAAGGGCGTCAATCCATCGCTGATTCCTCATCGATTCGTCGTACTGCATTGGCGAAGAAAGTTTTTTGCACCACAACATTGGCAGGTGCCGATGCTGTGTGTGAATCGATTAAGGCCAAAAGGCAGCAACCCTTAGAGGTGAGACGTTTGCAAGAAGTGCACGGGAGAGTGTCAGCATGAGTGTGAATCGAGTACCAATGACCGTTGCCGGTGAAGCGGCATTGCGCGAAGAATTGAATCGATTAAAAACGGTAGAGCGCCCACGTATCGTGGAGGCTATTGCCGAAGCGCGTGAACATGGCGATTTAAAAGAAAATGCCGAGTACCACGCCGCTCGTGAACAGCAGGGTTTTTGTGAAGGCCGCATTCAGGAAATTGAAGGCAAGCTTTCGGACAGTATCGTTATTGATATCACCAGCATGGAAAATACTGGTAAGGTTATATTTGGTGTTACTGCAACAATCATTAATTGTGATACTGATGAAGAAAAAACCTACAAGATCGTCGGTGAAGATGAAGCAGATGTAAGTGCAGGTATGATTTCAGTCACTTCACCCATTGCTAGAGCGTTAGTTGGTAAAGAGGAAGGTGATGTGGTTGTGGTAAAAACGCCTGCCGGCGATGTTGAATATGAAATCGATAGTGTTGAGCATTTGTAAAATATAATTATCTATGTAGCGAAAGCTCTTAATCTAAATTATTAATTTTACAACGTTATCATATAGCCTTTACCACGGATCGTTTTCAAATATGTTTCGGCATTGTCTCCCAGCTTTTTTCGAATATGCGATACGGTTATGTCTATAAATCGACTTTGCCCGTCGTAGTCGTAATTTTTTAAACGCATAAACAATTCATCACGAGTCAATATCGTGCCGGCTTCTTCAGCCAATGCGAGTAATACTTCATATTCCGGATTACTCAGTTGCAGCTCGACTCCTGCGAGCTTGGCGGACATTGCCGAACGGTTAATCACCAGTTCATTAACACGCAGCAAATCAGCACGTTTTGCGTTGTCCCTAACGCTGGGTTGATGGTCTTGCGTGCGCCTGAGTAAAGCCCGCAATCTGGCTAATAAAACGCGAGGTTCAACCGGTTTCTGTACATAGTCATCGGCACCGATTTCCAACCCGGTGACTTGATCAAATACATCATCAGAGGCCGTTAACATCATGACAGGACCACTGTAGCCAAAGCGAATTTCGCGACAAATGGTGATGCCATCTTTACCAGGCAACATAAGATCGAGTACCACCGCACAGGGTTGTATATTCAAAATTTGATCGACAGCACTTAACCCTTCATGTATCTGAATCACCTGAAATTGTTTTGATTCGAGATATTCGGCAACTAATGCTGCCAATTCCAGATCATCCTCAACCAATACAATGGTTGGTGTCGCAGAGGTTTCCACAACAGTATCGTTCATGGTCTACACTTCCTCTTCTTCCTCTTCTTCCTCTTCTTCCTCTTCTTCCTCTTCTTCCTCTTCTTCCTCTTCTTCCTCTTCTTCCTCTTCTTCCTCTTCT
>JANQLG010000015.1 GCA_028280715.1 Spongiibacteraceae bacterium | reverse complement strand
ATGCCAGCCACCAAAGGTGCTGTTTTCATCGGGGGTTGCGACAAAGTTTTCGGTAACCGCCGGGATACACACAGGATATAACTCATGCCACTCATCTTTCGCAGGATCATTGGCATCGTAGTTCGAGCATTCAGTGATGTCTTCTGCCATACCCACTTCGGTACATTCCGGCAGTTCGCTCCATTCATCCGAGTCTGTCGGATCCGGTGTGGATTCGTGATTATCACACTCGGTAATATCATTAACGTATTCCTGTGCACAGTCGTTACTGGTACTGCTGCCATCATAGTCACAGTCAATGGTGCCGCTAACTGTTTGTACATTACCCGAGCCGGAGCCGCTTGCATCGATTTCCAATTTACACGAGGACAGGCCAAGCAATATGACGAGGCAAGCCAAAGCTTTCAGGGAAGTGCTCAGGGTTGAGGTTTTTAATGTTTTAGCGTTGCTATTGATATTCATCGTTTTCATGATTATGCCCTCCCTTATGGTGTCACGTCGACTGATTCCATACGGTTGTTATCACCGTAGGAAGGGCTCAGGGTGGTTGTGGAGGTAGTAGTGCCATCGCTATTGAGCATAGAATATTGAGTATGTGATCAACAATTTGCCGGGCTTGCCTATTCCTAGCAGCAGCACTGCTTGAGAGAGGTGAAAACGTACCAGAAAGCCACTATCCAGCGCATGCTTATCAAGGGCGTGAGCAGCCATTGTCAGGCCAGTCTTTTTAGATGGATATGATGCGGCACTAGAAAGATCATCAACTCTACGGCCAAATTTTCTCATTTGGAGTCACTAATCAAAAGTTAATCGTACTTAGATAATTCCTTAGCCAAATTAGCACTCAGTAATATCCTGATGCCCTCAAAGCTTTTCTTATCACGTGACAAATTCTCTAAGAACGATACCGAAACCAGTTCTTTCAACTTCTCGTCATCAGTAGAAAAAGCTCTATCAAGAAATTCTAATAGCCTAGCCAAACATTCCGAGTCAGAATTATCGCTATAGAGTTGTTCAACAAATCTAGTTACATCACCCATGAATACATGTTCAAGTAGTTTATCGTAGTCATCAATATGTTCGTCATAAACTGGTATTAGCTCAGGAACAGTTTCTAGAAGCAACTTAACAAATGACTTGAAATTAATTACAACCTCAATCATTTCCCACCTTCAAGGGCATTATTAAGATCTTTAAGCATTGCTTGAGCAGCACTACGATCTGAAGCAGATGCATTTTGATTTTTATTTAACCATTTATTCAATGCATTAACATACTGCCGACCTTTTTCTGTGTGAAATTCCCCCCCCAGCCGCTGTTTACGAAGCATTAAATTCAATGCTTTAAATCAATGAGCCATTTACTAAATTCTCGTGTAGCTTGCTCATCACCGCTTAAACCCATTGAGTCTGTTTCAGCAGTCCATAAAAAATTAAAAACTTGCTCTTCCGAACCTCCCTCTTTCAGGAGTTTGCATAGATTGGGCAAATATCCATCATATTCACCCATATCTTCAGAATACGAGCAAACTCCTATCGGATCCCATCTTTTATGAACAGCCTCTCGAACAAGGTTGTAAAAATCTAAATCAGTATTCGATGCCATTATTTAAGCCCAGGAATCACGGTAATAACGTTTCCAGTTTCAGAATTCGTTACAACTCTTAATTTATTATCCATATCAGTATAAAGCGATGTGTTTGGCTTATTCCCGGCTGACCGAGTGCCATTTTGCAAAGCATTCTCAATTACTGATGGAGTATAGCCCCGCTCTTGCATCCTATCAATAGCATGACCACTGTAACCACGACCATTAATAGTTTCTGGGGCATTTCTTGGCTTAGGAGCATTAGGATTAGGGAAATTATTTTGCTGGCCAGAACGACCAACCGGAGTTCTTGCACTCTTTGGAACACCTCTGCCTCTCGCCATCGCTGCCACCGCAATAAGTGGCGCCAACGGTTCTACCCAACTACTCCCATCCGAGCATTGGGTTCTTGATGTCGACAAATCATCAACCAGATGGTAGCACTGATCAGGTCTGGTCCGGCAATAGGCATCAACAGTTGTTCCGAATAACCCGGTTTGATCAATATAATTAACCGGATTACTCTGTACATACGCATAGGTATTCGGTCCATCATATAACCCCAATGGATCAGACTGCAAATATCTCCCTGTCTCCGGATCATAATCCCGGTGCCAGTTCTGATGGTAACCCGTCTCAACCTCATAGGTCTGCCCCGGAAAACGGGCATTGTGATCACTGATCGCATTCACCTGATACTGACTATAGGTTTTACCAAACGGCTCCTGATAGCGCTCAAAATGCAAGGCGTTGTTCTGTGAAATCATATACATCGGCTGGCCGAGG
>JANQLG010000004.1 GCA_028280715.1 Spongiibacteraceae bacterium | reverse complement strand
TTTGCGCTATTGGTTGCCATAAATTCTACCTTTTTGTGTTTTTCTGCTGAGCCCTACTACTGCCCAGCTAATGGAATCAACATAACGGGCGTCAAAATATTACCTTTTCTATTCCATTACTATAGAACATAGCAGTAACTGTGCCAGCCGGCTCGATCAGTAATAGAAGAAAATTTTGTGTCTTTTCAGGGTCTTTAACCGCGCTGGCGATCCTGATCGACAAACATTTTGGCTAATTGACTAATATCGACCAATGCGCACATATGCTCAACGACTGTACCCGCCAACCAGGGCCTTAGTCCTCTTTCTGTACGCCATTTCACATCTTCGGGCTGCAGTGTAATTGCAGAGGAAACACTGTCTACTGCCAAGCCCCAATCTACGCCGTTGATGGAAATAACATATTCGTAGTTTTCTCTCATGGCTACTGAGTAACGTTCAGGCATCACAATTTTAGCCGAATCAACAGTTTTAAGATTGCCGCCTTTGACCGACAACAAACCCATAAACCAATCGATTTGTCCGAAGATAGGGGTTATCTCCTCCGCTATCGGGTGAATAATTCCCAACTCAACCAAGGGCACCGCTAGCGACAATCCACCCACTTTAAACAATAAACACTCGAAGGCATCTTGCGCCCAGCTCGGCCTGCCATTCTCAAGCCACTCTGAGGTTTTAAACGCCATAGCGGCATCTAGCTCATCTATGACCTCTACAGTTTCTTCAGTAGAAGGCTCTTGTTTGACGGGTGGAGGCTCAGGAGACTTAGCCTCGGTTTCTTTAACCTCTGGCTCTTTAACTTTTATCTCAGGTTCAGCTGGCTTTTTCTCGATCTCTGGTTCAGCTTCTACCTCAGGCTCAACTTGCACTTTGGGTAAAGGCACTTTAAAGGTCAGAGGTTTCACCGGTTCGGCGAATGGACGTTCAGTGTCTCCTGCTGATTTTTGAGGTTGCCTATCGGCTGGAGCGTCTTCTCTTCGCTTGGGCTTAATCGCTCCACGACTAACGGCCGTACCCGCCACCATCGTCAACGAGCGGCTAGCACCTTTGCTATGGGTATTCTTTTCCTCTTCGAGGTTAGTTCTTTTGTCAGCGATATGACTGATAGAAACAGGAGGGGCAGTATTAACTTGAGCGTCATTTTTCTCAGTTGCAGGATTTAGCAATAAATCCAGGTAGTCCTGAACATCTTGGGATAATAGAGACTCATCATCAGATGATGTGCCGTCATTACCTTCAGAAGAGTTATCGCTCATTGTTGGTTCATAGACCTAGAGCTAAGCTCTAAGGCGTTGCTCCTGCTGGGAAATCAAAAATTTAAGCAGAGCTTTGTACGCTGCAACCCCTCTTGATTCAGGATCATAGACAGAGGGAATTGAAGCATTCTTACTGGCATCGCGAAAACGCGTATCCACCGGAATCATACTCGGCCATATATTATCAGCATAGTCGTTTCTCAGCGCGCGTAACGTAGTAATTGAGGCGTGAGTGCGTCGATCAAACATGGTAGGAATGATTGTGTACTGCAACTCTTTTTTCATTGAACGAGTAACCATCATAATCGTTCGCATCATTCTTTCCAGGCCTTTCAATGCCAGAAATTCTGTCTGCACTGGTACTAGTAATTTTTCACAGGCTGCCAAGGCATTGATCATTAACGCACCTAGTACCGGCGGCGTATCAATGATCACATAATCAAAATCATCCCAAAGCTGCGCTAAGGCGCGTGCCACTTTTAAGCCCATGCCATCGGCTGCTGCTTTGCGTTCAATAGTCGCTAACGCAATACTGGCAGGAATCAGGGTTAAACGTTCAAACCCGGTATCGACCTGAATATTTTTCAATTGCTCGTCAGTCAACTGGTCTTCGGCAAATAAGTCAAAGGCACTGGTCTTGATGTTGTCAGGATCCAGTCGGAAATAACTGGTCATTGATCCATGAGGATCTAAATCCAGCATCAGCACGCGCTCACCTCGCTCGGCCAGTAAACCACCCAAGGATACGGCTGTGGTGGTCTTTCCTACTCCACCTTTTTGATTTGCTATTGCCCAAACGCGCAAAGGTTAATCCTTATTTGTGTAATTAATGAAAAGTGTCAAAAAAATGCTATAAATTAGCTAAAACACACACTTTTTCGTGCTCCGTTACTGTCGTTAGCAAATTCCCTGCCATAGAAACATTACTGCAATTGCTCATTAAATGTCCACCACAACGATAATAATCATTGATCGTCGTCATCTTCTGCAGGTAACTCGCTGGTAAACAGCAGCCCGCCATCATCAAGCTCAATGGTGCGTACGCCCTGTAGTCCATCAGCAGGCTCAGCTGGTTGCTCCACAGCCGATTCTTGAACAACATCATCAACCCCGGGAATGATGATTTCAATACCAGTCTGTTGTCGAGAGTCTAGTAATTGCTGCTCAATCAATGCCTCAGCAGAGGCGACTTCTCTTAAAGCAGGTCGCAATTCGCCTGTTTTCGAAATCATAATGACAACACGCCGATTGGCTGATCGCCCCTCTGCCGTATCGTTGTCTGCTATTGGCTGATGCTCTCCATAACCTATAGCGGCAAATCGGCTGGGCGCTAAACCTTCTTCAGTAAATAATTGCACCACAGCCGCAGCCCGGGCGGTGGACAACTCCCAATTGGAAGGAAACTGCGGCGTATTAATCGGTATGTTATCAGTGAATCCTTCCACCCTGACGGGGTTAGTATGCTCGTCCAATATTTCAGCGATACCACCCAGTAATTCCAATGCGGAATTGTTGAGAATTGCTGAGCCACTATCGAATAACAATGATGATTGCAGCTCCACTTCCAACCACTCTTCATTGCCCCTGAGAGTAATCATGTCCTCGACCAATAGGTCACCAAGATTTTCTTCTAACTGATTACTGAGTTGCTCGAACTGAGTGGGAAGGCCACCCTGCTCAATAGTTTCGCCTTCATTCTGTGGTTCTATATTGGAAGAGTTAGCATCGGCCGCATCGGTATCGATAATCTGGCTTTCAACATCAGCCTCTTCCAGTTCAATCAGATTGGTCGGGTTGGATTTAACGATTTCTCCAACCTGAAAAGGGTCCAAGCGGCGCTCAGGCTCAGACAAATCACCCTGATTAAAACCTTGCTCGATTAATTGAATTTCCTGAAAAGCTTCTGAAAGTGTTTCAGATAACACTTTATATTTGCCCTGATTGACCTGGGAAATGGAATACATCACCACAAAAAAAGCGAACAATAGGGTAATGAAGTCAGCATATGAAACTAACCAACGCTCATGATTGACTGGCTCATCATTCGCTCGCCGACGTGGCATGGTTGAATTCCTCGGTATAGCTGCCTAGGTATAGCCCCTAGAGAAGCCGCGTAAACTTTTACTTACTGATGAAGAAAACCGTTAAGTTTCAATTCAATCGCTCTGGGGTTTTCACCATCAGCAATAGAAATAATGCCTTCTATAATAAGGTCTCGAAACTGAGCTTCAGCACGCGCTAAATTTCTCAGCTTGCTGGCAACAGGTAACAGCAGCAAATTCGCAAACCCCACACCATAAATGGTAGCAACAAAGGCAATTGCGATACCTGACCCCAATTTACTCGGATCAGACAAATTACTCATCACCTGAATCAGGCCCATGACTGCCCCAATGATCCCTATCGTTGGAGCGTAGCCTCCCATACTTTCATAAAATTTGGCGGCATCGATATCTCGCTGTTCAAGTACCAGCGATTCCACTTCCATCACATTGCGAATGTTTTCCGGTTCACTGCCATCAACCAGCAACTGCAAACCTTTTCTGGCAAAAAAATCTTGCTCAGTTTCAGCAATGGACTCTAACCCCAACAAACCTTCTTTTCTGGCCGCAACGGCCCAACGCACTATTTTTTCAATACCACCCTGAAAAGCCAACGTTGGTGGCACAAATACCCACCTTAAACGCCTTAAGGCTATTCGTAATCCGGACCAGGGCGTCTGCAACATGGCCGCACCAGTGGTGCCACCAATAACGATCACCGCTGCCGGCAAATTCACCAACGCAGCAATTGAGCCACCCTCCAGGAAATTGCCACCGATAATCGCAGCAAAACCGAGGATAACGCCTATGATGCTTAAAATATCCATACTAATCTTTTAAGAAGGTCGCCTTTTTGAGCTTGAACCTAATTAATATTACGGCGGGAGATGTCAAAAACTTAAGAAATTTCGGTCAGACGACTACCTACTTTAGGTAATGGCAATATTTCATCGGCCAAATTAGCCTTGGCCACTGCCATTGGCATGCCGTAAATCACCGACGTCGCCTCGTCTTGGGCCCAAACCATAGCCCCTTGTTTCTTCAGCATTTTTGCGCCTTCACAGCCATCAGACCCCATACCGGTCAATACAACAGCCAGCACTTTATCCCTAAACACATTGGCTGCAGAGCCAAAAGTAACATCAACACAGGGTTTGTATGTAAGTCGATCATCACCCTCTAACACTCTAACTCTGCCGCCTTTGGCAATCATCATTTGCTTACCACCAGGCGCCAATAATGCTACCCCCGGTTTTAGCGAATCGCCATCTTTCGCTTCTACAACTTTGATTCGACATAGAGAATTTAAACGCTCAGCAAATGCACTGGTAAATGTGGATGGCATATGCTGAATCAGTACAATCGGTAATGGGAAATTAGCCGGTAATTTTGTCAATACATTCTGTAGTGCAACAGGGCCGCCTGTTGATGTACCTATTGCCACCAGATTAAATTGATTACGATTTAATTTTGGTTGCCCAGCCTTTATCGGACCTCTTGCCCTTGGCTTTAATGCCTGAGGCACGGGTTTGACTTCAACCGGCTCTGGCTTTGCCGGAGTCGATGGCTCTGGTTTTGCTACCGGCTCACTGGGTTTGGTCGTAGCAGGTGGTACGTCATTCCTCAATACTTTGCGTTTACCTGCACTGGCAACTGTTAACAAACGCTCGACTAATTTTTCTGTTAGTACTTTCGGATTTTTTGAAATTTCTTCAAAGTTTTTAGGCAGGTAGTCCACCGCCCCGGCATCCAAAGAGTCGAGCGTAACGCGGGCGCCTTCATAGGTTAAAGATGAAAACATCAGTATCGGCGTTGGCGCCTGACTCATTATTTGTTTAACGGCGGAAATACCATCCATCACTGGCATTTCGTAATCCATGGTGATCACATCAGGCTTTAGCTTAAGCGTTTGTTCAATAGCTTCTTTTCCGTTGGATGCAACACCAATAACCTTTAACTTGCCGCTGCCGTTGATCATATCCGTCAACCGCTTGCGGAAAAAACCGGAATCATCTACTACCAGTACCGTTACCGCCATTATGACCCTCAACTAACCTTTTGTTTTATTATTGTTGTACTCACGTACAGCTATTGTACTGCTACTGAGTAACAGTTTATTGATGAACATTCTCGATGGGTAATTATAATTCAGAAGCAAACTACGTTAGCCCGCATAATATTTCAACATGCTAGGCACATCGAGAATAAGCGCAATTCTGCCATCACCTGTTATCGTTGCACCCGACATACCGGGGGTACCCTGCAACATTTTACCTAATGGCTTAATTACCACTTCTTCCTGACCAATCAATTGATCGACTACGAAGCCTACACGCTGCGTGCCAACAGTGACAATTACCACATGACCACTTTCTTCTTGCTCGACTGTTGTAACACCACCTACTAACCACTGTTTCAAGTGGAAAAGGGGTATTGCTTTATCACGCACAGTTACAACTTCTTGGCCATCCACAATATTGGTTCGCGTTAGATCCATATTAAAAATTTCATTGACACTAACCAGTGGGAAGGCAAATGTTTGATCCTCAAGCATAACCATTAACGTGGGCATAATTGCCAATGTTAAAGGAACCTTTATTTCCAGACGGGTGCCTTCACCAATTTTGGAAAGGATCTCAACAGATCCATTAAGCTGGGTAATTTTGGTTTTCACCACATCCATACCAACACCACGGCCCGATACATCCGAAATTTCGGTCTTAGTCGAAAATCCTGGCATAAATATGATGTTGAAGCACTCTGAATCACTGAGACGCGCCGCCGCATCTTCATCGAACAACCCTTTTTCTATTGCCTTATTACGCAACATATCGGGGTCCATACCACCACCATCGTCGGTAATGGATAATAGAATATGATCGCCTTCTTGCTCAGCAGCGAGTACCACTTTACCTACTCGTGGTTTACCCGCCTTTTCTCTCACATCGGGCATCTCAATGCCATGATCAACAGAGTTACGCACCAAATGCACTAACGGATCTGCCAAGGCCTCGACCAGGTTTTTATCAAGATCGGTATCTTCACCCTGCAATTCAAGCGTAATTTCTTTCTTGAGGTTTCTGGCCAAATCACGCACTACCCGGGGAAAACGACCAAAAACTTTTTTGATGGGCTGCATCCGTGTTTTCATTACTGCGGTTTGTAAATCGGCAGTAACAACGTCAAGGTTCGAAACCGCCTTGGTCATCACCTCATCGCCACTTTTCGCCCCCAGGCGCACCAGACGGTTACGCACCAGCACTAATTCGCCCACCATATTCATGATGTCATCTAAACGTTGTGTATCAACACGAACGGTGGCTTCCGCGGTAGGACTGGCTTCTTTCGCCCCGGCTGCTTTTTTGGCTACCGGTGCTTTTCGCTCAGTGGCAGGCGCTGCTGCTTTCTTGGCGGGTTCTTTTTTAGGTTCTGGCTTTGGAGGAGTTTTGGGAGCCGCTTTTTCTGCAGGCGGCTGCTCAGATTTAGCCTCTGGCTGAGCATCTGAAGCGACGGTGGGCCCTTGCCCTTTGCCATGCAATTGATCCAACAGGGCTTCAAACTCATCATCATTAATCAGTTCTGAATCACCAGCTTTAGCTTCGGTACTTGCTGCTGTTTCTGCCGGAGCCTTATCGTCTTTAGCACCGGTAGACTGCTTCGATTGATCGCTACCTGGTGCTGCATCACCATGTAACTGGTTAAGTAGTTCTTCAAATTCCTCTTCAGTGATTTCATCTGAATCAGTTGCGGCTTTAGGTTCGGGCGCCTCTTTCGCGGCAGCAGTTTCTGCATCAGATTGAGCGGCAGGCGTGCCGCCATGTTTGCCCTTGCCATGAATTTGATCCAGCAAAGCTTCGAATTCATCTTCCGAAATTTCGTCGTTTTCACCACTGGCTGTACTATCAGCTGTAGCAGCTTGAGCCGGCTCTGCAGGTGCAGCATCGGCAGGATCTGCAATAGCATCAAGGAACTGTTCAAATTCGGCGTCGGTAATATCGCCTTCTGCCGGAGCAGCTTCAGCGGAAGCTTCTACAGGAGCGGATTCAGTTTCCGCAGCAGTCTCAGTAGCGCTATCTTCTTCAACTTCTGTAGCGGCTGCACCACCGACTTCTTCACCGTTAACTAACGCTTCCAGACTGGAGAGTAATTCAGGATCTGCAGGTGTTGGCTCTTCACCAGATTGCACCTGTTCAAACATTTCATTGACAGCATCCAGTGCCTGTAGCACTACATCCATCAAGCCAGCATCAACGTTTCTCTCACCATTACGAAGTTTATCAAACAGATTTTCGGTGATATGACAACAATCGACCAAAGCGTTTAGCTGTAAAAAACCAGCACCACCTTTAACGGTGTGGAATCCTCTAAATATCGCATTCAATAAATCTTTGTCGTCTGGTTGTCGCTCAAGATCAACCAGTTGCTCAGACAACTGCTCGAGAATTTCTCCGGCTTCTACCAGAAAATCCTGCAGTATTTCTTCGTCTTCACCGAACATTGAGCACTCCCCAGAAACTCATTGCCAGAACTCTACTTTTCTATTGCCACGATATGTTTTAGAAGCCCAAACTGGACAACAAATCATCTACATCATCCTGACCGGAAACCACATCATCACGCGTATCAGCATTAACTTGAGGCCCTTCAGCTGCTGAGTCCAGACCCTCCTCCGTTTTACCGGCTTGCGCAGCCTCCGCGGACAACACAATACCGGTCAGTTCTTCAACCTGACCGGCGACTCTCATCAAATCTACCAGGCGAACTTCTACGTCCTTAACCAGTGTCATGACTTTCTGTATCACCTGACCGGTTAAGTCTTGGAAATCCTGGGCCAACAATATGGTATTCAATTTTTCACTGAGTAAATCAGCGCTGTCACTGGCCGAAACGAGGTAATCATCAATACCCTGATACAAACCTCTAAACTCATCGGGGTTCATTTCCCGGCGCTTCAGGCGCACCCAATCCTCCCGTAAGGTTTTCGCTTTTTGGCCTATATCAGCTGCGACGGGTATACCTTCTTCCACCATATCCATGGTTTTATCGGCAGAGTTTTGGGTAAGCTTAATGACATAGTCGAGGCGTTCTTGCGCATTGGCCATCCTTGACTCCGCGCCATCTTCACCTTGTCGCATGATTTCTATGTCAAAGTTAATGATGGCATCATGCAAACCGCGCGTTAGTTTTCCAACTTCCTGAAAAAGGTTTCTGTCCCTAGCTTCATTGAGCGCCTCTATAGCACTGGAAGCACCTTGTAAATCACCTTGCTCCAGTTTATCGATAAGAGAACGCGCTCTATCTTTTAGTTCTTCCCACACATCTTCTGATTGGGAATCCTGGTTTTGTCCTAACATAGACTTTTCATACCTGTGTCAGTGACTCGTCATTAGAGGTCTGGAGAGACTACATGGGAGCCTGTGAATACAACACGTCAGCCATCGACGCGCTCAAAGATCTTTTCGATCTTTTCTTTCAGCACAGCAGCCGTAAAGGGCTTGACCACATAACCATTAACACCGGCTTGTGCAGCTTCAACGATCTGGTCACGTTTAGCTTCAGCAGTAACCATCAGGATGGGCATGTCTTTAAGGCGTTCATCGGCACGAACGGCTTTTAACAGGTCAATGCCAGTCATACCCGGCATATTCCAATCAGTGACTAGGAAGTCAAAATTTCCATTTTGCAACATAGGCAATGCAGTTAAACCATCGTCAGCCTCTGACGTATTGGTAAAACCCAAATCACGCAACAGGTTTTTTATGATTCGTCTCATGGTTGAAAAATCATCAACAATGAGAATTTTCATGTCTTTGTCCAAAGCCACCTCCAGAATTTTCTGCTTTGACCAGTAAGTTCAATTAATTAATCAGTCTAGACCCTGAGCTAGGGGTATCCAGTTTTGAGCCACGTTTATAACAAGAAAATCGTTATTTTTCATAGAGAAATTATGCATTTATCTGGATGAGTTAAAGCTGTATCGGCAAATCAACGTAAAACTGTACAAAAAGTATTAAATCATTAGCTCCAGTCAGAAGTTCTAAAGGCCAGAAATTCCAAGTGCCAGAAGTTCCAGAGGCCATTTATTCAGTATCTGGACTATGTGCCCAATCAGCCATGCGGGAACGTAATCGCATGGCCGCCTGGCTATGAATCTGGCTGACACGAGACTCGCTAACACCCAATACCAGGCCTATTTCCTTTAAATTAAGTTCTTCATCATAATAGAGCGCCAATACCAACCGTTCTCGCTCTGGTAGCTGGCTAATCGCTTTTGCCAGTCCCTGACGCATGGCATCTTGTTGGATACCTTCAAAAGGGCTTAACCCTTCTGCTGGCAACTGTTCCTCAGGACCATCTTCACCGCTAGTCAGCTCATCGTAGCTAAACAACTTACTACTGGTAGAATCCTGCAGCATGCTGTAATACTCATCTAAACTGACACCCAACTCCTCTGCCACTTCATGATCCGAGGCATCCCGCGATAGGCGAGTTTCAACCGTATGCATCGCTTCAGATACACGCCGGGCATTTCGATGAACGGACCTCGGCGCCCAGTCTCCACGCCTGACATCATCAATCATCGCACCACGGATGCGAATCCCGGCATAGGTTTCAAAACTGGCACCTTTGGAAACATCATAATTACGGGCAGCCTCCAGCAATCCGATTAAGCCGGCCTGGATCAGGTCTTCAACTAAGACACTGGAAGGCATGCGTGCCAGAATATGATGGGCAATACGCTTTACCAAAGGTGCGTAGCGCTCTACCATTTCATCCGTTGACAGTTTTTCTACGTCGCTGTACATGGCTAAACCATCAGCTACAGACATCGTAACTATCCAGCCGCCCCCTGTACCAAACGCTCAACAAAGAACTCCAGATGTCCGCGTGGTGTGGAAGGCAAGGGCCAAAGATCAACTTTTTCGGCCAGTTGTTTAAAGGCAAGTGAAGCTTTGCTTCGAGGGGACATTTCTACTACCGGGCGCTGCCGCTGAACGGCTTTACGCACCGATTCATCAAAGGGGATATTGCCAACATACTGCAAGGTGACATCGAGAAAACGCTCTGTCACTTGCGTCAGCTTATTAAACAGGTTGCGTCCTTCCTGAGGGTTTCGCGTCATATTGGCAACAACACGAAAGCGCTCTACTCCATAATCTTTATTCATTAATTTGATCAGAGCATAGGCATCCGTAATAGAAGAAGGTTCATCACAGACCACCACTAGCACTTCTTGTGATGCTCTTACAAAACTCACAACAGAATCCGAGATGCCAGCTGCAGTATCGATAACAAGGATATCAATCTGTTCACTAATATCACTGAAGGCATGGATCAGCCCCGCGTGCTCCATAGGGCCCAACATTGTCATACGCTGGGTGCCTGAAGAAGCAGGAATAATACGAATACCGCCAGGCCCGGTTACCATAATGTCGGTTAATGAACATTCACCGGCAAGCACATCTTCGAGGTTATTTTTGGGGCGCAGACCCAGCAATACATCAATATTAGCTAAACCCAAATCCGCATCCAGTAAAGCAACCCGTCGCCCCATGTTGGCAAGGGATATACTGAGGTTAATGGAAACATTGGTTTTACCAACACCACCTTTACCTCCTGTTACAGCAACTACTTGTACCGGATGAGTACTACTCATAGCCTCGGACGACTCCTATTTCTTACTACTTTACTTTTTAGCAATCTGACTTAGCAAACTACCTTTCTAGCAACCTGCTTCAGAATTGCTATGGATTGAACGGCCAATATTACGGTTATTCAAACCCAAGTGTAGCCATTGTACACGAACAAAACCGCATAACTGCATATAAAGATTCAATTTTATTGCTTAGGGAAATCTTCAATTTCTCCCTAACACACTTAATTCATCGGCCATATCCGAGTCTGTGGCAATCACCCGTTTAGCCAGTTCTATCGCCAACTTCACCAGTGCAGAACTATCAGCACAGGCAATGTCATCAGGAACCCCTTGACCATGAGTAGTGTAGGCTACGGGTAATGCTTTATCGACAACCAGACTCAATGCCTCACCCAAACTGGCACACTCATCCAGTTTAGTCAGTATGCCTGCCATCATATTATCGGTTTTATAACTGTGATAGGCAGCTTTCATAACTGCCGCTTGGTAGGTCGCAGGCATAACCAGGACCGTTTGCACACGATTAGCCATTTCATTCAGCATGTGCATCTGTTGTCCCAATCGAGGATCTTGCCTATTCATACCTGCCGTATCGATTAGCACCAGTGACTTATGTCGCAATGAAAACAACACTTGTTCAAGACTATTATTGCGATCAACAAACTTTACTGGAACCTTTAAGATTCTTCCAAAGGTTCTTAGCTGTTCATGGGCTGCAATACGCACGGTATCTGTAGTTACCAAAGCTACTTGTTCAGGCCCATGCTCTAATACATAACGAGTCGCCAGTTTGCCAATAGACGTTGTTTTACCGGCCCCAGTTGGACCAACAAAAGCAAACACGCCACCATTCATAATTAAATCACTGTCTGTTGCACGCAGAGCATCTACCAGCAAGGTCATTAACAACTGCCAATCATCCCTCTCACTAACGTCAGAATCTGACGGCGACGACACCCTGGACAAAGCTAACTCTTTTAATAAGTTTTCTGATACTGCAGCCGACAAACCCATTCGTTTCATGCGCTTCCACAGCGATGCTTTTTGTGGGTCTTGTTGTGTTAGCTGCCCCCATGCCATGTTGCCTAACTGCTGTTCCAGCAAATCACGCATGGATTGAATTTCATAACGCATTTCAGCCAGGGACTCTTCTGTTTCTGTGTAGCTGACAGGAGTTTTGGCAGAAATTTCAGCAATATCTTTTTTATAACGCTTTTCCTCAACTGCAAATTCCTTGGTGCCCTCTGAGCTAGTACTTTGAAGATCAACACTATCAGGTTTTATCAGATTCTCTAATACATCATCTTGTTGTCCATTTTGCCAAGCCTTTTCCTGCTCGCGCAGCGCTTCTGATTGCTTGGATAAGGTTTCTGCTAACAACTTCGCTCGCTGCTGCTGTTCTCTTTGCAGTTGCTCCATCTCAAGTTCAAGTTTGCTTAGCTCCAGCTTTTTGCCAAAAGGCTCTTGAGGAGCAGGCTCGTCATCAGTCAGGAAGGGGTTATCAGACATTACCTTAGCAGCAACTTTTGTAGAGCTCGGTGTAGAGTCCGGCTGTTCTTGCTCGGGAGCAATCAGTAATTCCACGCCTTCTGGAACACGCTTGTTAGAAAGAATAACAGCATCTTCACCGACTTCTTCTCTCACCATTTTTAGCGCCAATCGCATATTAGCGGCAACAAAACGCTTTACCTGCATCAGTTTGATCCTCTAATCAGTACCATCAAACGATCTGTTTTTTTCATCATATATTCAGCTTTTAAATAACCTCTGTTAGCAAACACTCCTTACAAACAATGGCGATTTAACCCATCGTGCTTGCATTAACCAACAGCGCTTTCAATCGTAATCTGCTTATCATCAGGAATCTCTCCGTAAGAAAGCACATGAATATCTGCAGCGCTGTAGCGAATAAATTTGGCGAGTACATGTCGCAAAGGTGCCGATACCAATAGCACGGCAGGCTTTCCTGCCATCTCCTGTTTCTGCGAAGCTTCAACCAATGCCGTCTGCAAACGCTCCGCCAAACCCGGCTCCAATACGATATCGTCAGTATTTCCACTTTGTTGCGCCTGTTGTACTGACTTAAGCAATAACTGTTCCATAGAAGGATCTAAAGCAATAGCAGGTAGTAGACTCTCATTGCCATAGATGTTCTGCACGATGATGCGACTGAGCGATATACGCACCTGACTGGTCAATACGACAGGATCTTGACTACGGCCCACATTAGCTGCAATGGTTTGAGCAATAGTTCGCAGATCTTTAATAGGTACTTGCTCAAGCAATAAGTTTTTTAATACGGTGAGAATAATATTGGGAGGCACCAACTCTGGCGCCAACTGCTCAACCAGTTTAGGAGAGTGTTTACCCAACAGATCCAGCATATGCTGAACCTCATCATGCCCTAATAATTCGTGGATATGTTTTAGCAATAATTGATTTAGGTGTGTCGCCACAACTGTACTGGCATCGACTACGGTGTAACCGAGTGTTTGAGCCTGGTCCTTGGTAGTGGGATCTATCCATACAGCCTCTAAACCAAAGGCAGGATCTTTTGTAGCAATACCATCTAACCTGCCAAAGACCTGACCGGGATTGATGGCCATTTCTCGATCGGGATAAATTTCAGCTTCACCGGCTGCAACTCCCAGCAAGGTAATGCGATACGCTGTGGGAGATAAATCAAGATTATCTCTAATGTGAACCGATGGAATTAAAAATCCAACGTCTTGAGACAACTTTTTTCGAATACCCTTAATGCGACTGAGCAATTCACCGCCCTGTGCTTTATCCACCATAGGTATCAAGCGGTAGCCTACTTCTAATCCAATAGCATCGACTGGCTGCACATCATCCCAACCTATTTCTGGTACTTCACTGGCTTTTGCCTGTGCCTGCTGTTCAACAATTTTCTGTGTTTGTTCCTGCTTTGCCTCCTCTTCCTGTATACGTTCTTGTCGCTGCTGAATGAGGTAGGCGATACCACCGGCGCCTGCTGCCAGTGATAAAAAAGCGACATGAGGCATGCCGGGAATAATGCCCATGATACCCAAAATTGTTGCGGTAATAGCTAACGCTTTTGGTGAGTCGAACATTTGTGTGGCGACTTGCTCGCCCATATCCTTGGAGCTGCTAACTCTGGTCACCATGATGGCTGCCGATGTTGACAGTAGTAATCCGGGAATCTGCGCCACCAGGCCATCACCAATGGTTAGTAGCGAGTACACCTCCATCGCACGAGCAAATTCCAACTCGTGCTGAACCATACCAATGCCAAGACCACCGAGGATATTAATGAAGAGAATCAGAATGCCTGCAATCGCATCACCACGGACAAATTTGCTGGCACCATCCATCGACCCGTAAAAATCTGCCTCGCTGGAAATTTCTTCACGCCGTTTGCGCGCCTCATCCTGATCGATTAAGCCGGAATTTAAATCGGCATCGATGGCCATTTGTTTGCCTGGCATCGCATCCAAAGTAAAACGTGCGCTCACTTCAGAAATACGACCGGCACCACGAGTCACCACCACAAAGTTGATAATGACGAGTATCAAGAACACCACCAAACCTACAGCGTAGTTACCACCAATCACCACTTCACCAAAGGACTGAATCACTTTACCGGCAGCATCTCCCCCGGTATGACCGTTTAACAACACAACTCGTGTTGACGCCACATTCAGCGCCAACCGCAGTAATGTAGCCACCAGCAAAATGGTAGGAAAAACCGCAAAGTCCAATGGCCTCATGGCATAAACCGCCACTAACAACACAACAATGGCCAAAGCAATATTGAACGAAAACAAGATATCCAATAAAAACGGAGGAATCGGCAAGGTCATCATGCCGAGAATGGTTAGCAATAAAACAGGAACGCCCAGGCTACCCTGGGCTATTCCACGTAACATCGAAGCTGGATTGGAGTCAGTTGTTGCCATGAATTTTCTTAATTAAATTTACTACTGCCAGCCAGAACTGATCTGGCCTTATCTATTCGGTTTGTTCGGGGTTTGGTACCCCATCCACATCGTAACGTGCGTCCGGAGGTACTTCGATCTCCGCCAAAGGCTTCGGCCTACGGCCTTCACCTTCTTCGTATGCTTTTAACTGGAATACATAAGCCAGCACTTGTGCCACCGCCAGGTATAAATTAGCTGGAATTTCCTGGTCAATTTCCGTGGTGAAATAAATAGCCCGTGCCAAAGGCGGCAGCTCTAAAATCATCACATCATTGGCATTAGCTATTTCCCGGATTTTCAACGCAATAAATTCTGTTCCCTTGGCGACAACCACCGGCGCAGAAGAACCATTAACATCGTATTTCAGTGCCACTGAAAAATGTTCCGGGTTGGTTATGACAACATCAGCTTCTGGAACCGCTTCCATCATTCGGCGCTGAGCCATTTCCCGCTGCAGCTGCCTGATGCGGCCTTTAACTTCGGGTTTACCTTCTGTATCTTTTAATTCGTCTTTGACCTCCTGACGGGTCATTTTTAATTTTTTGCTGTGGTCAAATATCTGATAAGGCACATCGATCATGGCAATTATGATCATCGAGGCACTCACAGCCAGTACCGACCAACCGATAATCGAGAGCATGTGACTGATCGCTGGTTCTAAAGCACCTTGCATCAGCGACAGCAACTGCGAGCTATAAAAGACCAACATAGCGACCGCTATTACCGCCACCAAAGTAAATTTACCCACGGCCTTAAGCAGCTCAATCAAAGCCATCATGGAAAACATCCGCTGCAAACCCTTAAGCGGATTCATACGACTCAACTGGGGAGCCAATGCCTTCGCACTAAATAACCATCCACCCAGTAACACTGGACCGAACAAAGCCGCTACAACCAACAGCGTAAACAAGGGCACTAACGACCATAACGCAGCAACCGCCGTATCCGCGAAATGAATCATCATCAAGTTAGTGTCGAAAGCCGCTTCCCTCGGCATAGCAAAATTAAATTGCATTAATCCCTTTAACGCATTGCTCATGTTGCCGCCGATCATCATCAAACCGACAACACCGCTTAACAGTACAAACGCTGTTGTTAATTCTTTAGAGCGGGGTACCTGCCCTTCTTCACGGGCCTTCTCAAGGCGTTTGGGGGTTGCCTCTTCGGTTTTTTCCTGGCCGTTTTCGTTCTCTGCCACAATGACCCCATTACTGCTGGAGATACGGCGAACGCAGCCCCCCTGTCAAGGAACCGCCATTCACCATGAATTGAATAGAGAAGAGCAAAACTTATGCCGCTTTGAATTCTGAAAATAAGAAAAAGACTAAAAATATCAGGCAGGTAGAACAACGCCTCGCATCATGTCCAGCGCCTCACGGGTGTAGCGATCAAACTGCGGGACATAACCATTGAGCGTGATATAAATAATGCATAAACCAATGATCAACATAAAGGGAAAACCAATAGCAAAAATATTCAACTGTGGTGCCGCGCGAGTTATCACCCCCATGGAAAAATTGATAATCAATAGCGCGGCAATCGCCGGCAATGCGATTAACAGAGCACTAGTGAACATCCAACTGCTCCAGCGGACAACACCCCATAAACCTTCATTTGAAAGAAAGCCGGAACCGATGGGCAATATATAAAAACTCTCAGCCAATATTTCTATCGTCGCCAAATGTCCGTTCATTGCCAGAAAAAGCAAGGTTACCAGCATAAGATGAAATTGACTGAGTACCGTAACGGACACACCATTGGCAGGATCTACCATGGAGGCAAAACCCAATCCCATTTGCATCGCAATGAGCTGCCCGGCTACGACAAATAACTGCAACAACACCTGCAGTACAAAACCCATGGATATACCAATTAACACCTGCTGGATGGTTATTACGAAAGAATCGAAGGATATCAACTCAACAGCTGGCGGCGCAGGAAGCAATGGCATTAATGCCATAGCAATGAGGATAGATAACATCAGCCGAATACGAGCCGGTACCAGTTGCGCCGAAAAAATCGGTGCCACCATCAATAAGCCCGCAATACGAAATAACGGCCAAAGAAAGCTGCCTAACCAGGTGCCAATTTCTGATGCCGGGATTTCAATCATCGATAACGGTTAATGAAAATATGAATCAATCTTCACCCCAGAATTAACGGCACTTGTTCCACTAAGCGCGTGGTGAAGTCAATTAATTTATTCAATATCCAAGGGCCAGCCAAACCCAACATGGCAATGGTGGTTAACAGGCGAGGCAGAAAACTTAAGGTCTGTTCATTTATCTGAGTGGCCGCCTGAAATATACTGATGACCAAGCCGACCAACAGGCTGGGCACTACCAAAATACTCACCAATAAAATGATAATCAGCAGCGCTTCACGAAATAAATCTGCAACGACATCTGCTGTCATAATTCACCCCTATCTACCAACACCTTACCAACATCAATAGTTACTGACGTCAATAACCGTAACTTGCCGCCAACGTTCCAATCACCATCGCCCAACCATCGACCAAAACAAATAGCATGATCTTAAAGGGCAGCGAGATGATAATCGGTGATAACATCATCATACCCATCGCCATCAATACACTGGCCACCACCAGGTCAATAACCAAAAATGGAATAAATAAAACAAAGCCGATTTGGAATGCCGTTTTTAGTTCACTGGTTAAAAATGCCGGTGCTAAAACAAAAAATGGTGTATCCGCAGGTGTGGCAATATTGGTGGTGTTAGAAATTCGCATAAACAATTGCAAATCCGATTCACGTGTTTGCGACAACATAAAAGTATGAAATGGATCGGCAGCTGTTCTAAGTGCATCCAGAGATGTCATGCCTTCATTTAAATAGGGCTGCAATGCCTGAAGATTCACCTGTTCAAAGACTGGCATCATGATAAAAATCGTCAGGAATAAGGACAGGCCAAGAATGATCTGATTAGACGGCGTACTCTGTAATCCCAGCGCCTGTCGCAAAATAGCAAAGACAATCGTAATGCGCACAAAAGATGTCATCATCATTAAAAACGCTGGCAATAACGTCAGCACTGTCATGACAGCCAGAATTTGCAGTGTGACTGAATAATCTTCGCCACCACTGCTATTGGTAGTCACCGTCATAGCGGGAATACCGGGAGCAGCTCTGGCAGCGACCTGATTAACACTGTCTGCCAAACTCTCCGATAACAAACCCTCTGAGGTCGACTCCACACTGGTTTGTGCAAAGGCACCAGACCAAGCCACCATAGATAGCATTAGCAATAAAACCCATTTTGTGACCAGGGGGCTTAGACGGAAAACACTGCTCACTGCTGTCTACCTGCTTGAACTTCTGGAGAGAGAATTTGTTTTAATTTCTTTGAAAACTCACTGCTCGCAGACGGACTATTACTGTCAATTTTGGTTTCCAGTGTGTGTAAGTGGGAAACTCTTCCCGGGGCAACTCCTACCAAAATTTGTTGCTCACCCACTTCAATCAACACCACTTTTTCTCGGGGGCCAACTGAAATTGCAGCAATGGTTTTCATTACCGCCATGTTGTTCGATAAGGGCAATGCACCAATGCGCTTGACCAACCAGGCAATAAGAAAAATAAATAACAGAACTATCAGTAACCCGCCGATAACGGATATAGGATCAGCCGTCACAATACCATCGCCGACAGGTGTTGTTGTACGCTGTACACTTTTTTGCGTTGTTTTTTGCCCTGTTGCGTCTGTAACTGATGGTGGTGTTACAGCATCATCAACCTGCTCAGATGGTACATTAGCCATTGAAGTGTTAACTGAATTGGCAGCTGATTGTTGACTGACATTTTCATCAGTCTGTTGCGCCAAAGCAGGATGACTCAATAACAACATGAGCCAGATAAAACAAATACGATATCTCATCGCAATTTCTTGATGCGTTCGGAAGGACTAATGACATCCGTCATTCGAATACCAAATTTTTCATTGACTACAACCACTTCACCATGGGCAATCAATGTGCCATTAACTAATACATCCAGTGGTTCGCCCGCAAGTCTATCCAGCTCGATGACGGAACCTTGGTTTAACTGCAATAAATTCCGAATACTGATTTCTGTGTTGCCAACTTCCATAGAAATACGAACGGGAATATCCATGATGACATCAAGGTCTGGGGCTCCCGCTGCCGGTTGTGGTGCAGCGGTCAATTCATCCATTTGTGCAGGCTGTGCTGCATCCTCCTCACCATCCGCATCTGTATCTGCCCCAGACTCAGCCAATACCGCATCAATATCATCTTGCTGATCATCGCCCTGCTCTGCCATAGCAGCGGCCCATTCGTCAGCCATCTGATCCTGATCTACGTTATCGTCTTCATCACTCATACTACTTCTCCAGTCACTTTCGCGTTAGTAGCGATGATGGCAAATCTGCCAACTCGACCAACCACGAAAATTTACGCATTATCGCGTTCAACAAATTTGTTTAATATCTGTAACGCAAGATTTCCCTTTGATTGCCCAAGCTTGGCACTAAAAACCGGCACGCCGTTAGCCATCAGGACTAGTTTTTCAGGCATTTCAATGGGAATAACATCTCCATCCTGAAGATCAATAATATCCCGTAGCGGAATTTCTTTTTCAGCTACCGTGCAGTCTATATCCACTGACGCACGCATAATATCTTCGCGCAATGACATCACCCATCGCTCATCAACATCATCCACATCGGTTTGCAAACCGGCATCCAGTGTTTCTCTGATCGGCTCAATCATTGAGTAAGGCAAGGTAATGTGCATATCGCCACCACCACCATCCAGCTCTACATGAAAGGTACTGACAACAACGACTTCGCTGGGGCTAACGATATTAGCCATGGAAGGATTCACTTCGGCATTTACAAATTCAAAGTCGATAGGAATAATCGCTTTCCAGGCTTCTCTAAGGTCAACAAAGGCTTCTTGCAAAACCATCTCGACAACACGCAATTCGGTAGGAGTAAATTCACGTCCTTCAATTTTGGCGTGACGCCCATCACCACCAAAAAAATTATCTACCAATTTAAAAACCAGCTTAGCGTCCAAAATAATCAAGCCAGTACCACGCAACGGGCGCAACTTAACCATATTGAGACTGGTAGGCACATACAGCGTATGTACGTATTCGCCAAATTTCTGAATCTGAATCCCGCCTACTGCCACATCTGCGGTACGGCGTAATAGATTAAACAGACTAATGCGGGTATAACGAGCAAAACGTTCATTGACCATTTCCAGGGTTGGCATTCGACCCCGAACAATCCGATCCTGACTAGTCAGGTCATAGGATCTCGCCTCACCTTCCTCAAAGTCAGTTTCAGTTTCGACTTCGCCATCATCTACACCATGTAACAGCGCATCGATTTCTTCCTGTGATAATAAGTCTTGCACGTTCTCTAATTACCTCAACATCTTTCTAGCAAGCTACTGCATAACAAAATTTGTAAATAACACTTGCTCTATAGCGGGCTTACCAATTTCCTGCTGCATAATATCCTGCATGGCCTGCAATGCTTTTTGTCGCAACAATTCCTTGCCTTCAGCTGTCTGTAACTCTTCATAGATCTCACCACCTAACAACATGACTAAGCGGTTTTTAACCAGTGGCATATGCGTTTGCAAGCCATTAAATATTTCGCTGTCCCGGGTCATTATGGTCACCTCAACGCTCAACATGCGCTGGCGCCCCTTTGAAGGCAGTGTGACGATAAATGCCGGTTTAATCGGGAAGTACATAGCAGGGTCAGGTTTTGCTACAACGTCTTGCGCCTCTGCTGCTTCCTCTTCTACTACTTCTTCCGCCTCATCGCTGTCAAAAACACCGAGCATGAACAAGGTTCCCCCTACAGACCCGGCAACGACCAATACCCCAACAACAACCCAGATAATGATTGGATTTATTTTCTTTCTGGGTTTGCTCTTGCCCTCTTCTCCATTTTCTTCTTCGTTAACCTGCTCGTCATTCTCATCTGCCATGCCAAAGTTCCGTCGCAAAATAAGGCGATATAACAGGGTGAGCAAAAGCTATGCCAGCCCCCAATCGCGAAACACTATTAAAAACAATTAGTTATTGCCTACTCAGTAGATAACGAATTATCGCTATCTACTATCTCTGAGTTTAGCTTAATGAAGATATATAATCAGTGGCGATTATACGTAATGATCAACCAGATTAAGGCTGCCGGTTGAGGGGGAGATGGGAGATTCCTGCTGCTCCTGTTCAGCTGCAGGGGCTTCATTAGCGGATGAATGTGCACTGGAACCATCGGCCAAGGAGCTTTCCGACTCCGCCTGCTGCTGATGTTGCTGATCAGAGACATCGACATTGACCAGATCCAAGCCCTGGTTATCCATCATTTCACGCAAGCGAGGCAATCCCTGGTCTAACGCATCTCTTACCGCACTGTGCGAGCTGGTAAAAGTGACACTGGTGGAATCGCCCTGTGTCGAAATCCTGACTTGTAGTGGCCCCAGCTCCGGTGGATCAAGCGCCACTTCGGCTTGATTAATATTCTGCGAACTCATCCACATCACCCGCTGAATAACAGTATCACTCCACCCCGGCTTACCTACTTCGACTGGGACGCTCAGTTGGAAAGATGTACTGCCATTATGCTGATATACCTGAGCCGCCTCCTGGCGTGTCACCTGCGTGCTATTTAATCCGCTCGTAGAAGCTGGCTGCAGCAGTGGACTATTACTGATAGCCGGATCACTTTTATCGCCCACTACTTTGTCATTGGCTAAAGATCGAAGCTGATTGGCGAAGGCCGTCGAACTCATTAACGCATCCTGTTTGGCTACCGTATTGGGCTTTATTGTTTCCGCCACTGAATCCTGCACAACTGGCTGCTGCCCCTGAGCTAAATTGTTATTGGTTGACGAAATTTCAATTCTGGTCGAATTTTCTACAATTCCCTGTGTGTTAGAGGCTTGGCCTGAAATAAACTTATCACCACCAACTGATCGCCCTTGCTGTGAAGCAACTCCCTGTGCACCTGGAACAACAGTGGCCACACCTGTAGCTGTTGTCATCTTGGTTGCTTCCTGAGTGTTATTGGCTGCCGGTAATGTATGCGCAGCTTGTTCAGCTGCCTTTGCAACTACTGGTTGCTCAGCAGTTAACAAGCTGGCTGACAAAGACGATTCTTTAGAATGTTCCCCAGGCTCAGTCCCTTCAAGTGCTACTCCATCCATTACTGACGATGAAGAAGTACTCCCTTTATTAGTTCCTTTTAACGGTACCGCATCAGCTGCTGCCATTGTGGCTTGAAGCTCTCCTGAATCCCCCCCTGAATGACTACTCGTACTACCCACGGTAAGAGAAATTTGTTGGCCATCCTCAGATAAAGGCAACTGTGGCAAACTTTCTCCCTCCGCCACAGGCAAAGGATTGCCGCTATCATCTAATGCTTGCCACAGAACCAGTTGGGATTTGTTTAGGGGGATATCGGTGGTTGCAGACATCCCTCCCAAGGTATTAGCAGGTGTGGCATCAGGCGCTATATCAGCTTGCGTCTGATTGGCATAAACTTCAGAAAAACTATTATTTTTTAGTGAGTTAGCTGCACTCTCCGGTGTTGGCACGGGCGCCTTAGCCGCTTGCAAAGACGCTGTATCGAGCCCACCATGCAACCCTACTAAGGTCGTATTTTCTCCAGCTGAATTCATTACCTTCTCCAACCTAAACTTGAGCACTAACCCATTAGTCAATAATCAACGAAAAGGTAATTGCAATTAGGCGGCCAACTCTATGGTCAAATGAAAATTAAGCTGTTTTTTAATTGCTCACTTTCAATAAGTGGCTTTTATATTAGAGGCGTTTTGATTAGGGGTGTTTTATTAGAAGCGTTTTATCAGGAGCTTTCAATTGTGGATCTCGAATAAGAGACTCTTCCACCGCACTTTTTACGTTACAGGTCGCGTTACAAGCCTTTAAGAAGCGACTCAACACATTCGTATTCAGTAGTGATTTGTTCTAATAGATTTTGCGATCCCTCTACTTGTCCACTCCGACCCAAATCTTCCAATTCACGACAGAGCCTGGTCAACTCAGTAGCTCCCATATTACTCGCACTACCCTTAAAACTGTGGGCTGCGCGCCTGATTTCTTCTGGGTCAACCGATGCGACCGCATCTTTTATCGCTTGAACTCTGACAATACTATCGTTTTTGAAGGTATCAATAAGCAAAGAAAATTCATCGCCCATAACAACTTTTAATTCATTCAATGTATCAAAATCTAAATGTTGCTTGGATTGTGTCATTTCTTCCCCGCTCATTATTATATCGTCAGCAACTTAGGTTAGCCGAAAATATGGCCGTCGTCGAATCGATTTAAGTCTCACGCAGAGCTTTGATCTGTGCCTTTTTATTCCCCTCCCCAAACAAAAACAGCCTGTACTCGGCTTCCACCATCAAAAAACTCTACTGACTGACACAAAGAGTGAAGCAAATAAATACCTCTGCCAGAATACTTTTTTTGCATTTCTGATGATGTGTCTTTTAAATAAGGCTCAAAATCAAAACCTTCGCCAGAATCTTTTACTTCGACTTCTAAACGCCCACCAGTTTCATCACCTTGATAATGCAGGGCAATAGAAACTTTTCCTTCAACCAGGTCCTGTAACTTTTGATTTCTGGCCAAATAGTATTGTGCAAAGCCCGCAGGAGTAACTTTTTGCTCAGAACTCAAACCTAATATGCCGTGTTCAAGTGCATTGGAATATAATTCTGCAATCACTGTATAAATTTGTGAGGAAGATAAACGAAGAAACGGCACTTGCATTAAAATATGCAACATCAGAGGTAAGGGGTCATAGTCCTTCAACGTGTCACGGCGTAACTCATAATAAAGACTCCAATCCTTAGGCCCTAACTTTTCGCTTGAAACAGCTTCCGGAAAAACTACCTGCAAGTCATCGGCATTAACCACCTTTATTTCAATCAGTGAGATATCATCACTAAGTGTATCGACGCCGATAAAGGAATTAATAGATACATTGATTTCATGGAAGAGATGATCAGGGTTTTGATTACTCTCAATGACTGATAAAAATCTCTCCTCACCAAACATGTTGCCGTGTTCATCTTCAGCCTCATAAAGCCCATCGGAACAGACAATAAAACGATCATCAGGTTGAAGATCGTGAACCACCAAGTGATCATCAAAGTCATCGTTAGACCTGACACCAAGCGGCAAATTAGTGGAATGAAATTTTATTATTTTGCCCTCGGATGGTCGATAAAGTATTCCATCCGGTAACCCACCATTCCACAAATGTAACATCTGGTCTTTAAAATTAAACTCTACAACCAGTGCACAACAAAAAACATCTACCGGCAGAATTTCATTCAATTTTGAATTGATTTCACGAAGGATTTCTTTAATACCAAAACCTTTTTCCAGCATGCTGTAAAAAGACTGCGCCAAAGGCATTGCACCAATGGCCGCGCTTAAACCATGACCGGTAAAATCTCCCAGCAACACAACCAGATTTCCGGACGGACTCATCGCGGCCAATATGACATCACCATTAAAAATAGAAATTGGCGAAAAGGCATATTTAATATTGGGTGCATCGAGACAACCCGCATGCGCCACCTTGTCAAATATGCGTTTGGCAACTTCCTGCTCAGTAATTAAGCGGCTGTTATACTGCTTGATCTCATCGCGCTGTTGCTTAAGCGTACTGTGCATATCCTTCATACGCATAAACGCATTCAGCTTGGCCTTTAAAATAATACTGTTATAGGGTTTGGTTAGAAAATCATCACCCCCGGCATCAAGACATTGCGCCAGCGAATCTGCTTCGTCGAGAGATGTTAAAAATACGATGGGGGTGAAGTCTTCGCCGGCTATCGCTTTAATACGCATGGCTGCTTCAAAGCCATCCATCACTGGCATTAATGCATCAAGCAAAACAATATCAGGTCGACATTTTTCGAACTGCGCTATCGCTTCTTTGCCGTTAGAGGCAACCTCTACCTGATAACCTTGCTGAACCAGAATTTTTTCTAATAGCAACCGATCAGTATCGCTATCATCAGCAATTAAAATCGTGGGTATTGACATTGTGATCACTGATTCAGTCGATGCATCACTCGAATCAGATTTCCCTGCAACACTTCGAACAAAACTTTTGTTTGCTGCTTTCATCATGTGAATCCTTCACCTGAAATTTAGTCTGCATGCTTAATGCTTAAACAGAGGTCAAAGGATAGAACGCGCTAGTTAATGGCAAACAAATGTTCAAAGTTGGAGATGGAGAGTATCTTTTTAACATCTTCGTTGGCATTGGAAATAGTAATCTTCGATTCATTACCACCAGCATAATCTCTCAGCAGTAGTAACATACCCAAAGCGGAACTATCCAGATAGGTGGTGTCATTCATATCAACGGTGTAGGACATCGGTTTAACATTGATATTTTCATAGGAATCACGAAATTCCTGGTGTGAACTAAAATCAAAACGCCCTGCAATACTAATGGTCAATTCTGTGCCATCTTGAGAGACAGTCGATGATATTGTCATATGAAATCCTCTTCCTGGTTACCTTTTCTAGAATTGAAACTTTCCTAAACTTCAATCTCATATTTATTGTCCAGAATAGACCATATGCCCCAAAAGTCACATATTCTAAGTCTCAGTTTAATTATTGAAGGCTGTTTTTTATGAGGGGCTATTCAAATGAGGAAGATTTAGGTCTGTCGTCCTGTTCTCGCTGTAGTTTTTTCTCTAATTCCATTTCTTCTTCCAGCTGTTTTCGCTCGATTAAGGATTCCATATTTTTCTCACGCGAATAGATTTTTTGCCATTCCCGCCTGAATGTATTGATCTGATCTTCTGCAAGAACTATCCTCTCCTGCTGAAGTGTCACTGCATTTTCCAGGTTGCTGTAAAACTTCAGATAATTCATTGCCTTGGATGCCTGAAGAGGCTGATGGGTTATCTGCTTGCTGAACTGCTGGCCATAATCCTGCTGATAATCCCGCAACTGTTGCTGCTGTTGTTTTGCAGCAAGATTGTCACGTGTCATCTCGCCCAATCGTTGTGACGCTTGCTGCTGCTTTAACTGCGCAATCTTCAATACCGTCTGTAATCGTTCAGATGTTTTTTTCATGCCTAGTAAACTGCTGGAGCCTGCGGGTTAATAGTATTGCCGCTGTTTCCATTTTCTACCCTCTGCGACTGTTCGGGCACTGGCGGATTCAGTACTGCATGGAGCTGAGCTAAGCTCGTGCCAAAATTCACGGCCTCGTTAAGTGACTGCTGTAAAAATTGCCTAATCACGGGCAAGCGCTCGATAGCCGCATCAGTCTCTGGATCACTGCCAGGCACATAGGCTCCGACGTTAATTAAATCCCGGCTCTGCTGATAGCGAGAATAAAGATGGCGAAGCCGCTGCGCCAATTGCATATGCTCGGCACTAACAACCGATGGCATCGCTCTGCTAATTGATCCTTCCAAGTCGATGGCAGGGTAATGCCCCTCATCGGCTAAGGTTCGGGACAACACAAGGTGACCATCCAAAATAGCTCTGGCAGCATCAGCTACAGGATCTTGAAGATCATCACCTTCAGTGAGTACGGTATAAAAAGCCGTTACCGAGCCTGAACCATCAGCATCATTACCTGCACGTTCTACCAGTTGTGGAATTTTTGCAAACACTGACGGTGGGTAACCTTTCGTGGCTGGGGGCTCATTGATGGAAAGTGCTATCTCGCGCTGCGCCTGAGCGTAACGTGTCAACGAGTCCATCAACAGTAGTACATGCTTTCCTTCGTCACGAAAACTTTCTGCCAAGCGCGTTGCCAACATTGCTGCACGCATTCGCATCAGTGGCGCATCATCGGCGGGTGAAGCCACCACCACAGAGCGTTTCAGTCCCTCTTCATCTAACACATGATCGATGAATTCTTTCACTTCTCGACCACGCTCTCCGATTAGGCCCACTACAATGACATCAGCTTCGGTAAAACGCGTCATCATTCCCAACAACACACTTTTGCCGACACCACTACCAGCGAACAAACCCAATCGCTGTCCTCTTCCCACGGTTAAGGCTGAATTAATAGAACGAATTCCAACATCCAGCACAGCAGAGATAGGTTGTCGTTCCAGCGGGTTTATCAACTCTGCCTGCATACCGATGGTTTTTTCATTACCTAAAGAACCCTTGCCGTCCAGCGGCCTGCCAGCGCCATCAATAACACGTCCTAACAGGCATTCACCAACAGGAACTTTATCTTCATGAGCAATAGGTACTACCTGCAAACCGGGCTTAAGGCCAACACCGGTTTCAATCGGCATTAAAAATAACTTCCCTTCAGAAAAGCCAACGACTTCCGTTTCTATACTGCGTTGATCATCGCAAATCACTAAACACCGACAGCCGATAGATAACTCCAGTCCTACAACTTCTAACACCATACCCACCACACGGACCAGCTTGCCAATCACTTGCGGCTCCAGAACTGTTTTGTCCTGCCCTTCGTAATTAGCGAGTCGTTGAGTGAATGATTGCCGTTTAATCGCCATGATTTTTAATTGAAGCTATTCATTGTGAGCCAGTTCTATAGCGTAAATCTTCATAGGCCGGCTAACTGTCTTTCTGCTCTTGAGCGCGATCCTTAGCCTGCTTAGCCAACGCCTCAAAACGCTTTTCTACCATCGCGTTCACCAACTGTTGAAATTGATCTTCCAGAGTGAAATCGACAACCGTGTGATCAGTAGTAATGCGACAGCCGCCGGGCATTAAGGTGCGATCAATCTGCAGCTTCCATTCATCAGAAATATCTGCAAGCGAGGTTAGCAACTGGTGGTCTTGCTCACTGAGATGGATCGATATATTACTGGCTTTCATGGGTAAAGCGGCAATTGCTTCTGCAACAACTTCTTTAATCTGGGCTGAATCGATCGTCAATTCACGTCTCAGGATGGCGCTTGCGATACAGATTGCGACATTCACCAATGCTTGCTCAACTTCATCATCCTGCCCAGCAAGATGAGTCGTTAATGATGCAACGACTTCAGACAATGCCTGTGCCTGTTGAGTAATCGTTTCTTTCCCTTGTTCTAATCCAGCTTGGTAACCTTCCGCATGCCCCTGTTTCAGGCCATCCTGGTAGGCTTGCTCACGTATATCTTCATAGGCTTGATTGGTAATTTCTTCGAGCTGAGCTGCAGTCAACGACTTGTAGATAATTTGGTCCCGGTCGATATCAACTAACTCACCGCGTGGACCTCGCTTCGCTAATTTTTCTGGCAAGATAACCTGACCAGATTTCACCTCAGGCGCAGCCCAGGATGAAAACTGATCGCTTTTATCAGCAGGTATTCTATTACTCGACAAGGATCAACCCTCTATAGCATCTCTTCGCCAGTACCACCCAGCACGATTTCACCTGCATCAGCCATACGACGAGCAATAATCAATATCTCTTTTTGCGCAGCCTCAACTTCACTCAACCGTACCGGCCCCTTGGCTTCAAGGTCGTCACGTAACAGTTCTGCGGCGCGCTTAGACATATTACTGAAGATTTTTTCCTTCAGTTCTTCATCCGATCCTTTCAATGCCAGGATCAGAACTTCGGAAGATACCTCTCTTAACAGCGCCTGGATGCCACGATCATCAACACCTTTCAGGTTATCGAAAACAAACATCAGATCCTGAATCGTGTTACCCATATCCTCATCCATTTCTTTAATCGATTCCATTAGATCTGCTTCAATGGAACTCTCGAGATTATTCATAATCTCAGCAGCGACTTTCGTACCGCCCATTGTCTTGGCCTGTGAACCAGCATTACCTGAAAATTGTTTCTCAAGTATGGTGTTCAGCTCCTGCAACGCAGAGGGCTGAACCGTATCCATTGAAGCTACGCGCATTAGAATATCAAGGCGCACTTTTTCACCTAGATAGGAGAGTACTTCAGCGGATTGATCGCCATCAAGATGCGCCATAACAATAGCCTGAATTTGCGGGTGCTCGTTGCGAATGATGTCTGCCACAGAACGGGCATCCATCCACTTTAATGTATCAAGACCACTGGTATTACCACCCAGTAGAATACGATCCACCAGAGAGCCAGCCTTTTCCTCACCTAAAGCTTCTACCAACATATTGCGGATATAACCATCTGAGCCCACGCCCAAACCAGTCAATACTTGTGCCTCAGAAAGGAAGTTAGACATGACAGCTTCCACATGATCCTGAGTAACATTTTCCAGCGATGTCATCGCTGTACCGATACGCTGTACATCTTTAGGCCCCAAGTGTTTTAACACTTCGGCCGCTTCCTTTTCACCCAAAGACATTAACAAGATGGCCGCTTGATCCAGTTTTGAAAGGTTTATCGTGGGTTTGGCTTCATCATTCACAGTTACTACTCAATTGTTTACTCAACCCTGTGCTCATAATCATTATTATAGGCGTTTAAACGACGGTTTAATCGCCGGAGGCAACCCATTGTTTAACTACCTGGGCAACCCTGCCAGGGTCCTCCGCTATCAAACCCTTCACAGCGTCTAATTGCTGGGTGTAATTTTCATTCGGGCCTGACAGTAGCAGACTGTCTCCGCCCGACAGTGTGACAGTTTCATCGCCCAGTTCGCCACCTAAATCGCCGGACAACTCCCCCAAAGCGCGCTGGGCTTCGATCTCGCGTAATTCCCTGGCATTGTCAGTCAAACCTCTCATGACCGGCCTCAGCACACCAAATAGCAATAATATAATGACCAGGAAACCTCCGATCATTCGGGCATAACCCATGACAGCAGGCTGCTCCCAAATCGGTGGTTCCTCAATTTCCATTTCCGCCATTGGCTCCTTAGGCAGGAATGGCGAATTAATGACATTAACACTATCGCCTCTGGCCACATCAAAGCCAACAGCATCTTTTATCAGTATAGTCAGTCGATCGAGCTCTTCTTGCGATACTGGCGTGGATAACGTCTCACCATCTGGGTTAACCGAAGTAATATTATCGACCAACACCGCTACCGATAAACGGCGCAGTCGACCTACCTGATGCCGTGTGTAACTAATAGTTCTATCCAGTTCATAGTTACGCACGGATTGTCTGCGACTACTACCGGCATCACCTCCGCCACCTTCGCCTTGAGTAGCCTGTTCCGGTGCCTCAGCATCAGCCGGCGGTTGGTTACTTAACGCGCCTGGAATGCCACCAACACCTCCGCCTGCTCGCGCTTCCTCAACCGTTTGTTCACTGCGAATTGCCGGCAGATCTGGATTGAATAGCTCATCAGCCTGTTCAACCTGAGTGAAATCAATATCGGCGCTGACTTCTGCCCTAAAACCTTCTTCCCCCAGAATCGGTTCCAGGATAGTGCCAATGCGCTTAACTAATCGGGATTCCAGTGAGTGCACATAATCCATTTGCTTATGCGCCATGGCCATTTCTTCATCACCCTCAAAATTGGATAACAAATTGCCGCGTTGATCGACAACAGACACATTTTCCACTGTTAATTCCGGAATGCTGAAGGCAACAAGATTGGCAATAGCACGCACCTGCTGTGGATTAATGGTGGCGCCGCTGTAAAGTTCTAACAACACAGATGCCGAGGGTTTGCGCGGGTCTCGGATAAAAGTCGACGCTTTGGGTATGGCCAAATGGACTCTAGCCCCACGCACAGCTCGGATGCTGGTAATGGTACGGGCTAACTCGCCTTCCAGGCCGCGCTTAAAGCGCGCATTTTCCATAAACTGGCTGGTACCGAGCGGCTGTTCCTGATCCAGTATCTCAAACCCAAAACTGCCATCGGGAGAAACGCCAGCTCCCGCCAGCTGTAAACGTGCATCGTGAATTTTATCGGCCACTACCAGTAAAGCACCGGTATTGGGATCAATTTTGTGTTCTATCTGATTACTTTGCAGGATATTAAGAACGTCGGTAGGGTCCATCTGGTCAAGGTTGGTATAAAGCGGGCGATAATCTTCTCCCTGCGACCACAATACGATCCAAAACCCAAAAGCGACACTGGCGGCCAAGCCAAACATAACACCAATTTGTCGGAAAACGCTTAAGCTGCCGAGACCCTCTAATAATTGACTTTGGCGACTGGCCGACGCCTGGGCCCCCTCTTCAGCAGGTAATGCCATTTGTACCCCTCTCTACCATCTAAATACGGGTTTTAATTAATTCAAATTAACTCGGAACCAATCATTGCTGAGCTGATAACGAAAAGACTAAAGTCCTTAGATAGGCATATTCATCACGTCTTGATAAGCCTCAACCAGCTTATTGCGAACCTCAGTTACAGCCTGAAAAGAAACGCTGGCTTTTTGTGAAGCCACCATTACCTGCGACAAGCTCACATTGGGGTCGCCCTGCTCAAATGCTTTTGCCAGCGCGGAAGAAGTTTTCTGCGTTTCACTCACTGAGTTGATGGCCTGGCTGAACATTTCACTGAAATCAGGTGCTTTGGCAGCTTCCGTACCACGAACTCCCGCCGTACCGACAGCCGCTTCAATATCAGAGCGCGGCTGCACCTTAGTTTCAGACATAGCCTGTGCCTTCATCTCCTGCATTTGAGATAACAGGTTATTAATATCAACGCGGTTAGTGACCATCGTTTACCCTCGTAACTCTATTGACTGATGATTAAATGATCATCAAATTTGGGATTGGTATTAGAGCTTTCTCAGGTATCCAGTCAAACTACTGACTTGCTTTGTAGAACGGAGCACTCACTGCCCAACATGCTCGACAAATATTTGACCTTTCAGAGGGAAAAAGCCCTTTACGTTAAAGAAATAGCACAAACCAGGCCAAGATTTTTTGGGCAAAAAAGGAAGAAATAGGAAGGCTTAAAATGATATATAGAACAGTGTTATTAAACAGGCTAGATAAGCATCATCAGAGACACCATAAACGCCAACAATAGAATACTCTTAGGGAGATAAAAGCGCCCTACTAAATAGGGCGCTTTTAGTTAATAGATTAATCGATGGTTAACACCGATTTAACAGAACCATCAACTTTTGATGAATCGATATAGCCGATAGTATTCGGGTTATTGGCAACAAGATTTTTAACTGCATCGTCATTGCCTTCATCTTTAGGAGGCGTACCTTTACCAGTAAAGATCAAGCGAGACCAGTAAGATTTCAACTGCGCCTCATCCTTATTCAATACCTTAGCATTGAATGTATCGCGGGCAGCCTCACCCACATTTTGGTTTACCGGTACGGCTGAAGTACCATTCGGAAAGTTTTTGGTTTTACCCAAAAAAATCCGTTGCAGATCTTTATCTGTAATTGAATCGATACCAACACCAGGATTAACAATGATCGCAACACCTGCGTGCGAGAGATTCGTTATAAAGGCCATTGACAATACTATGAGCAATGGCTTGATTGTTTTGAAACTAAACGTAGTCATAGCTCATTCTCCTTAAAATACGATATCAAAAACGAAGTTGATTAGATCACCATCTACTTCATTGGCTTCAACATCATGATACTCCAATTTAAATGCGGCGCTTGGAGCAAAATCCCATCTGACACCCAATATTGAAGTTTCACCGTCACCATTAGCAGCAACGCCCTCTGCAGTAGCATTTGCTGTTGCTAGAAGCCCGTCGTTAACACCGGTTGGCAATCCACTCGTTACAGGAAAGGGATCGTTATTAGTCTCGGAGTAGGTGAAATGGGGGGTAAATGCACCAAAGCGATAAGCGACACTGGCGTACCAGCTCTCAGACTCCTCAGAAAGAGGACCTGAATCAGCATTTAAGCTGGTGTATTCTGATACGAACAACAGATCACCAACTTCAGCCTTCGCTGCAAATTCAATAAAATAAAAGTGCTCTTCCGTAATATTAAAGTCATCACCTGCACCTGCACCAAATACAGCATCTAAACCAGTGGCTAGTGTTTCGAACTGCTCATTCAGATCTATAAAAGTCAGATCTGCCTCGTGATAACTTGCACGTAACGTTAACCAATCATAACCAAGAGTCCACGCAACGCCGACAAAGTTACGCATTTCAAACTCATTATCATCTGTACCATCATCAACAGATCCTGCATAAACCTGAACAGTACTATCCCAGTCTCCGAGAAAACTGTTATAGACTACATCTATTCCATCAACACTGGAAAACGGTAGACTGTAAACTTCTCCAGGTGGTCTAATCCAATGATAGGCATAACCTACATCGAGATAATCAGAATATAAATACAAGGGGGCTCTGAAGCGTCCAACACGGCCTGTTACTTGATCATTAAAAGTGTAAGAGATATAGGCCCAAGAAACTTCTGCATCGTATTTTTCATCTCCCTCACCTTCAGTTAAACCATCAGCAACAATTTGTCCTGTCGCCGAAAGATTATCACCAAGAGGTGATGATATTTGTATACCGAGTATGTTATCTGCAGAGAAAGTCCAGTCATCATCATAACCATCAATGTTCCCTCCAGCATCGACAATATCACCATCGGCCGTACCGCCACCGGCACTGACAAAACCATTTATAGTGACCTGGGCAAACACCAGTGTGGGAAAGAGACAGGTTGCGAAAAGCAATCCCATTTTCTTGAGTGAACGAGCCATTTGAAGCCCTCCTTTTAAGGTTTTTAAAACGCAACACTTCACGTTGGTAGATAAGTTATACGGTGAATTGCTGCGCAACTTTTTGTAACTGCTCGGTGTAGCTAGCCACTTGTTTACTTGAATCCGCTAACTCTCTTGTCCTTTCCACAGTGTTATTCGAAATAGAATCCATTTCATTAACATGGGAATAAATCGTATCAGACAGTTCGCGTTCAACTTTTGTGGCATTAGCAATTTGGTTATTCATTTCCTTAATAGCTTCAACCATTTCAGTGATTTCAGACAGACTTTGATTAGCCGAGGTAGCATTCTCGACACTACTACTTGCCTGTTCAGTACCATTACTCATAGCATTTACGGCCTGGGTGGCCTTTTCCTGTAGTCGTTCAATTAATGTTTGAATTTCTTCCGTTGATTCCTGTGTTCTTGATGCCAGGGTACGGACTTCGTCAGCCACCACGGCAAACCCTCTACCCTGCTCTCCTGCACGCGCCGCTTCTATCGCAGCGTTAAGTGCTAACAGATTTGTTTGTTCGGCAATACCTTTAATCACATCCAGAATCATACCGACAGAGTTGGTATCCGCTTCCAACTCCTGAATGATGGTTGAAGCCTGATTCAACTCACCTGCAAGGCGATCAATCTTATTGGCAGTATCAATAACGATCTGTTGACCATTGTGAGATTTTTTATCCGCTTCATAGGCCGACTCAGCTGCAGACGAAGCATTACTGGCAATCATGGCAACACTTTCATTCATTTCCTGCACGGCAACTTTTGCCGAACTACTGGCCGCCTGCTGGTTAGTCATCTGACTATGCGTTTCAGTGGCGATATTTTGCAAACTAGTAGACAACTCGTTCAACGGTGCGGATGCATGAACAATCTCGCTAATGGTGTTCTGCAATTTATCGATAAAGGTATTAAAGGAAGTGACCAGTTCACCAATTTCATCTTTGCCAGCTTCAGGCAAGCGTTGTGTCAAATCACCAGAGCCTGCAGCAATATCTTTCAATGACTTCACCACAGAGTTTAGATTTCGCGTAATACTGGCAGCAACAGGAATCGATATCGCTAGCAAAATCAGAATAGTAATTATGCCTATCGTTAGACCGGTATAAACTGTTCGTTCAGATTGTGCATTGGCCTGATCGATTGCATCAATAAACTGGCGATAATTGCTTGACTGAAAATCATCAAAAGACTTTTTAACGGTGGTGAGGTTCTCGTTCATCGCTGTGATACTGCTATCCATTGTCGTAAGATCAGCTGTACCATCAATCATCTGCTCGGATAGGTTTATCGCCACATCAGAATATTCAATGAAGTGATTTTTAATCGTTGACACCACCCCTCTTTCTGATGGATTCAGTGAAGCAGCCCGATCAAGCTCATCAATAACTTCTTGCGCGCTGGCTTTCACCTGATCAATTTGATCCATCTCACCGGCAGCTACTGCCGATTGCAACATTTCAATAATTCGATTGAGCCTGGTGATATTCGATTCAGCAATTTGCAACAATGGAAAATCCTGGTCTTTGACCTGGGTCAAACGCTCAACATTGCTGGTAGCAGATAACGTACTACTTAGCACCAAGATGGCAAAACCAAGGAAGGCAAGCACAGGAGCAAGCAATAGCTTTTGTTTAATTTTTAAACTTTCCAGGAAATTCATGTTGATACGCAACCGTATAAAAACGTGAAGATTTATATTTCAATGTTTTATAGTGTAGACAGTGTTTAGCAATCTTCCAAAAACATGAGCTGTTAATTGCTAAGTAATATATTGAATATCAATATATGCTTTTTATGAAGGAACGCGATTTAACAGAATATTCTCAGCCAGCTCAATACATATTTTGCCTACTGAATTGACCTAGTCGACAAATCTTTCAAAAACTTGAGCAAAACATCAATTTCAGCAAAAGAACTAAGTATATTTACTTAGTTCTTTTCTGCTTCATCTCAGAAGTTATACAAGAAAACCTGGAGTAAAATCAGAATTAAATAGTGCTAAAACTAGTTGATTAAAAGTGCGTCAATAATATCTTTGCCGGAAGGAATGTTTGAAGCGCCAACCGTTGCATCGTCAAAAGCATATTCATCTCTTTCACCCGTTCTGTCGAGTGGCAATTTCTCGAAATCAAATAAGTTCTTGTCAGCTAATTGGCTAGGTGAAACCTTTTGAATGGATCTGAAAATATTGTCCAGGCGCCCAGGAAATTGTGACTCCCACATACTCAACATGGACTTTATATTTTGCCGCTGCAAATTCTCCTGAGAACCACACAGATTACAGGGAATAATAGGAAACGCTTTATAGTCCGCATAAGCGATTAAATCGGATTCTTTACAGTAAGCGAGTGGCCGAATAACGACATTGCGTTGATCGTCCGAGCGTAGCTTGGGAGGCATTGCTTTAAGGCGACCACCGTAAAACATATTAAGAAACAACGTTTCAATGATGTCATCGCGATGATGACCCAGGGCAATCTTTGTTGCGCCGATTTCTTCGGCAAAAGCGTATAGTGTTCCTCTTCTCAAACGAGAGCACAGTCCACAAGTGGTTTTACCGGGTTCTATTTTTGACTTCACTACCGAATAGGTATCTTTTTCAAGAATGTAATACTCGATACCCAACGTCTCCAAATAATTTGGCAATACCTCTTCGGGAAATCCCGGCTGTTTTTGATCCAGATTAACGGCGATTAATTCAAATGTGATCGGCGCACTTTTTTGCAGGTTTTGCAGGATATCCAACATAGCATAGGAATCTTTACCGCCAGACAGACACACCATGACCCGATCGCCCTCTTCGATCATTTTATAATCGTCGATCGCACGACCAGTGAAGCGACGAAGACGCTTCTGCAACTTGTTGAATTCGGTTTTCTCTTTCTTTGATAAATCCGCCACGACGTACCACCTGCTACAGCTCTGTATTTTGAGGGTGCGCATTCTAACCAAACCAGATCAAAAAATCCGCAATCACCCCTGCTCTAGGTAAGGTTGGGGGTTGTTAACACTAGCTTTCCCGTTATCAAATCACTAAAATGTTGCCCCGAATTTCGAGGCATTCCTGCTAGCTATATATGGACCTAGACCATTATAAATAGTGACGTATATAAATAGCATAAGGATGCGGTAATAAGCTTGCCTGGGTAGCCATCAGGATTGAGATCCATACCTGATAACGCTCCCTGCTCCCAAACCCGAATTTCCGACATTTAAGCCAACACAGGACTAATCCAATGAAACAACCCGTTCGCGTAACTGTGACCGGTGCCGCTGGCCAAATTGGCTATGCACTACTTTTCCGTATCGCTTCAGGCGCCATGCTGGGCGAAGATCAACCAGTAATCCTCCAATTGCTGGATATCACTCCAGCAATGGACGCACTTGAAGGCGTGAAAATGGAGCTGGATGACTGTGCTTTCCCTCTGCTGGCGGGTGTCGTTTGCACTGATGATCCAAACGTTGGTTTTAAAGATGCTGACTACGCGTTACTGGTTGGCGCACGTCCCCGTGGCCCAGGCATGGAGCGCAAAGACCTGCTGGAAGCTAACGCTGCTATTTTCTCCGTACAGGGTAAAGCACTGAACGACAACGCCAGCAAAGACGTTAAAGTACTGGTTGTTGGTAACCCAGCTAACACAAACTCTCTGATTGCGCAGCGCAATGCACCTGATCTGGACCCACGCAACTTCACTGCCATGATGCGTTTGGACCACAACCGTGCTATCACGCAAATCGCTCAGAAAACTGGCAAGACTGTTTCTGACGTCAGCAACATGGTCGTTTGGGGCAACCACTCAGCGACTCAATTCCCAGATCTGTTTACGGCTAAAGTTGATGGCACTGCAGCTATCGAGCAAGTTGAGCAGGACTGGTACGAGAATGACTTTATCCCAACAGTTCAGCAACGTGGCGCAGCGATCATTAAAGCACGTGGTGCGTCTTCTGCAGCATCAGCAGCTAACGCTGCTATCGACCACATGCGCAGCTGGGCTTTAGGTACAGAAGGTGATGATTGGGTGAGCATGGCTGTTTACTCTGATGGTTCTTACGGTATCACTGAAGGCCTGATCTACTCGTTCCCATGTCGTTGTAAAGGTGGTGACTGGGAAATCGTTCAAGGTCTGTCAGTAAATGAATTCAGCCAGGAGAAAATGAAGGCGACTGAACAAGAGCTGGTTGAAGAGCGTGACGCTGTTGCTCACTTGCTTCCTTAATTAGCAAGCTCTATCTAAAAAGGCCGCTTTATGCGGCCTTTTTTATTGGAGTCTTTATCTAACTACTAGCTATTAAAAAATAAAAAAGAAAAGTTAAGGGTAATAGGTCATCGACTCTTTGATATTCTCAGCGCCCGGCTCCGCACCCGGTCCGAGGGGTTGTCCATAACTGAACTCCACCGCGCGGCCATCGGGATCCAACACACCACAGTAGTAACCAACCGGAAAATCCTCCTGTACTGGCGGCCATAATAAGCACCCCTCAGCCTCAGCTTTCTCAGCAATTTCATCTACCGCTTGCTTACTCTCTACAGCAAAACCCAAATGACTAAAATCATTCTCTTGCTGTTCATCCCCTTCACCGCCAGAAATCAGAACCAGGATAAATTCTGACTCTTTGCCCTCTTCCGCCAGCCAGGCAACAGACTTGCCATTATGGTCGCGCTGGTGAGTTAATGTCAGCTGACAAAATTCCTGGTAAAAACGAATACAAGCCTCAACGTTTTTCACATGCTGGGCAATATGGGTTAAAACTGGTTTAAAGGACATACGCGTTAACTCCATTCAACCGATATGACTTCAACTAATTATAGATAACACTATAAATAATTTAGACAACGATTAGGTCATAAAAGGTTCAATATACTCCACCAATGCCTGAACCGATTGTCTGCCCTGATACTCATTCACATCCAGCTTAAAGGCCACTTTAACCCGATCAACCGCCTGATTTGGCCACTGTGCAGTATCGACATTAAAGGCAATGGCATCTACAAGCTGCTTACCCGATTCATCAATTGCCAATACCATCTTAAGATGTTTTTCACCAACGATACGCTGTTGCACCAGGCGGAATACACCATCGAAAACAGGCTCCGGAAAATGCTGCCCCCAGGGGCCTGCCACTCGTAACTGATGTGCCAGCTCAAGGTTGAATTCCTTTTGCGTCAGTTCACCATCACTAAATACCACCGCCTGTAAATCATCCTCTTCAAGTTGCCTGCGAACTTCCTGATCAAAAGCCTGCCTGAAGTCATCCAAATGCTTTAATTCCAGGCTCATTCCCGCAGCCATGGCATGCCCACCAAATTTACTCAGTAACTGTGGATGTTTTGCTGCTACCGCATCCAGTGCATCGCGAATATGTAATCCCGGAATTGATCGCGCGGAACCTTTAATTTCTCCTTCATTATCCGTATTGGCAAAGGCAATGACCGGGCGGTGATAACGGTCCTTAATACGTGAAGCCAAAATACCAATCACGCCTTGGTGCCAATTGGCATCATAAAGACATAAACCAAAGGGTAAACCCGACTCCTGCAAATGTATCGAGGCAAGGCTCTCCAGAGCTTCACGCTGCATACTTTGCTCGATGGATTTTCTATCCTTGTTAAGATCATCTAACTGAATCGCTATGTCTCTGGCCAGGAATTCATCTTCGGTCAGTAAACACTGTATCCCCAGTGACATATCATCCAAACGTCCAGCTGCATTGAGCCGTGGTCCTATTGCAAAACCGAGATCACTGCTCACCAGATTTGCAGCATTTCGATTGGCAATATCTAACAGGGCTTTTATGCCGGGGCGTGTTCTACCAGCCCGAATTCTTCGTAAACCCTGCTCAACCAAAATACGATTGTTGTGATCAAGGGGCACCACATCAGCCACCGTGCCCAGCGCTACCAAATCGAGAAACTCAGCCATATTCGGTTCACGCAGTTTATTTTCAGCAAACCAGTTTTTTTCTCTTAAAGCTGAACGCAGTGCCGACATCAAATAAAAAATAACACCCACTCCGGCAAGATGTTTGCTGGGAAACTCGCAAGCTGGCTGATTGGGGTTAACAATGGCATCAGCTGCTGGCAATTCATCGCCAGGCAAGTGATGATCCGTCACCAACACGTTGATACCTACTGCCTTGGCAGCTGCTACTCCCGCAATACTGGAAATGCCATTATCTACGGTAATAATCAAATCCGGAGCATAGCTTTTAGCTACCTCTACAATTTCTGGCGTTAAACCATAACCATACTCGAACCGGTTGGGCACTAAAAAGTCGACATGGCTGACACCCATCGCTCTCAATGCTAATACCGCCAAAGCGCTACTGGTTGCACCATCAGCATCGAAGTCACCAACGATTAAAATTCGCTGTTGTTGTGCCAACGCTTCACACAATAAATTAACGGCTTCAGTGAGTTGTTTAAAATTTTCCGGCTTTAGTAATAAGGATAAATCGTTGGTCAGTTCTTTTTCGGAATGTATACCACGTGATGCGTAGATACGTTGCAGAATAGAAGGAATATGATCAGGTAATTCGATGGATGGAATGGACAAAGAGGAACGGCGTTTTATAATTTTTTGCATCGATACTTACACCATCCACCATCCACCATCCACAATCAACTGCACTCACACAATCAACTAAAAGTTGCAGCTTAGGATCACAGCATAATTAAAATTTGCCCGACAGGAAAATATCGGGCAAGAAAACTTCAGCCATTAGGCTGACAGATTATTCACCATAAAGTCATGTACTAAACCAATATCGTTATCAATAACTTCGTAGCGTTCTTCCAACATGAATAAGTCAGACATATGATGAGGTAAATCAGGCTTATGAGGATAGCCTGCCTGCATGACTGCATCGGGGAATTTTGCCGGATGCGCCGTTGCCAACGTAATCATTGGTATACCGCTGCTACGACGAACTGAACGCGCAGCTTGTACACCGATTGCAGAGTGCGGATCCAATAGATATTCCGTGTCATCGTAAACCTTTGCAATCGTTTGAACTGTTTCCTGTTCGCTAACAGTATAGCTATCAAATAATTTACGTACGTTGCTGAAGGCTTCTTCGGACAATTTAACATCTTCTGTTTGAAAACGTGTCATCAACTCATTAACCGCTTCACCATCACGGCCATAGCAATCAAACAACAGGCGTTCAAAGTTACTGGAGACCACAATATCCATACTGGGTGATAAAGTATGCACCAATGGATGTTTAGTGAAATCATTACTGCTGATACAGCGATGCAAAATATCGTTAGTGTTTGTCGCCACCACTAACTGATCAATTGGCAGGCCCATTTTCGATGCCAGGTAGCCTGCATAAATATCACCAAAGTTGCCGGTAGGCACAGAGAATGCTACTGGACGCATCGGACCACCCAGTGCCAGCGCTGCGTAAAAATAGTAAACAATCTGGGCCATGATTCGCGCCCAGTTAATAGAATTCACAGCCACCAGTTGGCGATCTTCTGGCAGAAAACCCTGGTTATTGAAGCTGGCCTTCACCATCGACTGACAATCATCAAAGTTGCCCTGCACAGCGATATTGTGAATATTTTGTTCCAGCACGGTTGTCATTTGTCGGCGCTGTACTTCAGATACACGATGATAAGGATGCAAAATAAAAATATCGATATTACTGCAGCGCTTGCAGCCTTGAATAGCTGCAGAACCGGTATCACCGGAGGTCGCACCCATAATAACGACTTTTTGGTGACGACGCTCTAACACGTAATCCAGCAGACGACCCAACAGTTGCAACGCAAAATCTTTAAAGGCCAAGGTAGGCCCCTGGAATAATTCCATTACCCACTCGTTTTTATCGAGCTGAACTAACGGCGCAACAGAGGGGTGACGAAAATCAACATAAGTATCGTCAATAATAGTTTTGAGTTCATCACCAGAAATACAATCACCGACAAAGGGCTTAATGATCTTGTAAGCTAAATCGGTGTAATCAAGCCCTGCCCAGGAAGCAATTTCTTCCTGACTAAACTGAGGCAATGATTCCGGCACATACAAGCCGCCATCTGGGGCTAGGCCTGTCAGTAAGACCTGTTCAAAATTTAGCGCAGGAGCCTGTCCGCGAGTACTGATATATTTCATTGATTTACTAATTCCTAATATTGAGCATGAATTATTGAATACAAGTCGTTAATTCACTCGCCCAAGAAAAATTTCACTAACCTGCCAGAGATTCAACTCGAATGCGCGTCACTTCGCCAGCAATCGAATCTAACGCCTCAATACTATCTGTTGCCTGATCCAGATTCTTTTCAATGGCACGACTGGTCAAAATAATCAACGACACATGATCCTGACCTTCGGCAGGTTCCTTTTGAATAATCGCTTCAATACTAATACCGGCATTTGATAAGATTTGAGCCACTTCAGATAATACGCCTGGCTTATCTTCAGCCGACATTCTTAGATAGTAAGCTGTTTCCACCTCGTCGATAGGCAGTATCGGGGTATCATTCATAGCGTCATTTTGGAACGCCAAATAGGGCACACGATGCTTCGGCTCAGCACTCAACGTGCGCGCCACATCAACAATGTCAGCCACTACTGCCGACGCAGTTGGCTCTGCTCCCGCTCCGGCACCATAGTACAAGGTTGGCCCTACGGCATCGCCTTTTACCAACACCGCATTCATAACACCATTAACATTGGCGATTAGGCGTTTTTCAGGAATCATGGTGGGATGAACACGCAGCTCCACACCTTTGCCATTTTTTCTGGCCACACCCAAATGCTTGATACGGTAACCCAGCTGTTCGGCATACTCGACATCTTCAGTAGATATTTTTGTAATGCCTTCGGTGTAAGCTTTATCGAATTGCAATGGAATACCAAAGGCAATCGAAGCCAATATGACCAATTTATGCGCGGCATCAATGCCTTCCACATCAAAAGTCGGATCAGCTTCCGCATAACCTAACTCCTGAGCTTCCTTTAGCACATCATCAAAATCGCGGCCTTTCTCACGCATTTCTGTGAGAATAAAATTGCCCGTGCCGTTAATGATGCCAGCCAACCACTCGATGCGGTTAGCGGAAAGACCTTCACGAATGGCTTTAATAATCGGTATGCCGCCAGCAACCGCCGCTTCGAAAGCAACACTCACACCCTTTTCCGACGCCGCAGCAAAAATTTCGTTACCGTGTTCTGCAATTAATGCCTTATTCGCGGTTACGATATGCTTACCATTAGCGATGGCTTGTAGCACCAGATCTTTGGCTACTGTGGTACCGCCAATTAACTCCACCAGGATATGAATCTCAGGGTCATCGGCAACCGCAAAAATATCCGTGCTAACGTTTACGCCAGAAATATCTGCACCCCGACGCGCACCAATGTGGCTGACCACAATGTTACAGCCAGCACGGCCCGCTATCTCTTCGCCATTGCGAGTTAATACATCAAAAGTGCCTTTTCCTACTGTACCAAGTCCACAGATACCTATTTTTACCGGATTCAAACCAACAGCTCCTCAATGTCTTTCGGCTTAGAAAATCGAAGGCGCATTGTATTTCAGCTAGCTTGGCAAAGCCATGCCAAAGCCGGGATACACGCACTCTTATTCACCAAAACCATCGCTTTTTATCATGCGACGAATATTTCTGACGGCCTGACGAATACGGTGCTCATTTTCTATCAAACCGAAACGCACATAACCCTCGCCATATTCGCCAAAGCCAATACCTGGTGAAACAGCGACTTTGGCTTCAACCAATAACTTCTTACTAAATTCCAGAGAGCCCATTTCCCGATAAGGCTCGGGCACCGGAGCCCAGACAAACATGGTTGCTTTGGGTGGCTCAACAGGCCATCCTGCACTGTTAAGACCACTGCACAACACATCACGCCGCACCCGATACATCTCGCAGATGTCACGAACACAACTTTGATCTCCCTCCAGCGCGCTGATTGCCGCCACTTGAATGGGTGTGAACATGCCGTAATCAAGGTAGGATTTCATCCGCGCCAAAGCCGCCACCAGAGTGGGGTTGCCACAGCAAAAACCCACTCGCCAGCCGGGCATGTTGTAACTTTTGGACAATGAGAAAAATTCGACTGCAACGTCCTTGGCACCCGGCACCTGTAAGATAGAAGGCGGCTGATAACCATCAAAGCAGATATCGGCATAAGCCAGATCCTGAATCACCCAGATATTATGCTCTCTGGCAATGTCTACTATTCGTTCAAAGAACTCCAGCTCCACGCACTCAGCTGTGGGGTTTGCCGGAAAGTTCAGCACTAACATCTTGGGTATTGGGTAACTATTCTTGATCGCATGTTCTAACTCGGCAAAAAAACCGATATCCGAGTTCATTGGCACATGGCGAATGTCAGCGCCGGCAATCACAAAACCATAGGGGTGAATGGGGTAAGCCGGGTTAGGTACCAGAATCGCATCGCCCGGGCCTGTACAAGCCATCGCCAAATGGGCCAAACCTTCTTTTGATCCAAGCGTCACAATAGCCTCAGTCTCCGGATTCAGATCAACCTGATAACGCTTTTGATACCAGTCACAGATAGCTTTTCTCAACCGGGGAATACCTCTGGACTGCGAATAGCGATGAGTATCACCTCTGTCCGCAGTCTCCTTTAGCTTTTCTACAATATGTTCAGGCGTGGGCTGATCAGGATTCCCCATACCAAAATCGATCACGTCCTCTCCTCTCGCTCGGGCTTGCTGCTTTAACTCACCGATGATATTGAAAACATAGGGAGGTAATCGATCTATTCGCTGAAAATGTGTTTGCATGTCTTGGATTTGTCCTAAATTGGATTACATGTAAAAGGTGTAGCCCTGAAAATGATTCAAACAAAAACGGCGCCCTTAGGCGCCGTCGATCTAGCCTAGTTATGAGTTATCGCTGTTGTGCCTCCATTTTAGCAAGAAGCTCCGACGCGATCTCTTTATCAACGGCTACACCCAGCGTTTGCGCCAATTGCAACGCTGGCTGGTAACCGGGAATTAAACGGCCATCAGAAGTCACCATAGCCGGCGTACCATTAACACCAATCGAGTGACCTAACTGGAAATGTCTCGCGACTGGATTATCCTTGCACACATTTTCTTCGATATTCTGACGGTTTTTCAGTTTTGTAATAGCCGTTTGCTGATCATCAGCACACCAGGCACTGGCAATTTTTTTATAAGACTCAGAGCCTATACCTGCACGAGGGTAAGCCAGATAACGCACCTCAATACCGATACGATTAAGATCTGGAACCTCCTGATGTAGCTTCTGACAATAGAAGCAATCCACATCAGTAAATACCATAATCGAAGCCTTAACCGGCTTTTCTGCTGGAGAGAACACAATCATATCTTCAACGCTAATATTAGCGAGCTGCTCGGCACGACCAGTTTCACGTTCTTTTTCTGTGTGATTCACAAAACCAGCAGGTGCAACCTGATAAAGGTCACCGGCAATAAAATACTCACCGGAGGCCGATGAATAGACATGCGGGCCATTGGCAATTTGTACTTTATAGATACCATCAATGGGAGTTGCCTGTACTGACTGAATACTCCAGTCAGGGCGAACAGTTTTAAATGCTTCTTTAATTTTTACCGTCGCCTCTGAAACATCAGACGATTGAGCAAAAACACTGACTGAACTTACTGTCGCCAATACCAGCAGGATTGAGCGTGCTACAGTAAAAAATGCTCTCTTAAATACCAAAAATGCCATGGGTAATACCCTTATCATTGAAAACTAAAACCTATGAGGCCAAGTTGCGATATAAGTTCAACAAGGACCACATCTTTATTCGAATCCTCTATTCCCTTTCATCCACTGCCAGTCACCTACCCCCGGGGATGATGCTGCGCATGCAGATCCTTCATACGCTCTCTCGCCACATGAGTATATATTTGTGTGGTGCTAAGGTCACTGTGACCTAATAACAATTGCACTACTCTGAGATCAGCACCGTGATTTATCAGATGAGTGGCAAAAGCATGTCGCAAGGTATGTGGTGATAAATGCTTTTCTATTCCCGCTCGAGCTGAATATAACTTAATCCGGTGCCAAAAGGTTTGGCGCGTCATCATAGTCGCTCTTTTTGAAGGGAATAAGACATCACTCATTTTGGCCCCCAACAGTATTGGGCGTGATTGCTTAAGATAAAGCTGCAGCCATTGCAAAGCCTCCTCACCCGTCGGCACCAGTCTCTCTTTACTTCCCTTTCCTACAACTCTAACCAGCCCTTGATTCAAACTTAATTGTCCCAGCTTAAGCCCTACCAATTCAGTTACCCGAAGTCCCGATGCATAGAGTAGCTCCAGCATGGCTCTATCCCGTAACTCAATCGGGTCATCAACATTGGGAGCCTCTAACAGCGCTTCTACTTCAGCTTCTGTCAACGACTTGGGTAACGGTTTACCCAATTTTGGGCTCTCTATTTGTAAAGTGGGATCAGTCTGGATAAAGGATTCACGCAACTGATATTGATAAAAGCCACGCAGGCAGGACAACAAACGCGCAATAGAACGTGCAGACTTTTTCTGCTCTAACTGAACGGCTAAATAATTTCTAACATCGCCTGCGGTAACAGTACGAAGACTAATTCCCTGCGGTGATAACCAACGATCAAAATGCGTCAGATCTCTGCGATAGGAACTCAAGGAGTTCTGACTAAGCCCTTTTTCCATCCACAACGCATCGAGATACTGATCGATGATTGGATTTAATTCGCATTCGCTGGTCATTACTTATTTTCAGCTAGGTAATAAAGTATAAGGGTGATTGTTATATTGTTTGACCCTACACCAGTTCACCTTTTTCTAAAATAAAAAGTGAAAATAAAAAAGGCAGCCAATGGCTGCCTTTTAAAATTATGAAGAGAATTACTTAGCCAGCTTCTCTTTAATACGTGCTGCACGACCACTCAATTCACGCAAGTAGTACAGTTTGGCCTGACGTACATCACCAGAACGCTTAACAGTAATGCTATCTACCAACGGGCTGAAAGTCTGGAAAGTACGCTCAACACCAACACCGTGAGAAATTTTACGAACAGTAAAGGCAGAGTTTAATGCACGGTTACGCTTACCAATAACCACACCTTCGAAGGCCTGCAAACGTTCGCGGTTACCTTCTTTTACCTTAACTTGAACCACGACAGTATCGCCGGGGCCAAACTCAGGCACTTCTTTCGTCATCTGTTCCGCTTCTAATTCAGCGATAATTTTGTTGGTGCTCATGACTGGCTCCTAAAGTTTCCTGTAAATAGCTTCACAGCTAGTGTTAAATCGTTTAGCGACCTCTATCAGCTTGTTCTGCTTGAAAGTCCGCCAATAATACTTTTTCTTCGTCGGTCAGCTCTCTGCCTTCCAACAATTCTGGTCGTCTCAACCAGGTTCGTCCTAACGCTTGTTTTAAACGCCAACGACGGATTTTCTCGTGGTCACCACTTAACAGCACCTCCGGTACTGATTGCCCTGCTAACTGCTCGGGTCTGGTGTAGTGCGGGCAATCCAGTAAGCCTTCTGCAAAGGAATCTTCCTGTGCAGACTGCTCATGCCCCAAAGCACCGGGAATTTGCCGGACAATAGCATCAATCATCACCATTGCCGCCAGCTCTCCGCCGCTTAATACGTAGTCACCAATGGACCACTCTTCATCGACTTCCTTCTCGATGATACGTTCGTCGATACCTTCGTAACGACCCGCGATAAAAATCAATTTCTCACTCTGCGCCAGTTGTTCGACGCCCGCCTGATCCAGCGGTTTGCCCTGCGGCGAGAGATAAACCACTTTGGCTCCCTCTCCCAGCTCACTGCGCGCTACACGAATAGCGTCGCACAAAGGCTCTACTTTCATCACCATTCCAGGACCACCACCGTAAGGGCGATCATCCACTGTTTGGTGTTTATCCTCGGTATAATCACGAGGATTCCAACTCTTCACCGTTAGCAACTGTTGTTTCACTGCCCGGCCGGTGATGCCGTAATCTGTCACTGCTGACAGCATTTCAGGGAACAGCGTGATTACACCAATTTGCATCATGCCACCCTGATTAAAATTCCGGATCCCAATTAACCTCTATCGTGCCCTGCTCAAGATTAACATCTTGAATGACTTGCTCAGGCAACCAGGGGATCAGACGTTCTTTCCGGTCAATACTGCCTGCACAGCTTCGCACCACCATCACATCGTTGGAGCCCGTCTCCATCATATGATGTACTTTACCTAATAGCACTTTATCTAATTGTTGCTGATTGCCGTCAGAGCTATACACCTTCAGCCCCTCAAGCTGATGCCAATAAAAATCATCTTCTTCAAGACTGGGCATCTGATCAACATTGACCGCAACTTCACACTGGCAATACAACCTGGCCTGTTCGCGGTCATCAACACCACCGATTAAAGCGATTAATCCTTTACCGTGGTGTTTTCCCTTTGCAATCGCCAATGGCTCCCATTGGTTATTGCGTTTTATAAAAAACTCTTTGTAGCCGAGGAAATTCTCCATCGGCTCAGTATAGGAATGTACTTTGACCCAACCCTTGACGCCGTAAACCGTTGTTATTTTACCGATAACAACTAGCTTGGCTGGATCAACCGTCATTCCTGAATCGATCTGTTACGCCGCAGCCTTTTCAGAGATCAACTTGGCTACGCGATCAGACAACTTGGCGCCTTGGCCAACCCAGTAATCCACACGATCCTGATCAACACGTAGACGTTCTTCCTGGCCACGAGCGACAGGATTGAAGAAACCAACACGCTCAATGAAACGACCATCACGAGAAGTGCGGCTGTCAGTCACAGTCAAGTGGTAAAAGGGGCGCTTTTTGGAGCCACCGCGCGATAAACGAATAGTTACCATTACTCTAGTTTTCCTGGTTTTGGGTGGCCTTGCTAAGGAAGCCACACAGTCAACAAATTTGATTGCCGGGCATACAGTCCCCGGAAAGGCGCGGTATTTTACGGGAAAGACTAGACAGATGGAACTACCTTGAGGACATTTTTGCTAGATTTCAGTAGCTTATAACCCGATTCATCACTTTTAGCGAACAAATCGGGCCAGATCAGTATCACATACCGGGAAAACGGCCACCACCGCCTGGCATCATACCTCCCATTCCACGCATCATATTGGCCATTCCGCCCTTGGATTTCATCTTCTTCATCATCTTGGCCATCTGTTTGTGTTGCTTGAGCAAACGGTTCAAATCCTGAATTTCGGTGCCCGACCCCTGCGTGATACGACGCTTTCTGGAACCATTGAGAATATCGGGATTGCGACGCTCCTGCGGCGTCATGGAGTTAATAATTGCCTCCATACGGGTAAACATTTTATTGTCGACCTGCGCTTGGGCCATTTGCGCCATATTGCCCATGCCCGGTAATTTATCGAGCATATCGCCAATGCCGCCCATATTCTGCATTTGTTGCAGTTGATCGCGGAGATCCTCCAGATCAAAACGCTTACCCTTTTGAATTTTACGCGCCAGTTTTTCAGCTTTGGCTTTATCCAGCTTTTGTTCTGCCTGCTCGATCAGTGACAGCACATCACCCATGCCCAGAATACGAGAGGCAATACGGTCAGGATGGAAAGGATCTAAAGCTTCAGTTTTCTCACCCATACCGAGGAATTTAATCGGCTTGCCGGTGATATGACGCACAGATAATGCGGCACCACCACGGCTGTCAGCATCGGCTTTGGTGAGGATGACACCCGTCAATGGCAAAGCATCATTAAAGGCTTTAGCCGTATTAGCCGCATCCTGACCTGTCATCGCATCGACGACGAACAGCGTTTCAATCGGACTAATGGCAGCGTGTAATACTTTGATCTCAGCCATCATTTCCTCATCGATAGCTAAACGACCGGCAGTATCGACCAACAACACATCGACAAACCTTAATTTTGCTTCCTGGGTGGCTGCATTAACGATATCGACTGGCTTTTGATCAACAGAGGAAGGAAAAAACTCTGCCCCGACTTCACCGGCAAGCGTTTCCAGCTGTTTGATCGCAGCCGGACGATAAACATCGGCACTGACCACCATGACCTTTTTCTTCTGCTGCTCCTTCAGCATCCTGGCCAATTTACCAACAGAAGTAGTTTTACCTGCACCCTGCAAACCCGCCATCAACACCACTGCCGGTGGTTGAGTCGACAAATTCAACGGCTCAGCCGCATTACCCATCACTTGTACTAATTCGTCATTAACGATTTTGACGAACATTTGACCAGGGCTGAGGCTTTTAGAGACTTCTTGCCCAACAGCACGCTGCCTTACCGCCTCAATGAAATCCTTCACTACTGGCAAAGCGACATCGGCTTCCAGCAAGGCCATACGCACTTCGCGCAGAGTGTCTTTTATATTGTCATCTGTAAGCCGTGCCTGACCGGTAATACTGCGTAGGGTATTAGATAAACGTTCCGTGAGGTTCTCGAACATAATTCTGCTATTCTTCTCAAATATTTTGGGCTGAGTGAAAAGATTAATGCATAACACCCATACCGAGTTGAAAATTTTCAAGTAAACTGTTGAAGTATAACTGACTGAGCCCAACGAACACACCCTGGACGAAGCTCAAGCCATTAAACTTGTATTGCAATTAACACAATTAAAAGGAAAAGGAGTTATAGCTCTTTGTCGAGTATTACCCCACTTGTTAATGGTCTGGCCATTGTTTCCTACATGGTAGCGGCTATCTATCAGGGAATGTTTTTAATCAACAAACAGGCTCTGACGTCGCCCAATCGCTCGATTTTATTGGCCTTTGGAGTAATTGGCCTGATTGCACATGGTATTGGCATCTACACTTCCGTGTCGGAAATGGCCACCATTGACTTAAGCTTTTTTAGAGTTGCTCCTGTCATCTTCTGGTTTATCGTATTGGCAAGCTTGATGGAATTAGTACGTCGCCCGGTTAATAACCTTCTGTTAGTTGTACTACCGTTGGCAATCGTTTCGATAATCACGTCAATCATCAACACGCCCGGACCTACTGTCGAAACCCAATTATCATCCGGGCTATTCAGCCATTTGATCAGCTCGTTTCTAGCCTTCAGTTTTATGACCATTGCCGCCATTCAAGCCCTGACTCTCGCAATTCAGGAGCGGCTGCTCAAGCATCATCATATTGGCGGGCTATTGCAGGCTCTGCCACCGCTACAAACCATGGAACACATTTTGTTCGAGTTGATCTGGGTTGGCATGGTACTACTGACTTTATCTCTCAGCAGCGGTGTTTTCTTTGTCGAAGATTTGTCTGACCAAAACCTGATTCACAAAATCTTCTTCAGCTTTCTTGGCTGGGTCATGTTTGCGGTGTTACTGTGGGGACGACATCAAAATGGATGGCGAGGTAAAACAGCCATACGCTGGACCATAGGCGGCTTTGTCGCTCTAGTGCTAGGCTACTTTGGCAGCAAATTTGTGCTGGAATTATTACTACAATAAAACTGCACAATGCATCATCTTCACCAGTTGCTTATGACATCATTTTTATTCAGTATATTGCTCCTATATTAATAATTAATAAAGGATCACACCCACCTTGGACCAGCTCTCGCTAGAATTGCTTTTTGCTATTCTCGGCATACTGATCATACTCTCCGCATTCTTCTCCAGTAGCGAAACCGGCATGATGTCACTCAATCGCTATCGGCTTAAGCACTTGAGCAAAACCAAACATAAAGGTGCGCGTCGCGCTTCTTGGTTGTTAAAAAAACCAGATAAATTAATCAGCTTAATTTTGATTGGCAACAACCTGGTTAATTTTATTGCTGCAGCACTATTCACGGTTATTGTTACTCGGTTATATGGTGAAGCTGCAGCGGTGGTTGCCGGGCCTATTGTAATGACGCTGATCTTTTTAATTTTTGCAGAAATAACCCCCAAAACAATTGCTGCGTTTTATCCCGAAAAAATCGCTTTTCCCGCCAGTTATATTTTAAAGCCGCTGTTTAAAATTCTTTTTCCTGTCGTTTGGCTTATCAACAATATCACTAATAACCTATTAAAAATTGTCGGCATTGATACGAGTAACATCAGTAATGAACAGCTCAACCCCGACGAATTACGTACTATCGTAGGTGAAGCGGGGCCACATATTCCTCAGCGCCACCAGGGCATGCTACTCAACATCCTCGACCTGGAAGAAGCAACGGTTGAAGATATTATGATCCCGCGCAATGAAATTATTGGCATCGATCTGGACCACAATGATGAATCAATACTGCAGCAACTTCGCAGCCTGGATTTCACTCGCATTCCGGTCTATCAGGAAGACATCAATAACATCGTTGGCATTTTGCATCAGCGCAATGCCAGCCGAGTAATTGATGAAAATGGCAACCTCCATCGCGATGCTTTACTGATTGAAATCAAAGAACCTTACTTCACTCCTGAAGCCACACCCTTACACACCCAACTCTTGAATTTTCAGCAACAGAAACACCGTATGGGCCTGGTAGTCGATGAATATGGCGTTATTCAAGGGCTGATAACACTGGAAGACATTCTGGAAGAAATAGTCGGTGAGTTTACCTCCAACATGGAAGACAGCAGCGTAGACATTCACTCACAAGGTGATAACACATTTATCATCGATGGTACTGCCACCATTAGAGATATCAATAAAACACTAACATGGGAATTACCTGCTGAAGGCCCAAAAACCTTAAATGGATTATTACTGGAGCATTTAGAATCATTTCCTGATGCCAGTGTAGGTATTCAAATAGACAATTACTGTTTTGAGATTCTTACGGTTAAAGGTAATATCATACAAACAGCTAAAGCCTATTGTGTTGATAAAGCGACAGAAGAAACATAAGAACCCATCGCCACAGAGGCCCATAATTAATAATTTCTAATAATATTCTGCTGAGCTATTTGTTACCGCATTAGGAGACCCCAATGAATCATACATTTAAAACCATACTATTTTTTGTCTGCGCTCTAACATCAATCCTTTGCTATGCAGAAACAAAGCAAACATCAAACCTGATAGCGGAGAACGCCACTTTACAAAAACTGGCGGACGGATTTACATTTTCCGAAGGCCCAGCCAGTGACACAGAAGGTAATATCTATTTTTCAGACATTCCTAACAATCGTATTCATCTTTGGTCTTTGGATGGAAAACTTACCACTTTTCGTGAAGAGAGCGGCGGTGCCAATGGCTTGTTTTTCGACAAACAGGGCAATTTACTGATTTGTGAACATAACAATCGTCGCATCACCAAACTGTCGCCAAAGGGTGAGATAACAGTTTTAGCCGATAATTATGAAGGCAAAAAATTTAATAGCCCTAACGACTTATGGCCATCACCTAATGGCGGCATCTATTTCAGTGACCCACGTTATTTCGACTACACCGGCGTCGAATTGGATGGCTATCACATATACTATATTCCTCCAGCGGGTGGCCCTGTTATTCGCGTGATCGACAATTTAGTCAAACCCAACGGTGTAATTGGCACAGTTGATGGAAAACAATTATACGTATCAGATGCCCAGGAAACCTATGTCTACACCATTAATTCCGATGGTTCCTTAAGCGATCGCAAGCTGGCCGCTACACAGGGTTCAGATGGAATGACAATAGATGAGCAAGGCAACTTATACATTACCCGCAATGGCGTTCATATATATTCCAAAGCTGGGGAAAAGCTTGTCAGTATAGATATACCTGAACCACCAACCAATGTGACCTTTGGTGGCAAAGACAACAAAACATTATTTATCACTGCAGTAAAAGGTTTCTATTCAATGGAAATGAATGTGCGCGGGCAATAGTTATAGATCAAAAAAATGCAGCGGCTAACAACAATTATTAGCCGCTACAACAACAAATGCTTGTTTAATTTCTTAAACCGTTCCTTCACATGCTTCATCACTAATTGTTTCTGCTCATTACTGAGCTGACTCCAATCAGTGATTTCCTGTGCTGTGCGATAACAACCTTCGCAAACATCATCTTCGTTAAGCACACAGACTGAAATACAGGGGGACTTTACTTCCTCACTCATAACGCAATAACTTCTTAATTTTCACCTTTATCCTGAATAGTTAATCCTGCTCTAAAACGCCGACCATTTTCGACATAATGTTGCGCACTTTTTTTGAATGACTCAAGTGCCTCTTCGCCCAGTTGTTTTTTAATTTTCCCCGGCGAACCCAGCACCATTGAACCATCGGGCACTTCCATATTTTCTGTCACTAACGCATTGGCACCTATCAAACACCCTTTGCCAACTTTGGCACCATTTAACACAACAGCGTTAATGCCGATAAGGCTGTAATCACCAATGGTACAGCCATGCAACATAGCTTTATGCCCCACTGTTACGCCTCGACCTAACGTCATAGGATATCCTGGATCAGCGTGCAATACTGCACCATCCTGAACATTGCTCTCATCACCCAACGTAATTAGTTCAGTATCACCACGGATAACCGCATTAAACCAAACTGTGGCATCAATGCCGATGCTAACATTTCCAATTACTGATGCACTCGGCGCGATAAAACACTCGCCTTTACATTGCACTGACCACTTATCTAAATGATAAATCACTGATCACCTCGAATTATTCTTTCGCGAAATATTTAGCATATGTTAATTAAAAGATTCTAGCTTTAGGGTTCTAGTCCTGCATCAAATACCACGTTCATTAAATCCACCACAACTCTGGCGGTCAATCCCCAAATCGTATGCTGTTGGTAATGAAAACAGGGAGAGCGAACATTGTTACCGTGCAGAGTATATTCTCGATATTCAATATTGTCCTCATCCTGAAAAAAAGACAATGGCACATAAAACACTTGGGCAATTTCATGGGGATTAATCGAAATATTGTCTACCGAATTAGCGAATCCCACAAAAGGCGTTACTTTAAGTTTGTGCTTACTAAGCCGCTGGTCCAATTGAAAAATAGGTTCAACATGATGATGGGAAAGACCAATTTCCTCATCGACTTCTCGCAAGGCTGTGGCCAGCAAAGACTCATCAGCTTCATCTTTTTTTCCACCCGGAAAAGCCGACTCACCAGCATGACTCGACATATGCGACGCTCGCTGAGTTAGCAATAAATGCAATTCATTTTTTAAATCCACCAGCGGCACCAATACCGCTGCCTCAGGATATTCACCTTCAATTTTAGCTGGCTGATAATCAGCACCGCATTGACGCAAGCGTTCAATCGCTTCAGCGGTATAAAACATTACTCCCCCTCAAAAAATATTAAATTAGCCGATAAAACAACAATGCACATGACTTAATACGAAAAAGTTACAAAAAAAAGATAAAGTAATTATATAACTATCTCCGATAAGCTAATGATAAAAATAGAATTATCTTTTTTAGCCTAAAAAACACCTCCAAAGCTTATCATCAGCTAACGATGTACACATCCCTTTCTTCGCGTTAGTATCCAAGAACCCCTTGAGATAATGCTGTTATTAAAAAGCCTTAACCAAGCAGTTATGTGGTTATCAAAAAATAGTTATGAGTAAGGATATACCGAGTTTTGATGTGCTGTTAGATATTGCCCAACACGACCCACAAAGGTTGGAGCAATTACGTGCCCAATTAACAAATAGCCAAATTAATTCCGCACCTAAAGAATTGCGCGCTCGGTTACGTGGACTGCAATTTCAGATTGATATTAAACGCGAACTTGCCAAAACACCTTTAGCGGCCTGCATTCAATTATCACAAATGATGCAACAATCCTTTGAAGAAATGCGCTATGCGCTCAACGCGCCATCAAAAAACCTAATCTTCGCGGAATATCCTGACCATCAGTCGGCTGATATTATTCCCTTTCCCAAAAAATAAATTAATCGATTACTGTTAATGGCCAAATATCGAAAGCTGGCTCTTCATAAGGGTGCGCTTCTTTCAGGGCATTAATCACTGCATTCAACAACACATCATCAAAAACCATTTCCACTTTATACTCTGCAACGGTTTCGACTTCGTCCTGTTTTCCCAAGAAAGGACTACTGCCCGCTAATGGACGAAACTGGCCTTGCCCCAAGGTCTGCCAACAACAACTATCATAATCACCTATTTTTCCTGCTCCGACATTAAACAACGCATTCTTAACTGATTCGAGATGGGATTCCGGAACATAAAAACATAATTTATACATGCTTCAATCTCCTCACCTTTACTCAACAGTTTTCGCTTATTTAATTAGCCGTTTTACCCGGTTCTTTGATACCTTGCGCCCGATAAAATTCCTCGGCAAATTGTTCCAAACGATTTTCTTCTATCGCCTGTCGAATAGCCTTCATATGATTTTGGTAATAGCGCAGATTATGTATCGTATTCAACTGCCCACCCAACATTTCTTTACACTTATCCAAATGATGCAAATAACCGCGACTAAAATTTTGACAAGTGTAGCAATCACAGTTGGGATCTAACGGCTCTGTGCTGTGACGGTGTTTGGCATTTCTTATTTTCACAACGCCCTGCGAAGTAAATAGATGTCCATTACGCGCATTTCGAGTTGGCATCACGCAATCAAACATATCCACACCGCGCATGACGGCTTCAAGAATATCCTGCGGCGTGCCCACCCCCATCAAATAACGCGGTTTATCTTCAGGCATATGCGGCGTTGTCGCATCTAACACCTTCATCATTTCGTTTTTGGGCTCACCCACCGACAAGCCGCCAATGGCGTAGCCGTCAAACTCAATTTCTTTTAAGCCATTAATAGAAACTTCGCGCAGGTCTTCAAACATACCGCCCTGCACAATACCAAATAAGGCGGAAGAATTATCAGCATGCGCCTCTTTACTACGCTGTGCCCAACGCAATGATAACTCCATCGATTCTTTCGCTTCATCATGACTGGCAGGATATGGCGTACACTCGTCAAAAATCATCACGATATCGGAACCCAAATCCCGCTGCACCTGCATAGATGTTTCCGGATCAAGAAACACTTTTGAGCCATCAATAGGCGAACGAAAGGACACCCCCTCTTCCGAGATTTTTCTTAACGCCCCCAAACTAAATACCTGAAAACCACCCGAGTCAGTGAGAATCGGTTTCTCCCATTGCATAAAATCATGCAATGTACCGGTATTATCTTTGCCGTGTGCTTTAACAACTTCTGTGCCCGGCCGTAACATTAAATGGAAGGTATTGCCCAGAACAATCTCAGCACCAATGTCTTTAATATCACGCGGTAACATGCCTTTTACCGTGCCATAAGTGCCCACTGGCATAAAGGCCGGTGTTTCAACGGTACCACGCGGAAACTTAAGACGCCCTCGACGCGCTTTGCCATCGCTGCCATCGAGTTCAAATTGCATGGCGCATTCCCTATCTTTTGTGGACATGAGTGTTGAGGGGCTAGTCATAAATAAACCTGAACATTGTCTTCGTTTACTTCATTCTCTTACTATTGCGGCTCTTACTGCTGTGGCGTAACAAACATGGCATCGCCATAACTAAAAAAACGGTAGCACTCTGCCACCGCTTGCTGGTAGGCACTGAGCACATTTTCTCGGCCGGCAAAGGCACTCACCAACATAATCAGCGTAGATTCCGGCAAGTGGAAGTTAGTGATCATCGCATCCACTGAGTGAAACTGGTAGCCGGGATAAATAAAAATATCCGAATCACCATAAAAGGGCTCGATACTACCCGAGGCCGAAGCGGACTCCAGGCTTCTCACTGCCGTAGTTCCTACCGCTACCACTCTGCCACCACACTCACGCGTCGCCAACACTTGATCACACACTGCCTGGCTGACTTCTATATATTCCTTATGCATTGTATGTTCAGTGATGTTATCCACACGCACCGGTTGAAAGGTGCCCGCCCCTACATGCAAAGTGACAAAGGCCGTTTCCACACCTTTATTAAGCAACCTTTCAATAAAGGCTTTAGTGAAATGCAAACCCGCAGTGGGAGCCGCCACCGCACCTTCACGTTGACCATAGACTGTTTGGTAGCGATCACGATCGGATACTTCATCCTCACGATCAATATAAGGCGGTAATGGCATATGCCCAATGCGCGCCATTACGGCCATAGCTGTCTCTTCAACAAAGGCCAATTCAAATAGCGCGTCATGCCGACTCACCACTTCAACCCTGGCCAGCTCAATATCGGCATGCTCATCAGCCACCAAAACAAGCTGAGCACCGGGTTTTGGTGACTTACTGGCGCGAACATGGGCTAACACTCGACGCTCATCCAATACACGCTCCACCAGAATCTCTACCCGTCCACCAGTTTCTTTCATCGCCCACAGGCGCGCTGGCAATACCTTAGTGTCATTGAAAACCAACAAATCACCGGGTTTAAGCAGGCTTTCAAGATCCACAAACTGACGATGACTAACTTCACCATTTTGCCCATCCAGCACTAATAGACGACTAGCCGTACGCTCCACCATCGGATAGCGAGCGATCAGCTCATCGGGCAAATCAAAGTGGAAATCAGATAATTTCATGAAGAAAAACAATTAAGCAACATTGCCAAAAACAAGGCGCGCAAGAGTATCCTAAAAGCCGTTATCACTCCAGAGGAATGGCTTATTTTTGAACAACTTAGGCATAACCAACACCACCATTAAAATAATAAGCAATGCTTTGACCTTTAGATCGAGGTTGCTATAATGCCGCGCTCACGCCAACCAGCGTATTAAAAATATAAAGAGTATCCGACGGATCTGGGTACTTGCCAGTAATTTCAAAGGAATACCCCCCTCCTGTGCCGGAGTGGTGAAATTGGTAGCAAATTGCGATTGAGCAATTTGGGCGGATTCAAAATATTAAAAACATCCGACGGATCTGGTGTTTGGCAGTAACTTCAAAGGAATACCCCCCTCCTGTGCCGGAGTGGTGAAATTGGTAGACACGTCGGATTCAAAATCCGATGCTAGCGATAGCGTGCCGGTTCAAGTCCGGCCTCCGGTACCATTTATTCTTCCTAACATTTCAGTACACCCAACACTTTATACGCTAGTGAGATCTGTGGACTTGAATCGGTAAGGTTCAAAAATTGATAGAACACTTCTGGTGGTAATACCAAGCATAGATTTTGTAAAAAATATTGAAAAAACATACCCCAAAAACCCGAATACTAAAATCACAGAAGGAATGGCAACGGTATTTGCAGGGCAATATGATATCTATAATAAATATGTATTTGCATCTATAGAAAACCGAAAAATATTTAATGAATTATTATTAGTGCATTCTGATAACCCAAAGGCGCACTCAATTGGGAATTTTTCGTACAAGCTTTATAGGCATTTTACAATTGGAGGTAAATCAAACTTCTATTTGGAGGCAAATGGCGAGGAATACCAACCTATGTGGATCCCAGAATCCGATACGCCAAATCAGTTGGCTGATTCTCTCTATAAGTTGATATGTGCTGAGTTTGAGAAAGAGTGCTAACAAGTCAATCAATGTCGTCCTGCAGGGCTGGACCTCCGCATTGCGTGCTCCGGCCCATTATTGAGGCGTTATGCTGTATAAACATCCACTGGATGCTTGACCAGTTTGAAAAAGTCGGGGTATAGTCTGACCTGTACAAATAATGTACTGCAAATTGATTTTAGACTAAGAGGAGTCGCCCCATGGCAACTTATTTTTTGACATACGACTTACGCAAGTCTCGGAATTATCAACCGCTTTATGATGAGCTGAAAAAATTCAACGCTGTTCGCATCCTAGAGTCAACTTGGAGCTTTGAGCGTATCAATACCTCTGCAAGTGGACTTCGAGATTACTTTAAACGATTCATTGATAGTGATGATGGTTTGATGGTCTCCGAAGTTACCAACTGGGCTTCATATAATACTCTCGGAACACCCAACGACTTGAAAAGCCATGCATAACAAAGCCAACCACACACGCCCCAGCAAGCTGGGGCTGGACCTCGCTTCGCGAGGCCCGTGTTGGCGGCGTTATATGCTCCAAGCAATTAGTCACAAAAAATCATGATCTTCGCAGAAATAAAATACAATGAACACTATGCTGATTTTCATGAACCTCTGCTTAAGCATGTAAAAAGCAAATTTAAACAAGTAGATTCAGGGCATCAATGTGATTCATGGATTTGGATTTACGAAGGAGATCATAAGGTAATGATTGATACCTTCTCTTCAATGAATCATCAAGTTAAGTCAGAGAAGAAAGAAAATCCACTTGTTCAAAAAGTAATAGATGTGTTGAAAGAAAAGTACAATGTGATCATATTTAGTGATCCTGAGTTAGAAGCACATGAAGAATAAAGTGGCATTATAAGGATCAAACTATTGATTTATAATATCCTCAGCAATAGTGAAAAATCATAAATCAAAGACCTGACCCTGATTTCTGATTTCTGATTTCTGATTTCTGATTTCTGATTTCTGATTTCTGATTTCTGATTTTTAAAATCCTAAGAAAGTATGTCCCAAGTAATTAGAGAAGTAGAAAAGGCCATTGATCTCTTAAATCTAAGGGCATGTAACAAGGCACCAAACCATGAACACCACTCCCCACTACACCGCCCTACTCAACATGTACGCCGCCGCCCCCATTAACCAAATCTACAACCCAACCATGACCCTATCAGAAGGCCATGCTGAAATAGAAATCGAATTAAGCGAAAAATACCACCACTCCGGCGGCGGCGTGCACGGCTCTGTCTATTTTAAAATGCTGGATGATGCAGCCTTCTTCGCCGCTAATACACTGGAACCAGAGGTTTTTGTGTTAACCACTTCTTTTACGACTTATCTCACTCGCCCCGTTTCATCAGGAACCATGAAAGCTATTGGCAATGTCGTCAATCAGAATAATTCGCAGTTTATTGCTGAATCTATTGTTTATGATTCTGAGGGTAAAGAAATTGGTAGAGGTAATGGCATTTTCGTACGCAGTAAAATACCACTCGTTAACGCACTGGGTTATCAATAACCCTTATATAGCTGACCAATAAAAAATTTCATTACTCTTTGCAACTACTCATCCCTTTCATTTATGTTGGTGCATTTTTTTTGAGTTGTGACTACTTTTAGAACTGACAGCCACTGTCAGTGATTGACTGGCTTGCTGGGAAAAAAAACTATAACTTTCAAACTGTGACTCCTCAATGGCACAGCCCTTCTCACCACGATCTGCAACTAACAAAGCAATGGGCCTACTCCCTGCATAGATCGTTGATATCAGCGCATTGCTTGTATCAAAGGACAGAAAGTTAGTTTGGCTTATAAGGTTTATCCACGATTGATCCTGATCGGGCTTAAGCCATAGATCTTCCCGCTGGTGAATGCTATGTGAAAAAATGTTGGGATCATTAGCCGACACGGGAATTTCTAATCCTTTTTGCCATTGATCGATCTCTTTACCCACTGCATATTTTAATGTTGCGGCGGTTGATGCTTTATTGATGATAAATATAGCGACACGTTCCATGCCAATACCACGATGTGCACATTCCAATAACATATGAAACAACATATTCATGTCGACTGTTTGCTGTTCAATAATTTTTATTTCCCTGAGTAAATCCAATAACAAAGCGGGATCAGCGACTGTCTCCTTAACAGGGTCGATTTTAAACTGGTTGTAGGTATTGGCCGAGGGGATAAGTTCACATAGCTCGTCACAGCCATTAATCGACGCAATCTGAGAAGCTAAATCAGCTCGATCCTTGAGCAGCACTCTGGTATCTTCAGCATTCAAGCCAATTACTTCTGCGGCTTTAAGAATACAGTTGTTGACATTATCACCTTGCCAGCCATCCATGGCGGCATCGCATAGTTCATCAGCTAATTGAATACATAAAACACTTTTATTTAAGGTTGAGCTGGAAGCAGGCGAAAATATTTCATCAAAATCTGAACCTAGTTGCCATTGTTTCATTAGGCCTCGACTAATTTGCCTGAAGCTCGCTCCTAGAACTTCTCTTTGCAACTCCTCATGATTGTTACCGGCTCCATCTAATGCCTTCTCCATCCATGCAACTTCCGGGTAATTACCAGACCAAAAAGCAATTTCCGCTATGTCATAGACCAAGCCATAGATAAATGATTCTTCTAGCAGCTCATCACTCACATCATCAATATGCTTAACTAAAAATCGTGTTTGCACTGCCCGGTGAATTGATTTAGCCAAGCAACTTAGCACTCTGGCTTTGCCTTTACTTTTTAACGCATGCTCAATTAACATCGTGGTGAGCAAGATAGATTTGATACCTGAAAAACCTAATAACACCACTGCCCGGCTCACTGTGGTAATGGGCTTCTTATATTGAGGATTATAATAAGCGCTATTAACAACTTTAAGAATTTTTGATGTGAGCGACGCATCTTTTAAAATGATTTCTGCTAACTCTGTAGCGGAGCTTTCGTCATCGGAGCACTGTTTATTAATTTCAGAAATAATATATGAAAAGGCGGGAATTTCTGAACGACTTAAACTACCTATCCAGTAATCGATTCCCTTACCTTTAGACATAGTTTTTACCACACATAAGTTCACTTATAATTTATAACTAAATTACTCTTGGAAAAGCTGTGACAACAACTTCATGATGAGATTGGCATTGCGGCGGAGAAGATACACCATTACCGTTAACCTTCTCACAAATTATGGCTTATATAAACGCTTTCATTAGATTTTTTTATTTATGATTTTTATTTTACTTGATAATTAGTTCTAAGAATAATCACTTCAGAGGCTTGATAAAAATATTCACTATATGTATATCACCGTAGATTTTCTTCATTTGAAATAAATTATAAAAGGAATACTCAATAATGACAGACTCGTCATCATCTGAAACTCAGTCTTTACTAAATCAGTTTTTTCAGCAACATTTACCTATAACCGACTACCTAAATTTACGCGTAGAAAACTATGATGAAAAAGTATTGACCCTTGCAATGGACCTGAAACCCTCTCTAAATGATAAACTTACCGCATTCGGCGGCAGCCTATATTGCTTAACAGTAATGAGTTGCTGGGGAATGGTTTATCTACAGGCAAGGCAACGAAATATTGACCCTAATATTGTGGTACGCCATGGAGAAATCGATTATCTGAATCCTGTGGATGACAAAATCATTTATGCACAGTCTCATCCATTATCTGAGCAAGAATGGGATCGATTTTTTGATCGTGTTCAATCGGGAAAACTGGCAAGAATCAAATTGTCATCATCAGTTACTAACCAGGGAAAAGAAGCGGTTCTATTTCATGGCGAATATGCTTTGATTGGCGCCAAGGAAGGATAAATTAATATAGCAATAGGGCTACTTTATTTGCTAGAAAAAGTCTTCAGAGAATAAATATCAAAACGAATTGCTTTACCTTCTAAAGCATAATTCGGTTTTCTTTGACCTAACCATTCTGCTTTTCGTGGTCGCTTAACCACAACTCTATGCACGGCTTTTTGCAAAGCGATTTCAAGTAATTGTTTTCCATCCTGATCAGGGCCAACTAATTGATGAAAGGCCTGCATATCTTTTTTTACCAATGCCGATTTTCCGGAAGGAGGAAACATGGGATCAATCATAACCACATCGGGTCGCTGTTCGTTTTCGATTTTTTGCAGAAAATCAATCGCATCCATTGCCTGCAAATGCATTCTTTCCGCAATGTTTTTCAGCTCAATATCATTTGATGTTGACGCACGCTGCAGACCGTCCTGTAATAACTGATAAATCACTGGTGAACGTTCGCATAGAACAACGCTGCAGCCTTTAGCAGCCAATACAAAACTGTCTCGCCCTAAACCAGCGGTTGCATCTAATACTGTTGGCCTGTTTTTCTTATCGCCACCCACTGCTTTGACAATTAATTCTCCTCCTCCCTTGGTGCGCCGATAGGCAGAAGCACCACCAGAAAAATCGACGCGTACAGGGCCAGGCGCTTTGAATCCTGTTTGCTGAACGTAAACACCCTGCTCATCCACACTGAGGTAAAAAGGGTAGTTGGTCTTTTCATCATCATGCTGTAACAGTGGCAATTGCAATATGTCAGCTAATGCATGACATTGCTTTTCACAGGTAGGATTAAGAAGGACAGCCAGTGCTGATTGATCAGTGGGCACGTTTAGAAAATTTTGGTCGAAGCGCTGAGCCTGAGAGTAGTGATGGATCGTTTTGAGCCAGCAGTGATTCTAAATGCAGGCAATTTTTTTCCAGTGCTTCCATATAATAATTGCGCCCACCAAAATGCGCTTCCACGTAATGGTATAAACCGTTGAAATGCCCTTCCAGGCGTTCTTCGATAGTGGTTTTAATAAACTGCGGTGTTTTGATCAGTAAATCTTCGGCAGATTTGTACAGAACCGTTTCTGATCCATCCGGTTTTTTCTGTCTGGCGATACCACCCACTTCAAATTCCGGAAATAATCGGTCACGACATTTTTCCAAATAAGCCGGGTCGGCCATCTGCGCAATAACATCGGCAGTTCCTACCAGCGCACCAACAGTTCTCAGTTTTGGATCATCAATATTGATCTCATCGGGCTTGCATTCATAGCCGGTAAAATGCACCAGCCTGCCTGCCAGTTGTGCATTATCGGTATAACCAATTGACGGCAAATATTCCGCCATAAACTGCGCACTACGACTGACATGAATCTTGGTGTACTCCGCGCCATTTTGAATATCCGACTCACCTTGCCTGCGGATATATCCGGAATCATGGAACAGGGCAACGATTAAACCCAGCTTGGCTAACTCTGCACCAAGCTGTTCTGCGGGTTCGTGAGAAGCATCGTAACCATCCAGTAATCGAGCCATAGCCAGACTAACATCGAGTACATGCTGAATATCGTGGTAACTGGTATCGCAGGCTAAAAAGCCGGGTAACTGACCTCGATACAAGGCGGCGAAATCATCATAGAGCTTATTAATGATAGTAAAGTCAGCCTGCGGGTAGCGGGCATTAAAAATCGCAAGCACGGCAGAGCACACTGACTGGGGGTCAGTAACATCGATGGTACCGCTCACATCCATAGCTAATCGATTAGATGCACCCACACTTGCACTCTCATTGATTTATCACTCTTCTATAGCAGAAAAATCGATTTCAGTCCGTTTTTTAATCACTTTGCTGCTTTTTTCCGACATTCTGGCCGACAGGTTGAAAGCTGATTTTCTTACGCTTCGCCGCGGCATCGGACCATCTTGAATACCCAGAATTAACGGCCGGTTGCTTTCTCTGACACGAATATTGATACGTAAGTTACAGGCATTGCGAGTCCGGCCGTGTTTATCAGTAATAGGATAATGACGAACCGATTGACCACCGGAGGCTCCTGTATTGCCAGTCAAAAAACAATGAATCTCATCAATATGCTCGCCAGAAAGCGTTACGCCAAGCAGAGCCTGGCTTTGACGGCTGGCTCGGTCGACAAACTGCTGACTGGTAGCAGGAACTAAGTAGGCCTCTTCACGCTGAGATGTAGGAGCCCGGGTTTCAAACTCACCAATAAAAATCTGGCCAGGCCGTGCTAAGTCGACCATGCGAGCAAGCTCAATGGTGACATCACCTACGATGTAGCTGTTCATGCCTGGGTTCAAACCTTCAACCTGGTAAAACTCAAAGTGGCTGCCGATATGGAAACCCGTCCTTATGCTGGGTGCTATTAGGCCAGCACTGCTGTTGGATCTTGCCGCTCTGCGCGCGAGGGCATTGTCAGCCAACACAAGTAGCATAAACTGGAACAACTCCATATTGGCCTTCGGGCTTTCATTCTGATGCCAAACGTAATAACCATCACCCGTGGTGGTGCGCGAAAAATTAATATTGATATTCTGTTTACGCAGCTTGTTGTGCGCTGAGTTGAGCGAGTGGGACAGGCTGTTCAGCTGACTGGTCTGTTCAAAGGGAGATACTAGGGAAAAACCAACAATATCAAACAGCAATACTGCTCTGCTCTGTACGTAGTTGATACTGTAACGCTTGATCATGGCATCAACGGTGTCGTTGATCACTCGTTTGTGTTGCAATGTTAGTGGTAGCGTAATGGTAACGGGTTCCAGCTCCAGGCGACTGGCGGCGCCAGCAAACTCCCGTTTTGATAAGACGCGAGAGTTAGTAATCAACTCTCTAATAAATCGTCCATTTAACGCTTCCAATCTGTCAACCGACGAGCAGTCACTCAACGTAGCAGTAAAACGTCCAAGAAAGTAATGTGGCGCTTTGAGTACCTGAATACCATTTTCCACCCTGCACCAGCACAATAAAATGTTTTGACCCAGCTGCCAGTGCTCCCGCAAGCTTCGATCGAGGTGGTTGAGGTTTGTCTGCTGAGTAATAGAAATCCGATCAGCTCCGGAAGTAACTCCTTTCTGAACCCGTAGGCCTGGATTGTCTGAAAGCTTAGGAAAATTCATTATTATTCAGCTAGTTATAAGAACCTGTTAAATTAAAATCTTATATAAACACCAAGTACTATACCGCTCCACCATTGATGTGCCAGCTAAAATTATAACAGTGAATTTAGTAACGAGCCTTAGCTTATATACTGTAGGATTTTACAGGATGTTGCCTTCTCCCTGCTTATTGCCGCCGGTTGTAGGGGCATGAGCAAGAATTCTGTCAGCCAGACGCGAGAACGGCAAACTCTGTATCCACACGGAACCTGTGCCAGACAAGCTTGCCATCCACAGACCTTCACCGCCAAAAAATAAGCTTTTCAGCCCACTGACCAGCTTGATGTCATAATCGATACTGGAACTAAAGGCCACTAAACAGCCGGTATCCAACAGTAACTTCTCACCCTTTAGTTCCTTGCAAACCACCGTGCCACCGGCATGCATAAACGCCATGCCATCGCCCTGTAATCGCTGCAGAATAAAGCCTTCTCCCCCAAACAGACCACTGCCTATGCGGCGGTTAAAAGCAATATCGACTTTGGTACCTAGAGCCGCAGCCAAAAAGCTGTCTTTCTGGCAGAGAATCTCTTCTCCGATATCTGCCATGTTGATAGGAATGATCGAACCGGGAAAGGGAGCAGCAAAGGAAACCCGTTTTTTGCCTCCAGCAGCATTGGTGAAATGTGTCATAAACAACGATTCACCGGTCAACATGCGTTTGCCAGCGCCCAATAATTTTCCGACTACACTCTGGTTGGCGTCAGAGCCGTCCCCCATTTTGGTTTCAAAGCTGATGCCATCTTCCATGTAATTCATCGCACCAGCTTCGGCAATTACAGTTTCGCCTTGATCCAGCTCGATTTCCACCATTTGCATGTCGTGGCCAATAATCTCATAGTCAACTTCGTGGCAACGCATGCTAGATTCCTTAGGCATATAAGATTTCGTACGTCTGTGGCTGGCTTAACTGTGTTAGTTAACGTTTAAATAAACATTAAACCCATGCCACCTGACTGGTGATGGACAACTTGCATATCAACTGGATCCTGATTAATCACACCAGTGTGGCGTTTTATACGTGCCTTCACCACCGTGCCCACAGGTGGCGCAATATGATTTCCCAAGTAGACAAAGACTCCTCCTTCAGATAAGTCCTTCGCCTTCATTTCAACGACTCCGATACTGGGATGACTGATTTCCACCAGCACTTCGCTGCTGGTACGCATATATTGACGTTGTTCTTGCATTATCAAACCCGTTGCTGCTTTTCGTTAGTTTTATATTACGGATGAGTCTTAACAATACGCCTATCAGGGCATGATCGCCACTATCTATATAATATAGTGATGGTGAATATTGGGTATCCTGTTACTCGCTATTGAATGTAGGTAAAGCCAGGGTAAAGTCGGGTAAGAAAAAAGGCGGCCTGGACCGCCTGAGAAACGCTCTAAATCGGGGAGATTTTAGAGCAGGAGCTACAAGAACCACAGCACTTCACCCATCTCTGTATTCAAACTAAGGCGAAAAAGCGTCTATAAAATTGAATATTTCGTGATCAGATACGGAAGTCATTCCAAACTAACCCAAACCCGTTGCAGTGATATGACAGCTTGGTCTCAATTTTGTGACAATCTAGCTTGATGTGGCTTGCAGATTTTTTCTTCGACGTCACCTAATCTTCATCAGCACCAAAGGTAAAGCTATGACGCTTTAACACCCATCCCCAGACACCCGCCTGGATAGCCAATAGATCGGGAGGCTGACTTGAAAAACTCCAGTTGATATTACCGCAGTAGCGACAGGGAGGCAGAGGCAAGCCTTCAATATCAAAGAAATGTCGCCCTAAATCATCGGGGTCAAAGTAAACGTCATTAACCTCCCGATTATAAAGATACTGCCCTTGGCATAACGAACAACTGCGGACAAAAAAATGATCTTCACCACAGAGGTTAGCACCACGCTCAGCTAACTTATCCAAATCAACATCAATTTCTGTTCCCACTGGCTTCGACATATTTTTCTTCCAAAAAATTATTTATCCATCGGCTTACTACTGCAACTTGTTATCGGCATTACACTTTATTAATCGATTTTTTGATCTAGATAAAACTCTTGTGTGCTTATTTTTATCAGCCAATGGAAACTGATTCAAATCAAATTATTCGCATTGTCACTAACGTAACCTGTCAGTACTCGTTTAAATATAGGGGACAAAATGACAATGAAACAAAAATTGATTACTTCTGCCATATCTGCAGCTATTTTAGCGACTGCTTCACTCACAGCTACTGCTTACGAGCAGGATGACTTGATTATACGCGCAGGTATTGCAACGGTAGATCCTAACGATGATAGCAGCGTGCTCTCGGTAGAAGGACTTGGAGGCAATGTACCGGGTACTGGTGTTGGCGTTGATAGTGACACCCAACTTGGTATCACCGCAACCTATATGTTGACAGCCAAAATTGGTGTTGAGCTCCTGGCCGCAACCCCCTTTGAACACGATATTTCTGCTAAAGGGCTTGGCGGCTTCGGTGTTAGTGAAATAGGCTCCGTAGAACACTTACCCCCTACTCTGAGCCTACAATATTATTTGGCTGATCCTAGCAGCATATTTCAACCCTATGTTGGCGCAGGTATTAACTACACCTTAATTCTTGACGAATCATTGAGTGGAGAAATCAAAACTCAGCTCGGTGCTACTGATATAGAACTCGACGACTCTATCGGTTTATCACTACAAGCTGGCTTCGATTATAGTCTTGGCGAAAATTGGTTAGTGAATGCATCGATTTGGTATATCGACATTGAGACTGACGCCGAAATTGATTCAGCCGTTGGCAAGATTGAAGTTGATGTCGACATTGACCCTTGGGTTTATATGTTCAGCGTAGGTTACAAGTTTTAATCTCCAGACTTTTAACCTCTATGCTTCTAACCAAACACTAATAAATAAAAAGGCCGGACAATGTCCGGCCTTTTTATTTATCTACCTATTATTTACATTTTTCTTAACGCTTAGCTCTAAAACCATTTAATCAGTAAAACTGGGAGCAGCGCCCATATCCCACAAAATTACGGAGCCGGTCATAATCACAATCAACAATACCAAACAAAAAGCGATGACGGCACTGGAGAATAAAAATCCACGCTCCTCAGGGATACCCATCACAATAGGAATACCCAGATACAACAAATACACCGCATAACAAACTGCCACTACAGCAATAGTTAATGCCAACCAAAAAACCGGAGCAAAGCCAATTGCTCCAGCAATAAACAATGGCGTAGCCGAGAAGCCGGCAACCGCAATACCCTTCGCTGTGCTTGAATCGGTACCGTAGGTATGCGACATCCAGTGAATCATATAACCAATGGCGCAGATCGATACCACCATAGTGACATAAAATAAACCGATTAATACAAAAGCACTTTCCTGGGTTAAACGAATCGTTTCTCCTTCACCAACAGACCAACCCATTGTAGTAGTACCAAAATACCAGGCGACTGCAGGCACTAGCGCCATAATTGAAGCATAGAGCACCGCAGAAAATAACGGATAACTACCTTTACTGGCGATAGACTCCCATTGCCTTTTGGGGCGAAATATCATCCCAAACATATCTGTAACCATCATTTCTCATCCTCCCGCTTGTTCGCCTTCATACTATTACTTTTATTCTAGTTAAAATCATTGTAATCAATGGTGATGACTATGATTTTGATGTAAATCACTACTTTCCTGATGTGTACCATGATTCATTCCATGATGACTTTGGTGCATAACTGGCGTCACTATTGTGACCAGCCCCATAGCAATCACAACCACACTGGCTAAACGCCGAAAGTTTTTACTTCTCAATCTGTCCAACAATTGTTGACTGATCAGCCCCATCGATAACATAGCTGGCAATGTACCCATTCCAAAAGCAAGCATAAATAATGCCGACTGTTTCCAGTCTGCTACTGCCAATGACCAACTCACCGTTGAATACACTAGACCACAGGGTAAAAAACCCCATAAGCTCCCTAACATGACAGCTTGTTTGTGGCTGCGTATCGGCAGTAATTTACCGGTTAACGGCTGAATTTTTTGCCACAGTTTCGCACCCCACTGCTCCAAGCGCGTTAATCCCATCCACCATTGACTCAGGTATAAACCCATCGCAATCAACAATAATCCAGCGATGGCTCTAAGCATCCAACCTGCACCTGGCACAATCTGAGATACCTGTTGCCCCAACAAACCGGCAACAGCACCAATCAAGGTATACGTGACGATACGCCCCAAGTTATAGCTAAACAGACGTAAACTAGCGGTTTTTTCACCACCAATACTCAACATGGAAGCAACACCGCCACACATTCCCAGGCAGTGTGAACTTCCCAATAAACCAATTAACAGAGCTGCTGTTATAGTTAATTCAGTTGGCATCACTGTTCTTATCAATACTCGTCTGTTCTGTACTCGCCCGGTCAACATACATCTGTTCAGTACTAAGTTTCTCGCCAGGCTTTTTATCGCCAGTCTTAGACCGTTGCTTATTAGACGGCTGTTCGTCGAACAGAATACTTTGTCCAGCAGAATCCAAATCGTCATACTGGCGATTATCCACTGCCCAAAAAAACGCTTTTATTGCAATAGCAGTAAATATCAATGCGATGGGAATTAAAATAAAAATACTTTCCATCAAGCCACCTCTGCCGGCGTCAATAAACGCAAATCCCTGTCGTCCATCGCCATTTTATTTTTTTGTAACCGCAGGGCATTCACAATCACTACTAACGAACTTAATGACATACCAATAGCTGCCAAATAAGGGGGTATCCATCCCATTGCCGCCAAGGGTATAGCTGATAGATTATACGCCAAAGCCCACACAATATTTTGTCTAATCACCTTATTGGTAGCAGTCGCCAGTTGAATAAGTGCTAACAACAAATTGATTTTCCCCGATAAAAAAATACAGTCTGCATGGGTTTTGGCAATACTGGCAGCATTGCTCATCGCCACTGAAACATCGGCGGCGGCAAGTACCGGGGCATCATTGATTCCATCACCCAGCATCAGTACTTTTGCACCGCAATGCTGTAGCTGCTCAATATATTCCAGCTTCTGTGTTGAACTCGCACCCGATATACAATGATCCAGTGCCAATTGTTCACTGAGCTGTTCTGCTGTCCCTGAACTATCACCACTTAACATATGCAAGGTCAAACCCTGCTGACGTAAATGCTCGACCACCTCAGCAGTTTCTGCCCGCAATTGATCCTGTAACTGAAACCAGCACAAAGGTTGCTCATCACTACTGAGTAAAATCCAATGACCATCACCAGGTTTTTGTACTTCTTGAAATGAATCATTAACGCTGCCTTCTGCAATCACACCCAATGCATAATCGCGCTGACCGATACGCAATCGCTGACCATTAATTATCGCTTCGACACCTTGACCGGCTATTAACTGCACATTCTCAACAGCTGGTAATCCGCCATCAGTATTTAAATTGCAAAAGGCATTGGCAATTGGATGCTCAGAATACTGTTCCAGAGCAACGGCCAACTCCAGACATTGCTGTTGTGATAACGTAGAGACTGGAACTATATTCGCAATCGATAACTCGCCCGCAGTCAAAGTTCCCGTTTTATCAAAAACAACATCAGTAACACCAGGCAACGTTTCCCATACTGAAGATTGCGTGACTAACATACCCCTGCTTCGCAACTGATTAGTTGCAGCCGTAATTGCCGCTGGTGTTGCTAACGATAAAGCACAGGGGCAACTGACCACAAGCACAGACAACATGATCCAGAATGCATTATCAGAATACTGCCCACCAGCACTCAAATACCAATATAAAAATGTTACTACTGCAATAGCCAATATGGCCGAGACAAAGTAACTGGCATAACGATCAGCCAATTGCGCCATCGCTGGCTTTTGCATCTGACCTCGCACCAACAGTTCATTAATTAACTGCCACTTACTGTCATTTACACCTGCTGTTACCCTCATGGTAATTGCACTTTCGACATTCACTGAGCCGGCAACTAAAGTATCACCAGCAGCTTTGGATTGAGGCATAAACTCGCCGGTTAATTGTGCTTCATTGACGCTGGTATTACCGTCTAACAACACACCATCTGCAGCGATCACCTGACCAGGTTTTACCAATAAATGGTCACCTACGGCTACTTTAAATAATGGCTTGATGCGATGTTGCTGCACTCCTTCTCCACCCCTTTCCACTTCTGTGACGACACTGGGTAATAATCCGGCAAGATCAGAAGTGATACTGGAACCATGATGCCGCGCTCGCATCTCAAGAAATCTGCCCGCCAGCAACAGGAAGGTAAACATGGTCACTGAGTCGAAGTACACATCCTCACCACCAGTCAATGTGGCGTGACAACTAGCCAGATAAGCTAATCCAATGGCCACAGCAACAGGCAAGTCCATACCTGGCTGCCGCATTTTTAAACCACGCCAGGCTCCGATAAAAAAAGGAGCAGCAGAATAAAAAACTATAGGGGTTGCTACTAACATGCTGGTCCAGCGCATAAAATCACGGTATTCCTGTTCTATACCCTGTAACGCGCCGGCATATAAAGCAATGGCAAACATACCCACCTGCATCATACCAATACCTGCAACGCCTAAACGTCGCAAAAATTGATGGTGCTCTTTTTTTCTCAGACGTGCCACTTCATCCGCATTATAAGGCTCTGGCTGATAACCTAATTGCCCCACCGCCTGACAAATATCAGACAACTTAACCTGATCAACATCCCAGCTAACGCTTGCTCGCTGTTCAGAAAAATTAACACTAACCCATTCAACGCCGGGTAATTCCATCAAATATTTTTCTAACAACCAAACACAAGCCGAGCAATGCATACCACCGATAAGTAATTCACAGTAAGCCAGAGTTCTATCACTTGAGCCACGATTTTTTTCAGAAGAGGTTCTGACGTAGCGTTGAAAAAAATCGGGATCATCAAAAACCAGAAAGGTTTCCTGCAGCATTTGTTCATCAGCTGCCTGACCGGGAAAACTTTGATAATGATAAAAGTCACCCAAGCCGTGATCAATAATAGTTGCAGCTATTGCTCGACAGGCAGGACAGCAAAAAACCTGCGTCTCACCATTCAGCTCAGCCGTGAACTGATTGCCGGTTTCTACGGTTAAACCGCAGTGGTAACAATCCCGATTTTCCAGCCTCGTCTCTTGAAGCACGCCATTATCCGCCTGTGCCTGTGGTCGCAACCATTTTCAGCGCACTTATAAGAAACTCATCATTCTGAGCCAAATCAATTTCCTTTTTTAATCGCCAGGGCACCGCGTTATTAGAAGCCAACTGTACATACCAGCGATGATTCACTGGGCGTTCCAATTGACCGAGAAAAGTAACAACGCCGGAGCGTGTTAATACAGTGGAAAAATCTCGCGCCTTATCTGTTGGGTGAACCCAAAATAATTCCAACTGTTCTGGCCAACTATCGATATTACCCGCCATAGTTACAATAATGTCACCCGTTAGCTGGTCAATTCTCAATTGCGCCGATAATGCCAGCTCTGAAGCAGTTTTATCCAGCGCCAGTACCTGGTTAATCGCCAGCCCCTCTTTGTAATAGTCATCGGCTACCAAACTGTCTTCGTTATTGATGGCAATCATCACAGTGATAACACTTGCTACAACCACTGTTGCAGGTAATGATATTACAAACCAGGCCCAGAACTGTTTAAACCATGGCTCTGAAAGATTGTTTTGGTCAGTCATGTAATGATGTCTTCACTTTAAATTTCTATTACTCAGATACCTGAAGTTAGTATACAAATTTTATATTCGAGGAACTTATATCCTAGGAGCTCATATTCGAGGACCTTATATTCGAGGACCTATGAATCGACTCTCCGATTCTGCTTGGTAATCGCTGCCATCGATGGATTCAATAACAAAATAAATCGTTTGATTCATCGAGGTTAAATTTACTGGATCAATACTTAAGCGCAACGGGATTTCAGCAGCTTCACCGGAATCAACGATAACCTGTTCCGATCCGACTATCGTAATGCCTTCCAATCCCTCGATCGCGATCTTGTACTCGTGTGATTGCTGATCCATATTCATGACTTTCAGGGTATAACTATTTTCAATCAAGCCATCTACTGTTTCATAGTAGAGCCGACCACGATCACGAATAACATCAACCTGTAACGGTACGCGCATCATCAATGACGTTAAAAACAAAGACACCATGACTAACACAGCAATACCGTAGCCAATCAACCGAGGGCGCAGTAAATGTGTTTTCTTTCCATCTAACTCATTCTCTGTGGTGTATCGAATCAATCCTTTTTCATAACCCATTTGTTCCATTACTGAGTTACAACCATCAATACACAGTGCACAATTAATACATTCGATTTGTAATCCATCACGGATATCAATACCTGTCGGACATACCTGCACACAAATATGACAATCGACACAGTCGCCTAAGCCTTGCGTTTTAGGGTCTACATTTTTCTTCCTCGGGCCCCGAGTTTCACCGCGATGATAATCATAGGAAACAATCAATGTATCCCTATCAAACATAACTGATTGAAAACGCGCATAGGGGCACATATAGATACAGACTTGTTCTCTCATCCATCCGGCATTGATGTAGGTAGCACAGGTGAAAAAGTTGATCCAGGCAATTTCCCACCAGCCTAAGCCCCAACTCAAGCCATCAGCGCCCACACCCACTGAAAATAATTCAAAGGACATTTCCCGAATGGGAGAAAAGTAACCCACAAAAGTAAAACCCGTCAGGAAAGCAAAGCCCAACCACATAATGTGTTTGCTGGCTTTACGCGTAAATTTATCTGCTGTCATCGGCCCCTTGTCACGTTTAATCCGTTGATTACGACTACCTTCACAGAATTGTTCAGCCCACATGAAAATAGCTGTCCAGACAGTTTGTGGACAGGTATACCCACACCACACTCGTCCCAGCCAAGCGGTTACGGCAAATAAAGAAAACGCGGCAATAATTAGCATCCAGGCCAAGAAAGGAAAATCCTGTGGCCAAAAAGTTAAATTTAAAATATGAAATTGACGATTCGGCAGATCAAATAAAACAGCCTGTCTATCGCCCCAATTTAACCATGGCAATAAAAAATAGCCGAGTAATAACGGCCAACCGGTATAAAGACGAATACGCTGATAAAAACCCTCTATGTGACGGGCATAGATTTTTTCTCGTTTTTGATAGAGATCGAGCTCAGCAACACCCGCAGGATGAAAATCATCCTCAATAGTTTTCGTAGGTATTGCCTCAGGAGTGCTCTCAGACTTGGATACTGAACCGGGAACCACCTTCTCATTGACATCTGTTCCCACTTCATCACCTCACAACATTATTCATACACACCTCATAATGAGGATAAAACCGCTACCGCCTTGAACTACTGGTTCGATAGACTGTATACATAAGCCGTTAACAAATGGATTTTATCCTCCGATAATAATTCGCTATGCGCTGGCATTTTGCCATTACGACCATTACGAATAGAGCGCTGGATTAATCCCTGCGAACCACCATATAGCCAGATATTGTTGGTTAAGTCAGGGGCACCAAACATCACATTGCCCTTACCATCAGCACCGTGACAACTGGTACAAAACATCTGGTATTTTTCTGTACCTGCTGAAGCCTTGGTCTGATCCACCTCACGACCACTTAAGCTCATCACATAGTGAGTGACATTGACAATACCTTCATCACCCAAGGCCGCCTGCCAGGGTGGCATTGCGCCAGCTCGCCCCTGAATGATAGACATTTTAATTTGCTCAGGGCTGCCACCATACAACCACTCACTATCCGTTAAGTTGGGAAAACCGTAGCTGCCCCTAGCATCACTACCGTGACACTGAGCGCAATTGTTAGCAAACATGCGCTGCCCCATTTTTAACGCTTTATCATCTTTAGCCACGTTTTCAACTGACATACCACGATATTCTGCGAAAATCGCACCATAACGTTGTTCAGCTTCAGCTACTTCAGATTCCCATTGATTAACTTGGGTCCAGTTCAGAAAGCCTTTGAAATTGCCAAGGCCAGGATAAGCGGCCAAATACAATAAACCAAATACAATGGTGATCACGAACATATAGAACCACCATGCCGGCAACGGGTTATCGTATTCTTCAATACCATCGTATTCATGGCCCGTTGTGGAATCAGGTCCAGCATTAGTGGATTTTCTATTAGCAAACAACAGCCAGGTAATACCAATAATGGTTACCATTGTTAGTACAATAATCCACAGACTCCAGAAGCTACTCATTTAATGCCTCTCTCTTCTATTAACTTTTAATCAAATTAGCTTTTAATCAAAGCTGATTAATATCTTCTTCGTCATCGGCAAAGGGTAAATTTGCCGCCTCATCAAAACCGGATTTGCGTTTACTGCTATAAGCCCATAGACACACGCTAATAAACGCAATCATGGCAAAAACTGTTCCCAACCCACGTAAATCATTGATATCCATGTTTCAGTCCTCGCCGCAAATATTGGCTTGAAATAATTAACGCTTATGCCTTAGTAGTAAGCCCAACTGTTGCAGGTACTCTATCAATGCATCGATTTCCTTTTTACCCTCAACAGCAACACTGGCTGACGCAATATCATCGTCGGTATAAGGCACGCCAACCATGCGTAGCGCCTGCATTTTCTTAGGTGTTAACTCAGCTCGAAGCGTATTTTCAAATAGCCAGGGATATGCCGGCATATTGGATTCCGGCACCACAGAACGTGGATCCATCATGTGCGCCCGGTGCCAATCATCACTATAACGTCCACCAACCCGAGCTAAATCAGGACCGGTACGTTTTGAACCCCACAAAAACGGGTGGTCGTAAACAAATTCACCTGCCACTGAGTAGTGACCATAACGTTCTGTTTCTGCACGCAATGGACGAATCATTTGCGAATGACAGTTGTTACAACCTTCACGGATATAAATATCGCGTCCTTCAAGCTGCATTGCAGTTAACGGTTTTAATCCTTCGATTGGTTCTGTGGTTTGTTTTTGGAAAAATAACGGCACGATTTCAACCAAACCACCAAAGCTAATGGCAACCACAGTCAGAACCAGCATGACGAAGATGTTCTTTTCAACAAAATCATGATTCATTTGTATTTTCTCCAGTCTTCTTATGCTGCTTCTGCAGTTTCTAAATTGTTAACACCACTTTCAGTTTCAGAAGTACGTGCTGTTTGCCACATGTTATAAGCCATCAACAACATGCCCAGCAGGAACATGCCACCACCGATTAACCTAACGATGTACCCTGGACCACTGGCCTCTACCGATTGCACGAAGCTATAAGTCAATGTGCCATCGGTGTTGTAAGCACGCCACATCAAACCTTGCAGAATGCCGTTAACCCACATCGATGCGATATATAAAACAGTACCAATAGTTGAAAGCCAGAAATGTGCATTAATTAAGCTCACGCTATACATTTGCTTTTTGCCAAACATAATTGGCAACAAATGGTAAACAGCACCAATGGAAATCATCGCCACCCAACCCAATGCACCAGAGTGCACATGGCCAATTGTCCAATCGGTGTAATGAGATAAAGCATTAACGGTTTTAATCGACATCATCGGGCCTTCGAAAGTCGACATACCATAGAAAGAAAGTGATACCACTAAAAAACGCAATATCGGATCAGTTCTCAATTTATGCCAGGCACCACTCAAGGTCATCATGCCGTTGATCATGCCCCCCCAACTGGGCGCTAACAAAATTAGCGACATCACCATACCCAGGCTTTGTGCCCAATCGGGTAGCGCGGTGTAATGAAGATGATGGGGACCAGCCCAAATATATACGGCAATCAATGCCCAGAAATGAACGATAGAAAGCCGGTAAGAATAAACGGGACGCTCTGCCTGCTTGGGAACAAAGTAATACATAATGCCCAAGAAGCCTGCCGTTAGGAAAAAGCCCACCGCATTGTGGCCGTACCACCACTGAATCATAGCATCAGTTGCACCAGCATAAGCAGAGTATGATTTACCCCAATAAACCGGTACTTGAGCGCTGTTCACAACATGCAAAACAGCAACCGTTAGAATAAATGCAGCAAAAAACCAGTTGGCCACATATATATGACTCGTTTTACGTTTCGCAATCGTACCAAAAAATACATAAGCGTAAGCAAGCCATACGATGGTAATTAAAATATCGATTGGCCATTCAAGTTCTGCATATTCCTTTGAAGTGGTGTAACCCAATGGTAAAGAAATAGCAGCGAGCAAGATAACTAATTGCCACCCCCAAAAAACAAAACTGGCCCAGAAGTCAGAAATTAACCTGACCTGACATGTGCGCTGTACAACGTAGAACGATGTGGCAAACAGTGCGCTACCACCAAAGGCAAAAATAACTGCGTTTGTATGCAAAGGACGTAAACGGCTGAAGGTCAACCAGGGTGTTTCAAAATTTAGCGCCGGCCAAACCAGCTGCGCTGCTATCAAAACACCGACGGCCATTCCTACGATGCCCCATATCACTGTCATAACAGAAAACTGTTTAACAACGAGATAGTTATAGGTTGGATGTTCTGAGGGTTGGCTCATAATAAAACCCGTTTTAATGAAAGAAAATTATGATAAAAGATTGTTGGCGATTGCCACCAGAGACACCATGACTTGCATCAAGTGTATTACAAGAACATTAAGAAAGTGTAAATAAAATACACTCTCTAACTTGCCACGTGGTCATCTGGAAAACTTACGAATCTATCTACCGCAGAAAACTTGCCTGCTAACTGTCAGATGCGACGTTAGCAACTGCCTTTAATCCTTCGAGATCTAATAGAGTGACCTCTTTGTTTTCTACGGCAATCAGCCCCTGTTTGTTAAAACGACTGATAACGCGACTGACAGTTTCTACTGTCAATCCCAAAAAATTGCCGATGTCTGTTCTCGACATCGGCAAACGAAAATGTGTTCTCGATAATTTACGACGAGCATTCCTTGCAGAAATACTAATTAATAATGACGCGATACGTTCTTCTGCGCTGTTTTTACTTAACAATGTGATCAATTGCTGGTCACTGGTGATTTCCTGGCTCATCAATTGGAAGAAGTGACGCTGCATACTGGGCACCTGCGTGCTCAATTCTTCTAGGCGATTAAAAGGAATTTCACAGACAGCTGAGGTTTCCAACGCTTTAGCTGAACAGGCATATTGGTCTTTGCTTATGCCGTCCATACCAATAATTTCGCCTGGGAAATAAAAGCCAGTTACCTGCTCCTGACCATCACCGGTTAAACGATACGCTTTAATCGCGCCTGAACGAACGGCATACACAGAAGTGAAATGATCACCTTCCCGGTACAAGTGTTCATTTTTTTGCAGAGGTCTACCGCGTTGAACAATTTCATCCAACTTAACGACATCATCAGTTTCCAATGCGAGAGGTAGACAGATAGAACCTAAACGGCAGTTTCCACAGGATATCGCACTGTTATGAGGACATGTCTCTGGCACTGAAACCTCCTGAACACAATGATTAGTCATATTAGCCCCCGAAAAAAACAGTCACAACGTTGAATCCAATACTATCATTTAACTTATCTAAAACGTTAAAAATTTCAATTATTCCTGTGTGGCAAAATGCCGCGTTGTTTCTACCACTGACTTAATTTCTACAATTGAGCTATAACACTTTTGAATAATTACTCGTGGGTCCTGCCTGCAGGTATTTATCAAATACCATACAAATATTACGCAACATCATACGCCCACGTTCAGCGACGCAAAGTCTATCATCTTGCCAATGGATTAGGCCATCAACTTCTAATGACTTAAGCGCCTTTAATTCCTTAGCAAAATACTCGGAAAAGATAATAGAAAATTGTTTCTCAAAATTCCGAGTATTTAACTCAAGATTACAAATCAATTGAGAAATAACACTGCGCCTTAACTTGTCATCAAACTCTAGGATAACACCACGATCTATCGGCAACTTTCCTTGATTCAAAAGTGAATAATAATTATCCAACTGACGCACATTTTGTGAATAGCTTTCACTCAATGCACTAATTGCTGAAACACCCAAACCGATTAAATCAGGCGCCATGCATGTGGAATAACCTTGGAAGTTTCGCTGCAATCGGCCTTGCTGCTGGGCAATAGCCAAATCATCTTCAGGCCAAACAAAATGATCCATACCTATATGCAAATAACCGGCATCGGTAAGGTAATTACTGGCCATCTCTAACATATCGAGTTTTTGCGACGCGTCAGGCAAGGTGTGCCTATCAATTGCACGCTGGCTTTTAAAACGTTCAGGCAAATGCGCGTAGTTATAAAATGCGATGCGATCGGGTAGCAATTCAACTACTTTTTCCATTGTTTGGCGCAAACTGTCTGGTGTTTGATAAGGCAACCCATAAATCAGGTCATAACTGATGGATTTAAATTGATGTAACCTCGCCACGTCAGTCAAGGTTTGTACTAAGCCAAAACGCTGCTGGCGATTAATCGCTATCTGAACCTGCTCATCAAAATCCTGCACTCCCAGGCTCAAACGATTAAAACCCAAACCTTTTAGCAAGGCCAAACTATCTTTAGTAACTGTGCGAGGATCAATTTCGATACTGTATTCACGCTGTTCGCTATCAATCAAATGGAAATGCGTCGCCAGCAGATGCATCAACTCAGTTAATTCTGCTCCGTCAAGAAAAGTGGGAGTTCCTCCCCCAAAATGCAGCTGAGTGACGGCACGGTGCTTATCGACTAATTGAGACTGAAGCTCTATTTCCTTTGATAAGTGATCCAGATATTGGCGAGAAACAGCATGATCTGATGTAACCACTTTATTACACGCGCAGTAATAACAAATGTTTTGGCAGAAAGGGATATGCACATATAAGGAAAGCGGCGCGATATTATTCTTTAGATTTTTCTCAGCCTGCTGATGATAGGCTGCATCGGTAAATTCCTCATTAAACTGCAACGCCGTTGGGTAAGAAGTATAGCGTGGTCCACTCACATCATATTTGGCGATAAGTTCTCTATCCCAACCGGATTTATCCGTCACAGCTTCCGACATCGAAGTCATAGGTGTATCTCTTAAATTCAAATTTGTCACTAGCACAATAGCACTGACACCATAGTAATGCGCCAATCAGCAATAACATTGATCTGCATCAGGTAGGCACTGAATCAAGTAGCTGCTATAGGTGAGATATCTGCTATAAGTTGCTGATATATACGTGAATACTTCAATAGGCGTGATTCAGCCAGCTCTGAATAATCCTCACGCAAGAGAATCTGCAAAAACTGCCAGTCCTCTTCTGTCAGGTATTTCTCTGCCATTGGAAACAGGTGTTTTTGCTCATATTCCATATGTTTAAGCTGGTATTTGATGTATTCCTTAACGGCTCTTAAAAAGCGAACCGTATTCGCTGCGCCTTCGTTAATGGCACTATCTTTAATCGCACTATCCATATGGTAGTGAACATTCTCGGCTAATAATTCAAGTAGCTCGTGCTTATCCTCCACCTCTTCAAGAATGTCGCCATCTACCCATTCTTTCTTTTTTAGCAAACGACAGATTTCATCTTCTAGGCGGTGGTGATTGAGTTCAGGGTAGGTCTGGATATAGTCGAGCATATCAACCACTGCTTCCATGTTACCCTTACCCGTTAACATACCGCCAAGCGTTTTAATTTCATTGTCCAGGCGATAGAGAACCTTAACAAGACGTCGGTGATCCTGATTGAGCTGTTCGATAATCTGATTCATAAGCAATAGCATCAACATTATTTCGGATGTGATTATCACGAAAACCAACTGTAAACGTATTGATTAAGATCAAATCGTTTCGGATCTATCTTTGAAGTCTGTGTTTCGATTCTATGTTTCAATTCTATATAGCAGCTAGCGATATGATCATTCAGAAGTTGAACAGCATTACTGCTTTTCCACACAGTTGAGAGGGATAAAAATGTTTTACTAGTGAGGATCTGTTTTAATTAGTGAGGCCCAGAAGGATGAGGCACTGGGCTTTCATCAGCTTTTATATAAATTGTATCTAAAATTTCATCAACTACCGCATCATCCATACCCGCGTTCTCTTCGTCACAGCAATAGCTGATCAACAACAGCAAGTCATCACAATACAGATACCACTCGCGGAAAAAGTCGCCATCTTCTGAAAAACTGAAATAGAACCCACTCAATTCAGCCAGCTCAACCCTTTTAGCTGCGCCATACTGCGACTCAACCTCCTCGGTATATTCTTTTAATTCTGTTTCAGAAACCTGCCCCTGTTCCTTTTGCAATGTGGTAATAGCAATTTCACCGACGCCGTCTTCATCACCAATGATGATAGTTTCATCCTCTTGCTCTGCATGCCATTCATCCGGCAACTCAATCATCCACCACTGACTTTCAAGTACTCTCATAACTGTGCCTTGTCACTGCCTGATTACTGTTTTAGACAACCGCTTGCTTGGAAAAAGGAAGTTCGCGACTCATCACTAAAGCATGTTCACGTTTACCATTGGGCAATGGATAATAGTCCTTGCGCTCTCCTATCACAGAAAACCCAAAGGACTGATACAGTTTTTTTGCCTTGTCGTTAGAAACGCGAACCTCAAGAAAACACTGCGTCGCTCCAGCCTGATACTGTTCGGTCAGCCCGGCTTCCAGCAACATGCGCCCAAAACCCATATGCTGCAACGTTGGCGCAACAGCGATATTCAGCAGGCTCGCTTCATCCAGCACGCGCATAAAAATAATAAAGCCCTGAATCTCTTCACCCTCTTCCAGCACTGTGCACTGCGCACCACTAATATAAGTTTCTACCAATTGAGAATGCGGCCAGGGTACCGACCCTACTGAGCCGGCAGCTTCAACTTCTAGAGCTGCCACCCTATTCAGGTCCTTTATTGTCATTGGCCGTAACTTCATCACTGGGGAATAACTGAATTACGATGTAGTCAATACTGTACGAAGCGCCTGTATTTCTGTCCATAAAACAGGCTTTAACAACGGTTCTTTAAGTAGCTGCTGCGCACTTTGAGTAACAATCGCCGGGATAGATAAGGGATGAAGCTGAGCTAATTCACCTTTTGCTGATGAACAATCTAAATAACGTGCTGCACGCTCTCCCATAGCGAATAAACAGCGAACAGGCTGCTCCTGGGTTTGCTTCTCCAGATAGGCAGTTAATGCCTCCTTTCCCGCTGACTCACTTTGATCAAGCTTACTATGACGCGCTTTAACCGGCGGCCAATTAAAAGCATCTAGCGTTAATGCCTGTCTGCCACAACCCAGGGAAAATAAAATATTTTGTAACAATGCCAAGTAACGATCTGGATCGACATCTCCCGATAATGCATCATCGATAATCACAATATTTTCACTGCGAACAATGGCTAAGCTGAATGCATTTTGTTGTTGCTGTAAGCGACGTTCGGCAGCTGAAGGCTGTAATTTTTGGGAGGGTGCACTGGTCGTTTTGGCACTATTATTAGCCGTACTCCCACCATCTACATCCAACAACAATTTTGCTGCCATACTGCTGTTAGATAATTGTTTCTTATCATGGGTTAGATTTTTGTCGGTACCCTCTATAGCTGCAGTTGCCACATCTATAGTTACCTCATCGTTTTCGTTTGCTATTCCAGGCAACGAAGCAATATCTGGCAGAACACAAAGCTCGGATACTTTTGCTGCCGGCAACTGCAAGCGAGGGAAATAACTATCCACTTCCATCACCTGTAAATACTGTTGTCGTTGCAACTCATTCATTGTTTCTAAAAACCTTCACTCGCGCTTAAAAAATTACACACAATCCTTTTGTGGATGCGACTTCAACACACCCGCTGCTAATAAGTTCAGCGCATTTAAATAGGCTTTAACCGAAGCTACGATGATATCGGTATCGGAACCCTGGCCATTGACGATAACACCTTCTTTCTGCAAACGTACCGTAACATCTCCCAGTGAATCGGTACCCTGTGTCACCGCATTAACCAAATACAATTGCAATTCAGCATCACTGTGGACGACTTTTTCTATGGCTTTAAAAGCCGCATCAACCAATCCATCCCCTTCGGCTTCTGAAGAAAAATCTTCACCGGCAGCATTAATCGTTAGCGAAGCTCTCGGCTTGTTACCGGATTTTGAAATCGCTTCCAAATTCGAAAAACCATATTTCTCTTCAATTTCTGGCGCAGTGGAGTCGCTGACTAAAGCTTGTAGGTCTTCATCAAAAATTTCATGCTTTTTATCGGCCAATTCTTTAAATTTAGCAAAAGCCTCATCCAGCTCTTGCTGAGTTTGAAAACTGATACCCAAATCCTCAAAACGAGCCTTTACCGCCGCACGCCCCGAATGTTTGCCTAGCACCAGCTTATTAGTATTCCAGCCGACATCTTCTGCTTTCATAATTTCATAGGTTTCGCGATGCTTCAGGACACCATCCTGATGAATCCCCGATTCATGAGCAAAGGCATTAGCACCAACAATCGCTTTATTGGGCTGAACCGGAAAACCCGTGATGGAAGAGACCAGACGTGAAGTCGGAACGATATGGACCGGATCGATGTGAGTTTCAACAGGAAAGACATCGCTACGCGTGCGCACCGCCATGACAATTTCTTCCAGCGAAGCATTGCCAGCTCGTTCGCCCAACCCGTTAATCGTGCACTCAACCTGACGAACACCATTCATGACGGCCGATAGCGAATTGGCCACTGCCAGCCCTAAATCATTATGGCAATGCGTTGAAAAAATTGCTTTATCAGCATTGGGTACATTCTCTATCAAACGCTTAAACATCAACCCATACTCATCAGGTTCGCCATAGCCAACGGTATCGGGGATATTAATCGTTGAAGCTCCCGCGTTAATCACAGCTTCAATAATTCTGCTCTGAAATTCAAACTCTGAGCGACTACCGTCTTCCAGCGAAAATTCCACATCATCACACAGGTTTCGAGCCAATTTGACCATCTCCACCGCGCGCTCCAACACCTGATCAGGTTCCATCATCAGTTTGTACTGCATATGTATTGGCGATGTAGCAATAAAGGTATGAATACGCCCTGAATTAGCTGGTTTGATCGCCTCTCCTGCTTTTTCAATATCAGCTGGCACTGCTCTGGCGAGACTACACACGGTAGAATCTTTAACCACTTCGGCAACGGCTTTTACGGCTTCAAAATCACCGGGGCTGGCAATAGCAAAGCCCGCTTCAATCACATCAACTTTCATCTTTTCCAGCATTTTTGCAATGCGGACCTTTTCATCCCGAGTCATAGATGCACCGGGGCTTTGCTCGCCATCGCGCAGTGTAGTGTCAAAAATAATGAGTTGATCTTTCGATTGAGGCGCTGTGCTCATAGCTTCTCCAGCATTAACAACTTTTGCTCTGTACTTTTGTTAGTATGTAAAAGGCGAAGGATAAACCAAAAGCCAGCTAAAAACTTCTCGATCATCGAAAAACCATTGCAAAATCAATAACCAGCGAGGAAACTCTTCTGAACTATTGATAGGTTTGGTTTAAGTCAGGGGAGAAAAACCTGGACGAGTATTTTAGGCTACAAATATGCGGAAAAAGCCAATAACAACGTGATGTTACCCAAATTAGCTACATTATTCGCCGCATATACAGCCCTCATGATATTCATCAAATATATACCATATATTCATCATATTTTTTTGGTTTATATCAAAGATAGGGTATCGTAGCCGACCCTTAAACTTGGGAAGTCCTGCATTTCGAACATTTAGTGTTCAAATTCAATAGCTTGGATAGAGAATTTCTCAATGCATGGGGCAGGTGCAAGGTACAAAGATTAAAGGTACAAAGATTAAAGGTACAAAGGCGCAAAGCGCCAAACAGACCCACAACAACTAACAAGGGCAACTTATGATTATTGGTATCCCTAAGGAACTGACAGCAGAAGAAACCCGTATTCCGGTCATTCCTGCATCGGTTCGACGTTTTACAGACCAAGGTGCTGAAGTACTGATCGAATCCGGCGCTGGAGCAGCAATCAAGATTGACGATCAGGAGTACACCGATGCTGGTGCCACTATCGTGACTGATCGCAATGAGTTAATCGGCAAATCAGACATTTTGTTGCGTTTACGCAAGCCATCAGTTGATGAAGTCAAGCTGATGAAAAAAGGCGCTATCCATATTTCATTCCTGGATCCATTCAACGAGAACGAGCTGGTTGATGCCTTCGCTGAGGCCGGCGTGACCTCCATCAGTATGGAAATGATCCCCAGAACCACGCGCGCCCAAAAAATGGATGCCCTGAGTTCACAAGCCAGTTTGGCGGGTTATGCTATGGTGCTGTTGGCATCGGAGCGTCTCGACAAAATTCTGCCCATGATGATGACCCCTGCTGGAACCATTTCGCCTTCACGCGTATTTATCATCGGTGCTGGTGTTGCTGGCCTACAAGCTATCGCAACAGCTAAACGCCTGGGTGCTCGTGTTGATGCTTTTGATACTCGCCCTGTTGTTAAAGAGCAGGTTGAATCTCTGGGTGGCAAGTTTGTTGAGATCGACCTAGGAGATACCGGCCAAACCTCAGGTGGTTATGCCAACGCTCTCACTGAAGAACAGCAGAAACTACAGTTGGAAGGCCAGAAAAAAGTCTGTGCCCAGTCAGATATTGTTATTACTACAGCCCAGCTATTTGGTCGCCCTGCTCCTACAGTGGTAACCAAAGATATGCTGGAAGCCATGAAGCCAGGCAGTGTTGTGGTTGATTTGGCAGTTGAATCTGGCGGTAACGTCGAAGGTTCTGTACCAGGTGAAGAAGTCGAAATCAGTGGCGTAAGAGTCATCGGCATGAAAAATATGCCAGGCCGCGTTGCTATTAATGCCTCTGAAATGTATTCCGCCAACTTGCATAACCTGGTACTGGAATATTGGGACAAAGAATCCAAAAGCTTCCAGCTTGATATGGAAGACGACATTCTGCAGGGCTGCATCATCACTCACGATGGTGAGCTTGTTAATGAAATGATTAAAAACGTGAGGGCAAAATAATGGAAGCCATTTACCTGTCATTTATCCTAATGCTCTCTATCTTTCTGGGTTTTGAGCTGATCTCCAAAGTACCAGCCACATTACACACACCATTAATGTCTGGTTCCAACGCTATCTCCGGTATCACTGTAGTAGGTGCACTGACTGCAGCGACTGCTGGCAGTGATCAGATGGCTATTTACCTGGGTACAGCAGCCGTTGCCTTGGCAACTATCAACGTGGTGGGCGGTTACATGGTAACTGACCGCATGCTGGCCATGTTTAAGAAAAAAGACTAATTGGAGCCAGCAATGAACACAGAATTACTTATTAACCTTTCATACATCGTTTCGGCCATTCTATTTGTCTTTGGCCTGAAAATGCTGGGCTCGCCAGCTACTGCACGCCGCGGTAACCTGTTTTCTTCCATCGGCATGTTGATCGCTATCGTAGTGACTTTGACCAGTAAAGGCCTACTACCTTGGGAAAATGTCATCATTGGCTTTATCATCGGCTCTACCATCGGTGCCTTCGCTGCACGTAAAGTTGAAATGACTGGCATGCCAGAAATGGTTGCATTGTTCAACGGTTTTGGTGGTGCAGCTTCTTTATTAGTCGGTATGGTTGCTACTTACACGACTGGCAACAGCACTTTTGTAAACATCACTATTATCCTGTCGATTCTTATTGGTGGCGTAACGCTAACCGGTTCAATTATCGCTTGGGGTAAGTTGAGCGAACGTCTGCCGACCAAAGCAATCATGTTCTCTGGTCAGCAAATCTTTAACGGAGCATTAGTACTGGCGATTCTCGCATCAGCCGTGATGTTCTGTCAGGAGCCGACAAATCCTCAGTGGTTATACGCAGTACTGGGCTTGTCTCTATTATTCGGCGTGATGGCCGTTATCCCCATCGGTGGTGCCGATATGCCAGTGGTTATCGCACTGTTGAACTCTTATTCTGGTTTGGCTGCTTGTGCCGCCGGTTTTGTTCTCGATAACAATTTGTTGATTGTTGCCGGTGCTCTGGTAGGTGCTTCCGGTATCATCCTGACTAACATCATGTGTAAGGCGATGAACCGCTCACTGAGCAACGTATTGTTCTCAGGCTTTGGTGCGGTAACAACTTCTTCTACCAAAGTAGAGGGTGAAGTTAAACCTATCTCAGCTGATGATGCTTACCTGATTATGGAAGCAGCACAGAGTGTTGTATTCGTACCCGGTTACGGTATGGCAGTAGCGCAAGCACAACACGTGGTTCGCGAATTAGCAGATCACCTGGAAGACAACGGTTGTGATGTTAAGTTTGCGATTCACCCTGTTGCCGGTCGTATGCCAGGCCACATGAACGTTCTGTTAGCAGAGGCCAGTGTTCCCTATGACCAATTGGTAGAAATGGATGATATCAATCCGCAATTGCCAAACACTGATCTTGCAGTGGTTATCGGTGCAAACGATGTGGTCAACCCGGCAGCAAATAAGGATAAAGGTAGCCCACTCTACGGCATGCCTGTTATCAATGTTGATGAAGCACGCACTGTATTCGTATTGAAACGTTCTATGGGCTCAGGCTTCTCAGGTGTCGATAACCCACTGTTTGTTGGCGACAACACCCGGATGCTGTTTGGTGATGCGAAGGAATCAATCTCGCATATTGTGGGTGAATTTAAAGGCTAAAGGTTTGCTAATCGATTATTATTTAAAAGCCCGGATAAATCCGGGCTTTTTTGTGCATGCTATTTAAAAACAAGGCATAGATAATTTTAATAAATGCTAATTAGTCCATAGAAGTGAATCATTTGAAATCAGCCCTCCTGTATTTTTTATTTTTTCACTACAGCCAAACTCACTCTCTTGCTCAGCAAAGCCGGATATCAATTTAATTCTACCTACAATAGCAGTGTTTAATTGTCGCAATGCAGACACGGGAATGCGGTATTCCTGATGTTCACAGTAACCAATCGTTTGCAGTTCAAAGCCTTCAATAAAAGACTTTCTAACCTGGAAACTTACTACATACCCTGCAGCATAATGAGCAGCTTCCAACTGTCTCGCTAACATTTCTGCATAGCAGCGATGCAGTTTGGGAGAAAAAAATTTCTGACCAGAAAAGTCTATTGCAAAAGCCTTCCAATCCAGTGCAATAACATCTGCCAATTGGGCGGGTGATAAGGATTTATACAAGGTCACTAGCTTAGTCATCGCATCACCTCACAACTGATAATAAGCAGTTTCTGAAACGGCACGAGCGACATAGCGCTGTGGCCCACCCACATCAAGAACATCGAAGGGATAGCAGGTGATTAAAATTAACGCTTCATTATCAGTTATTGATAATCGCTGTTTATTACTATCTTCAATGGATAATTCCCTGATTACATAAAAATGCTGCTGCCCTGATGTATCAGTGAAACCTAAACGATCTCCCTGCTTCAGTTTTTCCATAAAGCGAAAATGCGTGTCACGATGCCCCGCTAAAATAATTGGCGCATCACCTCGATAGCTGGAATGAGTCATCATGCCCGGCCCAAAGGCCAAGGTACTGCCCTGATCGCCATTGAGAATATAGAGGTCAACATCATAAGCTGTGACTTGAAGCCGCCCTACGGGCCAGGTATCAGCCCAGGGCCAGGGCTTTACAAACTCTCCGTCTGCAATAGTTTGTTGCCAAGCCTGCTTAATCAACTGTTGCGCTAAAATCGCTTTAGTATAAATCCAACTGCTATCGACAAAGAAAAAACCACTTGTCAAAACACACAATAAAGCAATGTATCGCATGAGCTTTCGAATTAACGGTTCAACCAACCAATTCATATTCCGCCTCCTTATGACTGCAAAAACGGAACGCAAAGGCCGTTATTAAAAACAGCAATCCCCACAGCAAACTCTGCATTGCTCCCGTCGCTGTCTGAGGATACGCAAAACTCTGTGGACCCTGTCCCTCTGGCCGGGCATTAAGTACTGGAGCTGTATTTTGTTTTTTATCTGCGGGTCGACTAACTATTTTTTCAACCGCAACAAAGCTGGTATAGGGAGACAATAATTGATGTGTTAATGCGACTGAAAGTACATCCTTGCGTACCGCAGATTCATCACGACCCGTTATTTTTTCGTCGAGCAAACTCGCTATTTTTTCTCGCGCCCACAGAGTTGCAACGCCTGAATGTTGCTGTACTGCATCAATAGTTATTGTCTGCTGCCAATTCTCGTCAGCAGTTTGGCCACTTATAACAATATCCCCTTGTAGATCTGATAATTTGGCTGTAACCAGCAAGGGCTCGCCGTGATACAAATCAGGAATGCGAGAGGGGTAAGTTTCAATGTTTTTACTATTGGGCCAACGCACAGAAATATTACTGATCACTGGATTATTTAATTTGGTGAATAATTCAGTCATCTTCTGTCGCACTTCGCTCACACGTCCGATGTGCGTGAAACTCCCTCGTCCAAACTGCGCAGCTTTACGCATAAAGTAGGAATTAGGCGCTGAGCCAATACCGACAGTGAATAGGCGGCTGTTACCCAACTGTTGATGGATGGATTCAAATAAAGCGGTTTCATTACCAACTGCGCCATCGGTAATAAACATCACTTGACGAACAAACCCTTCGGGAGCTCTATCCTTCAATGCAGCGTGTAGCGCCGGTAGCATCTCGGTACCTCCGCCCGACTGCAGTCGACTAACATAACGGCGAGCCTGCTTAAGATTATCTTTACTGGCAGGTACAGCCCGACCAAATAACATATCAGTAGTGGAATTAAAGGCTATGACATTAAAACGATCCTGCGGCCCCAACTGATCCAAAGCATAGAGTAAACTGTCGCGAGCCTGCCTGATGGAAACACCATCCATAGAACCCGACGTATCTATGATATAGATAGCCTCTTTGGCAAGGGGTGATGTCTTAGTAACCGGCGGCACCATCATTAATAGCGCATAATCTTCTGATTTAACCTGCTCACTGAAAATTGCTGCTTTTGGCGCATTACCTATGACCGGTTGCCAAGTCAGTGAAAAATCCTGTGTCATTGAAACCGAGCCTTCACTTAAGCGCACCTGATAATTATTGCCCTGACGTGAAGAAGTAATGTTGTGATAAGCACTTTCTATACTTTGCAATGGCATTCCCATATCCAGCTCAGCTGTTAATGTAATGGGATTAATAGGATTAGTCTCAGTTGGCAAATCCGGACTCATCCAGGGGCTTATTTCGTTGGCATCAGGTACCTGATCGGTATTCATTGCCCAACCTAATGCACTGCTGGTGAAATGTAATGGTCGACGATCGTCAAACTGTAGATGATCTTCTATTGGTAAAGGCGAACCGGGCATGTACCTCGGCGTAATCGTCATGGGAAAACGCAAGCTGAATCGACCCTGGTCATAGGTTATCGACTCAATGTACTCCAACTTCACCGTGATAGTTTCGTTAGGCGAGATATTGGCGATTTTAGTAGTAAATAAATTCGGTCGCTGTTGCTTAACCAAACCTGCTTTTTTTCCCTGCGATTTTGCCTTGTTGTAAATTTTTTTAGCTTCGGCTTTTTCTTTAATCGTTCCCTCAATCACGCGCTCGCCTATCACCATCTGCATGCGATTAACCGCCGCTTTATCAGGCAGAGGAAAGGCGTACACGCCCTCTACCCAATGTTGACTGTGATTGCGAAAAGTTTGTTCAAGCGATACATGCGCAACCATACCACTGACTTTGATATGAACCTTACTAGCCTGAGTTACAGCGGTAATAAAATGGCTGTCATCCTCAGATTTCAGCAGTAATTGCCCGGCTTCTACAGCATCCAAAACAACCTGCTCATTCATTGCATGATGAGTTTCAGCGTGTGCACGATGGTAAGACCAACCTGCCAACAGCAGACTCAACATTAACAATAATGGGAAGCGTAGTCGTACCCTTCTCACCGGTTTTGGAGCCAGAGGTTCATCTTCAACAAAAACCGGATGGCTATGTCGCTTCAATCTAAGCTTACTTAGTCCAAACACAGTGTGACTCCCTTTAGGTTTATGATTGTTGATAACCAGTAAACCTAATAAGGGAGACTTTTTAGCGAATCAAAAAAGGAAATTTTCTGAGCAATTGTGATGAATTATGGCGATATCCAAACAACAACCGCCAAATTGCGAATTAAGTACTGGGTAGCTTTATTCTAAAATCTCTTCCACCCAGTCCCCAATAACTTCGAGAGCAGAAGGGGCAAAGGTTTCTTTTATTTGAGCATATTCTGACGCCAATCCAGTTTCTGAAGACTGGAAAAGATGATTCAGGCCCTTCAACTCTCGAACTGAATAGTGGGGAGAATTTCCATCAGCCAAGGCTGCCTCCACCGGAGGAAGGTTTTCCGCAGGTGGCACCTGCAAGTCATTTTCTCCTGTAATGGCAAGGACAGGAACATTCACTTGCTTCAAGGCAGGGATCGGATCGTAAGTAAGGAAAAATCGAATTGCTGCAGTATTGAGGAGGCGAATCTGCTGATTAATCAGCCTGTTAATATTGACACCGCTTGCTTCGATCTCGGCTTTTTCATCGGCAGTCATCGGCATCGTTTTCATTAGATTTCTAAGCTTCTCCTTAGCCACAGACAAATCCGATTCGTCCTTGAGTATGTTAAATATCTGTTCCTTGCGTGCTCTACTGCGCTCAATCGCAGCCTCATCGACTCCTGCAGCACGGGACTGTACTGCATCCTGAAGATAAAAGATTTGTTCCCCGGGAATGCCGGATGAGCCCAGGAGAATTAAAAAAGCAATTTCTCCCGGCATTGCAATCGACACCATGGGAGCCACCGCCCCTCCCTCACTATGCCCTACAAGCCCAATCCGTTTGGAATCGATGACTTGCCGCGATTGCAGATACTCAACCGCAGCCCGGGCGTCGCTCGCAAAGTCTGGCATCGTTGCCGAAGCAAAATCACCGCTCGAGCCGGCGACACCCCGGTCGTCATAACGCAGCACCGCAATACCCCGCCGCGTCAAATAATCAGCCAGGATCAGGAATGGCTTATGGCCGCCGGCAATGGTTTCGTCTCGATCTTGCGGACCTGACCCCGTGATCAAAACAATGGCTGGATATGGTCCCTCTCCGAATGGAAGCGATAGCGTGCCTGCGAGATGTATCCCCTCCCTTGTATTTTCAAAACGAACCAGCTCCGTTTGATAAGGCAGTGGCGGGACGGGCTCCTGCGGTCTGGATGACGAAGAAACATCTTGCTTGCCCACACTACAGCCCGTGATACAGAAACAAAGTAAAAGAACTATGCTGATCAACGGGATAATACCGGGGTAAATACGACGTGGTTGGTATGGATTCATGCCTACTGAATTCTTTCCTTAAAAAAACATATGGAATGTCTGACAAGTGGTAAGAGTCGAAGTAATCTGCATATCAGGGCTATGCGCATATAACGACCGTTCCAATTTTATTCTATTCAATCTTCCGTGCCTGCACACCCCTGTGAAAAAATAAATCCTTTCCTCATACATCGGAATGCGCAAAATAACTTCCTTGAACAGGCTCTCCTTCCTCGAAAGTCGGATGTAAGCATATCTCTATCTAATGGAAAAAGAAAATTCTCTGAACAGATGTGATGATTTGTGGCGATATCCAAACAACAACCGCCGAATTGCGAATAGTCATTCCCCTACTTAATAAACCATTCACAACCCGACTGTTGTTATCTAGATGTTATTGTTATTAATTACCCGGACGATACTTGATTTTCAATCCGTAAAAACGCGGTGTGGACCACATGGCTTGAATAGTATCGTTGCCACCAATAATGGTGTGGTGTAACACTTCTTCTTCGGTAACATTCTCGACATAGGCTTCTACACTCCAGGATGGATCCTTGGGTTGCCAGCGAAGCCGAAGATCGGTTTTGGTATAGGCATCTTGTTCCGTCAGGATATGTTGCTGCAATCCGGAAACCTGATGGTCACCTGAATAAGCTAACTGAATCATTGGAGTGACTGTGCCGAACGAGGTGTTGAAGTCATAGGCAACAAAAAAGCTACCCGCCCAATCCGGCGCCCATGGCGTTTGCTTACCACGAAGTTGAATGGTGTTGCCAAGCGCTGCCGGTGTATTCGACCCCTCCACGAATGAATTCACCACTGAGAATTCTCCGTATTCTGAGTCCTGCCAGGCCAAAGTTGCACCCACAGTCAGACCATCGACAGGAATCGCTGTCAATTCGGCTTCAAATCCTCTGGCCTCGATTTCCCCACCATTTCTGACAAAGATCTGAACAGAACCGGTGACTGGATCTATCACAATTGCACTGGCTAACAGATTGGTGAAATCGTTGTAATAGGCCGACATATTCAATTGCACACGATCGTCGGCAAAACGATTTTTCATACCGATCTCGTAGGCTGTCACTTCTTGTTGATCGAAGAAAGTTCTATTGAAATTGTGTCCGCCGGATAGGAAACCCGTAGAGACGCTGCCGTAAATCATGCTGTCTTCGAGCACATTCCATTCAACGCCGGTGCGCCAGGTGACTTTCTCAAAGGTGTTACTTTCGTCGGGCAGCCCAGCATTCTGCCAAATATCTCTATCGAGACTTTTATCGTCTTGATTCCAGCGAGCACCAGCGATCAGTCGCAAGCTATCGGAAACATGATACGTCAACTGACCGAATACGCCGATTGATTCTACCGTCGGTTGACCATTACCCGTGAATGAAGGACACGGAACTGGCGCAGTCGGATCCGCAGCTGTGGCAAATGATTGGACCAGACAACGGCCTCCTGCAGGCAAAGGCGTACCGTCGTTGGCGATTTCACCGAAAACGGGGATCCGCATAAAAGTCTGGTTGTACTCTTCATCAGAGAAAATTGCTCCGAGTACCCATTCAAAATCGGAATCTGGATCGTTAGAGATCAGTTGAATTTCCTGAGTAAAAGACTCTAACGTTTCTTCATACTGCTCTTGCGCAAACAGATTTTCACTGAAGTCCGAATCAGCACTGGAAAACTGCTCATAGTCGGTATACGACGAAATCGACTTTATCGCGACAGCACCAAGATCCCAATTCGCTTCAAGCGTAAAAACGGTTTCTTGATTATCGAGATCGTAATCGCCATCACGATATACATCCCAGGGGCCACGATCAGTTCGCGCACCCAGGGAACCATAGCGGGGATTAATCGGGTCACGGGTACCATTATTGTCAGTTACACCGCTTGAGTTTCTCAACGTACCCAGGGATTGATAGCCAAATGAACTAAGCGACGTACCACCCACATCATAATAGAAAAGAGTCGCTAGCAGATCGAAACTATCATTGACATTCCATAATGCAGATAGTCGTATGCTGCCTCTATCAACCTCTGCCAAATCTTTACCCGGCCCGTGGTTTTTAACATAGCCATCACGTACCTGATACATGCCAGCAAGCCGCACAGCAAAATCGTCAGATACAGGAGCGTTAATATAAAACTCCGGTTTGGCATGCGCATAATTGCCAAGAGTTAAATCGAGACCATAATCGAAACTCTCGGTATCAGGTTTATTCGTGATAATGTTAATGGCACCACCAAGGGTATTGCGTCCGAACAGTGTTCCCTGCGGACCTTTTAACACCTCCACTCGCTGTACATCGAGAAACGCACCGCCGGCCTGCGCCGCAGTTGGCTTGTATACGCCATCGACAAACATGCCTATCGGTGGTGAAACATCGCGAAAGGTATTCTCGGCATTAGCGCCGCGAATAGTAACTTTAAAATCATTACCACGCTGAGCAAAAGACAATCCAGGAGTCACCAAATCCAGACGGGTCACATCCGCTATACCTGCTCGATCAAGACTTTCCTGATCGAAGGCCGAAATAGCAATACCTACGTCCTGGGCTTTTTGTTCACGCTTTTGCGCAGTAACAATAATTTCTTCGAGAAATGATGATCGTTGCGGTTGTTCCTGAGACAACGCCGTATTCGCTGCTAACATACTCGCTAATACGCCCGTGGCAACCCCTGTTTTTTTTGCTGGCATGACATTTTTCTCCAGTAGACTAATTATAATTATGCGTTTCTGGAAAAGGTCGCCTGACAACCCAGTGTTATCGAGTAGCTGATCAAGTGCCTCAACTAATGTGTAGCGTCCGACTACGCTATTTGCGTCTCGAGACGCCGCCAAATCAAAAGGGATTATCATGAGAGCACCGGTCTGATCGGCAAGTGCCTCTAATGCATGCGGCAACTTCTGTGCTGTAATATCGAGTGAATAAACTTGCTCTGTACTAATCTGGTTGGTACTAACCTGTTCTGTACTAGCATCACCCGCGGCTACAGCGGTCTGCAATGTTGCTCCGCAAAGAACCAGCAGAGTAATCAATAAAGTGATTCCGCTAATTCGTCCCTTTCGGTTCGGCGTGTTACACATTGTGTTTTTACACACTGTGAAAACGGCCTCTTCAACTATAAGACTCATGGCACTGTCAAAATCCGTAAAAATTTTTTACTCTGATTCGGTTTCCTCTTTAGTAGAAAGTAAAACGTGATTCGGTCCTGTATAGGTAACAACAAGACCAAAATTATTCTCAAAAATATTTAACATTAATGCGGTATCACCAATCGGAAATCTCGCTATTACAGGCGTTTCTGCCACAGACTGATCCGAAAACTGAATATCCATCGTTGTGTAGCGGCTGACCTCTGCAACAACATCGCGTAAAGGCGCACGAGAAAAAGCCAGAATGCCATCCTTCCATAGCATCCTTTGTGACAATTCGCTGTCTGATAATTTATGTAGTTCTGCAATCTTACCGAGCTCGCCCTGTTGTTCCGGAGAAGGTTCTTTAATGATGGCAAGCTGTCCGGCATCAAGCGTTACCGAATCCATTACTGTTGTCTTAACACCGTGAGATTGATTTTCAACAGTACGCTGCGAGACTGTACTAACCGATACACGTCCTTCTGTCACCGTAACATCTACCGAATCGTCTTTACGGTAAACAGAAAATGCCGTGCCAACGGCAAGTACTTGACCAACACCGGCATTGACTTGAAACGGATTATTATCGATCTTGGCTACCACAAAGTAAGCTTCACCTCGCAGTAAGGTGATATTTCTAATGTCCTTTGTGAATTCAACTTTGATCTGCGAATCTGTATTCAACTCAACCACAGAGCCATCGGCCAACTCAATGGATTGTTGATCTCCAATAACCGTGGCGTAGTGCCCGTTCGAATCCAATAGCGGGTCTGATCGAAAGTAAACGATGAAGGCAAACAACATCATGACAACTGAAGCTACCGATGCAAACAGCCTCCACTTCGAATGGTGCGACTTATTATTATCGTTAGGGGAAGACAATTTATTCGGCTGACCTTCAACCGACTGTGGCTCAAGTTCAGTCAGGATATTTAAGCTACCCCATAATTCGGCCGCATTGTGCAGAGCCTGACGATGAGCAGGACTGGTATGAATCCATTTGCGTAACGCTTCACGCTCTTCGGGCGAGAGTTCCTTTTCTCCATCCAGTCGTGCAATCCATTGGGCCGCCTCCTCCCTGATCACTGCCGCATCAGGAAAACCGACAACATTTTTCATTTCACAGTCGTACCTCGAAGGTTACGTATAGTACTGTTACCACAGCTTTGCGTATGTTCCTGAAACTCGGATTGATAACGCTTGGCCAGGTGATCCTGACAAGCCAGAATACCCAGCCGAACATATTTTTCTACCGAACTAATCGACATACCCATTTTTTGCGCAATTTCTTTATGTTTAAAACCGTAAACTTTTCTGAGAATAAATACGTCGCGGCATTTAGGCGGCAATGCAATCACTGCCTCACTATAGGTATCCAGTAACTCCAATGCCTCAACATGATCATCTGCAGCCGTATCAATCATACCTGTCTCTGATTCCGACAATTCATCGATGCACTGATGTATTTCTCGTGATTTTTTCTCCAAGCGAGTCAGAGCCACGTTGCGAGCAACCTGAAACAGGAAAGCTTTCGGCTGTTTGATGTGCGTTTTTTTCTCCGCAACGAAAGCCCTGATATAAGCTTCCTGTGTAACATCCTCTGCTTCGTGGTAATTCGGCACGAATTGTCGCACATATCGACGCAGAAACTTCACATTCTCAAGGAAAGCCTCGGAGATCCCTGACCTTTTCTCCCTTGTTTTATCGTCAGAACTCATTTTCTGCAGCGACGATTATTGGATCGCCAATGGTTATAAGACCATAGGCCGTCCGAAATCCGTAAAAAAAACAAAGAATTATTGAAATCATACGATTAACTGCCCTCCATTGACTTCCAGGGTTTGACCGGTGATGTAACCGGCTAAGGTGTGTGAGGCAAGAAATAGGAATGCCGCAGCACAATCCCGCGGTTCTCCAAGACGGCTTAAGGGAATACTTTTTCTTGTCTTCTCCAGTTTATCGTCGGAGGAATACCGACGGTGAAAATCAGTAGCAATAGTGCCTGGTGACACAGCGTTGACTCGAATATTGTCAGGGGCAAGTTCACGCGCTAATGCTTTGGAATAAGCTGCCACAAAAGCTTTTGATGCACTGTAGATTGAGGAACCTGGGCTACCACCAGTACTGGCAGAAATCGATGTGGTGTTGATGATCGAGGCATCGCCAGCTTCTCGAAGCAATGGAATAAACGCACGTGTGATCTGAACCACTGACGACTGATTGAGATTGACTATGGTCTCGTATTGCTCGTCAGTCACTTGATCAACGGGGAAACGGCCAACCATTGTCCCTGCGTTGTTGATAAGCACGTCGATTTTATTTACTGAGCCAAATACGGTTTCAATAAAATATTTAACCTCGCGCTTGTTATTGAAGTCCGCCGTCACGCAAACGTCAGCCAACTCTTCGAGATGCGATCCACACAATCGACCACCGTGTGCTATAACACGTCCTCCACATGCCTTAAAAGCAGCGGCAACTGACAAACCTATTCCTCTGCCTGCACCAGTAATAACAATCGTCTGACCAGAGAAAAGATCGCTGGCAAAACCATTGTTTTTTGTCAAAGCACTTACACTCAACGCTATATACCTAATTAAGTTCTGATTAAGTCATCCATGACTTAATCAGAATTTCCTTAGTTTGAACCCACCGCAGTATCTTCTCTACCAGCAGCCGCTGTACGTGTTGCCTGCCGGCTCTGCCATAAACGACTTCCCAGAATCAACGCTCCTATGGCAAAAAAAGCTACTGCTACCGGGCGCTGTAGGAAAATTCCCACCCCCGCATCTGATAGCAGTAGCGACTGACGAAAAGCCTCTTCCGCGCCACGCGCTAAAACAAAAGCAATAATAAATGCCGCCGTGGAATAGCCGTATTTGCGCATCAGGAAACCGAGAAAGCCCGCCGCCGCCATAACGAAAACGTCAAACACACTTGTGCGTGTAGAAAAGGCAGAAACAAAGCAGGTCAAAAAAATATAGGGATAGATCAATCGAATCGGTACCAAAGCAACAATTTTCCCGATCAGTGAACTACCGTAGTAACCAATCAGGCCATAGGTCGCAATACCCACCAACCCGGCAGCAAAAAGACCGTACACCAATGTACCGGAGCTTTCGAAAATGCTGGGGCCGATAGTGATACCGTGGATCAGGAATACGCCCATGAGAATAGCCGAAATGGTACCGCCGGGAATCCCCAAGGCGAGCATCGGAATCATCGTTGGACCATTTACCGCATTGTTTGCCGATTCCGGTGCGGCGATACCTTCAATAACGCCTTTACCCCATTGGTCGGAGTTCTTTGCGCGACGCTTTTCTGTACCGTAGGCAGCAAATGCTGCCACTGAAGATCCTAGCCCCGGCATCAAACCAATGAATGCGCCAATGGAAGAAGACCTCAGCATAATCGGCACACAACGTCGAAACTCAGCAAAGGTAAATCGATTGTCAACGGATTTTACTGCTGGATCTTCTTCTTTCGATTTGCCGTTGCGAGTGTTGCTGCTGGAAACGCTCTCAACTTTCAACGCAATTTCAGACAACACAAACATACCAATTAGCAACGGCACCAATGATATACCGGCGTGGAATGCCGGGTGATCAAAATCGAGTCTTGGTGTCCCTTCCATGGCATCGATACCAATCATTGCCACAAAGGCACCGGCTGCAGCACTGATCAACCCTTTGACAACCGATGAACCAATCACTGAACTGATAATGACAAAGGCAGCAATATAAACGGCAAAAAATTCGGGGGGCCCAAAATCGGAGGTCAATGAGACCACTGCGGCCGCCCCGAAAATCAACAGCAGATCACCGAGGAAATCGCCAAATACAGAGGCGACTGCTGAAGTTTTTAGCGCCTTGCCAGTTTTGCCGGCACGACACATAGGGTATCCATCCTGTGCAGTTGCAGCTGCTGCCGCTGTGCCCGGCGTGTTAAACAGAATTGCGGCAATCGATCCGCCATATCGACCTGACTTGCCGATAACATAGAGAAAAGCCAATGCTTGCAGTGGTTCAAGAAAAAAAGTGAGGGGCACCAGCATAGCGATCGCTGCAGCCGTAGTAAGCCCGGGAGTTGCCCCAATGACAATCCCAATGAAGGCCGCTGCAAAAACAAGACCGACAGTAATCGGGTCGCTAAACAGCGTTACAAATCCAGAAACAATTTCCATAATTTCGTTTCTCGTTAATTTATTATCTGTTTTCTCGGAAACAAACATCCTGTTTGCTTCTTGGGCTCGCAAAACAAAAACATACTTTCGCTTTGCTTAAATTAACGTCCGGCCACGAAGACGGGCGCTATCTAAATACGTTCGACACGTCCAGTAATGTTCCTGGCGGGTCGTAAACATTCAGCAAATTGACAAAAAGAAAATAAAAAATAATCGCGCCGATTGACCCGTGTAAAAGAACCTTGTTCAGTCGATTGCCAAACAGCGCGAATACTGCATAGCCACTGAGTGCAGTTGCTATCAGGTAACCAAACCAACCATGGAACAGGCCGTATATACACAAAAGCAACAGTAGCGGGCCCGAAGAACGAAGAAATAATTGCAGATCGAAAATATTTTCGACTGCTGCTTCGCCAGATTGATTGGTTTCTATGTCAGCAGTTTTATTGCCAGCAGCCTTATTCGTTTTTACTGATCGGAAATAAACAATAACCTGGTAGATAAGAAGCACGAGAAGAAACAAGCCTACTGCACGTGGAGCCATTAGCGAGTCCGCTGCAACACTTTCGCTGTTGCCCTCTGCACTCAAGGCTGGCAATAGTTGCTGTACATTGTCATGGATTTCAGCAACAAACTTTGTGCCATCACCCGCATTCATATAGAGATAGGGGATATATAGCCTGGCCATGGTTTTTTGAAAATCTTCACTGGCAGCCGCTTCAGCTATCGCATTGCGGAGTGTCGTAACCACATGCTCCGGTGTACCCTTTGGTACCATCATGCCAATAGGAGAATGAATCTCGACAAAGGGTATACCCAGCTCACCCAGGGTCGGCAAATCAGCATCAACAATACCCTCTCGGGATTGCCGCATTGATGCCAGGACTTTCATTTTCTTTTCACCAAACATAAGGCGATCGCCTTCACTTAACAGGCCAAAATCCACCTGATTGGCAAACAGTGCCAACCGCATGGCTTTAGCGCCTTGGAACGGCACACCAACAACATCAAGATCGTTCACTTCAATAAAACTTGTGCCCATTGCCATAAAGGCTGCGCCGCGGCCATTGTGCGACCAGCGAAGCTCACCGGGTTTCGCATGCGCTGCATCGATAATGTCTTGTATCGAGTTAAAGGGGCTGTCAACGGGTACACCAATTGCCGGTACGACTTTTCCGGTGAGCCCCAGCAGTTCAAAATTCTCAAAGAAATCTACTTGCGTATGCTCCAACTCGCTCTTGAGTACCAAAGTGCCAGCCGATCCAAACCAGATGGAATACCCATCCGGGCGCGAGTTCGCAACATTATGGGCAGACACCATACTCGCTGCGCCAGGTTGATTGACCACCGCAACGGGCTGTCCGAGAATCTTCTGAAGCTCCTTAGCTAACGCTCGCCCTGCAAGGTCCTGACTACCACCGGCAGCAAAACCGATAAACACATTAATCGGCTTCTCGGGGTAGCTAACTGATTCAGATATGGGCTGTCTTAGGCCGGCAATCACCAGGATTGCCAATGCCAAAATGACTAACGCCAAAGCCCAATATTTCGACCAGTATTTCGCTAAGGACAAGGACACTAATCAGCTCCTTCGAATATGCGCTCGATTTTTGATTGATCAAGCATCCAGCCGATAACAACGATTCGGGTACTACGATCATCACTGGGCCAGCTGTCCAGCCAACGCAAATTTTCAAAGATCTGTTGCACACCCTGGACTACAGCAGGCGTTTCCGGTTGTTCGACAACATTTACCAAACCTTTGACGCGTAACAGGTTGGGGCCAGCTTCTTCAGCCAGGCTGCGCCAAAATCGCTCCAGGTCTGCCAGTGCTTTTGGCTGATCACTCATGAGGCAGAAGGACTTGATATGTTTATCATGCCTTGCTTCTCCGTGATTGTGATTGTGATTGTGGGTATGTATTTTGGGATCGGTTATAACGGAGGTATACCCGGAAAGATTTCGCAGCTCTTGATCATCCAGATCATCTCGGATCACATCAGCTTTGTCGCCAGTCAGTATCAGTGCGCCTGGATTCAACTGCCGCAGACGATCCTGCAAGTGCTCTGCCGCTTGTTGCCGATCGGATGGGTCCAATAGATCGAGTTTGGTCAGCAGTAGCCGGTCCGCGACGGCAACCTGCTCCACCGATTCGGCATGCATATTCAGATTGCTCTCACCATTGACTGCGTCGACAGTGGTTATGACTTTGTCCAACTCATAATATTTGCGAACCTCGGGGTCTTCCAGAATAACTTCGACGATGGGACCGGCATTGGCTAATCCGGTTGTTTCAATGATCACCCGGTCGACAGGCCTTTGTTCCTCTACTCGTTTTACCGCAAATTCAACCAGTGATGCTCCCAGCTCTTCATTCAGCGCACAACAAACACAGCCATTAGTGAGTTGGATAACCTCTTTATCTTCTGACTCGATCAAATCATTATCGATCGATATCTGCCCAAACTCGTTAACCAATACGGCGGAATTTGCCATTTCAGGCATTGGCAATAGCTGATTTATTAGTGTCGTTTTGCCACTGCCAAGAAACCCGGTAAAGAGTGAAATCTGTATGCGTGATGTATCCATATCAAAACCTTTTACCTGAAAATGTCGATGGAATCGGCGGCGAGTAATCGTTCAAGTTCCGCCTTATTAGTAATTACCGCTTCACTGTTTTGACTCATGGCAAGTGCCGCCATCATGGCTCCGTAGTGCAGGCCTTTGACAAGCGAGCCACCAAACCAACCATGCAGAACACCGGATATCATGGCGTCACCAGCACCAATCCGATCAATAATGTCGACATCGCGAGCTTTAACCTGTTGAATCGAACTGCCATCCCAGCCAGCCACACCATCACTCGAGAGTGACATCACAATATTGCGTGCACCTGTCATCTGGCTTAAACGGTCAATGACATCACTTACATCACTATCAAATCCAAAGATATGTGCCGCGTCACGCTTGGCCAGAAACAGCACATCAACATCCTGCATCAATGGTGTTAGTCTTTCCCGTGCCTCATCTGCGCTCCACAACAAATGTCGATAGTTGACATCGAAGCTCGTTGTTATTCCCTTCTCCCGGGCTTTGGCAAGGGCAAGCGATATAATTTCTTGCGTGCCGTCCGATAGCGGAACCGTCAAACCACTGAGATGAAGATGGCGCGTATCGAGCAGGTAATTCCAATCGATATCGTCGGGCGTCAGTTGTGTTAAACAGGAGTCCTTGCGATCGTAGTAAATCATTATCGGGCGAGGAGGCTTGGCATATTCAACGTAATAGGTACTCACACGTCCTTCCTCGCGCCAAATGACTGCAGAAAGATCGACGCCGTGTGCGTGAAAGTTATTCTTGACTCGCTGGCCCGGTGGCGTATCCGGTAGTGCACTGACCCACCCGCTGCGCCATCCAAGGCGAGCGAGAGCCGATGCCACATTGGCTTCCGTACCCGACACGTCTACATCAAATGACTTGGCTGTTTCTATTCGTTGACCGGCAGGCACGCTAAGACGCAGGACACCTTCTCCGAAAGTTGTAAAGTCAAATCGCATTCGCTGTCACCATTTTGTTTAATTCATATATGCTTTGTTCATACATGCTGTGAGCCACTTCCGAGCGCTAGTGATAATGTCCATCGCGTCGGGGGCATCATCGTTCCACATTTCCACCAGATAACCGCCTTGATAACCGATGTCGCTCAGTGTCTGAAATACATCCTTGAAGGGCACAATCCCCTGGCCAAAAGGTACTCGACGATATTCGTTAGGCCTTGTGTCCTTTAAATGGATACCGACCAAATGACCGCTAGCAAGGCGCAATTCTGCGGCGACATCGAGACCATTAGCAGCCAGGTTGCCGACATCTGGATATACCTGTAGCCAGGGCGAATTCACCTCCGAGATAATGTCCATGGCGCGTTCAACAGAGGTAATGTCTTCCCCATCCATATTCTCAATTCCCAGCATTACGCCCGCCTGGCTCGCCCACTCAAGGCCATACTGCAAATTTTCTACAAAGCGATCACGACACTCAGTATCGTGATCCTCATAAAAAACATAGTAGCCTGCTATTTGAATGGTTCGTGCGCCAATGTCGACCGCCAAATCGATCCCCTTCTTGAGGATATCGAGCGCGTAATTTCTAGTCTCACGGCTGGCACTGCCTAAAGGAAATCTGCGATGTGCACTCAGGATGATAGTCTGCAAACGCACACCACTATTGGCAGACGCTTGTCTCAACAATGCACGTTGACCGGCATTCCAGTCGAGCCTGTTTAGCCTGTGCTTTTCGTCATCCACTGACATCTCGACAAATTCGAATCCTGCGGCCGCTGCTGCCTCCAGCTTCTCGGGCCATTCGGACAGCGCCGGCAGCGCTTTTTCGTAGATACCAAAGGAAGCACTATACATACGTAGCCTCAATGGCATCCTGAAACGCTTGCGCTTCTGCCAGCGGATTTTCAGCCTGGGCAATTGCCCGACCGGCAATAAAGATTGAAACCGGCACCTCTTCAAATGCCGATATGCTGTGTGCTGAAATTCCGCCCGTCGCAGTAACACGAAAACCGATGTCAGCTAATTCACAAATAGTATCCATCGCTTGTGTTGACCATTCCCCACCGACTGGGTCTACCTCAACACCGCTATGCAGGATGATTTGTCGTATGCCCATATCCCGCCAATGAATTGCTTCGTGGTGTGTCCATCCCTCATGTAATTCAACTTGAATCTCCCCACCATGTTTGTAGGCCACTTCAAGCGCTGCCCCCAGTGTTTCAATGGGCGCTTCGCCAACTACAGTGACCCAGTTGGCACCAGCGTCAAAGGCCATTTCTGCAATATTCTTCCCTGCCCGAACAATGCGTACGTCGGCCACAATAGTGGCCTCAGCAAAGGCATCACGCAGTGCGCGCACGGCATGCATGCCTTCAGACAAGCACAATAAAGTGCCGACTTCTATCACATCAATGGCAGAGTATGTCTGTTGCGTAACGCGTGTTGCGGTATCCAAATCCAGGACATCGAGTGCCAGTTGCAATAAAGGTCTGTCGTTCATGCAGGATCGACCATGGTGTAAATCCGTTGTGGATTTTCGTAGTTAAACTTGTGCACCACTTCCGGATCAAAGCCTTCGCTGATCAAGCGCGGCACAAACCGATCCTTGAGCCACAATAGACCAGGCGCGCCGCCATAGGGAGCGTGATAGCTTTTGCGCCCAAAGTCGTTACAAATCATCAATTGGTCCTCGTAGCCATCGGCAACCAACTGACGAAGAATGTCGATGCGGATGGTATCGGGATAGTATTTTGCTTTGCCCGGACCATCGTAAATCAGCGAAACGCCGGCCTTACACATCTCACGGTGATACCAAAGATCCGGATTGCGATCCACGTGGGCGATAATCATGCGCGACATATCGAACTTTTCGTCCTGGAGGATTTCACAGATCTCTATCCCCATGGTGCCGTTCGATGTGTGCGCGTGCAGAGGAACGCCGGTTTTGGTGGCAGCACGGGCGCCGGCCCGGATGAACTTTTCCTCATTCGCTGTTACCTGCATATAGGCAGTGCCACATTTGATCCAGCCCGCCTTGTGACTAGTGCCGTCCATACCCTCAGTGATATCGCCAATCATTTCGTCGACCAGATCATTGATGGTCAACTCTGAAGTTTTTGGGTCCATGCCGTGTTCTTCACAGATGACACCGCAACAGGCAATCACATGCACGCCCGATTTTTCAGCAGCTTCAACCATCCCCGGCGTATTGCGCCCCCAGGTTTTCGGGGTGGCCTCGACCAATGTATCGCCACCGCCCTGCTTATAGGCGACGCATATTTCTACCGCCTTTTCCTGATCATCCAGAGCATGATCGCTACCTTCATGTCCCACCGCTTTAGTACCGCCACCGGCTGGATCGGTACGAATGTGCTCATGAGGCATGGTGAAGCCCATTTCTTTAGCGTCTATATCTCCCAAAATTGTTCTTACTGTGCCCACGTTCTGTTGCCTCCTACTTGGTTAACTATCAATCAACACTTAATAATCAAATCAACAATTCACAATCATTTGATCACACATTGACCAAATACTGATAATATTTGCAATACTGCGCAAATATGTGCACAATGTCAACCGTTATCTTAAGGGCAACAAAGAAAGGAGCACCACATTCAATGAGCGAACGACTAAGAACCGCACAAATAATCCGTGCAGCCGAACTCTACTACCGGCAACAACTAAGCCAGCAACAAGTTGCCAAAACGCTTGGCTGCTCCCATTCAACGGTTTCGCGTCTGTTGTCGGAGGCACGAGAAACCGGGCTGGTAGAAATAAAAATCCACCGCGCTATAGAAACGGTGCCCGACCTGGCAAGCAGAATTCGCTCTGCCTTCAAACTACGGGAGGCGATTGTTGTTCCCAATGCCGGTGTCGAAGAAGCCAATTTGAAAGCTGTTGGTGCCGCCGCCGCGGATCTATTGCTAAGCATCATGAGTGATAGTCGGTCAATCGGCGTGACCTGGGGCAAGACGCTCTACCACATGGTGAATGCACTGGAGGATTTACCGCTGAACGACGTAGAGGTAGTGCAGATGACGGGCGCGCTAGGAGGCAAAGGCGATCCCGATGTCGATGGTCCGAAATTGGCAATCAGATTAGCCGAACGTTTTTCAGGTACCTGCTGTTTGGTGCCCGCACCTGCCATTGTCAAAGACATAACAGTGCGGGATACGCTGATGCGAGAGACTGCAGTAGAACACGCGCTCAATCGAGCGGCAAACGTTGACATCATGATTCAGGGCATCGGCGCCTTATCCGGTGAACTATCCAGTCTCGAGCGTGCCGGCTATATCCTTCAGTCGGATGAAAAAGGCCTGAAAGCAAAAGGGGCTGTTGGCCATATCGCTGCCCGCATGATTAATGCTGAGGGTGAAGAACTGGAAGAGTTCGCGCAACAGGTTATCAGCGTTCCCTTGGCAAGTATGCGTAAAGCCAAGTGGTCGATCGGCATCAGCGCCGATCCGGCAAAGGTACCTACCCTGCTGGCAGCGCTACGTGGCGAATACCTGAATACAGTGGTTGTCGACGAAGAATCAGCCAACAAAATGCTTGAACTCCGGGAGGTAGTAGCAGCATGACCAAAACACATTCATGGGAACAGGAGGTAGAAGCGATAGCCGACATTATTCGTCGGCGTGTGCTTGATCTCACTATAGAAAAACAAGGTTGTTATCTCAGCCAGGCATTATCGTCTGCAGATATATTAGCCACACTCTACGCCAAGGTACTGCAACTCGGTCCCAGCGAAGGCTCGAACATTCCACCGAAATTCCCCGGCGTACCTGGCCAAAGCGGTGCCGATTATGGGTTTGGCGCCGCCTACAACGGGCCACAGGGAGACGGCTATGACCGGCTGTTAATTTCACCCGCCCACTATGCCGTAGCGATTTATGCCACTTTGATTGCAGTGGGTCGAATGTCTCCGGAAAGCCTGTCCCAGTTCAATACCGACGGCAGCACTTTGGAAATGATCGGCGCCGAACATTCCCCGGGCTTCGAACTGACCACCGGCTCCTTCGGACAGGCGCTGAGCCAGGCAGGCGGCATCGCGATGGCGCGTAAACTCCGCGGCGAGAAAGGCCGGGTGTTCGTTTTCATGTCCGACGGTGAACTGGAAGAAGGACAAACCTGGGAAGCGATACAGGCCCTCGCTTTTCACAAAATCGACAATGTTGTGGTATGCGTCGATGTCAACGGGCAGCAGGTCGATGGCCTCACCAAGGACGTCATGAATATCGAACCCATCGATGCACGGATTGAAAGCTTCGGTGGCACTGCAGTTAAGGTCGATGGGCATAATGTCGGCGAGATTGAAACTGCCATTAATAACACACCTCACGAAAACGGACCGTTGTTCGTGCTTGCCTACACCAATACCAGTCAGGGTATTCCCCTGCTGGATGAGAGAAAACCTCATTTGCATTACGTGAGATTCAAAAACGACGCCGAAGAGGCGACATTCAAACAATTCTTGACTGACTGGGAACGGGAGGCATCCTGATGGAAATCGTTAACAAAGTCCACGAACATAATCTCGTGGCATGGGCGAAGGATCGACCGAAGGTCTTAGTTCTTTCCGGAGATTTGACCGGATCAACCGAAATCAGCCTTTTCAAACAAACTTATCCGGACCGATTTGTCTCTATGGGTATGGCCGAGCAAAATATGTTGAGCTGGGCTGGCGGCTTGGCCCGGGAAGGCTTTATCCCTTTCCTCCATACCTTTGCGGTGTTTCTGTATCGCCGGCCACTTGATCAACTGCAAATGTCAATCTGCTACCCCAACCTTCCCGTGCGGCTGGTAGGATTCCTTCCCGGCATTAGTACACCCGGAGGCGTCACCCATCAGGCAATTGAAGACCTGAGTGTGCTACGCGGCGTACCAAATCTGACAATCCTGGAGGTCGGTGACGCGACTGATGTGGAATCCATCCTCGATATTACTGAAGACATCCCTGGGCCAGTATATATCCGTATGTTACGGGGCCAGATCCCAAGATTATTTCCACAATCAGAGCGCTTGCAATTGAATCGGGCGCGCGTGTTAAGTGCGGGCTCTGACATCACACTGCTATCTACCGGCCTATGCACCGAGGAAGCAATGCGAGTAACGGGTATTTTGAATGCACGCGGTGTATCGATATCTCATTTGCATATCACCACTCTCAAACCCTTCACCGACCCAACGGTGCTATCCGCTTTAGCAAAAGCCAAGCACGGCGTCATCACCATGGAAAACCACAATATTATCGGTGGGCTAGGCACTTGCGCAGCTGAGATGATGGCCGAGGCAGGTATAGGCAAACCACTGCTACGAGTGGGCATTAAGGATACTTACTGTCAAGGCGCATCGTTCCCCTATTTAATGCGCAAACATGAACTCGATGCACTCGGGCTCGTCAGTGCTGTCGAGAAACTACTCGATACCAAGCTTGATATTTCAGAGGCCGACCTTGCCGATGTCCGCATCGAGGAAGCCGCCTCTTTGAGTACTGAACAACTTGAGGCGCTCTAATAGTAGAGGGCTAATCACAGGGGTCTAATCATAGAGAATAGCCGTGAGTGATTTTGACACTAACACTTTAGATCAATTGCGCCAAAAGGTATGGGAAGCAAACACATCACTACCCAAAGCTGGGCTGGTAAAGTGGGCACAAGGTAATGCCAGTGGTCGCGATCCTGAGACAAACCTCGTCGCAATCAAGCCAAGCGGTGTTCAGCTTGATCAGCTAACAGTTGAACAGATAGTGATTGTCGATCTGGAGGGAAATGTCGTTGACGGAGACATGAAACCCTCAATTGACACAGCCTCTCATTTATATGTGTATCGGCACCGGGATGACGTCAATGGTATCGTCCACACGCATTCACCGCACGCCACTAGTTTTGCTGTACGAGGTGAACCCATTGGTGTCTATACCACCACGGCCGCCGCTCTCTTCGGCGGTGCAATACCTATCTCCAGGTTCGCCACCATTGGTGAAGAAGCCATCGGCTGCGAGATTGTCACCAAGATTGGTAACAGCTCTGCGATTTTGCTGCGCAGTCATGGAGTATTCACCATCGGAGTAACACCCAATGAAGCGTTAAAATATGCAATATACGTTGAGGAAGAAGCCGAGATTATCAATCTGGCGCGCCAGCAGCTGGCGTTACAACAGAAGGCGCCGCTGATAGAACTTGATTCCGAACTGGTTGCCGAAGCACGTCGCATGTATTTGCACGACTACGGACAACAGTGAGAAAGAGGTCATTATGAATAACCAAAATAACACTCGCCCAAATGTCCTGTTGATTGTGACTGACCACTGGTTTGGCAGCCTGCTTGGCTGCGCCGGGCACCCCTCAGTACAGACACCGACATTGGACGAGATCGCCCGATGCGGCACTCGGTTCACCAATGCCTGTTCAGAGTATCCAGTTTGCCTGCCCGCACGGCGCACACTCATGACAGGGGTGACCGCCAGAACTCATGGCGATCGAATATTTAATCCACAGCTGCCCATGCCGTCAGACATCCCGACGATTGCACAAACATTCAGAGATAACGGTTATCAGGCCAATGCCGTCGGCAAAATACATGTATACCCGCAACGGGATCGGATTGGTTTTGACGATGTACTGGTCGATGATGAAGGGCGCAACATGTTCGGCGTTACCGATGACTACGATATATTTCTTGGCGACAAGGGCTATGCCGGGAAACAGTACCTGCACGGTATGAGCAATAACGAATATTCTTACCGCCCCTGGCATTTACCAGAAGAAGTGCACGCAACCAATTGGGCGTCGCAGATGATAACCCGCACTATTAAACGTCGCGATCCCACTAAACCGTCATTTTGGTATCTGGGTTACAGGCACCCTCACCCGCCACTTGTCCCTCTGCAATGCTACTGGGACTTGTACCAGGACATCCCCATTAACGAACCCTGGGTTGCCAATTGGGCCAGGGAAACAAACTCCCTGCCATACACGGCGCAGGCACACCAAACACGCAGCTTCAAATACAATGCACAACAGCTTATTGCAGCACGACGTGCTTTCTATGCTATGTGCACCCATGTCGACCACCAGATTCGCACGGTAGTCGGCACCTTGCGTGAAGAAGGCATTCTCGATGACACCATCATTATGTTCACCTCAGATCACGGCGATATGCTAGGTGACCATCGCATGTGGGCGAAGCGTGTTTTTTATGAAGGCGCATGCAAAATTCCAATGATTCTGATGGGCACTCGCAGCAAGGGCGATGTACCTCATCATAACGAGGACAACCGTCTTGTCGGCCTGCAAGATGTCATGCCAACACTGCTTGAACTATGCGATATACCAGTACCGGATACGGTTGAAGGGCTCTCTATGTTGGGCGATGCCAGACACGACTTTCTGTTAGGGGAGGACGGAGAAGAGGAACATTCCTCACGTATGATGTATGACGGTCGCCACAAATTAATCTACTACCCGGTCGGAAACCGTCTACAACTATTCGACATTGCCAACGACCCGGAAGAAATGATTGACCGGATTAACGATCCTTCCTTCGCAAGTACCCGTGATCATCTCATCGACACACTTATCTCCCAAATGTATGGGTCCGACGAAAAATGGATCACTGATGGAAAACTGACAGGGGAACCTGATCGCGTATTTCACCCTGGGCCTAATCCCTCTCTCTACGCCCAACGCGGCGACCAATGGCCAACACCACCCATCACGGATAAAGCTGCGATGGAATGGTATCCCGAGGCTCGCCCTGAAGATTGAGGAGTTGCTCCTTGTGGATAATGTAGACATGAGCGCATACCACTCACCTTGATATGCGCTGTGCTCTTTAACGGTGGTTCTGCACCACATTTTCCGCAGAGGCAAACACCTCGTATGTGACTTTGGTTAGCTCTTCGCTAATCTCCCACAGCCGCACCGCGTCTCCCTTAATCTGCGCGGCTTCAGACATGTCTACTCGAACCGGATACCCACGCATTTCATGAACCTTTTCGGGTCCGTAATAATCCCCACCCAGCACATCGGTTGCGGTCGCTGCCCGCAATGTCGGCAGCGCGCCTTGCTCTGGCCGCATGGCCAATACACTGAGTATGCGAGGTATGATATTGCCACGCTGCAGATCCGTTCTGGTAAAACCAGGATGAGCCGCAACGGCAATGGCGCTTGCATTCGCCTCCGTCAGCCGGTCTTGCAACTCATTCGTAAAAAGTAAATTCGCTAGCTTACTCTGGCAATAGGCGCGCCAGGGCTTGTAGCCGCGTTTTTCGAAGTTGATATCGTCAAAATCTTTTTTGCTCTCATGATGGTGGGCACCGCTTGAAAGATTAACAACGCGTGCGGCAGGTGACTTCAAAAGAAGGCCGATTAGTTGGCCTGTGAGCGCGAAGTGACCGAGATGGTTCACACCGAACTGCATCTCGAAACCTTGCCGTGTTTTCGCTCCCTTAGGCGGAATCATAACTCCAGCATTATTGATCAAGAGATCTAGTTGTGCGTGCGATTCAGAAAACTGCCTTACAAATGCGCTGACCGATTCCAGATCAGCTAGGTCGAGCACAGCCAGCGACGCACTGCCGGACGGATTCTCGGCAAGGATACGTTTAACAGCCTCCTCACCCTTGGATTTGCTCCGGCATGCAAGTGTGACTTCTGCGCCGCGCAGCGCCAGCTGTCGCGCAGCCTCGAAGCCAACACCTGTGTTGGCGCCGGTAACGATAGCTACCTTGCCTGACTGATCGGGGATGTTTTTGTGGGTCCACTTCATAGGTTTTGCCTCTTTAATGGCGATCGCATCGCCGTTTATCATCTTTACATTTTTTGTCGGAATGTTTATTCTTTACTTTTCGACATATTTTGTCAATAATTATCTGCATGCCAAGAAAAAGCAAAGATCAAGTAATAGATGCCGCCATCAACACATTCATGCGCTATGGCTTTCGCCGCGTGACGATGGCCGAACTTGCGGAAGATGCGGGCATCTCCCGCCCCACGCTATATGCGTTTTTTCCAAATAAGGAAGAGTTGTTTCGAGCTGCGGCGACTCGAATGACGAAGAACATACTGCAGGCTGTGCGTGATCTCGCACGCGAGCCGGGTTCTTTGAGCGAGCAACTTCAGGGCGTTTTTGAGATCTGGGCAGTGCAGAATTTCGAAATTGTTAACCGCTCGCCAGACGCTAGGGATCTGCTTGAGAGCACCCAAACGTTCAACCTCGACGTGGTCGAGCAGGCGTTTGCAGAGTTCGAAGACGTTCTCGGCGGTCTGCTACGCACACATGGGTTGAGCAAAAAGAAAGCCTGTATCGTGGCTAGAACGCTTACCGCATCAGCACAAGGTATCAAGGAAAGCGCGCGGAACGTTGAAGACCTCCGCGAGCTGTTAACAGCCTTGATCGATCTGACTGTCGCTGGACTAGAGGTTCCATATCAATGAAATTGAATATGAAAACTACACGGCTGCTACTGCGCTTCTTCTCCAAGATGCCGGTATGGCTATATGAATTCGCACTAAAACAAGCGCGTTCGTTAGAACCTCCGAAGCGTCTCACCCAAAATCGACCGGTCGACAAGGGCAATGTGAATGGCGTGAACTATGTTTGGATCAATAAAGAACGGGCTCAGAATGGCGTCGTGATTCAAGCCCACGGTGGAGGCTACACCGCCGGTCCTTTTGAAGCAACATGGGAGTGGCTCTGCGTATTGACCGATATCACCCAGACCGCTGGAGTGATGGTTGACTACAGAAAAGGCGGAACAGCACCGTATCCCGCTGCTCCAAATGACATGGAATGCGTGATTGAGCACCTCAAAGAAACCGCAGAAATCAGACCAGGAAATTGGTCGATCGCTGGAGACAGCGCGGGGGGCGGACTTGCCTTAGTGTTGACCAAACGCCAGCTGGACAAGGGTTTCCCTCCTTCTTGTGTCATCGCGCTATCACCTTTCATGAATTTGGCGCTAGACCACCCGGAAACCCAAAAATACGAGCCTTTGGACATCTCAGTCAGCCGAAAGCTCCTGAGCCGCAGTGTCGCCAAATACGCCAATGGACAAGATCTCTCAAACCCAGAGTTATCGCCCGTTAATCTGGATGTAGCAGATTTTCCACCAGTGAGTTTGTGTGCGGGTACTCACGAGATGTTTCTACCTGATATACGCGCCTTTAAGGAAAAGTTGGAGAGCGCGGGTGTAGAACTTGAGTATCACGAAGAGCTCGGCGCAATCCACGCCTATGCGATTATTGTGAATTCTGACGAATCCCGTCGTTCGATCTCGAGCCACACAAAGTTTCTGAAGAAACACCTGGTTGGGTTAACAGCTTAATGAGGAGTTGGTTATGAGACTATGCGCAAGATCGCGCACGAGATATCGAACAGGCATTCGGGCAACAAGCGCCTCGCTATGACGTAGACGATAAGTACAACATTGGAAAACGCATCAACAAACTAACAAAGAACTCAACCGATTAAACACCACACCTAGTCATAGAGGGGAAATTGACTGTTTTATTTATCCCTTCATTGATTTCTTCACTCATTCCAGCATGTAATGATGAAAGACCCAGCAGCCAGCATTAAACCGGCGGTTTAAAAATGGAGATACTGTGAGCAATTGTGATGAATTGTGGCAACATCACCCTAAACTTGAGGTCTCAGTTACAATAGATTTCAACAAAGAATAAAAAGGGCGCAGTCACTCTCATGGCCAAACGAATCGCAATTGTCGAAGATGAGCCCACTATCGCCGAAAATTATCGCGATGCCTTTGTAAAGCAAGGCTATGAAGTCGGTATCTACTCTGATCGAGCATCTGCAATGAATGCCTTTTCCAAAGCATTGCCCAATCTTGCCATTATTGATGTCGGCCTAGGCGATGAAGTGGAAGGAGGATTTGAGCTGTGTAGGGATTTGCGTAGTCAATCCAAAACGTTGCCAATCGTTTTTTTAACGGCAAGGGAAAGCGAATTCGACAAGGTTTCTGGGCTGCGACTGGGTGCTGATGATTATCTCACCAAAGATATTAGCCTCCCCCACATGATGGCGCGCATTGTTGCCTTATTTCGCCGCATTGAAGCACTGTCACAACCGGAAGCCATCGAAGAAGTGATTGAGCACGGCAAACTGTCACTGAATAAATCGCGAATGACGGTTAGCTGGGATAACCAACCGCTAGATATTACTGTCACTGAATTCTGGATCATCCGCGATTTGGCCCGCTACCCCGGCCAAGTCAAAAGCCGTCAGCAATTAATGGAAGCGGCCAATGTAGTGCTGGATGACAATACCATTACCTCGCATATCAAACGTATCCGCAAAAAGTTTCAAGCTATCGATAAGAATTTCGATGCCATTAAAACTGCCTATGGCATGGGTTATCGCTGGCAAGCTTGATTATGACACTGAATAAACAATTGCTATGTGTCAGTCTACTGTTGCTGAGTTTGCCCTGGGCTGGCTGCCAATATCTGAAAGAAATGGATGCATCACTTCGTCAGGGACAAGAAAACGTTATGCAAGCGACTACAAAAGTTATCGCTACTGCATTGAGTCAGGAACCCAATAAATTACATCCACATCAACAGATTGAATCAGCAGATAATGATTCAGAACCAATTTTTTATTGTCATCCACTCGATGCCCCTGTCTGGGCAGATGGCTACGCTGATGAATGGCCGGAGTTGCCCTGGGCTGATTTTCAATCAGAGGATGGACAACAACGTCTGAGTTATCGATGTGGTATTTATCGCGATGAGTTAGCGTTGTTCTTCGCCATTGATGACCAAAACATTACCTATAACAATCCGACGATTTCACTGGCATCCAATGGTGATCGACTGATTTTAGCAACCGGTTCCGGCAAAGATTATATTTTTACCGCCGTAGCACCCGGAAAAATCACTACACGTTATTTCAAAACTCCGGAAGAGACTTATCGCGAATCCGTTATCGATGCATCCTGGATAGATCATGACAGCGGCTATCAATTAGAAATTAATATGCCACTATCACTCGCTAAAGGAAGACTAAGTTTTTCTGTTATTAATGAATCAATAAACAATGTAGCGCACTATAGTCCTCTAAAGAATAGCCTTTTAAATTATGCCGATAACAATCAGGGTATATTTCCTCCCTGGTTTGTTTATCAAGCACCGAGCATCAAACAAACCATCGAGGCATTTTCTCATGATGGATTAAGATTAAGATTGATAGATAAACAAGGATGGCTTACTGCTACTACCGGGACGCTGGAAACCCAAACTTCCTCCGATAGCCATTGGTTACTGCGCAGACTTTATCGAGCAATACTTGCTTCTAATAATGATGTCGAAATATATTATCCAGAAGGTGTGAACTTTTTAAAACGTAATGAAGTTGCTAATGCATTTAACGATAAAACATCCAGTCAATGGTATCGAGACTCCTATAGTACTAATCATTATGTTCTTGCCACTGCAGTGCCTATTATTCATCAAGGAAAGGTTATATCCATTTTAATTAGTGAACAAAGTAGTGAACAAACCGCTGCGCTCACTGATCAAGCCTTTAGCCGTCTTTTTATATTGAGTCTTTTTGTATTTACGGCAACAGCTCTCGGGTTACTCGCGTATGCCAGTTGGCTTTCCTGGCGTATTCGCCGATTAAATACTGCCACGGAACTTGCTCTCAATGACCAAAATAATATCGGCTACCATTACCCGAATAGCCAAGCCAATGATGAGATCGGTTCATTAACTCGCAATTATGCAGAACTGATGAAACGAATTCGCGAATATACTGATTATTTGCAAACCCTATCCCGTAAGTTATCCCATGAATTACGTACACCATTGGCGATTATTCATTCCTCATTGGATAATTTAGCCAATCACACCCCGGATGAAAAAAGTCAAACCTACCAACAGCGCGCTAAAGAAGGCGCGTTACGACTTGGCAATATTCTTACTGCCATGAGTGAAGCCAGGCGTATTGAAGAAAGCATCGAACAAGCAGAAAAGGAAAACACCAATATTGCAAGACTACTGTGGGAATTATCCCAAGCTTACAGTGATGTATATTCAGACTATCAAATTAACTTACAAGGAATCGAAGAAACTAATATCGATAGCGTTGAAAATTTCCTTTTCTCCGTGCCTGATCTATTGGTACAAATGCTCGATAAACTCATGGACAATGCTGCCAGTTTTTGCCCCGAGGGCGGAAAAATTACTCTCTACTTTCAAGCATCAAAAAACGATATCGAAATCAGTGTCAGCAATGAAGGTCCACTATTACCGAAGGTGATGCAAAAACAACTATTCGATAACATGGTATCAGTCCGTGAGGAAGAACAGGACCAAACTCACCTTGGGCTTGGTTTACATATCGTTAACTTAATTGTGCAGTATCATCAAGGCATTGCAACGGCTGAAAACCTTGCTGATAACAGTGGTGTTATCTTTACTATACGCTTCCCGAAAATGGGCTAATTCTCGCGTTATAATTTTTTACATTAAGAACCAAAATAAAAAACAAAAAAGCCCGGCAACCACCGGGCAACACTTCACCTCCTTTTATTATTATCGGGCAATCGTTACTTGAGCGTAGGTTTCCATCTCATCGCCCTTAGTCAATTGTATTTTCACCACACGTTCCATCGCATAACTATCGTAATCACCATTAATGGCTTTAGATTGACTGGCACCATGTGAATAAATATCAATACGCGACTGGTCAACGCCATTTGCTGCCAACAATTGTGCTACCGACCGCACCCGCTCACCAGATAATGTAAGATTGTAATCGGCATCACCGCGGGGATCAGCGTATCCATCTAAACGAATATTAAGTGCTGGATTTTTTACTAGGAAATCTGCCAGATAAGCCATTCGTTTTTGTCCAGACAGTGTGAGTGCACTATCACCGGTTTTAAACAATAGTTCTAACTGCAACTGATCTAATGCAATCTGCGCAAATTGTTGACTGGTGATTTCTGCCCGGGCAAGTTTTTCCGTTAACTGTATCAACTGGTTATTAGCTTCTGCTAACTGCTCTTCCATCGCATCAGTTTGATCGGCCTCTATTACCTGTTTGCCTAACCAATCACCAGCAACTAATCCGGCCATACCACCCAAAGGGCCACCGGCAATAAAACCTGTTACAAAACTGCCGATCACTACACTGGCTTGTTTGGTATTTGTCGAAATCCCCGCGTCATCGGCCATAGCCACCGGCGCTGCACCAAGGCATAAAATTGAACTCAGTAAAATAGCTTTTTTCATGATTGAACCCTCGATTGAATAAGAAAAATAATTAACGCTCGAGGATTATTAAACTCGCTAAAATAGACTTCATTGAGGCGAGATTGGGGAGGCTTAATGAGGAATTATGGCGAAATGTGGTGAAGTTATTTTAAAAATTTCTAATTACACCCACTAAGACCATTGATCCAGCTACTAACTTCGACAATGGCAGTTTGATCCACAACACTACTGCCGACTGGTGGCATTCGATTATTATCAAGTGTGTTCATGCGAGCTAATATTATGGAACGATTCGCATCTCCCGGAGTAATCAACCGCGCATTGGCTATGCCGAGATCTCCGTTTGATGGCAACTGGTCACATGTTCCAGTGTCAGCAAGTGCAGTTGATAGTCTTAAATCTATTGATGATCCGGGCCCTCCCGGACGATGACAACCACTGCAATTACTATGCAAATAACTGCGGACTCGCGTTTCTAAATCTTGGTTAAAGTCATCGATAGCAGCCATGCTCACTGGCGATAGTACGCTAGTATCAAAACCTGTAAACCCCGCTTCATCTAGCGCGGTCAATTGATTTGCTGTGATACTGCTTGGATATAAATAGTCGCTATTTAACTGGTGGGTTTCCAATCCAAGCGATACGTTAGCAGATCCGGTATGGCACTCGAAGCATTGTCCTCTAGATGGAACCGTATGAATGAAAGTACCGGTATCAATTGTGGTGCTACCTGGTAATAACGTTGCGTCGTCTTGATTGTCATTCCATTCATAGGCATAACCGCCCCAACTGTTACTATGTCGCATCAGTAATCGCGTTTCTAAATAACGTCCGTTAAAAATAAAATGTTTAATTAAAATACTGCCCACTGGAAATTCAAAATCTTCATTATTTATTAAATCGATTTCACTGTTATCCGGTATGGCAAAATATCGTTCCTTTTCTAAACCATCTGACCAAAGTTCGCTAATAACAGTGTATGGCACTACGGGAGCTGCTACTGTCTTATCAGCAGTTGATACAAAACAGCCAGTGGCCGATAAGGTCGATGGGATATTGTCAGATGATCCGGAATTCTGACTAGCAATTTTGTATATGCCGTTTCCAGCTGATCCAAAATAGTTCAGCACATACACTTCACCGGTATTACTTTGTGCAAACCCTGAAATGGATAGGCCACTTGCCAACAATGGTTCAGTGACAAAGACATTATTTGGCTGCTCCACTGTCGTCCATATATTACCAGTGCAAAAGTCACCATAAATGTAGTGTGCAGAAAGGTTAGGTTCTTCACTACCCCGATAAACATACCCACCACTAATTGAACAATCACCATTGTTATGATCATATTCTGCAACAGGTAAGGTAAGGCCTGTGGTATCGCAGTTATTAGATTGAAAACAGCTATTGCCTTCCATAATTGGCCAGCCGAGATTATCACCGGCATTGACTATATCGACTTCTTCATAAGAGCCTTGACCAACATCACCTAACCAGAGATTTCCAGTTTCGCTATCAAAGCTCCATTGCCAGGGATTTCGTAATCCATAGGCATAAATTTCATCGAGTACATTGGGGTCGCCAACAAAAGGATTGTCCGGCGGTACGGTATAAGTCGCCACATTTCGTACGTCAATACGTAATATTGCGCCATGCCAAGACAGGGTATTTTGCCCATGACCAAATTGATCATTAGCACCACCACCATCGCCAAATCCGATGTACAACATGCCATCAGGACCAAAGGCAATATGACCACCGTTATGATTACCTGCCGATTGAGACAGTGTTAACACTACTTCTTCTGTTCCAGTATTTACCGGTAACGAACCGTCACTGGTGAATCGAGAAATTGTGGACTCTCCTGAGGCGTTGTTATTATTATATGAGAGATAAAACTCGCCGTTAATTGCAAAGTCGGGACTAAAAGCTAATCCCAATAAACCCATTTCGCCTTGGTTACGCACTTGGTTTGAAATATCTATAAATTCAGTAAGCGTAGTGGCTGTAGCTAAATTATTAAACTGCACGACACGCCCTTCCTGTAACACCGCGTACCATATATTGTTGTTATCCGGCGATTGATATAAACCAACCAAACCAGACAATGCTTCTAATGCAGGAAAAGCTTGTTGAATAATGAATGAAGTTTCTGAAGAAGGACTTGAAGGTGCAATACAAATCGAATTACTAACTCGAGTCAGCGCATTGGTAAGATTGTCGGGATTGGAATCAGGTGGCGTTGATGAACCGCCACTACCACCTCCGCCGCCACAGGCTGCTAACAATAGGGTAACAGATAAAAATAAAATCCAACCTCTCGGGATACGAAATCGTTCCATAGCGATTGCCCCAAATTTGGTGGAACATTATTGATTATAGTAATCAACTTTACTACCTAACTTCCGCCAACATCGTCACAAGTCATCAAACTCATGCTCAGATGTGGTGGTACAAATTAAAAGAATATTCTTTTACATCGGATTGCTAGCCTTATTTTTATAGCGTCTAACGCCACGATGAAAGGCACTCTTTATTGCATCCAGCTCGAAGGATGGCTTTGGCTTGCTTGTTAAATTGTTGCGGACTTAATTTTTTACTCATTAACTTTTTCTAGTGATGTTTCTAGATAGCTGAGTACATAAGGTGGTTCTTTAGGCTCGGCTTTTGGAAACTCGCTACCATAGAACGCTATATGGTAGTCCGTTGCATCTAATTCCTGATTTGTCCAAGAATGAATAATAACACCTACCTCACCTGTAGAAATCAGCTTTACTTTTGTCCCCGGTTTAAAAATCATTATTAATTTAATTCCTTAATAACATTTAACAGTTTGTTAATTCACACTCTATTCCATATCAACTTCATTCAATATTCGACGAATTTCTCTTTTCAGTACTTTTCCTACAGGACTTCTCGGTAGTGCTTCAAATACTACAAATTGCTTTGGCGCCTTCATACTACCCATTTTCTCTTTGCAAAAGGTAATAAGTTGGCCCTCATCAAATTCAGCATCAGGCGCCAGCTCAATGGCTGCTACTACCATTTCTCCCCATTTTTCATCTTGTACACCCACTACGGCACATTCTTGTACTGAGGGGTGAATTAAAATAACTGACTCAACTTCATGGGGAAAAATATTAAACCCACCAGAAATAATTAAATCTCGGATACGGTCGTTAACATAGAGATAGCCCTCTTCATCCAGATACCCCACATCACCGGTATGATGCCAACCATATTTTTGAATATCGGCCGTTGCATTATCATCACCGAGATACCCCTTCATAACGGGATCACCTCGCATGACAATTTCCCCCTGCTCACCAAGAGTCAGCAGATTGCCATCTTCATCCATGATGGCCAGTTCACTCAATAAAGCAGTCTTTTTGCCGCAGGAAGCTAATCGATGATGTTTCTCAGGGCTGGCAATTGCTTCAGCAGTCTCTTCTGGACTGATGAAAGTTAATGGGAAACCGGCTTCAGTCTGCCCTAACCCCTGACACATCACATTACCGAATAGATTAGTTGCTTCAGCGACTTTGTCAGCGGCAATGGGCGCTCCAGCTGTCAACAAATATCGGAGATGACTAAAATCGCGCGTTTCAATACCGGGAATTTTAAGTAACACATAAACCAATGTAGGCGGTAGAAAAATCGTAGTGATACGTTCACGCTCCAATAAATCCACAATCAGATCCGGTTCCGGTTTAGCCATCATGACATTGGTACCACCAGCTACAAGGCAACCAAAACAGACCATTCCCCCTGCGTGTGTGATAGGCGCTACCGCAAGATTACGCACACCCTCTGCGACAGGCATTAGTTCTGCGAAAGTTTTCGCTGCTGCTGTAATGAGAACATGTCCGGATTGTGTGAGCTTAGGTAAGCCCGTAGTACCGCCGGTACTGCCCTGATAACCGATGTCATTAATTTGATCCACTTCAATAGCCGGCTTACTGCTCTCAGCTGCTGACGACCAATCAAACAGGTACTGATGATTGTCTGTTTTTTTATCGATACATAAAGCCAGTTTGATTGACGATACCTGGTTAATAATTTGTTGCGCATCCTGCTCCACAGAGCTATGAAAAAATAAAATGTCACAAGCTCCTCGCGACAGAATGCTGATGTTGTCCTCAACAGTATTGCGCATATTGATGACGCACCAGGTAGCACCGATACGGAAGCCACCTAATTCAGCAATGACAGCTCTACTATCATTCGGTGAAAATAATGCAAAACGGACACCTTTTTTGAAGCCTTTCTGTAATAATTGATTGGCAATTTTTCGGCTTTGCTGCTTTAGCTCGGCATAGCTAAAATCACCTCCAGCACCCGTTAACGCCAAATGATTCGGCTTGTTATCGACATGAGCCTCAATAAGATCATTTAAGTTATATTGCATTGGGTTATCTCTTTTATTATTAATGGTATTGCTCAAAAGCTATGAAAAAATGTTCAAGAGCTCTGCAGGAGGTGAAGAAAGCTCCGCTCAGCCTCTATTGCGTTTTGATATTCCTTCTCAATTTGACGAGTAACATCCTCAATAGAACGTACAGCAGTGACTTGGCTAACACCATGCCCAGCAGACCAAAGGGCTTTCCATTTTTTGACATCCAGCATCGAAGAAAAATCAAATTCACATTTTTCTGGTAAATTATCTGGATCAAAACCATTAGCGATCAATGATGGCACTAGCCAACTGGCCACCTGCCCGGTGACACGATCAGAAACCAAAATGTCTGCACTGGTAGCATTAACCAACATTTCTTTATACTCACTGCTCGCCATGCTCTCTTCAGTAGCCAAATATTGGGTACCCATATAAGCCAAATCTGCGCCCATCACTTCCACAGCTCTGACATTACGCCCCGTATTAATACTTCCTGATACCACTAAAGGGCCATCAAAAAAGCGGCGCACTTCTTCTACAAAGGCAAAAGGTGACAGAGTGCCCGTATAGCCCCCCGCTCCAGCACAAAGGATGATCAAACCATCTGCACCCGCTTCTACTGCGCGCTTGGCATGCCTGGGACTGCCCACGTCGGCAAATACCAAACCACCATATTTATGGGCTTCTTCAATGACAGAAGTCGGACTACCCAGTGCAGTGATAATAATTTCTGGCTGGTATTTATAAATCAGCTGCAGTTCCTGCTCTGCACGGGGATTACTTTTATGAACAATAACATTGGCAGCCCAAGGCGCATGGTCTTTGGTCACTTGTTGATTGATAGTGCAGTACCACTGCTCTAAATCTTCCACAGTTCTTGCGTTACTTGCTGGAAAACTGCCAATCACTCCCGAATGACAAGCCGCAATAACCATCTCAGGACCTGATACTAAAAACATCGGTGCCTGAATAACTGGCACCTTGAGTCGGCGCTTGATGGATTCAAAAGTAGGAGAAGAAGACATAAAAATACCTGGTTATAAAAATCAGTGATTTAAGGTAATCATTATATTTAATGATTAAATTTAAATTATTATTTGCAAAAGGATTTTCTTTAACGATAAGTTTACTAAATTCTAAATAGTTATTAACCTTCTGCATAAAAATAACATAATCTGATCAACGTTAAATAAAAAACAAAATAATAATGTAGAGAAAATACAGCAATGAAAATTCCTGCCTGGTTAATCAAGCCATTCACTGTGATGGTAGAACGTTACTACCCCGACCCCTTTATTTTTGCTGTTTTAATGTCACTGATTACCTTTGTAGCAGCACTGCTATTCACTGACGCAACGCCCAATAGCGCATTAATCGCTTGGGGCGATGGCCTTCCTGCCTTACTGACCTTTACCGCGCAAATGAGTATTACCCTGCTTGCTGCACATGCGCTAGCGCACACCGATCGGGTACAAAAGATTTTACGCGCGATTGGCTCATTACCACGCAATGCTGCTTCAGCCTATGCGTTAGTCGCTTGCTCAGCTGGTATCGGTTCCTTAATAGCATGGGCACTGGGATTAATCGCCGGTGCCACCATCGCCCGCCAAGTTGCCATTGAATGCAGCCGTCGAGGCATTAAAGTGCATTATCCTCTTCTAGTGGCATCAGCCTATGCAGGCTTTGTAGTTTGGCATATGGGATATTCCTCTTCTGCAGGGCTATTCGTTGCTACACCTGGACATACATTAGAAAGCTCCATCGGTATTATTCCAATTACCGACACTATTTTTAGTTTAAGTAACGGATTAGTAGTCCTCGCTACCCTAATCGCAATTACCATTGTTTGCCCAATGATGCGGCCCGATGACAAAGAAATTATCGAAGTTGATACAAACCTGTTAGAAGATAACAATCAGGAAGAACGAGTCGATAAATCAGCTAACACTCTAGCAACAAAATTAGACAACCTACGCCTACTATCATTAATACCCGGTTTAACCTTACTGATTTACTTGGCCTCAAGCATGATAGAAAAAGGATTTTTTCTTACGCTTGATGTCGTCAACTGGTCATTTATCGGCTTAGGTCTTCTGTTAGCCAGATCACCATTACATTACGTACGACTCATTGAAAAAGCTAGCACCACCATTGGCCCTATTGTTCTGCAGTATCCTTTTTATGCAGGCGTGTTGGGTATGATGATTACTACAGGGCTAGCAGGCGTGATTTCCGATTGGTTTGTTAACATCGCTTCGGACAAAACTCTGGGATTAGCCGCTTTTTTGGCAGCGGGAATCGTTAATATCTTTGTACCCTCTGGTGGCGGGCAATGGGCTGTGCAAGGCCCAATTTTTACTGAAGCAGCAATGCAACTGAACGTTGACCCCTCAATTATTGTGTTAGCGGTGGCTTATGGCGATCAGTGGACTAATATGATCCAGCCCTTCTGGACCATACCTTTGCTTGCCATTGCCGGATTGCATCTACGGCAAATCATGGGATACACCGTGGTCATTCTTCTGGTCACTGGCGTTATTTTCGCTGGTGGATTATTGATTATGGGGGCGGGATAACGCTTTGGATCTGACCATAGGGCATCGCCTCGCTGAGGCTAACACCTAATCCATAAAAAAACCCGAAACTCAGATGAATCTCGGGTTTTTAATTTGAAGCTTGGCGAGAGCCTGCCCCATGAGCGAAGCGAGTGCTATGGGTATGACCTACAGTAAGAAGCGAGCAGTGCTCGCTTTCCCTTCGGGACGCCTTCGGTGCTTCTCCGCCGTGCCATTGGCACAGGCTGCGTCACATGAGCCCGATTGTAGTAGAAAGAAGAACATCACAATCCCATTAATAAAAAAGGCCCAACCACTAGGGTTGAGCCTTTTTTATTAATCGAAGTCTGGCGATGACCTACTCTCACATGGGGAAACCCCACACTACCATCGGCGATGAAGCGTTTCACTACTGAGTTCGGGATGGGGTCAGGTGGTTCCACTTCTCTATGGTCGCCAGGCAAACTGGCTTGTTGTCGCAGGTCTCACATCTTGTCTTAAGACTGCCTCCGTCAACAAATAGGGTCGGTAATTAAGCTGATATCAACACGGTAATTTCTCGATCGTACGATCCGAGCTTCGCTATTTATATAGCGTGATCACTTCGTTTCTTGGCTTACCTACAATGAACTGTGTTTGTAAAACCACTTCATTATATGGTCAAGCCTCACGGGCAATTAGTACTGGTTAGCTCAACGCCTCACAACGCTTACACACCCAGCCTATCAACGTGGTAGTCTTCCACGGCCCTACAGGAGACTTAAAGTCTCAGGGAAAACTCATCTTGAAGGGGGCTTCCCGCTTAGATGCTTTCAGCGGTTATCCTGTCCGAACGTAGCTACCCGGCAATGCGTCTGGCGACACAACCGGAACACCAGAGGTTCGTCCACTCCGGTCCTCTCGTACTAGGAGCAGCTCTTCTCAGTTTTCCAACGCCCACGGCAGATAGGGACCGAACTGTCTCACGACGTTCTAAACCCAGCTCGCGTACCACTTTAAATGGCGAACAGCCATACCCTTGGGA
>JANQLG010000029.1 GCA_028280715.1 Spongiibacteraceae bacterium | reverse complement strand
TTGGTATGTATACCGCGACTAAAGCCAATGTTCGCACTACTGTTGCGGCGAGTACCAAGGGCGCAGGTGAGGCGCTGAGCGTTGCTTTTTACGGCGGCTCAATTATGGGGCTTGCAGTAGCGTCGATGGGCTTATTAGGGCTCGGCACATTATATTTATTGTTTGGTTCCAATCCTGAGCATGCCGAAGCCATCCACGGTTTTGGTATGGGAGCCTCATCTGTAGCACTATTTTCCCGCGTTGGTGGCGGCATATTTACCAAAAGTGCTGATGTCGGTGCTGATCTGGTGGGTAAGGTAGAAGCAGGTATTCCTGAAGATGACCCACGCAACCCCGGCGTGATTGCCGATAATGTTGGTGACAATGTCGGTGATGTTGCCGGTATGGGATCTGATATTTTTGAGTCCTACTGTGGTTCAATGATTGCAACTATTGCTATTGCTTCGACCATGCCAGCAGCGATTGTTGCTCTGTTGGGAGGTGATCAGGGGCAGCTGATGTTTACACCGTTAGCGTTGGCTTCACTGGGTTTGTTGTGTTCCATCGCAGGTATTGTGCTGGTTCGCAGCTCATCGTCGAAGGAGCCCGCACTGGCGCTGCGTATAGGTACTATCGGTTCAACAATTCTCTTTATTCTCACTTCCTGGTTTTTGTTAGATAACCTAGGGTTGCCACAATCCGTATGGATGTGCGTAGTCTGTGGTGCTGCAGGTGGAATCATTATTGGTTTAGTGACGGAGCACTACACCGGTGGCAAACCCGTACAGAATATCGCTCAGGGTGGAGAAACGGGCCCTGCTACCGTCATGATTGCCGGTCTCGCGGTTGGCATGGAGTCGGTTGTTATTCCTGTTATGACCATTGCATCGATTATCTTTCTAACGAGTTGGCTGTTGCCTGAAGGTGCTGGCGTTTATGGTGTTGGTGTAGCGGCAATTGGTATGTTGTCGACAGTGGGTATTACCATGGCAATTGATGCCTACGGACCAGTAGCCGATAACGCCGGTGGTATCGCTGAAATGGCAGAACTCGGTGAAGATGTTAGAGAAATTACTGATGGCCTCGATGAAGTAGGTAATACCACAGCGGCTATCGGTAAGGGTTTTGCGATAGGTGCAGCGGGTTTGGCTGCGTTGGCAATTATCGCCGCTTATATCGAAGTGATAGAGCAAAAAATGGATGATTTTAGTCTCGAAATCAGTGAACCCTTAGTACTGATGGGAATGTTTATTGGTGGTATTTTCCCCTTCCTCGTTAGTGCCATTACCATGCGGGCAGTGGGTGATGCGGCCTTCGATATGATCAAAGAAATCCGTCGCCAATTTAAAGAAATACCCGGATTGATGGAAGGTACAGCCAAGCCTGACAGCGAACGCTGTGTTGATATTGCCACTCAGGCTGCTTTACAACGTATGGTGTTGCCTGGTGTGTTGGCAGTAGGTTCTCCTGTTGTTGTTGGCTTTTTGCTGGGGCCAGAAGCATTAGGTGGTATGCTCGGAGGGGCTCTGGTGAGTTGTGTGCTAATGGCTCTGATGATGGCCAATGCCGGTGGTGCTTGGGATAACGCCAAAAAATATGTTGAGAAGGGTAACTTTGGCGGTAAGGGCTCTGATGTACATAAGGCAGCGGTGGTTGGAGACACCGTTGGCGATCCCTTTAAAGACACCTCGGGCCCTGCCATGAATATTTTAATTAATGTAATGGCGATTGTGAGTTTGGTGATTGCGCCTTTATTGGTTTAGTCGCCCTAAGAGTTAAAAAGCCGCATCAATCGATGCGGCTTTTTAACAAAAGTCATAACCCAGCGAGAAGTAGTAACCTGTGCTAATCTGTTTTTCAGGCGAATAAAAATTCAGAGTGGGTACCATCAGTGAGTAAAGAAAACCGGCAACATGTGCGCACCAAACTGCGTGCCAAGGTTAAATTAACTCACCCGGACACAGGCGAGCTATTGCTGCATACGGGTGATGTTTCAGATGGAGGTGCTTATGTGGTGGCTGAAGGTCAGGATTTGCCAGAGATTGGTCAGGTTGTTAACGTACAAATGCAGGGAATTGGTGAAGGAGAAGCACCGATCGTTAAAATGAAAGTGGTTCGTCTCGATAAAGGTGGAATTGGTCTTGAATTTGTTAACAAGTTTGGAGGTTAATCGAAAGTCTTAATGGCAACAAAAAGACTTTCGATTTTTTATCTATTCAGATTAACTTAAGCCGCCTGCTGATTAACACTAGCAATATTAATTTCTACAAAACCGTTATTCTCTCTCACTTCAAACGTAGACAATTGCAAATTTTCTTCAAGACATTCGCCAGTAGCTAAATTAAAGTGTTGTTTATAGACGGGTGATGCCACACATAACTTATCGTCTATTGAACAAACAATACCGCGTGACAGTACATTGGCTTTTGATAAAGGGTCAAAGTTGTCAATGGCGAACAACTCACCTTTAACTTTAAAAATAGCAACTTGCTTACCTTCAACTAGTGCAGCAACACCAGCGTTGTATGGAATCAAATCTAATTCACAAATAGTTTTCCAGCTCATTGTGTTGTCTCCTCTAATACTTGAGCCCAGGTGTTATGTCATAGCAATTAGGCGCTAGCGATTAAATCAATTTTTTCTTCTTCGTTAGCTGGGCGAATTTGGCCGCGCTCTTGTACGAAGATTACGTTGCTATCACTAGCGTCGCTGTTCACAAAGGAACGGAAGCGTTTGCGCTTGTTTTCATCTTCCACAGCGGTTTTCCATTCACACTGATAAGTATCGATGACGTGAGCCATTTGCTTTTCCAGTTCTTCAGCGATACCCAGTGAGTCATTGATAATGACATCTTGTAAATATTCCAAACCGCCTTCCAGGTTTTCCATCCAGGTAGAAGTACGCTGTAGACGGTCAGCGGTTTTCACATAGAACATCAGGAATCGATCGATATATTTGATCAGTGTTTCAGTATCTAGATCAGTGGCAAATAGATCAGCGTGGCGTGGTTTCATACCGCCGTTACCGCAGACATAAAGGTTCCAGCCTTTTTCAGTAGCGATAATTCCGACGTCTTTGCCTTGGGCTTCAGCACATTCACGGGTACAGCCTGAAACAGCCATTTTCAGTTTGTGTGGTGCACGTAAACCTTTGTAACGATTTTCAATGTCGACGGCAGCGCCGACACTGTCTTGTACACCGTAGCGACACCAGGTAGAACCGACACAGGATTTCACTGTACGCAGTGCTTTAGCATAGGCATGACCAGACTCAAAACCAGCGGCGATCAGTTCTTCCCAAATCTCTGGTAGTTGTTCAACACGGGCGCCAAATAAATCAACACGTTGGCCACCAGTGATTTTGGTGTAGAGATTGTATTTTTTCGCGACTTGTCCAACGGCAATCAAGCCTTCGGGTGTCACTTCACCACCAGCCATTCTGGGAATTACTGAGTAAGTGCCATCTTTTTGCATGTTGCCGAGGAAGCGGTCATTGGTGTCTTGCAAAGCAACGTGTTCTTCCTGAAGAATATGGTCATTCCAACAAGAGGCGAAAATCGAAGCTGCCGCAGGTTTACAAATATCGCAACCTAAACCGGTGCCGTGTTTTTCAATCAGCTCATCAAAGGATTTGATATTGCCAACGCGCACCAGGTGATAAAGCTCTTCACGTGTATAGGGGAAGTGTTCACAGATATCGGTGTTCACTTCATAGCCCAGACTGGCTAATTCAGCATTTAATACTTGCCCAACTAAAGCGGCACAACCACCACAGCCGGTAGCAGCAGTAGTGACTGACTTTAAATCACCTAAAGTATGTGCGCCATTGGCAACGGCTTCACTCAGATCGCCTTTGGTGATGTTGTTACAGGAACAAATCGTCGCTGTCTCTGGCAAAGCTTCCACGCCTAAACCGACGCTGCCTGAACCATCGTAGCTGGGCAGGATCATTTGATCAGGGTTTTCCGGTAATTCGATTTGGTTAAGCGCAAATTGCAATAGATTGCCGTAATCCTCAGCGTCACCGATTAATACCCCACCTAGCAGGAGTTTGCCATCTTCGCTGACGACGATTTTTTTGTAGACTTCTTTTTGCTCGTCAATATAGGTATAGGATTTAGCGCCAGGTGTATTGGCGTGGGCATCGCCGATGGAGGCAACGTCAACACCCATTAATTTCAGTTTGGTGCTCATGTCCGCACCCTGGAACAGACTTTCTCCCGTACTGGTGAGGTGCTCTGCAGCTACACGAGCCATTTCGTTGCCGGGAGCAATCAGGCCAAAGATGCGTCCACCCCACAGAGCGCATTCGCCGATCGCGTAGATGTTTTTATCTGAGGTCAGGCAATTATCGTCGATGGTGATACCACCGCGCTCGCCGATTTCCAGGTCTGATTGGCGGGCAAGTTCATCTTGAGGACGAATACCGGCTGAAAACACGATCATATCGGTTTCCAGCTCTTCGCCATCGGCAAAGCTCATTTTCAGTTTGCATTCTTCGCCTTCGCTAATGTTTTGGGTATTTTTCTGGGTGTGAACGGAAACATCCAGATCTTCAATTTTCTTACGTAGTAGAGAGCCGCCACCATCATCAACCTGTACAGCCATCAGGCGGGGGGCAAATTCCACCACATGCGTTTTTAGCCCTAAATCCTTCAGCGCTTTGGCGGCTTCAAGGCCTAATAGACCGCCACCCACAACCACACCGACTTTGGATTGTTCGGCTGCTGCGGTCATTTTTTCCAAGTCTTCTATCGTTCGGTACACATAACATTCTTCGCGGTCGTGGCCAGGCACGGGGGGAACAAACGGGTAGGATCCAGTAGCGAGCACTAACTTGTCATAGTTACACTTAAGCCCCTTTTCGCTGATTACAATCTGTTTTTCGCGATCAATTGCAACGACTTTGTCACCAGAGTGGACAGTGATTGCGTTGGATTCATAAAAACCTTCAGCCACCATATTAATACTTTCAGCCTTGCGTGTTTCAAACCAGGCAGTCAGATGAACCCGGTCGTAGGCTACCAGCGATTCTTCACCGAAAACTGTAATGTCGTATTGCTCAGCTTTACCAGAGGCAACAATGGTTTCCAGGAACTTGTGGCCAACCGGGCCGTTGCCAACCATTACCAGGCGTTGCTTATCACTCATTGGGGGGGAACCTCATCTACGAAAGTTTCAATAAATCAATGTGCTACTTAGGCAACCCATAGCAATCCCTATGCCATAAAGTCTGTAAGGAGATATAAAGCTTTGGGAGTGCCTAAATAAGCGGCTTCCAGGATATGGAAGAGTGAACAAAGGTCATCTTGTGATTCTTTTCTGTGCGAATGCACCGCTATCATGCACTGAATTATTGCGTTTGGTTTTATTGGTGCAAGTTAGTAGTGCGCCAAGTTGATGCTTTTGTGAATCAATTTGATGCAAAAGATTTGTCTTGTAGGCAGATAACGCATTTTTTGGGGGGTAAATTTTAAAGCATAGAAATTGGCATAGGCTTTGCTCTGGGGCAGTCAGTACCCAAAAAGATGCAGAAGTCACTATAAAGGAGCTTTTTTCCATGTCTGCCAGTCGTTTAAACCTGCTTGATTTTTCCAAGCCCAATATCAGGTTGTTGCACCTGAGTTGGTTCGCTTTCTTTTTAACCTTTGTGGTGTGGTTTTCTCATGCGCCGCTAATGGCCCATATTAAAGAAGCCTTTGATCTAACTACCCAGCAGGTTAAAGCGCTATTAATTCTTAATGTTGCACTAACCATTCCTGCGCGGATTGTGATTGGTATGTTGGTGGATAAATTTGGCCCGCGTTTGATTTATAGCTGTCTGCTGATTTCTTCGTCCTTCGTTTGTTTTGGTTTTGCCTTTGCTGATACTTATGAGCAGTTAGCTCTAATGCGTTTTTTGCTGGGGTTTGTTGGAGCGGGCTTTGTTATTGGTATTCGTCTTGTTGGCGAGTGGTTTCCCGCCAAGCAGGTGGGTTTGGCAGAAGGTGTCTATGGCGGTTGGGGTAATTTCGGTTCTGCGGCTGCAGCAATGACATTGCCTACTCTGACATTGATCTATGGTGGCGATGATGGCTGGCGCTATGCGATTGCTACTACCGGTGCTATTGCAGGTCTTTACGGTATTTTCTTTTATCTGAAAGCGCGCAACACGCCTAAAGGTTCTACCTACTTCAAACCAAAGAAAACTGGTGGTTTAGAAGTAACGAGCAAAAAAGATTTTTACTTCTATTTATTGATGAATATACCCATGTACATCGCATTGGCTATTTTAACTTGGCGTTTGTCACCGGCTAATTTTGGTTTGCTGACCCAGGGTGCGGCTAATGTGTTGTATGTCGGTTTATTGGTATTGATGGCGTTTCAATTTAGTCAGATTTACAAAGTCAACGCTGAGAATTTGAAAACAGAGGTGCCTGAGCACCAGCGTTACAAGTTCAAGCAAGTGGCAATTTTGAATGTCGCTTACTTTGTTACCTTTGGTTCAGAGTTGGCGGTTGTTTCCATGTTGCCTCTGTTTTTTATGGATACCTTTGAGTTGAATGCAGTTACCGCTGGCTTGATGGCGTCTGGTTTTGCCTTTATGAATCTGGCGGCTCGCCCTAGTGGTGGTTACTTTTCTGATAAGTTTGGTCGTCGTAAGAGTTTGTCTCTTTTGATCGCTGGCTTGACTGTGGGCTACTTGATTCTCAGTCAAATCACACCAATGTGGCCTGTGTGGTTGGCAGTGATGGCCTGTATGTGTTGTTCGTTCTTTGTGCAGGCGGGCGAAGGCGCTGTATTTGCTATCGTGCCTTTGGTTAAGCGCCGTATGACGGGTCAGATTGCCGGTATGACAGGTGCTTACGGTAATGTGGGTGCAGTAAGTTATCTAACCGTTCTATCTTTTGTGGATGCTTCAACCTTCTTTATGGTGATTGCCGCCAGTGCTGCATTTATTTTCTTTGCGGTGCAATTTATGGAAGAACCGGAAGGTCATATGGCAGAAATCAATGATGATGGTAGTGTTGAATTAATCGAAGTTTCTTAATTTTCTATACCCCTGTAGTTAACCGGTCGCTCCAAAAGAGTGAAAGTCTCCGGTTTATTTGGCCAGACTTTTGTGCTGGCCTTTTTTTTAACTTAACTGGTAGAGTAGGCAAAAAGATTTTCCTACAACAAGAATAGAAAGCATGCATCTCAATGGGCAACTAAAACTCAGTATCGGGCAGGCCAGCTTTGCCGGTGTTAAACCCGAGAACGAAGACAGCATCGGTATTCGTATTCCCGAGGGCAATTTATTAACGACTAAAGGTGCCTGTGCCGTTATCGCTGATGGCGTTAGTGCCGCTGAAGCGGGTAAGGAGGCCAGTGATACCTGCGTAACTAATTTTTTGTCAGATTATTTTTCTACACCGGAAACATGGACGGTAAAAAAATCGGCGCATCAGGTATTGATTGCCTTGAATCGTTGGCTATATGGTCAGGGACAGCGATTTATCAGTGCTGAAAAAGGTTACGTTTCCACATTGAGTATTGTGGTTTTTAAATCCCGCACAGCGCACTTGTTTCATGTTGGTGATTCCAGGGTTTATCGTCTGCGCAAAGGTGAGTTGGAGCAACTTACTCACGATCACGCTACTCGAATCAATCGTGAACAATCCTATCTAACACGAGCGATGGGGCTCGATATGCGATTGGATGTGGATTATCGCAATGTTGATTTGGAAGAGGGCGATATCTTTTTTCTGAGCACCGATGGTATTCATGATTTTGTTAATAAAATAGAAATTAAGAAAAAGTTGAATGCATTGACATCTGATCAATGTGGCGATGAAGATTTTGAGCAATCCTGCAATAGTCTGATTGCCGATGCGTTGGAAAATGCAAGTAATGATAACCTTAGTTGCCAAATTATTCGTATCGATGGTTTGGCTAGGGAAGATTCAGATGATATCTATCGTAAGCTAACAGAATTACCTTTTCCTCCTGATCTCGATATTGGCGTAACGTTAGATGGTTATCGAATAGAAAAAGAAATTCATGCCAGTAATCGGAGTCAACTTTACATAGTGCGCGATATAGAAACCGATCAGCGATTTGTGATGAAAACCCCATCGATTAATTTTGAAGATGACCCGGCTTATATCGAACGGTTTATTATGGAGAGCTGGATTGGTAGTCGTATCGATAGTCCGCATGTAGTGAAAGTGGTCCATCACGAGAGGAAGAAGAGTTGCCTTTATTATTTAACCGAATACATAGAGGGGTTGCCGATTGTTCAGTGGGCCGAGCAGTATCCATTGGCTGATATAACGATGCGCATTGTTGCAATAGAGCAGCTTATAAAAGGTGTTAGAGTTATGCATCGACGCGATACTCTGCATCAGGATTTAAAGCCTGACAATGTGTTGGTGGATATTGAAGGCAATGTGAAGATTATTGATTTTGGCTCCTGCTATGTGGGAGGGATCGCCGAGATCGCTGCACCCTTGGAGAGAGACGTGATCTTGGGAACGGCAAACTATTCAGCACCTGAACCTGTATTGGGTAGAAAGTCGACGATACAATCTGATTTGTTCTCGATTGCAGTTATTAGTTATGAATTATTGACTGGCAAACAGCCCTTTGAGGGAAAGCTGGAAAATTGTCGGTCATTACGTCAGTACTCCAGCCTCAAATATATTTCCAGTCTTCAATACAATCCGCATATTCCGATTTGGTTAGATGGCGCATTGAAGAAAGCCCTGAGTATTTCTCCTGAGTTACGCTATAGGGATGTGTCAGAGTTTCTCTTTGACCTCAAGCATCCCAATCCAGAGTATGTAGAAAAGCGCCAGCTGCCGTTAGCGCAAAGAAACCCCCTTTTATTTTGGCAGACTATAGCAGCGATTTTATTGGCCGTGGAAATCGCTACGCTTGTCTATTTCCTGGGTTAGTGGCTGTCTTCTATCTGTAGCCAGTGTTACTATTCCGCCCTTGTTTTATGCGATAACACAATAACTTTACTGCTGTAATTTTTAATCAGAGGCCATTAATGCATATCCATATTCTGGGTATCTGCGGAACATTTATGGGCGGCCTGGCTATTTTGGCTCGCCAACTGGGTCACCGAGTGACGGGATCCGATGCTAATGTTTATCCACCGATGAGTACTCAGCTCGAGCAGCAGGGTATCGCTTTAACCGAAGGTTATGATCCATCCCAGCTTGATCCTGCACCTGATTTGGTGGTGGTAGGCAATGCAATGTCGCGAGGTAATCCTGCTGTTGAGTATATGCTCAATGCTGGGCTTCGTTACACCTCGGGGCCGCAATGGTTATCAGAGCATTTATTACAAGATCGCTGGGTGTTGGCGGCAGCCGGCACACACGGTAAAACAACCACCAGTAGTATGCTGGCCTGGATTCTGGAATATGCCGGTATGCAGTCGGGATATTTGATCGGTGGCGTACCCAATAATTTTGGTGTATCGGCGCGATTGGGTGAATCTTCTTTTTTTGTGATTGAGGCCGATGAATACGACAGTGCCTTTTTTGATAAGCGATCAAAATTTATTCACTATCATCCGCGTACAGTAATACTTAATAATCTCGAATTTGATCATGCAGATATTTTTGATGATCTGAATGCTATTAAACGACAATTTCATCATTTGGTACGCATTATCCCTGGTAATGGCCGCGTTATCGTGCCAGCTGGTGATGATAATATTGCCGATGTTCTGGAGCAGGGACTTTGGTCAGAGCTGGAAAAAACTGCCATTGGTAATTCTGCCGATTGGGTGGCTAAGCCTTTACAAAATGACGGCAGTGAATTTGAGGTCTATTTACAACAACAAAGCCAGGGCGTAGTAAGTTGGAACTTAACTGGTGATCATAATGTTGAAAATGCCCTTGCCGCCATCGCTGCTGCCAGGCATGTTGGGGTGACTGCCGATGTGTCAATTCAGGCGCTCAAAGCCTTCCAGGGTGTTAAGCGGCGTATGGAATTATTGGGCAGTCCTGCCGGTATTGCGGTATACGATGATTTTGCTCATCACCCTACGGCGATAGAGACTACGTTGGCCGGTCTGCGAGAAAAAGTTGGTGAACAACGCATCATTGCTGTGGTCGAACCTCGTTCCAATACCATGCGCCTTGGCAGTCATTTATCATTGCTGGCGCCCGCGACTAAGAACGCTGATCAAGTGTTATGGTATCAACCCTCAGGACTTGATTGGTCGTTGAACGAAGTGGTCGCTGATAGTCATGGCAAAGCTCAGGTCTTTAACGATGTTGAGATGATTGTTGAGACCTTGGTGAATACCGCGAACAACAGTGATCACATTGTGATTATGAGTAATGGTGGTTTTGCAGGCATTCATCAAAAATTACTCGACGCACTAGAAAAGCAAGCTGACAAGATTAAGGATTAACGTGCAAAAAACATTATTTTCCCTCTATGAATTAATTGTTCTGCGTAAACCGCTGGTTTCGCTGTTGATTGCGTTATTAGTTATCGGTTGGCTGTCGACTAATATACCTAATTTTAAATTGGACGCCTCGGCCGATTCGTTAGTTCTAGAGGGAGATGAATCGCTAAAGTATTATCGTGAAATTGGCCAGCGTTACGCCTCTGAAGAATTTCTGTTTATTACCTATAGTCCTCATAAGGATTTGTTTGCCCCTGAATCATTAGCCCGCCTTGATCAGCTTCGTGGTGAATTAGCTGCACTGGAAGGCGTTTCCTCGGTTACCACTATTCTTGACATTCCACTGCTGGAAAGCCCGCCGGTATCACTGGATGAGGTTGTCAGTGGAGAAGGTATTCGTTCGCTACGTGACCCTGATATCGATTTTGAATTAGTGAAAAAAGAGTTGGTTAATAGTCCCATTTATGAGCAGTTGCTGACTAATCCGGATAATAGCACTACGGGTCTGCAGGTTAATCTTGCGCGTGATGAGCAATATCAACAGTTGCTGCAAGCCCGGGAAATACTGCGACAAAAACGTGATGCTGAGGGTTTAACTTCAGAAGAGGTGACAGAGCTTGCCAGATTAGAAAGTGAGTTTAGAGATTATTCATTGGCGGCTAGTGAAAAGCAGGGGCGCCTTGTTGAAAAGGTTAGACAACTGATCAATAACTACCGTGATGAAGCGGATGTGTTTATTGGCGGCGTGCCAATGATCGTGGCCGATATGATCGCCTTTGTTAAAAGCGATTTGGTAACCTTTGGTACTGGTATTCTGCTTTTTATCATTCTGACGCTGGCTATCATTTTTCGTCGAGTGATTTGGGTAATTGTTCCGTTATTGACCTGCTTGTTGACTGCCAGCTTTATGCTGGGTTTGATAACCTGGTTTGATTGGCGGATGACGGTAATTTCTTCAAACTTCGTTGCCATTTTATTAATCATCACATTATCGATCACCATTCACTTGGTTGTACGCTATCGTGAGTTGGCCGCTCTTGATCCGGATATGAGCCAGCAGGAATTGGTAAAAAGAACCACCATGTTGATGGCCAAACCCTGTATTTATACGGCACTGACGACTAACGTCGCATTTGCGTCATTGGTGATTAGTGGTATCCAGCCGGTAATTGATTTTGGTTGGATGATGACAGTGGGTGTCACCGCTGCCTTGTGCATCACTTTTGTTATTTTACCTACTTGTTTGCTGTTGTTACCAAAGCCAAGGATTTCAGAAAACAACGGTTCTGGGCCCGCAACAACGCTGCGTTTTGCCGCTATTACAGAACACAATGGTACATTAATTTTAATCAGCGCCTTCGTGCTGACGGCAGCTAGTGCCTATGGTATTAGTCAGTTGGAAGTTGAAAACCGATTTATCGATTATTTTCATGAAAGTACTGATATCTATCAGGGGATGGAAGTCATTGATGCCCAGTTGGGTGGCACGATTCCCCTGGATATTATTATTGATGCCGATCCTGAGGAGGAAACTATTTTTCCCGTGCTTGCTGAAACTGACAACGTAGCAGATGGGCAAGTCTCCGATTCGTTAGTGGCTGATGCAGCGGCAGATGATTTTGCTGAGGAAGAATTTGGTGACGAATTCGATGATGCTTTTGGCGATCAGTTTGGTGATGACTTCGGTGATGATTTTGCTGACGATTTTTCCGAAGAAGGTGGCTCTGAAACCAGCTACTGGTTTAATAAAGCAGGCTTGGCTCGTATTGAAGCGGTACATGATTATATTGATGCGCAAGAGGAAACAGGAAAAGTTTTATCGTTGGCAACTTCTTACAAAATGTTGCGAGGTATTACCACCGGTATTGATGATATTCAATTGGCATTGATGCAGCGCAGTATGCCCGATGATATTCAGAGTTTTCTTTTTCATCCTTATTTGGATGAAGACATCGATCAGGCCCGCATTTCTATCCGTGTGAAAGAAACGAGCCACTCATTGCGTCGCGACCAGTTTTTGAAAGATGTTTATCATCATTTGACGACTGAAATGGGGTTTCATGAGGATCAAGTACATTTAACTGGCATGTTGGTGTTGTACAACAATATGCTGCAGAGCCTCTATCGTTCCCAGATATTGACAATAGGTGTGGTATTTATTGCCATTGTTTTCATGTTTGTCATTTTATTCCGTTCAATTTCTGTTGCATTAATAGCTATTGCGCCCAATCTTCTGGCTGCAGGTGTTGTGTTAGGTGGTATGGGGTTGGCGGGTATTCCGTTGGATATTATGACGGTAACTATCGCGGCGATTGCTGTAGGTATCGCAGTGGACGATACCATTCACTATGTACATCGGTTTAAGGCTGAGTTTAAAAAGGATAATAATTATGTGGCAACGATGTATCGCTGTCATGGTTCGATTGGTAAAGCCATGTTTTATACTTCGGTGATCATTGTTGTTGGATTCTCTATTTTGGCATTGTCCAATTTTAACCCCAGTATTTATTTCGGCTTGTTAACTGGCACTGCAATGTTTGCTGCGTTGATGGGCGCATTATTGTTATTGCCGCAGCTTTTGATCACCTTTAAACCATTAGGGCCTAATCAGTCGCTCGAAACTGAAACAGCCTAATTAACGTATATAACCTTGAACGTTTTGATGAGGTTGTAGCATGGAGTGCAGAGTTGGTTGCGGTGCTTGTTGTATCGCGCCTTCGATTAATTCTCCGATTCCTGGTATGCCGCAGGGCAAACCGGCAGGTGTGCGATGTATTAATCTTGATGAACACAATCAGTGCTTACTGTTTGGCAAACCTGAGCGACCGGCATTGTGCGAGCTCTTTACTGCAGAATCTTCAATATGTGGTAACAATCGAGAACATGCTATGCAATTAATTACTCTGTTGGAGCAGCAAACGTATTAGAGTTCTTATGGATACTATTCCACTGTTTCCACTATCAACAGTACTGCTGCCCTACGGCAGAATCGCCTTGCAAATCTTTGAACCGCGCTATCTTGATTTAGTCAGCCGTTGCTTGAAAAGTGATTCAGAATTGGGGGCGGGTTTTGGTGTCGTGTGGCTAAGAGAAGGGCAAGAGGTTTATGATCCTGAAAATGAAAGTACCCGTCTTGCGCAAATAGGCACTTTGGCAAAAATTGTTGATTGGGATTCTCTTGCCAACGGCCTATTGGGGATTACCATTGAAGGAGAGCGTAAATTTCGATTGTATTCCAGTCGGCAACAGGCTGATCATTTACATGTGGCGGACGTCGAGTGGATTGAAGCAGAAAGAGCAATAGCATTGCCGGAGTACGGTGAAGAAATGAAAATACTACTGCGACAATTAACAGAGCATCCACATGTACAGCGCTTGGGCATTAGTGCTGATGTGAATGACATATCTACCCTTGGTTGCCTGCTGACACAATTGTTACCGATTCCCGAAAATATTAAATTTAAAATGCTAATTGAAACTGATCCAATGGACAGATTGCAGTATTTGATTAAACTGTTAGATGAAATGAGCCAGTAGGTTGATTTTAGTAACAAATGCAGTTTGCTATATTAAAAAATAATAATTAACTATCTTCGCAATGTTTTGAGACTAGCTATTTAAGGATAGTTATTTTCTATATTAGACAGGGAAGCGACACATGACTGGAAGAGTGGCGGTGAGCAAAAGCATTTATGAGTCTGATTTAAATCAAGCCCCGAAAGAAACAGCCGGGCTGACAATTCCAATCATTATTGATGTAGAAGCATCCGGCTTTGGTCGTGGCAGTTATCCCATTGAAGTTGGAACAGTCAATGCTCAAGGTGACGCCCATTGTTCCATCATTCGTCCTGAACCGGATTGGTTGCATTGGGATGACAAAGCGGAAAAGTTACACGGTATTAGCCGACAAGTACTTGAGGAGCATGGCCGTGCCCCTATTGATGTGGCCAGGGATCTTAATCAATGGCTTGCTGGCCAAGTGGTTTACAGTGATGCCTGGGGTAATGACATCAGTTGGTTGGGGCTGCTCTACGAAACGGCGGGTATCTCTCAGCACTTTCAATTGGAATCACTGCGCAGCCTGATTAGTGAGGAGCAAATGACCATTTGGCACCAAATTAAGGAGCAGGTGATCAAGGACTCAAGCTGTCAGCGACACAGAGCCAGTTGTGATGCGTTGATATTGCAAAAGACTTATGTCATTACTGCGCAAATTACTCAGGCTAAAGGGGCTGGCTGAGCGACAGAGCTACTCCGCATCTTGCAGCCTTTCTATGCTGTCATATCTGTGCTGTCATAAAAGCTACAGGTTATAAGTATTTCCAGTTAGCGCCAAACTGGTCTAATACCAGGCCATGATTTCTTCCCGAAAATGCTAATATTAAGCACCATAAATTAAGTGATTGTCAGGCGGGGCTTAAGGTGGTGAGGCTTTAAAAGGTAGAGAGCCCCTAAGTTAGAGAGTCCCTAAGGCGGTGAGCTATGGTACAAAGCATTAACAACAACAGTTTAACCTTAGGTTTATTGGGGGGGCTTAATCGGGCCCAATCTGACCAGGAAAATGCGTTGGAAAGAATCGGCTCAGGCAAGCAGGTCAACAGTGCCGCTGACAATGCTGCCGGCTTGGCTATCATTGAGCGTTTCGCTTCACAAATTACTGCCGCCAGTCAGGCCTCTCGCAATGCCAGCGATGGCATCTCCTTTGCTCAAGTTGCCGAATCAAGTTTGTCTTCCATCGATGATAGTTTGCAGCGAATTCGCGAATTATCAGTACAAGCTGCCAACGGTGCGCTTACAGATAGTGATCGGGCCAATATTCAATCTGAGGTGAGCCAGCTGCAGGAGGAAATCAGTAATCAGGTTGAACGTGCGAATTTTAACGGTGTGGATATTTTACAAACGGATGCCGTGATTGAATTCCAGGTGGGTGAAAACGCTGATGAGACTGTTGAACTAAATACTCAGGATCTATCAGCTGAATTATCGGCTATTTCTTCAATTGATGTATCTACGCAAGCGGGTGCCAGCAATGCGTTGGATGCCATTGATAATACACAGCAAGCTATACGCGATCAGCAAGTGGAGTTTGGTGCGCTGCAATCGCGTTTTGAATCTACTATTGATAATTTGGCTAACAACCGCATTAATACGGAAGATGCGCGTAGTCGTATTGAAGATGCTGATTTGGCACAGGAAGTCAGTAATCAAATTCAAGCGGGTATTCAGCAGCAATCGGGTATTGCTGTTCAGTCGCAAGCCAACACCGATGCTCAGTTGGTATTAAGGTTGCTCTCTTAATCTTTAGTGTTTAGCCTCTAGCTTTTCGCCTAAGGCTTTATTTTCTTATTAGTCATTTTTTATCAGAAGTACGACATCGTTGCTGACGACTTCAAGTGACGCATTTAATTGTTGAGCCAACCATTCAAAACTGTTTTCAGAAAAAAAACAGATATGCGTTAAATCATTTTTGTAGTGCCAGTGGGTAAAGGCCTGCAAGCTTTTAACTCGTTTAGTCATAATTCCCAATATGCCACCGGGTTTTAATTGCTTCCACAGTTGCACAATGATGCGCCCTGGTTCAGAGAGATGTTCTACCACTTCGCTGCAACAAATAAAATCGTAATTCTGAGTCAACACAGTTTTATCATTGGCATAGAAGATGTCATAAATAGCCATGGTGTAGCCGGCTTCTTCAAACATCAACGATAAGGTAGGGCCAGGTCCGCTGCCAAAATCCAGCCCGTTTCCTTCGCCTCTCAGTTTCTGATCTATTGGGATAAATAAGCGGTTGAGAAACTGACGGTAGCCCTGATCATTAGCGGCGTTTTGATGCAGATCGTATTCGGCTTTTTCCTCTGCTGCGGATAAATAATACTTGCTATCGACAAATACCAACTGGCATTCATTACATTGCCAGTATTTGCGACGATCTTCGAAATAGGGTTGTGAATGGTTCTGGTGACAAAGAGGGCAACTTGGTGGCACGAATAATTACTCAGTCATAAATGCGCACAGTATATACATCGCAGTTAGCTCCGTGCAGTACAGCATTTGCTGTGGAGCCAAGTAAGGCCTTTAAGCCTTGATGCGCATGGCTGCCAACGACAATCAAGTCGCAATGGTTATCCTTTGCCGCTTGGTGAATTACATCAGCTGGGTTGCCAAAGGGGAGGTGATAATCAGTATCTTGCATATTGGCTGTTTCCAGTAGTTGCTTGAGGCGGGGGTAGCAGTGTTGCTTAACCTGCATTTCGTTGGCGATATGATGTTTATTGGTGCTTTCACCATAGCCGGTCACGTGACTCTGACAGGCGTGAACTACACATAGTTTACTATCATAAGTGCTGGCTAAATGAGCAGCTGCTTTTAGCACTGTTTGGCTGCCTTCAGAAAGATCAATAGCGACGAGAATGTGCTGATACATGGCTCCACTCAATTCTGTTATGTCTGAAAAAGTATAGGTCAGTCTATTGTGCTTGCCTGTATGAGATAAAGGGTTTCTAATAAGCCTTTATTCCTTTCATTCATCATCACAAAGAGAGAGCAGAAAATGACCATTCAAGTTGGCGATAAAATGCCTGTAGGTACACTCAAAGTCATGGGCGCAGAAGGACCTGAAGAGGTTTCAACTGCTCATTTGTTCACGGGTAAGAAGGTCGTTATGTTTGCGGTTCCCGGTGCCTTTACTCCCGGTTGTTCCGTGACGCACTTGCCGGGTTTTGTGGTCAATGCCGATGTGATTAAGGCTAAAGGGGTGGATGAGATTATTTGCTTGGCAGTTAATGATGCCTTTGTCATGGATGCCTGGGGTAAGGCTCAGAATGCGGAGGCGATCATTATGGCTGGCGATGGCAGTGCCGACTATACAAAATCTCTGGGGCTTGAGTTGGATTTAACCGCGGCAGGTATGGGAGTACGTAGTAAGCGTTATGCCATGATCATTGATGATGGCGAAGTGACTTATTTGGGTGTCGATGCCAAAGGTATCGAACAAAGTGCAGCTGAAGCTGTATTGGTGCAGTTATAGCGAGGCTGCTTCTGATTCAGATTTGAAGAAGGAGCAAAACCATGACCGATCCAGTAAGAGCCAATGATGGGCCAATTATCGTAGACGTCGAGCTAGGTAAAATCTATATGTGGTGTGCCTGTGGTAGAAGTGAGAACCAGCCCTTTTGCGATGGTTCTCACCAAGGCACCGACTTTAGTCCGGTCAAGTATGAGGCCACAGAATATGGTGAAGTGTATTTTTGTGGTTGTAAGTCGACGGGTAAACCGCCGCTCTGTGATGGTAGCCATAATCGATAGCGCGCTTTACCGGATAGAGCTGTATTCAGTAGTAACGCATGAGTGATGTCATGAGTAGTGAGAATGACGATGACCTTTTCTTTCGTGAAATGGGTGATGTTAAGCCTATTAATGTTGAAAAAAAGGTATCGTTAAAAAAAGACTCCAGTTCTGAATTAGCTAAACAGGCGCGTCGAGAAGCGGCTGCACAAGTTATTCAAAAAGATGCCAACCATTTGAGCAGTGATCATGTCGAGCTGCTCGATCCTTTTTATCCGCTTGAATACAAACGTCCCGGCGTACAGCATGGCGTGTTTCGAAAATTAAAACAGGGCAAGTATGGGCAGGATGCACGACTGGATTTGCATCGGATGACCGTTGAGCAGGCGCGCAAAGAAGTGTTTGAATTTATCAAAGAGTCGACGCGATATGATCTTCGAACGGTGCTGATAGTCCACGGAAAGGGCAGCCATGGCAATAATAATCAAGCGTTGTTAAAAAGTTATATCAATAAATGGTTGCCAGAACTAGATGATGTGCAGGCCTTTTGTAGTTCCCAATCCCAGCATGGCGGATTAGGTGCCGTATATGTATTGTTGGGAAAAAGTGAAAAGAAAAAACAGGAAAATCGTGATCGTTTTAATCGCGGCAGAACAGTGGCTGGTGATTAGTTTATTTATTTTTAATGAGGAGTACCCATGACTTGGGAAATTTACCTTTCCGGAGAAATTCATACCGACTGGCGTGAGCAAATTAAAGCCGGCTGTGCTGCGGCTAGTTTACCTGTAACTTTTACTTCAGCAGTCACTGATCATGACGCTAGCGATGCCGCTGGTGATGTATTAGGTGCGGAGGATAAAAGTTTTTGGCGTGATCATAAATCAGCGAAGGTCAATGCTATTCGTATAAAAACATTGATTGAAAGCTGTGATGTCGCCATTGTTCGTTTTGGTGACAAATATAAACAGTGGAATGCGGCTTTTGATGCTGGCTATTGTGCAGCGTTGGGTACACCCTATATCACATTACATGATGAGGCATTGATTCATCCATTGAAGGAAGTAGATGCAGCAGCGATGGCGTGGGCGACTACGCCAGAGCAAGTGGTGGAAGTGTTGCGCTATGTCATTAGTAAAAAATAATTATTAAATTGAGCCTTGGCATGGTTTTGATTTGTGGTTTGACAGACGTTATTAGTGTTTGTTACATGTCGCAGCATTTTTTGTAATTACCATATGAAAAAAATAATTAAAATATCGTTCTTTGTTTCTGTCTTGATTTTAGTCGTTATGGTTGCTGCAAACACTTATCGTCAAATGCGAGTATCAGATACGACGGAGGAGATAAAAACAGAACATTTTAGAGTAGTATACAAAGGGATTCTGGATAAAGAGGCGTCATCTATTTCATTTGGTCTTGAAAGTCGCTATGACAAATTAACAAGTTTATTTGGTATAGAAAATTTACCTCTTATATCTGTGTATGTGCATCCCACCCAAGATGATTTTGATAATGTTACAGGGTGGCGAGGTGCAGCTGGGACTGTAGCTGGTCCAGAGACAATACATTTATCCTGGCCGAGACTAGATAATACAACTGCCATCCATGAGTTTGTGCATATATTACAGTTAAATTTATTAATTAATTATGGCATTGATGCTGGATGGAGTGACGAAAAAATTGAAAGTGAATTTTCGGAGAATTATCCGCGCTGGTTGTGGGAGAGTGTGTCCATTTATTTCGCGGGGGAAAGAAGTAAACTGGGCATACTGTATCATATGCGAGAAGGACATCGGCCTCGTCTAAAATCGTTCACACGTAAAAATAATAAGATATATTTTGTTGGTTACACTATTGCTGAGCATATTGTTGAAACATGGGGTGAAAAAGAGCTCATAGATTTAGTGAGAGCTTTTGGAGATGTTGAAAGTACTTTAAATGTATCAGAAAAAGAGCTGGAAAGAGGATGGCATTCGTTCGTTTCGTCAAGATATATTACTTTGTAACTTTAGAACAGTTTAATAAATGCTACATATTGCCTTACACTTTCTCGTCCCTTTTGTTATCGCCCTGACATGTTTTCGCAACGAATGGAAAAGAGCATGGTTTATAATGATAGCGACGATGATTGTCGACCTCGATCATCTATTGGCTAATCCAATCT
>JANQLG010000028.1 GCA_028280715.1 Spongiibacteraceae bacterium | reverse complement strand
ACTTGATACCCTTTTTCTATGAGAGCGTAATAAGCGGGTATGATCGTATTTCCTGCTTCAGAGACTTTCATGGTACTTATTCACATCAAAAAATATAACGCCTAGCGAACCGGCGGCGTAGCCGTCGGGTTGCGTGCCTTGTTATGTGTATGCACAGGACTAAAAAAGAAACCGATTGCAAACACCAATATTGCTACGAACGTAGGTGCAATTTGTAAAGCAGCCAGAATTACACTTAGCTGAGCCCAAGATGAAAAATTTATTAATACCCAAACACAAAAACCTACCACTACACCAACACTAAATTTTAATGTGGAGAACTTTCCAGAAACACCACATATGAAGCTAAGAACTGCAGCAATAGACAGTGGCCACAATATGCCTACAGGAAACAGGCTCGGTGTTGCCGAGGCAATAAGTATTACTATGATTCCAAATAGAGTGCTCATTTTTCTTTTCTACACATAACAGTTAAATAGACGACAAATTGTCTTGTTTAAACAGGACAAAGTGAGATATATCCCCAAAGCCAATCTATTAGTTTTTAAGTTTATCTTTTTGATTCGCATACATTTTCCTTAATTTTCCACAGCATCCCTGATGGAGAAATGCGTCAGGTTGACATATATCTCCGCACAGACCTTAACGAGGAATTGGTATGGCAACAACATCGCCAAAGAGCGCGTATTCATCACCACCTAAACGAGCAATCGGATCTATTTTTTTCGCATCAATTTTCAGACGACCTTTATCATCCTGTTGCGTCATAGCATCATCCAGGTAAATAGCTTTTACTTCACCTAAAATCATGGCCTGCTTGGGCGTGATGTCCTCCACGCGATAACGATGGCAGGCCAGTGCTACTCGGCATTGTTCGATTCTTGGTAAGGTAAAATCGTCAAAAGCAACGGTTTTCAGATCAACATTGTTTAATTCAGAATCACCGTGCGATAACCCTCTCGCAGTTTCCGTCACCATTTCCACTTGCTGTCTGTGCGCGATATGTACCACGAAATGGTCGCGTTCAATAATATTGTGGCGGGTATCCTTTAGTGTGCCATCGGGCTTTTTGCCCACGGATAACATAATTAAAGGAGGGTCACTGGACACTGCATTAAAATAGGAAAATGGCGCCAGGTTATAGCTGTCATTGCCATTATCTGACAACACCCACGCTACCGGACGCGGGATAATCGTTTGAATTAAAGTGAAGTAGACTTTGCTGGTAGATAGCTCTGTTAAATCAATATACATACATTGAGTTCAATTTTTATGCTCGAATTTTTGTTTCGAGTTTTTATATCGAATTTTATAGTGTATCGAAGTTAATTTAACTCCGCGGCTAATTTAATTCAGAATCTTTCCAATATTTGGTGCCGGTAATCATTGCCTGCAGCGCCAAACCGCTTTCGGTTAATTGGTAGACTTTAATATCATCCGCTAACACTTCACCACCGACAGCCGCGCCTTTTTCTTCGGCCTTAGCAGCAGCATCGGCTTCGCCACCAAAGGCCCAGCCCTGTTCGATAAAGCGATTCATCACTTCGCGGCTTTGAAAGATAAACACGGCGCGAAAATCTTTAACGCCCACTCCTAAACCAACACCAACCTCGCCCATTTTCATATAGGTTTTGCTGCCATTGCTGTTATCGACCACCACACCAAAACCATTGCCGACACCGGCAAATATCACTTTCAAGCTGACATTACTAAATACCGCATAACCGGGCGCACTGGCTATTTCATCTTTGGAATCAGGTTTTAATTTATACAAATCGGCGAGCACTTCTCGCTGCATGGAATTGATATGGTTGCGGCGTTCACTTTTAGTGTTGCCGGGTGCGTTACAGGCCACCAGACCCGCAATCAAAAGAAGCACTAATACTCGGGAAATAATTTTCATAATCCACCCACTTTGTATATTTTTTTTACAACTGTCTGGCCCGGTGTGCCAGCAGCACGGGCTGAACAGCTTGGTTAAATATATCTACCCATTCCTGACACAGTTGCTTGCCCGAATGATCATTAATTTCTTTCACTGCGCGTATTATTGGCCGTTTCTGTTCCGACGAATACGCACGCTGATGGGTCATGGCATCAAAGGTATCGGCAATCGCTAAAATTTTTGCGCCATCACAAATTTCTTTTTCCCTTAAACCATTGGGATAGCCCGAACCATTAGCGGCCTCATGATGCTGGGCAACGATTTCCTTGGCTCCTTGCCATTTATCATTGTTTTGCAATAGCTGAATGCCCGCTTGCACATGAGAACGCAATAATAAAATTTCATTATTGGATAGTGCCTCTTCTTTGTGGAGCAATTCAAAGGGTAAAAAGGCCATACCAAAATCATGGGCATACACTGCAATTGCCAATTGTTTTTTATCTACACGATTACCGGCCAGCTGATTCAATATCAACGACATTTTTAAAATTCTATCATTGCGCCCCAACCAAAAATGAGAACGCTGTTCCACCGGTGTAATCAGGGAGCGAAAAAAAACCACATCCTGATCATCCTCTAAGCCAAAGTCAGTTAGAAAAGGGGCGGTGACTTGGTCGGCTTGTTGCTCGACTCCAGGCTCAATAACAACATCTGGATCTAGCTGTCGAATAACAGCGGCGATAAGTTCGATGCGTGTATCCTTCGACGCTTCCATGACTGCCGTTAGCATCGCGCCTAGTTCTTGTACCTGGCCATGATCGTATTCGACATAACCGCGTTCTCGAAAGCTGTCGAGATAGGCTCTTACTCTATCCAAAACCAGTAGTATCAAATCACTGATAATCGGGCTGTGCTCCATTTCACCTGAGCGGAGCATGCCCAACAGGTCTTCAACAGCGATCAACAACGGCATACCAGGTGAAAAGCCGACGATACCCAAATCGCCCTTGATAGTGTGCACCGAACGAAACAATGAGTTAATTAGCTCCTGATCCTCCGGCCTGGTATCCAACCGTACCAGTGCACTTTCACTCAGTACGTAGTGATCATTGACATCCTCGAGCAACTCATTCACTAACACAGCATCAAGGTCATCACAGCGGAAAATATCCATAGCAGCCATCAGCAAGTTATCTTTATTAAAGGTGCAGTTAACGTTATCGACACACTCAAAGTCTTATTGAGCAAAATCTTATTTAACAAAGCCCTGTTTAGTATTACAACAGATTTTGTTTGATAGCGACAAATGTCTTATCTTTTTTAGGCGACCACATATGCCGTTACATAAAAAACTAAGCGTCGAGATCAGGTATTAGCTGGGCTCTAATACGTTCAATATTTCGCTTGAGGTGCAGCTTCTGTCTCTTTAAACGTTGCAATTGCAGCTGATCGATATAAGGGTAGGATTCCAGGCGGCTAATCTCCAAGTCGAGAGATCGATGTTCGGTTTGCAATGCTAACAACTGCGAGCTGAGTGAAGGTATTTCGGAGTTTTCCATACGGCGAAAAGTAACTGGTTCCCTGCCGGAACTCAACCCTTTCCAGAAAACAGTCGTTGATATGACTTAAGCAAGTACTACCTGGCTGTCGACAAACTGCTTGATGGTTTGCTGCCCGGCCATGTCGATACCAGAGAACTCCAGGCTACAGACAACTTTGCCATCAGTCATTTCAGCGGTGACAACCCGGGCATAAATATCGGTAGTAGCACTGCCAAGCAATTGCAGAGAAACCTGCATTTTAATTTCTGCAAAGGTTTCCAATGCAATCGGGCTAACCATTTGCAGACCGTTATAGCCAATATCAATCACCTGTGCCTTATAGTGCTCAGGCAGCACATTTTTTCCATCCAAACGTTGAAAGTAACAAGGCATATTGACATTAACACGCGGGCTCTTACGAATTTCTCGTCTCGGAACCGTCATCGCACGCGGCTTGGTGGTACCCAACAGCTCGTACAAATTAACCGCTTCTTTTTTACCCTTGACCTGCACCCTGTTAGGGTCGCCCACTAAAACATAAGGCATTGCCAGCTCGTAGGTATTCTCACTAATCAGGATTTGCCCTCTCAAACTCTGGGCCTCAATGCGTGAGGCCAGATTCACTTCATCACCGATCACAGTATATTCACGATGATGGTCAGAGCCGATAGGACCCGCCATCACTTCACCGGTATTGACGCCAATCCCCATGAACATTTCCGGCAAACCCAGGTGATCATTTTGCTGATTAAAATCTGACATCGCCTGCTGCATTTCAACAGCGCAGGCAATAGCCCGCTCAACGTCGCTGCGATCACTGCGCGGCGCACCGAACAGCACCATAATCGAATCACCCATCAACTTATCGATTGTGCCGCCGTACTTAACAATCACTTCGGACATAATCGAGAAGTAACGATTTAATAAATCCACAACTGTCTTGGCGGAGTAGGTTTCAGCCAGTGCGGTAAATCCACGGATGTCAGACAGGAGGATAGTCACCCGGCGAGACTCTGGCGTGGAATCGATAAAATCACTTTCTTTCAACAGTGATTCCACTTTATCCAGCAATACTTTTCTTGCCGCGGTGCGCTCGAATTGGGTAGGCAGCAATGCTTCTGTTTCGCTGCAGATTTTTTCAGCTAACTCTTTGAAATTCTTGGTTTTAATTGCCATATTCAGTCCATCCCTGTCAATGTGCACAACTACCAACCGGCCTCTTCCATGACAGGAGATGTGCTGCTTAAACAAATGATGCTTATTTATACCACTTTTGGTGTTGCAAACCTATGACTTGATACAGATTAGTGCAGACAGCATTTTGCGAATATCAGGCCGCTGCCACAGGGACATAATTCATCCTTAGGCACAGACTCCAGCGCCAGGAAGAGCTGTTCGGAATCCATTTCCCAGGTATTTTCTGCCCAAATCCGGCCTATCGTGGCGTAAGTGCCAAGCACCTTCCAAAACAACTCGTAGGCGTCGGGCAAATGATCGTCAGTAAGTGCGAGCTCCTCATCAAAACTCAGCTGTTTATCCGAGGCCATTTCATAAAAGGTTGAGGCAAGTCCCAGCGCCGCATCGACTTCTTCAATAAAGGTCTGATCATCCAAATCATCCAATGTGATCAGCCAAAGATCTTCAAGGTATTGATGACCAATCAACATACCATCACACCACTCGGATAATTCAGACAACCAACGCTCGGAGTAACTGGCACTAAAGGGAAGGAACCGACGTTGACGCGCCATGTCGGCAATGTGTTCGGAAAGAGCGACTACCGTACGAAAAAAATCACGGGCATCCTTCTCATCATCGAATTGGGGATCATCGCTTAACCAAATCAGATCGAACCATTCGGAGGGTCTGATTTGCTCAGGTGAGCAGGCAATAGAAAACAAAAAACCCTGCAGTTGATAGTAACTCAGTACTGCCTCTTGGCTATGTAACTCTTCCAGTTGTTTGCGTAATCGCTGCTCTCTGTTTTTGTCAAAGTCGATCACATTTACTAGCACTGTCATTCAATTGTGGATTAAACGCTATAGTACTGCGCACGCTGCATAATTGCTATCGGCATGTTTTGACAAATCGATCACCAAGACTCTTATAAAAGTTTATGTCATTAGTAATGATTAAGACTGTGGCCGTAATAAATCAGGATTGGCAGTAAGAAAATTTTCTACCGTATCGACGATAGTTTGTGTTTGCCTGTCGACTTCAATATTAACCTTGTCACCTACTTGCTTTTCACCGTGTGTAGTAACACGCAGCGTTTCCGGGATAAAACAAACCGTAAACTGACTGTTATCGCGATTAATATTGGCTACAGTAAGGCTACAGCCATTAACGCCAATAAATCCTTTGTTGAAAATATAACGCATTAACTTTGGGGAAACCTGATAGGTAACAAAGCGATTATTTTCAGGCTCTTCGATGGCAACAATTTCTGCACAGCCATCAATATGACCAGAAATGATATGACCGCCAATCTCAACACCCTGCTTGGCAGAACGTTCGACATTCACTCGATCACCCGTATTGAATGCACCAAGCGTTGTCACTGACAGAGTTTGTTGCATCACATCAAAACCGACGCGCTCACCTTCAATCGCCGTCACCGTTAAACATACGCCATCAATCCCAACGCTGGCACCAATGCTTAAGTCTTCACGTAAGTCCTTAGGTAAATCCAGTGACAAACTGTGCAGTCCCGATTTTTTTTCTAAGGTTTGAATGGCAAATGCGCCCTGTACGATACCGGTATACATACTTATTTCAGTGCTCAATGGTTCAAGAAGGCAAAAAGGGAAACTACATGGACGAGTATAGAAAAGCAAACACCTGGTACAGAAAAATAACTAACGCTTTCAAACAAAATACGGTACTACAAAGATGATGTTAAACCTGAGGCGGTATCAATGCTAGTTAGCCATGTTCTGCCATAAAAAGGTTCGGTTATAAAAAAGTTCCGCTATAAAAAGTTTTTAGAGAGCGCAAAAATCTGCGTCAAAGCGGCCAGCGACGTTCTTATACAACGACACATTAATTGGATAGGCATCAATTAGAGGGGCACCAACATGAGAGCCTGTATAAAGCTCCCGCACCGTATTTATATTTGAGAAAGATAAGCCAAGAGTATTAAACCAAAAACCAACGTCATCAGTTGAGGCAATATTGTGCCTTTAACCATAACAATTCTCCCCGTATCGTCATGTTAAAAAGCATCCTTGTCACATTGCGTTATTGCTTTTCCCGCCCTTCCTGGCCAACAGCTTTATTGATATGTTTACAGTATATCTAACTAAGTCTGTAGCGCCAGAAAAATTTCTATACACAGAAGTTATTTGGATAGAAGGATTTGCTGTTAGCGAGAATAAACTAAAACCGCGCGGGAAGTCACCATCTTACTGAACCGGTGGTTTTTCGATATTGTGGAAAATACCTAACCGGTTTAACTGGACAAGATAAAGAGTGAACCCCAACTCACATTACGACTTCATCGTGATCGGCGCAGGTATCATAGGCCTCTCTACTGCGTGGCAATTACGGCAACAACTGCCAGACAGCTCTATTCTGGTAGTGGAAAAAGAATCACAGATCGCCCAACACCAAACCTCGCATAACAGTGGCGTTATCCATGCCGGGGTGTACTACCAACCGGGCAGCTTGAAAGCAGACTTCTGCCAACGCGGTGCAAAAGCCACCCTCGCATTCTGCCAGCAGCATCATATTCCCTACCAGCAACCGGGAAAATTATTGGTTGCCACCAGCAGCCTGGAACTTGAACGCATGCAAGCACTCAAGCAACGCTGCCAGCAAATGGGCGTTGCGGTGAGCGAATTGAATAAACAACAATTAAGCGAAAAAGAACCCAACATAGAGGGACTAGGCGCCTTATGGGTAGCAAGCAGCGCCATCGTCAGTTTTCAGCAAATAGCGGCTAAGCTGGCAGAACTTATCCAAGGCTCCAAGGTAACGCTATCGACTGATACCGAACTACTTGGCGTTTCTGAGGGGACAAAAGCAATCACTATAGAGACCAGCAAAGGGGCTTTTACAGGCAACTATTTAATTGCCTGTGCCGGACTGATGGCTGACCGGGTAGCTCATATGATGGGATTAACTACCGATTTTGCCATTATTCCTTTCCGGGGAGAGTACTACCAGCTGCCGGAAAGCCGCAAAAACCTGGTTAAGCATCTGATTTATCCGATACCTGACCCAGCACTTCCCTTTCTCGGAGTCCATCTCACTCCCATGATTGATGACAAGATCACCGTCGGCCCCAATGCAGTAGTGGGCTGGAAACGCGAGGGATATAACCACATCAACCTGGATTTGCTGGATAGCTGGCAGATGCTGTGCTTTCCCGGCTTTTGGAAACTGCTCAAGCAACACGGCAGAGCCGGCCTGACCGAGATAGCCAACAGTTGGTATAAACCCGGCTATTTACAGCAAGTTAGAAAATACTGTCCACAGCTGACATTGGCCGACCTTAAACCTTATCCTGCAGGTATTCGTGCACAGGCGGTTACCGCCAAAGGCGAGCTGATTCACGATTTTCTATTTGCCGAAAGCCCTCGCAGTTTGCATGTCTGTAATGCACCATCACCGGCAGCCACCTCAGCCTTTCCCATCGGGGCTTTCATTGCTGAGAAAATCATTACTGGGAAAATCCTGCACAAATCCAGGAGCCAGAATTAAACGTAAACAGCTGCTAACTCGGCAATGCCATTAAGCCGCAACAATTAACCGATTATTTTGGCCTGTGATTTGCTAACCTAGATAACCATTAAGTAACACATGCAAAAATTACGATTTGTAAAGACCAATTAGAGCCCAATAGACAAACATGATCATTGCCGTGCCCAACATTGATGCAAACACTCACCACTTAGAAGCAGAAGATCCAGCTTTCTACCAACAACACTACTACCTGGTAACTATAAAGCTGCTCTGTCAATTAACCCGGGCCGTACAGCAGCATCGCGGTGCGACAATGGCCTTTTTAGGCGGTGATTATTCCTTTATGGAGCGCATCAGCCAATTGCAGCTGGATATTCCACGGCTTATTTACCTGATCAAAAACCAAAATAGCGACCACCTGATTCCACTCAGGCAAGACATAATCGACAGTCTGGTCACCAATTGGGATACGATTTTAATTGGCTGGAAACAAGACCAGATCATGCATAACTTTGAATTTCACGGTCATCTGGTTGATGAACTGAAACGTCTGATCCGTAAGTGTATGCAGGATTTTTTAGCCAGTGACCCAACACCAAAAATCACCACCAGCTTTTTGCCAATATTGATCGATGGCTTATTCGATAATATCGAACACCTGGCTAAACTGAGGGGCCTCAGCACTAACGCGGCAATCGTCAAAGCCTGTGGACAGGAGTCGCATGCCCGGATTGCTTTTTTATTGAAAGAAATTCCCGAAAGACAACAACTATTACTGCAATCCTTTGAAGAACTGGAAACACCCTTCAGTCTGCAACCGATTAGAGATTCAATCCAGCAACACAACAAACCGTTACACCGCTTGCTGCTGAGTATCCAAATCCAAATATTAGACACGCCCGATATCAATATTAACGGCAACCATCTATTTAATATCGCCACAGATATTATTAATAGCCGCTGGCAAGCACTGGGATACTGCATCCAGCAAATCGATAACATGTTTTTCAATGAGTTGCTGAGGTAATTTGCAGCACCGGCATTTCTATATCGATTAACACTTCTCATCTCACTGCTACATGTAGCATCTAATTAGCTAACTGTTACCCTATATTTTCTGCGCCATTTTGCATCATTGCTGCACCACTGCACTCAATTGAGTCTTTTTGTATCAGTTGCGCGGTGAAACACAATAGTGCAGCTGCGCACCATTGAAACACCCACCTACAGTACAAGTCAGCTTTTACCCTATATTCCCGCACCACAAAAAAACATCGGTTGCATTTTATGCACTTCAATAAAACAAGAATCGCCAAAAACCATACTTTTTTCTCAATTTTTACTTTTGGCACAGCGGTTGCAAAAACTGTTACGAAAAGAAACTCGTAACGAATTAATTTAAACCTCAATTTAATCGTTATGAAAAAAAATATAACCGTATTAACACACCAGCTGGAGAAACGCATGAAACATCTCGGATCATCTCTGAAGCGATTCAAGAAAAACGGAATCGCCAAGATAGCCGCCTGTGTAGCCAGTGTCGGTTTGGCCTTCGCCGGTAACCAGACGCTAGCAGAGGAATTAGGTTGGCCTGAAAAGGAAGAATTAAAATTTGGCTTTATCAAATTAACTGATATGGCCCCTATCGCTATTGCCTATGAAAACGGCTACTTCGAGGATGAAGGCCTTTACGTCACTATCGAAGCACAAGCTAACTGGAAAGTTTTATTGAATGGCGTGATCGATGGCAGTCTGGACGGCGCTCACATGCTAGCGGGCCAACCCATTGCAGCCACTATGGGTTTTGGTACACAAGCACACATCATTACGCCGTTCTCAATGGATTTAAATGGCAACGGCATCACCGTATCTAACGAAATTTGGGAACAGATGAAACCCAATATTCCGAAAATGGATGATGGTCGCCCTGTTCACCCCATCAAAGCTGATGCCTTAAAACCTGTTGTTGAAAAATACCAGGCCGACGGCAAGCCTTTTAACATGGGTATGGTTTTCCCGGTATCAACTCACAACTACGAGTTGCGTTACTGGTTAGCTGCTGGTGGCATTCACCCTGGCTACTACGCACCACACAAAGGTGATACATCCGGTCAGATTGATGCAGATGCATTGTTATCTGTTACACCACCACCGCAAATGCCAGCCACATTGGAAGCCGGTACTATCTACGGTTACTGTGTAGGTGAACCATGGAACCAGCAGGCAGTATTTAAAGGTATTGGTGTTCCAGTTATTACTGATTATGAAATCTGGAAGAACAACCCAGAAAAAGTATTCGGCATTACTGCAGAATTTGCAGAAAAATATCCTAACACAACCATTCGTCTAACACGTGCGCTAATTCGTGCAGCTAAATGGTTAGATGAAAACAATAACGCCAACCGTCCTGCAGCTGTGAAAATTCTTTCACAATCAAACTATGTCGGTGCAGACTACGATGTTATTGCTAACAGCATGACTGGCACCTTTGAATATGAAAAAGGTGACAAGCGTGAAGTGCCTGACTTTAACGTATTCTTCCGTTACAACGCTACTTACCCTTACTACTCCGATGCAATTTGGTACCTGACACAAATGCGCCGCTGGGGCCAAATCAGCGAAACCAAACCTGACAGCTGGTATGTCGACATGGCGAAGAAAGTTTACCGCCCAGACATCTACTCAAAAGCCGCCCAGTCTTTAATCGATGAAGGCTTAATGGATGCTAAAGACTTTCCTGACTTCGAAACAGAAACAGGCTTTAAACCACCACAAAAAGAATTTATTGATGACATCGTTTATGACGGCACCAAGCCAAACGACTACATCAATAGCTTCAATATTGGCCTGAAAAAAGGAGACGTGCTCTAAGCGCGTCTCTACTCAGAGCCAACATGACAATACTCACAGGATAAATCATGAATACAGTAATCACATCGGTAGGCAAGTTGTTTAGCTCAACTGCTGCGCCATCGCAAGGACAAAACATTTTAAATAATGCTTTGCAATTGATCGGAATTCCCATGATGGGTATTGCTGTGTTCCTTTTATTATGGGGAACAGCAGCACAAAACATCGATACCTCTCTCGGAAAATTTCCTGGGCCTGCCGCTGTTTATGAGCAGTTTGGTTCACTTTATAACGAGCATATTGCCGAAAGGGAAAAGGCTGCGGCTTTTTACGAAAGGCAAGAAGAACGCAATGCCAAGCGCGTTGCACAAGACCCAACTTACGAACCCAGAATCAGAAAATATACCGGTAAAGAAACTTTTCTCGATCAAATATTTACCAGCTTATTGACTGTAATGAGCGGGTTTTTCCTCGCAGCATTTCTTGCAATCCCACTGGGTATTGCCATCGGTTTAAGCAAAACATTAAACACTGCAGTTAATCCAATTATCCAAATTTTTAGACCAGTGTCTCCGCTAGCTTGGCTGCCATTGGTAACCATGGTTGTCAGTGCTCTGTATGTATCACCTGATCCAATGGTAGCCAAGTCTTTTTTAAATTCGCTAATAACGGTTACACTATGCTGCATCTGGCCAATGGTCATTAACACTTCTGTTGGCGTTGCTTCTATAGATAACGATTTAGTCAACGTAAGCCGCGTTATTCGCTTGCCGGCACTAAAACACGTACAAAAAATTGTTTTACCCGCATCAGTACCTGCAATTTTTACCGGCATGCGCTTATCACTTGGCGTTGCCTGGATGGTGCTTATCGCAGCTGAAATGCTGGCGCAAAATCCCGGGCTGGGAAAATTTGTCTGGGATGAATTCCAAAATGGCAGTTCTGAATCTCTGAGTCGTATCATGGCTGCCGTCGTTGTCATCGGCTTCATAGGCTTCCTGCTTGATCGCACTATGTTGCAAGTTCAACGCTGGGCCTCCTGGGATAAATCCTCAGCATCCCGCTAGTCGTCAACAGAAATTTTGGAGAACACTATGAGCGTATTATTAAACATCAGCCAAGTAGATATGGAGTTTCCAACTCCGAAGGGCTCCTTTACTGCACTAAAGGGTGTAGATTTACAAATCAGCAAAGGCGAATTTGTTTCACTGATTGGACACTCAGGCTGCGGTAAATCGACCGTACTTAATATCGTTGCCGGCTTGTATCAAGCCACTCGCGGCGGTGTTATCTTGAATGATAAGGAAGTGACTGAACCCGGCCCGGAACGTGCCGTTGTGTTTCAGAATCACTCGCTTTTGCCCTGGCTAACCGCCTATGAAAATGTTGAATTAGCCGTTAAACAAGTTTTTGGTAAATCAAAAAGCAAGAGAGAAACCAAGGAATGGATAGAACATAATTTGAAACTAGTGCATATGGATCACGCCATGCACAAACGCCCCGATGAAATATCGGGAGGTATGAAGCAACGTGTCGGTATTGCCAGAGCTCTGGCCATGCAGCCCGACGTCTTGTTAATGGATGAACCCTTTGGCGCTTTGGATGCCCTTACCCGCGCCCACATGCAGGACTCGCTGATGGAAATTCAAGCGGAACTGAACAACACCGTCATTATGATTACTCACGATGTAGATGAAGCGGTTTTATTATCCGATCGTATTGTCATGATGACTAATGGACCAGCTGCCACTATCGGCGAAATCCTCGATATCAAACTGGAAAGACCTCGTAGTCGCTTGGAGTTAGCCAACGATGTGGAATACAACCGTCTTCGTTCTGAAGTTCTACGCTTCTTGTATGAAAAACAACGAAAAGTAGAGCACATTACAGCAGACAGTTCCGCAAAAAAAACTAACAAAGACGGCCAGGAAAAAGCCGCCTAATAAAATCGGGAATAATAATTGTATTAACTAGTTAAAACATTGATGACGAAAACCATTTAGGAGCTACTTCATGAACTCAAACAAACACAAATCACTGATGGCCGGCATTGTCGGTACCTCAGCTATCGCACTTAGCACACTATTTTCACAAACGGTATTAGCCGATGCGATCACTGATGCCATTACTGCAGGAAAAGCCAGTTTAGACATTCATATTCGCTACGAAGATGTAGAACTTGGCGACAATGATAGTGACAGCCTGACAATGCGTACGCTACTCAGTTATACCACTGGTTCCTATGAAGGTTTTTCAGCTACTGTAGCGGTTGAAGATGTACGTGACGTGCTAGGTATTGATGATGAGAATGGCTTGATACCTGAAACTGAGAACACTGAAGTTGACCAAGCATTCATCCAATACAAAAATGACATGCTTACTGCCAAGGTCGGACGTCAGATTTTAACTTATGATGGTCACAGACATGTTGGTCATGTCGGCTGGCGCCAAGATTGGCAAACCTTTGATGCGGCACGTTTAACACTTACACCAATGAAAGATCTGTCAGTTGACCTTTCATATATTTACAAAGTTAACCGTATCAATTCTCCTACGTTTGACGATGTCGACTCTCCAGACCATACATTACTGAATATTTCCTATAAAACACCTTTCGGTAAGTTAGTCGGTTACGGCTATTCGCTTTCACAAGAAGGTGGCTTTGATGCAACTGATACTTACGGTGTAAGTTTCACTGGCTCAACCGGTGAAGATGTGAAATTTCTGTATGCATTAGAGTTTGCTACACAGGACAACGAAACTGCCGATGTTGATACAGACTACAGTCTGGTTGAATTAGGCGTTTCTGCAGCTGGCTTCACAGCAAAAATCACTAACGAAGTACTGGGCTCCGATGACGGCATAGAAAACTTTCAAACGCCTTTAGCAACTGTACATAAATTTCAGGGCTGGGCTGATGTTTTCCTAGGCGGTTCACTGTTCGGCACAATTGCTGGCGGTAACGGTATAGACGACACCTATATCACTCTTTCTACCAAAAAATTCGGTGGCGTAAATCTGCTAGCTGTTTATCACGAGTATGAGTCGGACGAAGGCAGCTTAGATTACGGTGATGAATTTAATTTTCAAGCGACAAAAGCCTTCACTAAAAATTACAGCGGCGGTATTAAATACGCTGACTATTCCGCTGATGACTTCGGCAGTGACAAAGAGATCCTGTGGGTATGGGTAGGCGCCAAGTACTAAGCAATTAGTCTAAAGCCACCCTTTTTCAAGGGTTAGGCTGCTTTATGCGGCTTAACCCTTTTTTTCTCAACTCAACATATCAATAGCCCCTGATCAGGAGCATACTGGATGTCGACCACAGCAGCTAACACTGACATTCAAGCGAGCAGTGAACAACAACCCTCTACCATTCCCTTAGTTAATACCGATAACTATCCACGTATCGTCGTGATCGGCAGCGGCCCTACTGGCATGCGTTTTGTACACGAAATGTTAGCTCGCCAACCCGATGCCAATATCACCCTATTTGGTAACGAACCCTACGCACCCTATAACCGGGTACAACTTTCATCAGTACTGGCAGGTGATGTCGATCGCAATGACATTGCATTAGATATGCCGGACGTAACAAAGTATCCGAATTTTCAATTTGTTATTTGCGCAATTAAACAAATTTCACCTGAATCCAGACAGATAACCGATACACTGGACCGAAATTATTATTTCGAACGACTGGTTATCGCCACCGGCTCAAGACCCTTCGTGCCCAATATTCCCGGCATAGAACAAACAGGGGTTTACACCTTTCGTAATTTAAAAGATACCGATGCGCTGTATGCGCGCTTATCAAGCTCTAAACATATTGTCGTTGTTGGCGGCGGACTGTTGGGTATTGAAGCGGCTCGCGCATTACAACGACTAAATACAAAAGTCACTCTGATACAGCAGAGTGATCGACTCATGAATCGCCAGCTTGACGACGAAGCATCGTCACAACTGCTGGAAAAATTACAAGCGCTTGATATAAACGTTATGTTGAGTTCAGGCGTTCGTGTCGTACATGGCATGAACCGTGTTGAAGCAATTACGACTCGAGCAGGCGAAAAAATTGCCTGTGATACGGTACTGTTTTGTACCGGCATCACCACTAACAGCGAATTAGCGCGAGAAGCAAAACTGAAAATTGGCAAAGGTATTGTTGTCAACGATCAACTTAAAACCTCAGATGAGAATATTTTTGCTATCGGTGAATGCTGTGAATTTAACGGACAAACCTATGGCCTGGTAGCTCCAGGGCTAGAACAGGCAGCCATAGTTGCCGATGTGATTACCGGCGGGCAATCCCATTACGCGGGCTCACAACAACAATCGCGATTAAAAGTGGTAGGTGAACACGTTGTCAGCCAGGGAGAGATCACCGACTTTCCCCGTTATGGATCTGAACGTGAAATGATTTATCGTGCCGATGGCATTTATCGCAAACTGGTCATCAGACGTGGCCGCCTGGTCGGCATGTTAGGCATTGGCGACTGGCCCGAACTGCCAAGAATTCAGGAACTGTTACAACAAAATCGTCGTGTTATGCCGTGGCAACTTTGGTGGTTTCGAACCAAAGGCAAACTATGGCTCAATGATGCTTCTAATGATGTCAACTTATGGCCCAAGGCAGCGATTGTCTGTCAGTGCAATAGCGTCTGTCAGGGAACATTAGTTGAAGCGATTGAAAATGGCTGCACTACACGTGAAGCATTATCTGAAGCGACTGGTGCCGGCACCGTATGCGGCTCCTGTAAACCACTGCTGCAACAATTAACTGGTTATCAAGGGCCACCAGAGAAAGAGAAGGCCTGGCCACTGGTTTTAATGTCCAGCCTGGTCGCCCTCGCTGTTGCTGCACTTATTTATTTTATTCCCGGTTTTGTCATTCCCGACACCGTTCAGGAAAATGCACCACTGCAGCAATACTGGAACGACAAATTCTGGAAGCAGGTATCGGGTTTCACCCTGCTCGGCTTATCTGCAATTGGTCTACTGATGTCAATACGTAAGCGCATCAATAGTGCCCGGCTCGGGGAGTTCGCCTTTTGGCGCATTTTCCACATCGTATTGGGTTTGCTATGTGTTTCCATACTTATTATCCATACCGGTTTTCATTTGGGCAGCAATCTCAATCAATACCTGATGATTAATTTCTTATTAGTTATTGGTCTGGGTGCTATTGCAGGCATGTCGGTTGCAATGAGTCACCATCTAAAACCAGCACAAAGCCAAAGTGTGCGCAAGGGATTAGCCTGGCTGCATCTGCTGGTTAGCTGGCCCTTGCCTATTTTGCTGATTGCCCATATCACGACTGTTTATTATTTTTAGGCTGGTAACGCATGAAAAAAATTACCTGGTCGCTTTGGATTTTTTTGACCTTAGCTATTGGCAGTTACTTTGCCTACACCTTATTGATTAAAGAGGATAAATCTCAACTATTAATCGGAGAAACCAGCCATGGTCATTATCAAATTGAGCTGGCCTGTAGTAGTTGTCATACAGAAGCTTTTGGCGGTGAGGAAGTAATACAAAATGCCTGTGTGAATTGTCATGCAGAGGAGTTAGAACAAGCGCACGATTCACATCCCAAGAAAAAATTCACTGACCCCAGAGAGGCATATCGATTAGAAATTATCGATGCACGTTATTGCATCAGTTGTCATACCGAACACCAGGAAGAACAAACACATGCCATGGGTGTGACCTTGCCAGATGACTACTGTTACCACTGTCACAAGGAAATTAGTGATGAGCGCGAAAGCCATAAAGATCTAGCTTTCGATAGTTGTGCCAGTGCAGGCTGTCATAACTTTCATGACAATCGTGCATTGTATGAAAGCTTTCTGGTGCAGCATGCCAATAAACCCTGGCTGGATGACATCGCACGCATTAGTGCGCCTAGTAATGCAGCATTAAGCAAAGCACAAAACCCTGTGATAAAAAATGAGAGCATCGATCAACAATATTCTGTATCACATCCGGAAATTACCCAGCACTGGTCGGCAACCTCTCATGCACAAGCAGGTGTCAGTTGCAGCGGCTGCCACACAACAGAAAATAATTCCGAGTGGATAGAAAGGCCTGCACTACAACAGTGCCAACAATGTCACCAACAGGAAGCTGAAGGCTTTCTTGCCAGTAAACATGGCATGCGTTTATCGCCCAAACTCGAAACACAACTCCCCGCTGTTCGCCCCATGGATTCGCCTATGGACTTCAAACACAGCTCACTTAACGCACAGCACGGGTGCAACAGTTGCCATGCAGCGCACGAATTCAATACACAATTTGCTGCAACTGAGGCTTGCTTAACATGCCATAACGATGAACACAGTCTTGCATTTAAAAATTCTCCACATGGAAAACTGTGGCAATCCGCTAGTTTAGGCGATATTGACCCCGAAAATGCCGTTTCATGTGCCACTTGTCACCTTCCTAGAGTGGCAGATCAAAACACTGGCATAAAAATTGTTAACAAAAATAATAAAGAAGGGAATTCTGAAAGAGAAATAAATGTTCGCGTTGAACATAATCAAAATTTTTATTTACGGCCAAACGAGAAAATGATTAGGCCCGTTTGCATGCAATGTCATAGCTTGGAATTTTCCATTGATGCATTAGCAGACGAAACGCTAATCAAAAATAATTTCTCAGGAAAACTATCGAAGCATATTCCTTCGATAGATTGGGCTTTAAAACGCGAAGTTGATAAATAGTTAGATTTTAATTTTATAGACTTGTTGCGAGGGGTAACACATGAAAAAGGTAATACAAGCTACTGCAGTATTGGGATCATTATTAGCGCTTTCTGCATGTAATCAGGAGCCTGTATCAACGGGTATCGAACCAAAACTTTATACGGATTCTTTATTTGCAGTAATGAATGCAGATAGAGCCAACTATACGAAACTGGTCGTACAACGATTAGGGCCCAATGGCGTCGGCGCAATAAAACCGGATGAACACTGGCAAGATATTCCTAATGGAACATTATTGCCTGCACAAATGTTTCGCGCAGGCTCAGAAGCTGTAGCAGAAATAACTGACGAGTTTACCTATTCTCTACAATCTATTTGGCCTATCAACAAACAAAACGCACCCAAAACACCGATGGAAAAAGAGGGCCTAGAATATATTGCTGCAAATCCCGGTGAAAATTTTTACGGTGAAGAAACATTGGGCGACGCGACTTATTTCACTGCAGTTTATCCTGATGTTGCTGTATCAGAGGCTTGCACTAAATGTCACAACGAGCATAAGGATACGCCTCGTACTGACTTCGTATTGGGTGAAGTGATGGGCGGTGTTGTTATCCGCGTTCCTCTTTCTCTTTAAGGGAAAATAATCAAAGCTTTCGAGGATAAACAATGACACGCTTATTGCTACCAATCATTGTAATGATGTTGTTCACTGCTTGCAGTGAACAACCATCAGAACAGGCAACGGCTAGCAGTAGCTCCACACAAGCAGCCAGCAAAGGTGAAGAGCTTTACACAAAGAACTGCAAAGTCTGCCACGCTCAAGGTATTAATGGCGCACCAATCCTTGGCAATCAAAAAATGTGGGCACCAAGAGCATCTCAAGATATAACAACTTTAGTTCAACACGCCAGTGAAGGCTTTGGCCTAATGCCAGCCAAAGGTGGCAATACCGAACTGACTGATGACGATTTGCAATTGATTATAGAGTTTATGCTCTCAGCTCTGGAGTAATTGCGTTAATAGAAAGAAATTTTATTTTATTTTAATGGAGCAAAAACAATGACCCCTGAACAAATACAACTCTGCAAAAGCAGTTGGGCAAAAGTAGAACCCATCGCCGATGATGCTGCTGCACTTTTTTACGGCAATCTGTTTGAAGCCGATCCTACACTTAAAAATTTATTCAAAGGCGATATGGTTGAGCAAGGTAAAAAACTCATGGAAATGATTACTGCTGCCGTACGTTTATTAGATCGTCTAGACCAATTAGTCCCTGTTGTCGAAAAGCTGGCTGTACGTCATGTGGATTATGGCGTTGAAGCGAGCCACTACGATACAGTTGGTGCCGCTTTACTGAAAACGCTTGAAATGGGTTTAGGTGAAGCATTCACTGAAGAGGTTAAAGCTGCCTGGGCAGCTGCTTACGGTATTCTCGCCAGCACGATGACCAAGGCAGCATACGAAGAAGTTGCTTAAATAACCCTCTATCCAGAACCTTTTGTCCAAGTGACTGGCCCCGCGAGGGGCCTTTTTTAGAAAGATAAATAACTATTTATTCATCCGCGTTAATTCCCAGTTTTGCCTTTAATGACTCTCTGTTGCTCTGGATCAACACATAAAAACCTGGAATTAAAAAAGTACCGATTAGCAATACTGCCAACATGCCACTAAGCACTGTCAAACCAAGAGACATTTGGCTGAACATTCCTGCTCCGCTGGCAAATACCAATGGCAGAATACCTAATATGAAACTCATTGCCGTCATGTTGACTGCACGAAAACGAAGCGAGGCGGCACTACTGGCAGCCTCTATTATTGATGCGTTTTCCTGTTCTCTTTTTTGTCGAGCAAATTCAACGATTAAAATCGCATTCTTCGCGGCCATACCAATCAATAATACAATGCCAATTTGCGCATAGAGGTTAAGCTGTAGAAAACTCAGTAAATGAATAGTAGTTATTGCACCCAAAATGGCGATAGGCGCCACCATGATAATCGTTAAAGGAATTGACCAACTTTCATATTGAGCAACCAAAAACAGATAAATAAAAATAAAGGCAATTGCAAAGGCATAAATGGCCTGACTCCCTGCCTCAATTTCCTGAAATGTCATACCTGTCCATTCTGTTTGATAACCGTCTGGCAAAATACTATCTGCCAACTCATCCATAGTAGCGATAGCATCACCACTGCTATAACCACTGTTGGGGTTGCCACGAATCAGTGCAGAGCGATACATGTTATAACGCTCTGCAACTTCAGGGCCTAAAATTGGCTGTGTGCTAACCAGTGTTGAAATAGGAATCATCTCTCCATTGGCAGAACGGACAAACAAACTGGAAAGGTCATTTAAATCTGAACGATAGGAAGATTCTGCCTGCATCATCACACGATAGGTTTGACCAAATTTATTAAAATCATTGATATAAAGCGATCCCAGATTGGCTTGCAAAGTTAGAAACAAATCGTTTAGGGAAACGCCTAAGTCTTTAGCTTTTTGGCGATCGACATCTACAAAATATTGCGGCACATTGGCGCGGAAAGAAGTGAAGACACCAGTCAATTCCGGACGATTATTGGCTTCAACAATAAAGTCATTCATTACTGCCGCTAATTCTTTATGTGAACGGGATAAGGTATCTTCCAGAATCATTTCCAGCCCACCTGCCACACCCATACCCGGAACAGCTGGCGGTGACATAGCATAGACTTGTGCCTCTGGAATATTGATATAGGCCATACCATTGATTTTTCTTGTAATGGCAAAAACACTATTCTGTAAACCAGGGCGATCATCCCAGTGATCCAATACCGCAAACAACGTTCCGGCATTGCTTTGTGCAGCCCCAGTTAAAATACTAAAGCCTGTAATAGCAGTCACGCTCTCAACGCCTTCTATACTTTTAACCAACTCTGCGACTTTATCGACCGTTTCTTCAGCGCGCTGTAGTGAAGCGGCATCAGGTAACTGCACATTAATTAACAACGCCCCCTTATCCTCGGGCGGAACAAAACCAGTCGGCGCGGAAATAAAACCAATACCTGTTGCCACGACAACACCAACAAATGTGATGGTTACAATTGCCGTACGCCTGACAATCCAACTGACACCTCGATCATAATTTTTTCGTATTTTGTCAAAACCCGTATTAAACGTGCGATACCAAGCCCGATCTTCTTTTTCTCCACCCTTAAGAATTAAAGAAGCCAGGGCCGGACTTAACGTCAATGCGTTTAAAGACGAAAAGCAGACAGCGACACAAATCGTCACTGAAAATTGCCGATACATTTGTCCTGTAATGCCTGGCAACAAAGCTACCGGAATAAATACCGCCAGCAATACCAGTGTTGTTGACAAAATTGGCCCTGACACTTCTCGCATCGTAATTCGTGTCGCTTCCTTTACTGTCAGCGCGCTATCACTCCGCAAATGTCGATCAACATTTTCGATAACCAAAATGGCGTCATCCACTACGATACCAATCGCCAATACCAACCCAAACAAGGTGATCGTATTAATCGACATGCCCATCGCTAATAACACAGCAAAGCTGGCAATCAATGAAACGGGAATCGCTATGGCCGGAATTAACGTCATTCTTAAATTACCAAGAAATACAAAGGTAATCAGAATCACTAATCCCACTGCCTGCAATAAACTCACAACAACCTGATTGATCGCCACATTAACATACCGGGTCGTGTCATAGCCCACTTCATAGGTCAGGCCCTGCGGAAACTGGTCAGACATTTCTGCCAACACACGCTTGATTTCTTCACCCGTTGTCAATGCATTGGCATTCGGTACTAAATACAATGCGACATTAGCCGAAGGGTTATTATTAAATTCGCCAACTACACTGTAATCCACCTGCCCCAACTCAACGGTGGCAACATCTCTCAAATAAATGGCTGCACCATCCTGCCCTGAGCGAATAATAATCTCTTCAAATTCTTCTGGCTCTGACAGTCGGCCTTTGGTCTGCAGCGTATATTGTGTTTGTAAATTTCCTTCGAAGGGAGGAGCGCCGATTTTTCCTGCAGCAACCTGAACATTTTGTTCCTGCAATGCAGATAAAATATCGTTAACAGCGACACCTAAATGACTCATTCGACTCGGGTCTAACCACAGCCTCATGGAATAATCAGCAGCACCAAGAATAGTCGCCTGCGCAACGCCTTGAATTCGCTTTAAACGGTTTTGAATATTGATTTTGACGTAATTGGAAAGAAAAGCGTAATCCAGCGACTCATCTGGTGAGAAAAAACTGACGATCATCAAAATATCAGGTGAGACTTTATCGATACTCATACCCTGATTTCTGACTTCCTGCGGCAGCTTGGGCTCGGCTAACTTAGCCAGGTTTTGTACCCGACTTAGCGCCGCATCAATATCCTGCCCCAGCTCAAAGGTAATATTTAATGAATAGCTGCCATCGTTAGCGCTCCTTGAAGACATATATATCATGCCTTCAACACCATTAATAACTTCCTCTAACGGCCCACCTATGGTTTGCTCTACAACCTCCGCAGAAGCTCCGGGATAATTGGCAGCAACCGTGACCTGAGGAGGTGCCACCTGTGGATATTCAGCTATAGGCAGCAAATTAATCGCAAGCGCCCCCATCAATGTCAGGACAATTGAAATCACCAAAGCAAACTTTGGTCGATCAATAAAAAATGCACTGAACATGCTAACCTTCCCTAGGCCTGTGGCGAGTCATTCACTGATGCAGGATTATTATTCAGTTGTTTAACATTAACGGTCTGACCGACTTTGACTTTTTGTAAGCCCTGCAAAATAACGTTTTCTCCGGTCTCCAGCCCTTGCGAGATGATTATGTATTGCTCTACTCTGTCGCCTAGTTCAACGTTTTTTCGTTGCACTTTATTTTCATCATTAACTGTCAACACATAATCACCTACTTGATCGGACTGTATAGTCGCCTGCGGCACCATTAACACATCATTGACAGCGATTTCCTGCACGACAACCCTGACATACTGACCATGCCCTAAAAGATTATCCGGGTTAGGTATCGTGGCTCTTATCTCAATAGTTCCCGTGCCTTCATTAACGCGGTTATCTAGAAAATCTACATGCCCCTTATGCGGGTAAAGTGTGCCATCGGATAATTCGATTAATACCTCTACCTGCTCTGTCGGATTGGGCAAACTTTCATTAAGGCGGCGATTGCGTACTTCTAATAGCAGTTTTTCATCAATCGAGAAGACAGCCTGCATGGCATTGGTATTAACCAGTGTCGTCAATACCCCTGACTCAGGGCTTACTAAATCGCCAACATTAAAGCTGCTACGCCCAATCTGGCCATCGATAGGTGCAACAATTCTGCTGTAACTGAGGTTAATTTTGGCGTTATCACGTGTTGCAGTCGCTGCCTTTAATGCCGCTTTAGCTTCCAGATCAGTGCCCTCTAATTCATCCATTTGTGAGGCCGAAATGGTGCCACTTTCTACCAGTTGTTTTCCTCGCGCATAATTGCGACCGGCTACCGCCACTCGAGCTTCTACCCTATCAACCTCTGCTTCTGCCTCTGCCAAACTGGCCTCAAAGGGAGCAGGATCAATCACATACAGCTCGTCGCCCTTATTGACTATTTGCCCATCTTTAAATGTACGTTGGATTAAATAACCACTGACTCTTGCTTGGATACTGACATTTTCCTGAGCCTCAAGACGACCTACAAAGCTACCTCGAGGTTGATAGGGCAGCATAGCCGCAGGTGTCACCACAACTTCTATGGTAGGCATTGAGGGAGGCGTTGCTTCAGAACAAGCCAGCGTTAGAAATGAAAAGCCAAGAATCAGTATCAGAGATCGGATTGCCAAAGGTTCCTCCTACAAGCAACATAAAATTGAAAAGGTGGCGTCTACGGCACAGGCGCAGTGAGTGTTAAAGATAACCTGAATAGCCATATTAAGCGAGACTTCTTATCATCTTAAAAACGGTGGCGGGTTTTTTAAACGCTGACGGTGGTACACTATTCATTGGTGTTGATGGCCAAACAAATCCTAGGGTTAAAGTAATTAAATACGGTACTTCACATTAAAAAAAGTAATAACTCGGTTAAAAAATGAATGACAAAATATATATGCAGCAAGCTTTAGCTGAAGCACAAAAAAGTCACGACTCAGGTGGCGTACCGGTTGGATCGATCCTGGTTGATAATGAAAACAACAAAATCATTGGTCGTGGCTATAACCAACGCGTTCAACAATCGGATCCCATAGCACACGGTGAAATGGATTGTATTCGAAATGCCGGCAGACGCTCACACTACAACAATACCACTCTCTACACTACTCTATCTCCCTGCATGATGTGCTCGGGCACTATTATTCAATTTGGTATAAAACGCGTTGTTATCGGAGAAAATAAAAATTTTGAAGGCAACATCCCTTTCTTAAAAGAACATGGGGTTGAAGTCGAGTTACTCAACGATGCTGACTGCATTGCTTTAATGGAAAAATTTATTAAAGAAAAGCCTGAACTGTGGTTTGAAGATATTGCCGGGAGGGAACGTGTTTAAACTAAAAACTGATCTGCCAAAGGGGAAAATTGGCTTAACCAACCACCTAGCTGCATTATCTAAAATGAAATCTGATGAACAACACAAAGATGTGTTCAATCATCTCTACAATTGCCTTACGATTTTAGATGATAAATTTTCAGCACTATTAACCTTCAACTCGATCATCATTGCTGTGTTTGCATTATTTATTATTGACACAGATGACTTAACAGCACTCATATTTCTGCTCTATACAGGCATTTCCTCTGTACTCATTTCCTGTTTTTTATTGTTATTAGTTGTTTGGGTGCATTGGTCAAAAACCGAAGACTTTAATAATCTGGATCAACATGGGCTAACGTTATTAATGGTAAGAAGACAAAGAACTATCATCTACAGAACTGCTTGGTATTTATCAACTTTTTCAGTAGCTTGTTTATTCTTATATTTAGCAATTCATATCATACAAAAAATACAAATGCTGCATTATTTATAGAGGCAAAGCATATACTTTAAACCTCTGCCAAATCACCTTTAGCTTCTAACCAAACCTTTCGATCTGCTGCACGTTTTTTTGCCAGCAACATATCCATCACCTGACTGGTATCATCACCATGATCCATTACCAGACGAACCAGTCGCCGGGTGTCACCATTCATAACAGTTTCTCTAAGCTGCATAGGATTCATTTCACCGAGCCCTTTAAAGCGCTGCACACCGACTTTGCCTTTTTTCTTTTCCGCTTCGATGCGATCGAGTATTCCCTGCTTTTCTGCATCGTCCAACGCATAATAAACATCTTTACCGACATCAATACGATAAAGCGGTGGCATGGCGACATATACGTGACCCTGTTGAACTAAAGGCTTGAAGTGACGAACAAACAAGGCACAGATTAGTGTAGCGATATGCAGGCCATCGGAATCCGCATCGGCCAGGATACAAATTTTGTGATAACGCAATCCATCAAGATTATCGGAACCGGGATCAACGCCGATGGCAACAGAGATATCATGCACTTCCTGCGAAGCTAAAATTTCCTGTGAATCTACCTCCCAGGTATTAAGAATTTTTCCACGCAACGGCAAGATAGCTTGAAATTGACGATCTCGCGCCTGCTTGGCTGAACCACCGGCAGAATCACCCTCTACCAAAAATAATTCACCACGTTCGGCTTCATCACCGGCACAGTCGGCCAATTTACCCGGCAAAGCCGGACCACTGGTGACTTTTTTACGCGCAACCTTTTTCGATTTTTTCAATCGCGACTGTGCATTGGAGATACACATGTCTGCCAGTTTTTCCGCATCTTCCGTGTGTTGGTTTAACCATAAACTAAAGGCATCTTTAGCCACGCCAGAAACAAAAGCAGCCGCCTCACGAGAACTTAATCGCTCTTTGGTCTGACCTGAGAATTGTGGATCTTCCAGCTTTGATGACAACACGTAACTGCATTTATCCCAGATATCATCGGGTGATAGTTTAATACCACGAGGTAACAGATTTCTGAACTCACAAAACTCTCTTAATGCCTCTAATAATCCTGTCCGTAATCCGTTTACGTGTGTGCCACCTTGAGCTGTTGGAATCAAATTGACGTAGGACTCATTGATCAACTCACCGCCCTCTGGCAACCATTGCACCGCCCAATCAACACCTTCATTAGAGCCGGCGAAGCTGCCGATAAAGGGCTCTGCAGGTAGGGTTTCCCAGCCCTGAGTACTGGCCAGGATATAATCCTTCAGGCCATCCTCGTAATACCACTCTTCTTTTTCGCCGCTGGCTTCATCAGTAAACAACACTTTCAAACCCGGACACAAAACTGCCTTTGCCCTCAGCACATGTTTCATACGCGGGATAGAAAATTTTGCCGAATCGAAATAGTTGGCGTCTGGTAAAAATCGAATACTGGTACCCGTATTACGCTTGCCACAGTTATCAATAATGTTTAAATCGCTAGCCTTTTCACCATCTTTGAAATTCATTTGGTAGACGTTGCCATCGCGACGAATAGTGACTTCCAAGGTCTTGGACAACGCATTGACCACCGACACCCCCACGCCATGCAAACCACCGGAGAATTGATAATTATCGCTGTTGAATTTACCGCCCGCGTGCAACGTAGTAAGGATAACTTCGACGCCTGGTTTTTTCTGCTCGGGATGAAGATCAACAGGCATACCGCGACCATCGTCGGTACAAGTCAATGAGCCGTCTTTATGAATGATAACTTCTATTTGTTTAGCAAAGTTTGCCAGTGCTTCATCAACGCTATTGTCGATCACCTCCTGAGCCAGATGGTTAGGACGAGTGGTATCTGTGTACATACCGGGACGTTTGCGCACTGGGTCAAGCCCGGTTAAGACTTCTATAGATTCAGCGTTATAGTTCGACATTCTGCTCTTATTAATTCAATCTAACGTTTTGATAAATGATTTGCTGTTACGACAATTCTAAAAATTTCATGATAGCGGGTAAATGTTTATCAAAGCCCTGAAAGCGATGATCACCGCCTTCTTCTACCATTTGCTGACAACTGCAATAATGTTCAGCTGCTTCACGATAATCCAGTGTTTCATCACCCTTTTGCAGCATCACCAGTAAATTCTCCGAGCGACTGAACCCATCAACCTTTAATCGATGAAGCTCCTGCGCATGCCCTTCATCCAAATAAAATATTTTGCCGGTGTAAGGGTTAGTATTTTCACCATAATGGGTATCAATCAGACGGTAGGGATGAACACTGGGATTAACAAGAACCGCTTTTAAACCAAATTCTTCTGCCAGAGCAGTCGCCATAAAACCACCCAGCGAGCTACCAATCAATGCGATCTGTCGTTGCAGATTATCATGTACCAATTGCTGCAGCTGCCAGTAACTTTCGCCCGGATAATCGGACAATGCCGGCACAGCGACTTCAACATCCAGCCCTGTGTTTTCTACATAGCAACGAGTTTCCTGCGCCTTGGCAGACAAGGGCGAACTTTGGAAACCGTGAATATAGACCAATAGTGCTGACATACGCGAACAGGATAAAACAAAGCCGCAAGCATACCGTTTTTAGGGATTATCAGCTAACAGAAATTGAGAAAAAACCACTGTGCAATTAATAGCCGCCGGTGTAGTCGTAATCGATATCAAAGGTCTCATCAATACGAGAAACACTCGTGCTAATAGATCCATCAATGTGTAATTCCAACCAGCGGTAGCCGGGATTCAATCGGTCAAGCTTGAAACTGGGTTGGAGGGGAGCGAATTGAATACAGGTTGATGGTGTCGACATCAATTTAACATCGCCACGCCACTGATCAATCTGCTGATGAATATGCCCCCATAAAACAGCGCGCACAGTATCAAACTCAGCGAGCACAGAGAAAAAGGCATCGGCATTACTGACTCTTTGCTCATCCAGCCATTCACAATCAATATTAATCGGATGGTGGTGCAAACACACCATTACATGTTCAGCTCGACTGTTCTGCAGCTGCTCTCGCAAAAAAGTTAATTCAGCCTCTGCAATAGCACCACCTACTTCGCCGGGAATCTTGGAATTAACCATAATGATGCGCCAATTGCTGACATCGGCAACGGCATCCATATGGGTTCCACCATCAATTGCCGCCCGCATTGGCTCGACCAAATCGTGATTGCCCGGCAACCACAGTGCGTGATCGGCAATTCCACCCGTCATTTGGGCAAAACGTTTATAGGATTCAATTCTGCCACTGTTGGCGATATCCCCAGTAGCCAGCAGTAAATCGACCTGTGGGCGTTCACTTTTAACCAGATTGATGACGTGCTGGAGGCTTTCACCGGTATCCATACCCAACAAACCATCACCCGGCTTTTCGCCAAGATGGGAGTCGGTGATTTGTACAATGCGAACGGTCGAATGTTTAAGAGATATCTGCAAGTCTAAAATCCTTGAACTAAAAAAACGGCCAATCTGTTATTGACTACTTACTGACCGGTTATCTCCATTAAAAACCAAATACCATCAAAATCCAGTAACAATTGCCTATTAAAAATAACAAAAAACGTGTTTTCTCAATTATCAGCCTAAAGCAGGGCTCACATCATCCAGAGCATGGCCAAATTGCAGGCAGTGACTGAGCCATTCACCCAGAAATGCATTTAGCTGCGACTTCTCGTCACATTGATACATATTTTTATTGGGGTACTCGTAACGCGGTAGTAATTGCCGATGCTGATCGAAAGAAACCACCTCAGCCATACGGGCATCATGGTAAACACGCAGGGAAAAACAGGGAATAGGTAGTGCCAGGCCTTCTAAACTGGATGGACCCTGACTGATATCCAGCATAGTGGTGTATTTACAACGCTCGCGAATCACAATTTGCAACCGCAAGTGCGCCCCACCAGGTTGATGGACACCGAATTCTCGCTTATCTACATCATCAATATCTGGCAACAACTGCATCAGACGAGCGTAATTGGCCTCACACTCGGCCTGATCCTTTGCCAAATCGATAGAATACTTCTTCCTCAATTGATAACTCCGATACAAATCAAAATCCGGGCAGTTCAAATTCGGACATTTATATAACCTGACACTTACATGGCCTTAACCATGCCTTTAAACTACTGTGCTGTAACTATCTTAAGGATTTATTAATCAACTTTCTTGGTTTTGATTAACAAGTTTAGCAGTTTTCACCCCACTCTATTTCCCTTAACGAAAATTAACTGGCAAGGCCTTATCTTAGTTATGGAATTAGCAAACACTTTGTTACTATTGACCACCATTATTTCAAGACCAGTGCGTCAAGCAAATAATCGCTGTAATAACGATAAAGGGATTACCCATGAAATCACTTTTACGACCAATTTCTCTAGCAGTGGCCGTCTGTGCTTCTACCCTAGCGCAGGCAGATACGCTGGTTGATATCTATGAATTGGCATTGAAAAACGATGCGACCTTGAAAGCGGCTGAAGCGACTTACCGTACGAACCTGGAAACTGAAAAATTATCATTCTCCACTTTATTGCCACAGATCTCCGCATCTGCTGAATACTCGGAAAGTGATAGTGAAGAATTTTCCAATAGCACGATCTCAGTACCAAGAGATGTCGACTCTGAATCCGATAGTACTACCCTCAGTCTTTCATTAACCCAAACTCTATTCGATTTATCAGCCTGGTTTAACTTTAGACAGGGTAAAGAAGTCACAAAACAAGCAGAAGCACAGTTAGCTGCCGACCAGCAAAATTTAATTGTTCGTGTTGCTGAAGCTTACTTTAATGTACTTCGCACCCAGGATAATCTGGAAGCGGCAAAGGCTGAAGAACGTGCCACAAAACGTCAATTAGAACAAACTCAGCAACGCTTTGATGTAGGCTTAATAGCCATAACAGATGTTCATGAAGCTAGGGCTGTTTACGATGCCACTGTAGTTCAGCGTCTGACTGACGAAGGAAATTTAGGGACATCCTATGAAGCATTAGGAGTATTAACGGGGCAAGAACACAATAACCTTTGGCTACTTAATAAAGATTTTCCTGTTATTAATCCTGACCCTATAGCACGCGATGAATGGGTGAACTTTGCTCTCAAACACAACAACTCTCTAAAAGCCGCGCTTTACGGTGCTGAAGCTGCTCGTCGAAATGCTACATCTAAAAAAATGCAGCATGCACCAACTATTACTGGCTTCTATAACTATAGAGATACAGACCAAGACGGTAACAATTTTAATAATCGAGCAGATCCCACTATAACAGACCCAAACGCACCTTTCGAAAGCCAGTCCGAGGGTTACAATTTTGGTATTCGCTTAAATGTACCGATTTATTCAGGTGGACAAATTAGTGCTTCACGACGTCAGGCCTACGAGCAATACAACACATCTCAACAACGAAAAATTGAAACACAGCGTAATGTTGTCCAAACAGTTCGTGCTTCCCACATCACAGTTTCCACTGATGTACAACGCGTGAAAGCCCGTCAGCAGGCGATTGTTTCTACCAGTAGCGCCCTTGACGCAACACAAGCCGGCTATGAGGTAGGCACAAGAAATATTGTTGATGTACTACAAGCACAACGCAATTTGTTTTCATCAATACGTGACTACTCAAATTCGCGTTATGACTATGTAATTAATATGTTGAGTCTTAAACAGGCCGCTGGCACATTAACGCCGCAGGATATTTATGAAATTCACAAATGGATGGTACAGCCGGATTCGCCAACAGCGAATCAGTATCAGGAATACCTGAGAAATTAATTAAAAAGGGGGCTTTAAGCCCCCTTTTTAATATTTCAGCGTTTTAGACGATGAATAAAACCATTGGACGCGATAGCAACATAGCTATCTTGTCGATTAGTAAAGCTTACCGCAGCAATTGAAGCACTCGTTGGCTTCCAGGGATCGCGTTTGGGTACTGTCCAGCGTGCAACCTCAACAAATTTTTCCACATCCCACAATTGTACTAACCGATCTGAATCTCCGGTTAACAGTAATTTGCCATTTTCAGAAAATACCGCGCTGGTAAATGCCTGGCCTCGCTTAACTGCGGTGGCTATTAGTGGCAACTCGTCAATCGCTTTACCTGTACGCGTATTCCAAATCACAGCTTTGTCATATTTACCGACCGTTAGTGCTTTGCCGCCTAAAGGGGAAATGGCAACGGTCACTACTTCATCTTCATGCTGCCAGCTAAATAACTCTTCACCTGTGTTGACATTCCAAAGCTTTGCGGTTTGATCTTCTGATCCTGTGACAGCCAACTCACCACTGTCGCTAAGTGCCACACTGCGGACTCTGTCCTGGTGAGTAAATCGACGCTGCACACCGCCACGTTTTACATCAAATAACACCGCCGTGTAATCACCTAAGCCTAAAAATGCATAGTTGCCATTAGGTGTGAGATCTACCGATAACACTTCATTAGGCGCAGCCCAGAAAGTAATCGCGTCTCCGGTGAGAGTATCCCATAGCACCATAGTCTGATGGTTAGCCGTTAACGCAAAATCACCTTCGGGAGAGAAACCACTGGCAATAATATTGGTGTCTTCACCCTGACGATGATTCCAGTCAAATTTGCGTTCGCCCTTGGTCGATTCCCATAAGCTGCCACCGTGAGTAATCGAACCGATTACGCCTAACTTACCATCCTTCGATAATGCTGCACTGTAGGTTCCCTTAACCGCCACTTCCCAACTTTCATCAGGACTATTGGAGAGATCGCAACCACTGAGAAATAAGCTGGCAGTCAATGCGAAGCAAAAAGATAACTTTGAATATGAAGATTGATTATTCAGCATGGCAACAAACTGATGATTCGTTACTATTAAGCTACTAATAAACCACTAACAAACTACTAACAAACCAATGGTGATAAATCCCGCACCACATTAACTCGTCAATCGTATTATTGCCGAGTTAATAATGTTATAGATAAATGCTGACAAATCGCCAAGCATTGAGATGAAACTTGAAGCCGGAAAATATTTTGACCGGCTTTGATCAAAAAGAAATTAATCAGGCCACTTGTTCTCGATGTGCTTCGTGCATCACATCAATTAATTGATCTTCCAATTCAAAGCGCGCCGCTAATACCTCACCTAATTTTGAAAGATCTTTCGATAAGCTGTCGCGATGTTTTTCTGAATCGGCATATCGATCACTGAATTGCAATACGGTTTCTGTCGTATCAGTTATCGATGGAATCAATGATGTCGCAATATCAGCGCTGCCATCTTCAAAGGCTTCTGCTTCGCGAATCAGTTCATAGTAAACTTCGAAATGACCGGCTGAAATATAATCCGTCAGCAACTGACAAAACTTTTGTAAGCGCAGTTGCGAACGTTCAGCCTTTGGAGTGAATTCGTGAACACCGGTTAAAGCACAGAACTGAACAATCACAGATTGACGTTCTTGCAACCAGCGGCGAACTATTTCATTTACACCTTGCCAACGTTCTTCTATCGTGCATTGATCCAGCATCGTGAAAGCCCTTTTATTGTTCTATCAATGTTTTATCAATAGCTCTGTATCTTCTGCCATCACTACTGTAATGACATTAAACCTCAAGATATCAATAAAGGAATAAGTCATCCACCTACGAAGTGACTAAGTACAATTGCAATATAATTTAGCTTTACTTTAAGAGCAAGGCGTAAGCCCAAGAAATTATTGAAAAAATTATTTAAAAATATATCAATATCCCGAATGAACAGGTTATACAAGCATCGATACCGCAATTGGAATCAACACGGCGCTCAAACCTCCCGTTAAGCACATAGCCAAACTGGAAAAAGCGCCCGCGGTTGTATTCATCTCAAAAGCCCGCGCCGTACCCATACCGTGTGCCGTCACTCCGAGACAAAAACCCCAGATTTCTGGCTCTTTGATGTTCAGCCATTTAAAAATAAAAGGCGCCACACTGATCCCAACAACGGCTGTTAAAGCCACCACCCCCGCAGCCAATGTGCTTAGACCACCAATTTCGTCAGCTAAACTAATGGCGATTGGTGTCGTTACCGATTTAGGCGCCAATGACAACATGGTAACTTCGCTGGCACCGAGGAGATAAGCAATCAGCACCGCAGACACCGCAGCAAAAATAGCACCACTCGAGACTGTCACCAGAATTGGCAACGCCATGCGACGAATTAAATGTAATTGCTGATAAAGAGGAACTGCCAGGGCAACTGTCGCTGGTCCCAGCCAAAACATCAGCAATTCATTAGCCTGATAATAATCCTGATAAGGGATATCCAGCTGCAATAACAACAGTGCAACCAGTACCGCGCCAAATACAGTTGGGTGCAATAGCGGAAAAGTTCCCAAGCGGCGATAAACCACATTGGCTAACTGAAAACAGGCTAACGAGATGGTTAATAAAAACAGCGGGCTATCAACCAGGCCCTGATACCAGACTGGATTCATCAGCTGGTCGGCAGAGCGCGTTAACGAATCAACAATGGAATTGGACATGAGTACGATTTAATTCAGCGATAAAAAATAATTACTTGGTTTTGGCGCTGAGCCACTTCATGACCAGGCCATTAAAGAATAAAGATAAAAACGACCCCAAAACTACTGCACCGATAATCGCCAACCACTGATCATTAAATTGTGCGCCCAGGAAAAACAGGCCGGCAGCCGCAGGCAAAAACATTATTGCCAGTAACGGGATGAGCGTTTGGCTGCTTTTTGCCACGGCATCAGGCACCTTTTGAAATAGACAAAGCGCAATAAACAGTAAAAACATGCCAAGCACTGGCCCAGGCAAACGTAAATCGAAATAGGCCTTAATTGCTTCGCCAAAACACTGAAACACTAACAGAACCAGTATTCCATTCAGTAAGGACATGAAAACTCCAGTATTTGAAAATTAGTCAGGCTTTCTCAACAGTTGCCAGCCACACACCACGACATAACCGATAAAACAAAATAACGACCACTCTCCCATACTGAAACCCAGAAAAGTCCACACAACTTCAGCACAGTTACCGTCACCAGTAATCAGTGCTTTCAGAGTTTCACCCAGGGGGAAAGTCTGTAACATGAATTCCAGGCTGGGACCACAGGCCGGCACTTGTTCTGGCGGTAAATGCTGCAACCAAACCTGGCGCCCCGCCGTAGCCACCCCACCCAATGCACTTAACACGGCTAGCGACGAATACACTTTCTGGGCTCGGCTGTGAACCATCATCAACAACGCGAATATACCGATCAGAATATAAAACCCGCGCTGCGTCATGCAAAGGGGACAGGGTTCTAAGTATAAAAAGTACTGGGTGTATAGCGCGTAGGCCAACAATCCGATCACGCTTAGTAAGATGATAAGACTGGTAATTCGCGAATTGGGTAAAATCATTTACAGCTCCTGGTAATACGGCCGATACAGTAGGACAAAGCCGTGTTTGACACAAGCCACAAACCGCCGATCATAGCATTCTATGGGATGTTTACATGGCTACTGCTACACTGATAATCAGTAGATTAGATGGTTCCCCTATTTGTTGGAGTATTTTCATGAAGTGGTTACAAACTCTTGGCGTAATACTGCTCAGCGGCCTGCTGGTTGCCCCAGTGTTAGCTCAAGATGAAGAAGAGGTTGAAGAAGACGCTCCCGTCGCCAGCAACTATATTGACCTGAAACCACCTTTTACCGTCAATTATGGCGGCGTTGGTCGCCTGAGATATTTAAAAACCGAAATCTCCTTACGCGTAGCCGGCGGCATGGAGGGACAGGGCGCTATTCGTCACCATATGCCCTATATCCGCCACACCATTGTGATGACGCTGAGCAAGGCCAGTGACGAAGATTTGTCTTCCATGGAAGGCCGTGAGTTGCTGCGACAAAACGTACTGGAAGCTATCCGTGAAGTACTGATCACAGAAGAGGGTAAGGAACACGTTCTCGATCTGTTGTTTAATTCCTTTGTCGTGCAAAGCCATTGATGTTAGCGAAAGTAAACAGTTACAACGAAGACAATCTGCTACGCACTTTATCAGTCTCTTGCTGTAGCTCGGGATAAAATCGTAAGAATACTTGTTCCACCTGAGTGAAATGCTGCTCTAATTCCTCAGTCGCTATAGTTAACGGATTATCTCGTTTCATCCGCTGGCTAATACGCAACAGCGTGCCCTCAACCGCACCCCAATGCTGATATTTGGCAAATACATCATAATTAATCAACACATCCGCCTGGCGTCTGGCGGCAGCCGGCATATCATGATCATCGGATAACAACTGATAAACCTCAGCACTGAACTGCGCCAAAGACTGATGGTGAAATTGTTGCCAATGCAGTGCCAGCAAATGATCGAACACAACATCCGTCATGATGCCAGCGAAACGCCTGAACTGTGGCTGGAATTGGCGATGTAATTGTTGCAATGACTGGTGGCGATCCGTGTAAGCATCAATTTTCCGATGCAAGATAATGCCCTGCTCAATCGCCTGCGGATACTTGCCGGTGAGAGGCCCCTTAATAAAATCACCTAACAATGCCCCCAATTGTAAATCCGGGTCACCATAGCTGAGATGAAAATGCGCCAGATAATTCAATTGCGGGCAACTCTAAACACGAGAAAAAAAGCTACAACAGCTCCTGATACTGACGATAATACTGACTGAGATAATCTTCAAAGCTCAGCACATCCTCTTGCTCAATTTGCTGTTGCCGCAACAATGACTGCTTAGCCAGCTCCTCAAAATACAACTGATCTGCCGACGGTAGTGGGCGCTGGCGAAAGGATTCTCCAAGTTGTTGTGCCTGATCCATAGCAAAACGGAAAAAGGGTGAAGATTGCTCGTGCAGGCATGTTAACACCTTAGCTGAAGGTGTTAGTGCAGCATCATTAATTTTCTGACGCTGTTGATAGCAGGCCCTTTGATACCCTTCACCGCCATTAGCCTGATCCAATTGCAGGGCAATTGATTCAATACGATCCATTAGACTGTCAGCCCAATCTTTCAAGCTACAACTACCAGTAACTGTCTGTAAATGAAGTTCAGGATTGCGACCACAATTGACCACCGCTTTTAAATTTTCATCCATTAGGCGGTAATCTTCTTCATCACATAATGGGCTTTCGTTAAACAAACAGAACAGTAAAAAGCTATCAATAAAACGAATTTGCTCAGCATCAATACCCAATGGGAGAAAGGGGTTTACATCAATACAGCGTACTTCAATATATTCGACCCCTCTGTCTTTGAGCGCTCCCAGTGGTATTTCTCCCGATTCAGTCACACGTTTTGGCCTGATCGGGCTATAGAATTCATTTTCTATCTGCAGCAGTGATGTTGATAACTGTCGGTAGTCTCCATCTACCTCCATGCCTATTTTTTCGTAGGCTGGATGAGCGTTGGTTATGGCCTGTCGGAGAGTTTCGATATAGCTATCGAGGCCGTTGTAACAAACTTTCAGGCTGGCCTGAGCATTACTTTGATAGCCTAAATCTCCCATGCGCAGCGAAGTCCCGTAGGGCAGATGCATCGTGCCGTAATCCATAGGCTCCAGGTAATCAACAGTGCGACCATTGAGAAAACTTTTGCATATGGCAGGCGACGCACCAAATAAATAAATCAACAACCAGGAGTAACGGCGGAAATTTCTGATCAAGCCAAAGTAAGCCTTGGTCTTGTAATTCTGTAATGAATCGTTATCACCATCCTGTTGTTGCAGTAAGGGCCACAGTGAGTCCGGCACAGAAAAATTATAATGAATGCCTGAAATGGTTTGCATCAAACGACCGTAGCGATGCCCCAGGCCTTTGCGATATACGGTTTTCATTCTGGCCACATTAGAATGGCCGTACTGCGCCACAGGAATATTGTCATCACCCTCCAGCAAACAGGGCATGCTGGTCACCCACAGCTCCTCATCGTTCAGCTGGGAATAAACATAGCGATGGATTCTATCCAACCATTCCAATGAGTGTTCAATACTGTCAGAAACAGGCGTGATAAATTCCAATAACGCTTCGGAGAAATCAGTGGTGATATGTGGGTGGGTTAGGGGGGACCCCAAACTCACTGGATGAGACGTTTGCGCCAATTTACCAGTAGGCGTAATACGCAGACTTTCCTTTTCTATACCACGTTGAATATCTGTCAGAAGTTGGTAACTACCCCCTTCTTTGAGCAGCTGCAAGCGCTCATGTAATTGCTCTGGCAAAATAATCTCCTCGGTCAGAACATTCACTTTCCAGCTGAACCGGACGATCAGGGAGTGTAAAGGTTGTGATGGTTTTTATACAACGGTTTTTATCCACGGCGCTCTATACCGATGAATCAAAACACCAACAACTAACATTTAACATGCTGAGGTTTCTTTTGTCATAGTCTAAGGTAAAGATTAGAACATTCTACTTTCCCGACACTGAAACCCAGCTCTGAGACAACCTATGTCCATTTGCTTTACTGAACAATCCGCTATAACAGCCATTCTTGACTACTGGTTTGCTGATATCGGAGATGGTTTTGACATTAAATCACAGCAAAAGATCTGGTATCTGGGCGACGAAACGGTTGATAACGACATTCAACAGCGTTTTGGTGACTGGGTGGAGCGGGCACTAGCAAGAGAGCTTGATAACTGGTGCGTCACCCCCGAAGGCACCTTAGCCCTGGTGCTGCTACTGGATCAATTTACTCGCAATATCTACCGCAACTCCGCCAAGGCCTTTTCTGGTGATGAGCTGGCACGACAAATTGTCAACGATGCATTGGCCATGAGTGTCGAGCAAAAACTAACCAGTATTCAACATACCTTTTTGTATATGCCCTTCATGCATTCAGAAAGCCTGGATGACCAGGAACGGTGCATCGCTCTATTCGAGACACTGTTACAGGCAGTGCCAGCTGAAGGCAAACGCTGCATAGAAGGCAATCTGGATTTCGCTATCCAGCATAAAAATATTATTGAGGCCTATGGACGCTTTCCCTATCGCAACGCGGTATTAGGCAGAGAAAATACGGAACACGAGCTCAACTACTTAAATAATGGTGGCAGCAGCTTTGGCCAATAATTGATTTACGCAATACCATGAGGATGTTATGGACTTTGAAGATTATTTGAAAATACTGGCCTCCAAGGATGGCTCTGACCTTTATCTCAGCACTGGCGCCCCGCCCTGCGCTAAATTTCAGGGGGCATTAAAACCACTGGAAAAAACCGGCTTACTTCCAGGGCGAATCAAAGAGATCGCTTACGAATTAATGGATGCCAAACAGCAGCAGGAATTCGAAGAAGAACTAGAAATGAACCTGGCCTGCTCTATTCCAGGGGTTGGCCGCTTTCGCGTTAATATTTTTAAGCAGCGCAATGAGATATCCATTGTTGCCCGCAATATCAAAACCGAGATCCCACAGTTTGATTCCCTGCAATTGCCTCACATATTAAAAGACGTGATCACCCGTAAACGTGGTCTGGTACTGTTTGTCGGCGCCACCGGTTCTGGTAAATCCACCTCTTTAGCCGCACTGATCGATCATCGCAATAGCACCAGCGCGGGCCATATCATTACCATTGAAGACCCGGTAGAGTTTGTGCATCGGCATAAAAAATCCGTGATCAATCAACGTGAAGTCGGGGTCGACACCCGCAACTTTCATAACGCATTGAAAAACACCTTGCGACAGGCGCCGGATGTTATTTTGATCGGCGAAATACGCGACCGGGATACCATGGAACACTGTCTGGCCTTTGCCGAAACCGGTCATCTGGCGATCTCCACCTTACATGCCAATAATGCTAATCAGGCACTGGATCGAATCATTAATTTTTTCCCCGAAGAGCGTCGGCCACAATTATTGATGGATCTCTCCTCTAACATTCAAGCCATCGTTTCGCAGCGATTAATTCCCACCCTGGATGGTAAACGCGTCGCAGCGGTGGAAATATTGCTTGGCACCTCCACCATTAAGGAGAAAATTCTCAGGGGCGACCTGGATGAAATCAAAGAGATTATGGAGAAATCAGAAAACCTGGGCATGCAGACCTTCGACACAGCTCTATTTAAACTTTATCAAGAGGGCAAGATCAGTCTGGATGAAGCGACAAGAAATGCTGACTCAGCCAATAATCTGCGTCTCAAAATCAAACTCAGTGATGAGGGTAAGCCCACCAATTCATCAAACATAGGTTTGAGTCTGGAAGAAATACCGCAGGATAAACCCGAAGAACCCGAGCAGAAACCGGACAACCCCTTTATGGCTATCCGCGAAGATTAAAACGGTTGGTTAAATAAAAAGGCCCGATTGAATCCAATCGGGCCTTTTTAAATCCAGGCTAGTGCTAGAAAGTTATGGCAACCTTATTTCATCCGTAACACCACGATATCGTGGTGGGTTGGATCTGTTGCATATCGAATAGTCGATACTTGCTGTGGTGTCACAGCAGAAGCTTTATTACCCCAGCTATTGCGGATAAATGTCGATACATCGGCAACTTCCTGGTCATTAAGTAATACGCGGTAATGTGGCATATCGTAGTTTTCTGGCTCACCGCCAATAACCACCCGCAACGAACCATTTAGAATCAAATTGATAATCGAATCCGATGCCGGATCTAACACCGCGGGGTTACCCGCAAGAGAGGGTTGATACTTGTTCATACCACCGCCATCTGCCATATGACACCACACACAATACTCATAGTAGGTATCAGCACCTCTGGCACTAAAGTCATAGTTAGCCAGTTGCTGTGCGGTAGTGTCATCGTATTCATAGGGAATAGCATCTTTTTCACGCACAGCCGGTAGCGACTTCAGATACACTGCCATGCCACGCAGATCTTCATCCGTCATATATTGAGTACTGTTATTGATAACCTCTACCATGGTACCGAATGCAGTAGTATGCATGTTTTTACCGGTTTTCAGGTATTCAAACACTTCATCTTCAGTCCAGCGACCTAAGCCAGAATTGATATCACCGTTGAGACTTGAAGCTGACCAATGATCCAACACCGCACCTGAAAGAAAATCAGCGCTGGTTTCATCCATTCCCGCTTCCTGGAACATCAATCCGCGAGGGGTGTGACAGGCGCCACAATGACCCAGGCCCTGCACTAAATAAGCACCCTGATTCCAGGCGTCACTCTGATCGGGTTTGGCGACGTAGGTTTCGTCATCAAGAAACAGCATATTCCAAACCGCCAGTGGCCAACGCATATTAAGTGGCCAGGGAATCTCGTTTTCCAGGTTGGGTTGATTAACAGGCTCCACTTCGTTCATGAAGTAGTCGTAAAGGGCGCGCATATCCTCTTCATTAATTTTTGCATAGGAAGGGTATGGCATAGCCGGGTACAGATTATAGCCCTGCTTGGCAACGCCTAAACGCATTGCCACATCAAAATCCTCATAGGTGTAATTGCCAATACCGGTTTCAGGATCAGGCGTAATATTGGTGGTATAAATCGCACCCAACATAGGCACTGCCATTTTCAGACCGCCGGCATAAGGCTTGCCATCTTCAATGGTATGACAGGCAACACAGTTACCGGCCCGAGCAAGGTACTCGCCGCGCGACATTTCCTGGCTATCCGACTCATGACCATCGGCTAAGGCGTTGGGAACTACCAAATAGATAGAACTGAGTAATAGCGTCTTGAAGACCGAAGTGAATTTCATGATCCCTCCCCCGGCAGGTTCCGGTTTGGTTTGTTATTTTTTTTCATATTGACGCAGATAGAGTAACGCAGAACAAACTTGATGTGTAGCCGTATCACCACGCAGTATCAATCTTGCTTGCTGATTGCAGCTTAAAAGCTAAACACTAGAGACATCTTTACCTAAAGTTATAGATAAGAAGTTACAGGCAAGAGAACCGGCTCAACCCAACTTGGTATCAGAGGCATTCAAACGACTGGCGATAATGCTTTTCCAGCCACTGATATCGGTATTCTCTGCATCGTAAAGTTCAAAGCCAATATGATATTGATCTTCATGGAATTTAACCCACTTGACCTCGCCCACCAGATAGAGAGTATCGTCATCACTATCCAACTCAGCACAGATACGTAAAATACTGCCGACAGCCACTTCCTGGTCCATCTGCACCTGTATACCATTGGCAGAAATATCAAGGCTGTTACAGATGATGACATTAGCCGGTGAGCTTTGATCATAATCAGCAGAACACACTTCGATAAACACTGTTGCGTTCTCATTGAGCCTTAACTCACTACGTCTTTCTTTCCCGGGGCTCATAACTTTTTCCTTGCTCGAAGACTATTAACAACCTGTTCCAATGTACTATCGAAATCTGTTCCCTGATCCAGAATTTTAGCAGAGTCATTCAGTAACATTTCTATCAGTTGCTCTTTGCTTACAACATGTTTTTTGATTCCCTCGCGATTCACAAACACATATTCACCGGTAGTTTGCAAAATAGCCGCCAGGCGATGTTGTTCGTAATCCTCTTGAGATCGAAAGGCTACTTTACCTCCTGGCTTCAGCGCCGCCATCAGCCTCTCGATATCCTTCTCTTTCTGCTGTTTTAATAACTGTTGTTGTTCTGCAGCCTGTTGTTGTTCCTCCTGTTTCTTTGTTGCCAGCTTCGCCGCTTTAACCGCTTCGGCTTCTTTCAGCGCTTTTTTTCTGGCCTCCTCTCTGGCAATTGCCTGTTGTCTTAGAATCTCTTCCTCTATAGCTCGCTCACTAATGGCTCGCTCTTTTTGCTCTTGATTACGTTCAATTAATGTCGCAAGCATTTTCTCACCAGTCACTCTCAATGCATCACGAGGAGGAATAGGTCTGACAATTTTTGAAGATAGCATATAGGCAAATTCTTCATAGCTGTACTGTTTGACTTTGATTCCCAAAAAGTTGGTGAGTAATAACTGCTGAGCCTGATCAATTTTTACCGCCAGTTTGATACGAATAGCAGACTCTTCACTTTGCAAAACAAACCACTGCCCTTCCGACAGGTTGGACACCTGTTTGATCAAACCGGAACTGACCGAAACCTGTGCATTAACTAAAGGATCAGTATTTTCAATTAATTGAAACGGCGCATACTCTAAAGACTTACCGCGCAAAATATTAAGATGTTCTTTCTCAATCACCGCCAACTGTTCATCCAGCCGGCCGGTATGATGTAAACCTACAGCCACTTCATGAAACTCTTCGGAAATTTCTGAAATCGATTGATAGACATGCTGTCTTTTCTCATCATCATCCGCATCTATTGGCTGAAAGCTCCATATCAATGTTTCCGTCAACCGTAGTATACGCCGCCAATCTTGACTGGCTTTGCCTTTGGAAAGAATAATCAGACGCATCGACTCTCGCCATGGCCCCTGCAAAAACGCACTGATTGACGCAGGTAACTTTTTTCCTGCCATTTGCTGATTAAGCGTGCGTGCGCTGAGTTGTTGTGCATGTTTAGCATGCAGTGCGCCAACCTCGGCATCACGTAAACGCTGCTCGAGTTTTTTAATCCGCTGCTGTTCCTTCTCGAAAAAGGTTTCAAGTTGTACCCGGCAGTGCTTCATTTGTGTTTCATCGGCTGACGACGCCAACGCAATCACTAACGGCTTCAATCCTTCTAAAAAACGTTCAGCTGCTCTGCCCAGCTCCGGTTGCCAACCGGCAACATTGACCGCGAGTAAATCAAGATGCTGCATGGGATTATGCTCATCAAGCCAGGGCCAGCGACGGTGCAACAAGCTTAACGCACAGTGTTTTCGAAAAGGCAAAAGCAGCGTTTTGATACTTGAATGCAATTTATTGTTTGCCAAGTAATTATCAAAGAGTTGATCAATGAACTTGAGAATGGCGAAACTCTCGGCACTCAATACTTCAGAGGAGTCAAGTTGAGCATTCAGTTTAGTCGTCAGGCTCTGGTCAGAATCACAGTCAATCTGGACAAGTCGTTGAGCCGTATCTTCTGGCTCAATCATGTCACCCACCGACTCGGTTTCAGGCAGTGGGTAACTGCTTACTAATAAGTGATGGCACTGGGGCCAAACACTCGCCAGTATGGAATTGATATCCAATAAAATGTCGTCGTCTGCTGTCATTCTGAAGTTACAGTTTTTGATAAATCAGCCAAGCCAGAATCAGCCAAAGCGACACTGTTACCGCTAGCCAAATACTATTTTTCCGTGCTTTTTCCTCTTTAGCACCCAAGCCCTTAATCCCTATACGATAGGAGCCACAAGCCGGGCAACGCCCCTCAGGAAAGGTTCCCTTGCAGGTATAGCTACAATCCTTACATTGATAGGCCATGGTAGATAGTATTACTCAGAGGTATTCTAAGTTGTGGAAATACAACAAGTTTATTTAAACATAGTGGCAACTGGCCGAGTGTGCAATAAGCACAAGCCACATTGTTGCCCATTGAAGAGATGGATCACAATTTAGCAATGAAATTATTGGCTATGTAGCTCGACGTACTGGGACAACGCCGAACGAATCACTCTGTGATCATAACCTTGAATCACTTGTTTACCGACTGTTATCACCGGCACGCCTTTGCCACTGATTTTCATGTATTGCTGATAGGCCCGTGGCGACTCTTCCACATCGTATTCGGTAAAAGGAATGTTGGCCTGCTGTAGAAACTGCCTGGCCTTGCGGCAATAGGGACACCAACTAGTGGAGTACAACACCACACTGTCAGGGGGAATGCCTTCGGCATCAATGGGATTTATCAATAGGTCAATTCGCCACCAGTTGCTGACCACCAACACAACGACGATAAAAGTCAATACGGGATAAAATCGACTTAGCAGCGCTTTACTACTCTCTGCGTTACGGGGAGATTTTGCATTCATACATTAACTGATCACACAAAACTGCTATGAGCATTTACCACTTAATCAGTTTTGCCAATCCTGGCTCGCTCAAAAATTTCACCACTGCCTGCACCACAGGCAATAATCGTGCGGAATGCTTCATCGACTTTAATCTGGGGTAAAAGTTCCACCTGATCAGCTGGCAGATGGTAAATCATCCCTGATGTGGGGTTGGGACCCGTTGGCACAAATACCGTATACCAGCCATTTTTATGGTAACTGGTGACCAGGCAAGTGACCTCTGTTGGCACATCGGCACCGAATAACCTGGCTCTGGCGACATCGCCTTTTTTGAAAGCAGAATCTTCACTGTTGCCAAACAACTGCTGCACAATATCTCTGACCAGATTATAGCCCGGCGCTAACTTTGCCATGACATGGTCAAAACGACGGTGCAACCATTGGCCGGTTGTAGTAGTGGCGATATTACCGACCACAAAACAACCTAACAAAATCAAGAAAATCACCAACAAATCAATGGCAATATCCGGTGCACTGATATTTTTTGCGATGGGATCTGCAAGCGGCTGAATCAAATCGGCAATCTGTCGAAATGCCCAGCGAAAGGCAATAAACAGAATCACCAGAGGAGAAATGATTAACAATCCCCCGATAACGGAGGTTTTAATAAAGCTATTGAGACGTTTCATGCAGTAAAGTCACGACCGAGAATTAAACGCACTCCTTGCTTTCACTACTCTCGTTACTCTCACTGTTTTCAAGAATAGCATGCAGCTCAGCTAAAGCCTGGTCGACTTTATTATAGGCTCGTCGCAGATTGGGCTCGTTTTTAAGCAATAAGTGATTTCCCAAAATTTGGTTTAAATAACCGGCAGCACGTGTTGTTTTGTTGACATAATCCGCATGTAAATCTTCATCAACCTTCATCGGTCTTTCCGCCAATAATTTTGCTTTGCCATTGATGTAATGTTCTTCCAAAACTGGCAGGCGAAAGGCTCTTAGAAAGGACTGAATATCATTACGCAGGGCGGGCTCTGAAGTGCCCAGGGGTTCTACAGCAACGTGATTCCAGCAGTCGATGCTGCCGTCGGCCTGATAATAGACTTCGTGGATTTGGTAGGTGACTTCTCGGGTGTCAGCGCAAGTCTTCCTGATTACGCGATAATTCCAAGTGGTCATCGCAGAACATTTCTCCCCTGTCTTATGCGAAAGTATAGTCAAAATTAAATAATTATCGAAACTGCCGCATATTGCGCACTTGGAAGTGAATCATATGTTTGCGGGGTGATGTTATGCAAGCTTTTTATTACAGCGCTTACTCATCATTTCAAAATGACACAAATATTGAAGTGGATCACGTTTTGTCAGATTTTTCTGCAGGTTCGTCTAGCTGGCCACCGCTAAAGCTTTGTGATCATCTTCACATAAACTATCATAGGTCAAATAGGCTGTGGGCTTTTATACGGCTTGCTATATGGCAGAGAAACACACCCATGATAAAAATAACTACTTGTTTTTTTCTTATTGTTGTCAGCACACAAACCAGCGCCAACAGCACTCATTCCGAGGCTGAAACTTTCAATATTTATCGGGGTTATACCCCTCGTGGATTCAACGAAGAAACAGCTGACGGTTCTCAACAGCTTGAGGAAAGCTTTAAACGCCCCTATATCGCTTGCGGCATAAAACCCAATATGGTTTTCATGTCAGAAAAAAGGGCTTTCTCGTCTCTCAGTAAAGGCGACTTGGACGTAGATTTTTTTCGGCCCAGTACTGTGCCCCCACTTACACCCGATATGCTAAAGATCCCCACACCCTCTTTTGCCGATCAACTAGTGGTTTATGCTAACCGCAGTATCACTATCAACGACATTACCGAACTTAAGCAATACAGTGGTGTTATTGTCAAAGGTGCTTGGGGCAATAGTCCTGAAGTATTAGAAAAGGCTAGCCAATATTTGCTTAATTCTGACAAGGATGTTGAATCAGACAGTATTAGCGCAGCACTTATGATGGTGAATTCCAGCCGTGCCGATTATGCAATTTGGGGAGAGAAAGTATCGGCAGACCTTATCGATAACTACAACCTTGATAACGTTTATATCGTCAAAACCATACCACCCATTCCTTTCCAATTATATTCATGGCTATCACCTAAGCAGAGCAATTATCTCGAATGTTTATCTCACGAATATAAAAAATATTTCCCAATCCCTCGTTAAATAATGAAACAGATGACAACAATAGTTAACTGCTCCATTATCCATACCTAAGTAATTATTTAGGTATTAATCATGCAAACATTTGCTTATATGGCGATGGCAATCGCACTTGGAGCTATTGTTGCCATTTACATGCCAATGAATGGACAGATTTCAAAACATCTGGACTCCGCTATAGCCGCTAATATTGTGTTCTACATGATTGGCTTGCTAACCACTGTGCTTTTATTGGCGATATTCGTGCCCTTTGACACCATGAAAAAAGTCAGCACGATTCCGCCTTATCTATTTCTCTCCGGTATTATGAGTGCACTGATGATCTTCGGGATGACTTACTTAATGCCGATTTTGGGAGCACGACAACTTTTTATTCTTATTATTGCCGGCCAGATCATTATGGCGATGCTAGTCAGCCATTTTCAATTATTTAAAGTCCCCAGTGACCCGCTAAATACTCGCAAATTGCTTGGAGCAGCATTGGTAATGGCCGGTGTACTTGTATCAGTCACTCATTGAATAACCATTCCGTCTTTCTAACTTACGACTCAATTTCTTTACTGTGGCAACACAGTTCTATCACTTCGGCTATTGCTTAAGTTACTCAGACACATGATGAGTAAAACGGCATCATTTAGCTGTTATAAAGTCGGCTATTTATTGATATATTCGGGCTGTTTCTATCCAGTTTTGCTTTATGCTAATTCGCTAACTCACTATTATCTACAACATTCTGCGGGGAGATCACATGACAGCAAAACGCTTTTTCATCACCCTACTAATCATTGTGGGTATTGGCATTGCTGTTTTCTATCAACGATTTCAGCAACAACCTGTCGACGTATTAGTGAGCGAGGTGAGCATCGGCCCCGTAGAAGCAACTGTTAGCAATACCCGCGCCGGTACTATCAAAGCCTGTCGACGATCCAAACTCTCCATGCCTCTAGGAGGAGTTGTCGATCGTTTACTGGTGGATGAAGGCGATCGCGTTGAGCAGGGGCAATTATTGTTAGAATTGTGGAACCGTGATCGCCAGGCCGAATTAGCCCAGGCCCAGGAGCATTTTCAAGCAGTACAACATGACGCCGAGTCAGCCTGTGTCTTGGCCGGACTTAAATCTAGGGAAGCCAAACGCATTGCCAAGTTGGCAGAAAGGTCATTAGCTTCTGAAGAAGACGTCGATAACACGCAATCTGCAGCTGAATCGCAACAGCGTTTATGCGATGCCGCCGAAAATCAGCAAGGTGTTGCCGAAGCACGCCTTGAATTACAACAGGCGCTACTTGAACGCACACAGTTACGCGCGCCTTTTGCTGGCATTGTCGCTGAAATTAATGGCGAAGTCGGTGAATATGTCACGCCGTCTCCTCCCGGTGTGGCCACACCACCAGCAGTTGATCTGATTGATTATTCCTGTCTCTATGTCACGGCACCGATTGATGAAGTGGATGCCAGCGAACTCAGAAATGGTATGCCTGCCAGAATAACACTGGATGCCTTTCGCGATATGGAATTCAGTGGTGAAGTGATTCGCATCGCACCCTATGTGGTGGATTTAGCCAAGCAAGCCAGAACCGTCGACGTGGATGTACAACTGCTGGATTTTCCCGAACAAGTTGAACTGTTAGTTGGTTACAGTGCCGATATCACTGTCATCCTCAATAGCAAACCACAAACATTGCGCTTACCCACAGAAGTCATTTTGGCAGATAACAAAGTGTGGCTATTCTCTACTGAGGACAGCACATTAACTCAACAGACCATCGAAACGGGCATCGGTGACTGGACTTTTACCGAAGTCACTAACGGGCTGGCACAAGGCGATAAAGTGGTTCGCAACCCGGATCAGCCTGGCATTGCTGAGGGTGTTCCCGCGGTGATTGATGATGATTGAACTACGCGATGTCTGCAAAACCTTTTATCTGGGCGAAAGCAGCGTACAGGCACTCAATCACGTTAACCTGACCATCAATGCCGGTGAATACCTTTCCGTAATGGGGCCATCCGGCTCCGGCAAATCAACCCTACTTAATATGCTCGGCTTGCTGGATCGGCCTGACAGTGGTTACTACGGCTTGTCCGACACTGATACCAATCAATTGACTGATAACCAACGAGCCGCAATGCGCAGCGAATATATTGGCTTTGTGTTTCAAGCTTACCATCTCGTTCCCCGATTGACCGCCAGAGAAAACATCGAACTACCGATGATGTTGGCAGGGATTAGCAATGGTGAGCGGCACCGTTTGTCGAGTCAGGCAATGCAACGACTGGGTATTGAAGATCGTGCACATCACTTACCCAATCAGCTATCCGGGGGCCAACGGCAACGAGTAGCCTTGGCGCGCGCCATTGTTCGTCGCCCTTCGATATTATTGGCCGATGAACCAACTGGCAATCTGGATAGTCATTCAGGCATTGAAGTCATGGAATTAATTGAAGAATTAAACCGGGACGGCATTACTTTATTGATGGTGACTCACGATGCCGTATTGGGCGCCAGAGCGCCGCGGCGCATCAAAATGTTAGATGGTACAGTCGATGAAGATATTATCGATCGCGAAGTTGAACTATCAACGTAATCAACAGCTAACAGGTTAATTGTGGTGAATATTGCTGACCAAGTGTTTTTCTGCTGGCAAGCTATTCTCAGACATCGCTTCCGCAGCATCATGGTGCTGCTGGCCATTTCTATTGGTGTAGCCTCTGTTGTGGTATTAACCGCCTTAGGAGAAGGCGCTAGACAATATGTGTTAGGTGAATTCGCTTTTCTTGGTAAAGACATCCTAGTAGTGCTGCCCGGCAAAAAAGAAACTACCGGTGGCCTACCGCCGATAATGGGCGAAGCGCCGAGAGATCTTACCCTGGATGATACTCACAATCTCGGCAGACGATTGTCCTCTATAGATCAATTGGCACCACTGATCGTTGGCAGTGCAGAAGTTTCCTATGATGCCAGAGCGAGAGAAGTTATGGTGCTCGGCACTACTGAAGCCTTTGTATCATTAAGGAGTTTGCGTCTGGCCTCGGGCCGAAATATTAAAACCGATGATTTTCGTCGAGATAGCAATGAGTGCCTCATTGGTGAAACAGTAAAAGATGAGTTGCTAGGTTCGATATCTGCCACTGGGATTAAACTGCGTATTGGCGATTACCGTTGTCGCATCGTTGGGGTATTAGCAGGCCGCGGTGATGCCATGGGCATGAACCTCAGCGACGCCATTATTATTTCAGTAGCATCGGCAGAGAAATTATTTGATACCCCCGGCATATTTAGACTGTTAGTCAGTGTCAAACCCGGCTTTGACATAGACTCAGTCAAACAACGCATTATCGAAGTAATGACGGATTTACATCAAGGCGAAGAGGACATCACGGTAATCAGCCCGGATGCGATGCTGGCCACTTTTGATGATATCTTTGTTGTACTCACCCTGGGTGTCGCCGCCATCGCCGGTATCAGCTTGCTAGTAGCCGGCGTACTGATCATGAATGTGATGTTGATTAATGTTAGCCAGCGCACTGAGGAGATTGGATTATTAAAGGCGCTTGGCGCCAGTGCTGATGATGTACAACGATTATTTTTACTGGAGTCAATTATCACCGTTGCTGTTGGCACCGGCGTTGGCTGGCTGAGCGGCTGGTTGCTAGTAACAGTAGGCCGCGAATTGATACCCAATGTTCCCTTCCAAACCCCGCCTTGGGCAACGTTAATTGCAATAGCAGTAGCATTATTAACTGGCCTGGTATTTTCCTGGCTGCCGGCTAAACGAGCCAGCGAGCTGCAACCAGTAACCGCGTTGCAGAAACACAAATGACGATTATCGATACTATTAATTGGGTGTTCAAAGCGGTGCTCGGTCAGCGCCAGCGCAGCTTATTGACAACGCTTGGTATCGCCATTGGTATTGCTGCCGTCGCCATGCTGACATCCATTGGTGAAGGTGTACGTCAGTATATGATGAGCAGCTTTTCGCAATTCGGCACTCGCATCATTGCCGTTAGCCCTGGCAAAGTCACTACTCAAGGTATGGCCGGTATGCTGCGGACAGTTAAACCATTGACCGTTGAAGACGCTGAAAGTTTGCGCAGCCTTCCCCATGTGGAATCAGTGGTATCAGTAGTCAGTGGTGCAGGCGAGGTGGAAGCCGGAGATCTTGCCCGGGATTGTGACATTCTCGGAGTTAGCCATGAAGCAGCAAAAGCCTGGAAGTTTAATGTCGCCCAGGGACGTTTCCTACCGCCTGATGATCCATTATCCCCCAGGGCTTATGCAGTACTTGGGTACAAATTGAAAAATGAAATATTTCCTAACATTAGCGCTTTGGGGCAGATGATACGGGTAGGCGGCATGCGCTATCGGGTCATTGGCGTGATGGAACGTAAAGGCCAATTTCTAGGCTTTGATCTGGACGATGTAGTGTATATCCCGGTGGGACGAGCACTGCAGATGTTTGATCGCGAAGGTGTTATGGAAATAGATATTGTCTTTAGCGAATCGACAACCTCTAAAGAAATGAGCAAACGCATTAGTCAGCGATTAGAGACCAGACATCGAGCGGAAGATTTCACGCTGTTTACTCAGGAAGATATGCTAGCCAGCCTCGATAGTATATTAGCGTTGCTAACACTGGCCGTGGCAGCTCTCGGCGGCATTTCCCTGTTTGTCGGTGCAGTGGGCATTCTTACCATCATGACTATCGCCCTGCGGGAACGCAAACCGGAAATTGGTTTGTTATGCGCATTAGGCTGTACTCGCCAGCAAACGTTAATTTTGTTCTTAGGTGAAGCCATGGTACTCGCCGGTAGCGGCGGCCTGCTCGGCATTGCATTAGTTATCGTTTTAGTTCTTCTGTTAGCATTGCTAGCACCTTCATTACCATTGGCATTGAATCCCTTTTATCTGTTGATGGCTTGGTTGTTATCAATGGTGATTGGTTTGATTGCCGGTATTACTCCAGCCTGGAATGCGTCAAGACTAGATCCGATAGAAGCGTTGCGAGATGAATAACTATTTTCTTGCGTAGCTGGAAACGTAGCCTAGAAATGTAGCAATTCAAAAAAATCTGTATCACATTTATTACTAAGGATATTGCTAGGGACGATAATCTAACATTTCTGGAAAACAGTTTGCGCGCAACTCCAGACAAAGCCTTTTCAAATGTCCTTCCATTATTAGGTTATTGAGAATATCTGGCAGGCGCTCATTGAAATATAAGTAATGAGGAGAAGCTTTGCTAATACCGGCAAAGGCAATGTCGCCAACGGGAAGCTGAAAGGGGGCCTCAGTGATTTCTGGGTACTCCTCATGTTGCAACCACTTATAGACAACAAAGGCGTCAATTTGATTTGATAGTAATAACTCAGGTAACTGTTGCTCAGTACTCACTTCATGTTTAGCGATTTCATTATCTTCACTAAATTCTGCCGCATAATAATATCCAGATACTACACCAACAGTTAAATCGCGCAGGTCTGAAAGATTTTTCAAATGCTCCTCTTCTCCTTTTCTTACTACAAATGATAAAGAAGATTGCTGAAAAGTTATCACATTGAAAAAAGTTAAATATTCTTTTCGAGCATCACTGACTGAAGGAAAAAATATTAAGTCACCCTGCCCACTATAAAGATCCGCCATACAACGTTTAAAAGGACAAGCATGGTTAACAGGATTAACACCTAACCGTTGCGCGACCAATTTTGCCAATTCAATTTTTAGCAGATCAACTCTCATCCTCTTTTCAATCCGCTCGTTAACTAAAAATGTATGATGGATTACATCGGGAACTGAGCTGACAGCCAGATTACTTTGACGATTTTCTTGAGCGAAAACAGGTAAAGATATCAACATCGCCAAAACAAACGATAGATGATATTTGAAAGATAACATCTTAGGTGACATTTTAGGTGACAATACAATATTCACTTATAACAAAATCTCCCTTTATATGCTTTAGCGTTAATCGACTTATTCAGCGAGCTCTCATTGTAAAACACAAAGGTAAACGTCATATCATATAAATCACGAATGACTATAAGTTTAAAGAATAGTGGCGAGTGAAATTTTGGCAAGCTATCAACTTTAACTCCAGCCATCACTCAGATAAAAAAGGCTTATAGAATAACCAACTATGGCGACCTGTCGAATATGACACAGTATTCCGTATTCGATTGAATACAAAAATGTATCTCAGGCCTGATTAATCAGGCCGATAGGCCAATGCCTCCGGAGTACAAGGTGCATCCAACTCCCGACACAATCTTTCCAGATGCCCTTCCATTAGTATGTCATTAAGAACGCCAGGCAAATGCTCTTTAAGATAAGCATAATTGGGAGAAGCCTTGCTAAGACCGACTACAGCAATATCACCAATATTGATTCGAAATGGTGCGATAACAATGTCCGGATATTGTTTAGCTGTAGGCCACCAATAGGCAATAAACGCATCTATACGATTTGACAGTAGTAACTCTGGCAGATACTCCGGTTTAGCGACTTCATGTTTAACAATGTTCTTATCGTCATTAAACACTTCGGCATAAAAATATCCCGATATCATGCCAATATTTAAATTATACAAATCAGAAAACTTTGTTAAGCGTTGCTCTTCTCCTTTTCGTATAAAGAACAATAGGGGAGACTGATCAAATTTAATGACATTTAAAAAATCTAGATATTCACTACGGAATGTACTCACCGAAGGAAAAAGTATTAAATCACTTTGTCCGCTGAAAAGATCCGCCATGCAACGTTTAAAAGAACAGATATCATTAACTAGCTCGATACCTAAGCCTTGTGCAATTAATTTGGCTAACTCAATTTTTAGCAGATCAATTCTCATTCTTTCTTCAGACAACTCCTCAGTAAAAAAAGTATGACGAATATGATCAGGTACGACAGGCACAATGTGGCTGTCCTGATGATTTACCTGAGCAGCAGCATCCAGAGGTATCATCAGCAAAAGAAATAATAAAGTACAAGGCTTTGGAGCCAACAACTTAATTAATACAAACGGAACATTCATACAATCTTCCTTTTTGTATTTAATGACTTGATTTTTTAGTGTAATCAATAGGTTATGGCTTTCAGTGATTATCTCACCAACCACTTACAGCGACGCATACTACACAAGTTATGAAACACGAAAATAATACCCGTATTCAATACGTATAAGTGTCTACTTCAAAAGAGAATATAACAGGAAAGAAAGTGGGGTTTATAACCAGACATTAACCGTTTTTAGCGCAGTTAATGCTCTGTATTTCTAAGAGTAAACATCACTCATAGAAATACAGATTCAGGAGATTCTTAAATTGAATGGTGAAGCCTGATTAATCAAACAAATAAAAGCTACAACCTCTCGCGCAGAATAAATTCGATCCTGCTTAAAGCTGATCAACCTATCAACCGTTGCTCTTATCGATTTCATCAGCCATCTGCCCAAGATAATGGATGGTCTGATTGCTGGCGTCTTCCATCGCCGCAAGAGCAGCTACAGAGCCATCAAGATCATCCGCTCTAAGTTTTTCCAAAGCTGCCAAACCATTTTCATGAACACTGACATGAGGGCGTTCTAATTTTGTAAAGCTATGCAAATGCTTATAATTTTCGGCGCCATTACCCTCGTAGTACCATTTACCTAAACGGGATTCGCGATGAGTGGCTACATCACTATCACCTACCTGTTGATTTAACCAACGATGATAAATATTTTGCTTCCACACCATGAGATCCACCTTGACGGTTTCTAAAAAACTGGTCATTGCTTCTTCGGTAATTGTTTGGTGCATTGACTGAGAATGTTCAATTAACCGATCCAGGCTTTCAGTTGCCTCTTTGGCTTTATCGCCCATCGATTGGCAACTCTCTAGTGTTTCTGAAATATTGGCATTGGCCTCTTCAGTACTCTTATCAATTTCACCCACCAGGTTAGTGATTTCTGCACTGGCTTCACCGGCACGCTGAGCCAACGTTCTTACTTCATCGGCTACCACTGCAAACCCACGCCCTTGTTCACCGGCCCTGGCCGCTTCAATGGCCGCATTTAACGCCAATAAATTAGTTTGCTCGGAAATATTATTGATAATGCCAATAAATTTTGAAATCTCTTCTGTTGCGCCCTTTAACTTGGTGATGCCCTCATGGGTAGCCATGACTTCACCACTGACATCACTTAAGCCCGTGACTAAGGATCGCATATTGGTGGAAGACTGGTCATAAATCGCCGTTGAATCGAGAATTTTATCTCTCTCACCCAGCATATGATTTGCCATCTGGGCAACTCTTTCGCCGATAGGTTCCAGTGAGCTAAAGCCGTCAATCGCTGATCGCATCACACCAATATCAGGGGTACCTTCAACATCCTGCTCACTTTCCTGCAGAGCCAATTCAGTCTGACAAGCTTCCAACTCATCCCTTAACCGTTGACACTCCGCCTCCAGTTCAATATTTTTGGCCTCACTGGCCTTTAACACCTTGGATGAAACAAACATAGGGGCTCCTTCGAGACTAGCTATTTTGATTATTTACTGTATTGCTTAGCACAAGGCATAAGTATAGTTGAAGGTGAGCTGATCACTGAATCTTCATCATGGAAAATTGAGAGCACAAAGAATCATGTGCTAATAAAACAATGGCTGCGATAAGCATTACACCTGAATACGTTAAAACACAGAGGGTTCATCATCGGTTTGCTGTGTTTCATCGCAGCCATTTTAATCCGTTAGTCGCACTTAACTAATCATCTATCGCTTGATAAACACCGTTGCGTAGCTTCTTGTAATCATCGATGCCGCCAGAAGGCAATAATTGCGTCATATAAACAACAACCAGCTTTTCATCCTTATCTGCCCAGTAAGTTGTATGATAGGCGCCACCCCACCCGTACTCGCCATCACTACCTATCAACGCACGCTCACCCAAATCCGTCACCACCCAGTAACCGAGACCAAAGCCACGCCCGGGACGAAATTCAATACCATCAATATGGTTCACCGTCATCAGCTCTATCGATTTACGGGAGAGAATACGTGCGTCATTTAACTTACCGCCATTTAGCGTCATCTGCAGGAAACGCGAATAATCACGAGCAGTAGACAACAAACCCGCCCCGCCCGAGAAACTTACCTGTGGGCCATCGGTATAACGCCCCTGACTTCTCATTCCATCTCTACCCGGCACCGGCTCAATACCGCCGCCCTCTTTAGGCCGATAGACGACTGCCAAGCGCTCATGTTTATCTTCCGGTAAATAGAAATAGGTATCGCGCATCGATAAGGGTTCAAAAATTTCCAGCTGAAGGAAAGTGCTTAGATCCTGACCACTGGCTTTCTCAATCACTGCACCCAAAATATCAGTGCTGTAGCCATAAACATATTTTGTTCCAGGTTGAGCATCAATAGGCAATGCCGCCATACGCGCGACCGTCTCGCCAATAGGTTCCTCATTGCTGGCAAAATACCAACCGTTAATCCCCGCCGCCTTCCAGGCTTCTGTCGCCGGGCCATTGCCATAGCCAATGCCCGCAGTATGAGTTAACAAATGGCGCAATGTAATAGGTGTTGCCACTGGCTCGACATCATAACCACCCTCTTCTTTAGCCACCGCCACCGTGGCATTTCCCCACTCGGGAAAATATTCACTAAGAGGATCATTGATATCCAGCTTGCCCTGCTCCTGCAGAATCATTACCCCGGTACTGACCACAGCCTTGGTCATCGAGGCAATACGAAAAATAGTATCCTTTTCCATCGGCAGTTGTTCTTCAATGTTGCGCATACCGTCAGCATGATGATAAACCTCGCGACCATCACGCAGAATGCGGATCACATAACCCGCATGGCGTTCATCCTCTACATACTGATCTAGCATATTCTCCAGACGCTCCAGTCGCTCCGGCGACAACCCCACCCATTCTGGAGAAAAGCGCAATAAATCCTGTGCTAACAAAGCACCTGAAAACGTAGAAGCAATAACAAAGGCTGAAATTAAACGAAGGGCTTTTTTCATAATAATTTTCCCTTTTTATATTCAATAAGTTATAGATTGGATAGACGTAGACTCACCCATGCCAAGTCGCTGACAACACCATTAAGAGACACATTTTCGATGACATGTAACAGCCGTGAAGTCTTGATAATAATCATAGATGGTTACATTATTATTCTTCAGTAAAAATCATACACCCTCTGCCAGAATATGCACAGAGGTGATGAACTAAACGTAATGCCGGTTAGATGTTTTTATTGTTGCATTTCCTTACCACAGTTATTAAAGGAAATATCAGTTCGGGATCATGGCAGCGCACACTATTTTCTTAGTGTTTCACCTAGGCAAACCTGCAGCCAGTCTCAGCTTTGCCTTCTCTTCTTCTGAAAAATCATCCCAATGTCTGTTTTGAATGGCGCCTTCCAGGGAATACAGATAATAACAAACGGGAAGTCGCTTATTAGGATTTTTTTCAGACAGCCACCGATAAGCTTTAGCAGAGCCTATCTTTTTGAGCTCAGTTTCATTTGTAATGCCAAGCTCATGCAATTTCGAAGCGACAGTTTTTCCAATATTTTTAAGATCAGTGAGAGATTTATTTTTCATTACTATAATTTCAATGAGAAACAGCGCTTTTAGCACTACGCAGCTATGGCTGGCCGGTGCCTAAGCTTGTTATGTGCTTTTATTGCAATACTAATCTTTCTAGTGTTATTCATACTCTGACAATTTTTTTTGCTAGGGGTAAGAGAATGACAGCCAAAGAAGCCCATATTAAAAGCATGTAACGTGAAAATTCATGTGGCATCTCTATGCCAACAGCTCTCACTATGAGTAACAACACAATCAACAATCCAAAACTGATTATCAAAGAACCAGCAAAATACTTTAGTAATTTCATAAAACGTACTCATCTCGGTACATGATTTCTCGCATAACGCCAACATAAAGGGCGTCTGCGCAGCAGACGTCCAGCATGTAGTACGCCTTTAATGTTTTTGTTATGTGTTGTTAATCGAAGTTCGTTCAGTATATGCCCTTTCTTGGATACGCTTCAATTCTAGTTTAAGCAATTGTGCCTGATCCTTAACCGAATAAGAAAAACGACTAATGCCTGCAACAGTACTTGGATCTAGTTGATCTTCGACGCCAGCCAATCTGGAAAATACCTCACAGAGAAAAGAACAATCTTGGTGAAACTCAACGAATTGATCGTAAAAGTTTACCAACTCACCCGACAATGATTCTGTAGATTTTGTATGTGTCATAGCTATTGCTCCGAATTCGGAGCAATTCTCGCACTTGTTCCTGTCAGAATCAAGCTCCGTTAACGGAGCACACCAATGAATCTAATCGGACCCAAAGTGCGACAAATTCGAGAATTACAGGCATTGACTCAGGAAGACCTTGCCGCGCGCTGCAATGTACTTGGCTGGGATATTAGCCGGAGCACTCTGGCTAAAATTGAATCTCAAGTAAGGCGAGTGACTGATGAAGAAGTGGCTTTACTTGCCGATGCATTGAAAGTCGATGTTAATGAGTTGTACTCATAGAGTGTGACACATAACGCCGAGCTAACGGGCGCCCAAACCAGAGGTTTGGGTGTCCGGTATGTTGAGCGATTTGTTATGAATCTTTTTTACGGGCACATCACCAGGCGATAAGTCTGCACTGAAAAATTTTAAGAATGTGTTTTCATCTCCCGCGTACCACCCCTCCATTTTTACATGGGCTCCTTCTTTCTCTTCTACGGCCCACCTTTTCCACATTGCTGGGTAAACACCTTTTAAGGCTGGCTTTGCAAGCCAGTAAGAAACTCCACCGAAGATAACTTTAGAGAAGAGAGGTTCTTCCCACACATGTTTTCCTTCAGAAACACTGCTCCACAGCTTCTTGATTTCTTGCGGTGTGACTTCGTAGTAATTGGCACACAAACCACTTTGTGCAAGAAGTAAAAATGATAATCCAAAAAAGTACTTTCTCACATAGTCACCGATTCATAACGCCAAAAGCAGCGGACCAAAAAGCCGCAGGCTTTTTGTGTCCATTGCCTAAACTTGTTAAATGCCCATTGCTGCTTGAACACTATCATTTTTATGCTCTTTCCTGAACTCTGGTTTGACCTTGACTGAAAAGGATTCAGATATTGATTGCTCATTGGTTATTAAAGTGAGCTTAAATGCAATTTTGTATTCTTGGTGCTTTAACTCTATATCCTGAAGCTGGCTTGTAAGAGAAGCAATAGCCCAATGCTCCGAGTGTTTTGTAAATCCGGTTGGCTCAGTTGACGAAGAAAGGCTAGGAACAGGTTTAAATTTTAAATCACCAATGGATATCTCAGATATTGTGAAACTATCGAATGCGGCGGTGGAATGATATTTGAATAGTAGCGAGTAAGGATTCGCTTCAATTGCCTTTTTCTCACCGGCAAGCTGTCTTGATGGTGTTATCTCAAACTCTATCATTCCTTGGTTAGTTGGAATACTTACCTCTTTGAAGGTATATATTTCATATTCTCTGCATGAGATTAAGGCAAGGGAAATGTAGAAAGTTATTAGTATTTTCGTGATATTCATTTATGTATTTAACGCCTCAATAATGGGCCGCAGCACACAGTGCGGAGGTCCAGCCAGAGGCGTCATTGATTGATTTGTTAAACGGCGGCATTTAGCACCCTTTTACG
>JANQLG010000040.1 GCA_028280715.1 Spongiibacteraceae bacterium | reverse complement strand
CTTTATCGATTTTACCAACACACGAAAAACTATTGGCGGCATATGCAGTATTAATATTTATAAATAAAATAATTGGAACTAGAAATTTTGACATTTTTTTAATATTCACTTTATTACTCCTTTATTTAATTCGGCATGCTTGTCGCTAACAGTGTAATAGTACGAACCCTACAGTCCGTATATTAGTTTTTAAGTGTTGATAATTGCGACAAAGACATAAATCACTACCAGAGCTGCAAAAAGGCTCAATGCAATAGGGAAAGCTCGTATTATTCCAAAACTAATGGAGTCAGAAATGTCTATTATTTTGCCAATTATACGGATAACTAGGCTATCAGAAGAACGGTACTTTTTGTAAAGAATATACTCTTCCCATTCACTTTCGATCATTTCAGACTCCAAGATTAGCGAAAACAAAAGTGATGAAAAACGCTGAATAAAAACTATTGCTCCAAAAGTAATTAGCAAGAAAAATCCGATATCTTTCAATACTTCTAACATGTTTGACACTTAACGCCCAGCGCACGGGCGAACTGCGCAGCAGTGAGTCCAGCCACACATAGTGTGGCGTGTGTGCCGCTGCTTGTTAGAAGGCATTAGTTCCGGCCTCGCAGCTTATTGAGCCACTGGCCCCATACTACGGGCTTTATTAGCAAATAGCTGCCAACAGCCACTTGAAATATATAACCAGCACCATAAAGGAGTTTTGTAGTGTCAGACGCTGCCCCTTTGAAGATAGATAGACTATAACCTGGCATTATAGAAAGACCGCTGACAATGAAATAGACACCTAATACTTGCAGCAAGAATTCTTGTGAAAGCGTTGGTGAGCTCTCAGCTGGCTCGGTGGTTCTTGAGGCTATTGAATTGGCTAGGCGAATCAGGATGAAAGAAACAATAATGCCTAAAAGGATGAAGGCTCCAACCACAGTGATAAATACACTACCGCTGAATTTTTCGTCTTGGTACTGTTCAAGTGCAGTTAGCGACATAATCATTGTTGGGAAATAAAGAACTACATTGACCATCAGATAAATGCCGAAGAACTTTATTGCTATTGATGTAATATCCTTTGGACTCATACTTTCCCTAATAACCTGCTGCGCAGGCTGATAGCGTGGATTGAATAGTAACAGCCTTAGGGCTGTTACTACCCCTTCGGGGCTTCGCGACATTGTCGCTCGTTTCAAATGCTCGCGCATTTGTCGAACCAGATGGTTCTCACCCTCGATTATGCCAAATAAAAAAGGCCACCCATAGGGTGGCCTTTTTTATTTGGTACAACCGAGTGGATTCGAACCACCGACCCCCACCATGTCAAGGTGGTGCTCTAACCAACTGAGCTACGGTTGTAAAATCTTTTGTATTCTCATCCACTCGTACGTGGATTGATCATTTCAGCCTATGGGCTGTAATGACCCGCTACGCGGGCTTCGTCGCTTTCGCTCCTCGTCCAAACTGCTGTTCGCAGTTTGTCGAACCACCGACCCTCACCATGTCAAGGTGGTGCTTTAACCAATCGGCTTTTGCTATGAGGGCGGCGATTATAATCAGCTGCATCATTGAGTACAAGCCTGAACAACTAAAGCTATGCTTCGTTTACGAAAGCTTGGGATTTTAGTGTTGATAGCTGATCACGGGTGGCAGCCGCCTCTTCAAATTCCAGGTTTTTAGCGTGCTCGAACATTTTCTGTTCAAGCCGTTTCATTTCTTTAGCCAATTGGGCCGGAGTCATAGCTGCAGCTTCCACTTTATAGTTAGCGGCTGGTTCCGCCACTTTCCTGCTTTTGGCATTGCGCTTGCCGCGGGTTCCCGGTGCCCTTGCGCCTTCCATAATATCGGCAATATCTTTGGTAACTCCTTTAGGCGTAATGCCATGCTCTTCATTAAAGGCCAATTGCTTTTCGCGGCGTCTGTTAGTTTCATCAATCGCTCGCTGCATGGAACCGGTAATGTTCTCTGCATAAAGAATCGCCTTACCATTAAGGTTACGCGCCGCACGGCCGATGGTCTGTATCAGTGAGCGGTCCGAACGCAGGAAGCCTTCTTTATCCGCATCGAATATCGCCACCAGCGATACCTCGGGCATATCCAAACCTTCCCGCAATAGGTTTATGCCCACCAACACATCGAATTCACCCAATCGCAGATCGCGGATAATCTCTACCCTTTCCACCGTATCGATATCCGAGTGCAGATAGCGCACACGTACGCCGTGTTCATCCAGGTAATCGGTCAGGTCCTCAGCCATGCGCTTGGTTAAAGTCGTGATCAGAACACGCTCGCTAATATCCGCGCGCTTATTAATTTCTGACAACACATCATCCACCTGGGTCGTGGCAGGGCGGATTTCAATCTCAGGGTCTACCAAACCGGTGGGCCGTACCACTTGCTCCACCACCCGGTCGGCATGTTCCCCTTCATACTTTCCAGGCGTTGCCGAAACGAACACAGCCTGCGGCACCAGTTGTTCCCACTCCTCAAAACGCAACGGACGATTATCTAAGGCCGAAGGCAGGCGGAAACCATATTCCACCAAGGTTTCCTTGCGCGAACGGTCTCCTTTATACATAGCACCGATTTGGGGAATACTGACATGCGACTCATCCACCACGACCAATGCTGTATCAGGCAAATAATCAAATAGCGTCGGTGGTGGTTCACCTACCCCTCGGCCAGAGAGATAACGCGAATAGTTTTCAATGCCGGTGCAGTAGCCCAGCTCGCGAATCATTTCGAGGTCATAGCGGGTGCGCTGCTCCAACCGCTGGGCCTCCACCAGCTTATTGTTATCGCGGAGCTGCTTAAGGCGATCGCGCAGCTCTTCTTCAATTTCATCCAGAGCACCAAGTAGCGTATCTCTCGAAGTAACATAGTGGCTTTTAGGATAAATAGAGGCACGAGGCACCTTACGCAGAACTTCCCCGGTTAGCGGATCGAATACCGACAGGTTTTCTATCTCTTCATCAAACAACTCCACCCGTACCGCTTCCTGCTCCTCATCAGCCGGGAAGATATCGATCACATCCCCTCGCACCCGATAAGTTCCCCGAGCAAAATCGACATCATTACGGGTGTATTGCAGCTCGGCCAGGCGACGCAAAATACTGCGCTGATCAACCAAATCACCACGGTCCAAATGCATCATCATTTTCAGGTATTGATCAGGGTCACCCAGACCATAAATCGCAGATACCGTCGCCACAACAATGGTATCTTCACGCTCCATCAGAGCCTTGGTGGCTGACAGACGCATCTGCTCAATATGGTCGTTTACTGAAGCATCCTTATCGATAAAGGTATCGGAAGACGGCACATAGGCCTCGGGCTGGTAATAATCATAGTAAGAAACAAAGTACTCAACGGCATTGTTGGGAAAGAACTCCTTAAACTCACCATACAATTGGGCTGCCAAAGTCTTGTTATGGGCCATGACAATGGTCGGGCGCTGGATACCCTCAACCACATTGGCAACCGTGAAGGTCTTACCCGAGCCAGTCACCCCCAGCAACGTCTGGCTGTGCAAACCGGCTCTTATCCCCTCCAACAACCCTGCAATCGCACTGGGCTGATCACCTGCAGGCTGATATTTGGATTCAACTTTAAAGGCCCTGACCATAACAACGTTCCAACACAAACTATTCAACACAAAAGAACAAGTGTACTACAGCTCGAACCTACCAAATCAAGCGTACGGGTTAAGACTACTGACAAGCTTTGACCAAGCCCCTAACTAAAGCTCTGTCCAAGGAACACGCGACCCTGATTTTTGCTAAAAAATTCATGGATATAGCCCCTCAAAACGGTTGACGAGCAGGCACGAGGCATTTAATATGCGCGCCTCGTTAACGCGAGTTAACTACCATTCCGCCTTAGCTCAGTTGGTAGAGCAAATGACTGTTAATCATTGGGTCGCTGGTTCGAGCCCAGCAGGCGGAGCCAAATTCTGAAAAGGGCTATCCAATGGATAGCCCTTTTTATTTAAATCTCTTATTCAGCTCTTCATCATTCTGCTGATGAAGCCAACAGACATTGAGCCAAAACTAATATAAAGCATCTTTAGTTAACAGGTCCGGAACTCAAGCAGGAGCCCCCCTTAATATATCCACTAGCAATCATTTTCGAGGGAACTGTCACAAATTTTTGTGGCTGAATGTGGTGGGATAGTCAAGTCACACATGGAGTCGTTGGCGCAGGCATCTGTCTTGATAGCACGAGTTGGAAGTTTCTGCTTTGAGTATTAGAGAATATGTACCATTTACCTTCCTGAAGATACGAAAAGCAGGTATGAGTATTCACTACATCATCACCACCTAATAGCGTCGCTTTCGATATTAATCCCTCACGCAGATGACCGCGCTTTTTGTATGTGACAATAGCGGATGAATTTGTAGGCTTAATGCCAAGTGATATAGTGTTAGCAGCTATCGTAGTTTTCCGTGCCTCTGTCCACTCTGCGAATAATCCATCTGCAACTGCGTTCACTTCGATGGAAATTGCATCTGGCATATACCACACGCCAGTGAAGTCCACTTCTTCGGATGAAAAACGAGCCTCAGCGTATTTTTCTAACTCATGTTTATACTTATCTGCCTCCTTCAGTATCCCGTCGAACTTAACTTCCTCTTCCTTTCTTTTCTCGTGCAAGTCGCTTAGTGCGTGAGTCACATTCTCATGAACACTATCGAGCTTTACCGTTTCGTTAAGAATCGATTCTGCATCATCATACAATCCAGTGTGCATTAGACATCTGACCTTATTGGCTACCGCAAGGGTGCTTCCGGTATCGATAGCTCTCTGGAAGTAACCTAATCGCACACCTTCCACTTCCTTACCCTCTAAACAAACAGCTAGATTATTCCATGCTGAATCGTTATCGGGCTCAAGCTCAACCAGCTTATTATAATTTTTAATTGCCAAGCCTCTCATGTTTGCGTCATCCTGCAGGTACGCCGCCGAAAACAAAAGGTTTGTATCATATGGAGAAAGTCCTACCGCTTTTTCATAAGCCATAGCCGCCAACTTCTTGTCACCTTGCGCCTCATACATCTTCGCATACAGTTGATAGGGTAAACTCAAATGCTCATGACTAATACCCTCTTCTCCAATCCACGCACTCAATATCAATTCAGCATCAGCATACATTTCATTATCGATGTATAAACCGATAACAATATTTTTGATTTCGTTAAGGTGTGCAGCTTCATTTTTTTGAGTAATAAAATGCTGATAAAACCCATTAACCTCATTAATTTGTCCGTACTTTTCAAGACTCCTAACTAACCATGATAACGAACTTTTACGTTGTTCAGAGTTGGCACTACAGTAGTACAAATCTTGCAATTTATTAAGGAAGTCGTCGTTACGACTTTTTACATAAGCCAAACTGAAATACATGGCTGTTGTAGAATGGCGAGTGTCAGAGTTATCAATAGTGGCCAGATAAGCCTGAAATTTTTCTTCGGCAATAGTAAAGTTCCGTAATTTAATTTCATCAATTATTTCTGCCAGCGAGATGCCAGCTGTCTTCTCCTCCTGTTCTTCAGACTCCTTCTGCGGGGGGTCTTTAGGATTGTCTTCTAGACCGGCTCGCCCTGATTGTACCGCCTGACTCTCAGCCTCTAGTGTCAGCTCATTTCCATCATTTGATTTAAACTTCGCAAATATTAAGCGATTAACGTAGCTAGCTAATGCCCCGAGCAATTCTGCAAACTTGCCCAGCAGTACAGCAACCTGCTTGTAGAAGATGAGAACTAATATTACTAGTACAATCCAGCCAAAATTATCTGATGCTAACTCGATTGACTGCTGGCCAATGTCATTAGGAAGCTTTGCTACTTCCTCTATCGGCACAGTGGACGGCACTGTCGGCTGTTCAGACATAAGTATTCTTATTTTTTAGAAGCGAAGAGTAATAATATCACTGGGCAACAAACAGTGATACGTTAATCATTGGGTCACTGGTTCGAGCCCAGCAGGCGAAGCCAAATGAATAAAAAAGGCCACCTAATAGGTGGCCTTTTTTATTCATTCTTTTTAAACATCTTACCTCTTACACCGATCACAAAGGCACTCAATCTCCACTCGATAACAGCCATCATCCAGTGATAATCACTCATTGCTCGGGCAAATAAATAATTTCTCCTGACTCCAACTGGTAGGCTGTACCCACACGCTTGCCATTACCCTGTTGGGTTTGTGATTGACTGGTGTCAGCGGTATAACGCACTACACGTCCATCCTTTTTGGATATGATTTCCATATCCTCCTGCCCCGGATTTTTAACCAGGGTGAATTGTTCAGAAAACAATAATTCATCCACTTCCAGGTAACTAACCATCGCTGCCATTAACGCCACAGAAAAAACCATGGCAATATCGAACAGATTAGCGACATAGGATAGCGGGTCGTTCTCCATGTTTTCCTGCAAGCCAGGGTTCACACGCCGTTTCATAGGGCCTCCTCGGTAGTACCCGATACCGACAAATAATCCAACGCCGCCAACTGGCGGGTGATGATCTGTCGCTCCAGTTGAAACAGTACATACCCTACTGCACCTATCACCAATCCCACCACGGTTGTAGTAAACGCCACCTGCATTTGCGTGGCCAATTGCAAAATATCGCCCCTGGCCAAACCTTCCAGTGCCGGCCCCATAGGGATAAGCGTGCCAAGCAACCCCAGCATCGGGCCTAATTTTGCCAGGCGATTGATTGCGCCAAGGCGCTCTTCACAGAGCGATTCGTATTCGCTGACTAGATGATTGGCCTTACCGAGATCATTTAACCCGTAAAGTTGCGAGGCATACTCAGTGAAAGGCGTCACTGACTTAGCTTCGGGAAGCTGGTCACTTGAGTCAGCCATATGCACCCAATTACTGAGATCATCCAGGTAACGCATAGCCCCTTTATAGTAATCTCGATATAGCACCGCCTTCTTCAAGGCCTGCAATAACAAAATCAACAGGATCGCCACACAGGGCACCAATAATCCCGATGAAACAAAATTCAATGCTTCAATTAGATAATTCATGATCGTTCTCGAAGATTTTTATGTCGAAGATGATAGAGATGTGAGCAACGTGCGATAACCAACACCGCAACAACACCAGCAGCCAACACAGCAAGCAACTTTATAAAATCCCAGTAATACTGTTCACCAAAGACTTCCGACGACTGCGGCCAGTGCGAAACACTCACCCAACTGATCATCCATATCGCGGCGGTTAAAAACAGCATCACACCTTTCCGGCTACTTGCCTCAGCGCACACAGCTCTCAATAGCACAGCAAACAGTAGGACAGCCACAGCATAACAGGCAGTTTGAAAACTAAATGACAATGCTATCAAGCCGGATTGATACAACTGCATCTGCAAATAGATGCAAGCCAACAACCCCGAAATATTGATAAGCGAGTAAATTTTTTTACTTTGTGACAAAAACCAGGATTCCAAACACAGCCACACCGCCATCACCGAATGAAATTCCGACAACGTGTTATGCCACTCGGAGACACTTTGCTGGATAAGAACATGCTCCAACAAAAATAGCGTAACTGTTATCGCACTACCCGTCAGTAAAAAAACGAGGAGATTTAATCGCGCCCAACTTGCTAGCCAAAGACTGGCACACAGTGTGGCAACAACTAGCAAATAGCCCTCAATGATTGACACGCCGCCTCCACAGTAGCCAACCCACCATCAACAACGAAATCAAAATTAACAACATAAGGGGTAAGTACTGTGTCAAATCCGAGGAGGTATCAGCCGGCGCTTCACTGCTTGCCTCAGGGTTATTCTCTTTGGATTCAGCTTCTGTTGCTGTACGCTGTTCTTGCGCTTGAATTTCGCGCTGTGTTTTTTCAACCAACACAACCGCTTTTTCTGGCTCAGCAACACGTTGCGCCTGATCGATGGCCTGTTGAAATTGCTCGCGAAGTTCTACTGTTAATTGCTGACGAATATAAGCCTGCAAATCCATATTGCCGCAAGTGAAACTGCCACAGCCCGCTTCATAGTCCGCGACAAGCTGTGCATGCAATGCTGCCACCGCCTGCAGCTGTTCCGGTGAGGCTTGCCAAAAACCTTTTCTGGAAGCCTCTAGCATTACGCCCGTCATTTCTTGTAAAGCGTAGGGGTTTTGTTGTTCAAAAAAATCATACAGCGCCAATTGAAATTTATCGTCGACATAAACCTCGTATAACTGTTCCCACAAAGTAGAGTCGATCGCTTCTGGCCGCATCGCATCCCAACCAAAGGTATTGCGAAAGGTTTCAGCAAAAGTCTCGGCACTGCTGGCGCCACCCTCTTTAGTTAAACCTTGAATAAAGGTTGGGTTTAATAATGTTGTTCTTGCTTCCAAGGCTATGGTTTCTTCCAGCCTACTGACTTTAGCTTTAGCACTATTTCGGTAGTCGTTAAAATACGCATCGGGTGTTACACCAGTTACCGCCGTTGCCGCTGCATTTAGCCCACCCATAAATTCGTAGACATGATCAAGACTCAACGCGCCCCAGGTATTACTGCTGCGAGGCTGCACAATCACTTCGGTATTTTGTAATGCTGCAGTGAACAGATGCTGATGGTACTCACCCCAGGATTCGCTATCGCCATACACTGCGCCCATATTCTTTATGTATTGATCGGCGATGGCCTGTTGGTCCTGCCATTGGTTACTGCTTTCAACCAATCCCATAATGCCGGTGCCATAATTATTGTTGACGCCACCAAAACTTCTTCGGGTGGCCAGTGTTTTTGCTGACAGTGGCGCGACACCTTGATCAAGTAAATATTTCTCTGCCAACCTGACACCGTCACTGACAAAATTATTATCACCATCATCAGCACCGGCTGCTAACGCCACCGCCTCTTCGATTAACGCCAGACGCGAAGCTGCTAAATCTCGAAGTTGCCCCGCGCTCTGCACCACCACATCAATACGTGGGCGGCCCAACTTATCTGCAGGTATTAAGCGCAGTGTTTGAATGCGACCAAAGGGATCACGTACTGGCTCGATGCCCAACAAAAATAAAATCTCGGCGACGGTAGCGCCCTGTGAATGAATAAAACTGCTTGGCCACAATGTAAATGCCACTTTTTTAGGGTATTCGCCATGGGCCTTTTGATGGTTCGCAAGTAACTCCTCAGCCAGCGACACCCCCACTTTCCAGGCAGCCTGGGAAGGCGTTTTCTCGGCATCGATGGAATACATATTTCTACCAGTGGGCAATGCCATCGGGTTCAATATGGGGTCGCCACCTGACGCAGGCGCCACATAACCACCGGCTAACGCATTAGCTATGGCATTGGTTTCATAGATATCGCCGTCACGGATATAGGTCAAGCTATCGGGCACTATCGTTAACAGTGAGCGTATCGCATCCACAGCAGCAGCAAGTTCGGCATATTGCGCATTGAGCTCGCTATGAATTGTTTGGAAGCTGGCTGTTACCGACTGTAGTCTTTCTTTAAATGCAGCTAATGACTCGCTATTTTTTTCCTGTAGTACGCTGCCCAGTTGTTGTGCAACTGCATCCTGTTGTAAATATTGCTGATCAAAGGCTTTGATTGATTCAAGTATGGTCCTCTGCTGTTGCCACGACACCAAAGAAAAATCCTGCATCGCAAGTTTGTCGAGAATAAGTGGTAACTCCTTGATAGCCGCTTTGGTTAAGAGTGCGATTTGGTTTTCTCTGGCTTGTTTTACATCGTCAGTAAAGCTATCACTCTCTATCCAGCCAATTACCTGTTCCCTCACCACTTCTGTTTGCATAGCTTGTACTAATTGTTTAACCGGCGGTTTTTCCAATTGGGTTAATGCCGTTTTAATCGCGGGTATCACTACCGCTAAGGCTTTGGCTTTGCTGACCGCTTCAGGATCTAACACCCTGGAGACATGTGAGAAGGTTTGTTCATTCTTAAGACTTAACACAAAGGACTTTGCTTCAGCATCGGCCAACACAGCGACAACCAAGCTTTGCAATTCATCTTCAGTCGCTTGAGCATACCCTCTAGATTGCGTCGAAGATTTTTTCTCGCCCAGCGCAATAAAACCGCGAACGATATCCATATCACTCATTGATGGATTGGCCATCACCCAGTTATTGATATCCGCCAAGCGATTTTCGCCCAATGTTTGTTGTAAAATATGTTCGACGGAAATTCCGCTTAGCCTCTCCTCTAACCATTCGGATCGCCATTGTGAATCAGGTAAGGCGTTGCCTTGCATTGTCTCTGAAAGGTTGGCAATAGTCTGATAGTGATAAGCCAAGGTTTCTGAAAACATTAACTGCAATGTGCGCGCAGTCTGCTGTGGTGTGTACGTTTTGCCTAAGGTATACAAGCCATCGGTAATGGTTTCCGCAGCAATGGTTTCCAGCCACGAGCTAACTGGGCGCAATACCACGTCATCCCAATTGTCACGAGTAATCAAATTTTCTTCGGTGAGCTGCAAGTCTTCATCCAGCGACAGCGATTGCACCGATTGAATAATCTGCTCACGAACTGCATCACGCACAGCCCCGTCAGAAAGACTGTATTCCTGTAGCAAATCCTGTAATTGTTTTAGTTCACTACTCAACCCAGCGCGATTAAAGGGAGGAGTTAGATGATTAATAATCGTTGCGTAACTACGACGCTTGGCAATGATCGCTTCACCCACGTTGGACATGGTATATAAATAAAAATGCGGTATGCCGCCAAGCAAGGCATCCGCCCAATCGGCTTCTGACAGAGCTACTTGTTTTTTAGGCGTAAACTCCAAACTGCCATGGGTGCCATAATGCATCACCGCATCGGCTTTAAAAATATCGCGCAACCAATGATAGGCCGCCAAGTAGGTATGCGGTGGCGCTTTATCTGTGCCATGCACAAGCTTAAAGGTGTCATCCCCCAAACCGGGCAAGGGTTGTGGCAGCACAACGACATTCCCATATTGCAATCTGGCAACAGCAATACCTTTTTCATTGATCAGAAAATTACCCGGCGCTTCACCATATATTGACTCAACTTTTTCACAGCGATTTTGCTCAAGGCTTTTACACCAACTGCGATAACTATCGGCATCAATAAAAGCCGGATTGCCCTGCTGTAAAAATTGCTCGTTTTGCCCCTGAGCAATGGGGGTCATCACTACGCCCTGTCGATCTAATTCAGCTTTAAAATCGACAAAGTTATCAGGCAACCCTGAAACGTCATAGCCTTGCGCTTTTAGTGTTTGCAATGTGTGAAATAAACTCGGCGCCACTTCCATATTGCCAGCCACTAGGGCATTTTTTCCGGGGCCTCTAAAATACACAATCGCCACTTTTTTTTGCGCAACGGGTTTGCTTTTCAGCGCCAGAAAATCATCCAGCAATGTGATAAATCGCTCTAATCTATTTGGAATGATTTTAAATACTGACAACCCTGTTTCATCACTAAATTGTGCATTGATCACATAGGGCGATACTGCACCATCCAGCTCAGGCAATACAACATTCATGCTAAGCAACGCGCCACTATAACCCTGCAAATCGGTGAGCCAATCAGTATATTCCTCGAAAACAGAGAGCGGCGACAGCAACGGTATATTTTGTTGTTTGAGCCAGGCGATGGCTTCTTGAGAATTACCCACATGGAGCCGACCATGCGGCATCATTATTACGGCATCCGGTTGAATCGCTTTCATGAAATCCAAACGCCTCGTGGCACTGGCGATGGGATAAACACGATATCCCTGCTGTTCCAGCCGAGTGATCAGTTGATCAACATGATCACGATTAGCATTGAATGGCCCGGGCACTGAAGTAATCAGCGCAATTTTTTGGCCATCTTTGTTATAACTTGGCAGTGTTTCATAATAGGCCTGATAGCGATTTAACTCGGAAAATATTGCTTCAGGGTCTTTATGAAACAGTGCATTGTCCGCCACTTCGAAAGCCGCCTCAGGCGCAACAACATTAAACCGCTTGTTATCAATATTTGCCCTGAAGTAGCGCAGCAAGTTGGTGTAGTTCTTCGAACCTGAGTTATCTAAATAGCTCGAAACCGACTGACGATGCTCCTTGGGGAAACTATTTATCGCATGCGCCGGATTCATAGCGCTATCCACCAACACATAGCTGCGCTCTGATGCCACTTTTAATTGTTCAAGCTGTTGATCATTCAGTCTTAAACCTCGTCCAAAAATCAGTACGAAATCATAATTCTTAAGTGTGGAATAATCAGAATCATTAAATTGATCGACGGTTACCCAGCCAACATTTTCTGCATGAATAAACTTTGCTGCCTGAAAATCCCGATAATTCACCAGCGCCACCTTAGTAGGTGATACATAGTTAAAATACAACACTAATGCAGCAGCAAATATGGCGGCAACAGATATCGCTACAACCAATATTTTTTTGATTGGGCGCTGAAGAATAAAAAATGGAAACTGCAAAAACGATAGGATTTTCATGATGGAAGATGTCACTAATAAAAAACAGCAGGCACCGTCATGAGTGCCCGCTGAAAATTAACCCACTAAAACAGGTATGAAATATTGATAGAGAAATTTCTTCCAGGCTCTACTTCTGCATCCAGCTCACCAGCTGCATTGCTACCTTTGGAATTGGCACCCCAGTATTTTTTATCAAAGAGGTTATAAACAGCGGCATCAATGCGCAATTGTTTGGTTGGCTTCCAAAACACATTCATATCGTTCACGCCATAGCCCGGTGGCTCATAGGCCTCTAACAGCTGGCCACGGAAAGACAAAGGCTCTGCGTCATCTGCTTGCTTAGCCGCACGTAAATTCCAGCCGAATCCCAAATTTCCTTGAGGGTTTTGCACATTGACACCTAACACGACGGTATCGGGTCCAACACTGTTGAGCCCTTGCCCGGTAGTTTCGTTTTCGCCATCAATTACATTAAAACCAGCGTGAAAACTTGCCTGCCACGACCAATCAAATAGATTACTGAGATACAGCGTCGACATAAATTCAACACCATCAATCTTCACCTCATCGACGTTTTGGTATTGAATTTGTCGTATCGATGTGGGGCCAACATACAATGGTGGAGCATCGCGAAAGCCTATGGTTTTCGAATCAATAAAATCTTCGTAAGTGGTTTCGTAATAAGCCAAGTTGGCAGCAAATACCGCACTATTCCAACGCCATCCCAACTCAAATCCTTCACTGGTCTCGGGCCCAAGATCACTATTGGGTACAACTTCATGGGGAACGCCTGGTACCGGAATCAAAATAGCACGACTGATAAACTGATCATCGACCGGTGGCGCTCTAAAACCTGTTTGATAGTTAATGTAAACCTGCTGATGGTCTGATAATGCATAGGTAACGCCTAGATGCGGTGACCACTGGTCATCTGAACGCGATTCAACAGGAGTACCCGATAGGTTGAAGTTATTGTAAGCCGCATCTGGGTTAGGATCGCTGTTAAAGTAGTCGTAGCGAAGACCTGCTAAGACATGTAAACGATCATTGATCTCCCAGTCGTCCTGAATATAAACCCCCAACTGTTCTGTATCCGTATCGGGGAAGGTTTTTCCGGGATAAGTTACACCTGCACTGGTTTTACTCACCGTCGATGTAACCAAGTTATAAAATGACCGATCAACAGGTCGACTGAATTCTTTCAAGATAAGATCCAAACCTGACACCACTGTATGTCCAGCAGCCGAAAACTGACCGTTAATAGAAAAGGTCCACTGTTCCTGATCGAAGGATTCGATTTCCTCATCCAGTACCGCACTTGCAGGTATCGGCGGTATCGCACTGCCAGGGTTTTCTTGCAGCTCCTGTTCTAGCTGATGGAATTCAGACTCTTGATAATCCAACTGCCAGTGAAGGACGTCCAAGCCGAATAGGTCTTCAGCGGTGTGATGCACACCGATACGCCAGCGTTCGGACTCATCCTCAGCAGTACTGTCAGTGACTGCCTGACCTGGTGGGCCCGACACCGGACCGAGATTAGTCAATAAGTCATTGGAAACTTCCTGCTCCCAATAGTCGGCAATAATGTCCCAATGTTGTTTGTCGCTGGTATTAACCGTCCATTTTGCTAACAGTGAACGTTGCTCACCATCTTTGGGGTTGGGATCGAAGTCACTATTAATATCCAACTCAGAAAAATCCTGATGATCTATTTGCAGCAGTCCGTAACCCGCACCCAGCTTGCTGGCACCCAGCCAACTGATATGAGAGCGCTCTTCATCGCTGGCATAACCGGTAGAGATTTCGCTGTAAGCTTCGCCCTCGTTTGCCGAGACCAACTGCTGAGGATTGATCGTTTGGAACAACACCACACCGCCAATAGCATCACTGCCATAGATCGCTGAAGCGGGGCCTTTCAATATTTCTATCCGCTCAAGGCTTAGCGGGTTAAGACTACCTCGTCCCTGATCTGTACCGGCAGAACCAAAGCCCGATGGCATGCGCACTCCATCTTGTAAAATCAGCACCCGGTTTCCGCCAATGCCCCGGATATTAATACTGGCATCGCCAAAGCGACTGCCGGTCTTTTCAACACTGATGCTGGGCTCATAGCGAAACATATCCGACAAATTGTATGACTGCAGTGTTTTCAACATCTCGCTGTCAATCACACTAACCGAGGCAGGAATCTCATTGAGTGTTTTTTCAATACGATGGGTTGTGACATGCACTTCTTCGATTGAATTCAGTGCCAACTGTTCTTCTGCCACTGCCGAGAGTATCTGGAGGTTTGCCACAGCAACCGCTGTCGAGATCCAACGTTTTTTTATACGGTCCGCATTCTGTGAGCGGTTCTTGAAAATAATCATACTATTCCCCCCAGTCAAAATATTAAAATGATATGATGTATCATATCATTTTGTCGAAAAAAAGCACAGCTGTACTGACAAACCAGTTTCAGGGGTAGCCATACAATTAACACAGCAACTAACACAAATTTAATCGCTGGGTAGCAGGATCAAACACTATTGAATAAACGCGATTAACAGACAGCCTCAATATTAACGCACAGCTATAGCACTCCAGGCTGTCAACTCTCCGTGCAATCAACAACTATGCACCCATGCATCTAGCCATGCTATTTATAAAAGGGCTAGTCTTTTGCAGAAAGTTTTGTTTGGCGCTGACAGCATTCAGCTAAAGTGTTGCTGAATCATCTTTTTCCTCTGCATCACAGATAGCACTATGTATATCATTGGCCAAGCGTTTCATCTCATCATTCTGCTGATGCAACCAACAGACATTGAGCCAAAACCCATACAAAGCATCTTTAGTTAACAGATCCGCATTTTTTAATAGCATTTCTGTAGTGATATAGAAATAACTGTTAAGGGCGTGAAGATCATTAACTTGATCACTTAGCTGAGTCATTTTTTCTATCATATCCTGCCGATTAAACGCATCCTCCGCATCAGATTTAGTATCAGAATACTCAGACTCCGGTTCCCTAATTTGCATTTCATTTGTTGCAGGTGTGGGATAAGTGTATAAAAGCACCTCTCCTGACGTTCTAATCATTTGATTCATCATTGTTATCCTTAAATTTATTATTACTTACCCAACACAACAGATAGTCTATGTAATAGCTAAATCACTCAAATCGCTTTCAGCCCACACAACGATACTGTATATTTAAACAGTATCATCTAATATATCAATGAGCGCAACAAAAAAATTTTCCGCCAGAAACACCTCTGACTGATGTCTAATTACTATACTAAACAAGAGGCAAAAATATTACGGACAACTATGGCAGCTTCAATAGCAGGTATTACTATCGCGTCCAATTTCGGTCTGTTGCAGTCTAACTGCACTAAAGGGCCACTTCATATTAAAAAGGCAATTCAAAATAGTGACCTTTCGACAAGCGTTAAATGGTTACCCACAGTTCACCAGACTGCGCATTTAAATCACAGTGCTTTAATTCAATCGACCTACTCAGCGGTTAAACATTGCTTCAAACATTACAAACAATTCTTATTATTTGGTGGCGACCATAGCTGCGCCATCGGCAGCTGGCCGGCTATTATCGATCAAGTAGGTACGGAAAATTTTGGGTTGATCTGGCTGGATGCACATCTCGATGCACACAATTTTCAAACATCTCACAGTGGTAATCTTCACGGCATGCCAGTGCAAGCGTTGTTAAAAACCGGAGACCCACAACTCGCCAGGCTCTACCCGGGAAAACAACATATTCAACCAGATAATTTGTTTATCATCGGTGCTCGCAGTTACGAACCGGAAGAAAAGTATTTTCTGCAACAACGTGGTGCCAACATTATTTTCAATCATCAATTAACCAACACCAAACAGATTGAAGACCATCTTGAAAACACATTATCAACACTACAACACTGTCAATACCTCGGTGTTAGTATTGATCTGGATATCTTAAATCCCAATCAATTTCCTGCTGTTAGTGCAGCAGCTCCCAATGGAATTAGCTTTGAACAACTAGCGCTGATAATCAGCCTACTGAAAAAAAACCAGCAGACCATCGGCTTCGAATTTTCTGAGTACAACCCCGCTAAAGATCATCGGCAGCAATCATTAAAATTGTTTCTTGAACTGGTAAGAATCATTGTTGACGATTCAAGCTATTAACGAAGTAGTGAATAGAGATCCTTAGGATTTTTAAGATCAGGGACAAACGATATTTCTTCGCCTATATTCATATCATTACTAAGACTGTACAAGGTTTTTAGTATAGAAAAATCTTCCAGCGCGAAACCTACCGCATCAAAAAATGTGACATCATCTTCATTAGTTCTTGGGGATTTTAAGCCTGCAACTACCTCCCATAACTCGGCGTCTACCAGTGAAGCATCGCCTTGCTGTACTTCTCCTTCAATAAGGCTTTGTGGTAAATATTCAACAACCAATTTAACGTGAGACAAGACATTGGCATCAAACTCTGTTTTACCTGGGCAATCGCCTCCCATGGCATGTATATGCATACCTTTATGTAGCATAGAGGTATTAACCAATACCGTTTTATTTTTATCTGCAGTTGCGGTAACTAAAATATCAGCATGAGCAACCACTTCAGAAAGTGTAGCGCAGCCGATAAATTCAATCGGCAAACCATCCATATTGTTATAAAATTTTTTCATTGCAGCGCAATCGATATCGTAATAATAAACCTTCTTCAAAGAAAACTGCTGCATCATGGCATGGACAATAAATTCCGCCTGTGCACCGGTACCGATCAGGCCAAGGTTGGCACTATCTTTTCTAGCAAGATACTTAGCACCCAATGCCGACACCGCCGCAGTTCGAATCGCTGTCAGCAATGTCATTTCTGACAATAACAGAGGGTAACCGCTGGAAACTTCAGCTAACATACCAACGGCAACTACCGTTAACTTGCCCTGTTCAGGGTTTTCGGGATGTCCATTAACGTATTTGAAACTATAGAATTGATTGTCAGAACACGGCATCAATTCAATAACACCATGGGGAAAATGGGTAGCATGCCGAGATGTTTTTTCGAATTGATTCCATTGCAAGAAGGTTTTATCAAGATCATCCATGACAGTCTGAAAAAAATTAGCCAGACCATAGCGTTTGATTAATTCTCTGAGCCTATCAACCGTTATAACCTTCATATTTAAAGCTTAGCTCAGTGTTTTCAGCTGGCAACAGGGAATACAAAATAATCTTATTCTTTTTTCTTGGCTATTATCATAAACCCGAATATATTAACCAACTCTGGCCATTGAAGTAGTAATAACAGCGTTGTTTTCGACAATTTTTTTGTCAATGGTCATAATAATCTGATTACACTAATAGGATATCAGTTCAATGAGCACACTATTGACTACAAACAGCGCTGAAATATTGCTCCCCGTTTTAGCGTTAATCAGCTGGACCTGTGTGATGTTTTTCTGGTTATACCTGACACGTATTCCTGCGATTAATAACGCAAAAATCGACCTTCAAAGTATAAAAATTGCCGGCACCATAAAAGGAAAGCTTCCCGTCAACATTGAAGCGGTAGCAGATAATTACAACCACCTGATGGAACACCCAACAATTTTTTATGCTATGTGCTTTTATCTAGCTATCATCGGCCATGTCGATAGCATACAGATCATATTGGCATGGACTTATGTGGTTCTGAGAATCGCTCATTCCTTGATTCAAAACACCGTTAACATTGTGCTATTGCGGTTTGCCATATTTGCCACTTCTGGTCTTGTGTTGGTAATAATGGTTATCAGAGAATGGCTGAATCTGCTGGGATAAATTTCTCGGCGTTATTAAGCGTTCCGTAATCCAGTTTTGTTTATGGCACCCACGTAAATTGGCTTTTATATTTATATATAGAACCACCGAAACAAAAATCACCAACGAGCTCTCTACTCAGTACTAAATTTTATCCACTCTTTTCTTAATGACCACCGCAACAATAACCATCGCAACAATGACCACCGCAACATTGCTGTGTGTAAGCAGGCATGTATCTATAATTTTTTGTATATTTAGAGCTTCAAAATTTTATCTTCCCTTAATCTTTTCTTCTAGAACCCTATTGCCAATAGCAGGTATTATCCGTGTAATACACTAACAAACTTTGGCAAGCTGGCATCAATGCTGTGTCGCCTAGCAAATTCACCAAATAACAAGAGAAAAATTATGAAACTAGAATCCATCGCATTACATGAAGGTTATAAGTCAGAGGAAACCACTAAAGCTGCAGCCGTGCCCATTTACCAGACTACGTCATATACCTTTGACGATACTCAACATGGTGCAGACCTTTTTAACCTCGCAGTACCCGGTAATATTTATACCCGAATAATGAACCCTACCACCGATGTGTTGGAAAAACGCATAGCCGCAATGGAAGGCGGTATTGGGGCATTAGCAGTAGCCTCAGGTATGGCAGCGATTACTTATGCGGTTCAGTGTATCACTGAGGTGGGTGACAACATTGTTAGCACCAGCCAATTATATGGGGGCACCTATAATTTATTTGCACATTCTCTACCCAAGCAAGGTATTGAAGTCAGAATGGTTTCTCATGACGATTTTGACGGTTTCGAGCAGGCGATTGATGAAAAAACCAAAGCAATTTTTTGTGAATCTATCGGTAACCCAGCAGGAAATATTGTAGATATTCGTCGCCTGGCGGATATAGCCAACAAACACGGGGTACCTTTAATCGTCGATAATACCGTTGCAACCCCCTATCTTTGCAAGCCTTTCTCATTAGGAGCGGATATCGTAATCCACTCGCTGACTAAATATATCGGTGGTCACGGCACATCCATTGGTGGTGTTATTGTCGACTCCGGCAAGTTTGACTGGGTAACGAACAAGAAACGTTTCCCTGTTTTTAATGAACCCGATCCATCCTATCATGGAGTTGTCTATACCGAAGCACTTGGCGAAGCTGCTTTTATTGGCCGATGCCGTATTGTTCCATTAAGAAATACCGGAGCTGCGTTATCACCGATGAATGCCTTCCAAATACTTCAGGGCCTTGAGACCTTGGGTTTAAGAATGGAACGCCATTGCGAAAATGCGCAAGCACTGGCCGAATTTTTGCAGCAACACCCTAAGGTAGAGTGGGTCAGTTATGCAGGGCTTGCTGACAGTCCAGATCATGGAAACTGTAAAAACATCACCAATGGTAAAGCATCAGGCATATTAAGTTTTGGGATTTCAGGTGGCATTGAAGCGTGCTCAAAATTCATTGACTCGCTCGAAATGATTCTCCGTTTAGTCAACATCGGCGATGCAAAATCATTGGCATGTCACCCTGCCTCGACGACGCATCGTCAATTAAATGCTGAAGAACTGGCAAAGGCAGGTGTCAGTGAAGACTTAGTGCGCATATCAGTAGGTATAGAACATATTGATGACATTATTGCAGATGTTTCTCAAGCCTTAGACCAAGCGTAGTAAGAAAAACAATATTGCTAAGATGACGTGCTGAGGAAACTCGTAAATTGGAGTCTTCCTCTAGCGTCTATAGCTTTACATAGTTAACTGTTAGATAGCTGCAAACCGAAAGGAAAAAAATTAGTGAAAAAAATTATCATTATAAAAATTTTGTTATTGCTATCTGCGTGTGAAACCGCACCTGTTCCTCTTTCACCCTCTGGCGGCAACCAAGCGGACGGCACTTTGGAAATGAATTTTTATGTTGGAATATTTCTTAAGAAGACCATAGATTGGGAAAAAACAGATCTTATTGCAAAAAATCACTGTGAAGAATGGGGGTTCAATGGAGCGGAGAGATTTAACGATGTCACCCATGAGTGTCTGGCACCCGGCATAGATGGAAGCTGTTTTCGTAATAAATATACATATACATACCAATGCACCGAGTAATAGCTATACAAATATGACCACATGAATAAAGCACTAAATAAATATTGATTATATAACTAAAACGAGGCTTTACTCAGCGCAATCTATACACTTGGTGCTTTCAGGCAACACGTCTAACCGCGAAGGGTTAATATCTTCTCCACAGGTTTCACAAACTCCATAACTGCCCTCTTCTATTCGCGATAATGCTTTGCGAATTTCCGCGATAGTCGCTCTGGTTTCATTACCGATCTCGTCGACGACCTCATCGTTTTCCCGTTCCTGCGCCTGGTCAGAAAAATCTGCTGAATGCGACTGAGTGGCATCTTTTTTAAGACTTTCAAGCCGTAGATTTAATTCCTGCAGCTTGTTTTTCAATAACTCGGAATAATTCTGATAATCCATAACAGCTCCTATACAGTAGTTTGCAGCATAGAATGCAGTTGATCTTTCAATGCCAAACGGCGCACTTTGGCTATATCTTCAATATAGCTCGCAACCGGGATAATTTCCTTCTCCATATTTTCAATAGAGCGAGTTAAGGAGTGATATTCTTCAAACAGTTTACGGAAGTGATTATTATTGATTTTAAGGTGATGAATACGCTCCCTGAACTGCGGAAACTCATGATTCAGGTCATGATGTTCAATCGGCATAGCACTATGCTCCAAAAGTTTTCTGACAGCCTTCAATAACTGAAGAGCAGGATAACCCCAGCCCTCAGCAACACCATGACTTGTATCAAAGCTAGTGATTCAATAAAAAACTGATAACAAAAATTTAATCACGAAAATTAATGTATTGAAGAGGCTGATCGAAGGATTGCTCCTTCATCAAAGCAATCACCTGCTGCAAGTCATCACGTTTCTTTCCGGTTACCCGTACCTGCTCGCCCTGAATTTGCGCTTGCACTTTCATCTTTTGATCTTTTGATCTTTTGATCTTTTGATCTTTTGATCTTTGATTAGCTTAACAATTTTTTTCGCCAGCATGGTCTCCAGACCATTCTGCATCGTAACCAGTACTTTCACCTGCTTGCCTGCTGTCTCGACATCACCCAGCTGCATAGCCAAAGGGTCAATTTTGCATTTGATCAATGCTGTGCGCAGCATGTCTTCCATCTGAGTCAGCTGAAAATCTGCTTCCGCATAAATGGTGACAGTCAATTCATTACGTTCAAATTTGGCATCGACACCTTTAAAGTCAAAACGTGTCTGAATAATGCGACCCGCTTGATCGACGGCATTGGTAAATTCATGTAGATCGACTTCGGACACAATATCAAAGGATGGCATATTTAACTCCATGTTGTTGGTCAGGCTGTTTATTCGCAATGAATTATTCGTTTCGAATCAGTCTATCATAGCTAATCGGGATGATTGTTAGCAGTAGCTACTCTATACTGCTTCGCCATCTTGGATCTTGAAAAATTATCAGCCATGAAACAGTTAATTATCGGCGGTGCCCGTTCGGGTAAAAGTGGTTTAGCTCAGCAACTGGCAACAACATCTGGCAAACATGTTGTCTATATCGCTACTGCGAATGCCCGTCTCAATGATAGTGAGATGTCGCAGCGTATAATCCGACACCAGCAGGAACGCCCCGGTCATTGGCAAACCATTGAAGAGCCAACACAGTTAGCAACAGTGTTACAACAGTATGCCGCAGAGGATCATTGCCTGATGGTGGATTGCCTGACGCTATGGTTAAGCAATTGCTTACTTATCAACGAAGAGTTGTGGCAAAAGCAACGGCAAGCACTCTTTGACATAATTGGCGCTCTGCCTGGTGATATTATCCTGGTGGGTAACGAGGTTGGCTCAGGCGTTATTCCATTAGGCGAAATCAATCGACAGTTCGTTGATGAAAATGGTTTTTTGCATCAGTCTCTCACCAGTCAGTGTGATCGCGTTATTTTTATGGCCGCAGGCCTTCCCCTCGTTATGAAAGGCGAATCCCTTTAAGCTCATCCAACATATAGATCATAAAGGCTCTATTAAATGAATTGGCTATACGCTCCAGCTGCAACACCTAGCGAACACTATCGGCAACAGGCGCAAGCAAGGCAACAACAGTTAACCAAACCACCCGGCTCACTCGGGAAACTGGAAGCTATTGCTATTCAGCTCGCGGCCTTACAAGCCACTGACTCACCCCGCGCAGATAATATTGCCATCAGTGTGTTTGCTGCCGACCACGGCATCGCAAAGGAGAACGTTTCAGCCTTTCCACAATCTGTGACTGGTGAAATGATTCGTAACTTTGCTAACGGTGGCGCTGCCATATCGGTATTAGCCAAACAACTGAATGCTTCATTGCGCATTTGCAATCTTGGCACTGTCAGCGAAATTGAAAGAATCGCAGGCGTTGAAACCCATCAACTGGCGCCAGGTACTGCCAATTTTTCCAGGCAAATGGCCATGACAGCAGAACAATTAGAGCAAGCACTGGCCATTGGCAGGCAACATGCTGAACAGGCAAAGACCAAAGGGACAGATATGTTTATTGGTGGCGACATGGGTATTGCCAATACCACTTCGGCCACAGCAATAGCCTCAGCTTTATTGCAACAAGCCGTTGCCAATTTAGTCGGTACTGGCACAGGCATTGATCAGCAAGGATTAGAACACAAACAAACAATCATTGAGCAAGCACTGGTATTACACCAACTCGATAATCGTGACGACATCAATCCATTAGATTGTCTGCAAAAAGTGGGCGGTTTTGAAATAGCTGCGCTAACTGGCGCATTTATTGGTGCAGCGCAAGAGGGCATACCTGTTTTGGTGGACGGTTTTATTGCTTCGGCAGCAGCTCTTGCCGCTATTCATATTAATCCATCCATTAAACCCTGGTTACTGCTCGGTCACTTATCGGCTGAAGCCGGTCATCGACATATCGTTAACGCGCTCGGGCTGACTCCCCTGCTACAATTAACTATGCGACTTGGCGAAGCCAGTGGAGCGGCAGCGGCAGTGCCGATCCTGCGTTTGGCTTGTGCACTGCATAACCAGATGGCGACCTTTGCCGACGCCAATGTGGCAACAAAACTCTAGCAAGTAATGTCTAAATACGTACTCACTCAATAAGTGAAACGACAAAAACAGGTAGTTGTAGTTATGGAAGTCACCACCATCGATATCTTGAGACATGGCCAAACCGAGGCCGATGATATTCTTCGCGGTCGTATCGACGTTGCCCTATCAGAACAAGGTTATCAACAAATGCAGCAGCGCGTTGATACCTATATTGATTCTTCCTTTCCCTGGCAGCAACTAGTGACATCCCCCTTACAACGTTGTGCACGCTTCACCGAAGAGCTGGCAGCACAACACAATACCGCTATCACTGTTGATGAAGGCTTTCTGGAAATGGATTTTGGTGACTGGGATGGTCGCCCCTTTCATGAATTACGCGATGAAAATCCTGAGCTTTTCACCAAAATCTGGCGTGAACCACACAAACATTGCCCTCCTAATGCTGAGAGTTTTGCCGAGTTTTCAGAACGCATTTCAAGCGCATGGGATAATCTCGTCGAACAGTACTACGGCAAACATATTTTGCTGGTTTGCCACGGTGGCGTGATACGTGCACTGCTGGGCTATATTATGCAAACGCCTCTATCGTCCTTATCTCGAATAGAGGTGCCCTTTGCCTGTATGAGCCGAGTAAAAATTCATCACGAACAGGAAAAGGATCATTGGCCGCAACTTGTTTTTCATAACCCTCACTAAAAATGTTAGGTAATATAATGACCACATGGCCAAAGGCCTTTGCCACTGCCTGCATTTTTTTAACACGCCTACCAATGCCCTTTATCGACACCATAACGCCAGAGGATGAAGGACGATCTCTGGCTTGCTTTCCCGTTGTTGGCGCTCTGATAGGTGCGTTGCTTTGTTTAATCGGGTTAATTCTATACCCTATTCTCTCAACGGAGGTTTTAGCTGCCGTACTGGTAACAGCCTGGGCAGCAATAACTGGCGGTTTGCATTTGGATGGTTTGGCCGATAGTGCCGATGGCTGGTTAGGCGGTTTTGGCGATGTCGACCGAACGCTGGAAATCATGCAGGATTCCAGAAGCGGAGCCGCCGCTATAATCGCCGTTACTTGTTTACTGATATTAAAATTTTCTGCATTAATCGCAATTATTGAACATCAACTTTGGGTAAGCTTATTGGTAGCGGCCATCTTGGGTCGTTGCATCGCACCATTATTATTTGTACCAAAGGGTTTTTTATATACCCCCTATGTCAGGCCATCAGGCATTGCAGAACATTTTATTCATCATGCGCCTGCATTTTCCAGACAGGTCAGTTACTTTGCCATTTTTATTTGCGCCGTACTGCTACAACAGTTAAGTGCTGCCATTGGTGTAATTGCACTTTGCGCAGTAATGATGTTGTATTTGCAATGGTTGATGAAAAACCGACTGGGCGGCTCAACCGGTGATACCGCAGGAGCCTGTACTGAAATTATCGAAACATTGGTGTTGATAAGTGCAGGAGTTTTATTAACGTAAAACTGATTAATTAACGCTGATGTGCTTTTTTTGCCTTTTCCTGTTGCCAACTATTTTCCATAAGCACATTGTCAATATCGCCTGACGCTATCCAGCCTTCCTGCTGTAACATCGGCTCAGGATAAAATTCTTTAACTGGGCCGAGACACAATATCGCAATTGGCTGACTATCTTCTGGCATTTTTAATAACTGACGAACAGCACCAGGCTCAAATAAAGACACCCATCCCATGCCCAAACCCTCTGCTCTGGCAGCCAGCCATAAATTCTGTATGGCACAGGAAGCCGAGGCTAAATCCATTTCAGGTAATGTGCGCCGCCCAAATATATATTTCTCTCGCCGGTCACATAAAGCAATAATCAATAACTCGCTGCAATCCAAAACCCCTTCCACTTTAAGCTTCATAAACGCATCTCGGCGCTCGTCCATAGCCTCTGCTGTTGCTATACGTTCGTTTTCAACGATGTGATATAGCGCCTGACGGGTGTTGGCATCGGTAATTCGGATAATTCTCCAGGGCTGCATCAATCCGACACTGGGTGCAGCATGGGCCGCAGTAAGTAACTTACTCAACAATTCCGGCTCAATATTTCCTGGTATGAAATGACGCATATCCCGGCGCTCATAAATCGCTTTATAAACACCAGTCCTTTGCTCTTCGGTAAAACAATGCTTCATAGTCGCCAGCGGGAAAATTAATATGGCGACGAATTATAAGGTATTCCGATAGAAGTGCCATGCACATCAATGAATACCCATTAATAATAAACAGTCAGTACGTTAAAGGATCGGCACACTATCCCTTAGCGTCAGCATTAACTGATGAGAACTTTCCCCCGACATAGCATAGGGGTCAAATTCAGGGGTACCAGAATATTTGGTATTTATTGGTGTCGTTAAACTCGATTCCGGCATATACCCCATGCTCCACTCCGCAAACTCACGCTGCGCTATCTCCTTATAATCGAGTAAAACAACTTTATGATGCCGATGATCATTCAATATTTTGTGGTAGGTAAAATTAACCTTAGATCTTGATCCCTCAAGACACTGCAGAAAAAATTTTCTGTTAAAACACAAGACACCGGTAACACAGTTCTGGCTATTATGATGTTTTGCTTTACTCAGAATATCCTCTATATCAGCTTCACCGAAGCCTTCAGATATTGTGCTGGCATAAACCAATCTGACTAGAAACATATAACCTCCTGAAAGCGCTTAAATACGGCGGTATAAGAATATTGTACGATGACAAAAATCCAGTGGATCACCCCAGAAAATATATTTTTTTAGCCTGATTTTTGATCATCTAAACGCACTACAGCCGCGTATTTTTCATACCGACTTCAGGAGGAGAGTGACATGAACAGCGCGGTAAAACTTGTATCCTTATTTTTTATTAGCATCTTACTTATTGCATGTAACAATGACAGCAGTAACCGGCAAGAATCCATCGTAGATGTTGCTGTCGCCGATGGAAATTTCACAACGTTAGTGACAGCACTACAAGCGACGGGGCTAGATGCCACACTTGCCGATTTGGATGGCACCTTCACGGTTTTTGCACCAACAGATGATGCCTTTGCAGCTTTAGGGCAGGACACTATCGATGCCTTGCTAGCCGATACTGACACACTATCAGACATCCTGCTTTATCATGTGATAGCAGGTACAGAAATAGATTCAGCTGCAGCTATAGCGAGCGCAGGTACTACTGTCGAGATGGCCAATTCAGATCGCATCGGAATTTCTCAAAGCGGCGATAACCTGTTAGTCAATTTATCTACAGTAACGGCTGTTGATGTTGAAGCTGACAATGGTGTTATCCACGTTATTGACCGCGTTTTAATCCCTCCTGCTGAAGCAGGCACACCTACCGACAATATTGTTGAAACAGCCATTAACGCAGGCACATTTACAACTCTTGTGACTGCTTTGCAGGCTTCCGGTCTTGATTCGGTACTGGCCGATGAAAGCTCTACCTTTACCGTATTTGCACCAACCGATGATGCCTTTGCTGCATTACCAGCAGGGACCATACCGGCTTTACTAGCTGACATTCCAACACTGACGGATATTTTATTGCTGCATGTGGTTAGCGGTGCCGCTGTTGATTCTGTGACGGCTTTTTCCTTAAACGGAAATGATGTCGAAACAGCTGGCGGTGATACCGTTCAACTGTCTATTGTGGATGGCACATTGACTGTTGGCGGTTCAACTATCAGCACTTATGACATTTATACAACAAATGGAATTATCCATGTTATCGATAGCGTAATACTTCAGTAAATATTTTGTTAAGAGGAGACTAATTTTAGTCTCCTCTTTTTAATTTACACGCTTATCTAATAACAATATCAATGATTAATTTCTCACTATCTGCATCGTTATTCCAACCAATATAGGTTACTCCAACCAGCACAGGTTTAACGCTCAACTTGCCCAATCTTGACATTAAATACTCACGGCTTTAGAGTTGCCGCCACTGTAAACGGTGTACCTAGCATTATTTAGGCACTTAAATGGGAAGTCCGGTGACATGTTAGCAAATGACATCAGTCCGGCGCAGCCCCCGCTACGGTAACCCAGCTAGCTAATAGCCAGGAAGCCCGATACCAGCCCTTACAGCTTTAACGATGATGCGGAGGGCGTCGTCGGGTGCAAATGCTTTTTTGCCTGCCTGCTGTTCCCTCCCTCATTCGATCAAAATACGTTAATTGACGAAATGAGGACTCCAATGAAAACTTACCTGCCAGTACTATTACCCGTATTAGCAACTGCCAGCTCAGCCTATGCTGAAAATACAACAAGTGTTATTGAAACAACACTTGTTACCGCTACGCGGACCGAACAAACCATTGAAAACAGCTTGGCCCCTGCCACAGTTTTTACCAGAGACGATATAGAAAAATTACAAGCTAAGAGCTTGACCGAATTATTGAGCCGCGTACCCGGCATTGAAATCGCATCAAGCGGTAGCAAAGGTTCTGCCACCAGCATGTATTTACGCGGAACTAATGACGACCATACTTTATTTCTGATCGATGGCCAACGTTTTAACAGTGCTACTCTTGGCTCCACCAGTTTTCAGCTTGTTGAACCGGAACAAATCGAGCGTATTGAAGTAGTACGCGGTCCACGTTCCAGCATTTATGGTTCCGACGCGATTGGCGGCGTTGTGCAAATCTTTACCAAGAAGGGAACAACACAACCCAGTCATTACATTCGCACAGGAGCCGGTAGTAATGACACCTGGCAAATTGCCGGTGGCAGCCGTGGCCAAATCAAAGGGCTTCGTTACTCATTTAACGCATCGCATTTGGAGACCGATGGTTTTGATAGTTTTGTTGAGACTACGCCCCCCAATGACGATGATGACGGCTATCGCAATACTGCCACGTCCATTAATCTCGGTTATGACTTCAGTTATGGTGGTAAATTGGATTTGAACTATTTCTATACCAAGAGCAAAAACGAATACGATGACCGCTTTCCACCACCATCAACTAAACCCTATTCTGAAGACTGGATTCAAACCGCTAATTTGACCTTTAGCAGCCCAGTCCGTGAATTTTGGTCAACACAGGTAGTTTTAGGTCATTCAATCGATGATAAAGATAATCTGGATGATTTTGATCCAACCAATCACAGTCACTTTCGTACCACACGCGAATCACTATTATGGCAAAACGATTTCCAACTGAGTGACAAACAACTGTTCACTGTCGGCGTAGATTATTACGATGATGAAGTAGTCTCGACATCTAATTACGTCAACACACAGGGCGAAGCCGTTAAGTCACGAGACAACCAGGCCTTGTTCGGTGTCTACCAATTAACCTTGGGTATTATCGACGCACAATTTGGGTTACGTGAAGACGATAACGAAGACTTTGGCACGGAAACTACCGCCAATGCCTCGGTTGGTATCGCATTAGATGATAATCACAAAGTTATCGTTTCCTACGGGGAAGGTTATAAAGCACCGACTTTTAACGATCTTTACTGGCCTATCACACCCTGGGCATTTGGTAATCCAAACCTGAAAGCAGAAACTTCAGAAAGTTATGAAATCGAATTCAGGGGCAACTACCAAAACCTGCGCTGGTCGCTTAACTACTACCAGACCGACATCAGCAACCTGATTGATTGGGCACCTGTGGACCCTAATGATCCCTTTAGTGCTTATACACCATCGAATGTTGATAATGCTGAAATTGAAGGCACTGAATTGCTGGTAATTACCGATATCATCGGCTGGCAAATCGCCGGTACGCTTCAATACATAACGGCAGAAGACGCACAAACCGGCAAACAATTGCGCAATCGTCCTGAGGCAGGTGCTGTACTTGATATCGACAGAGACTTTGGCAAGTGGCAGCTCGGTTTCGGTTTTGAAGCCAACAGTAAAGCTTATGGTGATATAGCCAATAATAATGAAACCGCAGGGTATGGTATTTTTAATGCCCGTGCCGGCTTCCAAGTCACTGATGAATTCAAAATTCAGTTAAAGCTGAATAATCTACTAGAAAAGGATTATCAAACCCGTTTTGACTATAACGAAGATGGCTTGAATGGCTTTGTGACCTTCACTTATACCCTGTAAAATACGTTAGGGGTGCTGTAAAGCACCCTTTTTATTTTTCTGGCAAATTCTCATCATCTCAAACAAGCAAGATTTCATTATGAGCGATCAAGAGAAGAAACAAGCAAAACACAAAGCCAGTATGCAAAAGCAAAAGGCCAAAGTCGATGCCAATATAGCCCGGGCGGATGAAGAACGCGGCGTGATGATTTTGCTAACAGGCGATGGCAAGGGAAAATCGAGCTCGGCCTTTGGCATGGTGCTGCGCAGTTTAGGCTATGGCTACAAAGTTGGTATCGTACAATTTATTAAAGGCGCCCAACTCTCCGGTGAAGAAATTTTTATTCGCGATCAGCACCCTGAAGTCTACTTTCATCAAATGGGTACAGGCTTTACCTGGAACACCCAGGATCGTTCAGGCGATATCAAAGCTGCTGAGAAAACCTGGCAACATGCCGAGAAGCTTTTAAAGGATGATAGCTATCACTTGGTAGTCTTGGATGAACTCACTTATATGCTGGCCTACAAATACCTCGATGAAGATAGGGTGCTCAATGCGTTGAAAAATCGTCCCAGAGAACAAAGCGTTGTTGTAACCGGTCGCGGTGGTGGCAGCGCCATTCGTGAGCAAGCGGATACGGTGTCTGAAATTAACGATAACAAACACGCTTTTCGTGCTGGAGTTAAGGCGCGCAAAGGTGTGGATTTTTAATTAGCCTATGGCAACACCAACTCAGTTTTTGAAGACAGTAATTTTTGGTTTACTGCTAAGCCTGTCATTAATGGCTCACCAAACTTTTGCAGTAAAAGATAAACCCCAGCGTATTGTTTCTCTATCACTTTGTACCGACCAGCCCTTACTGATGCTGGTTGAACCCGATCGTATTCAAGCATTATCTTATCTATCACAGCAGTCTACTTATTCCTATATGGCCGAGCAGGCGCAGGGACTTCCTATCCACTACGGCCTCGCAGAAGAAATCATTCCACTAAAGCCGGATCTTATTATCGCTTCGGTGTTCGAGCGTAATAACACTATAACTATGCTGCGAACACTCGGTTATACCGTTCATACTTTTGAATCACCTACCACATTGACAGAAATAGAAGCTTTTACCCGTGATATCGGCAATATTGTAGGAGAGCCAGAGAAAGCTGAAACCGTCATTAAAAATATGCACAAAGAGCTTGAACTAGCCCGAGAAAAGGTAGCGCAGTTGCCGACAGAATTAGCTCTCACATACGGCCCTAATGGCTTTACCGCTGGAAAAAATACCCTAAAGCATCACATTCTGGCTGCGGCAGGCTACCGAAATTTATCCGCCGAATTAGGCATAGCCTATTACGGAAACCTTTCTGTAGAACAATTGGTAGCCTCAAACCCCGATATAGTCATCATCGATGAAGATGTACCGAATAATAACTCCTTAGCTCAGCGATACACCTCACATCCTGCTTTATCACACATGTTAGGTACTAAAGGGTTAACGAGGATTCCGACCAATCAATGGTTATGCCCAGGCCCAACAGCATCAAAGGCAGTATTGTCGTTAGTGGATCAAAGATGAAAGCGACGAACCTACACGTACCATACCTACCATTACTGGCATCGCTCTTTATATTGATGGTGCTGTTATTTACCATTGCGCTATCCACAGGTCCAACGGATATTAACCTGGCTACGGGCTGGCAAGACTGGATTAATAGTAAAACCAGTCTTGATGCAATGATTTTTAGTGAAATACGTCTGCCGCGGGCCCTGCTCGCTCTTTCAGTAGGTGCAACCCTTGGTATGGCTGGCGCCGCTTTACAGGGTTTACTGCGTAATCCCTTAGCAGGCCCAGGCCTGGTAGGCGTATCAAACTGTGCTGCGCTCGGTGCTGTCATCGCACTCTATTTTGGCTTGGGACATATGTTCTGGTACGCCGTCCCCATGATGGGAATGTTAGGTGCAGGTTTATCGGTATTACTGATTTTTGCTTTGGCAGGCCAGCAAAGTGGTGTTATGACATTGATACTGGCAGGTGTCGCAGTAAATGCTGTCGCCTCTTCGCTAATCTCGCTAGCGCTAAACTTCGCACCCAACCCTTATGCCATGTCAGAGATGGTGTACTGGTTATTAGGCTCTATCGCCAATCGAAGCCTGAATGATTTTGCTATTAGCATTCCTTTCATGTTGACTGGCTGGTTGTTAATTTTATCTAGTGGTCGTTTTTTAAATGCGTTGAGCTTGGGCGAAGAAACAGCACAATCACTCGGTTTTAATCTCGCCCGTTATCGCAGCTTAGTGGTTATTGGTGTAGCACTGGCAGTAGGTGCAGCAGTTTCGGTGAGTGGTAACATTGGCTTCGTTGGCCTGATGGTACCTCATTTGCTGAGGCCATTAGTTCACAACGAACCTGGCCGATTGTTGCCCCTTAGCGCCTTGGGCGGTGCATGTATGGTGTTAGCTGCCGATATTACGGTGCAACTGATTTCACCGGATAATGAATTAAAGCTGGGAGTCATCACGGCGCTAGTGGGTGGCCCCTTCTTTTTGTATTTAATCATTCGCACACGCAAGAGCATGTTATGAAGCTGGTAGCTGACAGCATCAAATTGCACTATGAGGACAATGCAGTCCTGAAGGGTGCTGACCTCAACGTAGATACTGGCGAATTAGTTGGGCTGATTGGTCCCAATGGCGCAGGTAAAACATCGCTGTTAAAAATCATGGCCAATTTAATCAAAGCCGATAGCGGTACGGTACAACTAGACGAGCGCCCTTTGGCGCAATGGTCTCACAAGCAATTGGCAAAAAGTATGGGCTACCTGGCACAGGGTGCTCCTGCACACTGGCCACTTAAAGTGGAACGTTTGGTTGAGCTTGGGCGGTTACCTCACTTAGAAACCTGGCAAAGAGCAGGAAAAAAGGATCACGCTGCAGTACAGCTAGCGATGAAACAGGCAGAAGTAGAACATTTGGCGGATCGTTCAGTAATGAACCTTTCGGGAGGCGAACGCCTACGTGTTTTAATTGCCAGAATGTTTGCCACCGAACCCGTAGTCATTTTAGCCGACGAACCCATTGCGGCACTCGATCCCTACCACCAACTTCACACCATGGAACTATTGTTAGATCACTGCAAGCGCGGCGGCAGCGGTTTAGTGGTTATGCACGATTTAAATATTGCTGCACGTTTTTGTCATCGACTAGTACTACTTCATGAAGGCCATGTATTATGTGATGGCAAACCACAAGAGGTATTACAACCCAAACTACTAGCTGCCAGCTATGGCATTGATGCAAAGCTGATTGAAACCGATAGCGGCTTGATGGTGATGCCAAAGGCGCGAGTATCCACATGAATGATGATAATCATTGGTTTATTCTCGGTGCCGGTTCTATCGGTTGCTTATGGGCTGCTCAGTGGTGCAAACAAAACACCCCCGTCACACTGATTCAAAAAGATAAACCGACAGGCGATCAACTTACACTCATCAATGGCTCAAAAAAAGAATCCTTCTTGGTTAACCAAACTACTATCAAACAATTATTGGCAGATAACCATGTCATCAATCAGTTACTGGTAACAACCAAAGCTCAACATATTCTCTCTGCGCTACAGAACATTGAGTCACTGTTAAATGAAAACAGCAGCATTATTATTTTGCAAAATGGTATGGCGTCAGTGGCAGTGAAAGAACAATATCCCCAATGGAATATTATTACCGGCATCACTAACGATGGCGCATATCGTTCTAACAAAAAAACCGTAGTTTATGCCGGACATGGTGAAACATTCATAGCAGCCGACCAACCGCTTTTATCATTATTACCCACAGCTCTGCAAATCATGCCATGTGACAACATCGTCACTCGGCAATGGCAAAAGTTAGCGATTAATTGTGCCATCAATGGTTTAACCGCTATCTATCAATGTCGCAATGGTGAGTTACTCGAAAAACCCGAAGCCATGCAACGTATCAATCAACTCTGCGCAGAAATAATCACTATTGCTGAAATAGAAGGATATAAAAATACTATTGATTTATTAAAGGAACAGGTAATTAATACATTAAAAACAACGGCTAATAATTATTCTTCGATGTATCAGGATATTCAAAAGGGTAACAGCACAGAGATTGATTATCTCAATGGTTATCTGATTAAGATTGCGGATATCAACAATATCGATTGCACGCATAACCAACAAGTATTAGCAGAGATAAAACAACTGGAACAGTCAAGCAAAAAAAACAAGGAATAAACTGGTAGTATCAATGACAATGCAAAAGTTATGGCGAGGAAACGAACCTGTTGTTCTCATGGATGATATAATTCTTGAGCAATCACCAGATTATATTCGGATTGCATTTTCAACACCTCGCGAAGTATTAAGCTCAGCCATACTTGGCGGAGGGCTTATTTATGCTGACTATGTATTCAATAAAAAGGTCGACAAATATCCCAGCAACACGCAATCACTTTCTACTCCCGATACATATCTACAGGAATATGCTCATCAACAACAATGGTATGGCAATGCTGTAGCAATGATGACCGCCGCTTCAATGAACTCACTTCGAGTTGTTAAACATCAGGAACAAAATATAAGCATAGCTGTGTTAGCCACTGTCGGTCTCGCCAATGCCAGGCGCGCGGGAGATAAAGCAGAGGTACAACAAATGGGGGAGCCAACACATGCACTGGGTACCATTAACCTTATTGCGGTAACGGATGCCTCATTAACACCTTCAGCCCTCGTCGAAGCCCAAATGATTATGACCGAAGCCAAAGCTGCCATTATGCAGGAGCTGAATATTCGCAGTCCTATCTCCAATGAAATTGCAACAGGCACTGGAACGGATGCTATCGCCATTGTGAATGGTCCTGGCATGCCTATTAAGTACTGTGGAAAACATGTGCGTTTTGGAGAACTATTAGCCACATGTGTAATCGACGCTATTCGCTCATCGCATAAGCCAAGCCATTAATTAATTTTTCCTGAGCATTGGCATCTGTTATCGATACCAGCCCAAAACGCAGTAGTGCTTTATCACTAAGTATCGATGATAGTGAAGAAGATAAATCCCAGTAGCGCACCCAAATTCCCTGTGATGCTAACGACTGATAAAGATGTATTGCTAGCTGCTCATTTAAAATAACACTGACAAACAAACCCGCTCGACGAATGTGCAGGGCTTCATGGCCCAGCTTTTTTTGTAATAAAGAAAATAACCATTGTTCAGCTGCAGAGTGTTGTTTCCTGGCAGTATACTGCCACTGTTTATCCAATAATGCCTGAGTAGCAATGAACAGGGATGGCAAGGACACAGGCCACAACCCTATTCTCATTTCTATTTTACTGATTATGGCTTTTGACGCTAACAAAAAGCCTATGCGAATTCCTGCCAATCCAAAAAGCTTCCCCAATGAACGCAATACAATCACCCCCGGCAGATGAGCATAACCACTTATGCTATGCATGGGATTCACATCGGCAAAGGCCTCATCGACAATCAACCAACCACCTCGCGTAGCCATTTTTTGTTGCAGCTTCAACAAAAGATTTTTTTCAATATGAATGGCGGCAGGGTTGCAAGGATTAATCACTATGACTACATTCACATCATTGTTATTAACAATAGTTTGCAGACTTTCAGCAGAACTGCTGTCGTAAAATATAATCTGATACCCTGCTCGACTCCAGGCGTAGAGATGTTCACGATAACCAATATCAGGCATAGCCACTTTCCCAGATGTATGCAACTGCGGTAACAACTCAATAAATTGCTGACTACCCGCGCCTACCACTATATTTTCACATTGATAGTAAGTTTTCGCTGCTTCAATTAAAGCTTGTTTCTGATGTCGTTGTGGCAACTGCTGAAAATACTGTTGTGGAATCTGAGGAATAGGATAGCCATCGGGGTTTATTCCCGTTGACAGATCTAACCATTTATCCAGAGAAATTCCATAACACTGGCTAGCAAAACCGAGATCACCGCCATGCTCTGGCAGTTCCAATGTCAATTCGCCAGGCAACTCAGGAGTTATTATATTTTTTACCGTCAATGCGATGCTCCAGCGAATAAACCCAATAAAAATGCGACGAACAACCAAAGATAAAGAGCTCGTCGAATCAGGTTAATCACACGCGATATATCTTCTGTGTTTGCCACACGACCACAGCCAAGTATGGGGCGCCGCTGTGGCTCTCCGTGGTACATTGCTTCACCACCTAACATAACTTCCAAGCTGCCAGCTCCTGCCGCCATAACCGGCCCAGCATTAGGACTTTTCCAGTCTGCACCTTGATCAGACCAACAGCGCATCGCCGTAGTAAAGTTACCAACTAGGGCATAACTAAGAGCAACTAATCGCGCGGGAAGATAATTCAACAGGTCATCAAGTTTTGCCGCGGACCAACCAAAATACTGATAGCGCTCTGTTCGATAACCCCACATAGCATCTAATGTGTTAGCAACACGATACACAACAATACCCGGCAATCCCGCTATCAAATACCAAAACAATGCCGCAAACACACCATCGCTGCCATTTTCCAATAATGATTCGCAAGTTGCCGTGGCAATATCTTTTTCATTTAAATCCTGACAATCACGGCTGACAATATTGGCTAATGCTAGGCGAGCCTCTGGCAAATCATTTAAAGCCAAAGGTTTAATAATTGCCTGTGCATGTTCTTCTAAACTGCGTGGGGCGATACAGATATACACTATAAAAGCATGCATCAGAAGGTTCAGCAAAAACATACTTTGCATATAAATACTAATTACGCTAAAAACAAACAATGCTGTTAGAACTAATAAAATGACAGCCAGTAGGCCCGCCAAATAATTATGCTTTGTTTTTGTCTCATCAGAAACATCAAGACGAAAATGACGCTCCATCCAGCTAATCAATAAACCAAGACCAACAATAGGGTGCCAGCGTTTGGGTTCACCGCAAAGGCGATCAACAATCACTGCTGAAATACAAATTACACTACAAAATAGAAAACTATTAAAAAGCATGATGAACCAATTCAAAAAATCACGACATTAGCATATTTAAAGCCATTCTAAACGATCAATTCCAAACAACATTATCTGCATTGCAGACTGACTAAACTATCTCCATAATGAGTCGCCATTTGCACAACGTTACGCTTTTTTATGTCGATATTTCGCAACAAAACCTTAATGGTCCAAGGCACTACCAGCGATGCCGGTAAATCTGTATTGGTTGCAGGTCTATGCAGAGTACTGGCAAGAAAAGGTATTAACGTCGCACCATTTAAGCCACAAAATATGGCGCTCAATAGTGCCGTTACTATGGAGGGTGGCGAAATTGGTCGAGCACAGGCTGTTCAGGCTAAGGCTGCAGGTATTGAACCACATACCGATTTTAATCCTGTATTGCTAAAGCCCAATTCTGATATCGGAGCACAGGTGATTATTCACGGCAAGGCCATCATGGATATGGACGCGCAGGATTATCATCATTACAAAACCACCGCCATGCAAGCAGTTTTACAATCCCATCAACGTCTCACAGAACAGTTTGATGCTATCGTCGTTGAAGGCGCAGGCAGCCCGGCGGAAATTAATTTACGAGATCACGATATCGCCAATATGGGATTTGCTGAAGCCGTCGATTGCCCGGTTATTTTAATTGCCGATATTGATCGTGGCGGTGTATTCGCGCATTTAGTAGGAACTTTAGAATTACTTTCAGACTCTGAACGCCAGCGTGTGATAGGGTTTGTAATCAACCGTTTTCGCGGTGATATTACATTATTGCAACCCGGAATTGATTGGCTAGAAGACTATACGGGCAAACCGGTGCTTGGCACATTGCCCTACTTGCAAGGTTTTCATCTTGAGGCGGAAGATGCTATTAACGCCGATCAAGTTGACCCTGGCAGTAATCATCTTAAGGTCGCTATACCGGTATTATCGCGAATCAGTAATCACACAGATTTTGATGCCTTACGCTTACACCCCCAAGTAAATTTACAATTTGTCGGCCCTGGCGAAGCAATACCCGCGTGCGATCTTATTATTCTACCAGGCAGTAAAAGTGTACGTAGCGATTTGGCCTGGCTACGAGAACAAGGCTGGGATCAGGCCATCCAAAAGCATCTTCGCTATGAGGGAAAGGTCATTGGTATTTGCGGCGGTTTTCAAATGCTGGGGCATAGTGTTAATGATCCGCTCGGTATTGAAAGCGAACCCGGTGAAAGTGCTGGATTAGGCTTTATTGATATTCAGACGGTGTTGAAAAAAGACAAGCAACTGAAACAGCGAAGGGGAAAGCTCAATATCAATAACGCCTTTGTTGAGGGGTATGAAATTCATGCTGGTATCTGTACAGGACCAGCATTAGACCATCCTTTTGCCATAATCGAAGGCAAGCCCGAAGGCGTCATTGACCCTGGCGGACAAATCATCGGTACCTATCTCCACGGTGTATTCGATCAAGCAGAAGCACGAGACGCACTGCTACAATGGGCAGGTTTGCAACAGATAGAATCCTTCGACTATAACGCACTACAAGAACGAGAAATTAATCGGCTAGCCGACACAATCGAACAACATTTAGATCTGTCGGTAATTTTTGAACACTTAAACCTAGCTACCGAGCTGTAGATTGATGCTTACGGATTTTACAAAGGAAAAATCCGTGCATTTGCTGAGTGGGCAATACGCGCAAAGCCTGCTGGATAGAATTATCAAAGATTCGATTGTTCCACTCAGCTAATCCCGGCCTGAAATTTTCTAGCTGAAGGTCAACGGTCTCAATAGCAATGGCATCACCAAATTTTTTCAAAGCATGTTGTACAACCTGCTCATTTTCCTCCGGTGAATAGGAACAGGTGCTGTACACCATCACTCCACCCGGCTTGAGGGCAGCAATGGCAGAACAGATCAGCTTTTTCTGCTTGCGTTGTACTTCTTTAACTTTGCGTTCATTCCAATGCTGAAAACTGTCAGGTTGATACGTTTTAAAGCGCGACTCTGAACTACAGGGTGCATCCAGTAGTACACGATCAAATCGCTCAGGCACCTTCCAACCAACCTGGCGACCATCCTTTAAATAGGTATCCACCATGGTAGCACCGAAGGTTTCCAGATTATTCTTCATGCGAAAAAAACGGCCTTTTACCGACTCCACCGCCGCAACTCGCCCCTGATTATTCATCATGGCGGCAATCATCAGTGTTTTACCGCCGGGCGCTGCCGTCAAGTCCAAAACTTCTTCATTCGGCTGTGGATTCAGGATTAACGGGGCCAGCATGCTCGCTGGATTTTGGATATAGATTCGACCTTCTGTAAAGGCGGGAGAAAAACTCAATTGTTCACGATATTCAGCAGGAATGGTAAAAGCATGCTCAAACCAGGTTAAGGGTATTGCGGGAACATTGAGTTCTGCCAACACTTCAACCTTAGTGGATTTGAGCGCATTCACTCGAAAAGCCATATCGCCTGGTTCGTCAAAACTTTTCAGGGTTGAAGTAAAATCCTGTGGTGACAACAATCGTTGCAAACGCGAAACAAAAAGTTCCGGTAGTGAATGCTGGGTCATATCAGATCAAGCAAGTAACTCATCCAAACGCTTCGCCATTGCGCTGATAGCTTGATCGGGAAAAAGCAAGAGCAGATCGCCATTAAAGGCTTTGCCCTCCATTTGATAATTGATTTCCACTAGTAAAATATTTTTCCAATCAGTGGATATCGACTGGCATAACGCCTGTAAAGATTCTGACTGTACAATTTGCGGCGCCTGGCATTGGAAACCCATATCCCACTCGGTGTTTAATTCATCGAGACAGGTCTGTGCCAGTGTTTTACAAATATCGGCAATGATTTCATCATCGGTTTTAGAATCTGCAGACAATATTTTCAATTCGGGCAGGCTATCCTGAGATAACATCACCAGTGCCAAACCCGATAACTCAGCCCCCTGCTCAGAAGCAAATAACTGACTGGCTGCATAAATTGCACTGGAACTGGCAAAATTCTTTAATGAAGAGGACAGGTGCTGGGCATCAATAATTTGGATTTGAGGAATCGAAAGTGTAACGAACACGCCAAGTTTGCGAGCCAGCGAGTCGCCAGCATGGCCCATGGCCACGTTGCAAATCTCTTGCAAGCAGTCCCTTTGATCTTCGTTATATTGAAAGGATGACATCAGAATAAACCGTATTGTTCTAGCACGGCTAACAATTTCTCACTATTGATCGGTTTACGGATAAATTCCAAAGCACCGTATTTTAGTACCCGGTCTCTAGCTTCAGGCTGTATGTCAGCAGAAATAACTATCACCATACATTTCAGCCCTTCCTCTTTGACCGTTTCCAGTACTTGGTAACCATCGAGTTCAGGCATAGTCAGATCGAGAAACACCATCTCCCCTTTACCTTCCCGTATCGCTTCCAAGCCCTCTACGCCATTGGTCGCAAAGGTGATATCCACATCCCACTCTGGTGGTAAGGACCGCGCCACTTGTTTGCGGGCCATATTGGAGTCATCACAAATGAGTAACGGTATGGACATAAAACTTCATCACCTAAATTTGCCGGTCAATACTGCATTAGTATAGACGGGGTTTGGCAATAAGCTGCTGATATCCATTACTATTTTGAAAGTTTTTCAGCCTTTTTCAAAATAATCATCTATCAGCAAACCCGATGACAATATTTTGAACAATGCTTAGCCCTGATTGGCAGCGTTAGCAATAACAACGTCTTCAATTGTCATACCCTCGCTATTCCAGCGGTCCAATAAGTTGGCAAGAAATTGAGCCTGTTGATGCAGGGCAGCCAATTCTTTCTCACTCCCTCTTTCACCGTTAAACAGGGGCACTTTTTTCAGCTCTTGCACCAGAGGGTGGGATAAGTCATCCATACGCTTTACTTCCAACCGCCAACGTATACTGTGAATCATAGTCCGATAAAAAATCAGCTTGGTTTCCAGATCAACGGTATTGAAATTGGTCAGATCACCAAACACTTTAAAATCTGTAGCAAACAACAGTGCTGGTTTATGGCCGGGTTCAGCCGTAACCGTCGCCTTGCGCTCATGATCACATAACAGCGCCAAATCACCGAATAGTTCACCCGGTGTTATATGATTTAACGGTGCGCACTCAGCATCACCACTTAAGTACACGTCTAACCGTCCCTTGATAAGGAAATAGAGCCATGAGCCTTTATCTCCACGACGCATGATAGTTTCACCGGGATCCAACTCCACAATACAAGAAACGTTCAGCAATTTTTCCAACTGGCTGTTTGGTATCTGGCTTAGTTCTTTATAAAACGGAATACGAGCAAGTAAGGCTTTGATTTCGTCGGGTTTATATGTCGATAAGTCTTTTATTTTCATTAAGTTATGTCTTTTATCGTCCAGATAATGAAATCCAAAAATCAGTGCTGACATAGATATATAGCAGCTACTCGTCACTCTCGATATCTGGGCCCGGTGGCAAAATTACCAAATTGTGAATCTAAGCCCATTTATTTCTGTGACTTATTCTAGATAAACGTCGATTAATCTTTATCTAATAGCCTATTCACTTTAACTTTAGCAAAGCTTGGTCTACATTGGTTTTAGGCATAAGTGCACACTTCGCCTTGCACAGTAGTAGCCTTACCCAAGGGGGAAAACGAGTAGTTAGATGAGCGTTAAGTAAAACAATAATTTTAGCTGTATTAGCCTCAACTAACTCAATGTTAATCAGTCAGAAACTCAATCACTGTTAATAGATCTCAGCACAAAAAGTCAATAAGAGTACTTACAGTGAAAAAATCAAGTATTTTGCGTTTAATCATGAAAACACTGTTTGACCGAAACACCATCACCAGCCTGTTGTCTTCCCTGTTATTGACAACTGCTCTATTCACGATGAACCCTGCGGCACACGCTCAGGAAAATAGTTTTGACACTATTCCTCTGAACGGCCTGGCATCATTTACCAAGCTTCGACAGGAGTATTACATCGGCGCACTTTATCTCGAAACGCTTAGCCAAGATAGTGGAGAGTTGTACGATTTTGGCGGTAGAAAGCGTATGGAAATGCGCATCACTATCGATAGATGGTCTCCCCGTCGCTTCAGTCAGCAGTGGAATCAATCTATCCTGATTAATAACGATCAAGAGATGTTAGAAGATTTTGCCGAAGCTATCGCCAAATTTGTAAGAATGCCAAAAGATAATCTGGTAGCAGGTGACCGCATTACTATCGACATGGATCCCAATTCGTACACGTCAGTGTATTTAAATAATCACCTGATGTTTACTGTTGATGACAACGCTTTTTTCGACGTTTTACTGGATACATGGATTGGCCAAAGACCGCCATCAACAGAGTTTCGTGAAAATATCATTACTCTTCCTACGGATCAGGCAGGTACCGAATTATTGACTCGCTATGAAGCACTTTCACCACTTCAGGAACGCGTTGATGCTGTTGCTTCCTGGGCCGAAAATCCAGACACGCCGATTGCATCAGCAAGCAGTAATGAGCCAGAAGAATCACCTGAACCTTCGGTCGCGGCTATACCACCACCGGATTCTGATACAACAGTAGTCGCACGCCGCAGTAGCACCCCTGCTGCTGCCGCACCCGCTGTTGTTGCCCCGGCACCAGAGACCGAAGTTGAAATGGATGCACCAACACCGGAGATGGATTTTGATCAGCCTGCGATAGCGTCTTCAGAAGTCGTTGTAGCCGAAGCGGAAGAAACCGAGCAAGAAAGTACAGTAGAGAGCACAGAAGCAAGCACAGCCGAGCCAACAGCTCCAGTAGCAGAGACCGCAGCTGCCAGTGAACAGGACAGCCAGGATGCATTGGCCAAACTCAGTGCCAATAATACCACCAGACCAGAAACACCCGCAGCCGCTCCTGCGCCAGCAGAAGCACCTTTAGCAAATTTGAGCGCCAATCAATCACCAAAAGATCAACAACAGAATAGGCTTGAAAGAATCTATAGAGCCAACGTTCTCAAGCTAACTCACCTGAACACCAAATACCCAAAACGAGCCAGAGACTTTAATCAGGAAGGGTTGGTAGTTATCAAAGTCACTGTTAATCGAAAAGGTGAAGTCACGGACACTGTTGTTGAAACCGAATCTGAGCATGAACGTTTAAATACTGCGGCACGACAAGCTATAGATCGGTCTTCACCATACCCAGAGATGCCGGATACACTTGAAGTACAACAGGTGGTTGTCACCCTACCCTTTAACTTCAAACTATAATTTTCTGGTCCAATAAAATTTACCGCCAAAACAAAAAAGGGCTCTTTAAAGAGCCCTTTTTTGTTGCTTGGAAAAAAAACACTTATTGAATAGATGGCAGCTTCTCTGCAATCACCTGCTGAATACCGCTGCGTTCCAATGCCGAACGGCTGCCAAGATAATCAAGATTGATATTGTGAAGATGCAATGCTGGCACTCTGCGCTCAATTTCACGCAGATCACCCTTCATCACTATCGGTAAAAATGGCTTATCGGCAGGTCGCTGTTTGTTAATAGCACGGATACCGGCATGCAGAGGCACCACTCTTGCTTTCTTACGATCACCCACCTTAAAGGGAATGGTTAAATGCAGCCCTTGCTTACCAATTAACTCACCCGGCACTATGGTTAAACCGGTCATTCTGATAGCTTCTTCAGGCACTCCCTGGAAAGTATCATGATAAGCATAGGGGTTAGGCAGAATCACCATTTTGCGATCTTCATCTTCTGGGAAATAAATATTGTAGTTGCTATACAACTGCTCCACAGAACCTGAGTAAATACATAGTTTGTTTTCAAAACGCTTAACAAATTCTGTAGCCAGGTTACGTTGGTAGAAATCATCCATGTCCCACACGAGATCTCTATTTGCCTGTTGTTGCTCCACTTTTATCTAACCTCTATCTATTGCCCTTGATCTATTACCCTTAACAGCTAGTACCAAATATAGTTTAGTAATTACTGTCAGGGAGTTTTTTCTAGCATAAAAATCTATTTTTTGACTAAAAACCACTCCTGCCATTCAGGTTTTGAAAGTATATTTGAAAAATCATCAATATAAACAAACAGTTACAAAATTTACCTGTCAATAAAATGGCGAAAAAAAACCGTATGTATACTACACCTTCTAAGCAAATGAATTTAACTTGCTTTTCATATAAAACCAAAAAGACTAAAAAAAAATATTTTTTAGATCTTTTTTGAATAAAATGGTTTTCTAGTTGAATTAAAGTAAAAGGTCTAATGTTGTCTCATATTCAGCGACCAGATCATCGTTAAAACAACAGAAAATCACCTCTTCTAATGTATTATATTCAGCACAAAATTCCGTGACAGTATTCACAGCTATCTGCACTGCTCCCTGTATTGGATAACCATACACACCACAACTAATGGCTGGAAAAGCAATGTTAGTAATACCCAAGTCATTCGCTAACAAAAGACTGGACCGATAACAGGAAGTTAGTAATACATCTTCCTGTTCTTTACCTCCACACCAAATGGGCCCAACAGTATGGATAATATATTGAGCGGGCAAATTGTAAGCGGCGGTAGTTTTAGCTTGGCCGGTTTGACAGCCACCCAACGTTCTACACTCCTTCAATAGCTCATTTCCTGCCGCTCTATGAATGGCACCATCAACACCGCCGCCCCCCAGGAGTGTGTTATTCGCAGCATTCACGATAGCATCAACTTTTAATTGCGTAATATCTGCTTTAATTACTGATAATTGAGTCACGTTCGCATCCTTAAGCTTTCATCTGCTCAACATAACATAATGGCGATAATTCTCTTTTGGCTGCAATTAGCAATCGATGTACATACTGAATGAACTACCACTAATACCTTTAGATAGTTATCAATTAACCGTCTGATGGCTATCCTATAAGCCCCTGTTGACGAATATCCTGACGATGAAGCCTACGGCAAACACCACAGATAAATTAAACACCCATACTGCTTAAGGTCACCATAATATTATTTAAAATACCGGCTACAGTAGGATGATCTCGCTCGAAGTTCGATATCATACTGTCCACCTGATCAGCCAGGCTTTGTGAATCAGCTTGGAGCATAGGTTGATTCAACTGTCTTTCGATATCGATGATCAAATTTTCGAGTTGATCTTTTTCTTCTTCTGGCGCATGGGACTCCTCAATCGCAACAGTCAGTTGATCAAGGTATTCACGTAATTGTTGTTGATCCACAGTAACCTCGCAGCAGTTATCCAATAGCCTATAAATAATAGTAGCAGTTGAGCCAGAGATACTCTAAGAGCTAAATCAATTTATAGGGCGATTGTATATTCTATAACACAGCCGAATGGCTTATTATCCTGACCGAAAAACACCACCTTGTAGATATCTAGAAGATAACTTTATTCGATGGCATCAAATAATCATCCATTGCAATCTACCAAAATAAGCACTAAACCACTCAAACAACAAATCGATGTGGTGGCGGAGTTTCATGCCCATCGCATTCACCCTGAACGAATCGCTTATCGCACTGGTATCGATATTGAACTCATCACAGCACTTATTAACGGCGATAGTCACCAGCAACTCTTCAAATTCCTACTGGCACGGCATAGAAAAATTCGGAGAGAACAGCGATTAAAAAATTCTCGCAGAATAAAAGGGATTGGACAGGCAGTATTACAGGAACAAATCGAAAAAGACTATCAAGCGCCGCTGTAGAAGCCAGTCGCATTAAGATAATACAAATAAAAAAGGCGCCCTCACACGGACGCCTTTTTTATATCAAGGACAACTTACTCAGCAGCAGCTTCACCTTCTGCTGCTTCCTCTTCTGCTTCAGCAGATTCTTCTGATGTTTCTGTTTCTTCAGCTTCTGGCTCAGGTGCAGGTGCAGTCACTTTGATCAATTCTTCAGCCAGAAGAATTTTGACTTTCTCTTCACCATTGACTGGCTTTTTATTTCCATCAACTACCGCATAACGCTCATCGCGACGCTGGTAGATTGTGTACTCGGAGGTTTTTTTAACGACTTTCATTTCATTTTCCTTTCTACATATCAGAACAAATCACTTAGGGTAAAATGTGATTCAGGGTTAAATTTGCGGGCGCAATAAAACCATAACTCTACTTCGTAGGCAAGTTAATCCAAATACTTATCACGTAAGTATTGCTTCTCCTCTTTTCCAACACCCAACATATCCTGTAAGTAGGTATCAACCGAACCAAATTCTTCCATAATGGCCGTGAATGAACTCAACAGATATCGCTCGTTAACCTCAAAAATGGGCCTCATAACATCAAGATTTGCTCCCCACTGGAAGCGTCCTTGATATTTCTTTAGCTCTTTTTCAGGGTGAACAAATTGTTCTGTCAACATATAGTCAGTGAGTATCGTTCGTTGAGAAACACCTAGCGCTGATAGCACCATCGCTACGGCAAAACCGGTCCGATCCTTCCCCGCTGCACAATGCAGTAAAGATACGCCAGAAGCATGATTCAATAATCTTTCAAACATGTTCCTGAAAGGCTGAGATTGATCAAAGACGAATTCACGGTTAATTGCACACATCATTTCTTCTAAATCATATCTATCGGCATCACCACTAATAACCCTCTCAAAATAATCAGAAGTATCGCCAGGTGTAATTGGCAACCCTACAACGTCAGGGAGTGATCCTTCTGGAAAAATACTGGGCTGGCGCGTTTTTTCCTCGTCCCGACGAAAATCAAATACCAATTCAATATTCAATGATTTAAAAACCGAAACATCCTCTTGAGTCAGTGCAGATAATTCACCTGACCGAAACAACTGTCGCCATTTAACCTTATGGCCATCAACCGTCTGATAACCGCCATAATCTCGAAAATTCGGTGTTCCACTGAGAGGTATATGGCGCGCAGGTATTTTTTCAGCAGATGACATGCAAGTTACCTTTTTAACTATAAACCCTAAAAATGAACTGTAGTTTCCCAACAAAAACCAAAGCGTACCAAATAAAAAAGGGCGGGCAAATTGCCCGCCCCAACGCACGCAGATCTAACTTACGTGCTCTCCCTCGAGACTGAATTACTGACTAATAGAATGCCTTACAGCAAAGATGTTTCAGAACAGGAAGAGTTGGACTTTAGTACAACGCGCCAATCCCTTTTCTATAAACTCGGCACATCTATCAAAACAACTATTAATGATTATAGGTGATTTTCAAAACCTGCCAAGAAACAAATTGATCAGAAGCATCTAAGCTATATACTTAGTCAGTCTTTTTATAGGTCGCAGTGAGTAGCAAATCAATGGCAGGATTATTATCACGTTTCCGCTCCGTTTTCCGTTCTGGTAATAGCTCACCTACCATCACTGATGGTATTGAGGTCGTTCAACCCAGCACCTTTAGTATTCTGACTACTCAATATGGTTTCTATGAGACTATCCTCGGCAATATTGATGACAACAAACCGCTAACTGTCCCCCAAAAATTGGTACTAAGTGTCGTTGAAAAAGCACTATCAGAAAAAGCCAAACGTATCAAAGCTGTGCCAAGATTACCCTCTATTATCCCCAAATTACTGCAGAGCCTTAGAGATCCTAAAAGTTCTGCCAATGACTACGTCAAAATCATTAATAAAGATCCCGCGCTGAGTACTGCAGTACTCAAATTGGCTAATAGCGTCTACTTCAATCCCACTGCTAAGAAAGTTAATAGCATTGAAATGGCGGTCGTAAAACTGGGTATCGATGGTTTGAGATCCGTATTATCGGCAGCTGTTCTGCAACCGGTTATTCAACGTAAGTCATACTACTATTCAGAATTCGGCCACAAACTCTGGCAGCACTCGCTCTGTTGCGCCGTCGCCTGTGAAATTATCGCCAAACACCGCGGGCTAGAGCCCTTCAAAGGCTACCTACTAGGCCTAGTACACGATATCGGAAAAATCACTATCTTTAGTGAACTCAGCAGCCAACTGGAACTGAATAAAGGTAGTGAACAGCCCGGTTATGCCGCTTTTGCTCCTCTCATGCAATCAAGTTCAGAAACGCTCAGCCACACCATTGCTATGGACTGGGGGCTACCCGAAGAAATTTGTACCGCGCTGCAACAACAAATTAATCTCACCGCTGGCCAATATGTTGGCCCCTATGCTCACGTGTTATATCAGGCCAATATGGCTTGCGAGATTTACGCCATCACCAAGCACGATGAACAGCAACAAACTGCTGCGGAACAAGCTCTGACGGATATGGCTCTGCCTGGTGATTTGTTTAAGCATTTGGATTCTATCAATATCGAGTTATAACAATATTATTCAGCCAACTTAGAAAACTCTTTATTCAATTGATACTGCCGCGAAGTCACATAGGATTCCATTTCCTCGATTCGGCTCAATGAATCCTTGACCTTTTGTTGAGCTGTTTTGATACGGCTACCGACATTTTCACTGTAACGAAACATATTGCGCGGTCTATACTCGCGGCGATTTTCATCATACTCAACCGCCTCTTCAGCATAATCTTCTCGATTAGGCGCCATTAAGTACCAGGCAATACAGTAGCCAAATAAAGCTAACGTGCCTGTAAACAAAAAGCCTGCTACAAAGATTAAACGCATGACCCAATGAGCTACATCAAAGTGATCAGCCAGCCCTGCACAAACGCCAGCAACTTTTTTGTCTTTTGTATTGCGGTAGAGATTCATGTCCCAACCACTTTTGCGCCGCTGATGAACCGTGCGTTTACAGCGGCGGAATTCATCATGGTGTCGACGATGTTTACTCATTGCTATTTCTCCCCAGCTTTTTCAGCAACTGTTACTGCTTGATCTTTGCCCTGTTTTCGCCAGTTTGGATTGTCGTGATCCAATATCGATTCCAGCGCTTCAATGCGATCTGTCATTTTGTCGAGTTCAGCCAACAAATCTTCAATCGCCTCTCGATCATGTTGATCTAAATGACGAGAGGATTTTTTAGCACTACTGTAATGCATCACAATCCATATTGGCGCCACAATTGTTAGAAAAAGAACTGTCGGCACAAACAGAAAATCAAACATGCTCACTTCCTTCTATTATCACCCTTGTTTTATACAAAGTTGTTTTTAGCGTTATCAAGAAGTATAACGCTACTAGAAATTTTATTCGGGTTTCCCTTGATTTTCTTTAGTGCTACCGGATTGCATTTCAGCCTTCAGCCTAGACAGCTCTTCTTCCACTTTTTCATCTTCAGCCAAAGCATCAATCTCTGATGCCAGATCTTTATGTTCACGCCCCAGATCCATCGCTTCCAACTCACCTTCCAGATTATCCATTCGGCGCTCAAATCGGTCGAACTTTTTAAAGGCATCATCCAACACTTCACGCTGCACCTGACGCTTGACCTTCATACGCGTCTGCACAGTCTTGCTGCGCATCTGCATAGCTTTACGTTTCGCTTTGGCATCACTCAGCTTCTGTTGCAATTGAGCGACTTCATCATGAAGATGTTCGATGTGCTCATCCAGGGCAACCAGTTCTGTTTCCAATTTTTCTACATCTTCGAGAATGGCCTGCTTTTCCAGCAACGCAGCTCTGGCAAGGTCTTCCCGTTCTTTGCTGATCGCCAGCTTGGCTTTCGCTTCCCACTGCTCGGCCTCATCCATTAAACGTTGCACCTGACGGCTCGCTGTTTTGCGATCAGCCATCACTCTGGCAGAAGAACTTCGTACTTCCACTAATGTATCTTCCATCTCCTGAATAATCAGACGAATCATCTTCTCCGGATCTTCTGCACTATCCAGCAGAGAGTTCAGATTGGAATTAATAATGTCTGTCATCCGCGAAAAAATACCCATGTTTCTCTCCTCACTTCTCTCTTCTAGCTAAAACTAACAATCACATAAGCCCAGGGGCTTACGACGGCTACTGTCAGTAGCATTGAACTGACGATGGCTAAAACCAAGCTAAGTACACCACCATTAAATCTATCTGCGATTTTTTGCTCCGGGCTTTTCATTGTCCTAATCCTTCAAGTTAGTTAAATCACTACAACAACCGTATTTACAAACTCTTAATAACAAAGCTTGTGCCAACTTTATAACTCATTGTTTTTTAAGGAATTAATATTTCATTCTTAGAAGGATACGAAATTTTTGGTTATTTTAACTAAAAAATAGGCTATATTTACCAAAATAATTAGCTATTTTAACCATACCATGTCTCGCCCACACGAAGAAATTATTGGCAATTCCAGCACGCTGGCCAAAGCCCTGGAACACCTATCACAGCTGGCCCCCATCAACCGACCAGTACTCATTATCGGTGAGCGCGGTACGGGAAAAGAGCTGGCGGCAGACCGTCTGCATTATTTATCCGAACGCTGGCATGGGCCTATGGTTAAGGTGAATTGCGCAGCAATTAGCAGTGACCTTTTGGAGTCAGAATTATTCGGTCATGAACCAGGGGCATTTACCGGCGCCACAAGAACTCACCATGGCCGTTTTGAACGAGCCGATGGTGGCACCTTATTTCTCGATGAATTAGCCACCATGTCTTACCGCCTGCAGGAGAAATTGCTGCGTCTAATTGAGTATGGAGAATTCGAACGATTGGGCGGCCAGCAAACCTTACAAGTTGATGTACGTGTCGTTGCGGCGACTAACGCCAACTTGCCAGAGATGGCTGAAAAGGGCGAGTTCCGAGAAGATCTATTGGACCGCCTTAGCTTTGATGTAGTGCATCTGCCTCCCTTACGTTTTCGCAAGGATGATATTGAGCTTTTAGCCCAGCATTTTGCTATTCACATTTGCAGAGAACTTAACTGGGATTATTTCGCTGGGTTTTCATCGGCAGCTATGGAGCAACTGCTCACATATCATTGGCCCGGAAATGTCAGGGAATTAAAAAATGTCGTGGAACGTTCCATCTATCGCTGGACTACTCCTGAAGTTGCCGTCGATGAGATTATTATTAATCCTTTTGACTCACCCTTCAGCCAACCCCCAGCAACAGAAAAAACTGAGCCGCAGCAATCAACACAAATTATTGAAACATTGAGTGACTCAACTGGCGACTATACATCTCTCATTAAACAATTCGAGATCGACACACTCACCTCAGCATTAAAGAAAAATAATGGCCACCAGGGAAACACAGCTAACATGTTAGGGATTAGTTATCATCAGCTTCGCGGTCTACTTCGAAAGTATAAAATTAGTGCTAAAAAATCCAATCACACCTGATTTTTTCAAGCTTAATGTAAAACAAGAACCCATCCTGAATAGAGCATGACAGTAGTTTTTATTTCAGATTACTGTCATAAATACTTCATACATTACTTTTTTATTACCGTTATATTTACAAAAATATATATAGCAGCTGTCACTTTTCTTTCACGATTGCGTTGTATATTTCACGACAAATGATACTAAAAACAAACAATATCGAAAATTTAGCAATTATATTTTAACCAGTGAAAGCCACCTCACTGATTAAACAAAAAACCACAAAAATTAACGGCTAAAATTGATGGATAATTTTTTAATAGAGTTTTTCTCTGCAAGTATCTTAATGGGCCTGGGAATAGGCATTGACGCGGCTATTGCTACCAGCCTGCAAGCGAGATCAATGCACACTAGACGCCATATCATTCACTGGATAACAGGGGTTAGTCTAACTCACACACTATTCCCAATGGCCGGTTACTCTCTTTCTTACCTTAGCCTGAAGCAGTTTCCGTTTCTTTCACCAGCTATCGGCTTATTGGCAACATTATTAATAGCGCATTTTATTTTTACTGAGCTACGCAATCTCAGACAACCTGAAGAAACACCAAGAGAAGGCAATGCTGTATTAATAAGCCTAGGACTGATTCTTGCTGTCAGCTGGGACGCTCTTTGGTCCGGGCCTGCAAAATCAGCACAAATCATCAATTGGCCTGAGCCAGCAATTTGGGGATCTTTTATATTAGTTGGAGTGACGGTAACGGCATTAACTTCGGCATCGTTACTACTATCAAAATGGTTAAAGCAAAAACTTATTCGTACGAGTGATCAAAAAAGTGATTTACAATTTTCCTGCCGTCGCTTTGCGCAATGGTTACAATTAAGCGTCATTAGTTATTTTGGCTGGTTGGCTCTCAGTCGATTCACCTTTGATCTTAATATTCCCTCAACATTGTTATTAGTATTTTCTCTAACGCTGATGGCAATTGCTTTTCCAAAAACGTCTGCCTCTCATCTCTCGCCATCAACAACCCAAACTCAGTAGCGATTATTTTTTACAGTAATATATATGATTGCAAAAAACTGGAGAACAAAAAGAGCAAAAGCTTAAATGATTGAGCCAGCCGATAAGCCGGGTTCTGTCGTGGACAGTCATTCATCTACGTTGTATGTCACCACACAACTTTAGCAACCTACCCGAATCCAGCGCGGGTCACGCCTCTTACCTTAAGGTATAGCCCTAAGGTATAGGATTCCTATTTGGTCTTGCTCCGAACGGGGTTTACCATGCCGCAAACTGTTGCCAGTCGCGCGGTGCGCTCTTACCGCACCCTTTCACCCTTACCTGTGCCGTTCCCTTTCATTGAAAAAGAAAAGCCATCGGCGGTCTACTCTCTGCTGCACTTTCCGTAGGCTTACGCCCCCCAGGTGTTACCTGGCGTTCTACCCTATGGAGCCCGGACTTTCCTCTCCCAGCATTCTGAAGAATACTAGCAGCGACTGTCTGGCTGGCTCGGGATGGAGATTAGGGGCTTGATAGAATAAAGGCAAGTTTCTCGAATGACTTTATTGTTTACGCTGATCAAGCCCATATTGGTATAGCGCATTTTTTTTAACACCAGTAATTTTTGCAGCCAGTGATGCTGCCTGCTTCAATGGCAGCTCTGAGGCCAACACATCGAATACACGATACCCCTCATCCTCTTTTTGCACATCGTCCTTATCAGCCCCTCGTACCAACAGTACACATTCGCCCTTTTGCTGCTGAGAATCAGCCGCAACCCATTCAGCTAATAGTCCTGCCTCCGCTCGCTTAATCGTTTCATAGGTTTTAGTCAGTTCTCTAGCTAAAACCACCTGCCTATTGACCCCAAATACTGCTGCCAAGTCCTGCAAACAATCCAGCAAACGGTGTGGCGCCTCGTAGAAAATCATGGTCCGACTTTCACCTTGCAAAGCTTCCAACTGCTTGACCCGAGCCTGCTGCTTGGCACTCAGAAACCCTTCAAATACAAAGCGATCAGATGGCAAACCAGCAGCACTTAATGCAGCAATAGCCGCGCTCGCACCTGGAACAGGAACAACCTGGATATTAGCGTTTAAAGCTGCGTCTACAATCCGATAACCCGGGTCAGAAATCAGTGGAGTTCCCGCATCAGATATCAGCGCAATACTGTCACCCTTTTCGAGCCGAGCAATTAACGCATCGGTGACATCTGTCTTGCTGTGGTCATGGTAGGCCATCATTGGAGTAGTGATGTCAAAATGCTGCATCAAACGTTTGCTGTGACGAGTATCTTCTGCCGCAATAACATCTACCGTTTGTAGTATCTCCACTGCTCGCGGTACCATATCACCCAAATTACCGATAGGAGTGGCAACAATATATAGGCATGCACGATGTTTGGAATTAGGATCTGACAATCTGACTTCCTTACTCATAAACTAGTAAAAACCCAATACTGTAGCCTATCAACGCAGAACCCATGAGAACACCTTTTTTAATTATCTTTATCGCACTCTTACTGACGGCTTGTACTCAGCAACCAACTAAACCAGCCGCTAAAGATGGCTCTCAAATAAGCAATCAAGCTGAGCTCATTGAACGTCTGTTGAGTGAGGCCCAGAATAGCCTGAGTCCAGAACGTGAACAAAAGCAACTGCAAGCAGCTGAACTATTGCTTAAGGCCAATCAATTAGATCTACTGGAACAGGTGATCGGTGGCATTGAGCCTGACCAACTCCCTCTGGAGCAACATGTCAGCTACGCTGCCATCCTGTCGCAGCTACAAATAAAAAGCGGCCTCTTCCAGGAAGCCTTACTGACCATCGACAATCAACGCCTTATAGAAGGTCTAGCAACTCTACCCATTGAACAGCAGCTACAAATCAGCCTGCTTAGGGCTGAAGTCTTTGCCTTATTGGGAAACCATATTGCCAGCGCTCAACAAAGAATTTACATCGCACCACTACTTGATGATGCTTCCCTGCAAACCAGCAACCACCAGGCTCTCTGGCGGTCATTAATGTATGTTTCTAAAGACGATTTAAAGCGTTATTGGGAATCAACATTTCGCGGTGAATATCAGGGCTGGTTGGAACTAGCCATTATTGCCAAAGAAAATCAGGGCGATCTGGATGAACAGGTACGCCAACTAGATCGCTGGCAGCAATTTTGGGCCGAGCACCCAGCCAGTTCGAATTTGCCCGGTGGCTTAGAGTTAATTAAAGAACTCGCCGCTAATCGTCCCAATAAAGTGGCTCTATTACTGCCATTAACCGATAAGCTGGCTCCGTTTGGAAAAGCTGTTAGAGATGGTTTCGTAGCGGCATTATATGAAACCCAACAGCGCGGCGGTAAAGTCCCGGAGCTAGCTATCTACGATACTGAAAACAACTCAGATGTGGTTGCACTTTACCATCAAGCAGTAGCAGCTGGTGCAGAAATGGTAATTGGTCCCTTGGAAAAACATCGCGTCCGACTTCTGTTTGACGAACTTGCTCTACCCGTTCCCACACTGGCACTCAATCGTATCGACGACTACGGCTTCGCTCCAATGAACATGTTCCAATTTGCCCTTGCCCCTGAAGATGAAGCCAAGCAAATTGCTGAAATAGCCTTTTTGGAAAACCATAAAAAGGCACTGATCATCGCACCACAGGGCGAGTGGGGGGATAGAGTTCGCGATACCTTTAATCAACGCTGGGAAGAGCTAGGCGGAACAACTATCGCTGAGAGCCTCTACAGCGGACAGAGCGATTACTCGAGTTCTATAAAAAATGCACTGCAACTCGATGACAGCGAAGAAAGGGCACGCCGTATTCAGCGCCTAATAGGCCAAACTATTGAGTTCTCACCGCGTCGACGTGAAGATATCGATATGGTTTTTCTCTTAGCAAGGCCACAACAAGCCCGCTCCATCAAACCACTCCTGGCTTACCACTATGCTGCTGACCTGCCCGTTTATGGCACTTCACGATTGTATGCAGGCTACACAGATGGCAACAAAGATAGAGACATCAATGGTGTACGCTTTACCGATATGCCTTGGGTCTTAAGTGCGTCATCAACCATGCACCAACAAATTAACCAGGAACTGGTAAACAGCAAACCCTATCAGCGCATGTACGCACTCGGTGTTGACAGTTACCAACTGCATCCGAGGTTACGCCAGCTGGAAGAACTGACTAACAGCAGAGTGTATGGGCAAACTGGCACATTGAAACTAAATGACAAAAATGAGATCGAACGAGAAATGCTGTATGCCCAAATTAAAAATAGTAGGGCAAAAATTATCCCTCTCGTTGATCAATCATTAAGTAATGCAACAACCACGGATGGTAGAGCAAATGTTTTGGAGAGCAAAAAATAAACCGCTGATTGGCAGCGAGATAGAATCATCAGCGAAAAAATGGCTGCAGGCAAAGGGGCTTAGTTATATAGAAAACAACTTCCGCTGCCAACAGGGCGAAATTGACCTCATTATGCAGTCAGGTGAACAGATAGTATTTGTAGAAGTCCGATACCGAAGCAATAAAACATTTGGTGGCGCCATAGAGAGCGTTAACTGGCATAAACAACAGAAACTACTGAAAGCGGCAGAACATTTTTTAATTATAAACCCCAAGTACAATGCACTACCCTGCCGCTTTGATGTATTAGCTGTCGAACCAGATGGGAAAAATTTACATTGGACCTGGATTAAAAACGCATTCACTAGTTAATAATACGATATGGAAAACGACAACCCCGTAACCGAGCTGTTTCACAGCAATATTGATGTCACCATGCAGTCTTTGGAAACATTGACTGACATCATTAGTGAATGCGCAACATTAATGGTGCAATGCTTGTTAAGTGAGAACAAAATTCTCTGTTGCGGCATTGGACAAAGCGCCGCGCTTGGACAAATCTTTTCTTCGAATTTTTTGAATCGCTTTCAATATGAGCGACCCAGCTTACCTGTTATTAATTTATCCTGTGACAGCTCGACACTAACAGCCATCACCCAGGATAGTGGTTTTCAGGATATTTACGCCAATCAAATTCGAGCGATAGGCCAGTCGGGTGACATTTTATTTCTCATTTCTGATAATCCTTCTGCGACAACCATTCAGGCTATCCAATCAGCCCATGATCGTGAAATGATTGTCATATCCGTGGGACGTACGGATAACAGCAATATTTCAGCCCTGATGCTCCCTGAAGATATGGAGCTGAATATTCCTAGCGATAACCGCGCCCGTATAGCTGAGGCGCAGCTACTTATCATTAACTGCCTTTGTGAGTTAGTTGATCAACAGTTATTCGGAGGTTATTAATCTGTGATGCAACGTACTATCTTATTATTCATAATTGCTCTCATTCCTTTTCTGCAGGGTTGCTCCAGTATTATTTCAGCAACTACAGCAGACCCTATTCCTGAGAAGCCGGACAAGAGAACAACCGGAGCCTATATCGATGACGGAATCATTGAGATCAAATCTCTCGTCAATATTGATAAAGCGCACCCCGAACTAGCGCAGGCGCATATTGTTGTCACCAGTTACAATGGCGTTGTATTGCTTGCAGGTCAGGTACCTTCTGAGGATCTCCGCCAACTCGCGGCCAAAACCATTGCCCAAATAGGCAATGTGCGCCGTGTGCATAATGAATTGACAATTTCAGGGTCTACTTCCTGGGTTGCCCGCTCCAATGATTCCTGGATAACTACAAAAGTAAAAAGCAAATTATTTGCTAACGGTGAAACTCAGGGACGACGCATCAAGGTCACTACCGAAAATGGCGTAGTTTATTTAATGGGCTTAGTGAGTAAAGACGAAGCCGACCGCGCGGCAGAAGTAGCCAGAAAAACCTCTGGCGTGCAAAAGGTTGTGCGAATATTTGAATATATCTAATGAGAAATTATCAGCTTGGGATGAGATGATTATTTGACGACTCTCAACCCGGGCTTGTTTTTTGACTCTGGTTTTTCCTTCACCACTTTAGGTACAGAACGAGGCTTTTCCGGCTTCGGCGGTTCTGGATCAGCATCCTCCGATTCAAAAATCATACCTTGGCCGTTTTCTCTGGCATAAATACCCATCACTGCTGGCATTGGCACAAATACATCCATTGGCACACCACCAAAACGGCCATTAAAACTCATCGATTCGTTGGTGAGCAATAAATCCATGACAGCAACAGGCGATACGTTTAAAACGATTTGACCATTTTTAACGTATTGCTGAGGTACCTCCACTTGCTCAGCCAAAGCATTAACTAACACATAAGGAGTGCAATCGTTTTCGAGTATCCACTCGTAAAGCGCTCTAACAATAAAGGGACGACTAGACGTCATACTCATGATGAAAGCCAATATGCCTCATAAAAGAAGTATTGTTACGATACACTAAAATCAAAAAAGGGGGTGAATATTCACCCCCTTTTTTCAAAATTTATTCTTATTACACAGTTTGTGGGCTACGCATCTCGCGCTCTTGCTCTGACAAACTTTCCTTAAAGGATTCACGCTCAAACAAACGCTCCATATATTCAAGCAGCGGTTTGGATTGTTTTGTACTAGGCAATTCAATACCTAGCTCAGGCAAACGCCATAAAATAGGTGCCAAACAACAATCAACGATAGTAAATTCATCGTTCATAAAGAAAGGCTTTTCCTGAAAGATAGGCGCAATGGCTAACAAACCTTCACGAAGCTCTTTACGCTTTTTATCCATATCTTTGGCATTTCCACCGGCAAGAATATCATCAACCAACATGCACCAATCCTTTTCGATACGATAAATAAACTGGCGACTGGAACCACGCGCAACAGGATAAACCGGCAATAATGGTGGATGAGGAAAACGCTCATCCAGATATTCCATCATCACTTTTGATTCGTAAAGCACCAAATCGCGATCCAATAACGTTGGCAAACTGTTATAGGGATTTAAGTCGGCTAACTCTTCTGGCAGGTTATTCTCATCAGTCTCAATAATATCGACTGTTACAGCTTTCTCTGCCAAAACAATACGCACGCGGTGGCTGTAATGGCTGGCGCCATCTGAAAAAAACGTCATTGAAGAACGTTTTGCAACTACACCCATGAATCTTTCCTCAGCTGTAAACAGCTTTTACCATTGCTGCCAATAGAAGGCATTCATCGTTAATAATGAACGCCCTGGCAAAATTTATTTAGTGAATATCTTTCCAATATTCGCGGTTCAGAAGATACGCAAATACAAAGAACAGTGCGATGAACAACAATACATAGATACCCAGACGTTTACGATCCTCTGCCATCGGCTCAGCAACATAGGCAAGGAAGTTAACCAGGTCATAAACCGCCTTATCGTATTCCTCTGACGACATACTGCCCTCTTCAATAACGTTAAAGCGACCACATGGATTCAGAGCATGCCCTTCTTCATCAAACAGCACTTCTTCGCCAGTCAACTCATCACGCTTAATACCACCATTGGCAGCTAACGCAGAACCAGGCGCACATTCAGTTAAACCTTGCAGCTCAAGCAATACATGTGGCATACCCACATCTTTAAATACGGTGTTATTCACACCGTAAGGACGTGAAGGATCTTTGTGAAAAGAACGCAAATAAGTGTACAACCAATCGGGGTTGCGAGAACGAGCGATTAGTGTCAAATCGGGAGGAGCAGCACCAAACCAGCGTTTTGCCATATCTGCAGGCATAGAGTTTTCCATCAGGTCACCAATTTTGTTAGTGCCTTCAATTTCTCCGGACATACCTTCAAATTTCAAATTGGCCTTGATGCCTTTATTTAAATCACCCGCAAACAACTCTGTAGGTACACCAATATCATTGGCGGTACGCTCATAACGTGCATACTTTAGCGAGTGACAGGCCATGCAATAGTTCATATATAGCATGGCTCCAGTTTGCAGAGAGGCTTTGTCATTGGCATCAACAGAAATATGGTCAAGTTGGACATCTGTCTCAGCACCTACGGCTTCCAAAGGTATGATGGTCAGAGCACCGATCAGAATAGCTACACCGACAGATTTCCAGAACCCCATGCCACCATTCATAGTGACTCGCTCAGGTACAGGCTTAACCTTCTCAATGGAAGTCCAGATAGGCATGCCGATGAAAAAGCCGAAGTAAATAACCGTACAGATTTGAGCCAATAGTGTACGTTCAGGTGTTGGACTTTTAACACCCAACACACCCAAAATGATGAATGAGGCAATAAAGAGCACCAACATCACTTTACTGGCCATGCCTTTATAACGGATCGACTTAACCGGGCTGCGATCCAGCCAAGGCAAGACAAACGGAATCGCTACAGACGCGGCAAAGGCAATAAAGCCCAGCAGCTTATCAGGCACTGCTCGCAGCACTGAATAGAAGGGCGTGAAGTACCACACAGGCGCAATATGGTCAGGCGTTTTCAACGAGTTGGCGATTTCAAAGTTCGCATACTCCAGGAAGTAACCATACATCTCAGGCGCAAAGAAAATAATGCCTGCAAAAGCCGCCAGGAAGACAGCAATAGCTTGCAGATCATGTACAGTGTAATAAGGGTGGAAAGCAACACCATCAACCGGGATACCGTTTTCATCCTTGTTTTTCTTGATATCTACACCATCAGGGTTGTTGGAACCCACTTCATGTAGAGCTAACAAGTGCAGCACAACCAAACCTAATAAAACGATTGGCAAAGCAACAACGTGCAATGCAAAGAAACGGTTCAAAGTAATACCCGAGATCAGGAAGTCACCGCGAATCCATTGAACAATATCTTCACCGACAACAGGAATTGCTCCAAATAGGGAGATGATTACCTGCGCCCCCCAGTAAGACATTTGTCCCCAGGGCAGTACGTAACCCACAAAGGCTTCGGCCATCAATGCAACAAAGATCAACATACCGAACAGCCAGATCAACTCACGAGGCTTTTTATAGGATCCGTACAATAAAGCTCGGAACATATGCAGGTATACCACTACGAAAAATGCCGAAGCACCGGTGGAGTGCATGTAACGGATAATCCATCCGTAATCGACATCACGCATGATGTATTCGACAGATTTAAAGGCTTCTTCCGCACTAGGGGTGTAGCTCATCGTCAACCAGATGCCAGTTAACAATTGGTTAACCAATACCACTAGTGACAGCACACCAAAGAAGTACCAGAAGTTAAAGTTTTTGGGCGCGTAGTACTGCCCCATGTGGGTGTTCCAGGCGCGCATAATTGGCAGACGCTCATCAACCCAATCTCTCAATCCAACAAGCATATTGATCATTAGGCTGTCTCCTGATCCACGCCGATAACAAGAATGCTACCGCCTTCATACGAATAAGGGGGAATCTCCAGGTTTGCCGAAGCAGGCACGCCCTTATAGACGCGACCAGACAAATCAAACATGGAACCGTGACAAGGGCAGAAGAAACCACCTACCCATTCGCTACCATCGCTGGTAGGTATCGTACCAACTTCCGGGCGATATTTAGGAGCACAACCCAAGTGAGTACAAAGCCCCACCAACACCATATATTCAGGGTTTAACGCGCGTTCTGCACCAGAAATATACTGAGGCTGACTAGCTTCACTGGAGCCAGGATCCTTCAGTGAGCCTTCGAGGCTTTCCAGCTGCGCAACAGCTTCAGCATTACGACGGACAACATAAACCGGCTTGCCTCGCCACTCAACCACCTTCATTTCACCTGGTTCGAGTTTGCTGATATCAAATTTAACGGGTGCACCAGCTGCTTTCGCTTTGGCGCTCGGGTTCCAGGAACCCACGAATGGCACAGCAACACCGACAGCTCCTGCTGCACCTACCACAGTGGTAGCAGCTGTCAGAAAGCGTCGCCGTGTAGTGTTGACACCGTCATTAGCCATGACGTATTCCCCCTACAAGACTAGCGATTTGAACCCAGACAAAGGTTTGAAAGTAAATCCAAATCCCTGCACAACGGGTTTTGATCAAAGTAAAAACTGGGTAGCGCGATTTTCAAATGGCCCAAATAGTAAAGAAGTTAGACGCCGCTTACAAGAAATAAACCCTTTTAGTTCAAGGGGTTCAGTCTATCTTCAAAAATGGATGGGCCTTTTATTCCACCGTCTTTATGTTTCAATTTTCAGTTGAATTACAGTCATAAAAAAACGCCCAGACTGAATCAATCGTGGACGTTTTCTTTGAGTTACCGGAATTCCCAACACCTTGCAAAATTCGGCAACTCCAATCCAGATAAGCCAGCAATTAACGTTTCGAGAACTGAGGCTTTTTACGTGCTTTGCGCAGGCCGACTTTCTTACGTTCCACCTCACGAGCATCACGTGTGACATAACCTTCTGCACGCAGAGCACCGCGAAGCGACTCATCGTATTCCATCAAAGCACGAGTAATACCGTGGCGAATCGCACCTGCTTGACCAAAGCTACCACCACCAGCAACTGTGACATTCAGGTCAAACTTATCAACCATATCAACCAACTCAAGTGGCTGTTTAACAATCATTCTTGCCACTTCACGACCAAAAAATTGATCCAAAGGGCGCTTATTAACTGTGATGCTGCCTTCACCAGACTGCATGAAAACACGTGCTGTTGAAGTCTTGCGGCGGCCGGTACCGTAATATTGAGTCACTGACATGATCTATTCCGTATAAAAAGCGTTATACGCTTAGCGGTTGTGGTTGTTGTGCTGTATGAGGATGCTCGCTGCCAGCGTACACTTTCAGCTTTCTAAACATCTCACGACCTAATGGGTTGTGTGGCAACATGCCTTTAACAGCCGTTTGAATAGCTCTTTCAGGGGCTTTATCAATCAACTTTTCAAAGCTGATTGATTTCAGATTACCTACATAACCGGTGTGATGGTAATACATCTTATCTTTCGCTTTATTACCTGTTACATGCACCTTCTCTGCATTGATAACAACGATGTAATCACCGGTATCAACGTGAGGTGTGTACTCAGGCTTATGTTTGCCACGCAGACGATGGGCAATTTCGGCTGCCAAACGACCCAGGGTTTTGCCATCGGCGTCAACCACATACCAATCGCGCTTCACAGCGTCAGGTTTTGCACTAAAGGTCTTCATTCTTTAAACCTCAAGAGGCCACATCAGGCCGATCTAATGCCACAGGGGCGTTCTATATCCATACCACCGGCAAATCTCAAATCCGGGGTCATTTCTCGTATTCAGTACGGTCAAACCCACTAAACCTGGGGGGCTCCGTTACAAAGAGCGCGAATTCTACAGAGGTGACCTACTATTTTCAAGCACTTAACAGACATTAGGAGCAGGTTTTTTTGCCGTGATTCAAGAACTTGGCAAAAGACCCATTTCATAGGGTTTATTCTCATTATTAACTACGTCCTAACTCTTCACGCCCTAGGGCCTATGCCCCTTAGCCAGATAATCGTGAGATTGCATTTCCAGCAATCGACTTTGGGTACGCTCAAATTCAAAATCCAGCTTACCACCTGCATAGAGCTGCTCGAGTGACACTTCAGCCGACAGCACCAGCTTAACGTTGCGATCATAAAATTCATCAACCAGATTAATAAAACGCCTAGCCTGATCATCGGTCGAGGCCGCCATCTGCGGCACGTTACTAATCAATATGGCGTGAAATTCACGCGCCAGTTCAATGTAATCATTCTGGCTGCGCGGGCCATCACATAGCTCGGCAAACTCGAACCAGGCGATATCATCAGATACACAGCGAGCAACAATCGGCCTGCCTTCAATATCCAACGCCTCATTTTCCAGTACGTGTTCACTGTCCGGATTTAAACTGACAAATGAACGCTCAAGACTTTTATCCGCCTCGGCATCCAAAGGGAAGTGATATAGCTCCGCCTGTTCCAGGGCTCGCAAGCGGTAATCAATACCACCATCCACATTAATCACTTCAGTGTGCTCGTTGATCAAGGCAATAGCGGGCAGAAATCGGCTGCGCTGCAAACCATCCATGTACAATCCATCGGGAATAATATTAGACGTTGCCACCAGCGTGACACCACGACCAAATAATTGCTCGAACAACCCACCCAAAATCATGGCATCAGTGATATCGGAGACAAAAAATTCATCGAAGCAGATAACCCGCGCCTCAGCAGCCAGCATATCGGCGATAATGCTAAGCGGGTTTTTTTCCCCATCTAATTTACGCAATTCCTGATGCACACGCTGCATAAAGCGGTGAAAATGCGCTCGCATCTTGCGCTCAAAGGGCAATGAGTCGTAAAAGGCATCCATCAAGTAGGTTTTGCCGCGGCCTACTCCACCCCAAAAATACAACCCTTTAACAGGAGTAACCGGATCAGGCGCTTTAAAACGCTGTAACACGCGTAGAAACCCACCTTGCTTGTTAGACTGCCACTCTGCTTCAAGTAAACGCTGATACAAATCCTGCAAATGCTCTACTGCTGCTTCCTGAGCAGGATCATAAGTAAAATCAGATTGCTGCAGATCATGTTGATAGCGCTGTTTCGGTGTCATAGCGGCAGAAATAGTGGCCTATGCGGAAAAAGCCGCCACTTTAACGGTATCAACCTGTGATGGCAATTTCCCTAACAACTAATCCATATCAAAGAATTGCCGCTAACTAAATTGCCACTACAAGAATGATGAGCTTAGCAGGTATACTACTAACTCGATTTGTATTTAGAAATAACACCCACAAACAAAAGGAAACACTGTGTACTCTTTGGAACTCCTTCTCGCTTTCGGTTTAGCAATGCTACTGATAGGTTTGATCGGTGGTTTTTTGATTGCCCAAAAATCTGCTAACTCTCCACAAGCCCAGCGCAAACTTGAAAAACATCTGGACGATCTAGAGCGCAAACAACAGGATTATCAGCATGAAGTCACTGAGCATTTTGTCGAAACTGCCGAACTGCTCAACCAACTCACTGACAGCTACCGCGACGTACACAACCACTTAGCTAAAGGTGCACAGAAACTGGCTGGCGAAAACGCTCAACAATCACTGAAAATGATAGCCGCCGACGATGCCAACGATAATGAAGAGATTGATGACATCCAGCCCATTACTCCGCCACTGGATTACGCCCCCAAATCGAGCAACAATGAACCTGGTATGTTAAATGAAGAATTTGGCATTCAAAAAAACGGTACCGAAGAAGCAGAAATCCCTGCCAGCGCCAGCAATAAATAAAGCTTAAAACGCTAGACTGGATTATCAATATCAATAAATTGGTAATCCACTCCCAATTCCAATTGCAGATGTTTTCCGACAGCCTGCACGCCATAACGCTCTGTGGCGTGATGACCGGCAGCAATATAGTGGATTCCCAACTCTCTGGCCTGATGAACAGTTTGCTCGGAGATCTCTCCTGACAAAAAGGCATCCACCTCCAGGGCTGCTGCCTTTTCTATATAACCCTGCGCCGCTCCCGTACACCAGGCAACTGTCGAAATAGTCTGCTCCCCGCCTTCAATAACCAAGGGACGGCGGCCAAGCTTATTAGCTACATGATCGGCAAAAGCCATTACCGGAGCTGCTTTATCAAGCTTTCCAATATGACCAACAGAGTAGAGATTGCCTGGCTCCAGCCCATCAGTGACAGTGATACCTAACTGAGCTGCAAGCTGTACGTTATTGCCATATAAAGGCTGCGCATCCAATGGAAGGTGATAAGCAATTAAATTCACTTCATGTTCCAGTAATGCCTTAATACGCTTTTGCTTCATGCCCGTAATACAAGGATCTTCACCTTTCCAGAAAAAACCGTGGTGAACCAAAACCGCATCGGCTCCGACTTCAATAGCGCTATCAATTAAAGCCTGACTTGCTGTAACACCACACACTAATTGCTGAACCTGCTGCCGACCCTGAACCTGAAGCCCATTCGGACAATAGTCGTTAAACTGCTCAGGTTTTAATAAGGCATCTAAATGCGCCATCAAATCTGAAATTGGGACAGCCATCAAAATCCTCTTTAAATAATTCAATTAAGCCATAAATTTCGTGTTAGGCTAAAAGCCTTTACGAATGAGTATAATAATTTTCTATTACAGTCGCTGTAGTAGTCGGAGCATTAGGCAACACTTATCAATTTTATGAAAGCCCTGACTCAATTATTTCTTTTTCTGCGTTGGCCTGTCGTCTTTGGTTTGATGGCAGCCATTATTATTCTCGATCATTTTCCGCAATTAGTCGGAGAAAGTACCACGACTAATCAAAGCCTGTTAACAGCACCTGCCGCCATTAAAGGTCCCTACTCCTATGCCGATGCAGTGCAAAATGCGGCACCTGCCGTAGTCAATATCTACACTAGTAAAACCATTAGACAACAGCTTCCAGCTATTTTAAACGATCCTTTTTTCAGACGCTTTCTACAGAAAAACAATATTCAGCAGCAGGAACGGGTGCAGCGCAGTTTGGGGTCTGGCGTCATCATCGCGCCCGAAGGTTATCTACTCACTAACAACCATGTGATTAGCGGTGCCGACGAAATCCTGGTGTTACTACATGATGGCAGAGAAGCACTGGCAGAAGTTATTGGTACAGACCCGGAAACTGATCTGGCGGTGTTAAAAATTAGTCTCGATAACCTGGAAACCATTCCTATTGGCGACCCTTCACAGGCAATGGTGGGCGATGTGGTCTTGGCTATTGGCAACCCCTATGGCTTTGGCCAAACAGTGACACAGGGCATCATCAGCGCCACCGGCCGTTATGGTATTCGGCTCAGCACTTATGAAAACTATATTCAAACTGATGCAGCTATTAATCCCGGTAATTCGGGAGGCGCTCTGGTAGACGCCGAAGGCAAACTGTTAGGCATTAACACCGCCATTTATTCCAGGACAGGCGGCTCTCAGGGAATTGGCCTGGCAACACCTTCCGATCTGGCAGTACGCATTATGTCAGACCTGATTCAATACGGCGAAGTGATCCGTGGTTGGCTGGGAATAGAAGTACAGGCCATCCCGCCCGCTTTTGCCCAGGCAAATAATTTACCTCTTAACAACGGCATCGTTGTTACTGGCATTTATCCAAAAGGGCCTGCCGACAAAAGTGGCATTCAAAACGGCGATATCATTACGCATATTAACGGCCAACCCGTTGGCGATGGGCAGGCGGGAATGAATTACATTGCAGCAACGCGACCCGGCGATGAAGTCGCAGTCGATGTCGTGCGTCAGGGTGATGCCATCAATATTAATGCTGTGATTGGTCAGCGTCCCGAAACTCAATCCCGATAAAGCGATATTCGAAATCTATTGCTTGATTCGGTATTCAGCCGATTTGGCATGCGCAGTCAATGACTCACCACGCGCCAAGATAGAAGCCACTTTACCCAACTCAGAAGCACCCTGCGGCGAACAGTGAATAATTGAACTGCGTTTTTGAAAATCGTAGACTCCCAGTGGCGAAGAAAATCGCACCGTGCCGGAAGTAGGTAAAACGTGACTGGGACCGGCACAGTAATCTCCTAACGCTTCAGACGTGTGGCGACCCATAAAAATGGCTCCAGCATGTTTGATGCTGGGTAATAATATTTCCGGATTTTCTATTGATAATTCCAAGTGCTCAGGCGCAATTTGATTACATACCGCAACCGCTTCCTGCAAATCACTGACTTCTATTAATGCACCACGGCTTTTTAACGAAGCTTCGATAATATCTCTGCGTTCCATTGTCGGCAGTAGCTTCTCAATACTTTGCTCCACCCTGTTGAGGTACTCTTTATCGGGACAAATTAAAATCGCCTGCGCATCTTCATCATGTTCTGCCTGTGAAAACAAATCCATCGCAATCCAGTCAGGATCGGTTTTGCCATCACAGATAATTAAGATCTCCGACGGGCCAGCAATCATATCCAAACCAACCTGACCAAATACCTGACGCTTGGCAGTCGCTACATAAATATTTCCCGGCCCCACAATTTTGTCGACTCTGGGTATTGTCTCGGTACCGTAGGCCAAAGCCGCTATCGCCTGCGCACCACCGATAGTGAAAACCCTGTCTACACCTGCTATAGCCGCAGCGGCCAGTACAATATGATTGAGTTCACCATCCGGCGTGGGGCTCACCATAATGATGTCGGTCACACCAGCCACTTTTGCTGGAATCACATCCATCAGCACCGTTGAAGGATAAGCCGCTTTACCGCCAGGCACATAAACACCAACCTTTTCCAGCGGCGTAACCTGTTGTCCCAGCACTGTGCCATCGGCCTCGGTATAAGACCAACTTTCCAGTTTCTGATGTTCATGATAAGCGCGAATTCTATCCGCCGCTAATTGTAACGATTGACATTCTTCGGGCGTTATTTTGTCAAATGACTGCTGAATTTGTTGTGAGGTCATTTCCAAACTGGCAACAGATTCTGCTGCCATACGATCAAAGCGTTCCGTGTATTTCAACAACGCCTTATCACCAGTGGTCGATACATCCGCTAAGACTTCATCAACTACCGTCACCACTGATTCATTGGAAACGGATTCCCAAGCCAACAGCATCTTGAGACGCGAATCAAAATCAGCGTCGCTAGTCTTTAATTTAGCTATCAACGCAGTCATGAATCCACTTTCTCTTTACTGGCTTCTACAACCTGCGACAGACTATTTACAATCTGCTGTATGCGAGCATGCTTGCGTTTCATCGAGGCTCGATTGACTACCAACCGCGAACTGATATCTGCTATCAAGTCCCTTGGCTCCATGCCATTGGCTCTTAGCGTATTGCCAGTATCTACAATATCCACAATCATATCGGCCAGATCCATCAATGGTGCCAGCTCCATAGCACCATATAATTTAATGATATCAGCCTGTATACCTCGTTCGGCACACCAAGCCTTGGCGATATTAACAAACTTGGTCGCTATGCGAATTCGACCAACAGGTAATTCTTTTCCAACCATAGCAGCAGTCATTAGACGGCATTTCGAAATATCCAGGTCAAGCGGTTCATACAAATCAGCACCGCCGAATTCCAGCAGCATATCCTTACCCGAAACCCCTATATCTGCAGCACCGTGCTTTACATAGGTGGGCACGTCAGAGCCCCTGATCACCAATAGCTTCACATCGGCATGATTGGTATCAAAAATCAACTTACGGCTTTTGCTGATATCTTCAATAGGCTCAATACCGGCTGCAGCAAACAGCGGTAAAGTCTCTTTTAGAATCCGCCCCTTGGTGAGAGCAATAACGATTTGATTATCCATAGATTCAATTGAATGTGGGATGTAATAAATTCAGGAAATGTTTTGATCGCTATTAAAAATTTTACCGAATAGTTTTTAGTGGCGACCATCACCATTATTTAATCCGGTATGCGACGAATATTCGCCCCTAATAATTGTAACTTTTCTTCGATACATTCATAGCCGCGATCAATGTGGTAAATTCGATCAACGATTGTTTGACCCTCCGCCACCAACCCAGCAATAACCAAACTGGCAGATGCCCTGAGATCAGACGCCATAACCGGTGCAGACTGCAATGTCTGTGTACCAGAAATAATCGCCGTATTCCCCTCAATGGTAATGTTAGCACCCATACGATTCATTTCCTGGGTTTGATTGAGACGGTTCTCAAAAACCGTTTCAGTCACTGACGCTACGCCCTCTGCCACGGCATTCATAGCAGTAAACTGTGCCTGCATATCCGTGGGAAAAGCAGGATACGGCGCGGTTTTAATATTCACCGCTTTTGGTCTTCGACCATCCATATCCAATTCGATCCAGTCATCACCAATAGTAATGTTCGCCCCGGCTTCTTCCAGCTTCACTAACACCGCTTCAAGCATATCGGAGCGAGTATCCTTGACCTTAATTCGACCACCAGTAGCTGCGGCCGCCACCAAATAAGTGCCAGTTTCTATACGGTCAGGCATCACGGCATACTCACAGCCACGCAGCTTCTCCACACCTTGTATAGTGATCGTTGCAGTACCATGACCCTCAACTTGCGCACCCATTGCATTGAGACAGTTGGCAAGATCAACCACTTCTGGCTCACGAGCAGCATTTTCAATAACGGTTTTACCTTCAGCTAGAACTGCCGCCATCATAATATTTTCGGTACCACCCACAGTGACACTGTCCATTAAAATATGAGCGCCCTTCAATCGGCCATCGACTGTAGCGCGAATATAACCTTCATCGACTACAATGGTTGCACCTAACGCTTCCAAACCACGTAAATGTAAATCCACAGGCCGGCTACCAATCGCACAACCACCGGGAAAGGACACATTAGCCTCACCAAAATGCGCCAGCAATGGGCCTAACACTAATATCGAAGCGCGCATGGTTTTAACCAGCTCGTAGGGCGCTGTCAGTTCTTTAATCGTACTGGCATGTACTTCAATGCTTAGCTTTTCATCAATAATGACATCAACACCCATACAGCGTAACAGCGCTATCATGGTAGTGATATCGTGCAGATGTGGCAGGTTTTTTATGGTGACGGGCTCACTACTCAATAGGGTTGCCGCAAGAATCGGCAAGGCAGAGTTTTTAGAACCTGATATTCTGATTTCACCGTCGAGTCTGGCACCACCAGTGATCAACAATTTGTCCATGAACGACCTATATGACCTAAGTTGTCGGAATGTTTTATATACAGCTAGCTGTTAGCTATTTATCTGCTGCCACTCAGCTCGGGTATAAGTCCTCATATTTACAGCATGCACACTGCCATCTGCAATGTAATCATTAAGGCCTGCATAGACTAATTGCTGTTTTTTAACGGGGTTAAGACCTTCGAAGACATCCCCGACTACGGTAACATCGAAGTGGCTGCCATCACCGGCGACCTCGATGTCACAATCAGGTAAATGCTCCTGCAGAATTTCTTTCATTTTTTCGGGTTGCATACTGTTCTATCCCCCAGACTTCAGCATTTAAACTCCCACCAGATGGGCAAAGGCGGCAATTGTACGCAACGAAACGCCGAATAGCGAGAATACAAGCACCTCCAGGATGTTCAACAACTTAATTGGCTGCTGTGACATCTCCAGAAGTGTCACCTGATGCTGCTGATTGACTAGTGGGATCGACTGACCAGTTATTAATTACCTGATCCACATCACCATTATGCTGTTTTACAGCTGACAAAAACTGGCTTTGATAAACCTTACCTAAATTCACCGCCTCGATAGTGACGTTTCGCAGTTTCCAATCACCCGCACGGTTCTTGCGAAGCTTGTAATGCACGACAAAGGGCCTTTCCGAGTCAGCGTAAATATGTTGAACAACCGTAACTGAACCACTGTTGTCGACTTCTCCAACGGGTGGTAGAACTTCAATACGATTGCCGTTAAAAGCTAATAAACCCTTAGCGTAGGTTTGCACTAAGCCATCTTTAAACGTTGTACTGAAACGCTTCATTCTTTCTATAAAGAGCTTTTTTTCCTCATCAGTTTTCAGGGTCTGATACATATCTTTGCTGGCATAAGGCCCCATAACACCACGGGCAAAACTGTCAAAATCAACCACTTCCCCCAGCACTGATTCAATCTCGGTGTAAAAACGATCAGGGTCCTCATCAAAATATCCCTGCGCCTCAAGGATAATATCCATAATTTGTTGCGTAGTCGCTTCCACGACCTGATGGGCAGTCAGCCTTTCCTTTTCTTCACTGACTACTGCATGGCTAAGCGTAGCCCCAACTAACATAATCAGGACTGACACCAATAAAGACTGCGCTATTTTCATGACTCTCATATCTTTTCCCTAAAACCAGCATAATGCCGATCTTCATCAAAATTCAGGAGGCACAATGTAACGAAAAATGCCTCTCTATACAAAAATTGGAACGCTAATTTCTCTTACCGTTCAATAATAAACTGCATTCCAACATACCCTTTAACTAAAACCTCTATATAATGCAGCGTTTTCTATAAAGGCATAATTACACTATTGCCGAATTATTCTGAATCAGCGCTGAACCATTACCTTTATGTTACTTGCTAGTATCGCAATTTTGGCCGGATTTATCGGCTTAATATGGAGTGCCGACCAATTCGTAGCGGGAGCCGCTGGCATCGCCCGTAATTTGGGTATGACCCCTATCATGATCGGCCTTACTATAGTCGCGCTGGGAACCTCAGCGCCGGAAATTATTGTTTCAATTAATGCCGCGATGGCCGAAGCGGGAGACCTGGCTATTGGCAACGCCATTGGCTCTAACATTGCCAATATCGGCTTAGTTCTTGGGGTAACAGCGATTATCGCCCCTATCCCTATTGCCTACAAACTATTAAAGCGCGAAGTGCCACTACTGCTCGTCGCCACATTTGGCGCAGGTTTTTTACTCTTTGACAATGTGTTAAGCAAGACTGACGGCATCATACTGCTAGCTTTATTAGCCGTTATCTTTGCCTACCTTATCTTCAGCCGATCACACCAACCCGACGCTGAGCATGAAGCCGATGTAGAACATGTACCTGACCTGCCACTGCAAAAAGCCTGGTTATTGTTTTTCGTTGGACTCGCTATTCTGATTATCAGCTCACGCATATTGGTCTGGGGAGCTCAGGACATCGCGCGCAGTTTTGGGGTAAGCGAATTGATTATTGGCCTGACGATTATCGCGGTCGGAACCAGTTTGCCAGAGCTGGCCGCCTCTGCCGCCAGCGCACTTAAAGGACATCACGATATCGCCATTGGTAACGTCATTGGCTCCAACTTGTTCAATCTTTTGGCAGTAATGGCAATGCCAGCACTGATTGAACCGGGGCAACTTGACCCCAGCGTATTAACCAGAGATTACTCTGTAATGACCTTTATCACTTTGCTACTGGTAGCGCTGATCATGGCCCATAAACTCAGAAACGGTAAGAAAGAAAACAGCAAACCCGGCTTTATCGGGAGAATGGAAGGGGCACTACTATTATTATCATATGGTGCCTACTATTACTTCCTATTCCCCTCTGTCGCTTAATACCAGTAAACTTAAAACTGGCAAGAAGGCACCACGACAACAAGAGTATTCATGAGCACAACATCCTATAAAGAATCCGCCATCAGAACTATCACCTTGGAGCGCGATGCTGTCTCCCTACTGCTCGAGCGTATAGGGCAAGACTTTGAAAAAGCCTGTGATCTTCTATTCAACTGCAAAGGCCGCATTGTCGTCACAGGCATGGGCAAATCAGGCCACATTGGCACCAAAATAGCCGCCACACTCGCCAGCACTGGCTCACCCGCCATGTTTGTGCATCCCGCCGAAGCCAGCCACGGTGACCTCGGCATGATCACCCCTGACGATGTAGTTGTGGCGCTTTCCAACTCAGGCAATACGGCTGAAGTGGTTACCCTGCTACCATTATTCAAGCGCATGAACGCACCACTGATTAGCATGACAGGCAATCCCAATTCGACACTGGCAAAGGCAGCTGATGTTAACCTCAATGTCAGCGTTGCCAACGAGGCCTGCCCTCTGGATCTTGCCCCCACCTCGAGCACAACCGTTTCTCTGGTTATGGGCGACGCCTTGGCTATCGCCCTGCTGGAAGCTCGTGGCTTCAGTGCCGAAGATTTTGCCTTCTCTCATCCTGGTGGCACCTTGGGCCGACGACTGCTCCTGAAAGTCGAAGATTTAATGCATAGCGGTGATCGATTGCCCACTGTTGCTCCGACCACCCTATTGAGTGACGCTTTGATAGAAATGACCGGTAAGGGCTTGGGAATGACCACGATTGTCGACCAGGACAATCGATTAATGGGCATTTTCACCGATGGTGATTTGCGCCGCACACTTGACCATAACCACGATATTCACACCACCGTGATAACCGAAGTGATGACCGCCGACTGTGTCACTGCTACAGCAGAAATGCTGGCTGCCGAGGCGCTAGCCATTATGGATGCTAAAAAAATCAGTGTATTGGCGGTGATCAATGCTGATCGTAAACCTATTGGTGCCATTCATTTACACGACTTACTCAAAGCAGGCGTTGCCTGAATCAACACGGCCTACAGAAAAATTAAGGAACAGCCAATGCAAGAGGTCCTCGCCAAAGCAAAATCTATCAAACTACTGGTACTGGATGTTGATGGCGTACTAACAGATGGAAAGCTGTATTTCAGCAATACCGGTGATGAAATGAAGGCCTTTAGTACCCTTGATGGCCAGGGCATCAAGATGCTGCAGAACAGCGGTGTTACCGTCGCTATCATTACAGGTCGTCAATCGGAACTTGTCGCACGAAGAGCAAAAAACCTCGGTATTAACCATCTCATCCAGGGGCGTGAGGACAAGCTGGTAGCTCTGGACGAACTAAAACAAGAACTCAGTATTGATTACGATAAAATAGCCTTTCTCGGCGACGACTTACCAGATTTACCCGCCATAAGGAAAGTGCAATTAGGCATCACCGTCGCCAATGGTCATAGCTTCGTCGCCGAACATGCCGACTGGAAAACCGAAGCTACTGGCGGCAACGGCGCTGTCAGAGAAGCCTGTGAATTAATCATGCGTGCTCAGGGCACTTTGACTAAAGCTTGGGAACAATATCTTTAGCTTCTATTCTAAAACTATCAAGTTTAATGAGCTATTCCCAAAGGTTTTATCGAAAGGAATTTTGCCAAAAAAAACTGTCCTAACAAATTATCAAACTATCTAAGAGCCAAGCAGCAGTTACCACACATGACACCTAAGCAGAAAGCCAGACTAGTTAACACTATCGTAGCCGGCACGGCGACACTGGTATTGCTAGTGTTTTTGCTCTCTTACTCTGAAACCGGAGCGCCACCGACCCTCAATACCGAAGCAACCACCAACAAACTGCCGCAGTACTATCTACATAAGGTTAAAACTATTGAATACGATGAAGCAGGACGCCCCGATATTAAATTCAGTGGCGAAACCGTTAAGCATGATCCAGTACAGAATAACACCCAGATCGACTCTCCAGAGTTTCTGCTCTTTGAAAACGGTATCCATAACTGGACCGTTAGCTCCCAAAGCGGTGTCATGCATGGACAAGGCGAACAGGTAGATCTTGAACAGAAAGTACTCATTGAAAGCACAGACGGCGAAACCATTTTAAAAACACCGCAGCTAGCGGTTTTTCCGCAGAAAAAGCTGGCGAAAACAGGCAAGCCAGTTACACTGCAAAACCCTAATGGCTTTACTCGTTCAATAGGCTTGAATGCCGATTTGGGTAAAAAACGTATAGACCTGCTAAATGAAGTTCGCGGGCAATATCAGGGAGTCTTAGTCGAAGATGAACATTAATCATTTACTGCCTACAGCCTTTGTTATCACGGCTCTTCTGCTGGCTAATACCGCTGTTGCGCTGCCCGATGACAACCAACAACCCATTAACATTCAATCAGATAAAGCCACTCAACAAACCCTTGAGGATGGCGAAAAAACCGAATACTTTGGCAATGTAGTGATGACCCAAGGCTCGCTGCTGATCAACGCCGACCATGTGGTTATCTTCAGCAAAGACCGCAAAGTCACCCGAATTTCTGCCAATGGATTACCTGCTCGGTTTCAGCAGCAATCCGACCCAAACAAACCACCAGTAAAAGCGATGGCAAAAAACATTGACTATCAACTACTCACAGAGACCGCCATCCTCACTGACGATGCCACTATCGAGCAGCCTGACGCTGTGGTGAGCGGTAATAAAATTGAGTACAACGTCGCCACAGAGCAAGTGGTTGCTCAAGACCGAGTCATTATGACCTTTCAGCCCACTGTAATAGACAATTCTTCCTCCACGGATTCCAATAATACCGATAATGAGCACCCTGAAAGCTAGTAACCTCGCCAAATCCTACAAAGGTCGCCAAGTAGTCCATGATGTTTCCCTTCAGGTCAGTAGCGGCGAAATAGTCGGCTTGCTGGGCCCCAATGGCGCTGGTAAAACCACCTGTTTTTATATGATTGTGGGGCTGGTCAGTGCCGACAAAGGACAAGTAACACTGGATGACCACAACCTGACACAGCTTTCCATGCACGGTAGAGCACGCAAAGGCGTTGGCTATCTACCACAGGAGGCATCGATTTTCCGAAAACTGTCAGTAGCCGATAACATCAACGCGATATTAGAAACACGACCAGAACTGAACAAAGATCAACGCCGAGACAAGCTGGAAAATCTGCTTCAGGAATTCCACATCACACATATTCGCGATAGCTTGGGCATGGCGTTATCAGGTGGCGAACGTAGGCGCGTAGAAATAGCACGAGCACTAGCCACCGAACCCTCGTTTATTTTACTGGATGAGCCTTTCGCTGGCGTTGATCCAATTTCTGTCGGCGACATCAAACAGATTGTTACCCATCTAAAAGATTTAGGGATTGGTGTACTCATTACAGATCACAATGTGCGCGAAACACTCGATATCTGCGAAAAAGCCTACATCGTTGGTGAAGGACACATCATTGCTGAAGGCGGCCCGGAAACCGTGCTTAATAACAAAAAAGTGCGGGATATCTACCTGGGCCACCAGTTTGTCTTATAAAGTTGTGGAACTTTTAACCAGAATCGGTATAAAGTTTGCTTGTGTCAAGCCTCCTCGCTACACTAAAGTCATGATGAAGATTAAACCCATATCTTGTCCTTACCACTAGTTCGATGATTAAGTCCCATTATTCAAGATATGTCGTATGGGTGTGATACGTAACCTATGAAACAATCGCTACAACTAAAAATCGGCCAGCAGCTGACCATGACACCCCAGCTGCAACAAGCCATCAAATTACTGCAATTATCGACCTTAGACCTACAGCAAGAAATCCAGCAAGCCCTCGAAAGCAACCCCATGCTGGATGTCACCGAAGAATCCGAAACCGAACAACAACAGGAAAACACTGATCAGTCAGAACTGATAGATCTCAGCAAAAACACCGAAACCAAGGCGGAAACCACCAGCGAAGACGCCGAGCCCACCACAGAAGAAAGCGACTGGCAGGACAACATTCCAGAAGACTTACCCGTAGACACACAATGGGACGACGTTTACCAGGCCAGCAGCAGTAGCGGCAGCCTGAGCTCAGCGCCAGCTGATAGTGGTGACTATGATATTGATTCACGCAACAGCCTTACCGAGTCACTGCAGGATCACTTACATTGGCAGTTAAATCTCACCCGCATGTCAGATACGGATCGCCTGATCGGCATTGCGATCATAGATGCTCTGGACAATAACGGCCGCCTTACTCTCTCAACAGAAGAAATACATGCAGGATTCGCAGAGGATAATCCGGATCTTGAACTCGACGAAGTCATGGCGGTGTTACATCGCATACAACACTTCGATCCTCCTGGCGTAGCGGCCAAGGACCTACAGGACTGCCTGTTGATTCAACTAAAGCAATTGTCCCCTGAAACACCCTGGCTGAAAGAAGCGAAGCTGATTATTGATCGCCATATGAACCTGTTGGGCAACCGAGACTACGCCCAACTGATGCGTCGCAGTAAATTGAAGGAGCCACAGCTGAAGGAAGTACTACAGCTGATACAAAGCCTCAATCCCAATCCTGGCGAAATGATCTCGCCCGACACCACTGAGTACGTTGTCCCGGATGTTTTTGTTAAAAAAATCAAAGGCCGCTGGATAGTAGAACTCAATCCGGATATCGCACCTAAATTGCGTATTAACTCAGACTATGCTTCATTAGTTAAGAGGGCTGATAGTAGTGAAGACAACACCTATCTTCGCGACAATCTGCAGGAAGCCCGCTGGTTCCTTAAGAGCTTACAGAGCAGGAACGAAACATTAATGAAAGTTGCCACCAAGATAGTCGAACATCAGCGCGGTTTTCTCGATTACGGCGATGAGGCCATGAAACCTCTGGTGTTGCACGATATTGCCGATGCGGTCGAGATGCACGAATCAACCATCTCACGGGTTACCACGCAAAAATACATGCATACGCCCAGAGGCATCTTCGAACTTAAATATTTCTTCTCCAGCCACGTCAGTACCGATTCTGGTGGAGAGTGCTCGTCGACAGCTATCCGCGCATTGATCAAAAAACTGATTGCCGCAGAAAACCCAAGAAAACCGCTCAGCGACAGCAAAATCACCACAATATTAGGCGAGCAAGGCATCAAGGTAGCTCGCAGAACCATTGCCAAATATCGAGAGTCACTGGTTATTCCGCCATCAAACGAACGTAAAAGGTTGGTCTAAACCACAAAGAAGAATCACTCAGAATTGAGGTAAGTCAAACGAACCGAGATTCTGAACATTTTGAGTCCAAGTTTGATCTGTGGACTCGACAGGTAGGTGCCAGAGAGGTACCTTATTTACCACATCAACTAAGGAGCAGCTTATGCAAATTAATGTTAGTGGTCATCATGTAGAAGTCACCCCCGCGCTTCGCGATTACGTTAATAGCAAACTTTCCAAACTCCAACGACATTACGATCAAATAACCAACACCGATGTCACTCTCACCGTTGAAAAATTGATTCAAAAAGCAGAAGCTTCTGTTCATGTTGCCGGCGCAGATTTATTTGCCGCCAGCGAATCTGAAGACATGTATGCCGCCATTGATTCTCTCACTGACAAACTGGATCGTCAGATTATCAAGCACAAAGAGAAAATGATTGGCAGGAAGCAAGGTGGCTAAAAACGTTTATGGCCATCAGAACTCAATGACGTTAATTTAACAACCTCAGGCATCTGTATACACTCTTTCGAATTAACCGATACAGAACGCAGTCAGCCTGATAAGTGTATGAAGCAACATGCAAATTGATACCATTCTTAGCCCGGAACGCACATTATGCAGTGTGTCGGGCAGCAGTAAAAAAAGCGTACTGGAAACAGTTGCAGAATCCATCAGTAAAGATATCGAAGTTATCAACTCCGATGAATTATTTGATAGCCTGATTGCCAGAGAAAAACTCGGCAGCACCGGGCTGGGAAATGGTATCGCTATCCCGCATTGCCGCATTAAAAACTGCCAACACATTACCGGCGCACTGATCACCCTGGAAAACCCCGTCGATTTTGACGCCATCGATGGAGAACCTGTCGACCTGCTGTTCGTCCTATTGGTTCCAGAACAAGCCCATGAAGATCATCTTAATGTGCTCGCAGAACTGGCGGCCCGGTTCAGTGATTCCGGCTTTTGCCAACGTCTGCGAGACAGCAACAGTAACGAAAGTTTATTTCACTCAGCCACTAGCAGCTTTTAATAAGCAGCCTTTATCATCATTAGTTCTTCAAGCCATTGCCAAAGATAAGCAACATTGATAGCGTAAGCTCTCAATCGTCGATAAACCGGCATTGATTAATCGCAACCGTATTACTACTGGAATAGTCTGGAACGAAAGGATTAATTCATGAAATTAATCATTATCAGTGGCAGATCAGGCTCGGGAAAAAGTACCGCCCTCAACCTATTAGAGGATGAGGGCTATTACTGTATTGATAATTTACCCGTGGTACTCATTCCACAGGTCACCCAATACATGATGGAGAGCAAGGCCAGCGAACACAACAAAGTGGCTATCTGCGTTGATGCTCGCAACCCAAGTGCCGATTTATCAAAGCTGGTCAGTATGTTTAACAGCGACCTGGAATCGATTGAAGTGGACATCCTGTTCCTCGATGCCGACAGCGACAGACTGATCAAACGTTTTAGCGAAACACGCCGCCGCCATCCACTGAGCGACAAACATACAGCGTTAACCGAAGCTATTATCAATGAGCGCAAATTACTCGAGCCTATCGCCGATCTCGCAACATTGACTATCGATACCACCAGCCTGAGCCTGCACGAGTTACGCACGCTAATAAAATCACGACTGGTAGAAAAAAAAGGGCCAGGCATTTCACTGCTTTTCCAATCCTTTGGTTTCAAACAAGGCGTACCTGTGGATGCTGACATCGTCTACGACATACGCATTCTGCCTAACCCTCATTGGGACCCGCTATTACGTCCATTAACCGGGCAAGATAAAGCCGTTGTTGACTTCTTATCCCGACACGACGAAGTTGAGGAAATGTACCGCGATATCCAGCAATATCTGGAAAAGTGGCTACCGTTATTCGAACATAATAACCGCAGCTACATTACTATCTGCATTGGTTGCACCGGTGGACAACATCGCTCAGTATATATGTCTGAACGATTAGCAGAGCATTTTAGTGAGCTCTACCCCAACACCCAAGTCAGGCACAGGGAACTATACAGGCTGTAAACAAAAATAAATAAGTGCTGTTTGTTGTTTAGATTATGATCGAAACCAAAATTACAATAATCAATAAACTGGGATTGCATGCAAGAGCAGCATCAAAGTTTGTTAGCACCGCTTCCGCCTTTGGTTGTGATATCAAAGCAGGTAAAAGCGGGCAGATGGTCGATGGCAAAAGCATTATGTCGGTAATGATGCTAGCTGCCAGTAAAGGCACCGAGCTTTATATACAGTGCGATGGCAGAGACGAAAAATCAGCAATGCACGCCATTACAACACTGATTAACAATCGTTTTGATGAAGAAGAATAAAGCGATTACTCTCTAGCAATTACCAATAAACTTGTATTGCGAATTACCTAACACCTTTTCGCTATCTCGCTGACCGTTTTTACTTTCCTTCTGGCCGTAGCCCGCTCTTTTCTGGATAATTGCCGCCATTCACCTAAACTGCAGTTAGCTTTTCGACTTCGGAGCATTCATGGCTGGCAACACAAAAAAATCTCATCAGCTTACTCTGGAAGAGATTAACCAGGCCTTAAATAGCGGCACCTTTATTCAGGTACGCCGCATGTTGAATATTCTGCCCGCTGCAGAAGTCGCTCACCTGCTTGAGTCCTCACCACCAAAAACGCGCGCTGTAATGTGGCAACTGATGGACCACGAGAGCGAAAGTGACATCCTGCCCTACCTCAGCGATGAAGTGCAAAGCCAGTTTTTACAGGCGATGGACACACAGGAAGTTGCCGCCCTTACCGTAGGACTGGAAGCCGACGATATAGCCGATATTCTGCAGCAGCTACCTGACCAGGTTATTAAAGAAGTATTGCAGTTAATGGACCAGCAGGACCGTCAGCGCGTCGAGCAAGTACTGTCATACCCCGAAGATACCGCTGGCGGCATGATGAACACGGATATTATTTCCGTCCGTGCCAAAACACCCATCGATGTAGTACTACGTTATTTGCGTCGCCACGATGAATTACCGGAAATGACAGACAACGTCTTTGTGGTAAGTCGACGCGATGAATTCGTCGGCCTGTTACCGATCCGTCGTATCCTGGTAGCTGACCCCAATATCACCGTACGCGAAATAATGAACACCGATATTGAGCCCATTCCCGCATCAATGCATGACAGTGATGTCGCTAACTTATTCGAACGCCACGACTGGGTTTCTGCGCCGGTAGTTGACGAACATAACAAGCTCATCGGCCGCATTACCATCGATGATGTGGTGGATGTTATCCGCGAAGATGCCGATCACTCGTTGTTAACACTGGCCGGCCTGGATGATGACGAAGATACCTTTGCGCCAATCTTCAAAACCTGGCCACGCCGTGCAGTATGGCTTGCCGTGAATTTGGTCACCGCTTTTGCTGCATCGGCAGTGATTAATCTCTTTCAGGACTCCATCGAAAAAGTCGTTGCTCTGGCCGTATTGATGCCCATTGTCGCCAGTATGGGCGGTGTCGCCGGCACCCAGGCACTAACGGTTGTCATCAGGGGTATTGCCCTGGGGCAGATAGGCTCCCACAACCGAAGCTACTTGCTAAACCGTGAGCTATTAATCGGTGCATTAAATGGTTTATGTTGGTCGCTGGTGATTTCTGTCGCTTCAGCCTGGTGGTTTGATGATTATGCCATCGGTGTAATCATCGCCGCAGCGATTGTTATCAATATGATTACCGCCGGCATTGCCGGTGCTGCATTACCAATTATTATCAAAGCACTGCGTATTGATCCCGCATTGGCTGGTGGCGTAGTACTCACCACTGTCACCGATGTTGTCGGCTTCTTATCCTTCCTCGGTCTTGCTACTATGTATTACGCGTGAGGTAACTAATGAGCGAAGACAATTTTTCCATTAACGAGCACGAAGAAGAAAACTGGAAAAGTAAAACCGCCGTCAAAAAAGAAATGCTGGCACTGCAGGAACTGGGCGAAGCCCTGGTAAAACTGAGTGAAGGTGAACTGGCCACCATTCCTATCGATGACGATATGCTCGCCGAAGCCATCGCCACAGCGCGCCGCATCAAACACCGTGAAGGCCTACGCCGACAAATGCAATATATCGGTAAACTGATGCGAAAAAGCGATACCGAACATATTGAAAAAGCCTACCAAAAACTCATCAATGGCCGTAAAGAACAAGCACGAAAATTTCATGAGCTGGAACAATGGCGCGATGCCTTAATTGAAAAAGGCGCCAACGCCATTCAGGAAGTCATCGAACGTTACCCCAATGCTGATCGACAACACTTAAGGCAATTGATTGCTCAGGCAAATAAAGAAAAAGCCAATAACAAACCACCAGCGAGCTCGCGAAAACTGTTTCGTTATTTGCGGGAGTTAGAAGAGCACTAGCTGGTTGCTCTGTCAAAAATTAAAGATCCATCTCCTAAACTTCTCTCCTAAACTGCTATCCTAAACCCCTCTCGGAAACTCCTGGATTCAGAACATATTATGTTTTATTGATAGACACACCACCATCTGCCAATAAAGCAGTACCGGTAGTAAAACTCGAATTATCAGATGCCAAATACAGTGCAGATTGCGCAATTTCTTGCGGTTTAGCCAGACGCTTCATAGCGTGTAGACTTTCTACAAATGCAATAGCCTCTGGAGTATCCGAAGCTTCATGTCCCATCGACGTATCCGTGCCGCCAGGCAAAAGCGCATTGACCCTGATGCCATACTGAGCGCACTCAGCAGCAAGTGCTTTAGCCAAACCAACCATACCTGCTTTGCTTGCAGCATAAGGTGACATATTTGGAAAACCAATTGTGTAACCGACAAAAGATGACACAAAGATAATGGAACCGCCTCCAGAGCGGCGCATAGCTGGAATTTGGTATTTGGCCCCTAAAAAACCGCTACTTAAGTTAGTATTAATCACTCGCGACCAATCACTTAATGAAATCTCCTCAACCGGCAATGAAGACCCAAGCATACCTGCATTATTCACCGCTATATTCAACTGCCCGAAACTGTTTAGCGCATACTCCACCATCTCTTGAGCGGTATTCTCTTCAGTGACATCACCAACGTATGAATCAGCATGCCCACCAGATTGCTTAATTTCTTCAATCAAACTGTGAAGGTCTTTTTCTCGTCGTGCTACAGCTATGACATTGGCACCTTGTTCCGCGAATAATTTAGCTGTAGCCCTGCCTATTCCAGAGCTAGCGCCCGTTACCAGTGCCGTTTTGCCATCAAGTTGTTTCATATTGAATCCCCATAAAAAAGATAATTGAGTGATTCAAAAAATGTATAGCTTAGCGCTTGTTCATTCGACCCGATTCTTGCGCAATTTCAGGAAAAATGTGGATCTTTTCCCTGACCAAAAAAAGAAAAGAATATTTTATTTACAATATTTCACTACAGTTAGATACATCACAAACCAAAGAGCTGAATCTCATATTCCCTGACTCTTATATTCTTAATAAAATCGGAGTACCATGACACTCATCGGATATCTATGATGCTGCACACCCATGTATCTGATAAATATAACTAGATAACTAAACTATTTTTATTTTATCGGTTAGCCTATTCCCTGGAATAATAATTGATCGCCATCAATATAAAAAATTAGCGCCTTAAATAAACAATACCGTATTGTTTTATCGATTTTATATGATCACGAAAAAGACGAGTTGAGTTACAAACCTCAAATAGTGGCCATATAAATCTTGTTGTGAAATAGAAGTAGGCTACTGCTCGCCGTTGATAGCACATCATAGCGTTGTTTTAAAGAGATGGACCCGATAAATGGACAATAAATAGCTTTAAACATGCATTGCAAAGAGGTAAACAACTTATGTTACGGTTTAGTTTTTTTCTATTATTAGTACTGTCTTGTTCAGAATTATTTGCTCAAGCTTGTTTGCTTGAATCGAAAGACAAATATTTTCCTAATAAATCCTGCGCTGAGAATAAATCGTTAAACCAAGAATTCTTTATTAACGAATTCTGTAAATTAAGTGCTGATGAAGAGACTTCTTTAACCTATGTAAACAGTTGTGATGATGATTATTTAGCGTCATGCTATATGGATCTTAAGGAAGTATCAGGCGCCTTAACATTGTACGTGTATACCGAAGCGTTGTTAGATCAATACAAAATGATGTGCACTGATGAAGATAATCCTACAATGACTACAAAATGGATAGACCCTTCTTCTGGCGCCGGTGGTAGAGAACGATTGCAGACAACCGATGAATTAACTCATAGTGTTTTAAGTGCTGTCGATGAAATGGTCGGTGTAGGCGTTTATGATGACTTAGCTTTTAATGTTTTAGATGCTGCCGATGAAGTGGTAAGCGTTTATGACAACTACTACGATGGCAATCAAATTGACGAAAATACCCCTATATCGCAACCAGCGTTTAAGCTTGTGAACAGTCGCTTACAAAGTTTTCTGGATACGATTGAATTGAATAAGCAAAAAATATTTGCTCGGGCATCTGGAGAAAAGTTATCTGAATGTAAAACTTCTTTTCAGGGATTTAATGAAGGAACTTTAAAACTCTTACAAGACATATTAGTGGATAAACAGTCGGTTTATAAAGGCTACACTAATGGTTTAATCGACCACGTGTACGCAGTGGCCCAAGATTTTGCCGTTCATACCATATCTAACTGTAGATAGAGTCGGTTGAGTGCGAGGTCTGAATATGAAAATAGGCTTAAGTGTTATTTTTCTTGGCGCGATTTTATATTGCTCCAATATCTATGCCGATAAAATTGATGAGGCTCTGGCGGTTCTGGATGAACTCACGGAAAATATTTTATCGGTAAATACTTCTATCCATGAGATTCTTGACAAGGTTGGGGAATTAAACGAACAACAAGGCTCTAATACCTATGTATTTCCTGTTGATATGAGGGAGAAATTAATAAAGGAAACCAAAAAACTTGCGATTGTCTGGGATGATGCTTTAAAGCGGGCAAGAGATACCAATAAAAAACTATATAAAAATAATAAAACATGCCAAGAAGTCGTGAAATCACATCGACAGACATATTATGAAGACTTCAGTTATTATGCCGATCAATTTCCAGCTATTCGAAACGCCAGCGACTCACAAGTTGCTATTACGATTGCTGAAGATTTGCTTGGTTACTTGATTGGCCTCGGCTGGATGAATGACGTATTAAGTGAATGTTTGTTGATCGCCGGAATTGATGTCGAAAATCTTGATGCCGCAGACCTTTAAAGCGAAAAACGTTCAGTTTTGCTTTTTCTATCTAAGAACAAAGCCGAACACAGGGGCAAGCTTTTGATAACTGCATGATTAAAAAATGTATAACTCGATTGTTACGCAAATTCATAAGAAAACGTAAAGCACTGGAGCAACACCACTTTATTATGTATTTTCATAGCCAAGAAGCTCTGAAACTGTCACAAACCTATAACCCTCGGCTTTTAATTGCTCAATAATCAACGGTACAGCAGCAAGAGAATTTTCTCTGGAAGCAAACATCACATGCAATAAAATAATAGAACCCGGCTTCACTGAGTCAGACACATAGCGAGCAATATCTTCAGCAGAGGCAGAACGCGGTAATTCATCTTCTGGCGCGACATCCCAAGTAATCGACTTAATTCCTTCTTGGTCTAAATAATAAGGCAGCATGAATAGTTTTTTGCCATAGGGAGGGCGAAAATGAATTTCGCCGCTATAGCCAATCTGTCTAATTAATTTAGTCGTTTCCTCAATCTCCCTGGAAACAAAATCTAGCGACTTGAATACCATCCTCTTGTGAGAATACGAGTGATTGCCAATTTCATGACCCATCGCCACTATCGATTCAGCTGCTGAGCTATTTTTTCGAATAACATCACCCACCAGAAAGAAAGTAGCTTTAGTATCGTGAGCGCTTAAAATATCCAATATTCTTTTGGTATTTTTCGGTTTAGGCCCATCATCAAAAGTGAGCGCGACAACTCTATCAGCCGTATCGACACGGTTAATTAAGCTTCCAAACAACTGATAGTTAGGAGTTTTGGAAAACTGCCAACCCCCAATAAAAATGATGCCTATTGTTAAAATGGCGATGAGATATTTACGCATAATGTTCTATTAATACTAACGATGATAGTGTTTCTTTTTGGCAAGCCATATTGAATATCCCCTTTAAATTGACAAAAAAAATGTCAACTAAAGGGGATTCACATATTGAGATAATCAGATTAATTGGTTTGTTAATCGTTTTTCATCAGTGCTAATTTAGATCCAAAACCAATAAATACAATACCCGTTATGGAGTTTATCCATTTTTTAAATGTTGCATTATTTGCGATAGTTTTGATGCGTGACAACATAACGACCATCGTTGAAAACCAAATAAAATTCATCACAGAATGCGCGGTTACTAATGTGTATGCATTTACCGCACTCTCATTTATAGAGATAAATTGTGGAAAAGCCGCCAAATAAAACATTGATACCTTTGGATTAAGTACATTGGTTAAAAAACCTTCTGCAAATGCAGTACGCATTGAAACTGATTTTTTAGTTTTTAGCGATGATTCAGGAATAGTAGAATTATTATCCTTGAAAGCACTAATAAGAGCTTTTAAACCAATCCAGATTAGATAGACCGCACCCAACATTTTAAATATAAAAAATGCATGGGCAGATTGTACGAGCAGCATGGAAATACCGAATATAGACAATGTGCCATGCACGTAGAATGCTGCGACAAAGCCCCAAATATTTGCAAAACCTGCTTTGGTTCCAGATACAGGCACTGTTTTTGTAATTAGCAAACCATTAGGCCCAGGCGAAACAACCAGCAAAGTGGCAACAGCAACAAAAGCTAATATGTTGTTTATATCCATTTAATTCTCCTTTAATAAGAGAAAACCTGTTGACACAATTGTTAGGCCCTACCATCTAACTGTTTAGATACGCTTATATTCACAGCATCCCAAACTTCTCTCGATACGCCATCATGCCAAATAACCATAAGAATTAAACCTTTACGATGAACTCGAGCTCGATCTAGACTCACATTGTTTGACCAAGTCTCACGTAAGACCACCTCTAATCGATCGGCGTCTTGAGTGTTTTTAGCCTCCAGACCATAAAATCCTACGTCCTTTTCTGCGTAGTAGAGAGCAAATAATGCGGAATGAATATTATATTTTCCAAAGCTATCATGCGAACCGCTACTTACAATCGACTCTATGAACTCAACATCTGCCAAATGAATATTGTTTTTTCCAAGTCTACCTTGCGAGCTACCACCTAGAATAGCTTCTATGAACTCAACATCAGCTGAATGTTGAGGATTTTCTTGCAGAATACTAAGAGATATATGGCGAATTGACTGACTATCGAGCGAACGGGTTGCGAGTAAAGGATGAATCTCTCCCGCTTTTAGAGCAAGCGAATTCAATCCACCCGACAAGCAAGCGGCACTGAAAAGAATTAAAGTTGCTGTAATAAGCACTACTCTAATACTGTTCACAACGCACTTAACAGAAATTTTTTTACTTTGAATCACCATCTATGTTTCCACGTGTATCAATACCGCAGTAATGGATTGGAGCATGCAGTACAAAGGTCCAGCTACAAGGTGCCTGACTCCCTTAATTCATTTTTTTAAACACTAAATAGTGTGAACCAATATCTTTTACTTCGAATTCATTCCCGATGACAGCGTAACCATTTCCAGTATAAAAACCAATTGCCTTTTTCCTCGCATTTGCCCAAATACAATGGGATTTTTGAGTGGATGCGTATAATTCTGCTTCTTTCAATAGCTTTTTTCCGTAACCTTTCCCTCTAACTGATTCGGCCGTTGCCATTGCTCGCAGCTGCCAACAATTTTGGCAATCCAGTTGCTGATTTAAATTTAGATAAATAGAAACAATGCCTACGATGATTCCAGATTCAAATGCTCCAAAATGCCTGGTATTTTGATCGTTGTCACCGGGATATTTGCAGCATTCAATCGATTGATATGGTCTTAACAACTCATGCCTAAGTTTATAAGTTTCTTTTGCCTGAATTTCTTGAATCTCGAACATGTTTGTTGCCGCCAGCTTTAAGCCGATTGCCTATTGTTACTTCTCTGCCAGTTTTTCTGTATTTTATCTAAGCAACTATTGCACGATGTTTGAAGCGTTTGTTAATAATCTTGAATTTCCTTCAGAGAACATGAGATCAAGTCTTTGTTTATGACGCTTCACTATAATTGAAAATATCGTAGACTAAAGACCTGCCCCTCAAGTTTCCCTATTTGTTAGCCACTGGGATAACTTCAACGAAATTCTCATTCGCCCAAACCTTTAAAGGTGGTAAACCAATTTTACTTCGCCTTTCGTCAACCTTCTCCACATCAGCTATTGGATAGAATACTTTTTCTCCATTTTGGCTGATAATTGCCATTCCATATGTTTGCTTTACGCCTAGGTTTCTAGCTATTCGATCATTTAATTCAGCATAATATATTGGATTAATCTCGCCTGCTTCCGTGAGGTTTTTAAGGTGACTCAAACACCTTTTTTGGAATTCAATATCGAATGAATGTTGCGCCAGAGCCCAAGCAAACCAAACTCCATCTTTTCCTACCATTTTGCTTGTTGGCCAGCCAGTTTTTTGTATTATTTTCTCCAGCCTTAATGAATTGGATTGAATAACATCCTTTTGTTCACTCTTACCCACGAGCACTTGATCTTTGGCCCACATCAATTTTAACTCTTTTCTAAGTTCAGGATGAGTGAGCCCAGATTTTTTTATATAATTTTTTTCTTGTTCATTTATTCTATCTATCAAGCCACTCCATCGTAAATCTTTTTTTAAATAAGCTAACCTGCTATTTCTTTCCAGCCTTGGAATATCCCACATACCGGAGTTAATTGCGCTATTCAATAAGGCAAAGGCTCTATCAGTGTCCTTAAGCCGAGCAGCTAGTATGCCTGCATGCAAATAGAGCTCGTAATTATCCGTTTTTCTCTTTTCCGCAGCCTTTGATAAAAATTCAATAGCTTTTATTAAATCTCCCTGCTTATGAAATTTTTTCCCTTGGTAAGCCAGTTCATCCCATGACTGAGCCATCAGTAAATTTGAGTAGAGCAAAGTTAGAAACATTATTATAGATTTTATTTTCATTTCTTTAGCTAATTCAGTGGTAAGCGGTGGGTGAAGTACAGCGTAAGGCGATACCGTTGCCTAAACTTGTTAATCCTGGCCATATATTTCATTTGTGATTTGTTGATAAGCTAATGATAGAGCCGCAACTTCAAACACGATAACGAAAGCAGCACATATGCTGGATAAAAAAGAACCATAGGGAATTAACCCAAATATTACGGTTGGTATACCCAGCAATATTGGGAATAGTATTACTATGAGAAACATATGTAGTTTATGATTCTCTGTCAATTCCCATGACAACCTAAAAGTAACTCCTTGATCAACTGCGATGCCCGGAAAAACTAAAGAAAGACGGGGCAGTACCCAACAGATAATTAAAAGAGCAACAATAAACCCGACGATAGGAACAAAACCAAGTAATGATATGCCCACAGTAATTAGCCCAAAGGCTAATATGTGCAAAATAAAATAGGTTTCTCGTTTAGACCACGAAGTTATACCCCATTCAGGCACAGAATTTGGGCCCAATAAAACCACCCTATGAGTTGTGATGGCAATTATTGCATATACCACCCATGCTAATACAGCCAGAAACCAGTTGATGATATCCGGTACATCTAGATACACAGAGCCCTCTATTACAAGATAAGCACAAAAAGGAATAGCAAGTGCTTTTGCAAGACTAATTCTGTATTCATGAACTATGTAAAAGGCTCCAACTATTATTTTTTTAAATTCCATGTTCGATATCTTGTAGGTTTAACGCCTAGTGACTGGACAACTTTGTGGCGAAGCCATGCTTAAAGCTGTCCAGCCGCAAGCGTTCATTGCACGTTTTGTTATGTGCTGCTACTTAAACAGGAACGACTTTATTGGCACAAGGACCTTTTTGACCTTGGCCAACTTCAAACTCAACCGCTTGACCATCATTTAATGTTGCAAACCCACCACCCGCTTGAATTTCTGAATGATGAACAAATAAGTCTTTACCGCCATCATCAGGTGTAATAAAACCGAAACCCTTGTCAGGGTTGAACCACTTAACTGTACCTTTAGCCATTATCTTTACTCTTGATTGTTGGTGAAACAATAAAAATTATATCCGAATTCACCAGTTCGAATATAAAACTAAAACTTTGATAAAGACACATAACGCTTTAAGCAGCGGAAAACAAAAGCACAGTGATCCTATACCACTTTACTTGTTATATTTTTGTGACTTCTTAGCCACGACAAAATAGCTAGATGCATCTTTATATATCTCTTCAGATTCAACCGCTTTAAACCCGCCATCTTCTAATAAGCCTTCTACCTCAGAGCTCGTGATCCTTCTAATAGGAATCGGAATTAACCCGAGCTTGCACAATACCCGTACCAACTGGATTTGAAGATTTACAAAAAATGACATCTTTTGGCGTAAGCAAGGCGTTACAGAAATAAATAAACCTTCTGGCTTTAACAATTCATTTATTCGCTGCATTACATCCTGGGGACTAGGGACTGTATGTAACATATTAAAGGCCAGAATGACATCATAGTATTCATTAGAATATTTGCTATCAAAGATATCCGACTGCTCGAAACTTACGTTCTCAATTTTCGCAACCGCTGCTTTCTCCTTAGCGATTTCAATCATCTTTGATGAGATATCAATAGCGTGAACCTCTTTTACATGACTAGAAAATTGACACGCAGCGGTTCCTGTCCCGCACCCATAATCGAGA